>NZ_JALLPO010000031.1 GCF_023276435.1 Sphaerisporangium perillae
CGGGACGGCTCTTGCGCCCCGGCGGCGGTGCCCCGCGCCGCGGCGGCCGCCCCGGACGTGGCGTGCGGCGGCCCGTCGCGGGGCGGCCCCGCCGGCGGACGAGCAGGGCCACGGCCCCGGCGAGCACGAGGACGGCCAGGCAGGCGAGGAGCACGCCCATCGGGACGGTCATCGGGCCGGCCTGCGCAGGACGGGGGGCGGCTCGGGTGAGGCCGTGAAGACGTGGTCGACGAGGCGCGCGGTGGCCTTGCCGTCGTCCCGGGGAGCGTAGGTGCGCACGAAGTCCTCGTAGCGGTCGGCGTAGTCGCCGGAGAGCGCGTCGATCAGGCGTACGGCCTCGATCACGTCGCCGCCCTCGGCCAGCAGCGGGCCGGGGGCCTGGGTGCGCAGGTCGAGGTAGAGGCCGCGGGTGTTGCGGTAGCGGTCGAGGTCGTAGCCGAAGAAGACCATCGGGCGGCGGGTCACCGCGAAGTCGAACATCACCGAGGAGTAGTCGGTGATCAGCACGTCCGCGATCAGCAGCAGATCGGCCATGTCTGGATATGTCGTGACGTCGAGGGCGAAGGGATACTCCCTGCTCATCGGCCCTGGCCGGACCAGGGAGGCCGGCCCAGGGACCACCAGCCCGGGGGACACCGGCGGCGCCTGCATCATGTGCCCGCGGACGAGCAGCACGTGGTCACGGCCGAGCACCCGCCTGGCCTCCGCCAGGTCGAGCCGCACCGAAGCGCTCCTGCGGTCCGCGTCACGCCAGGTCGGGGCGTACAGCACCACCCGCTTGCCCGCCGGCACGCCGAGGCTGCGCCGCACCGCCGCCGCCAGCTCGGCCCGCTCGGGCGAGGTCAGCACGTCGTTGCGCGGGTAACCCGGCTCCAGGATCTCGCCGCCGTACCCGAAGGCGCGGCGCAGCACCTCCGAGGCCCACGGGCTCTGCGTGACCAGCAGGTCCCAGTTGGCCACCTCGGCGGCCTGGCGGTACCACGCGGCCGGCCTCGGCTCGCGCGACATGTGGCGCTGGTCACCGCCGACGCGCTTGAGCGGCGTGCCATGCCAGGTCTGCACGCAGATCTGGTCCTCGCGGGCGCGGAACCACTGCGGCAGCATGGTGTTGGTGATGATGTGGCGCGACCGGGCCAGCGCGGTGTAGTGCTCGCGGCTGCCCTCGCGCACCACCGTAGGCACGATGCCCGGGCCTGAACCCAGAGCGGCGGAGTCCGGCGGCACGAACGCCCCGTCCTTGACGACCCAGATGTGCTCGCGGTCGTCGCCCCGGCGCAGCCGCTCCTCGTAGACCGCCCTGGCGTTGTCGGAGTACGACCGGCCGTCGAACGAGACGTACACCGTCGCCTCACGCAGCTCGCGGCGCCGCTCGGCGGGGTAGTGCACCCTGCGCAGCGCCCACAGGCCGCTCGCCCCCTTCTCGTCGTCGGGCAGGCGTTCGGCGGCCACCAGCACGGGCACGTCGAACCGTGTCGCCACCAGGCGGTACTCCCGGTCGCCCACGATGTGGACGCCCTCGTCCAGGGTGTCGAGCAAGGGGTGGTCCACCCGCAGGGGCGCGGTCGTGCCCTTGCCGCCCGCCACCGACAGGCTCCAGGTGCCCGACGCCAGCGCCACCGTGCCGCCGAACCTCGGCATCGCCCCGGGCGGGATGCGCACGGAGAACGCGGGCCCGGAGCGGTCGAGCGGCAGGCGGTAGGTCAGGCCGGCACGCTGGCGCAGCACCAGCTCACGCTGCCCGGGGTCGGGGTCGGGGTAGGTGCCCGAGAGGGTCAGGACGCCGTCGTCGCCCCACTGGGCCGAGGTGATGACCGGCCAGACTCGGTGCGCCGAGACCACCACCCGGTCGCGGCGGTCGCGCAGCACGGTGACCTCACGGCGGTCCAGGCCGACGCGCGTCTCGGCGTCGTCGTCGATCATGACCGGTGCGGCGGGATCTCCTTTGGGCTCGATCCAGAGCCTGCGGGCATCGCGCTCCTTCATCAGCGCGGGCACGGCGAGCGCCACCGAGAAGCGGGTGCCGCCCTCGGCCGGGGTGAAGTCGGCCGCCATGCGATGGCCGCCGAGGCGGGCCCTGCCCTTGGTGACCGTCGTGCCCGGCAGGAAGCCCGCCAGCTCGATCTGGTCGCCGCCGTCGTGCGTCACGCCCGTGAGCTCGGCCCGGGTCGGCTGGAGCACGATCTGCAGCGCCCGGTCGGAGGTCCACGCGGGGCGCACCCACCAGCCGGGACGGACGGCCAGCCCGGGCGGGCGCTCGGTGCGGCCCATGACCGGGCCGCGCAGGGCGCCGGTGGCCCGCGCGCCCCGGCTCCAGATCACGATGTCGGCGCGCCAGGTGGTCGTGTCGGGAACCGCCGGCCGGCCGCGCAGCAGTCGCTGGGCGCCGTGGACGGCCGCGCGGATCGCCACCCGCCAGCGCAGCGACCACGGGCGGATCTCGGCCACGAACCCGGCCCAGTCGTAGTTGCAGCCCGGCTCGCCGGCGTCGTGGGTGGCCTGCGGGCGGTAGACGCGGCGGGTGCGGGCCGCGATCGGCGGCACCCAGCGGGGGCCGCGCAGGACCACGGTCGCGCGGTTGAGACGCCGGCTGCGCACCGACAGCCCGATGAGGTAGGCGTGGCCGGTGACGCGAAGCCGGCCGTCGTGCCAGGAGACGTCGGCGACCTCCGTCACCGGGACCAGGTCGGACCCGCGCAGGCGGAACAGCGAGGCCGGCGCGTTGACGGGCAGGTCGGCGTACCAGGCGAGGCCGCGGCGCACCCTTTTGGACGGTTCGGCCGTGGCGGCGACCAGGCCCGCGAGCTCGTCGCCCTCGGCGAGGGCCCTCGGGTCGCGGTGCTCGATGAGGTGGTAGGCGAGCCGGCGGGCGACCGGCAGGCTGCGCTTGACCGAGGAGCCGACCTCGGCGAGGTAGTCGCGCAGCAGGTCGATGGCGTGCCGAAGGCGGGTGGCGTCCCTGCGGGCGGCGGTCTCCAGGCGCAGGGCCAGGGGCCCGTTGAGCGCCTCGTAGTGCAGCCTGCGGCGCTCGGCGCGGGTCAGCCCCGCGGCGTGGACGGCCGCGATCAGGGCGTCGAGCGGCTCTCCCCTGTCATAGAGGTCCTGGGCGGCCCGCAGCCGGTCGGCGACGATGTCGCCGGTCCGCGCAGGCGTGGCACCGGTGGCCATCGGGGAGGCACCGCCTTTCCAGTCGGACCGCAAGGGGCGTACCTGGAATGGTAATGCGACTTACTGTGAACTCACCGGTGATCACCGTGCCATCGGGCGTGGCGCATGTCGGCCCGCTCGCCTCTCATGGGCGTGCCCTCCTGCCTCCAATGGGACAGGCAGCTGCTCTCGTGTCCCTGGACGGGGCTGCCGTCCGCGCGCACGACGCGCCACCAGGGCACGCCGCCACCCCAGGTGGACATCACCCGGCCGACCTGCCGCGGGCCGCCCTCACCGAGGTATTCGGCGATGTCCCCGTAGGCCATGACCTTTCCCGGCGGGATGCGCTCGACCAGGTCGAGCACCCGCTCGGCGAAGGGGTTCGGGTCGCCGGTCACGTGCTCCACTGGGCGGGGCCGAGGGAGAGGATCTCCTCGACCTTGCCGAACTCGTAGGTCGCCTCCCCGTTCACCTGCTCGACGATGCCCTCGCGGATGCCGTACGTCTCGCCGTCCTCGCCGACGAGGCTGCCGCCGATCAGCCCGGCCAGGCGCGCCAGCTGGGCGACCTGCCAGTCGGAGGTCGGCTCCCCGAACAGGCGCCCCCGCCAGATGGCGATGGCGTGCTCGGCGTCGCCGTGGCGCGCGAAGACCGCGCCGTCCTCCGGCGTTCCGCGCAGTTCCAGGCCGGCGTCCGCCGACGCCGTCACCTTCGTGAGCTCGGCGTAGGCGAGCGGCGATTCGCGTTGTACGCGCAACTCGTATCCCACGAGACGGGAACCCTAGCGAACCTTTACCGTTCCCTGGTACGGGAAAAGCGGAGTTCGGTCAGACCGCATCCGAAATGCCGCCGAACGGCGGCCAAAAAGCGCTCCGATCGCATCCGTCATGTGATCATTGCCGTTCTGATCGCCGGGTGAGCACGACCACGGCGGTGCCGAAGGCCCCGAGCCCGAGAAGGACGCCCGCGCCGTAGACCCAGAGTCGCACAGGATCGGGCCCGGGCGGTGTGGGCGCGGGCGCCGCCGTGCCGTTTCCGAAATGGAGGCCGTCCCGCACGGCGACCGAACTCCGGTATCCCACGAGTTCGCCGGCGCGGGTGAGGGCGGCCGCCGCGTCCACGACGCCGAATCCCACCTTGTCGTCATAACCGGCCTCGGGCCGGCTCCGCGCGCTGGATGCGAGAGCGCGGGCGACCAATTCAGGAGTCAAGTTGGGATATTCCGCTTTTATTAGCGCAGCGACTCCCGCGACCAGCGCCGTCGAGGCGCTGCTCCCCTCCACGTCCTGGTAGCCGCCCCCCGGAATCGCCGCCGGAACGGCGACGCCCGGCGCGCCGACCAGAACCGAGAGGTTGTCACTGCTGAACTGCGCCGGCCTGCCCTGCTTGTCCACCGCGCCGACGCCGATCACCCCGGCATAGCCCGCCGGGAAGCTCCAGAACGAGGTGCCGAGCCTGCGCGCCGCCGCGGAGTCGCCGTCGTTGCCCACGGCCGCCACCAGGACCACGCCGCGCGCCAGCGCGTACGCGACCGCCTGGCGATCGGAGCGCTGCGTGGCGTACTCCCCGAGCGACATGCTGATGACCTGGGCCCCGTGGTCGGTCGCATAGCGCAACGCCCTCGACAGCGGGCTCTCGGTCGGCAGCCCGAGGCCGTCGTCGGGCTCCACGACGTTGTTCTCAGGGTTCGTCTCGGAGATCACCGGAACCGACAGGATGCGCGCGTCCGGCGCCACGCCGGACAGCCCCCCGTCGCGCCCCGAACCCGCGATCAAGGAGGCCATCGCCGTGCCGTGCAATCCGGTGGCGGAGGGCTCCTCGTCGAACAGGCTCGAGCGCATGTCGGGCGCGACGGTGACCTTGCCCTTCAGCACCGGCGTCGAGGTGTCGACGATGCTGTCGAGCACGGCCACGGTCACCCCGGCACCACGGGTGACCTTCCACGCCCGATCGGCGTTGATCGCGTCGAGCACCCACTGCTGCCGGTCGCGCACGTCCTGCGCCGTCACCGGCCCCGCGAGCAGGCCGACGAGCGCGAGCGCCGCGCCCATGGCGCTCGCCGCCCTCAACACACGTTCCCCTGGGTGCAGCGGGGGATCTCCGGCGGAGCGGCCAGGCCGCGGGCGATGTGCCCGGCGATCGACTGGGCGGTCGGCCACAGCTCGCTGTGCATGATCTCCTCTGGCGCGACGGCGGCACGGGGGCGTCCGTCGGCGTACCCGGCGGTGGAGAAGACGATGTAGGGCCCGGCGCCCATCCAGGCGGTGCGCTGGCGCTGGGCCGCCCCGAAACCGTCGGTGACCGTGCCGGGGAACGCCACCGGGCGCACGCCCACGCGGTCGTCCACGGGCAGGTCGGCCGCGGTGTTGACCCTGGCCTCCTCGTCGGCCAGCACGGCCACCCCCACCGTCACCACGAACGTCGAGGTCTGGTCGACATAGGTCGCGCGCAGCATCGTGCGGCAGCGGTGCTGCCGCAGCACCGCGGCCACGGAGGGATCGACGACCGACGCGCACGGCGCCTCCGGGGCGATGCCCACGCGCCGGGCCGACTGCCGCACCCGGGAAAGGCCGAGGTACTCCACCTGCGCGGGGAAGACGGTGTCGGCCGGCCAGGCGTGCCAGCGCCGCGCGACGTCCTGCTCGGCGTACTGCGCCCGCTCGGCGACCGTCAGGGGCCGGGAGCGCGTCTCCTGCAGCACCCCCACCACGCCGAGCAGCACGTTGGTCGCGGCGATCGCCAGGATCGTGCCCATGATCAGCAGGAACAGGGATCGAAAGCGGATGCCGCGCTCGAGTTCCTCGCGCTCCATGGCCGCCTGGACGCTCGCGCTGCGCGAGCGGGCGCCGACCCACGGCCGGGATCCCCTCCCGGCGGCGCCACCGCCCGCGTGGAGCCGGCCCGTGCTGCGCGCACCTCCGGCGCGCGCAGGCCAGGGCGTCACCGGCCGCGGCCGTGGCTCCTCAGGCGACATACTTCGATGCTACGTCGGCGCTCGCTGCCGCCGGTCGCCTTGTGGCTCTCGGGTCGGGTCGTGTTCCCTCCCGCGCCGGGCCCGCCGTATGAGCCAGACCATCGCGGCGAGGCTCGCGCCGGCGCCCGCCGTGGCCGCCAGTGCGACCCCGCCGTACACGGTGATCATGCTCGTGTCGCGGCGCACCACCTGCACGGGCGTGAGGGGAGCGGACTCCAGACCGGTGGACATCGGCAGGTCGGGATCCTGGACGCCGGGCCCCGAGGCGATGTGGCGATGGCGTGCGAGCCTGGCCGCCTCGGTGAGCGCGCGCGCCGCGTTGACCACCCCGAACCCCATGCCGGGGTCGTAGCCGCGGGAGGGCCTGCGCGTGGCGCCGGTCGTGAGCGCCTGGGCGACGAGCGCGGGCGACATCCGCGGATACCTCGCCTTGATCAGCGCGGCCACGCCGGAGACGAGCGCCGTCGCCTGCGAGGTGCCCCTGCCGACCCAGTATTGGTCGCCGGGCCCGGCGCCGAAGACGTCCACGCCGGGCGCCGCCAGCAGGACCAGGGAGTTGCGGTTGGAGAACGACGCCTTGTGCATGCCGCGGTCCGCCGCCGCCACCGAGATCACGCCCGGGAGCGACGCCGGGTAGGAGTACGGGCCGTCCTTGCGCCCCGCTCCGTCGTTGCCGGCCGCGGCCACCAGGACGACGCCCTTGGAGATGGCGTACCGGATCGCCGCGCGCTCCTGCCGGGTCGGCTGGTCCTTGGAGATCGACATGTTGATGACGTCCGCGCCCTTGTCGACGGCGTACCGGATGCCGCGCGCGACGACGTTCTCGAACCGGGCCTGCGAGTTGAAGTCGTGGAACCCCGGCTCGTCGTCCTCCAGGATGACCCGCACGGAGAGCACCTTGGCGGCGGGCGCGACCCCGATCACCCCGTCGGAGTTGCCGGGACCGTGCCCGTGCCCGGCGATCAGCGAGGCCATGTACGTGCCGTGCAGGCGGCGCGGCCTGACTCCGCGGGGGTTGGCCCCCACCGTGAGGTCGGGTCCGGTGATCACCGAGCCGGCCAGGTCGTGGTGGCGGGGGTCGACGCCGGAGTCGAGCACGGCGACCGTCGTTCCGGCCCCCCTGGTGACCCGCCAGGCGTCGGCCACGTCCAGGGTGCGCAGCACCTGCCGCTGGCTGCCGCGCACCTGGTCGGCCGTCGCCGGCCCCGCCAGGAGGACGGCGGCGAGGAGGGACGCGAGGGCGACGGTGAGGACCGCCGCCAGGGCGGGCGCGGCGCCCCGGCGCGCGGCGGCCCCGCTCAGCACTGCCAGTCCTTTCCCGCGCAGTCGGGCCGCGCCGGGGTGGCCAGCGTGGTCAGGACGCGCTCTTCCAGGTCGGAGGTGAAGGCGAAGATCGTGGAGCGCTGGTGTCCGACCGAGCGGGCCGGCCTGCCGTCGACCTGGCCCGCCGTGGTGAGGACCAGGTACGGCCCGGCCTGCGCCAGAGAGGACGCCTGGCGGGCGGCGGCGGTGAACCGGTCGGCCACGCTCTGCGGGAAGGCCAGGGCCCGCAGGCCGGGCGAGGGAACGCCTCCGGGAGGGAACGCGGCGCGGGCGGCGAGCGCGGACGCCTGGTCGGGGAAGGCCGCGACGCCGACGGTCACCACCACGCCCTGGAGCGCGTCCAGATAGGTCGCCCGGAGCACGGCCTGACAGCGGGCCGCCTTCAGCGCGCCCCTGAGCGCGGCGTCCACGGCGGCCGCGCAGTCGGTGCGGGAGGAGATGCCGACCCGGCGGGCGTACTCCTTGCCGCCCTGCTCGGCGATGTAGGGCAGGGTCGCGGGAAAGATCTTGCCGGCGGGCCACGCCTGCCAGCGGCGGGCGGTCTCCTCCGCCGACGCCTGCTGCAGCTCGGCGGTGCTGGGACCCCGGGTCAGCTCGGCTCCCACGGCCCCGGCCGACACGCCGACGACGACCGCGCAGATCAAAGTGAGCGCCGACGCCACCACCAGGGACGGCCAGGCACGCGACTCACTCACGTGCCCGACCTTAACGCGCCCGGCGGGGAGGCATCGGCCGTTCCATCCGCATAGATCCGATTGGAAAGTACTTGACGGGATGGAAAGTAGAAAGTACTTTCCATATTGGAAACAGCGAGGAGACCTCCATGAGCGCCAGCCCGGAAGACGCCGCGTACATCAGCCCCGAGGACGCCGCGCACAGCCTCCACGAGATCCGCGCCGCCCAGGCCAAGATGGTCCGGGCCAGGCCATGGTGGCCCGGCTGGTACACCACGGGCGTCGCGCTCTATGTCACCGGCATGCAGTACTGCACCGAACCGGGCACCACCCCGGCCGTGCAGGTGACCGGAATCACGCTGCTGTCGCTGGTCCTGGCCGGCCTGGTGGCCGCGATGGCGCTCTCCAGCCGGCAGCGTCCCCATCGCAGCCTGGTCACCCCGGCGGTGCTCGGCGCCTTCGGCGCGTGGCTCCTGGTGGGCATCGCCCTCTGCATGGTGCTCGCCCTCGCCCTGTCCGGTGCCGGAATCTCCTACGGGCGCACCTACGCCGGGCTCGCCATGACGGCGTACATGGCGGTCACCGGCCCGCTCGTCGCCCGCTGGATCACCCGCCGCATGGCCGCCACGATCGAGCGCGGCTGATGGCGGAGCTCGACCCGGCGATCCACGCTCCGGCCCGGCTGCGCGTCATGTCGCTGCTCGCGGCCGTCGAGGAGGCCGAGTTCTCCTTCGTCCGCGACGAGGTGGAGGTCAGCGACTCGGTGCTGTCCAAGCACGCCGCCGCGCTGGAGGCGGCCGGATACGTGGTGATCCGCAAGGGCCACGTGGGCAAGCGCCCCCGCACCTGGCTCAAGCTGTCGCCCGCGGGCCGCCAGGCGTACCGGGCCCACGTCGCCGCTCTCCAGGAGATCGTCGCCCGGTCGGGGCTCTCGCTCACCGGGGAGTAGAACGGCCGCGGCCCGCGCCCTCCACACGGGAGGGGCGGGCCGCCGGCGCGGTCTCGATCAGTACGTCGGGAGCGAGGGATCGACGGTCTTGATCCAGCTCAGCACGCCGCCGCCGACGTGGACGGCGTCGGAGAAGCCGGCGTTCTTGACGACCGCCAGCGCCTCGGCGGAGCGGGCGCCCGACTTGCAGTGCAGGATGATCTTCTTGTCCTGCGGCAGCAGCTCCAGGGCCGTGCCCCGCAGGAACTCGCCCTTCGGGATCAGCACGGCGCCGGGGATGTTGACGATCTCGTACTCGTTCTGCTCGCGGACGTCGACCAGGAAGATGTCGTCGCCGCGGTCCTGCATGTCCTTGAGCTCCTGCGCGGTGATGGTGGAGCCCGTCGCGGCCTGCTGCGCCTCGTCGGAGATCGTGCCGCAGAACGCCTCGTAGTCGATCAGCTCGGTGATCGTGGGGTTCTTGCCGCACAGCGGGCACTCGGGGTCCTTGCGGACCTTGACGTCGCGGTACTTCATCTCCAGCGCGTCATAGATCATCAGACGCCCGACCAGCGGCTCGCCGATGCCGGTCAGCACCTTGATCGCCTCGTTGACCTGCACCGAGCCGATGGAGGCGCACAGCACGCCGAGGACGCCGCCCTCGGCGCAGGACGGCACCATGCCCGGAGGCGGCGGCTCGGGGTACAGGCAGCGGTAGCAGGGCCCGTACTCGGCCCAGAACACGCTCGCCTGGCCGTCGAAACGGTAGATCGAGCCCCAGATGTAGGGCTTGCCCAGCAGCACGGCCGCGTCGTTGACCATGTAGCGGGTGGCGAAGTTGTCGGTGCCGTCCACGATCAGGTCGTAGGCGGCGAAGATGTCCAGCACGTTGTCGGTCGTGAGAGCGACATTGTGGATCACGACGTTGACGAGGGGGTTGATCTCGCGCACGCTCGCGGCGGCGCTCTCGGCCTTCAGCCGGCCGACGTCCGACTGACCGTGGATGATCTGGCGCTGAAGGTTGGACTCATCAACGACGTCGAAGTCGACGACGCCGAGCGTGCCGACACCGGCCGCGGCGAGGTACATCAACGCCGGGGAACCGAGGCCGCCGGCGCCCACGCACAGCACCTTGGCGTTCTTCAGCCGCTTCTGCCCGGCCATCCCGACGTCGGGGATGATCAGGTGGCGAGAGTAGCGGCGCACCTCGTCAACGGTCAGCTCGTCGGCCGGCTCTACCAGCGGTGGCAACGACACAGTTCTACGCTCCCGTTACAGGGGTTCTTCGATTGGCGGCTCGCCCGTCAGGCTACGCGCCCAGCCGTCTGTCACAACCTAACCCGGTTGCTCTCGCATTCCCGAATCGGCGATCTTATCCGACGATCAGCGAATCCTCCGCGTTCCTGGCATTCTCCGCGTTCTTCGCCCCCTCCGCGCCCCCCGCCAGCCTGGTGGCGTCCTGCATCAGGGCACGCACGTGGCGGGCCACCAGCGCGGGGCACTCCATCTGGGCGACGTGGGCCGCGTGCGGCAGGAGCACCAGCCGGACGTCCGGGAACGTGCGATGGGCCCGCACGGCCATGCGCGGGTCCACCAGGCGGTCGTGCCTGCCGTGCACGACGAGCGTGGGGGCGCTCACCTGCGCGGCCAGCCGCCAGAGGTTCTCCGCGCCGCGCCGGAAGTACTCGTTCACCAGGGCGCGGGCCGAACCCACCAGCGCCGGCCCCGCGTAGGGCAGGTCGTCGCGGCGGCGCAGCTCGGCCACGGCGTCCTCCAGCCGGTCGGGATGCACCCGGCCGGTGTCGGCGTAACACATCTCCATGGTCGCCCGGATGCGCCGCTCGGGGGGCAGGGCGCGGAGCCGGGTCATCGCCCACTCGCCGATGCGGGGAGCGGCCGACATGGCGACCCGCGCCGGGCCGTACCGGGGAAACAGGTCGGGCAGGGCGGGCGAGACGAGGGTGAGCGTGCGCACCAGGTCGGGGCGCGTGGCCGCGACCCGCACCGAGACGGCGCCGCCCATCGAGTTGCCGAGCAGGTGGACGGGGCCTCCGACGTGCTCGATGAGCGCGGTGACCGCCGCGGCGTACGCCCCGATGGAATAGTCGCCGCCGGGCGGCTCGGGAGAGTAGCCCGCGCCGGGCAGGTCGATGGCGTATCCCCTGACCTCTTCGCGGAGCTCGGCCATCAGGTCGGTCCAATTAGTGGCGGAACCCGCCAGACCGTGCACGAGCACGGCCTTCTCCTGCGGCCCCGCGGGCGTCGACCGGACGTGAAGGGCCAGGTCGCCCAGATCGAGCAGCTCACCTGGCCAATGCGGTATCGGTTCCTCCACCATCTCTCCCCCTCCTGTTCACCCTCGGTTCTGACGATAACCCGCCGCCGTACACCTTGGGCGCCGCGCCCGCCCGGGCTGGGGGCCCTGTGGGGTCGGGAGCGGGTACAAGATCACGGGAAATAACGGACATATCGGGAAATATTGATCTGAAAGACATAAGGGCAGGTTAAGTAGCTGTCAAAAGGCAGTGATCCTCGTTTGTCGTATGGGTCGCCAGGAAAACTAGACATGTGGGACGACTTACCGAGTCGCCCCGGCATTTACTTTCAAATCCGGTAAATGCATCCGCTGGGCAACCCGATGCGTCAAGGGGGAAAACGCAATGCCCGACGTCAAGAAATACGCCGCAATGCTGACCGTCACCGCGGCACTCACTGGTGGTCTCGCCGGTCTCGGCGCCACCACGGCCACGAGCGCGAGCGCGAGCACGGCCATCGGCACGAACTTCGGCTGGGGGGACGACTTCGGCGGCTTCGGCGGCGGCGGCGGCGGCGGCGGCTTCGAGGGTGGTGGCCACTGCCACCACGGCGGCGGCCACCACGGCGGCCACCACGGCGGCCACCACGGCGACTTCGGCGACTTCGACGGCGACGGCGGCTTCGACGGCGGTGGCTGGGGCGGTAAGGGCCATAGCCACAACAGCCGTCACCACCGCCGGCACCACCACAGCCACGGGGGCGGTCACCGCAACTGCTTCTTCAAGGTCGTAGAGGCGCGCTTCTTCCGCGCCATCATCGGCCACCACAGCCAGGGCGGCGGGCACCAGGACTTCTTCCGTGATGACCGTCACAACCGCCACCACCACTTCAAGCCGCAACACCACCACCACCACCACAACCTCAAGAAGCACCACGACGACCACGACAGCAAGTAACCAAGGAACCTAGGCGGCCTTCCGGGCGGTAACCCGTCCGGAAGCCGGCCGCCTGGCACATCACGGAAGGCCCCGGAGCAACGCCGCTCCGGGGCCTTCCCCTTGCTTGCCACCGGCCTTTCCGGGCCCTTTCCGCCGGCCTTTCCGTAATCCGGCGAACCCTGCCACCGACCTTTCCTAAATCCAGCGAATCGTCGAAAACTCCTAATCGGAAATCACGGGAATGCGCCAGGCGGTAAGGCGGCCGACCAGTCGGCCGCGAGGCAGGCGGTCAGACGTTCAGGCGGTCTTGCGGGCGCGGCGCTTGGGCGCCTGCTTCTTGCTGTCCTTTTCGCCCTTTTCGTCCGCCTGGCTCTCGGCAGCCCCGGCGGATTTCGCGGCGGCCTTCTTCTTCTCCGCCCCGGCCGGGACCTTCTCCTTCGCGCCCTCGCGCTCACGCTTGGCCGCGTCGACGCTCGCCCGCAGAGCCGCCATCAGGTCGACCGCCGGCCCCGCCTCCTCGGCCGCCTCCGGCCGCACGAGCTCCTTGCCCGCCACCTTGGCCTCGATGACCTGCTCGAGCGCCTGGCGATAGGCGTCGTGGTACTCGGTGGGGTCGAACTCCCCCGCCATGGTGTCGATCAGCGACTCGGCCATCTGCAGCTCCTGCGGGCGGACCTCGACGTCCTCGTCCACGAACGCGAAGCCGGGCTCGCGGACCTCGTCGGGCCACAGCATCGTCTCCAGCACGAACACGCCGTCACGGATGCGCAGAGCGGCGAGCGACTCGCGCTGGCGCAGCGCGACCTTCACGATCGCCACCTGCCCCGTGCGCTCCAGGGCGTCGCGAAGCAGGATGTACGGCTTCACGCCCGCGGCCTCGGGCTCCAGGTAGTAGGACTTGTTGAACAAGATCGGGTCGAGCTGGTCGGCCGGAGTGAACTGGAGCACGTCGATGCGGCGCGAGGTGCTGAGCGGCAGGTCGGCGAAGTCCTCGTCGGTGAGCACGACCATCTCTCCGCCGGGCAGCTCGTACCCCTTGGCGATCTCGGAGTACGGCACCTCCTCGCCGTCGATGCTGCACACCCGCTTGTACTTGATGCGGCCGGCGTCCTCGCGGTGCACCTGGTGGAACGACACGTCCTTCTGCTCGGTGGCCGAATAGAGCTTCACGGGGATCGTGACAAGACCGAACGAGATGGCACCCTTCCAGATGCTACGCATGACTTCTCCTCACCTCAGCCCCACTATCGAACCCAAGTTCGATAGTGGCAAGGGCGCAAAGCAGTATCTAAATGGGCAGATACCCAGTGTGGAATGCCGTATCCGGTCAAGCCACGATCTGCTGGACCGGCGCCGGACGTCAGCACGGGAAAAGAAACCTCAGGGGAAGTGGTGGACGTGACGCAGAAGGTCCGGGTCAGGGTCGATCACCGGGAGATGACCCTGACGAACCTGGACAAGGTGCTGTACCCGGAAGCGGGATTCACCAAGGCCGAGGTGATCGACTACTACAGCCGCGTCGCACCCGCCATGCTGGCCCACCTGAACGGGCGCCCGCTGACGGTCAAACGCTACCCCGGCGGCGTGGACGGGCAGTTCTTCTTCGAGAAGAACCGCCCCGCGCACACCCCGGCGTGGGTCCGCACCGCCCGGCTGCCAGTCCCGGGCAGCACCAAGGACCGCGACACCATCGAGTACGCCATCGTGGACGACCTGCCCACACTGGTCTACTTCGCCGGGCTCGCCGCCCTGGAGTTCCACACCCCCATGTGGCGGGTCGACGAGGAAGGCCGCGCGCAGGAACCCGACACCATGGTGTTCGACCTCGACCCCGGCGCCCCGGCGACGATCGTCGAGTGCTGCGAGGTCGCGCTGCGGCTGCGGGAGGTGCTGCGCGAGGACGGCCTCGTGGGCTGCCCGAAGACCAGTGGGAACAAGGGCATGCAGGTGTACGTGCCCTGGGCCGGCCGCGAGGAGAAACCCTCGGAGTACGCCAAGGCGATCGCCCAGCGGCTGGAGAAGGAGCGGCCGGAGGAGGTCGTGAGCCAGATGGCGAGGAAGCTGCGCCCGGGCAAGGTCTTCATCGACTGGAGCCAGAACAATCCCGCCAAGACCACCGTCACCCCTTACTCCCTGCGCGCCAATCCGATCCCCACCGCCTCCACGCCGATCACCTGGGAGGAGGTGGAGGGGTGCACCCGCCCGGACGACCTGGTCTTCACAGCCGGGGACGTCCTGGACCGGGTCGAGCGGTTCGGCGACCTCATGGTGCCGCCGGAACGGAGCAAGGCCGGAGACGAGCCTTAGTCTGGACGCATCGGGGTATGGAGCGGGCGACTCGAAGTTCGCCGCCAATGGAGGGGACGGAAGATGTCGGAGATGGATATGGGCGGGCACGACGTCCCGCTCGACGCGCTGGAGCCCCTCGACGACGTCGCGGACGAGCTCGAGACCGAGGTCCCCGAGGCGGACGCCATCGAGCAGCACCTGACCATCCGCGACGAACGGCGCGAGTGGCCGCTGGAGATCCCCTACGACGCCGATCCGGCCGACGCCGCAGACCAGGAGCGTGTCGTGGATCTGGGCGACGACGACTATCGCTGATCCGGATTACCCGCGCGTAGGATGTCAACCCCGTACCGGATCCACGATCAGCACGAACCGCCGCGCGACCACCGGTCGCGCGGCGCGTGAACCGCCTGCAAGGAGAAGCCCGTGACCGCTACCCCGGACGCCAAGCCCCGGGGCACCCGGCTGCCCCGGATGGCCCGCCGGCGCCAGTTGCTGAGCGCGGCGCAAGAGGTCTTCGTGGAGAACGGCTACCACGCGGCCGCGATGGACGAGATCGCCGAGCGGGCCGGGGTGAGCAAGCCGGTTCTCTACCAGCACTTCCCGGGCAAGCTGGAGCTCTACCTGGCCCTGCTCGACGTCCACGTCGACGACATGGCCAACCGCTGCCGGGAGGCGCTCGCCTCCACGACCGACAACAAGCAGCGCGTCCAGGCGGCCATCGGGGCGTTCTTCGACTTCGTCTCCAGCCAGGGTGAGGCCTTCCGCCTGGTCTTCGAGTCCGACCTGCGCAACGTCGCTCCGGTGCGCCAGCGCATGGAGCGCTCGCTGAGCGAGAGCGCCGAGATGATCAGCCAGGTGATCCAGGAGGACACCGGCTGCTCCAGCGACGAAGCCCACCTCCTCGGCGTCGGCCTGGTCGGCATGGCCGAGGTGAGCGCGCGTTACTGGCTGGCCAGCCACGGTTCCATCCCCAAGGACGTCGCGACGCAGCTCATGGCCCGCCTGGCCTGGAGGGGCATCGGCGGCTTCCCCCGCACCAGCTGAGGCCAGATCATTGTTCGCTTGACGCGATCAACGCGGTCAGGCGGTCCCCGAAGAGCGACGATGGGACCAGCAGTCTTCCGCGTCGAAAGGGAGCCCGATGGAAATCAAGATCGGCGTACGCTCCGTACACCGAGAGATCATCGTTGAGACCGACCTGTCCACTGAAGAGGTGGAGCAGGAACTCCGAAACTCCCTGGCGGCCGATCGAGGGGTCTTCTCCGTCACCGACGTGAAGGGACGGCGCGTGATCGTGCCCGTCTCCGCGCTCGGTTTCGTGGAGATCGGCGGGGACGAGTCACGTCCAGTCGGTTTCGGCGGCACCCTCTGAACCAGGCGCTTTGGGGGGCTTGCTCCCCAAAGCGCCGGGGCGGGAAGCGGGGGCCCACTGCTTCAGGCCCCCGGCGACGACCGCGGCGGGCTCACAGGCCCGCGCACTCCTCTCGCGAGGCGAGCGAGCAACCACAGGGCCGGCGTGCCGGCCGCGCTTCATCCCGCTTGTGACTGACTGCCGGGCAGCCGGCGCTCCCCCTTCGCAACACCGGCCGGGAGGTCCAGCGGTTCGGTCCACATCTCATCAGGAAACTGCCGTAGCGGCGCGAGGCCCTCATGTTCGCACGCTACAACCGCTCGGGCCATTCGCGCCCTCGATCACCGGACCTAATCGGCCAGAAGTCCGAAACCGGGGGTTTCATGGCCCCGGCACGAGCCCGAGTGCCGACATGCGCCTGCCGTGCTGCTCGGTGAGCCGGGCGAACAGCCGGCCCACCTCGACCAGATCCATGTCCACCCCACCTCGCGGATCACTGCCGGCCGCCTGATCACCCGCGTCGCCTGGCGCCCCGTCCCCCGGCGCCCTCTCAGCGGAGGCCCCGGCGGAGACGAGCAGCAGGGCAAGGTCGGGGCGGGCCGCCGCGACCCTGTGGGCCTGGCTCAGCGCCTCCCCCACCATGCGCCGCGCCCACAGCGCGAGCCTGCCGGTCAGCTTGGGGTTCTCGGCCAGCGCCGCGCGCACCCGCTCCACCACGAACTCCGAGCGGACCTCCTCGGCCAGCACCTCCTCCACCAGCTTGCGGGTCTGCGGATCGACGTGCCGGGCGGCCTCGCGGTAGAAGTCGCCCGCGATGCCGGTGCCGACGTAGGCCTTGACCAGGGCCTCCAGCCAGTCGCCCGGCCGGGTCTGGGCATGCCAGTCGTCCAGGGAGGACACGAACGGCGCCATGGCCTCCTCCGGATCCGCCCCGAGCCAGGACAGCCGGTCGCGCAGGACCCGGAAGTGGGCGTACTCGACGGCGGCCAGATCGCTGAGCTCGGCCCGGTCGGTCAGCGACGGAGCGAGAGTGGCGGCGTCCTCGGCGAGCCTGAGGAACGCGGTCAGCTCGGCGTAGGCGAGGACGCCGAGCAGATCGATCACACCGGCAGGGGAATCACTCATGGATGCAGCGTACGAGGATCGCCCCGCGCCGTGGACCCCCGCCCAGCGGGCGAGAAACGCCCGGCCGAAAGATGAGACGCACACCCCGGAGCACCCCCGGAGAACAGCCGGAACAACCCCTGCGACACGGCCGCGCACGGCGTCGAACACCAAGAAATCGGCTCGCTCTTGTGGTATCGAGTACACTGCCCTGTAAGAGTGCGACCGCAGTATGTATTCAGGGAGATCATCGCCTGATAGCCCCCACGCGCGCTATGCCGCGGCGGTCGCCGAGACGAGATGAGGGTTGGCTTTTCCGCGCGGACCCGGCACGAGGTCACTTCCTGCCAGCGGTCCCGGAAGCCCGCCTTCGCAGGAGACCTAGGCAGGCCGAGCTGACCACGTTCCGAGACCTTGGAGTCATACCCGAGATCGCTGATGCCCTCGAGACAGAGGGCATCACTTCACCCTTTCCCATTCAAGAGATGGCCCTTCCCCTCGCGATCAGCGGGCAGGACGTCATCGGCCAGGCGCGCACCGGCACCGGCAAGACCTACGCCTTCGGCGTGGCGATGCTGCAGCGCGTCGGCAAGCCCCGCAAGAACCGCAAGAAGCCCCGCGGCCTTGTGGTCGTCCCGACCCGCGAGCTGGCCCTGCAGGTCACCGAGGACCTCGTCGTCGCCGGTGGCAAGCTCGGCTCGCGCATCCTGACCGTCTACGGCGGGCGGGCCTACGAGCCGCAGATCGAGGCGCTCAAGCAGGGCGTGGACGTCATCGTCGGCACGCCGGGCCGCCTTCTCGACCTGGTGAAGCAGAAGCACCTCGACCTGAGCCAGGTGGCCATGCTGGTCCTGGACGAGGCCGACCGCATGCTCGACCTGGGCTTCCTGCCCGACATCGAGCGCATCATCAAGCTCGTCCCCGCCGAGCGGCAGACCATGCTGTTCTCGGCGACCATGCCGGGCGAGATCGTCCAGCTTTCGCGCCGCTACCTCTCGCGCCCGACGCACGTGCGCGCCGAGAACGCCGACGCCGACAGCGAGGACGTCTCCAAGACGACCCAGTTCGTCTGGCGCACCCACCGCATGGACAAGATCGAGATCGTCAGCCGCATGCTGCAGTGCGACGGCCACGGGCTGACGATGGTGTTCTGCGAGACCAAGCGCGCCTGCGACATGGTCTCCGAGCAGCTCAAGGAGCGCGGCTTCGCCGCGGCGGCCGTGCACGGCGACCTCGGGCAGGGCCAGCGCGAGCAGGCTCTGCGGGCCTTCCGCAACGGCAAGATCGACGTCCTGGTCGCCACCGACGTGGCGGCGCGCGGCATCGACATCGACGACGTCACCCACGTCGTCAACTACGACTGCCCGCAGGACGAGAAGACCTACGTCCACCGCATCGGCCGCACCGGCCGGGCAGGGCGCACGGGCGTGGCGGTGACCTTCGTCGAGTGGGAGGAACTCACCCGCTGGAAGGTCATCAACAACGCCCTCGGCCTCGACTTCGCCGAGCCGGTGGAGACGTACTCCACTTCGCCGCACGTCTACGCCGACCTGCGCATTCCCGAGGGCACCAAGGGCGTGCTGCCGCGCGCCCAGCGCTCCCGGGCGGGCCTGGACGCCGAGCAGATCGAGGATCTCGGCGAGACCGGGCGTCACCGCACACGCGACCGTCGCGACAAAGACGAGCGCCGTGACAAGGACGACCGCGCCGAGCGCCGCGAGCGCCCGGCCCGCAACCGCCAGCGCCGCCGCACCCGTGGCGGCCAGGACCAGTCGGAGCTCGCTACCTTGGACGCCGGCCAGGCACTCGACAACGACCTGGCGGTGGAGGGCGACATCCTCGCCCCCGAGCCCGCCACGGTCCGCACGCCCGAACCGGCCGCACCGGCCGAGACCGTGATCACCGAGGCCGTGACCGCCGAGGTTCCGGCCCCGCGGCGTGCCCGCAGGGGCGCGAACAAGGTGGCGCTGACGGAGGCGCTGGCCGAGGTCGCACCCTCCGCGGTGGAGGACGACGGCGCGACAGCGCCCGCCGCCCAGGAGGCGCTCATCGGCGCCGAGGAGTTCGAAGCGACGGCGCCGCCGGCGCCCGTCGTGCCCGAGGCGCCCGTCGCTCGCCCCGAGCCGGAGCGGATCACCCCGCCCACTCCGTTCTCGATCATCTTCCAGTCGCCCGACCTGGCGACGGACGATGACGTGGCACCCTCCGCGGCCTCCGAGCGCGTCCAGCAGCGCCGCCGGCCGTCGTACCAGCGTCCCCGGAGGGGCTGAAGCAGGCGGCGTATGAAGAACCACGGCCCTGAGCGGCCAGAACGGCGGGACGCCTCGCGGCGGCCCGCCGTTTCGAACGACATGCCCAGGCGCGCGGTGAAGCGCCATCCGATCAGGTGAGAGAGTGGAAAGTCAACCACGCAACCGACGTAGAACGTTTGACGGTGTTGCCAGGATGGATCCTCAGTATCGTGGTGCCGCGTGAGCACGCCGCGCTTCCTGACCCTGCCTCCCGGTGTCCGTCCACAGCGCATCGAGACGCCTGCGGGCACGTTCGCGGCCCTGGAGGCGCTCCCGGTCAGCGGCATCCCCGAGCGATGGCCCGCCCTGCTGGTGCCCGGATACACCGGCAGCAAGGAGGACTTCATCGCGATCTTCCAGACGCTCGCCCAGGCCGGGCGGCGCGTCGTCGCGATCGACATGCGGGGTCAGTACGAGAGCGAGGGGCCCGACGACCCGGCGGCCTACACCTGTGAGGCTCTCGGCGAGGACATCGACAGCGTGGCCGCCGTCGTCGGCGGCGGCGAGCCCGTCCACCTCGTCGGTCACTCGTTCGGCGGGCTCGTGACCCGCGAAGCGGTGATCGGCGGAGCCACCAAGCTCGCCTCGTTCACGCTGATGAGCTCGGGCCCGGCCGGCATCACCGGCCCCCGCGAGAAGGCATGCCGCGCCATGCTCCGCGAGCTGCCCGAGGTCGGCCTGGAACACCTGTGGACGCACCGCCTGGAGCCGGAGGCCATCGTCGCCGGGGTGCCCGACGACATCCTGGCGTTCCTGCGCAAGCGGCTGTTCGCCAACTCGCCGACCGCCCTGATGACGATGGCCGAACAGGTCCTCGAGGCCGCCGACCGGCTCGACGACCTGCGAGAGGTCGACGTGGCCACCCTGGTCCTGTACGGGGAACACGACGACGGCTGGTCACCGCGCAGCCAGGCCGAGATGGCCAAACGCCTGGACGCCGAATGCGTCGTGGTCCCCGGCGCCCTCCACTCCCCCGCCGTGGAAGCCCCCGAGACGACCGCACACGCCCTGACCCGCTTCTGGAACCAGGCAGAAGACCACCTGCTCCACAACACCTGACCCGAACGAGCCGGACATCCCCCTCGTCGGGACCTGATCCGGCCATCGACCCGACGTAAAGACGTCGAAGCCAAGACGCTGTGCCACGTCGAAGCCGCGTGCCACGGCGACGCCGTCACCCCACGCAGGGCAACCGGCCAACGCGCCTGGACACCGCACTCACCGATGGCGCCGGTAAGCGAACAGCACCCCATGCTCCGACCCCATCCCCGCGGTTGGCACACCTTGTTCAGGGCCCGGCTCCGCGGGCGGTGCGTTGTGCTCGGGGGGTGCGGACTTCGCGGTGATCGTCTGGATCAGGTGGTGGTCGGGGGACAGCGCGCACGCCGGATCAGTGCGGTCGGCCCGGCCGGTGATCGCGTACGCCTGGCAGCGGCACCCGCCGAAGTCGACGTCACGGCGTGGGCATGTGGAACAGGGGTCGCCCATCCAGGCCGTGCCCCGATAGGCGTTGAACGCCGCCGACTCCTCCCAGATCCACCGCAGACCGCGCTCGCGCACGTTCGGGAACTCCAGGCCCGGCAGGACGTACGCGCCGGGACAGGGCAGCACGGCCCCGTCCGGGGCGACCGTAAGCGACACCGCGCCCCAGCCGCCCATGCAAGGCTTGGGCACGCCCTCGAAATAGTCGGGAACGACCCAGACAAGCCGGACCTCCCCCGCCAGCCGGGCACGCCAGACGGCGACCTTGTCCTCGGCCCGCCGTAACTGATCACGGGTCGGCAGCAGCGCGCCCCGGTTGCGCAGCGCCCAGCCGTAGAACTGCGTGTTCGCCAGCTCCACCCGATCTGCGCCCCAGGCGACACTCAGCGCGATGATCTCGTCGATGGAGTCGAGGTTGTGCCGGTGGAGCACGACGTTCAGCCCGAACGGCAGGCCCGCGTCACGCACCAGCCGGGCGGCCCGCTCCTTGGCGGCGAACGACCGGGCGCCCGCGATGCGGTCCGACCTCTCGGCCGTCGCATCCTGCACCGAGAGCTGGACGCTGCGCAGTCCCGCGGCGGCGAGCCCGTCCAGCCGCGAGCGGCTGAGCCCGACGCCGCTGGTGACGAGCTGAGTGTAGATCCCGGCCCCATCCGCCGCCGTGACGATCTCCGGCAGGTCGGCGCGCAGAAGCGGCTCGCCACCGGACAGGTGAGCGTGCACGACACCGAGCGCGGCGGCCTCCGCCATGACCCGCGTCCAGTCCTCGGTGCCCAGCTCGCGGGAGCGGCTGATCAGCTCCAGCGGGTTGGAACAGTACGGGCAGCGCAGCGGGCACGCATGCGTGAGCTCCGCCAGCATGGCCCAAGGAAGCATGCGCTCTTGGCGCTGGTCATCGCAGAGCCGGCGGCTCTGCGAGGTGGTCATCGTAGCCATCCTTCCGCTCGGACCCTGTCGAGGAACTCGGGGACGTCGGTGGCCACAGCACCGCCGGGGAAGGCGGCGGTCAGCTCGTCGATGATCTGTGCGACCGTGCGGGTGCCGTCGCACAGCCGTACGACCGAGGCCGCCTGGTCGTTCAGCACGACAATGCGTTCGGGCATGACCAGCAGATCGGCGTCCCGTACGGCGTCGTGCCGCATCATGATCGAGGCGGCGAGCGCCGGGCGCCGGCCCGTCATCGATACCCCCGCTCCACGGCGTCCAGCAGCGACCAGAGCACGTCGCACTTGTACGCGAGCGCGGCCACGGCCCTCTCCTGGTCGGCGCGGTCCCTGGCCCGGTCGAGGACCAGGGCGAGCGCCTCCTCGCCGTCCCGGCCGCCCTGGCTGATCCGGCCGCGGAAATACCGGAGCCCTTCGGGGTCGATCCACCCGTAATGACGCTCGAACGCGTCGATGCGGGTGCGCATCAGGTCAGGGGCGAACAGTTCGGTGAGGGACGCCGCCACGGCCTCCACCGGGGAGCCGAGGCGGCACAGGTTCACGTATCCCTCCACCGCGAGCCGGACGCCCGGCAGCACGCCCTCTCCGGACAGCAGCAGCGCGCGGTCCAGGCCGGCGGCCTCGCCGAGGCGCAGCCAGCGCTCGAGGCCGCCTTCACCGGCGCGCTGCCCGTCGTGGTCGTGGATGCGGCGGATCCATACGCGGCGCAACTCCGGGGTGGGGAGCTTGGCGAGGATGAGCGCGTCCTTGATCGGGATGTGCCGCTGGTAGTGGAAGCGGTTGAGTATCCAGCCGCGGATCTCGCCGGGAGACAACTCCCCGGCGTGCATGCGCAGGTTGAACGGATGCCGATCGTGGTACCGCTCCCCCGGAACCGCACGCAACCGAGCCTCGAACTCCCCGGCCGTCAACGCCCTCACGACTCGATCACCCGTCCCCCGTTCCTCCCTCCCTGCTCCCGTTCCTCCCTTGCCGACCGGCGTGCGCCTTCCCGCCTTCCGTCCGGCGTCCGCCTTCCCGTCCGACGTCCGCCTTCCCGCCTTCCCTCCCGGCTCCCGTTCCCGCCTTGCCGTCCGGGGTGCTCCTGGCGGCGACGATCCAGGTGAGGGGTCAGCGGGTTTGGAAGTAGGCCGACATCTCCATGGAGGCCTCGACGATGCGGTAGTCGGGCTTGTGCCAGGTCTGTTGCTCGCCCCTGGGCTTTCTGCGTCTGCCGTGGATGCGCCGCGGTGGGCGCGGCGCGCTCTGGTCCTTCGACTGCGCCATGAGCCGGCACCTGCCTTCCCTGCTCGAAGGGCTACTCCCGTTATGACCGGTTTCGCCGGGTGATGTCACCGCACTTTGCCGAGAAGACATCCGATGTGTACGTCAGGCCGGTCGATATTGGGGAGCGTTTCGGCGATTCGTTAGTTTTTCATCGGATGTATACGCCCTCCAGGCGGCGCAGCTCAGCCGTCACCTCGCCGCCTCGGTCGCGAGCAGGGCTTCGAATTTCGCCTTGCCCTCGCGCCGCAGCCAGGTCTCGAAGTCCATCAGGTCAGCGTGCGGCGCGCGCAAGCAGCGGTGATCGGTCAGTCGGGGTCCGCCAGGGCGTCCCAGGGCTGGCGTGCGGATCCGGCCGCCTGGCCTTCGGGGCAGTGGCGGCGGTAGTCGCACCAGGAGCAGACCGGGCCGGGTCGCGGCGGGAAGCTCGCGTCGATCTCCGGCGGAACGGGAGCCGGACCGCCCCCGGAGCCGGCGGGACCGGAGGCCGTGCGGGAGTCGCGAGAGGCGGTCTTCCAATCGCGGTAGCGTTCGTCGGCTTCCGAGGCCTCTTGGGCTATCTCCTCGGCGCGGCGCAGGTGGCGGGCGAGGGACTCGTCGCTGTGCTCCCACTGGACGATCGAACCCGTTGGGACGTGGTGCAGCTCGACCTTGTGGCAGGGCCGGTGCAGCACTCGTGAGGACGCCACGGCGTAGATCGCCAGCGCGAGCGAGGAGCGGGCGTCGTCCTCGGTCAGCGGGCGCCTGCCGGTCTTGTAGTCGACGATGACCAGCTCGTCACCGCGCCGGTCGATGCGGTCGACCCGGCCGGACACCGCGATGACCGGCGTGCGGGTGGCGACGGTGCGCTCGACGCCCACCGGCTCGTCGGACGGGTCGAGCGTGCTGGTGTAGCCGGAGACCATGGCCCGCGCCCGGTCGCGCCACACCGTGGACTGCTCCTGGTCGCGGAAGCCCTCGGTGATCCACCCCTTGGTGAGCAGGATCCCCGCCATGGCGGAGGTCCTGCGCTCGTACGGCTCGCGCCACCATCCGGCCAGCGCGTTGTGGACCGAGGCGCCCACGCTGTTGTGCGCCCACGGCGGGCCCTTCTGTGGCGCGGGCCGGTCGAGGTAGGTGAACCGGTAGCGCCGGGGGCAGTCGAGCCAGGTGTTCAGCCTCGACGGCGTGCAGGAGTAGAGCCGCCGGGGCATGCCCTCGAGCCCGAGTTGCAGCACGTCACTCGTCGAAGTTGAGCTTGATGCCCGAGACGCGTGTGCCGTCGGACAGCGGCGCCTCGACGGCGGCGGGGGTGGGGCCGGTGTCCGCGCCGGTGAGCGACCCGGCGAGCCAGTCGTCGAAGTGCGGCTCCTGCTCGCCGATCCTGGTCTCCTCGCCGTGGGCGGGCAGCACGCGCGTGTCGGCCGGCAGCGTGAACAGCCGCTCTCCGATCGCGGTCAGCTGGTCGGCGAGAGCCGGATACTCGCCGCCGAGCTTGCCGGGCCCGTCGGCCAGCAGCGTCTTGCCGGTGAAGACCACGCCCAGCGCCTCGACGTACAGGGAGACGCCGCCCTGGGTGACGCCCGGGGTGGCGATGACCTCCAGCTCGACGTCGGCGACGCCGAAGATGCCCTCGTCCTCCATGTCGATGTCGGGGTAGGTCTCAGGCCAGGTGTCGCGCCACAGCTGGCGGTCCTTGCGGTTGAGGGCGACGACCGCCTCGTCGCGGGCGGCCACCTCGATGGCGCCCGCCACATGGTCGGGCAGGCCGTGGGTGCAGACGACCGCGAGAACCTCCCGCTCGCCCACCTCGGAAAGGATCGTCTCCGCGTCGCGCGCGGGGTCGATGACGATGACCTCCTCGTCGTCGCCGACGATCCAGGTGTTGTTCTCGACCTTGTATTCGGCGCCGTCGATCGTCACGACGCCTTCGGTCACCACTCGCTCGATACGCGCTGTCACGGCCACGACCTTACCGAACACTCGTACCGGTCTCGATAAGTACACGGATCAGGTTGAGGACGATCTGTACGGGACGTCCCTCTCCGGCGGTCCCTGCGCGGCGCCGGGGCCGCCGGTGTCATGGCTCCTCGCCCAGCCGGGGGGAGAACGCGCCGTAGGGCAGGTCGAGCTCCTGGTCCTGCTCCCTGAGGTCACGGAGCGAGAACTGGGTCAGCGCCACCAGGCACCCGGCCTCCGCCGGCCAGCCGATGACCCACAGCCAGTCGCCCATCGCCTCCCCGACGTACACGGCGCGGTCGGCCAGGCCCTCGACCCACCACAGCGCCGTCGGGTGCCCGAGGGTGTCGATCTTGGCGTTGGGCGGGCCGGCGTCGAACCCGGGGCCGGGGTCGGGGCCGTCCAGCCCGGCGAACGCGGCGCCGAGCCCCATGCCGGGCTCCTCCGCCACGATGACCAGGTCGGCGGGCCCGTGGGTGACCGACGGCCCGGAGCAGGCGACCACCCCGGCGCGGACGCCCGTGCGCTCGTCCCCGGCGTCGCCGAAGCCGGTCACCAGCCATCCCGGCGGCAGCGGCCACGGTAGCCAGAACGGCACGCGGGAATCCTTGCGGACCACGTCGAGCGCCTCGACGGACGGGCGCCTGGCGTGGAAGGGCAGGACGGCGCCGTGCACACCACAACGCCAAGCGCTGGACCATGCGCTGGGTGGGCGCAGCGTGCCGAAACACCGAGGGCAGGTGGGCGCGGCTCTCACAGTTACCCACGGTGCTTCCGTCGGCGCGGATAAGTCAAGGGGCATCCCGTTATCGCAGCGTAATCTTGGCGTATGCGGGTGCGGTGCGTGGGCGGGATCATGGTCGACGAGGCGGGCAGGCTGCTGCTGATCCGCCGCGGGCACCCGCCGGGTGAGGGCCTGTGGTCGCTGCCGGGCGGCAGGGTGGAGCCGGGCGAGTCCGACGCCGGCGCCCTGGCCCGCGAGCTGCTGGAGGAGACGGGCCTGTCGGCCGTCGTCGGCGAGCCGGCGGGCACCGTGGAGCGTCCCGGGCCCGGCGGCGTGATCTACGAGATCCACGACTACTTCGCGACCCCGGTGGCCGGCACGCCGCGTGCGGGCGACGACGCCTCCGCCGTGGGCTGGTTCGCCCCGGGCGACCTCGCGCGGCTCCCGCTCACCGCCGGGCTCCTGGACGTTCTGGTCGCCTGGCGGGTCGTCGCCGCCGGCCTCAGCGGCTGAAGGACGTCCGCCACAGGGTCAGGTGGTCGGAGGTGTAGGTCGTGGAGCGCCCGACGGCCACGACCCTGTCGCCGATCACGGCGATCGCGCCGAGCCATTGGGCTCCCTCGCCGGTCATCCCGTCGCCCGTCAGCGTGTGCCGCTGCCAGTCGCGGCCGTCCGGGGAGGTCCACACCGCGCTGTCCCCGGTGGCGGGCGGGCCGTAGGAGCCGACGGCGACCAGGCCGGAGTCGGAGGTCGTCACGTCCAGCACGGCCGCGGCCTCCTCGGCGGGGAGCCAGGAGTAGTGCCAGGTGACGCCGTCGTCGGAGGAGACGGCCGCGAACGGCTGCTCCACGCCCTTCTCGTTGGTCGCGCCGCCGACCGCCACGAGCTCCTGATCACGCAGGACCACTCTCCGCAGGCTCGCCGAGCGGGCGCCCTCGGGGATCACCCGTTTGCGCGCGGTCCAGTTGAGCCCGTCGTCGGACGCCCAGACCACGCCGGACGTGCTCCCGGCCGATCCCGACCCGCCGACCGCCAGGTAGCCGTGCTCGGTGGCGACCACGTCCTCGATGCGCACGTCGGCGCCGCCCGCCGGGAGACTCTGCGGCGCCGACCGCGAGAAGCGCCGCAGGTCCGGCGAGAACCACAGCGCCGCGACCACACCGCCGGGACCGCTGTCGTCCCCGGCCATCACGTACCCCTGCGGGCCGGCCGTGACCACGCGCGGCATCACGGCGTACCGCCCGGACGCGCCGAGCGCCGGCGACTCCGGCGCCTGCCGCCAGGACCGCCCGTCGCTGGAGGTGGCGAGCAGCGGCCGGACGAACGCGGAGTCGGCCGTGGTGCTCCCCACCGCGAGCCACCCATGCGGGCCGTGGGCCACGTCGTTGATCGCCTGCCGGCCCGAGCCACCGAGGGCCGGCGAGCTCACGGCCTTCCAGCTCTGGCCGGTCGCGCTGGTCCAGATGCCGGCGTCGCCCTTGACCGAGCCGACCGCGACGAACGACTCGCCCGCCGCGACCAGCGCGGCGGTGTCCCGCGCGGATCGGGTCAGCCCCTTGATCTGCGCGAGCGGCACCGGAGCGGCCGGCTTCCCCTTGTCGGCCATCATCAGCACCGGGAGGTTGTCCAGGCCGCCTGCCCGCTGGTCGCCGGCGGCCACCAGGGTGCCGGCGTCGGTGATCGCGAGGCCCCGAAGCGTGCCGGGGATCTGGCCGAGGTCGGTGCTCTCGGTCCAGTTCTTGCCGTCGGCGCTGGTGAAGACGGCGTACCGTTCCCAGCCCGACTCGGCGACCGCCGCGACCCCGGCCGCGGAGGAGGCGAGGCCGCGCACGCCGGTCGCCTCGCGCCCGAGCCCGCCGATCACCCCGCACTGGCGCCATTCGTCTCCGAGGTCGGAGCAGTAGACCCGGACCTCGCCGGCGTCGGACTTCTGCAGGGTCGGCACCAGCAGGAATCCCTGGTCGGCCACGGCGAGCGCACCCGGCTCGGGCCGTACGCCGGGCAGGGCGGCGGCCGTGCGCAGCCAGGTCCTGCCGCCGTCGGGGGAGCGCAGGATGACCGAGGTCGTGTCGCCCTTGCCGGGATCGGCGAGCGCCACGACGGCGTCCCCCTTCGCCACCACCGCCCGGATGGCGCGCACCTTGTCGGTGGCGCCGATCTCGCCGGTGTCCACACGGGTCCAGCTCTGCCCGTCCGGCGACACCCAGGCCACGGGGCCGTACCCGCCGTCCTGGAGGGTGGTGGAGCCGACGGCCACGAAGCCGCCGGCGGTCCGGGCCACGTCGGTGATCCGGTCGCCGCTCCAGAAGGCGGACAGCCGCGAGGGGTCGACCGCCGTCCAGGAACGCCCGTCGGCGCTGGTCCACATTCCCCTCGCGGAGGGCCCTGCCGCTCCGGGCGCCTCGGTGCCGGCGGCGAGCCAGCGGCCCGCACCGCCGGTGACCAGCCCCGCCGAGCCCGCGGGCTGGTATCCGGCGGGCCCGGTCACCCGGCCGAGCTCCCACGACTTTCCGCGGTCGGCCGAGACGAGGAAGAGCGGTCTGGGCACCGGGCTGGTGGTGTCACTGCCCACCGCGACCACGGTGGAGCCGACGGAGGTGACCGCGTTCAGGACCTGGCTCGAGCCGTTGCCGCTGATGCCCGGCGGGGCGACGAACGCCTGGTCGCCCGAGCCGCCGTCGCCGGCCGCGAGCCGCAGGCCGGAGCTCACCGGGGAGTTCACCCAGTTCACGATCACCAGCCCGAGGCCCGCCGCCGCGAGCAGCACGACCACCACGAAGATCGGCGTCAGCAGGCCCCGTCCGGGGCCGCGCCACCGGGCTGGGCGGCCCTGCCCGGGCCGGCGGCCCTGGCGTGGCGGGCGGCTGGCGGCCTGGTCGCGGTGGTGGCGGCCACGCCCGCCGCCGCGTGGGCGCGCCGGGCCGGAGGCGACGAGGATGTCGGGCCGCGCCGGGCGTCCCGCCGGGGGTCGTCCGATCCGCTCCTCCGATGTGGCGCCGGGCACGGAGTGCTCGCCGGGGGTGGACGGCGCCTCGGGGTCGATGTCGAATCTCGAGCGCCTGCCGGTGGTGAGGCCGGACGCAGAGGGCTCGCCGGGCGCCGCCGCCCGTGCCGTCCCGGACGACGGCTCGGGCTCGGCCGGGATGCTCGGCTCGACCCTGATGTCCGGCGCTTCACGCGAGATTCCCTGCGATCCGGACGTACGGGGCGGCGTGCGCGGCGGCGCGGAGGTACGGGGCGGCTTGCGCGGCGGTCCGGAGGCGACGAGCTTGTCCGGGCGATTCACGATGCGCCGCGGCGGCCAGGCCGGCTCCCCCTCGGGAGGCTCGTTCGCCTGCGGGTCGCTCGTACGCGGGTCGTAGGGGGCCTCGGGCGCCCAGCCGGAGGAGGTCTCCTCCTGCGGTTCGGGCGAGGGCCGTCCGGAGCTGTGGCGGGGCTCCGCGCTCGCCCCGCTGTACGGCCGCGCGTAGGGGTGGCGTCCCGCCGAGGACGGCCTCGGCGGCTGGGCGTGGTCCTGGTCCTCGGCCGCGGGGGAACGCTCGTCCGGAGTGGGCGCGCCGAAGGGCGGCAGGGCCCACGGGGAGTCCAGGGGCAGGCCACGCGAGCGGTTCTCGGAGGGATCCGGCGGGGAATGGTGGAGAACCCGTGGGGATGTTCGGGCCTGGGAGGGCCCAGAAGGGCGTGACGTGCTATCGCGATCGGCGTCGTCGTCCGCCGACCGCCATGACGAGCGCGGGTCGTGGGGGCCCGAGACCACGCTCAGCACCTCCTCGTCGGCAGCCTAACCCAGTCTGAAGGCCATGATTCGGGACCGTTCCACCGAACTCCAGCGCATCCATAGCATCGGAAACAGATCACTTGCGATCGTACCGATACCCAATCCCTGCCCAATGATCACATAACTGGGTAGGACACTGGCCGCTTCTCACCCTCGCCGCCACCGCGCACCTCCCTGGAGCCGACCGCCGGCCCGCACACCTTCCAGGGCAACATGCCGAGGGCCCTTCTGGCGAGACCTCTCTAGTCAGATTTATCAAGAGACAGTCTGGATTGACCGCTTATGGGCGATTATTACGACCACAACCGTGAAAAATGCCAACTGGACCACGGTGCCCGACAGCGCCTGCCACGGCACCGCGCCCTGCCGTAGCGCGTCCCCCAGTTCCCCGGCGGCGGCGGCCGGCAGGAAGCTCACGACGTTGTTGACCACGTGCAGCGCGATGGGCGCCTCCAGGCCACCCGTGCGGACCGCGAGCCAGCCCATCAGGGCGCCGAAACTGAAGACGTCGATGATGCCCCAGTCGGTGTAGGCGTGCAGCGAGGTGAACAGGGCGGCGCCGAGCAGGATGCCCGGCCACGGAGTCCGCAAGTAGGCGCCGAAGGCCTGGATCACCCAGCCGCGGAACATGTACTCCTCCGCCGCGGCCTGGAACGGCACCAGCACGAGGATGACCACCAGTCCGGGCAGGAACCGCTCCCATCCCACCCAGCCGAAGAGGTTCCCGAGGTCCTCCCCGGTCACGGCGTACGTCGCCACCATGGCGGTCTGCCCGAGGATCAGGGCCACGAGGGCCACCCCCAGGCACACCAGCAACCATCGCCAGCGCAACCGCCCGAGAACGGAGGAGAGCGTGCCCGGCGGACGGCGCTGGGTCAGCCACGCCGTCAGGAACACCACCGGCAGGACGGCCGCGATCGACAGCAGCAGGACGCTCAGCTCGAACACCGGGTCGCCGAACAGCCGGTCCCCCGACATGACCAGCGGAATGCCCACGATCCCCGCGATCACCGACCCCGCGAGGATCACGATCAGGCCGATGCCCACGAACGCGACGGCGATGACGGCCGTCCCCACGACCGGGCGCCACCAGCGGTTCAGACGCGTACGCGCCAGGTGGTCGTACCGCGTGCCGGGAGGCGGAGGCACCGTCCGGGCCGCCGGAGCCGGCGGCGCCCGCCATGCCTCCGGCCCCGGATAGTACGGCCCACCCTCCGCGGGCCTCGGGTAGTACGGCGCACCCTCCGCGGGCACCTGGCCCGCCGGTTCCGGGGAGTACGGCGCACCCTCCGCAGGCCCCGGCGCCGGATGGTACGGCGCCGGTCCCGGCCCCGCGGGCCCCGGCTCCGGCTGCGGCCGGTGCGCCTGTGACGGATCGTGCATATACGTCATTCTCCTCGCACCTTCCTCCTGCCCGGCGGTCGCCCGCCGCTCAGCGAGAACTTCCCATGCCGGGCACCGCCTTGTGCGCATTAGTCCATAGACGCCGCCCGCGGAACCGCCGAAGCTGCAAGCGACAACCGACATCCTTCAGGAGCAGATCATGAAACGGCTAGGGCCCTATCACACATTGGCCGCGGGGGTGGTCCTGGCCCTCGGGCTCGCCGTTCTCAGCGTCCAGACCACGCCGCGCACCGACGACGCGGCGGCCTCCTCCGGCATCCCGGACGCCCGCGCCACCACCAAGGTGGCCCCCGAGCCCACCAGCACGGCACTGACCGGCGACGCCACCGCGACCGGCGAGGCGACCGAGGCCGCCGCCCCGACCCCGAAGCGCGCCGACTACGCGGGCGTGGCCCAGGGCAACGGCGGCCTGGTGGCGCTCTCGATCAAGAACGGGAAGGCGATCGCCTACTTCTGCGACGGGCGCATCGAGTCCTGGCTGAAGGGCACCGCCGAGGACAACACCGTCACGCTCACCGGCAAGGGCTCGCTGATCACCGCGGCGCTCGGCGACGGCAAGGCCAAGGGCACGCTCCAGGTGGGCAAGGCCAAATGGCGCTTCACCGCTCCGCTCGTGAAGAAGCCCTCCGGCCTCTACCGCGCGACCGCCATCGTGCGCGGCGCCAAGGCCGTCGGCGGCTGGATCATCCTGCCGAACGGGCAGCAGGTCGGGCTCGTCGACATCGGCGACTCCCCCTACCAGGCTCCGAAGCTCACCCCCGGCTCCCCCGTGGACGTCGAGGGCACGCGGCTGAGCCCCGAGGACACCGACGCCTTCATCGACGAACTCTGACCCCCGCGACCTCCCCGGCCCTCGGCCCCCGCTTCCCGACCTCCCGGCCTTTCCGATCTCGCTTCCCGATCTCCCGCCCCTTCCGATCTCCGCCTCCCGGCCTTTCCGACCTTTCCCATTTTTCCGATCTCCCGACAAGGAACGCCTGCGATGACCGTCCCCCAGATCCCGCGAAATGACGCCGCGCGCAAGCAGAGCAGCGCGCCCTATCTCGTGCCGCTTCTGGTAGGCGGCCTGGTGGCCGTCGCCCTCGGCGTCTACGGGCGCGAGCACACCCCCACCGGATACGCCGTGGGGCCGGCCGGCTTCTCCGGAGCCCAGGCCATGAAGTCGTGGCTGGCGACCGGCGCCTTCGTGCTCGCGATCGTCCAGGTGATCTCCGCCCTGGCGATGTACGGCAAGATCCCGGGACTTCAGGCGCCGCCATGGACCGGAACGCTGCACCGCTGGTCGGGCCGCCTGGCGTTCGTGCTGTCCGTGCCGGTGGCGTTCCACTGCCTGTACGCCCTCGGGGCGCAGTTCGACGTGCCGCGCGTGCTCGTCCACTCGCTGCTCGGCACGTTCTTCTATGGCGTGTTCGTCGCCAAGATGCTCTCGCTGCCGAAGCGGGACCTGCCCGGCTGGACGCTGCCCGTGCTCGGCGGGCTGGCCTTCACCGCGCTCACCGGGCTCTGGCTGACGTCGTCGTTCTGGTTCTTCACCACGTTCGGCATCACGTTCTAACGGGCGGCCGAAGGAATGGCTCTCAGGCGGGCGGCTGGAAGAACTTGGTCCGCACGAGCCCGGCCGCGCGCCCCTTCGCGGCGATGACCAGGGCCATCTTCCGGGAGGCCTCGTCGATCATCTCGTCGCCGAGCATCACCGCGCCGCGCCTGTCCACCGTCGTGGCGTGCTCGTAGGCGGAAAGGATCAGCTCGGCGTGGTCGTAGTCCTCCTGCGTGGGCGAGTAGATCGCATTGGCCGACTCGATCTGCGTCGGGTGGAGCACCCATTTGCCGTCGAATCCCAGCGCCGCCGACCGGTGCGCCGCCTTGGCGAACCCGTCGAGATCCTTGATCTGAAGGTACGGCCCGTCGATGGCCTGCAGGTCGTGCATCCTGGCGGCCATCAGCATGCGCATCAGCACGTAGTGGTAGGCGTCGCCCTCGGTGTAGCCGGGCGGCTGCTGCCCGACGACCAGGCTGCGCATGTTGATCGAGGCCATGAAGTCGGCCGGCCCGAACACCAGCGTCTCCAGCCGGGGCGACGCCGCGGCGATCGTGTCGACGTTGACCAGTCCGCGGGCGCTCTCGATCTGGGCCTCGATGCCGATGCCGCCGACCGGAAGGCCGATCGCCTTCTCGATCTGGGTGAGCAGCATGTCCAGCCAGGCGACCTGGACGGCGTCCTCGACCTTGGGCAGCATCAGGCAGTCGAGCGCGTCCCCGGCCGCCTCGACGATCTCGATCACGTCGCGGTAGGTCCAGGCGGTGGACAGGTCGTTCACCCGCACGACCCGCGTCTTGCCGGTCCAGTCGCCGGTGAGCAGGGCCTCGATGACGTTCTTCCTCGCCTGCTCCTTGGCACCCGGTGCGACGGAGTCCTCCAGGTCCAGGAAGACCTCGTCGACGGGCAGGCCTTGCGCCTTCGAAAGAAAGCGCGTGTTGCTGCCGGGCACCGCGAGACACGAACGCCGAGATCGCATGCGCACACGGTAACCCCCTGGTGCACCCCTATGTGCCTGTGGGGCCGTCACAAAGGGGGTCGCGGGTTCTTGGCGCGGACCTCGTACTGTTTTCTGGGTGCGTGTCGCGACAATGGACACCTAACCTCGGTAAAGGGAGAGATAGCAATGGCCTCTGACGCCTCCGCGGTACTCCGGCCCGCCGTACTGTCCGACTTCATTCCCGGCAAGCTCGTCCGGGACATCGCGCTGGTCATCGGGGCGGCCGGCCTGACCGGGGTGGCCGCGCAGGTCAGCATCCCCCTGCCCGGGACCCCCGTGCCGTTCACGCTGCAGACCTTCGCCGTCCTGCTGGCGGGCGCCGCGCTCGGCCTCCCGCGAGCCTTCCTCGGCATGGCGCTGTACCTGGCTATCGGGCAGCTCGGCGTGCCGTGGTTCGCGCCCTCGGGCGGCAACGCCACCTTGGGCTACGTCGTCGGGTTCGTTCTCGCCGCGTCGGTGGTGGGCGCGCTCGCGAGCCGGGGCGGCGACCGCACCCCCGGGCGCACCCTGGCCACGATGGCGCTGGGCACCCTGCTGATCTACGCGGTCGGCCTTCCCTGGCTGATGGTGGCCACCGGTCTGGACCTGCCCGCCGCCTTCTCGGCCGGTGTCGTGCCGTTCCTGATCGGCGACACCATCAAGGTCCTCGCCGCCGCTGGTCTGCTCCCGGCCGCGTGGAAGCTCGCCGGCCGCTGAGTCCGCGCTCCGCACGGCACCCCGCCTCGTGCGGGGGCCCTGCGGGCATCGGGCAGGGCACCGCCGGCCGGCGCATCCCTGCCCCCGGACCGCGCCACACCGGGCCCATCGGCCGTACATTGCTGGTGTGAGCCTGTCGCTGATCGAAGAGGGCGCCAAGAAGTCGAGCGTTCTGTGGATCTCCCTGGCCGGCCGTGACCGGCTGGCGTGGCACGTCTGGCACGACGGCGCGATCTACGTCGTCACCGGCGGGGAGGAGCAGTCGCTCCCCGGCCTCGCCGACGCCTCCCGCGTGCGGGTGACGCTGCGCAGCAAGGACAACGGGGCCGAACTGGTCTCCTTCGAGGCCGGGGTCGAGGTGGTCGATCAGTCGGCGCTGTCGGAGACCGAGGCGGGTGCGGTGGCCGCCTTGGCCAAGGACCGTCTGAACGCCGTCGACGCCGAGGGGCTGACGGCTCGCTGGGCGGCCGGCTCCTCGATCGTTCGGCTGACGCCCGCCGTCGCCGTCTGAGCCAGCAGGGCTCCGGCGAGCACGATCGCCCCGCCCGCGATCTGGGCCACGCCGAGCCGCTCGGCGAGCAGTGCCCAGGCGATCACCGCGCCGGTGACGACCTCGAGGGACGCCACGGTGGCCCCGATCGCGGCCGACAGGCGCCGGACGGCGATGACTCCGGTGATGTACGCGAGGACGGTCGCCACCACGATCAGCCACAGGGCGGCGGCGAGCACCGGGATCGTAAGGCCGTTGGCCGTCACGACCGTCCCGAAGGCCGCCCAGGGGATGTCCCAAGGCCGGGAGAGCGGGCCCAGGACGACGGCGGCGCCGGCCAGGCCCCAGGCGATGAGCCCGAGCGGGTCGACGTCGTCGCCGAAGCCGTCGCTCATGAGGAAGTAGCCGGCGCAGCACGCCGCGCCGATCAGGCCGAGCAGCACCCCGATGCCGTCCAGGCTCATCCCGTGCCAGATCTCGACGACGACGCCGAGCCCGGCGAGCACGATCACCGCGCCCACGTACGCCGAGCGCGGCAGCCGTACGTGCCGGACGAACCGCACCCAGAAGACGACCAGCACCGGCGCGGTGTACTCCAGCAGGAGCACCACCCCGACCGGCAGCCGGGTGATGGCGATGAAGAAGACCGCCTGCACTCCGGCCACGGCGATCATGGCGTACGCGGCGAAGAACCCCCGCTTGCCCTTCGGGACGCGCAGGGCTTTGGGCCGGAACGCCGCCACGATGGCGATGAGCAGCACGGCGGCACCCGCCATCCTCACCCATACAGCCTGCAAAGGCGTCAGACCGCCCAGGCCGACCAGCTTCGCCATGGATCCGGAGAATCCAAAGCACCAGGCCGACACGGCCGCGATCGCCAGCGCCCCGCCCTTCATACGCCACCATCCCGTAATGACCGTTAAGTGCTTTTGATGCTGTCATACGGCCTTCGAGCAGATCAAGGCGCGACCGTACGTTGAGACGGCTTTTACGGGGGCCGGACGCGTCTCGTCCCGCGCGACCTCGTACGCTGCGGTAGTGAGGATCTTCGTCGCCCGGCTGGCCGGAACCCCGGTGTTCGACCCCGCCGGTGACCAGATCGGGCGCGCCCGGGACGTCGTGGTCGCCATGCGCCCCAACGACCCGCCCCGCGTGCACGGCCTGGTCGTCGAGGTCCAGCCACGGCGGCGGGTGTTCCTCCCCATCACCCGCGTGCGCAACATCGAGGCCGACGCCGTCATCTTCACCGGCACCATCAACCTGCGGCGCTTCGAGAAGCACTCCACCGAGTCCCTGGCCATCGGCGAGATGCTGGACCTCACCGTCGAGATCGACGGCGAGAAGGTCACCGTGCTCGACCTCGCCATGGAGCAGAGCCGGACCGGCGAGTGGCTCGTCACCAAGGTGGCCGTGCTGCGCGGCGGCACCGGCCGGGGGCTGCGCCGCAGGCGCGGCGTGACGCTGGTCGTCGACTGGGCGGACGTCGCCGGGTTCGGCTCCGTGCAGGCGGACCAGGGCGCGGCCAACCTCCTGGCCGCCTTCGAGGAGACGCGCCCCGCCGACCTGGCCAACGCCCTGCGCCACCTCCCCGACAAGCGGCGGGCGGAGGTCGCCGCCGCCCTGGACGACGAACGGCTCGCCGACGTGCTGGAGGAAATGCCCGAGCGCGACCAGATCGGCATCCTCGGCAGGCTGGACGCCGAGCGGGCGGCCGACGTGCTGGCCGCCATGGACCCCGACGACGCCGCCGATCTGCTGCAGGACCTGCCGCCCGCGCAGGCCGAGGCGCTGCTGGCCCGCATGGAGCCCCGCGAGGCCGCCCCCGTCCGGCGGCTGCTGACCTACGCCGAGAACACCGCGGGCGGCATGATGACCAGCGAGCCGGTCGTGCTGCCACCCCACGCCACCATCGCCGAGGCCCTCGCCCAGATCCGCCGCCAGGGCATCACCCCGGCCGTCGCCGCCCAGGTGTACGTCGCCCGTCCGCCGACGGAGACCCCCACCGGCAAGTATCTGGGCGTGGCACACTTCCAGCGGCTCCTGCGCGAACCGCCGTCCTCTCTGGTGGGCGGGGCGATCGACAGCAGCATCGACCCGATCCGCCCGCACCTGCCCCTCCCCGCGGTGACCTCGTACCTGGCCACCTACAACCTGGTGGCGGCTCCGGTGGTGGACGAGCTCGGGCGGCTCGTCGGCGCGGTCACGGTGGACGACGTGCTCGACCATCTGCTGCCCCCCGGCTGGCGCGAACGGGACGAGCAGGCCGCCGGCCCCGGGTCCCCGGAGCCGGACGAGGACGGCGCGCCGGAGGTGAGCGGTGGCGGTTGACCGGCTGGACCAGCCCCGGGAGCTCCGCCGCACCATTCGACCGCACTACGATCCTGAGGCCTTCGGGCGCCTGTCCGAACGGATCGCCCGCTTCCTAGGCACCGCGCGCTTCCTGGTCTATATGACCGGTTTCATCGCCGTCTGGGTGATCTGGAACATCCTCGCGCCGAGGGACCTGGCCTTCGACCCCTACCCCTTCATCTTCCTGACGCTGATCCTGTCACTTCAGGCCTCGTACGCCGCCCCGCTGATCCTGCTGGCCCAGAACCGCCAGGCCGACCGCGACCGCGTGCAGAGCGAACAGGACCGGATGACCACAGAGCGCAACCAGGCCGAGGTGGAGTACCTCACCAGGGAGATCGCCGGGCTGCGCCTCGCCATGGGCGAGCTCGCGACCCGCGATTACATCAGGGGCGAGCTGGAGCACCTGCTGGAGGACCTACGCGAGCCGGCCGCCCGGCAGGACGGCTCCCGGCACGACGACGGCCACCCGTACGCGGATCCCTCAGGCTCCGGCGGGGACCCCGGCGGCGCCCGGTGAGTCCGAGGGGGCTTCCAGGGAGCAGCGGGCGAAGAGCTTGGTGAGCACGGCGGCGCACTGCCGCAGCTCCTCCTCTTCCAAGTGATCGAGGAACTGCCCGCGTACGGCGCGCAGGTAGGTGGGGGTGGCTTCGCCGAGACGGCGCTCGCCCGCCTCGGTGAGCACCGCGAACAGGCCGCGGGCGTCGCTCGTGCAGGCCTCGCGCTCGACCAGCCCGTCGCGCTGAAGGCGGTCGATCAGCCGCGTCAGCCCGCTGCGGGACAGCAGCACCCGCTCGGCCAGATCGTTCATGCGCAGCCGCCGGCCGGTGGCCTCCGAGAGCTGCAGCAGCACGTCGTAGGCGGCAGGGGCCAGGTCGTGCGCGCTCAGCAGCTCGACCTCCAGGCTCCGCGTTATCTGCACCTGGGCCCGTTGCAACATGCGCCAGACGATGAGCGGCTGCGGAGTGATCTCCGCCGTCATGGACGTCACGCGGTCATCCTAGAAGGTTGTATAAGCACCCACACCTCCCTATTGGTGTCTCTTGAGCCCCAGAGGGGGAGGCGGAGTTCGTAGGATCGGCCCTGGGTTCGTAGCATGGATCCATGGCACCAACCCCAGAAGCGGTGACGGCCGCGTTGGCGACGGTCAACGACCCGGAAATTCGCCGGCCGATCACTGACCTTGACATGGTCAAGAGCGTCGATATCTCCCCCGACGGGGTGGTGCGGGTCGGCGTCTACCTCACCGTCGCGGGCTGTCCCATGCGCGACACCATCACCCGTGACGTCACCGCCGCCGTTTCCAAGGTCGAGGGCGTCACCGGCGTCCAGGTCGAGCTGGACGTCATGAGCGCCGAGCAGCGCAAGAACCTCCAGACCACCCTGCGCGGCAACCGGGGCCCGGAGAAGGAGATCCCGTTCGCCAAGCCCGGCTCGCTCACCCGGGTCTTCGCGGTCGCCAGCGGCAAGGGCGGCGTCGGCAAGTCGTCGGTCACCGTCAACCTCGCGGCGGCGATGGCCTTCTCGGGGCTGAAGGTCGGCGTGCTCGACGCCGACATCTACGGCCACTCCATCCCGCGCATGCTCGGGGTGGGCGACCGTCCCACCAAGGTCGAGGACATGATCATGCCGCCGGTGGCGCATGACATCAAGGTGATCTCGGTCGGCATGTTCAAGCCGCCGGGCAACAGCCCCGTGGTCTGGCGTGGCCCCATGCTCGACCGCGCGCTCCACCAGTTCCTGGCCGACGTCTACTGGGGCGACCTCGACGTCCTGCTCATGGACCTGCCGCCCGGCACCGGCGACATCGCGATCTCGGTGGCGCAGCGCATGCCCGGCGCCGAGATCCTCGTCGTGACCACCCCGCAGCAGGCCGCGGCGGAGGTCGCCGAGCGCGCCGGGTCGATCGCCACCCAGACCCACCAGCAGATCGCCGGCGTCATCGAGAACATGGCGTGGCTGCCCTGCCCCCACTGCGACGAGCGCATCGCCGTGTTCGGCGAGGGAGGCGGCCAGTCCGTCGCCGACGGGCTCACCCGCAGCCTCGGCGCCCGCGTCCCGCTGCTCGGTCAGGTCCCGATCGACCTGCGCCTGCGCGAGGGCGGCGACAACGGCAAGCCGCTCGTGCTCACCGACGCCGACTCGCCCGCCGCCACGGAGCTGCGGCGCATCGCCGAAGGCCTGAGCAAGAAGTCCGGCAGCCTCAAGGGCCTCCAACTCGGCCTGTCCCCCTCAGGCCGCTAACGCGGGAGGCCGGCGCGGTCGCGCCGGCACATCAAGAAGGGGCCGTCCCTGGTGGGGCGGCCCCTTCTTGCGTGTACGGGCTCAGGTGGCTTCGACGTCGTACGGCGGGATCTCGCCGTAGCCGAGTTCGTCGTCGGCCGTCCTGGTGGAGGAGTCGGCGTACGGCTCGTCGTAGGACGGCGTGCGGTCGGCGGCGGGACGGTTCCAGTCGTCCTCGAGATCCTGCAGGAGGTGCTTCCTGACGAAGTTCTTCGGGTGCAGGTCGGTCGGGTCGAAGTTTGCGAACTCCGGCCCGAGGTTGTCCTGCAGGTCGCTCTTGGCGTTGTTGGCCATCTGGCGGACCTGGCGGAGCATGCGGCCCGCCTGGGAAGCGGCCTGCGGAAGCTTCTCGGGACCGAAGACGAGAAGGGCGATGACCACGAGTGCCAAGACCTCAGGCCAGCCGAGTCCGAACACGGTGATCTCCTACGCTCTCCTGCGCCGACGCCTGCCGCCCGCCGGACCGGCCGACGGTGACCTGGCTACACCCAGACTAATGCCCCGGTTCGGCATGGGGCGCCACAAGGCACCGTCGATCATGAGGGCTGCGGCGTCGGAACCGGCACGGCGTCGATCGTCACACTGGTGGTGCGCTCGCTGCCGTCACGCTGGTACTTGATCGTCACCTTGGTCCCGGGCGCCTTGCTGCGGATGGTGACGATCAGCTCCGACGGCTGGGTCACCGGGGTGCCGTCGATCTCCAGGATGACGTCACCGGCCTTCAGGCCCGCCTTGTCGGCCGGGCCTCCGGGGGTGACGGGCTGCTGGCCCTGCGAGGAGGACGTGGCGATGCGGACGCCGTCGCCCTGGTAGTTCTCGTCGATGGAGACGCCGATGCGGGACTTCTTGGCGGTGCCCGTGGTCACGAGCTCCTCGGCGATGCGCCGGACGTGGTTCACCGGGATGGAGAACCCGAGCCCGATGCTGCCGCTCTGCCCGCCGAAGGAGGTGTTGCCGAGCGTGGCGATGGCCGAGTTGACGCCGATCACCTCACCGGCGGCGTTGACCAGCGGCCCGCCCGAGTTGCCCGGGTTGATCGCCGCGTCGGTCTGGATGGCGTTGATGAACGACGACTCGGACCCGCTCTCGCCGCCCGCGGTGACGGGACGGTTGAGCGAGCTGACGATGCCCGTCGTCACGGTGCCGGTGAGCCCGAGCGGCGAGCCGATCGCGATGACGGGGTCGCCGACGACGACCCGGTCGGAATCGCCGAGCGTGATCTCGGGGGCGCCGAAGGTGTCGGCCGGCTTGACCACCGCGATGTCGGAGCTCGGGTCGCGCCCGACGATCGTGCCGGCCGAGGACTTCTTGTTGCTGAACATCACCTTGATGTTGCCGGTCTGCGCCGCGGCGGCCACCACGTGGTTGTTCGTGACGATGTAACCACCCTTGATCACGAAGCCGGAGCCGGTGCCGGCCTCGCTGTTGCCCTTCACGTCGAGCGAGACCACGCTCGGCAGGACCTTCGCCGCGACGCCGGCCACCGAGTCGGGGGCGCGGTTGACGACGGCGCCGGTGGGCGTGCCGAGGCTGTAGGAGGGGTCGACGCCCGAGCCGGAGCGGGTGAGCAGGTAGGTGCCGACGCTGCCGACGGTCGAGGCGACCAGGGCGATCACGACGGCGAGCACGGCGAGCACACCCGTCTTCGGCACCCGCGACGCGGCCGCGCCGGTGGCCATGCGGGGGGCGCTCGGCGGTGGCGGCGCCCATCCCGGGCCCATGCCGAACGCGTTGCGCGGCGGCGGGGGCGGCAGCGGGCCGTAGGGACCCCCTGGGGAGGGCGGTAGCGGTCCACCGGACGGGTTGCCCCACCCGGAGGCCCCCTCGTCGCCCGCGGGCCGCTCGCCGTGGCCACCGGGCCTCTGCCCCTCGCCGGGGTACGGAAGGGGACCGGTGCCCTCGCTCGCGAACGGGATGAAGCCGGTGTTCTCCCCGGAGGACGGCACCGGGCCGGTGGCCTCACCGGGGAAAGGATCGCGCCCCGCCCCGCCGGAACCGTAGGCGTCGCCACGCCCCGCACCGCCGGAACCGTAGGCGTCTGCGAACCCGTAGGCGTCGCCACGCCCCGCACCGCTAGGACCGTAGGCGTCGCCGCGTCCCGCCCCTCCGGGGCCGTAGGCGCCGCCCTGGCCGGGAGAGCCGCCCTCGGGGCCGCTCGCGGCGTAAGGGTTCGGGCCGGTGAACGCGTCGGACCCCGACATGGGCGCGCCCGTGGGCCAGGTCTCGGAGGCGGGCAGGAACTCGGGCCTGACGCGCATGCCGCTGGAGCCAGGCGACCCCGACATCGAGCCATCCCCGGACCGCTGGGGTGGAGTGGCCACGTCCCCGCCGTCGAAGGTACGTGTCTCGTCGGTCATCGAAGGCTCACTCCCGAGGCCGGTCAACGTGGTCTACGCCAAAGTCTCGCTCGGAGCGCATACGAGCGCCGTAAACTCGCCTGAGGCGTCCACCCGATCGTATGCCCGCCACCGCCGTAGCGTGACCCGCCACTGCCTGAGCGGCCACCACTCGCGCCGCCGCGGCGTCGCGTGGCCACAGCCTGACCGGTCATCACCCGCCGCGACCGCGGCGGGACCGGCTCAGGGCTGCTGCGTGGGCGTGACGACTTCCCGTCCGGGGAGCAGCCGGCCCGACGGCACCGTGGCGCCGTGCTGGTTGGCGAACATCTCGACCGGCGGGGACGGCGGCCTGTTGTCGACGCCGCCGACCATGAACAGCGTGCCGAGCGCGACGGCCGCGGAGGCGACGCCGACCGCGACGTACCCCGCCCGGCGGTTGCCTCCTGAGCGTCCCGGCCCGGAGAAGCCGCTGCCGCGGCGCGGCCGGTTGTCGGCCGGAGCGCCGTTCAGAGAGTAGGACGTAGTGGGAAAGGGGCGGACGCGCGGCGGGAGTGGCCCGCCGGGCTCGGACATCCGCAGCAGGGACATCGTGAGATCCGCCGGCATGGCGGGCGGGTCGAGTGATCGAAGACGGCTCTTGAGGGCCCGCATGGCGTCGAGTTCGGCGCGGCAGTCCGCGCAGAACGTCAGGTGCGCCAGCGCGCGTTCCCGCTCGGCGTGGCCGAGCTCACCGTCGATCAGCGCTGAGGCGCGCTCTCCGAGATGGCTCATGCTCCCTCCCTGGTTACGGTCGGGGGGAGTTCGTCACGACGGGGCGCCCGGTGCTCCAGGGCCTCCCGCAACTGGCTGCGACCGCGATGGATGCGGCTGCGGACGGTGCCCAGCTTCACGCCGAGCGTCGCCGCGATCTCCTCGTAGGACAGGCCTTCGATGTCGCACAGCACCACCGCCGCGCGGAACTCGGGCTGGAGCGCGTCCAGGGCCGCCTGGATGTCCGGCTCGAGCTGGGAGTCGTCGAACACCTGCGCCGGGGACGGCTCACGCCCCCGCAGGCGCTCCGCCGCGTCGTCGCCGAGCCCCTCGAAGCGGATGCGCTGCCTGCGCCGCGCCATGTCGAGGAAGAGGTTCGTCGTGATGCGGTGCAGCCAGCCCTCGAAGGTGCCGGGGGTGTAGCTGGAGAGCGAGCGGAAGACCCGGACGAAGACCTCCTGCGTGAGGTCTTCGGCGTCGTGGACGTTGCCGGTCAGCCTGTAGGCAAGGCGGTAGACGCGCGCTGAATGCGCGCGAACGACCTCCTCCCATGTTGGAGGCGTCCAACCTCCGTCGGGCAGCCGAGGGTCTCCCCCCGGAAACGCACTGTCGGGAGTATCAGCCTGGTGGTTGTCCTCCACCAGCACTCCTCTCTCCGGGACCACCGCTACAGCCATAGTGCCTGCTTTCGTCCCTTCCTGCGTACCCACGGACCAACGTGGCCGGACTGTGTTCTTCGACGGCCTTGAACAAAGGTCGTTCAAAGCGTGCAACGTACCCGTTGTGGCGTGAGTTCCCGTTCGGCCCCGACTCCCCTAGGCTGCGACCAATACGTGCGTACGGCGAAGGCGGGGAGGAGAGGCCGATGGCCCCGACGCCGACGAATCCGGTGGAGGCCACGCTGGCCTACGCGGAGGAGTTCCATCCCGAAGACGAGGTGCTGCAAGCCGCGAGGCAGCGGGGCATCGAGGTGGGGGCGATCCCCATCCTGCCCGGAGGCGGCGCGGCCCTGTGCTTCCTCGCCACGGCGATCAGCGCGAGGTCCGTGGTCGAGGTCGGCACCGGCTGCGGTGTCTCAGGGCTGTGGCTGCTGCGCGGCATGCGCTCGGACGGCACGCTGACCAGCGTCGACGTCGAGCCCGAGCACCAGCGGCTCGCCCGCCAGGCCTTCGCGGAGGCCGGGTTCTCCGGCAGCAGGGTCCGCCTGATCGCCGGGCGTGCCCTGGACGTGCTGCCCCGGCTCGCCGACGGCGGCTACGACATGGTCTTCTGCGACGCGGCCAAGCAGCAGTACGGCGACTATCTGGCCGAGGCCGTGCGCCTGCTGCGGCTGGGCGGCATCGTGGCCTTCGACAACGCGCTGTGGCACAACCGGGTCGCCGACCCGGCGCAGCGCGACCCCGACACCGTCGCGGTTCGCGAGCTGGGCAAGCTGATCCGGTCGGACGATCGGCTGCGCGCCCTGATGATGCCCTTGGGCGACGGCCTCCTGGCCGCCATCAAGATCGCCAACTAGGCACGGAAGCCCGCCTCGCCGGTCGGCGAGGCCAGGACGCCGTGCGTCCCGACGCCGCGGTCAGGAAACCACGGGTCAGGACGCCGCAGGTCAGGACCGGCCCGAGGTGAGCCAGTCGAGGAGCAGGCGGGTGCCGAAGCCGGTGGCCCCCTTGGTCAGGATGCCGTCGTCGGCGGTGGTGCGCGAGACGCCCGCGATGTCGAGGTGGGCCCAGCGCCGCCCGCCGGTGAACTCCCGCAGGAACAGCGCCGCGGTGATGGAGCCCCCGCCGTAGGTGTTCTCGAAGTCGATGTTGGTCAGGTCGGCGACCGCGGAGTCCAGCCCGGGACGGTACTCGTCGATGATCGGCATGCGCCACAGCGGGTCGCCGGACCGCGTGCCCGCGTCCAGCAGCTCCTTGGCCAGGTCGTCGCTGCCGGAGAAGACCGCGCCGACGTCGCGCCCGAGGGCGATGCTGATGGCCCCGGTCAGCGTGGCGAGGTCGACGATCGTGTCGGGCTCCAGCTCCTTGTCGGCGTACGCCAGGGCGTCGGCCAGCACGAGCCTGCCCTCGGCGTCGGTGTTGAGCACCTCCACCGTACGGCCCCCGTAGTGCGTGATCACGTCGCCGGGACGCTGCGCGCTCCCCGACGGCATGTTCTCGGCGGCGGCGACCAGCCCGGTGACCCGCGTGCGCACGCCCAGCTCCCGCAGCGCCCCCAGCACGGAGATCACCACCGCGCCGCCGGCCATGTCGGTCTTCATGAACTTCATGCCTTCGGTGGGCTTCAGGGACAGGCCGCCGCTGTCGAAGGTGATGCCCTTGCCGACCAGCACGATGTGGCCGCCGTCGTGCCCCTCGGGCTCGTAGGAGAGCTGGATCAGGCGCGGCGGGCTCGCCGAGCCCTGACCGACCGCGAGGATGCCGCCGAAGCCGCCGGCGGCCAGGTCGCCGGGCTCCCACACCTTGGCCGTCAGGCCCGCACGCTCGGCCACCTCGACGGCGCGGGCGGCCAGCCAGGCGGGGTTCTTCTCCGAGGACGGCGTGTTGGACAGGTCGCGGGCGAGCCCGGTGGCGCGCGCCACCACCTCGGCGCGCTCGATCACCTGCCGGGCCTCCTCAGGCCCGGAGAAGCGGATCTCCTCGACGGCCTTGGTGCGGCTCGCGCCGATCCTCATCGTGTAGGAGGCGAGCAGCGCCCCCTCCGCCAGGGCGGACCAGCCGGCCTCCCCCGCGTCCTGCGGGAGCGTGACGTCGATGGACCGGCGTCCCTTGGCGCGGCGCGCGAGCAGCGCGCCCGCCTTGCGCAGCGCACGGGGCCCGCCGTCGCCGATGCCGTACAGCAGGACCCGCCGCACCCCGTCACCATGCGCGACCGGGACCTCCACGACCTCGCCGGACTCCCCCTTGGCCTCGTGGTGGGCGAGAAGGGCGGGGAGCGGCACGGGAAGCTCCACCTGCGCGGTGAGGTCCTTCCCGAAGGGGATGGCGAGCAGGTCGGCGTCCTGCGCCTGCTGCGGGTCGATGAAACTCAGCGCGGTCTCGATGGGCACGGTGGTCCTCCCCTGGTGTTGCGACGGCCTGGAATTGCGACAGCCCCGGCGTGGGGCTCTGGCCCGGCCGCCGGGGCCGTCAAGTCGCCTGTGTCGGTGGGTTGTGTCAGGGGTATGTCAGCCGACGACGTTCTTCAGAGCGTCGCCAAGAGCTCTGGCCTCATCCGGTGAGAGTTCGACGACGAGCCGGCCGCCACCCTCCAGAGGGACCCGCATGACAATGCCCCGTCCTTCCTTGGTGACCTCCAGCGGACCGTCGCCAGTCCGCGGCTTCATCGCCGCCATGCGTGTATCCCTTCCTGCCTCGGCCGCGCGATGCCGGAGCGCGCCTGTCCGCGCCCGGCCGCCCGCCGCTTTCACGTCTTCTGTGACGTCCCATTATCCCGCCTCGCGAGCGCGCATGGGTAACGATCTCCTCCCAGAATGCGTTGTCCGGGACCCTTGCGCCGATCAAACTGGTCTATGTGAACGCCCGAGCCGCGCTTTTCGACCTCTACGGAGACCACCTGCGCATCCGTGCCGGGCACGCCTCCGTGGCCGCTCTGGTCCGGTTGCTCGCCCCGCTCGACATCGCCGCGCCGGCGGTCCGCACCGCGATCTCGCGGATGGTCCGGCAGGACTGGCTCACGCCCGTGCGGCTCCCGCAGGGGCCGGGGTACGCGCTGACGCCCAAGTGCCTGCGCCGCCTGGACGAGACCGCGGTGCGCGTCTACCGCACCGGTTCGGCCCCCTGGTCGGGCCGCTGGCACGTGCTGGTCTTCCAGCCGGTGCGCGACCGCGCCAGGCGAGAGCGGCTGCGCGCCGACCTGTCCTTCCTCGGCTACGCCTCCCTGTGCGAGACCACCTGGATCGGCCCCCGGCCCTCGCCCGAGCTGGACGCCCTGCTGGAGGACCAGCGGCTGCGCGCCGACCGGTTCGAGAGCACGCTGGACGGCGATCCGCGCGAGCTCGTCGCCCGCGCCTGGGACCTGTGCTCCATCGCGCGAGCCTACGAGGAGTGGCTGGGGCAGGCCGTCTATCTGGTGGACGGGCTCGGCTGTGACGCCCCCGACGATCAGATCTTCGCGGCCCGTAGCAAACTGGTCCACGGATGGCGCAACTTCCTGTTCCGCGATCCGGGCCTTCCGCCGGAGCTCCTTCCGCCGGCCTGGCCGGGAGAGAAGGCCCGTGCGTACTTCGAGCAGGAGGCCGCCCGGCTGCTGCCGTCGGCGGCCGCCTTCGTCGACCGCAACCTGGACAAAGGATTTCACTGATGGACCAGCAAGCCAGTGGCGACCACGTTCTCTACTCCGTCGAGGAGGGGGTGGCCACGATCACGTTGAACCGCCCCGACGCGATGAACGCCCTGACCATCTCGATGAAGGCCGCCCTGCTGGAGGCGCTCGAACACGCACGTGACGACGCCGAGGCGCGCGCCGTGCTGCTGACCGGCGCGGGGCGCGGCTTCTGCGCCGGGCAGGATCTGCGCGAGCACGCCGATAACCTCGACGCGGGGGTGGGCCTGGACAACACCGTCCGCGCGCACTACAACCCGATCATTCTGACGATCACGGGCATGGGCAAGCCGGTGATCGCGGCCGTCAATGGTTTCGCCGCGGGCGCGGGCGCCTCGCTGGCCCTGGCCTGCGACTTCAGGGTCGCGGCCGACGGCGCCAAGTTCGCGATGGCCTTCCTAGGCATCGGCCTCGCCCCCGACTCGGGCGCCTCGTGGACCCTTCCCAGGCTGGTCGGCGCGGCCAAGGCGCGCGAGCTGCTTCTGCTCGGCGAGCCGGTCACGGCCGCCAGGGCTCTGGAGCTCGGCATGGTGACCTCGGTCGTGCCCGGCGACGAGCTGACCGCTAGCGCCCGCGCGCTGGCCGTACGCCTCGCTCAGGGCCCCACACAGGCCTACGGAGCCACCAAGCAGGCCCTGGACTTCTCCGCCGCGCATTCACTGGAGGACTCGCTGGAGATGGAGGCCGACCTCCAGGACGCGTGCGCCAAGACCGAGGACCACCACAACGCGACCCGCGCCTTCCTCGCCAAGCGACGCCCCACCTTCGACGGCCGCTGACCCACGGCCCCGCTCAGGCGAGGCGCCCGCGCACCCAGCACTCGGCGAGGTGGTCGTTCACCAGGCCGATGGCCTGCATCAACGCGTACGCCGTAGTGGGGCCGACGAAGCGGAAACCGTGACGCTTCAGCTCCTTGGCCAGGGCCTTGGAGGCGGGCGTCGTCGCCGGCACGTCGGCGAGCGACGCCGGCACGGGCGAGGACGGGTCGGCGTACCGCCAGACCAGCTCGGAGACGCCGCCCGCGAGCTCGATCGCGGCCCGGGCGTTGGCGATCGCCGCCTCGATCTTGGACCGGTTGCGGACGATGCCCGCGTCGGCCAGCAGCCGCTCGACGTCCTGCTCGCCGAACGCGGCGACCGCCTCGATGGAGAACCCCGCGAAGGCCTTGCGGAAGTTCTCGCGCTTGCGCAGGATCGTCAGCCACGAAAGGCCCGACTGGAACGCCTCGAGCGTCAGCCGCTCGTACACCAGGTCGTCGCCGCGGACGGGCCGGCCCCACTCTTCGTCGTGGTAGACGATGTAGTCGGGCGCGCTGGTCGCCCAGCCGCACCGGATGAGCTCAGGGTTCACGAGTGTCGAGGGTACAAGCTCCGGCGCGCGGCTCACGCACCCGCGATGCCGCCGCGGCCGTCCCGCGCCTCGGCTCGCTCACCGGCCGCGATGCCGCCGCCGTTCGAGGCCGCGTGCCTGCCGGGGACCACGTCCGCGTCCTCGCCGGCCACCGGAGTCTCCTGCCTCGCGGCGGCCTCCGGGGCCTTCGGGGCCTTCGGGGACGCCTGTTCCGACGACTCCCGCGCGGACGCCTCCCGTTCGGCCGGAGATGTCTCGGGCTCCACCGGGAACGTCTCCCGCGTCACCGCCATCCCCTGGGAGGGGGCCGTCTCCTCGGTCGTCACCCGCATCGCCGCCATCCCCCGCGCCGCGGTCGTGTCCCGTTCCTCGGGCGTCACCTCGGCGTGCTCGATGCCGCCCGGCGCCCACGACGGCCGGGTATAGGCCTCCTGGCGGGCCTGGACGCGGCCGGCGAGCAGCTCGGCGACGCGTTGCTCCAGCACGGCGATGTGGGTGTCGCGCTCGCCGAGAGCCGTCGCGGCCCGCTGGAGCGTCTCGTCGACGGTCTGGGTGTGGTAGCCGACGAGGCTCACCGGGAGCTGCAACGCCATGAAGTCGACGGCCGTCAGCAGCCCCGGAGCCGGAAGGTCCAGGGGCGGCACGTCGGGGGCGAACTCCGTCAGCTCTCCGCCGCGCCCCTGGGAGACCGTCACCACGCAGTACAGCACGGCGACCGCGGCGACAGCGAGTAGGACCAGCACATACGAATCGTGCCACATCGGCGCCTTTGAGCGCGCCCCGTTAGCGATCGCCGCAAACCCCGGAGGGACCGCCGTCCATGCCGGGTGGCCCGGGTGTGACAGCATCGGGCTCATGACGCCCGTACTGGTGACCGGCCCCGACCGGCGGCTGGAGGACTCCTGGGTCGAGGCCCGCTCGGCCGCCGAGGTCGAGCGGCACGCCCGCGCCGGGCGGACGGTCGTGGTGACCCTGTCGGGCGACGAGACCGCGCAGCTGGCCACGGCGGCGGTGTTCGCGTGGCTCGGGGCCCGGGTGTTCCGCACGGCCTACCAGGAGCAGGTGCGGCTGGCGCTGGACATGACCGAGTCGCTCGCCGGCAGGCGTCCCCCGGCGTTGGCCCGCCGCGGCCTCGCCTGACCCGGCCGCGCCGTGACCCGCTCCGGCCTGGCGTGACCTGCTCCGGCCTGGCCTCGCCTATCCCGCCGCGGACTCGCCCAGCTCGTCGGCGTGCGGGCTGAGCGGGCGGGCGGGCTTCTCCAGGTGGTCCAGGGCCTCGCTCACCGTGGTGGTCCAGGAGATGGCGTCGAAGACGTTCGGGCGGGTGAAGCCCTGGTCGTACATGCCGTCCACGAGCTGCCGGAGCGGCGCGTACAGCCCCCACGGGTCCAGGATGACCAGCGGCTTGTCGTGCAAGCCGAGCACGCGGGAGGTCCAGATCTCGAAGAGCTCCTCCAGCGTGCCGACGCCGCCGGGCAGGACGAGGAACGCGTCGGAGCGCGCGTCCATGATCCCCTTGCGTTCCCGCATGTCGGCCGTGATGATCAGCTCGTCGGAGTCGGTGTCGGCGATCTCGAGATCCACCAGAACCTGGGGCATCACCCCGATCGTGCGGCCACCGGCCCGCCGGGCGGCATGGGTGACCGCGCCCATGCACGACACCACGGCGCCGCCGCTGACGAGCGTGTGCCCGCGCCGGGCAAGCTCGGTGCCCACCTCGCCCGCCAGGTCCAGGTACTTCTGGTCGATCCTCTGGCTGGATGCACAGAACACACAAATTGCCAATGCCACGGCGGTAACCCTACACATGCCCCCGACGTGCCTCACATGTCGCGCGGACCGCCATTTCGCTCACGGTCGGCCTCGACGATGATGCGCACCGCCTCGTCCACGTCGTCGGTCACCCGCATGAGGTCGATGTCACCCGGGGAGATCTTGCCGGTGGCCAGGAGGGTGTCGCGGATCCAGTCGAGCAGGCCGCCCCAGAATCGCGTGCCGAGCAGGATCACCGGGAACGAGGTGACCTTGCGCGTCTGGACCAGCGTGAGCGCCTCGAAGAGCTCGTCGAGCGTGCCGAACCCGCCGGGCAGCGCGACGAACCCGCAGGCGTACTTCACGAACATCGTCTTGCGCACGAAGAAGTAGCGGAACTCGATGCCGAGGTCCACATAGTCGTTCAGCTTCTGCTCGAAGGGCAGCTCGATGCCGAGCCCCACCGAGACGCCGCCGGCCTGGCGCGCCCCCTTGTTGGCCGCCTCCATGCATCCGGGGCCGCCGCCGGTGATGACGGCGTAGCCGGCCTCCGCCAGCGCCCTGCCGAGGGCCTCCGCCATGGCGTAGTCGGGCTCGTCCGGACGGGTGCGCGCCGAGCCGAACACGGTGACGGCGGGCGGCAGCTCGCCGAGCTGCCCGAAGCCCTCGACGAACTCCGCCTGGATGCGCAGCACCCGCCAGGGGTCCATGTGCAGCCACTCGGTCGACCCGCGCTGGTCCAGGAGCCGCTCGTCATAGGTGGAGTCCTGGAGGAACTTCCCCCGGACGAGAGACGCTCCCTGGCGGCGCTCCTCACGTGATGCTCTGTTCATGCCGATCACGCTAACCGCCCGCGGGACCGCGTAAGCCGTAGCGAATCGGGACCTCCCTGCGAGAGCTCCAAAGAATCTTGAAAAATCTGTCCGGAGCAGCGGAACCGATTGTTCGCGAGGCCGCGTCTAAGAGCCGAGGGTGCTGCTCGGGACTGAAAGTGGCTTTCCCCGCCAAATGGCCGGCGAGGAAAGCCACTTTCTTTTGTGCCTCAGGCCGTGGGCGTGCCCAGCCAGGCGATCATCCGGCGCTCGCAGTCGGCGATCTGGGCGAGCGAGACGTACTCATCCTGCTGGTGGGCGAGGTTCGGATCGCCGGGGCCGTAGTTGACGGCGGGGATGCCGAGCCCGGAGAAACGCGCGACGTCGGTCCACCCGAGCTTGGCCCGGGGGGTCCCGCCGATGGCGCCCACGAACGCCGCGGCGACCGGATCGGTCAGCCCAGGGCGCGCGCCCGGGGCGGCGTCGGTGAACCGCACCTCGTACCCGTCGAACACCTCGCGGACGTGGTCCTGCGCCTGCTCGACCGAACGGTCGGGGGCGAAGCGGTGGTTCACCGTCACCACGCACTCGTCGGGGATCACGTTGCCGGCCACGCCTCCGGCGATGCCGACGGCGTTCAGCCCCTCGTGGTAGGCCAGGCCGTCCACGACCGGCTCCCGTGCCTGGTAGGCGTTGAGCCGGGCCAGGACGGGCTCGGCACCGTGCACGGCGTTCACGCCGTACCAGGAACGGGCGCTGTGGGCGCGCCTGCCCCGGATGACGACCTGTGCGCGCAGGGTGCCCTGGCAGCCGCCCTCGATCTCGCCGCCGGTGGGCTCCATCAGGACGGCGAAGTCGCCGGCGAGCAGCTCGGGACGGGTGCGGGCGAGGCGGGCGAGGCCATTGCGCACGGCCTCGACCTCCTCGCAGTCGTAGAAGACGTAGGTGACGTCCCTGCTGGGCTCGGGGACCCCGGCGGCGAGCTTCAGGGCCACAGCGACGCCGCTCTTCATGTCGGAGGTGCCGCACCCGTACAGCAGGTCGCCGTCGACGCGCGAGGGAAGGTTCCCGGCGAGCGGCACCGTATCGATGTGGCCGGCGATCACCACCCGCTCGGAGCGGCCCAGCTCCGTGCGGGCGACGACCGCGTCGCCGTCGCGGACGACGGCGAGGTGCGGCAGCGGCGCGAGGGCCGCCTCGACGGCGTCCGCCAGGGCCTTCTCGTCACCGCTGACCGACTCAACGTCGACGAGCGCGGCCGTCAGCGCCCGCACGTCACCGGACAGGTCGAGCGGCGGCGCGTCAGGCATTGACGCCGTGCTGCCGCAGCACGTCGTTCAGCGCGGCCTTGTCGTGGCGCTGCCCCTCTTCGAGCCGCTTGAGCACAAGGACGCAGGGAAGGCCGAAGGTGCCGCCGGGGAACTCCTTGGCGCGGGTGCCGCCGACGGCGACGCACCAGTCGGGGATGCGGCCCCGGGAGATCTCCTCGCCGGTCTCGACGTCGATGACGGGCATGGAGGCCGACAGGATCGTGCCGGCGCCGACCACGGCGCCCTTGCCGACCCGCGCGCCCTCGACGATCATCGAGCGGCTGCCGATCAGCGCCTCGTCCTCGATGACGACGGGAACTGCGTTCGGCGGCTCCAGCACCCCGCCGATGCCGACGCCACCCGACAGGTGGACGTTCCGGCCGATCTGGGCGCAGGAGCCGACGGTGGCCCAGGTGTCCACCATGGTGCCGCCGTCCACATAGGCGCCGATGTTGGTGTACGACGGCATCAGCACCACGCCCGGGGCGAGGTAGGAGCCCCAGCGCGCGATGGCGCCGGGCACCACGCGCACGCCTTCGAAGGACGTCTTCAGCGGGATGCGGTCATTGTGATGGAAGTCACCCACCTGGCTTCTGACCATGCCGAGGACCCGGAAGCTGAGCAGGATGGCCCGCTTGGCCCGCTCGTCCACGACCACCTCGCCGGAGGAGTGGTCGACGAAGGCGACGCGCGCCTTGCCGGTGTCCAGCATGTCCACGGCGCCGACGATCACGCCGCGTGCTTCGCCGTCCTCCGGCGACAGGTCCGCGCGCTGCTCCCACAACTCGTCCACGGTGGCCGGCAACGGGCTTTCGAAGGTCTCGCTCATGAAAGGGGAGCTTAGTGCCGCACGCCGACCTCGGCGGGGCCGGTAGGTTCTTCTCCGTGGCACGGCGATTCTCACGAGCGGTTCTGACGATCATGGGCATCGTCGTCGTGCTCGGCGTGGCCGTCTTCTTCGGGGTCTACTACCTGCTGAACAAGGCCAAGCCGATCGCCCTCGGCGAACACTGCGAGGTCAGGACGCCGGCGGGCACCCTCGACCTTGAGATCGAGCAGGCCCAGGTGGCCGCCACGATCGCCGCGGTCGCCGCCGACCGGGGGCTGCCGGAGCGGGCCGTCGAGATCGGCTACGTCACCGCGATCCAGGAGTCCAAGCTGCTGAACCTCCCGTTCGGCGACCGCGACTCGGTGGGGGTGTTCCAGCAGCGGCCCTCGCAGGGCTGGGGCACCGTCAAGCAGCTCCAGGACCCGGTCTACGCCACCCGCAAGTTCTACTCCGCGCTGGTCAAGGTGAAGCGCTACCAGAAGCTGCCGCTGCACGAGGCGGCCCAGGCGGTGCAGCGGTCCGCCGACGGCTCCGCGTACGCCCAGCACGAGGAGGACGCCAAGATCCTCGCCGCGGCGTTCACCGGACGGGTGCCGAAGGCCGTCCACTGCTGGTATCCCTCCCCCAGCAAGCCGGTCCCCTCGCAGAGCGTGAAGGCGCGCAAGGAACTCGGCAGGGCCCTCGGGCAGAACCCCGCCGAGACCGGCCGGATCAGCGCGCCGACACAGCGCCGCGGCTGGCTGATCGCCTCCTGGTCGGTCGCCCACGCCCAGAAGTACGGCCTGCGCCAGGTGCGCTACGACGGGGTCAGGTGGTCGTCCACCTCGGGCCACGACGGCTGGCTGACCGACGCCAAGTCCACGGCGACGACGGTGGAGATCGCCTGACCGTCCGGGCGCCGGCCGAAGCACGCGCTCCACGTCCGACGGTCCGGGCGTCCGCTAGAGCATGCGCTCCACTTTGATGGAGCCGGGGGACAGCGGCTGGGCGTAGGCGGCGGTCCATGCCTGGCCCTGGACCCGGTTGAAGCCCAGCAGCCGCCCGTCGGCGGCGCGGTAGTCGGCGAAGTCGACCAGGCCGCGCTCGGGATACCCGGTCGTGCCCTCGGAGCGGAAGCTGGCGGTGCCCCGCTGGGTCGGGTGGAACTCCACGCCTTCCATGATCAGCATGCTCTTGGCCGGCACCATGCCCTGGGTCGGGACCGGGGTCCAGAGGTAGACCTCCAGGTGGGGCGGGTCCTCGGGGTCCGGCCCCTGGCGCTCCTCGACCGAGAGCCACTGGTAGTAGTGGCCCATGCCCTCTTCGAGCAGGTATTCGATCCACTGATCGCCCTGCCATGACAGGTGGAGGGCGCCGAGGACGCGTGAGCGCATCCCCTGGCGGTCGATGACGTCTCCGACCTTGATCGTGCGAGGGTCGAGGTAGTCGGGGTCCAGAATGACCGGACGGGCCAGCGCCGGGTGCGACGACATCGGCTCGGGTGGCTCAGGGGGTCTGGGAGCCGGTCGAGCCGTCCTGTCCTGCCGTCGCGTGCCGAGGTAGGCGCCCAGCACGACGACGAAGATGGCTGCGCTCACTGCGAGCACGACCGCAACGGTCATGCCGCGGGATCCTACTGGAGGCGGAGCACCGCCGCATTGACCCGTTCGTCAGTTGCCGTCATGGCGATACGGATATGCGACGCACCGGCATGTCCATAAAAGTCGCCCGGGGCGACCAAAATGCCGATTTTGGCCAGCGCATCGACCTGTTCCCAGCAATTTCGGTCATCGGTCGCCCACAAATAGAGCCCCGCCGTCGAGTGCTCGACGCGCCACCCCGCCTTTTCCAGCGCGGGCCGCATCAGGGCGCGCCGCGCGGCGTACAGCTCGCGCTGCCCGGCGGCGTGCTCGTCGTCGTCGAGCGCGGCGGCCATCGCGGCCTGGACCGGCGCGGGCATCATCATGCCGGCGTGCTTGCGCACCTCCAGCAGCCGCCGGACGAGCGCCGGATCGCCCGCGACGAACCCCGCGCGGTAGCCGGCGAGGTTGGACCGCTTGGACAGCGAGTGCACGGCGAGCAGGCCCTCATGGGAGCCGCCGCAGACGTCGGGGTGCAGGATCGAGACCGGCCGCTCTTCCCAGCCCAGCTCGATGTAGCACTCGTCGGAGGCCACGATCGCGCCCCGCTCGCGCGCCCAGGCGACGACCTTGCGGAGATGCTCGGCGGGCAGCACGCGGCCCGTCGGGTTCGACGGGGAGTTCACCCAGACCAGCGGCACCCGCTCGGGGCCGAGCCCCAGCAGGCCGTCGGAGGTGTACGGCGTGGCGCCCGCGAGCCGCGCGCCGACGTCGTAGGTGGGGTAGGCGAGGGAAGGGATGACCACGCGGTCGCCCTGCCCGAGGCCGAGCAGCGTGGGCAGCCAGGCGACCAGCTCCTTGGAGCCGATCGTCGGCAGGACGTCGGCGGGGTCGACCGTGACGCCGAGGCGGCGGTCCAGCCAGCCGGCGACCGCGCGGCGGAGCCGCTCGGTGCCATGGGTGAGGGGGTATCCAGGGCTGTCGGCCGCGCCCGCGAGCGCCTCCTGGACCACGGCGGGCACCGGGTCGACGGGAGTGCCGACCGAGAGGTCGACGATGCCGTCCGGGTGCGCGAGCGCCCGTTCCTTGTACGGCACCAGCCGGTCCCACGGGAAGTCGGGCAGCCCGATCATCGATTACCCCCAGGGTCGATCTTGAATGTCGACGTCCGAGCATGACGGCGGCCGGTACCGCGACCAGGCGGTCACGGTACCCGGCGGCCTCTCGTTGCCACGAACGGCCACGAACGGAAGGTCAGTGCTCCTCGGCCTGCGGCGGGAGCGCGGCCACGATCGGGTGATCCTTGTCGATCTTGCCGACCTTGGAGGCACCGCCGGGCGAGCCGAGGTCGTCGAAGAACTCGACGTTCGCCTTGTAGAAATCCTTCCACTGGTCGGGCGTGTCGTCCTCGTAGAAGATCGCCTCGACCGGGCAGACGGGTTCGCACGCGCCGCAGTCCACGCACTCGTCTGGGTGGATGTAGAGCATGCGGTTGCCCTCGTAGATGCAATCGACGGGGCATTCTTCGATGCACGCCTTGTCCAGGACATCAACGCAAGGCTGCGCGATGACGTAGGTCACCTCGGGCTCCTTCTTCTCCGCGCCTTCGCACGACTCGTCCGCGGGTTGCTAGACCTAGTATTGCCGTGCTGGCCACATGTCTGAAACGGGAGGGGGGCGAACCGCGTGACACCGCACTTTGGCGGAAGGCTGGTGATCGCCGTCTCCCCCTCTGACGTGGGCCGCAGGGTCACCGTCCGGCGCCGCGACCCCGACGGCTTCCGCGACACCGTAGGCGTCCTCGAGTCCTGGGAGGGGGGCCTGCTCCAGGTCCGCAAGCGCGACGGCACACTGGTAGCCGTCCGCGAGGAGACCGTGGTCGCCGCCAAGGTGGTCCCAGAGCGCTGACCCGGGCCCCGCCCCGGCCTCCCGCCGCTCCGGCCCGCTCGCCCGGACCCGCACCCCTGCTGTGCTGTGCTGTGCCAACGCTGGCCCAAACATCCGCGTGCCTCCTCGACGCGGGAGGATATGACGCTGAGTATTCGTTTCGTGACATCACGCGCCGCAGTCGCCACAGTGATCCTCGCCACAGCCGTGGCCGGGTGCTCATCCTCGACCACCACCGACAAGAAGCCGCCTCCGGTCAACCCGCGGGCCGCGAGCCTGGCCCAAGGGTTCGGCACGATGGACCGGCTCGTCGAGGCCGCGAGACGAGAAGGCGCCCTGAACCTCGTCGGGATCCCGCGCGACTGGGTGAACTACGGCGCCGTCATGGACCGCTTCTCCGGCGAGTACGGGGTGCGGATCAACGTGACCGAGCCGGGCGCGAGCAGCCAGCGCGAGATCGACCTGGCGAAGTCCGCCAAGCCCGGCCAGGCGCCGGATGTGTTCGACCTCGGCATGGACGTCGCGATCACCAACGCCCAGCGCTTCGCCCCGTACAAGGTGGCCGCCTGGCAGGACATCCCCGACAACGTCAAGGATCTCAAGGGCCACTGGTACGCCGGCTACGGCGGCTACATGTCCATCGGGTACGACCCGCGCAAGGTCCCCGCCCCGGCGACGTTCACGGACCTGCTCAAGCCCGGGTACGCCGTCGCGCTGCCGGGCGATCCGCTGCAGACCGCGGCCGCGTTCAACGGCGTCATGGCGGCGTCGCTGCAGGACGGCCGGCCGCAGGCCGAGCGGGGGCTCGCCTTGTTCGCGCGGCTGAAGAAGGACGGCCGTTTCAGCCTCCCCTCCCAGGCCAACACCCTGGTCGACTGGGACTACGTGAACGCCGCCAAGGCCGCGCAGACCGCCGGGGACGACAAGCCCGCCTGGAAGGTCGTGGTGCCCGCGAACGCGGCGCTCGCCTCGTACTACGTCCAGGCGATCAACAGGAAGGCCCCGCACCCCGCCGCCGCCCGGCTCTGGCAGGAGTTCCTCTACAGCGACGAGGTCCAGAACCTCTTCCTCAAGGGCTTCGCCCGGCCGGCGCGCATGGAGGCGCTGGAGATGTCGGGCAAGCTCGACAGGCAGGCCGCGGCCAAGCTGCCCCCGGTTCCCCGCACCCCCGTCCTGCTGACGATCCCGCAGACGGACGAGGGCAAGACCTACCTCAAGGCCAACTGGTCGAAATCGATGGGCTGAGCCCACCGGGAGGCAAGCCTCCGGACAGATGTGTCGCTGAGACATCAAGGCTCTAAAGTGTCTGTACTTACGGACACGGGAAGCGATGTCTGAGAATGCGAGCTGATGGCCTTGCGACACGAAACGCCGAGCTTGATGCGGTGGAACGCGCGCGCCTATGACAGCTCGTTCGGCTACGTCTCGGCACACGGAGAGCCGCTGATCGAGCTGCTCGACCCCCGGCCGGACGAGCGCATCCTCGATCTCGGCTGCGGCACCGGAGTGCTGACCGCCGACATCGCGGCCAGGGGCACCACCGTGCTCGGCATGGACGGCTCGGCCGCGATGATCGAGGTCGCGGTCGCCCACCACCCCGGGCTGGACTTCATGGTCGGCGACGGGGCGAACTTCGGCGTCCCCGTGCCCTACGACGCGGTGTTCTCCAACGCCGCCCTGCACTGGATGGGCCGCGACCCCGACGCGGTGATCCACTGCGTGCGCATGGCCCTGACCCCCGGGGGCCGTTTCGTCGCCGAGATGGGCGGCGCCGGCAACTGCGCCGCGCTCACCTCCGCGATGCTCACCGCCTGGCGGGAGTACGGGCTGCCCGAGCCGGAGCTGCCGTGGTACTTCCCCTCCCCCGCCGAGTACGCGCTCCGCCTGGAGAAGGGCGGGTTCACCGTGCGGCTGCTCGAGTACTTCGACCGGCCGACCCCCCTCGACGAGTGCCCCAACGGCGCGGCCGACTGGGTCCGGATGTTCGCGGGCTCCCTGCTCGACGGGGTGCCGCCCGCCACCGTGGAGCCGTTACTGAGAAGGCTCAACGAGCTGGCCGCCCCGGCGTTACGCCGGGAATCGGGGTGGATGGCCGACTACGTGAGGCTGCGATTCGCGGCTGTGCGGGCCTAAGGGCCGTCTACGATCGAGCGATTTGCCAGACTATGGTCTGGTCAACGGAATCACCGGAGAGGAAACGGGATGAACTTCTGCCTGAGTGATCTCGTGCCTCCGCTTCGTTGGAGTGACGCGACCGGGTTCTCGCAGCTACGCGACGCGCCCGGCCTGCCGGACGCCTGGTGGCGGTCCGTGCCGCTCAGCCGGGTCTTCGCCGTGCTCGGCCCCGAGGCCCTCGGTGAGCTCATCACGGAGCTGGCGACCGAGCACTGGCCGGCCGCGGCCGTGGGCGACGTCCTGCCCGCCCTGCACGTCATGGACCCCGACGAGGCCGACGAACCGCAGGTCTCGATCGCCCTCGATCGCGTCGGCTCGTGGTTCGGGCTGCTGTCGCTGACCGGCCGCGAGCTCGCCGACCAGCCGTTCATCCGCGCCAAGCCGGTCTTGACCGCGCTGTTCACGGCGGTGTTCGCCCGGCTGGCCCCGGCCGGCGACCAGAGCGCCCACCCCGAGACCGCCGCCGGAGCCTCCGCGGCCGCCGCCGAGCAGCAGACGCCCGTCAAGGCCGAATCGCCCGCGCCCGCCGGCGAGCCGCAGGCGCCGGCCGCGCGCCGCGGCGCCGCGGCGAACCCCCCGCAGGCGGATCCGCTCCCCGTGCGACCCGCCGCGCCGCCGCTGCCCAAGAGGCGCACCTCGAGGATCGACAACAGCGACCCCCTCGGCCTCGCCGCGGCGCGCCTGACCGCGGCGGCCCTGGAACAGCAGGCGTCCAGGGAGTCCTCCAGCGGCTCGCGGGACCGCGCCTCCCTGTTCACGCCGCCACCGCGCACCGAGCGCCCCTTCCCAGCGGCCTCCGACGGCCCCGTACCAGGCCCGGACATCCCCGCCCTAGGGAAACCCGACCTCCCCGGCCTCGGCACGCCGAACGGCTCCGGCACGACGGACGGTTTCGGCACGACGGACGGTTTCGGCCGCGGCAGACCGGAGATTCCCGGCCTGGCCAAGGACGCCCCCGCCTTCGGTCCCGACGACGCCGGGTTCGCGCCCGCTGCCCGCCCTTTCGTGCCCGAGCCGGAGCCGTTCGACGCGGCCTCCTTCCCGGCCGAGCCGGGGCCGTTCACCCCGGACGCCGGGCCGTTCGGCCCCGACGCCGCCCTCACCCCCGACACGGGGCCGTTCGGCGCCTCCCCCGGCCCGCACGGCACCGGCCCGCGCCCCATCGTGGCCGACCCCCTGGGAGCCACCGGCGGGCCTTCCGAGGCGGCGCCGGACGCCGCCCGGGACCCGGAAGGCACTGACCCCGGCGAAGGGGCGGAGACCCCGGCGGGCGTGGGCACCGGCACCGACGACCTCGGCACCGGCCGCACCGAGAGGGACATGGCCTCGCTCATCGACGCGGCGTTCGCCGACCTGGACGACAAGACCTGGGCGGTGGCGCAGAACCACGTGTTCACCGACGCCCCCGCCGCCCCCGAGGAACTGGCCAAGCTGTTCGCCGTCCCCGCCGAGGACATCGTCGCCCTGGAGGAGGAGCTGCGCGCGCGGCTCACCGCCTGGCTGGAGAGCGCCGAGGCCGCGCCCTACACCCAGCACCTGGAGAAGCTCCCCGGCACGCTCGGCGTCGCGGCCCCCAAGTCGCGCCTGATGACCGCCGCCGAGTGGCACACCAAGGAGCTGCGCTCGCTGGACGTCCCCGCCTGGCAGTTCGTGCTCGCCACGCTTCCCGGTTACACCGTCCAGGACGACTGGCTGGTCGAGGGGGACATCGCCGACCTGCGCGAGCAGACCTGCGCCCTGATACTCAACGCCGACCGGCCGCCGACGGTGGCCCGCGCGCTGGAACTGGTCTCGACCCTCGGCATCCACCCGGAGGTCGCCAAGGAGTGGCTGGAGAACGTCCCGCAGCTCCGCATCCAGAGCACCAAGAAGGGCGGCGGCAAGAAGGACCCGGCCGGCGAGACGGCGGAGGCCGCGCCCGGCGAAGCCGACGCGTCCACGCCGACCGGCCAGCTCAAGGACGTGTCCATGACCCGAAGATGCTTCCGGCATCCGGACGGCCTGTGGTGGCTCAGGGTCGACATCGCCCCCGAGCAGCTCACCGGCGGGGAGTGCCCGCTGCCCAGCGGGTTCGCGGCCTACCTCGGGATGGCCCCCGGCGACAGCCACACGGTGATGAGCGCCGCCGGCGAGGTCACGCTGAGCTGGCAGGCCCGTCCGGTCATCGAGTCGCTGGGGCAGCTGCTCCACGACATGGGCGCCCAGCCGGGAGCCCACCTGTTCCTGACCGTCGCCGAGGAGGACAAGGTCCTGCGGGCCAGGCTGGTGCCGGCGGCGACCGGCGACCTCGACAAGAGCGCCGCGGCGCTGCGGCTGGCCGGGCACACCGCCAAGGGCAAGGCCGAGTCGCTGGAGGAGACGATCCGCGTGCTGGCGACCCGCATCGGCATGACGGGCCCGGTCGGCCTGCCCGAACTGATGAACAGGCTGCGCGAGCGTGGGGACCGCGACCTGCTGTCCCTGATGGTCTGACGGTAGCCGCATGCCCCGGCTCGCGATCGCCCCTGAGGTCCCAAGGGACCTCGGCGCACTGGCCCAGCCCGTGCGCCGGGACGTCGTGACCGCCATGCGCCGGTTCCTGCAGAACACCACCTCCGCCCCGCATCCCGAACGGGTGCGCAACACCCGGGACTCCCGGGTCGCGACGCTGCGGCTCTCGGACCGCCACCGCGGGGTGGTGGTGCGCCAGCGGGACGTGTTCTGGATGCTGACCGTGCTGCCGGACGCCGAGGCCTGGTCGTACGCGCAACGGCACCGGTTCGCGGTCAACGCCGCCATCGGGATCGCCGAGGTCTGGAACGCCGAGGCCCTCGAACGGGTGGAGCCCGCGCTGCGCCGGTCCGCCGACTCGACCGAGGAACGGCTGTTCGCCCACGTCTGCGACACCGACCTGATCGCACTCGGCATCGACGTCCAGCTCATCCCGCTGGTGCGCCTCATCACGACCGACGCGAACCTCGACGCGCTCGAACCGCTGCTGCCCGAGAGCCAGTTCGCGCCGCTGTCGGTGCTGGGCCAGGGCGGGTCGATGGCCGAGGCGTGGCGGGCGCTGGACTCGCGGGTGGCCGTCCCGGTGACGGAGGTGGACGTCACCGACCTGCCCGCCGCCCTGAAACGGACCCCCGACCGGGCGGCCTTCGTGCCCGACCCGAGCACGCTCGACCGGATCCTCGCCAAGCCGCACTGGTGCACGTTCCTCTACCCGACCCAGTACCGGCTCAGCCATCAGGCGGGTTTCGAGGGACCGGTGCTGGTCACCGGCGGCGCCGGGACCGGCAAGACCCTGGTGGCCCTGCACCGCGCCGCGCACCTCGCGCGGGCCGGCGACGGCAGGGTCCTGCTGGTGACCTTCTCCCAGGGTGTGGCGGCCGACGTTGCGGCGAAGCTCGACCTGCTGGTCGACGAGGAGGAGGTGCGCGGGCGCATCGAGGTGGGCAACGTCGAGCGCCTCGCCCACCGCATCGTCTCCGAGGCGGAGGGCCGGACTCCGCTGCTGGTCGGCGCTCCCGACCTCGCCACGCTGTGGCAGGAGGCGTCGGAGATCTCCGGCGACCTGCACAGCGCGGCGTTCCTGCTGCGCGAGTGGGAGCAGGTCATCCTGGCGCAGAACCTGTGCACCGTGCAGGAGTACCTGGCGGCCGAGCGTCCCGGCCGCAGCGTGGAGCTCGGCCACGACGAGCGCACCGCCGTCTGGAAGGCCATCGAGCACGTGACCGAGCAGCTGCGCGCCTCCGGCAGGCGCACGCTGCTCCAGCTCGCCTCCCGGGCCTCCACGCTGCTCGGCCGGACCACCGGCGACCTGCTCGGCGACAACGCGCCCCTGCGGGAGCCGTACCGGCACATCGTGGTGGACGAGGCCCAGGACCTGCACCCGGCTCAGTGGCGGCTGCTGCGGGCCGCCGTGCCGCCCGGGCCCGACGACCTCTTCATCGTCGGCGACCCCCACCAGCGCGTCTTCGACACCCGGGTGGCGCTCAGCACGCTCGGCATCAAGACCGAGAGCCAGCGCCTGTCGATCTCCCATCGCCTGCCGCAGGACATCCTGTCGTGGGCGGTGCGGCTGCGCGGCGGCGGGCCGGTCGACGGCCTGGTGGACGGCATCACCGAGCTGGTGGGCTATCGTGCCACGCATCCCGGCGACCGCCCGGCGGTGCGGGAGTACACCTCCCGCGCGGCGGAGCTGGCCGGCCTGGTGACCCAGGTCACGGGGTGGCTGGAGGAGGAGGGTGTGGCGGCCGAGGACATCGCCGTGGCCGCCCGCACGGGCGAGCTGGTCAAGGGCGCCAAGGCGGCGCTCGGAGCGTCGGGCGCGGGTATGCGGGTCACCACCTTCCACGGGCTGAAAGGTCTTGAGTTCCGCCGGGTCGCCCTCGTCGGCGTGGCCGACGGCGTCGTGCCCGCGCCGGACACGCTCACCCCCGCCGCCGAGGATCCGACGGCACGCGCGCACGACCTGCAACGGGAACGGGGGCTGCTCTACATGGCCTGCACACGGGCCGCCGAGCGGCTCTACGTGTCCTACTCCGGCCGGGCAAGTCCCTTCCTGCCGCCGTGACCCAATAACCTGAACTGCGGATAAGAGCGAGTCTCATCCCGACTCAAGCCCCATGCCGGTTGGACCCCCATGAATCTGAGCCTTAGCGACATCGTGCCTCCCCTGCGCTGGACAGCACCCGGCCAGGTCGAGCCGATCGCGAGCGACACCCGTCTCCCGGACGCGTGGTGGCAGGCGCTCCCCCTGGACCGGGCCTGCCTGATCGCCGGAACCGCTCAGGTGGCGGGACGGCTGGCCGATCTGGCCATGGCCTGCTGGGGGCACCTCCCGCTCGGCGACATCCTGCCCCTGCTCCGGATGACCGACCCGGAGAAGAGCCTGCGCACCCCACAGGCCAGGGAGGAGGTGTACGCCCTGTTCGCGAGTGTGCTGTCGCGGCTCCTCGCGTCCGACACCGAGCCCGGGCACGACGCCGTCGCCGCGCCCGTCCCGCCCGCGAAGCCTGAGCGGCCGATCCCCGAGCTGATCGACGAGATCTTCGCCGCGCTCGACGACCGGCAGCGGGCCATCGCCAAGGACCGCGTCTACGCCGAGCGGCGGGTGACGCTCGACGAGCTCGCACAGCGGTTCTCGGTCACCCGCGAGCGCATCCGGCAGATCGAGCGCGACCTGCGCGACCACGTCCAGGCGCGGCTCGCCACCCCCGACGCGACCCCGCTGGCCGCCCACCTGGCGTGGCTGCGTGGCCGGCTCGGCTCGGCCGTGCCCATCGAGGACCTGGCGGCGGCGGTGCCCTGGCACCGCACGGAGCTGCTGACGCTGGGCGTGCCGACGTGGCGGTTCATCCGCACTCTGCTGACCGGGTACGACCAGGTCGACGGCTGGCTGGTGGCCGGAGGCGCCGACGAGCTGAAGGAGAAGACCCGTCAGCTCTTCACCGACGGCCCGGTGAAGCTTCCCGAGGCCGTCACGATGGTGGCCCAGCTCGGCATCCGGGAGGACGTCGCCGAACGCTGGCTCGCCTCCGTACCGCACCTGCGCATCCTCGAGGGACACGTCGTCCCCTGGCCGCGCAGCGTGAACGAGAAGGCCGAGGCCGTGCTCGCCGTCGCCGAGAGCCCGCTCAGCCCCGAGGAGATCCAGACCCGCATCGGCGAGGACTACAGCCTGGTCGGCATCCGCAACCAGCTCACCGCCGACGACCGCTTCCTGCGGGTCGACAGGAACAGGTACGGGCTGTCGCGCTGGGGCGGCGAGGAGTACATCGGCATCCGCGAGATGATCGTGCGCGAGATCGAGCGGGCGGGCGGCGAGGCGTCGGTGAACAGCATCGTCGCCAACCTGACCACCCGCTACGAGGTCAGCGAGAGCTCGGTGCGCGCGTACGCGGGCGGGCCGGGGTTCGAGCGCACCCAGCGGGGATGGATCCGCGTCGCCGCGCCCGAGCAGGCCGAGCCGTACCAGCCGCGCCGGGACGTTTCCATGACCCGCCGGTCCTTCCGCAGCCGCGACGGGCGCTGGTGGCACCGCGTCGACGTCAACGCCGAGCATCTGAGAGGTTCGGGGTCCCCGCTGCCCACCGGCTTCGCCGCGCACCTCGGCATGGCACCCGGCGGGTCGCTCACCACCTCTACTCCATCGGGTGACGTCGTGATCAGCTGGCACAACCAGCCGACGATGGGGTCGATCAGGCCCGTGCTCGCCGACTACAACGCCGGCGAGGGCGACTCGATCTTCCTGACCGTGTCGGACGGCGGCGAGCTGCTGACCCGCTACCTGCCGCAGGCCGCCCCTGGGCTGCCGCCGATCAACATGGCGCTGCACCTCATCGGGTACACCGCGCCGGTCGCCTCGGAGGCGGAGGCGCTGCGCCTGATCGGAGGGCGCGTCGGCCTGCCGGAGGGGGCCTCGCGCGAGGAGATCCTGACCCGGCTGCGCGAGCGCGGCGACCGCGACATCCTCGCCTTCCTCGATCCCGAGGTGGCCTGAGGAGTCGCCGGGCTCGGACGGGCGCTGATCCATCGCCTAAGCTCGGTGGCATGTTGCGGCTGTATGACACCCGGTCCAGGCAGCTCGAAGCCATCGTTCCCGCGAACGGGCGCGTCGTGCGCTTGTACGCCTGCGGGCCGACCGTCTACCGCTACGCCCACGTGGGCAACCTCAGGTCCTACCTGCTGCCCGACCTGATCCGGCGGGTGCTCGAGCAGAGCCGCGTCCGGTCGGTGATCTGCCAGAACATCACCGACGTCGGCCACCTCGTGGACGACGACGAGATCGACCCCTCGGGCGAGGACAAGGTCCTGCAGCAGGCCCGCCGCGAGGGGCGCTCGGCGCTGGAGATCGCCCGGTTCTACGAGGACGCCTTCCGCCGCGACCTGTCCACCCTGAACGTGCGCACCCCGGAGTACACCCCGCGCGCCTCCGAGAGCATCGACCTGATGATCGAGCTGATCGCGAAGCTCATCGAGATGGGTCACGCGTACGCCGTGGAGGACGGCTCGGTGTTCTTCGACGCCCGGAGCTTCCCCTCCTACGGGGAAATTTCAGGAAACCGGCTGGACGCGCTGAAGCCCGGCCACCGGGTCGAGGGTGTGGACCCCCGCAAGCGCTTCCACGCCGACTGGGCGCTCTGGAAGGGCGCCGAGCGCGAGATGACCTGGGAGACCCCCTGGGGCCGCGGCTTCCCCGGCTGGCACATCGAGTGCTCCGCCATGTCGCTGCGCTTCCTCGGCGAGCACATCGACATCCACACCGGCGGCAAGGACCTGCGCTTCCCCCACCACGAGGACGAGCGGGCCCAGTCCAACGCGTCGGCCGGCCACGACGTCGTCAAGCACTGGGTCCACGGCGAGCACCTGCTGTTCGACGGCCGCAAGATGGCCAAGTCCACCGGCAACGTCCTCCTGCTCTCCGACGTCAAGGACGCCGGCCTCGACCCCCTCGCGGTCCGGCTCGCGTTCCTCGAACACCGCTACCGCCAGCAGATGAACCTCACCTGGGACACCCTCCAGGCGGCCGACCGCACGCTCCGCCGCTGGCGGCAGCGCGTCGCCGAATGGGCCGAGTCCCCCAGCCGCCCGATCGCCGCCGAGTACGCCGCCCGCGCCCGGGCCGCGTTCGACGACGACCTCGACACGCCCGCCGCGCTGCGCGTCGTGCGCGAGCTCGAGCGGGACGAGACGGTGGACCCGGGCTCGCGCTTCGAGACGTTCCTGCACCTGGACCACGTCCTCGGCCTGGACCTCTCGATCGACATCGGCAAGCCTCCGGCCGTCCCGGTCCTCCCGCCCGGCGCCACCGAGCTCCTGGAGGCCCGCGCCAAGGCCCGCGATGCCAAGGACTGGCCCACCTCCGATCGCCTCCGCGACGAACTGGCCACCCTCGGCGTCAAGGTCACCGACACCCCCGACGGCCAAACCTGGTCCTGAACGGCGCTCCTGAGTGCTAGGTGGCCGCCAGCGCCTGTGTGGGGGACAGGCGGGAGGCGCGGATCGCCGGGTACAGCCCGGCCAGAGCGCCGATGGCCAGCGTGGCGGCCAGGCCGCCGAGCACCGCCCATGACGGCACGACGACCGGCCAGCCCTGCGACAGCGCGTAACCCGCGCTGACCCCGCTGCCCAGCAGCGCGCCGCCCACCCCGCCCAGCGCCGACAGCAGCAGCGACTCGGCCAGGAACTGGGTGCGGATCTGACCGCGCCTGGCGCCCAGGGAGCGGCGCAACCCGATCTCGGCTCGCCGCTCCAGCACCGAGATGACCATCGTGTTGGCCACCCCGACCCCGCCGACGAGCAACGCGACCGCGCCCAGGCCGAGCAGCAGCCCGGTGAAGGCCGCGCCCGCGGCCTGCTTGGCGGCCAGCGCGTCGGAGGGACGCGAGACCTCCACCTCGTTGGCCGCCTGCGGGTTGGCGGTGGCGCCCAGCACCGAGCGGATCGCCTCCACCTCGGATTCCAGCGAGCGGGTGTAGACGGTGGTGGCGTGCCCGTCGAACCCCAGCACGGACTCGGCCGCGGGCCAGCCGACCAGGGCGGCGCCGTCCAGTTCGGGTGCCAGCGGCGCCGGGTCGAGGATCCCGACGACGGTGAACCAGCGCCCGCCGATCAGGACCTGCCGCTCAGGACCCGCCTGCGCGATGCCCAGGCGCTCGGCCGCGGCCGAGCCGAGGACGGTCGCGGGGTAGGCGGCGGTCGCCTCGTTCAGCCAGGCGCCGCTGCGCACCTGGCCGCCGACGGCCGCGATCAGGTCGGTGCGGGCGGCGTAGGCGGCGAGCCCGTTGGTCTGCGCCTCGGGGATCTTGTTCGTGCGGTACACCTTGGCGCCGTCGACCAGGCCGATCGCCGAGACCGACTGCACTCCGCCGATCCTGGCGACCATGTCCTCGGCCTCGGTGGGCAGCTGCGCCTGCTCGCCCAGCATGGTGGTGCCGGGCGAGACGGTGAGCAGGTTGGTGCCCAGCGTGGCCAGGGTGCGGTCGAGTCCGGCCTGGGAGGAGGCCGACAGGCCGACCACGGCCACCATCGCCGCGATGCCGATGGCGATGCCCAGCGCCGACAGGAAGGCCCGCATCGGGCGGGTGCGCAGGCCCACCGCGCCGACCTCGAGCACGTCGCCCGGCCACATCCTGGCCGGGTGCAGCTCCCCGGCGGCCACACCGGCCGTGGCGGCCATTCAGCCCACCCCCGAGACGGCGGGCTCGACCACCAGGCCGTCGCGCATCCGCACCTGCCGCGGCAGCCCCGCGGCGATCTCCAGGTCGTGCGTGATGATCACCACGGTGGTGCCGGCGGCGTGCAGGTCCCGCAGCAGCCGCATCACGCCCTGACCCGAGGCGGTGTCCAGGGCGCCGGTCGGCTCGTCGGCCAGCAGCAGCGAAGGCTCGCCCGCCACGGCGCGCGCGACCGCGACCCGCTGGCGCTCGCCGCCCGACAGCTCGTGCGGCTCGTGGTCCATGCGGTGGGCCAGCCCCACCCGCTCCAGCGCCGCGGCCGCGCGACGGCGGCGCTCGCGTGGACGCAGCCCCGAGTACAGGAGCCCGTCTGCGACGTTGCGCAGCGCGCTCGTGCCGGCGGCCAGGTGGAACTGCTGGAAGACGAAGCCGATCCGGCCGGCCCGCAGCGCCGACAGCTTGGCATCCGGCAGCCTGCCCACGTCGTGACCTTCGATGTGCACGCTGCCGGAGGTCGGCAGGTCCAGGGTGCCCAGCAGGTTCAGCATGGTCGACTTGCCCGACCCCGAAGGGCCCACGATCGCCACCAGCTCGCCGCGTTCGATGTCCAGCGTGACACCGGCCAGGGCGGCCACCCCGCCGGGGTAGATCTTGCGCACGTCCCTCAAGGAGATCATCTGGGCATCCCCACCTTCATGCCCTCGGAGATCCCCGCACCGGAGACCTCCACCCGGCCTGAGGCGAACAGGCCCGTCTTGACCGGTACGTACGCCGAGGTCGCGCCATTGATCACCTCCACGCCGAAGCCGCCCTCGCGCAGCGCCACCAGCGCGGCGACCGGCACGGTCAGCACGTTCTCGCGCCTGCCCGCGGTGAAGGCGACGTCCACCGCGGCCAGGGCGTAGGTCTCGGCGGCCTTCTGCGCCTTCTTGCCGCGCAGCTCCACCACCACCTCGACCTTCGTCGACGGGTCGCCGCCGCCGGCGGCGGGCTCGATCATGGTGGAGACCTCCTTGATGCGGCCCTGCAGGGTGGTGTCGTCGGGCAGCGTCACGCTCACCTTGCCGCCCTTCCTGGCCAGCCGCTGGTCGGCGGCGTCCAGGTAGGCGGTGACCGCTTTGGCGGTGCCGGTGTAGGACAGCACCTTGCGCCCCGGCCCCGTCAGGTCGCCGTTCCCCGCCGCCAAGGTGTCCACGCGGATGGCGCCGGGGGCGAAGATGACCCGGCCGAGCTCCACGACACCGCTCTCCTCCAGGTCGTGGTCCTCCTGCCACTGCCTGACCGCCTCGGCGGTGCCGTAGGTGTATTCCTCATCGACGGTGAAACCGCTGTAGCCGAGCGCCTTCAGGTTCTTCTCCAGTTGCTTGACGTCGGTGCCCTCGACGCCGGTGCGCAGCGTGCGGTAGGCGGGCAGCGTGCCGTACATCAGCGTCACCGGCTTGTCGTCGACCTCGAAGACCGCGTGGCCGCGGGTGATGCGCGCGCCGGTGTCCGGCACGCGGGTCAGCGTGCCGGGCAGGCGGCTGGTGGCGGCGGTGGAGGGGCCGTAGCCGAGGCTGCCGTCGGCGCTCTGGGCGTCGGTGAGGGTCTGCTTGATCACATCGGCGCTCTTGGGTGGCAGCCGGGTGGCCGCCGCGCCACCGGCCGGGGAGCCGCCGCCCAGGCCGAGAGTGGCCACGGCCGCCGCGCCACCGCCGCTCACCACGAGCAGCGCGAGCGCGATACGCCGCCCGCGGCGCCTTCGCCTGCGCGGACGCGCCTGCTCGGCCTCCCCGCTCTGCTGTGCCGTCACTGGCCTGCTCCGGCGGACAGGAGGGCCTGGCACGCCTCCTGCGCCTTCTGGAAGTCCGGGTCGTCGGCGATCTTGCCGTCGATCTTGATGCCGCGCTGACCGGGCGCAGGGTCGGCGAAGGACTCCACGCCGTTCTCGCGCATGCACGCGGCGAACTTGCGGCCGTTCTCGGCCATCTTGGCGTCCTTCTCGGGGGAGGCGTTGGCCTGCGGGTCGTACTGGCGGCAGGCCTCCATGGCCTTGTTCACCGTCGCCTCGCTCACACCACTGCCCTTGTCGAACTTGAGCATGACGCCCTTGCCGGGCTTCGGGTCCTCCACCTGCACGCCGTTCTCGCGCATGCACTGGGCGAACTTCACCCCCATCTCATCCTGACTCAGGCTCGCCGAGGGGGCGGCGCCCGCACCGCCCTTGCCGTCGCCGGCCGAGGCCACCTTCGCCCCCGTTCCGGCCTGCGCGCCGCATCCGGTCAGAGCGAGCGCCAGGATCAGCGGTAGAGCCATCTTTCGCATCATGTCGTCTCCTCCAGGCAAGGCCGGAACCGTTCCGGCCCTGTCGAAGCTGATGCAACCCGGCCGCGCGTTTCCGTGGCGTTTCCATCAACGATCACTAACGCCGAGGAAACGCCCCGACCGGTCACCATTACCCGTGAAGCGAGAGGAACGGTGACAGATGCGGGTACTGGTGGTGGAGGACGAGCCGACGCTCGCCGGCGCGATCGCCGAATGGCTGCGCGCCGAAGCGCACGCCGTCGACGTCGCCCACGACGGCGCGGCGGCACTGCAGCGCACGAGCGTCAACGACTATGACGTCGTCATCCTGGACCGCGACCTGCCCGCCGTCCACGGCGACCAGGTCTGCCGCGAACTGGTCGAGACGGCCTCGACGGCCCGCGTGATCATGCTCACCGCCGCCGCCGGGATCATCGACCGCGTCAGCGGCCTGTCCATCGGCGCCGACGACTACCTCACCAAACCCTTCGCCTTCCCCGAACTGGCCGCCCGCGTCCAGGCCCTGGGCAGGCGCTCGCGCCCGGCCGCGCCGCCGGTGCTGCGCCGCGCCGGCATCACCCTGGACCCCGCACGCCGCGAGGTCTTCCGCGACGGCCGCTACGTGCCGCTGTCGAAGAAGGAGTTCGCCGTCCTGGTCGAACTGCTGCGCGCCGATGGGGCCGCCGTCTCGGCCGAGCACCTGCTGGAGAAGGCGTGGGACGAGCACGCCGACCCCTTCACCGGCGCCGTACGGCTGGCCGTGCTCAAGCTGCGCCGCAAACTCGGAGAACCACAGGTCGTCGAGACCGTCACAGGAGTGGGATACCGGATCGCGTGAGAAAGCCCAGACTGCTGCCGCGCCGCATCACCCTGCGCGCCCGCCTGACCCTCATCTACGGCGGCCTGTTCCTGATCGCGGGGATGGTGCTGCTGGCCACCACCTACGCCCTGTTCAACCAGCAGCTCGGGTCCAAGACCAAGGTCCTGGCTCGCACGAGCCCCGCCGGCGAGTCGACGTACATCGTGGACGGCGACCCCGCCAGCCTGTCCTCCATCGCCGACGCCGAGAAATGGATGAGCCGGCAGCAGGCCACGCTGCACGAGGCCGCGACCACCTCCCTGCTCACCCTGGGCGGCCTCGCGCTGCTCGTCGTGGGCGGCGCGGCGGCCGGTTTCGGCTGGCTGGTCACCGGACGGGTACTGGCCCCGCTGCACCTGGTCACCGACACCGCCCGCAGGATCGCCGCGGCCCCCGCGGCAGGGCGGGGCCTGCACGAGCGCATCGCCCTCAAGGGCCCCGACGACGAGGTCAAGGACCTGGCCGACACCTTCGACACCATGGTGGAACGGCTGGATCACTCCTTCGACGGCCAGCGCCACTTCGTCGCCAGCGCCTCCCACGAGCTGCGCACCCCGCTGACCGTCGGCCGCGCCCTGGTCGAGCTGGCCATGCACCGGAAATCCGCCTCCGAGGACGTCAAACAGCTGGGCGAGAGCCTCCTGGAGATCAACTCCGGGCACGAGCGGCTGATCAGCGGCCTCCTGCTCCTGGCCGGCTCGGAGAAGGAGATCACCGAACGGCTCCCCGTCGACCTGGCCGACGTGGTCGGCCACGTGGTCGCCCAGAGCGCCACCGAGGCCGAACAGGCGGGGGTGATCGTGAAGGAGCAGGCGGGCGAGGCCTTCACCCTGGGTGACGCGCTGCTGCTGGAACGACTGGTGCACAATCTGGTGGAGAACGCCGTCAGGCACAACGTCGAGGACGGCGGCTGGGTGAGCGTCCTCAGCCGCACCCGCGCCGACGCCACCGTAGAGGTGGAGGTGAGCAACACCGGGCCCGTGGTGCCGCCGTATGAGATCCCTTCACTGTTCGAGCCGTTTCGCCGCCTGGGCGCCGAACGGCTCATCACCAAAGGCGCCGGCCTGGGCCTGTCCATCGTGCGTTCGGTCGTCCGAGCCCACGACGGTCACATCGACGCCCGCCCGCGCGAAGGCGGCGGCCTCACCGTGACCGTCACCCTGCCGGCCTGCGACCCCTTCTAGTCGCGCCGCCGGTGCCACGCCGTAGCACTTTGCTGGACACCAACATCCTCATCCTGCGTGCCGGAATCGACCCCGACGAACTGCCGGACGAGATGATGATCAGCGCTATCACCACGGCCGAGTTGTCGGTCGGCGTGCTGGCGGCCACCGGCGCGCAGGAACTCGCCCAGCGAATGAAGATCCTGCAGACCGCCGAAGCCGAGTTCGACCCTCTGCCGTTCGATGACACCGCCGCCCGCGAGTACGGTCAGTTGTGGACCGCGGTCATCGCGTCCGGTCGCAAACCCCGTCCGCGCACAGCGGATTTGATGATCGCCTGCGTGGCCATCGCGAACCGGCTTCCCCTCTACACCTGCAACCCCAAGGATTTCAAAGGCTTGGACCACCTGCTCACCGTGGTCCCCGTAACACGGCCACGATGAGACGTCCCCGTCCGGCCCCAGGGGGTGGCCCGGCGGGCCGCCACGTCAGCGGGTGGCGGTACCGCTCATTTCCTCCAGCGGACCTCAGGCGCGACGGCGCGGGAGGCGGACGGTGAGGAGCTTGGCGCGGGGGGCGACGCGTTCGGCGAGGGCGAAGAGGGCCTCGGTGCGGGAGCGGTCCGCGTCCAGGTGGGTGAAGAGGTTCACCCCCAGGTAGAACGTGATGGACGCGTAGGCGAGGTCGCGCGGCGGCAGGAGCTTGGCGAGCGGCGAGCCGCCGATGACGCGCTCGAGGGTCTGCTCGATGAACGCGATCCACGGCTCGGCCCTCTTGACGATCTCCTCGCGTAGCTGCGGGCGGGCGATGCCGGCGCCGACCAGTTCGGAGAAGAGCGTGATGTGCCCGCCTTCGAGGTCGGCGCGGTAGATCTCGGTCGCCACCTCCACGAGCTCCTCCAGCGTGCGCGCCTTGTCCACGGCCGCCTGGTAGGCCGCCATCCGCTGTTCCGACGAGCGGTCGAGCGCGGCGAGCAGGAGCGGGTCGACGCCGCCGAAATGGTAGAAGACCAGCGCCGAGTTGACCTCCGCGGCCCTGGCTATCGTGCGCGCGCTCGTGCCGGCGTAGCCCTCGGCGCGAATCGTGCGCGCCGCCGCCTCGATGAGGCGTTCCCGCGTCTCCGCGCCCGGTTGCTTCGTCATGCACACCCCTCTTGCGTCGCCATGCCCGCTCATCATACGGTTTAATCGCTCGATTAAACCGCTCGATGAAGGGGGCCGCATGGAACCGGACGAGGGACACCAGAGGCGATCGCGGCGAATCCTGGCAGGCGTGCTCGCGGCCCTGTTCGCGGCGATGCTGGCGTACAAGGTGCTCCACACCGGGGAGCTGGAGCAGACGGCGGTGTTCTACGTGGGCATCCCCGCCGTCATCGCCATCACCATCGCGCTCACCACGCGGCCCCGATCGGCCACCGGCCTGATCATGGCGACCATCACCATCGGGCTCGCCCTCGCCGGCCCGCTGCTCGGCGAGGGCATCGTCTGCCTGCTCTTCGCCGCGCCGGTCTTCTACGCCTCCGGCCTGGCCTTCGGGCTGCTGATCGATTGGAGCCGCCGGCACCGGGGTGGCATGAGCGTGATCATCGTGCCGCTGCTGCTGCTCACCGCCGCCGAAGGCGCCACCGATGCCACGTCGCTGCCCCGAGGTGAGGCGGTGACCGCGACCCGGGCGACCGGCGCGGCGGACGTCGGGCGGGCCCTGGCCACGCCGCCCGCGTTCGCCGCGTTCGGCTCACCCCTCCTGCGGATGGGCTTTCCCCGGCCGCTCTCGGCGCGAGGCGAAGGGCTCCAGGTCGGCGCCGTCCGCGAGATCACCTTCACCCCGCGCCGCTCCCTCGGCATCGGGGCCGTGCCCGAGCCGCGCTCGATGACCCTCCGGGTGAAGGAGAGCGCGCCGGGCCGGGTGGTGTTCCAGGTGGTACGGGACACCACGCTGGCGCGCTGGCTCGACCTGCGGGAAGCCGAGTTCACCTGGACCCCCGCGCGGCTGAGCGTCACCCTGCGCTACCGCAGGACCTTCGACCCCGCCTGGTACTTCGGCCCCCTCCAGAGGTACGCGACCGGCCAGGCCGCCGCCTACCTCGCGGAGACCTTCACCCGATGAGGCTGGACGCGGGGATCATCCGGGCCGTGGCGCTCATGGGGCCGGTGGCCGTGCTGCTGGTGGCGGCCCGGGTGCGGCGGCCGGGCGAGTCCCGGGTCGCCGCCGCCATCCTCGCCACCGCGTGGAACCTCCTGGTCCTCGCCGTGGTGAACGTCGTCGCACTCCGCGCCGGCTGGTGGACCTTCCACGCGGAAGGCGGTCTGCTGGCCGGCGTCCCGGCCGACCTGCTGCTCGGGTGGGCGGTGCTGTGGGGCGCGTGCCCCGCGCTGGCCGCTCCGCGCGCGCCCGTCCCGCTCACCGCGGCCCTGCCGGCCTGGCTCGACCTGGCGCTCATGCCGCGGGCCGAGCCGGTCGTCGTACTGGGCTCGCACTGGTGGGCCGGGGAGGCGGCGGCGATCGCCTTCGCCCTGGTACCGGGCCTCCTGCTCGCCCGATGGACCGAGGAACGGCGCCTGCTCCCGGCCAGGGCCGCGTTCCAGGTCGTGCTGGCGGGCGGGCTCGGTCTCGTGGCGCCGGTGGCGCTGACGGGAGTGTGGCGGCAGCCCGGCTGGATGCTCGCCCTCGCGGCCCAGGCGCTCGCCGCTCCGATGGTGTTCGGGCTCGCGGCGGTGCGCGAGTTCGCCGTCGTGGGACGGGGCACACCGTTGCCGTACGACGCGCCGGTCCGGCTGGTGACGGGCGGGCCCTACGCCTACGTGCGCAACCCGATGCAGGTCGCGATGACGGCCGGGTACCTCCTGCTGGCCCCGCTGGACCCGGCCTTCCTCGCGGCGGCCGCCGTCACCTTCGCCTACGGGGCCGGACTGGCGGCCTGGCATGAGGGCGAGCAGCTCGAACGGCGGTTCGGCGGCGCGTGGCACGACTACCGGCGCCGGGTACGCCCCTGGCTGCCGCGCCTGCGCCCCGCCATGTCGCCCGGCATGCCCCCCGCGTCGCTGTACGTGGCCGCGACCTGCGGGCAGTGCCGGCAGGTGGGCGCGTGGATGGTGCGGCACGCGCCGGTGGCGCTCCAGGTGGTCCCCGCCGAGAGCCATCCCTGTGGCCTGCGGCGCATCACCTACGAGCGCGAGGACGGCGTCCGCACCCAGGGGGTCGCCGCGGTCGCCCACGCGCTGACCCACATCCACCTCGGCTGGGCACTGGCCGGCTGGCTGCTCCTGCTGCCGGGCATCGGGTCGTTCGCCCAACTCTGCCTGGACGCTCTCGGCGCGGGACCGCGCACGTACCCGACCACCCGCGCCTAGACCCCGCTAACGCCGAGAGCTGCTCGGCCCGGTGATGAGGGAGACCGCGAGCGCGGCCAGGCAGAGGAGTCCGGCCGGCCGCCGCCGGTGCGGACGCGGTCGAACGTGCCTCCTCTCAGCCGGTGAGAACACGGCTCAGCAGTACCTCGTCTCAGCCGGTGAGGATGCGGGTCTCGCCGATGGCGAGGTCCCAGAGGTCGGCGCGGGCGCGTCCGGAGGCGATCCAGGCCGCGCGGGCCTCCTGTACCGGGGCCATCAGCGGCTCGCCGGACAGCACGAACGTCCCCCAGTGCATGGTCGCCATCCGCTGCGCACCCACGTCGGCGCACGCCTGGACGGCCTCGGCCGGGTCGACGTGCGAGACGTGCATGAACCAGCGCGGCTCGTAGGCGCCCACCGGCATCAGCGCCAGGTCGATGCCCGGGTAGCGGTCGCCGATCTGCTTGAAGCGGTCGCCGTAGGCGGTGTCGCCGGCGAAGTAGATCCGCTGGTCCGGCGACGTCAGCACCCAGCCGCCCCACAGCGACTTGCAGGTGTCGAACAGCGTCCTGCGGCTCCAGTGGTGCGCCGGCACGAAATCGAAGCTCACATCGCCGATGCGGGCGCTCTCCCACCAGTCCAGCTCGGTGACGTTCGTGAACCCCTTCTTGGTGAACCAGCTCGCCAGGTTCGCGGGGACGAACACCGGCGTGTGCTTGGGCAGCCGGCGCATCGTGGGGGCGTCAAGATGGTCGTAGTGGTTGTGGCTGATCACGACGGCGTCGATCGGCGGCAGGTCGCTCCACGCGACCCCCGGCGGGGTGAGCCGCTGGCGCACGCCGGGGATCTTGCGTGACCACACCGGGTCCGTCAGCACGGTCAGGCCGCCGATGCGCAGCACGTACGTCGCGTGGCCCACCCAGGTGACGGCCGCGTCCTCCGTGGCGACCGGGGGCAGACCGGCTCGGAGTACGGGGATCTGGTCGGCGTCGCCGATGTCCGGGCGGAACCCGCCATGCCAGGTGACGCTCACGATCTCGCGGAAGTCGGGTAGCGGGCAGGTCAGGCGGTCCTTGAAGTCGGCGGGAAAGGTGCGCTCGCGTGGCGGCGTGACGGGCTCGCGTGATGGGGTGACCGGCTCGCGTGACGGCGGGACCGGAAAGACCTCGGGGCTGACGGTTCGCGACATTCGACCCTCCTGTTCGTCGCCGAGTGGAGGCGGGTTGTTCCAAATGGGGATCGGATCACCACTCTCCTGTCATGATCCCCCGTGGGCGAAAAACATGCCTCAGCCGTGCGAGGTATCCGTCACGTCCTCCCTGATGCCTAGGGCGCTCCACGAACGTTCACCGGGCCCCCGCCGTACGGCGGCGCCGGCATCGCCGCACCCCCTCTCTCACCGTCAAGGCGCCGGCGGTCGCCACCCGAGCGCCGAAGGACGGCGGTCCTTACTCCAGGGTGCGCCTTCGCCATCGGGCGGGGTGCCTCGGGTATCCCCCCTCGTCCAGATCGGCCAGGCGTTCGAACACGTTCCAGGAGGCGTAATGGCCGCACAGGACGAAGGAGACCGCGACGGCGAGCACGTACAGGATCAGCATGGGAAGGCCGACGCAGAAGGCGTACTGGGTGGCGTGCCGGGACTCGTGCCTGAGGAGGGCTCCGGTCAGATACCCCTCCTCGTGGGCCGTCAGGACGACGTTGCCCACCGTGAAGGCCCCGGCGACCGGGAAGGGGATGCGGTATCCGTGCGCGTACAGCAGGCCGTGCTCGCCGCGCCGCACCCGGGCCCGCCCGGCCACGGCGATGAGCAGGCCGAGCGGCGTCGACAGGTTGACGTAGTTGATGACCTGTCTCGCCCGGTAACGGCCGCGCATGCCTCGATTGTCGCTCAGGGCGGCCACTTTATGCGGACGTACCACCCGATATGTTCATCGGGCGTGCCTTGCCGTACGAGCCCTGGTGCAGCAGCCAGGAGCCCGACGAGGGAATGAGCAGGACGGCGGTCACCAGGGCCAGCGCCCCGCACCCGAGGTACCAGTAACCGGCCGCGTTGGCCGCGACGATCAGATCGCCCTCGGGCCGCATGACCGAGAACAGCAGCGCCGCGAGCATCCAGCCCATGCCGGGGACGAAGGCGCCCAGCTTGCTGCCCATGAGCCGCCCCGCGCCGTACAGCAGCCCGAACAGGACGAGCGAGAGGACGATCGGGATGGGCCGCACGGCGTCGCCCACGGCCCAGGAGTGTGAAAGCCCCGACACGACGCCGAACACGACGCCGAGGACGAAGAGCAGCCCGTAGGCCGCGCCGGTGGTCACCGGGCCGGCCTCGTGCCGTACAGGGGCCTCGACCTGCTCTTCTTCCATAATGGCCAAGGCTAGCCGATGCCCGCGAAGAGATCGTCTTCGCGGTCGCCCGGCTCGCCGAGCCCGCCGGCCTCCGCCGGCAGGACACGCCCGGCCGGCCCGCGCGCACCGGCCTTGAGGATGAAGTGCTCGATGCCGATGGACTCCTCGCCCATGCGCTGGGAGATCACGAACCACGGCGCGGTGAGGTCGATCTGGGAGCGGTGCGCCCGCATGGCCTCCAGCTTGGCGGCGGCGTGCGCCCGGGCGTCGATCTCGGCGGTGATCTCGGCGTCGGCCGAGCCGAAGGGCAGGTCGTCCAGCGTCTCCTCGGTGAAGAAGTCGAAGTCGGAGTCGCGCATCACCTCGGCGACGCGCCGCATCGCCGACTTCGGCATGGTCGTCATGTAGAACTTGGCGATCTGCCACGGCTCGCCCTCGCCGAACGAGGAGTCGGAGGCCAGCTCGAAGGCCCGCCAGGCGACGCGGTGGGCCTGGATGTGGTCGGGGTGACCGTAGAAGCCGTTCTCGTCGTAGGTCACGAGCACCTGCGGCCGGACCTCACGGATGATCTTCACCAGCTCGCCGGCCGCCTCGTCGAGGTCGGCGCGCCAGAAACAGCCGGGGTGGTCGTTCGTGGAGACGCCCATCATGCCGGAGTCGCGCCAACGGCCGGCCCCGCCGAGGAACCGGTGGTCGTCGACTCCCAGCGCCTTGCAGGCGGCCTCGAGCTCGTCGATGCGGTGCTCGCCGAGGCGATCTTCCTTGTCCGCGGCGAGGTGTGCCAGGTCGGGGACGACGATCTCGCCCTCTTCGCCGAGGGTGCAGGTGACGAGCGTGACATGGGCGCCTTCGGCGGCATATTTGGCCATCGTGGCGCCCGTGCCGCTGGTCTCGTCATCGGGGTGGGCGTGCACGAGCAGCAAACGACGATCGGTCATGCCGTCGAGACTAACCTCGCGCGCCGACAGAAACGGCGGGCTCCCGTGCCGGCCTGGCAGGATGAGGGCATGAGTGAGAGCTTTCCGCGCCTTTACGCAAGGACCCGCCGCTTCACCCTGGGGGTGCCCCGCGGGTTCACCATCTCCCCTGACGGCGGTCGCGTCGCCTTCCTGCGCAGCAGGTCCGGCACCGACCCGGTGACCTGCCTGTGGGAGCTCGACCTCACCTCGGGCGCCGAGCGCCTGCTCGTCGACCCCACCGCCCTCGGCGCCGCCGACGAGGACCTGCCCGCCGAGGAGCGGGCGCGCCGCGAGCGGGCCAGGGAGCAGGCGGGCGGCGTCGTCGCCTACGCCACGGACGCCGCCGTGTCGAGCGCCGTGTTCGCGCTGTCGGGCGGGCTCTACCTGGCCGACCTGAGATCAGGGGCCGTGCGGCGCCTGGAGACCCCCGGGCCGGTGATCGACCCGCGCCTCTCCCCCGACGGCGCCAAGGTCGCGTACGTCACGGGCGGCGCCCTGCACGTCCAGGACGTCGCGACAGGCGCCGACCGCGCGCTGGCCGCCCCCGATGCCGAGGGGGTGACCTACGGCCTGGCGGAGTTCATCGCCGCCGAGGAGCTCGAGCGCATGCGCGGATACTGGTGGTCCCCGGACGGCACGGCGTTGCTCGCCGAGCGGGCCGACGAGTCCCCCGTCCAGATCTGGCACATCGCCGACCCGGCGAACCCGTCCCGTACCCCGGCCGCGGTGGCCTATCCCGCCGCCGGCACGCCCAACGCCACCGTGGAGCTGTTGGTCCTCGGGCTGGACGGCTCGCGCGTGCCCGTCCCGTTCGACGACGAATACCTGGTGACCGCCTCCTGGGACCGGCACGGCCTCGCGATCGTCACCATGCCCCGCGACCAGAAGGCCGTCCGGCTCCGCACCGTCGACCCGGCCACCGGCGCGACCGAGCTCGCGCGCGAGGACACCGACGCGGCATGGACCGACGTCGTCGGCGGGGTCCCGGCCCGGCTGTCCGACGGCACTCTCGTGTGGGTGGCCGACGCCGAGGGCGGCCGGCGCCTGATCATCGGGGACGCCCCGGTCACCCCACCGACCCTCCAGGTCCGCGACGTGGTGGACGTCGACGGCGACACCGTGCTGTTCCGCGCGAGCACCGAGCCCACCGAGATCCACCTGTGGACGTGGTCGGCCGGAGCCATCTCCCCGGTCACCGCCGAGCCCGGCGTCCACAACGGCCGGCTGTCCGCCGGCACCCTGCTGATCACCAGCCAGACCCTCGACGGCCCCGGCACCACCGTCCAGGTGCGGCGCGGCGACACGCGCCTGCACATCGGGTCGCTGGCCGAGCGGCCGAAGCTGGAGCCCCGGGTCTCGCTGGTCCGTACGGGCGAGCGCGAGCTGGCGACCGCCGTGCTGCTGCCGAGCGGGCACGTGCCCGGTTCCCGGCGGCTGCCCGTCCTCATGGACCCCTACGGCGGGCCGCACGCCCAGCGCGTGCTGGCCTCCGGCCGCGGGTTCCTGGAGTCCCAGTGGTTCGCCGACCAGGGCTTCGCCGTGATCGTGGCGGACGGCCGGGGCACCCCGGGCCGGGGCCCCGCCTTCGAGCGCGAGGTGCTCCACGACCTCGCCACGCCCGCGCTGGAAGACCAGGTCGACGCGCTGAGGGGCGCCGCCCAGCTCTACCCCGACGACCTCGACCTGAGCCGGGTGGCCATCAAGGGCTGGTCGTTCGGCGGCTTCCTCGCGGCCCTCGCCGTCCTGCGCAGGCCCGACGTGTTCCACGCGGCCATCGCCGGCGCCCCGGTCACCGACTGGCGGCTCTACGACACCGCCTACACCGAGCGCTACCTCGGCCACCCCGGCGAGCGTCCCGACGTGTACGACCGGTCCTCGCTGATGGCCGACGCCGAGAAGCTCGAGCGGGCGCTGCTGCTGATCCACGGCCTCGCCGACGACAACGTGGTGGCGGCGCACACCTTGCGCCTGTCCTCGGCGCTCGTCGCCGCCGGACGGCCCCACACCGTGCTGCCCCTATCGGGCGTCACCCACATGACCCCGCAGGAGATCGTCGCCGAGAACCTCCTGCTCCTCCAGGTCGACTTCCTCAAAAGATCCCTCCCCGCATAACCCACCCCGCCCCACCTTCCCAAACGGCCGCCCTCCCCGGGCGGCCCCTCCGCTCCGGAAGGCTGTCTTCCCACGTAGACCGGCCGCCCCTCCCCCCGGGCGGCCGGCCCCTCACCCTCCGCCTCGGGGGGTGTTACGCACTGGGCGCCGCGACGGCGAGACGGGGTGCGGCGATGCCGGCGCCCCCGTACGCCGAGCAACTCGGCGAGCGTCCGTGGATCGGGATGGCGGGTCAGCGGGAGGTGCCGTGCCAGCTGTCCCAGAGGGCGGCGTAGGCGCCTCCCGCGGCGACCAGCTCGTCGTGCGAGCCCAGCTCGCTGATCCGGCCGTCCTCGACGACGGCGACCCGGTCAGCGTCGTGCGCGGTGTAGAGCCGGTGCGCGATGGCGATCACCGTACGCCCCTCGAGCACGGCCGCGAGCGACCGCTCCAGGTGGCGCGCGGCGCGCGGGTCGATCAGCGAGGTGGCCTCGTCGAGCACCAGCGTGTGCGGGTCGGCGAGCACCAGCCGGGCCAGCGCGACCTGCTGGGCCTGCGCGGGCGACACCGCGACGCCGCCCGAACCGACCTGCGTGTCCAGGCCGTCCGGCAGCGCCTCGACCCATTCCTTGGCGTCCACGGCCGCGAGCGCGTTCTCGACCTCTGCGTCGCCGGCGCCCGGCCGCCCGATGAGCACGTTGTCGCGCAGCGTGCCGCGGAACACGTGGTGTTCCTGGGTGACCAGGGCGACGTGCCCGCGCAGCTCGTCCAGCGGCAGCTCGACGAGCGGGACGCCGCCGACCCGCACCTCACCGGTGCGCGGCCCGTGGATGCCGGCGAGCAGGCGGCCCAGCGTCGACTTGCCCGCGCCGGACGGGCCCACCATCGCGAGCCGCTCGCCGGGAGACACCTCCAGTGAGACGCCGTGCAGCACGTCGTGGCCCTCGCGGTAGGCGTACCGCACGTCGTCGGCCACCATGCTCTCGCCGTCGGGCCGCTCGGCGCCCGGGTCGCGGTCGTCGGGCACGTTGGCCACGCCGAGCAGCCGCGCCATGGACGCCCCGCCGACCTGCAGCTCGTCCACCCAGGACAGCAGCCGGTCGAGGGGGTCGATGAGCTGCTGCACGTAGAGGGTGGCCGCGGTGACCTGGGCGAGCGACACCCAGTCCTCCAGGTAGAACAGGCCGCCCGCGAGCAGCGTCGCGACGATGGGCAGCACGTAACCGAACTCCACCGCCGGGAACCACACGGTGCGCAGGCCCAGGGTGTAGCGCTCGGCCGCCCAGGAACGCGCGATGTCCCGGTCGGTGCGCAGGTGCCGGCGGTGCTGCAGGCCGAACGCCTCGACGGTCCTCGCGCCCTCGACGGTCTCGCTCAGCCCTTCGGTCATGTCGGCGTACGCGGCGTTCTCGCGCAGGTAGCCGTCCCTGGCCCGCTTGAGGTACCACCGGGTGGAAAACCACAGCAGTGGCACGGCGACCAGGGAGGGCAGCATGAGCAGCGGCCCCGCCAGGGCGAGCGCGCCGAGCACGAAGGCCCCGGCCACCAGGGCGATCAGCGTCTCGGGCACGGCGTGCCGCACCGTGCGGGACAGCGCGTCGACATCGCGCGAGGTACGGGTGATCAGGTCGCCCGAGCCCGCGCGCTCCACGGTCGACAGCGGCAGTGCGAGGACGCGGTCGACGAACTCCTCCCGCAGCTCGGCGAGGACCTTCTCACCGAGCTTGGCCGAGACGTAGACGGCGTAGCGGATCAGAACCGCCTGCACGGCGATGAAGCCGGCGATGGCCAGCACGACGGTGTCGACGCTGATGCCGCTGCCGTCGCGCACGCCCTGGACCAGCTCGCCGAGCAGCCTCGGCCCGGCGAGCCCGGCGACGGCGGCGAGGCCGTGCAGGCTCAGGGCGAGCGCGAGGCGGCGGGGATACTTCAATGTCAGCCGCCGGGCATAGGCCCGGACCTGCGCCTGGTCGGCGACGGGCAGGATCTGCCTCTGCGCGCTCACCTTCAGTCCTCCCCACGGGTCACGGTCGCGGTGTAGTGCGGGTCGGACGCCAGCAGGGCACGGTGGGCGCCCTCGGCGCGTACGCGGCCGTCCTCCACGAAGATCACGGTGTCCGCCCGGTCGAGCACGAGCGGGCTGGTCGTGTAGACCAGCGTCGTACGGCCGAGGCGGGCCTTGCCGAGCCGTTCGGCGATGCGCGCCTCGGTGTGGGCGTCGACGGCGCTCGTCGGGTCGACCAGGATCAGCACCTCGGGGTCGGCGACCAGGGCGCGCACGAGGCGAAGGCGCTGCTGCTGGCCGCCGGAGAACTCCCTGCCGGACTCGGCCACGTAGGAGTCGAGGCCGTCGGGGAGCGCGTCGATGATGTCCTCGGCGCACGCGGTGTGCAGCGCCTGGCGCAGGTCGTCGTCCGGCGCGCCGCCGGTGACCTCGTCCTGCGAGCCGCGTCCGGCGATGCCGTCCTGGGAGGCGGGCCCGGTCGTCTCGTCCTGGGAGGCGGACCCGGTCGTCTCGTCCCGCGAGGCGGCGCCGGCGACGTCGAGTTGGTCGCGCAGCGGCCCGCTGAACAGCTTGGCCTCGTTGTCCGCCACCAGGATGCGGCGCCTGACCTCGTCCAGCGGCAGGTCTGACAGCCGCACGCTCCCGAAGGTGACGTCCGACTCGACGTAGCGGCCGAGCCGGTCGGCGAGGGCGGTGGCGTCCTCGGGGACCGCGCAGGCCAGGGCGGTGAACCGTCCCTGCCGCAGGGTGACGCCGGAGGCGGCGTCCACCAGGTCGCCCCCTTCGGTGGCGGCCGTGCCCGTGCTCGGCACCTCCGGCTCCAGCGACAGGATGCGGACGACCCTGCGGGCGGCCACGTGGCCCTTGGTGAGCTTGTCGGCCGATTCGGTGAGCGTGCGCAGCGGGCCGACCAGGAACAGCGCGTACCCGTACAGGGACACGAGCTGGCCGACCGTGATCGTGCCGTCCATCGCGTAGTGCGCGCCCCGCCAGGTGACGAAGACGATCAGCATGCCGGGCAGCAGGAGCTGGGCGCCCTCCAGGGAGGCGTCGACGGAGGCCACCCGCACGCCGGCGGTCCTGACCTTCTGGGACTCCTCGCGGTAGCGGTCGGCGAAGACGCGCTCTCCGCCGATGCCGCGGAGCACGCGGAGACCGGCGACGATGTCGGAGGCCCGGGTGGCCAGGTCGCCCTGCAGGTCGCGCTGCCGGTGCTGGCGGCGGTGCAGCGGTCTGAGCAGCGGGGCGACCGCCACGGTCATCAACGGCACGCCGATCAGCACGATCAGGCCGAGCTGCGGCGAGGTGACGAGCAGGATGACCGTGACCGTCCCGATGGCGACGATCGAGCCGACGCCGCGCAGCAGGATGTCCATGGCGTTGCCGATGTGGGCGATGTCGGAGTTGCCGACGCTGATCACCTCGCCGGTGGACAGCAGTTTCGGCAGCGTGGCGCCGAGCCGGGTGGCCTGCCGGACGGTGACCTGCACCGTGCGGTAGGCGGCGCTCAGCCAGTTCCAGACGGCCATGCGATGGCGCATGACGCCGCCGAAGGCGGTGATGACGCCGAGCCCGAGCAGGATCGCCGACCAGCGGATCAGGCCTTGCGTGTCGCGGGCTGTGAGGCTGTCGATGGCCTTGCCGAGGGCGGCGGGGACCAGTGCCTGTCCCAGCCACCACAGGATGGCGAAGCCGATGCCGACGAGCATTGGGCCCGCCTGGCCACGGGCGACCCACCACAGGTACCGGATCGGGCTGCGGGCATCGGGAACGCCGGGATCGGCGATTGGCAGGGAGCGCATGGCCCCCTCAGGCTGGCAGCCCCGGACCCGCCGCGGCAATCGATTTTCCGGCCGCCCGCGCCGCTACCAGCGAGAACACCGACGAACGACCACGGATCCGCAAACATCTTTCATGATCTGCCGTCAACTAGGGTTGACACGATCCGAGCTGTCAACTTATATTGACGGCTATGAGCAACACGGCACAGCTGGCCTCGGACGCCGGCAGCCGCGATCCGGCCGTGGGCCTCCGGGCCGTACGGGCGCTGCGGACGCTGGTCGAACGACTCGAGGCACTCCAGGTGGACAACGCGCGCGAGCAGGGGTGGACCTGGCAGGAGATCGCGGTCCTGCTCGGCGTGAGCAGGCAGGCCGTTCACAAGAAGTACGCGGGCGGCCGCGGATTGCTAAGGCGGGAGAAGTAAGCATGTTCGAGCGGTTCCATGAGGACGCACGCCAGACGGTCGTGCTCGCCCAAGAAGAGACCCGGCTGTTCGACCACGACCACATCGGCACCGAGCACCTCCTGCTCGCGCTGCTCCGGCAGCCGGACACGGTGGCCGCACGCGTCCTGGCCCGGCACGGGCTCGACCACGACGGGATGGGGGACGCGATCGCCCGGGCCCTCGCCTCGGTGCCGGGCGACGATCTGGACGCCGACGCGCTGGAGGCGATCGGCATCGACCTCGACGCCATCCGCGAGAAGGTCGAAGCCGCTTTCGGGCCGGGCGCACTCGACCGGGACCCCCGCTCCCGGCGCCGCCCGTGGCGCCTGGGCGGTCACGTCCCGTTCACCGGACGGGCCAAGAAGGTGCTGGAACTGTCCCTGCGCGAGGCTCTCCACCTCAAGCACAACTACATCGGCAACGGCCACATCCTGCTCGGCCTGCTGCGGGAGGGCCACGGCCTGGCCGCCCGCGTTCTCGCCGACGCCGGCGTCGACTTCGACACCCTACGCCGAGAGATCCGTACCGAACTCGGGTGACAAGGAATGCGCTCGGGCGGGCCAGGCGGGAATGCCTCGGCGCGGGCCGGCGACCAATGTGCGGCGCGTTATGGATTCTGCGAGTCAGCCGGTTCCGTCGGGGCCGCCATGCGGGCGGCGGCGGCGGGCGGCATCACCGCAGGTCAACCCCGGCCGGTCCACCACGCAGGGCCCGCCGCCCGCCCTCAGCGCAGGGGAAGCATGCCGGTCACCGGCATGAGGTCGTCGGACCGCGAGACCTCGTCAAGACGCACGACCGCCTCTGGAGGAAGGTCGAGGCCGAATCCGGCCAGGTTCCCCTCGAGCTGGGCGACGGTGCGCGGGCCGATGATCACGGAGGTCACGCCCGGTCGCTCGCGCACCCAGGCCAGGGCCACGGCCGCCGACGTGGTACCGAGCTCGGCCGCGACCTTGCCGACCTCGGCCGCGACCGCGAGGGTGCGCGCGTTCAGCAGATCCTCGACCCAGGCACGCGCCGACGGCGCCGGCAGGACAAGCAGCCGGCCGAGCCTGCTGTCGTCGCCGGGCCGGACGCCCGCCGCGTACCGGCCGGCCAGGACGCCGCCGCCGAGCGGTGACCAGACCAGGGCGCCGAGACCGTGCCGCTCGCAGGCGGGCAGGATCTCGGCCTCGATGCCGCGCCTGATCAGCGAGTACTGGGGCTGCAGACTGATGAACGGAGTCCCGCCGGCCCGCTCGGCCGCCCACTGCGCTTCGACGATCTGGCTCGCCGTGAAGTTGGAACACCCGATGTACCGCACCTTGCCGGAGCGGACGAAGCCGTCCAGCGTCGCCATGGTCTCCTCGATCGGAGTGGCGGCGTCCCAGGCATGGCACTGGTAGAGGTCGATGTAGTCGGTCCCGAGGCGGCGCAGACTCGCCTCCAGCGCCCTGGCCAGGTGCACCCGCGACAGTCCCCGATCGTTGGGGCCCGGCCCCTGCGGGAAGAACGCCTTGGTCGCGATCACCACGACCTCACGCCTTCCCCTGATCGCCCGGCCGACGATCTCCTCGGACTGACCGTCGGAGTAGTTGCCCGCAGTGTCGATGAAGTTGCCATCGGCGCCGAGGAAGGCGTCGACGATGCGGACGCCCTCGGCCTCGTCGCAGCTCGCCACACCGGCGCTGCCGAAGTTCATGGTTCCGAGGCACGCCTGGGACACCTTCAGGCCCGAGCGGCCCATTGTCGTGTACGTCATCGGTGCGTCGCCCTTCCGTCGAGATACAATCGGAACACAGGTTCCGGATCCCGACGATACGGAACACATGTTCCGTATGTCAACGTGGCGATGGTGAGACGAATGGGTGACACGAAGCCCTTGCGCGCGGATGCCCAGCGAAACAGGGCACGTGTCCTGGAAGCGGCCGAGAAGGTCCTCGCACGAGATGGGTTGTCCGCGTCGATGAGAGCGGTCGCCCAGGAGGCCGGCGTGGGCCTCGGCACGATCTACCGGCACTTCCCCACCCAGGAGGCCCTCTATCAGGCGATCATCCTGGACCGGCTGAGCAGGCTGGTCAGCGAGGCGGAAGCGCTGTCGAGCACGCGCGACGCGGGGTCGGCGTTCTTCGCCTTCCTCACCCGTGTCGTCGAGGTTTCGACGGAGAAGAGGACGCTGGCCGACGCCCTCACCGAGGCCGGGGTCGACGCCAAGCACGGGACGTCGGACGTCAGCCGGGACCTCCGCGGCACCATCGAGTCCCTGCTCGGCTCCGCCCAGCGCGCCAGAGCGGTCCGCGACGACCTGCGCATGCCGGAGCTGCTCGCGCTGCTCGGCGCCGCGTGCATGGCGTCCGAACGCGGCCAGTGGGACGACGGGCTGCGCACCCGGGCGCTGGCCATCTTGTTCGACGGCTTCCGCCCCGAACGCACATAGAGCACCAGGCAGGGGCGGCGTGCCCCAGTGGGCACGGACGTGGCGGGACGCGCGGCGACGGGGCAAAGGCCGGGGTGGGAGATGCGGCCGGTCGTGCCGGGCGAGTTGGCGCCTCGGCGGCGGCGTTGAGGCCTGGAATGTGCGGCGCTTGAATTCTTACCCGATCTGCCGGTCCCATCGGATCGTAATCCGGACGGCGACGGTTCATCTCGGCTGGATGCCGCTTCTCTCACACGCGATGCTCGGCGTGGATCATGCCTTGGTCCGGGATTCGAGATTTCAGTTGTGCCTGGTGCGCCGGTTCGTTTCGACGGTTGTCCAGATACGTTGCTTCGTTTCGGAGATGTTCATTTATTTCGACTTTCCGGCTTAGTCCCAGGTGGTGCCGGCGGCGCGGCTGTAACCGTCCCAGGTGGTGCCGGCCGAGCGGGAGAAGTCTGGACGGCTGTGCGCCCTTTGATCACGGCTTACCGAGCGTTGGCGATTACAGGCGCGAGCAACTATGTTGTGCCCTCGCCGCTAGTTGCATACGCGGCATATAGACGAGACCGATCGGAAGGATCAGCATGCCTCTCGGCCTGCTCGCCCTGGCCATAGGGGGTTTCGGCATCGGGCTCACCGAGTTCGTCATCGCCGGCCTGCTTCCCGACGTCGCCCGCGACTTCGGTGTCACCGAGGCCGCCGCGGGGTGGCTCATCTCCGGCTACGCGCTCAGCGTCGCGGCCGGCGCCATCGGCCTCACGGCCGCCACCACGCGGCTGGACCGCAAACACGTGCTACTCGGACTGATGGTGCTCTTCATCATCGGCAACCTGCTGTCCGCGCTCGCCCCGAGCTACCAGGTGATGATGCTCGGACGCGTCATCGCGGCGCTGTGCCACGGCGCGTTCTTCGGAATCGGCTCCGTGGTGGCCGCCGACATGGTGGCGCCCGACAAGCGAGCCGGTGCGATCGCCATGATGTTCGCGGGACTCACCACCGCCAACGTCCTCGGCGTACCGTCCGGCACCCTGCTCGGCCAGCAGTTCGGCTGGCGCTCGACCTTCTGGGCCATCACCTTCATCGGCGTCATCGCGCTGATCGGCGTGGCGACGCTCGTCTCCGGCCAAAGGCCGGCCGGCGCCGTGGCCCGGGACGGCGGGCTGCGTGGCGAACTGGCCGCCTTCGCCCACCCGCAGGTGTGGCTGTCCCTGGGCGTCACGATCCTCGGCTTCGGCGGCATGTTCGGCGCCTTCACCTACATCGCCTACACCTTGACGGAGGTCAGCGGGTTCACCGCCGCGTCCGTGCCGTGGCTGCTCGTGCTGTTCGGCTCCGGCCTGTTCATCGGGAACTACGTCGGCGGCAAGGCGGCCGACAAGTCCGTGCCGGTGACGCTGATCACCGTCCTCCTCGTGCTCACGGCCGTCCTCGGCGTGTTCGCCCTGACCGCGCACAGCCAGGTGATGACGACGATCTCCCTGATCCTGATGGGCGCCTTCGGTTTCGCCACCGTGCCAGGCCTCCAGATGCGGATCATGCACTACGCGGACCGGGCGCCTACTCTGGCCTCGGGTGCGAACATCGCCGCCTTCAACGTCGGCAACGCCCTCGGTGCCTGGATCGGCGGCCTGACGCTCACCGCCGGCCTCGGATACACCGCCCCCATCTGGGCCGGTGCCGCCCTGACCGTCGCCGGACTCGCCGTGCTCCTGGCCGCCACCAGGCTCGCCTCGCAGCAGGCCAAGCGGACCTCCCTTCCCCCAGACCGCCGAGACCCTCATCGTCTGACCCCTCGGGATGCCCCGGCCCGCTGAGCACGACAGGCACCGGACGTCGGGAGCCGCGGACGGTGGGCGTGGGATGTGGCGGAGGACGTGGCGTGGAGGGTGGCGCGGGATGTGGCGGAGCATCGCGATGGCGGTCGGCCGCTGGACGGGCGATCCGCTGGGCCTGGCCGGGCGTCAATGGCTCGGTGCCGGCCTGGACGTCGCGAATTCATGTCATTTCGTGGCCGCGAGCCGGGTTTGATCTGGATTCCGGGAATGTGCGGCGCTTCGTCGCTTGATGCTTCGCCGATGCCGTCGGGGGCGATATCCGGATGGCGACGGTCTCGATCGGCTGAGCGGCGCTTTCACGTGCTGTCGGGCTGGCGCTTTTCCTGATCAGGACTATGATTTAGAGGGCTACTGGTTTCGCATTCGGCTTACCGTTCTTCTTCGTCAGTCCCCGGTGGTGCCGGCGGCGCGGCTGTAACCGTCCCAGGTGGTGCCGGCCGAGCGGGAGAAGGAGTCCCAGGTGGTGCCGGCGGAACGGAGGGAGGTGACCGGGGAGAAAGTGGTGTTCGACATTTCTTCGTCTCTTTTCTGGAGGGCTTCTTGTTTGTCCTTGCACAAACAACTCTCCGGCATTCCAGGCCCTCGAACCAGACGAATGGACGGCAGCAAGCTGCACGCCCGTGACCACTTCCTGCCACTTAAAGACGGCGATATCGCCGGGGCGACCACGACCGGCATCACCGCAGGTCAGGGGCTGGTCCGGGTCAGCGGTCCGAAGGAGCGGGGGGCCACGGAAACCCGGTGCGCCGTCTACCTGGACGCCGGCTTTCCTTCCGGGACCCGCGGCTAACATTGCGCTGGAGATCGACGACCCGGAGGTCGCCATGGTGGACGACGCCGACCTGAAGCACCTGCGCCGGTGCGTGGAGCTGGCCAGGGAGTCCCTGGAGGAGGGCGACGAGCCCTTCGGCTCCGTGCTGGTCGCCGCGGACGGGACCGTCCTGGGCGAGGACCACAATCGGGTCGCCTCCGGCGACAGCACCCGGCATCCGGAGTTCGAGCTGGCACGGTGGGCCGCACTCAACATGACTCCTGAGGAGCGGGCCGCCGCGACCGTCTACACCTCAGGGGAGCACTGTCCCATGTGCGCCGCCGCGCACGGCTGGGTCGGCCTCGGCCGCATCGTGTACGTGTGCTCGTCTACGCAACTGGTGAGCTGGCTCGCCGAGCTGGGAGTCCCCGCGCCTCCCGTGCGACCACTGCCGATCCGGGAGGTCGTCCCGGACCTCGTGGTGGAGGGCCCCATCCCCGGTCTCGCGGAAGAGGTACGCGAGCTGCATCGCCGGTTCCACGGCCGCGATCTCACGGACGGGCCGGAGAACCCCGGTCGGAGCTGACGGCCGGCGCGGCGGAAGGCCCATGCCCGTGGAAGGCCGGAGGCCTGTGAGGGCCGTATGCGGCGGGTGTGGGGAGCGTGTTCCCCGGATGCGGATCCGATCGGCCGGGCCGGGCGAGAATGCCGCGGGATTGGCCTGGATTCCTGGAATGTGCGGCGCTTTCGGTGATTCGATGCTCAGCCGATGTGGTCGGGGCCGGAATCCGGATGGCGACGCTTCGTTCGGCTGGACCGCGCTGCTTCTATACGTGCTTCGAGCTGGGATCGAGTTCCGATTGAACAGATGGCCGGATGGTTTGATTCGATTGAGTTGCTTGGTGCAGTTCGAGCTGGTCGAGTTTCTAGTCCCAGGTGGTGCCGGCGGCGCGGCTGTAGCCGTCCCAGGTGGTGCCGGCCGAGCGGGAGAACGAGTCCCAGGTGGTGCCGGCGGAACGGAGGGAGGTGACCGAAGAGAAGGTGGTGTTCGACATTTCTTCGTCTCTTTTCTGGAGGGCTTCGTGTTCGTCCTTGCACAAACAACTCTCCGGCCTTCCAAGCCCTCGAACCAGACGAATGGACGGCAGCAAGCTGCACGCCCGTGACCACTTCCTGCCACCCTTATAGGAGACATCTCGCCCCGGCCCTCGAGGCCGTACATAACCCCAGGTCAAAACGTGGATCGACCTGCCGTACGGGCGCGCGTGGCGCCCGTGCGACAGGAAGCTGACGCCGCCATTCATGGGATGCGCGGCGCGGCGAAACGCCGCAGGCCGGCGGATCGGATCAGGGCAGGAGCAGGACGCGGCCGAGCACCGATCGTTCCTCGAACAGCCGGTGCGCCTCGGCGAGCTTCGATGCTCCGCTTTGATGCGGCGCTTCGATGCTCCGCCGGCGGAGGATCACGGTCTCCGGCGGTGTTCGACCACCTGGTCGCCCTTGCCGGGATACACCATGACCAGCAGGTGCTGCGGCGTCCACCCCTTCGAGTCCGGCAGGCGATAGTGCACCCGGACGCGGTAGTGGCCCTTGCCGCGGAACGCCAGGTTGGGCAGGTCGCTCTCCCCCGCCATCGGATCCATGAGCTCGATCTGCCCCGTCGGGCTCTCGTAGCCGACCTCCACCACGTGGTCCCAGCCTTTGACCTCCACCGGAGGCCTCTTCCGGTACGTCTCGGCGGTCAGGCAGATGTCGAAGTCGGAATGGCTGAGGATCATCAGGTGGCCTGGCAGGGACGCGACGAGTCCGTTGCGCTGCGCGACGCTGAGCAGCGGATCATCGATCGCGTCCTCCGATTCGAAGGACTCCAGCACGCCGTAGTCGGTCCACGTGCGCTCACGCGCCACCCGCACCGGCCTGACCAGGGGCCGATGCCGGGAGGTGTCGCAGACCTTCTGGTTCGCCGCCTCCTGCGCCTCGTACTCGGCCTCCTCGGCCTCGTACCGCGCCTTGACGTCCACGGCGGCCCTGGGGCAGATGGGCGCGATCTCGTGCGGCGAGATGTCCCGGCGCGGGTAGGCCTCGCACATGGCACGCCCGTACGCGAGCAGATCGCGGTCGGAGATGTCCGCGAACCCTCCCGTGCTTCGCACACCGCAGAGGAACGCCCGGCTTCCGGCGCGGTCCCATATGGGAGAACCGCCTTCCGATGGGCACCTGGAGGCAGGGGTGATGACACCGGCCATGAGGTCGCCGGCGGGCAGGATCGCCAGTACGCCGAGCGCCGCGGCGGCCGCCAGCCCTCGTCTGAACCCGCGGGACCGGAGGACCCGGATGAGGAACCGGCGGACCCGGTGCTTGGGGGTCCGCACCGCCGCCAGCACGCAGAGTGCGGCGACGAAGGGCGCGACGACCGGGCCGAGGAAGAACACCACTCCGTCGGGGCCGCCCCACGTCTCGAGGCATCCCCGATCGATCGCCATGTCCACGATGAAGCCCAGTGGTCCGATGCCGTACAGGACCAGCAGCGACGCCGCGAGGACACGGGAGCACACCCGGCCGATCAGAGGACGCCCGAGTCTGGTGAGGATCCAGTGCGCGAGAAAGGCGACCACGACGGCGGGCACGCCGCCGTACCACACGAGCGGCATCCAGTCCGTCACCAGTCCCAGCAACCACGCCGACTCGAAATAGGCGTCCTTTCCTGGGCAGAACATGTAAAAGCCGAAGAACGCGAAGCCGCGTGCGGTGAGAGTGAAGTTGTAGATCATCCCGGCCGACGACGCCAGCAGGGCACCGGCCCACCATGAACGCGATCTCCACGACATGAGCCGACACCGTAGCGCCCTCCACCGACAACCGTCAGCGCCTGCCCACCGCCCCTTCCGATCACCCGGAGCGCGTCCAGCGCGGAGGCGAGGACCATTTTCGATCAGGTCGACTTCAGGTGGCCGCGGTGGTCGAAGAGCCAGATCAGGTGAGCGAAGTGGGGCGGCGTCTCATTGGCCGGGGAGTACTCGGACCTCGGCGCCGGGCAGGGTGGTCCACCAGTGGTCGTAGCGGCGGTAGGGCTGGGGGCCGCGGTCGGCGAGGAGTGCCACCAGCGACCGGGCCTCCGCGGCGAGTCCTTCCCAGGCCTCGGCCGGCAGGTGGTGGAAGGCGGTCGCTTCGATTCCTCCCTCGACCGGGCGCCACACGCCGGCGACGTACCCATCGACCAGGAGGGTCGGCAGCACGTCGCCGTTCGACCGGGTCACGAGCTTGCGGTAGTCGGGCGGGATGACGCGGCTCCGGTCGGCGTAGGCCAGCAGGATGCTGTCCCACATGGCCATCAGTCTGGGCGGGGCCGGCGTGTCCTCGGCGGGGCGCGGGCCACCGGGGACGTCGAACAGCCTCGTGCCATCGGGCCCTTCCAGCTCCTCCAGTACGCCGGAGAGGGCGCTCAGGGCGTCCCGGGCCCTGGAGCGCTGGACCAAGGCGAACTGCGCCACGTCCGCCACCGATGCGGGGCCGAATCCCTCCAGGTAGCGCTGGACCAATGTCCGCAGGTGCTGGTCTGCGATGTCTTTCCCCCCAGACGCCGGCGGCGTGCCCGCTGCGACGTACGACGGCCGCGTACCGAACGACCACGGCCCGCCTGTGGGGGCGTGCAGCAGCGGCGCGTACGACCGCAACGCCCACCACACGCCCTTCGGGGGGACTCCGAGCCGCGCGTCGAGCCATGCCTCGACCTCGGCCACGGTGCGGGGCCGGCCGGCGAATTCCAGCAGCTCCGGGAGTACGGCGTCGGCGTCGGCGGCGCGGAGCCCGCTCACCGTGAAGCGACGGTCGCCGAGCCTCGCGCCTCGCAGCGTCGGCTGCATGGCGGCGTGCATGGCTGGATGGTCGTCCGCGTGCACCACATGCAGCGTGATCCGCATCAGCGTCGCCTTGACCAGCTTGTGTTCGGCGAAGGCGGCGTCGAGGTCGGCCGGATCGAAGGCGGTGAGACGGTTCCACAACGCGAGGTACGGCGAGGCGGCCTGCTGCGCCTGCAAGGCGACCACGCGCCTGGCCGCGTCGATGACGCCGAGTCGCTGCCGCCGGAGAAGCAGCTGCCGGGCGAGCGTGGCGCGATTGAGCCCCTGTGCGGTGATCCTCATGGTGCGCCGGAGCTCTCATCCACTGCGGAACCTCCGGATGGGCAGCGAGCGGTCACTGCCGCAAGTTACACCGTCGCGGCCCGAGCCGCGGGCGAGGAGTGTCGCCGGCGGCCCGGGCCCGGGGTCAATTGGCCGCCTTGAGGTAGTCGCGGTTCATCTGGGAGATGACGTCCAGCGAGATGCCCTTGGGGCACACGGCGGTGCATTCGCCGGTGTTGGTGCAGCCGCCGAAGCCTTCGAGGTCCATCTGCTCGACCATCGCCACGACGCGGGAGTCGCGCTCGGGCTGGCCCTGCGGGAGCAGGCCCAGGTGGGTGATCTTCGCCGCGGTGAACAGCGAGGCCGATCCGTTCGGGCAGGCCGCGACGCAGGCGCCGCATCCGATGCAGGTGGCGGCGTCGAACGCGTCGTCGGCGTTCTCCTTCTTCACCGGGATGCTGTGCGCGTCCGGCGCCGAGCCCGCGGGCACGGAGATGAAGCCGCCGGCCTGGATGATGCGGTCGAAGGCGCCGCGATCGACGACCAGGTCCTTGACGACGGGGAACGGCGCGGCGCGCCACGGCTCGATGGTGACGGTGTCGCCGTCCTTGAAGTGGCGCATGTGGAGCTGGCAGGTGGTGGTGGCCCGCTGCTCGCCGTGGGCGACGCCGTTGATGACCATGCCGCACATGCCGCAGATGCCCTCGCGGCAGTCGTGGTCGAACGCGACGGGGTCGTCTCCTTCGAGGATGAGCCGCTCGTTGAGGACGTCCAGCATCTCCAGGAAGGACATGTCCGGCGACACATCCTCAACCTGATAAGTCACCATCCGTCCGCTGTCGGCGGGACCGTTCTGCCGCCAGACCTTGAGGGTGAGGTTCATGGTTCGCTTACCGCTCCTCGTCCGCCGCGCGGACCGCTCGCTCATTGGGGGCCACAGGGCGCGAGGCGCTCACTTGTAGCTCCGCTGGGTCATGTGGACGTACTCGTAGTCGAGCTCTTCCTTGTGCAGCACGGGAGTGCCCTCGGGGCTGTGCTCCCAGGCCGCCACGTACGCGAAGTTCTCGTCGTCGCGCAGCGCCTCGCCGTCCTCGGTCTGCGACTCGGCGCGGAAGTGGCCGCCGCAGGACTCGGTGCGGTGCAGCGCGTCCAGGCACATCAGCTCGGCGAGGTCGAAGAAGTCCGCGACCCGGCCGGCCCGCTCCAGCGCCTGGTTGAGACCTTCCTCCTCACCGGGAACCTTGACGTTGTTCCAGAACTCCTCGCGCAGCTCGGGGATGCGCTCCAGAGCCTTGCGCAGGCTCTCCTCGGTGCGCTCCATGCCGCAGTACTCCCACATGATCTTGCCGAGCTCGCGGTGGTAGGAGTCCGCGGTGCGGTTGCCACTGGTCGACAGCAGGCGGCCGATCTTGCCGGTGACCTGGCCGAGCGCCTCGTCGACGGCCTCCTGCTCGACCTCGCCGAAGGGCCCGTTCGCCAGGTAGTCGCCGATCGTCGTGGGCAGCACGAAGTAGCCGTCCGCGAGTCCCTGCATCAGCGCGGAGGCGCCGAGGCGGTTGGCGCCGTGGTCGGAGAAGTTGGCCTCGCCGATCACGAACAGGCCCGGGATCGTGGACTGCAGGTCGTAGTCGACCCACAGCCCGCCCATCGTGTAGTGGACGGCCGGGTAGATGCGCATGGGCCGGACGTAGGGGTCCTCGCCGGTGATGCGCTCGTACATCTCGAAGAGGTTGCCGTACTTCTTCTCGACGGCGTCGCGGCCGAGGCGGCCGATCGCGTCGGCGAAGTCGAGGTACACGCCAAGGCCGCCGGGCCCGACGCCGCGGCCCTCGTCGCAGACGTTCTTGGCGGCGCGGGAGGCGATGTCGCGCGGCACCAGGTTCCCGAAGGCCGGGTAGATGCGCTCAAGGTAGTAGTCGCGCTCGTGCTCGGGGATGTCCCCCGGCGCCCGGTCGTCGCCCTTGCGCAGCGGCACCCACACCCGGCCGTCGTTGCGCAGCGACTCCGACATCAGCGTCAGCTTCGACTGGTGGTCGCCGCTGACCGGGATGCAGGTCGGGTGGATCTGGGTGTAGCAGGGGTTGCCGAAGTACGCCCCGCGCCGGTGCGCCCGCCAGATCGCCGTGGTGTTGCAGCCCTTGGCGTTGGTGGACAGGAAGAACACGTTGCCGTACCCGCCGGTGGCGAGCACGACGGCGTCGGCGAGGTGCGTCTCGATCTCGCCGGTCACCAGGTCGCGGACGATCACGCCGCGCGCCCGGCCGTCGCTGATGACCAGGTCGAGCATCTCGTGGCGGGTGTGCATCTCGACGGTCCCGGCCGCGATCTGGCGCTCCAGGGCCTGGTACGCGCCCAGCAGGAGCTGCTGACCCGTCTGCCCGCGCGCGTAGAACGTACGGGAAACCTGGGCGCCGCCGAAGGAACGGGTGTCGAGCAGGCCGCCGTACTCGCGGGCGAACGGCACGCCCTGGGCCACCGCCTGGTCGATGATGTTCACGCTGACCTGGGCGAGCCGGTAGACGTTGGACTCGCGGGCGCGGAAGTCGCCGCCCTTGACGGTGTCGTAGAACAGCCGGTGGATCGAGTCGCCGTCGCCGCGGTAGTTCTTGGCCGCGTTGATCCCGCCCTGCGCGGCGATGGAGTGGGCGCGCCGGGGCGAGTCCTGGTAGCAGAACGACTTGACCTTGTACCCCAGCTCGCCGAGGGTCGCGGCGGCCGAGCCGCCGGCCAGGCCGGTGCCGACCACGATGATGTTGAGCTTGCGCTTGTTCGCCGGGTTGACCAGCTTGGCGGAGAAGCGGCGCTTGTCCCAGCGATCCTCGATCGGCCCCTCGGGAGCCTTGGTGTCGCGGATCGGTTCGCCGACCGTGTAGTTCACTTGACTGCTCCGATCATCACGGCGAGGGGGACGGCGAGAAAGCCCAGGACGAGCAGGGTGGACAGGACGGCGGCCCCGACGTTGAGCAGGTGGCGCGCGCGCCCGTTCGCAAGGCCGAGCGTCTGGAAGGCGCTCCACAGGCCGTGGCGCAGATGCAGCCCGACCATCACCAGGGCGACGACGTAGAAGGCGGTCACCCACCAGCGCGAGGGGTCGAAGCCCGCCACGACCCGGTCGTAGGGGGTGGCGTCGTAGCCCTTCGGGTTGACCGCCCCGAAGGTGAGGTCGAGCAGGTGCCAGACGACGAAGAGCACGATGATGACGCCGCCGTAGCGCATGGTGTGCACGACGTAGCCGTTGGCCTGCGACTTCCTGCGGGCCGCGTACTTAACCGGCCGGGCCTTGGCCGCGCGGCGGGCCAGCGAGACCGCCGACCACATGTGCGCGATGACGGCGAGCGCGAGCACGATCTCGGTGAGCGTGAGCATCGTCCGGGCGGGCAGCGCGGGCTCGCCGACGGTGCGCAGCCACTCCGCGTAGGAGTTGAAGGTCCCCTCACCGAGGAAGATCTTGAGGTTGCCCACCATGTGACCGATGAGGAAGAGGACCAGCACGGCGCCGCTGACGGCCATCACGGCCTTCTTGCCGTTGGACGACCGCAGGAAGCCGGAGAGCCCCTGCCGGCCGGGCCGCTTCGGGGTCTTTTGAGCCTTGGGAGGTGTAGTGCGCGGCGTCACCACCGCGGTGGCTGCGCCTCGGTCTATCGTCGATGTCACAGCTGCCGACGCTAGGCATGGGAGCCTTCACGCGTCCAAGTCATGAAAGGCCTGGTTTCGATAGCCAGACGCTATGCCCCATGGCTCGGCGGGCGCGTCGTAACGGCGGCGGTGCGCCGATGCGAGCAATCTCACAGGCCCGGCGGCGGTCGCCCGCCACGGAACGCCACGATCGCGCACGTACAGTGTGGAACGTGCAGCTACAGCAACTGGCTTCCTTCGTGGCTGTGGCCGAGACCTCGCACTTCACGCACGCGGCCGAGCGCATGCGGCTCGCCCAGCCGTCCCTCAGCAAGCAGATCAAAGCGCTCGAGACCGAGCTCGGCGCTCCTCTGTTCAGCCGCGCCAGGGGCAACGTGACGCTCACTCCCGCGGGCGAGGCGCTGCTCCCGCTGGCCCGCCGCATGCTGGCCGACGCCGACACCGCCCGCCGGGAGGTCGCCGAACTGGCGGGGCTGCGCCGGGGCCGGGTGCGGCTCGGCGCGACGCCGTCCCTCTGCGCCGGGCTGCTGGCCGATGCCCTGGCCCGCTTCCACCGCGACTATCCCGGCATCGATCTGCTCGTCGAGGAGGGCGGGTCCCGCGATCTGGTCCGCGACCTCGCCCGGGGGCAGCTCGACCTGGCTTTGATCATCCTGCCGCTGCACAGCAGCGACCCCTCGCTGGTCACCGAGGAGATCCTGAAGGAGAACCTCGTGGTCGCCTCCCCGTCCGGTGCGCGGGCGCGCAAGCCGTACGTTCGCATCGAGGAACTGCGCGGGCGCCCGCTGGTGATGTTCCGCCGGGGGTACGACCTGCGCGAGGCGACACTGAGCGCCTGCCGCCAGGCGGGGTTCGAACCGCGGTTCGCGGTGGAGGGCGGTGAGATGGACGCCGTGCTCCGGTTCGTGGAGGCGGGGCTGGGTGTGGCGGTGGTGCCGTCGATGGTGCTGGACGGGCGCCCGGGCCTGGCGGGCACTCCGCTGGCGCCGCCGGGGCTTCGCCGGACGATAGCCCTCGCCCATCGCAAGGACGTCGAACCCAGCCGGGCCGCTCAGGCCTTTCGCGCTACGCTTCTCTCTTATCTGTCGCACGCCGCCGAGGAGGGATCGCTGCCGCAGGGCGTTGTTCTGGCCGATCTTCCGGCCGGATGACAACCGGGGATTACCGTCAGCACGTTTATGACATTTCGTATTGTTTATAGCCCCCAGGCAGGGTTTTGTACTTCCATGCGTCGGGACGACTTTCGCTATATGGTGCAGGACAACAGGCAAGGTCAACCATCACTTCACAAGAGGAACCAGTGACCGCGCTCTCGTCCGGCATGCCGGCGGCGCCCACCGAGATGCAGACGATCCTCCTCATCGAGGACGACGCGGGTGACGCGTTTCTGGTAGAGGAGCTGCTGGCCGGGGCGCCGACGCCCCCGAAGATCATCTGGGCGCGCACCCTGGAGGAGAGCCGCGACCGGCTCACCGACGAGGTGCAGTGCGTGGTGGTCGACCTCTCGCTGCCCGACGCCACCGGTCTCGAAGCCCTGCGCCAGGTGCTCACGATGGCTCCCAACACCGCCGTCCTGGTGCTCACCGGCCTCAACGACGCCCACGTCGGCGTCGAGGCCGTCGCCGCCGGCGCGCAGGACTACCTGGTCAAGCAGGACGTCGACGAGCGCCTGCTCGCCCGTGCCATCAGCTACGCCATCGAACGCAAGCGGGCCGACCTCGCCCAGCGCAAGCTCGCCGACGCCCAGCACCTCAGCCGCGAGAACGCCCGCCTGGAGCACGGCCTGCTGCCCGTCCCGATGCTGAAGAAGGAGCTCGAGCGCGACGGGCTGCAGCACCAGGCGCGCTACCTCCCCGGCCGCAGGCAGGCCCTGCTCGCCGGCGACTTCTGGGACACCGTGCAGACCCCCGACGGCGCGGTGCACGTGGTCATCGGCGACGTGTGCGGCCACGGCCCCGACGAGGCGGCGCTGGGCGTCGCCCTGCGCATCGCCTGGCGCACGCTCGTGCTCGCCGGGCACACCGGCAACGAGCTGCTGACCACGCTCGAGGCCGTGCTGCGCAACGAGCGCAAGTCGCCTGAGATCTTCACCACCATGTGCACGGTGACGATCAACCCGGCGCTGTGCCAGGCCAGGCTCCACGTGGTCGGGCACCCGCCGCCGTTGTTGGTGCGCGGCGGGGTGCGCGGGGGCGTCCTCGACATCGTCCCCGACACCCCCTCCGGACCGCCGCTCGGCATCTTCACCGATGTCGAGTGGGCCACGATCGACCTGGACCTCGGCGAGGACTGGTCGATGCTCCTCTACACCGACGGCCTGATCGAGGCGACGGTGGGCGGCGGGCCCGACCTGCTGGGCACCGAGGGGCTGATCCGCCTCATCCGCGAGCAGGGTGAGATCGACCTCGACAGGATCATCACCTCGGTGCGGGAGATGCACAAGAACGCGCTCAACGACGACCTGGCCGCCGTGCTGGTGGGCCGGAGGCCGCCACCTTGACCGACCTCGCGCCCCTGCCCCCGCCCGCGCCGCCGAGCGGAGTGGGGCGCCTTCCGCTGGCACGATGGTTCGCCATGGCCGGGACGGTGGCCGCGCTGGCCTTCGCGCTCGGGGCGGCCGTGACCATCATGACGGTGGACCACCTGCGCGTCATCCGCGAGTCCGTCGTGGACGTGGTCGACCCGGCGGTGTTACAGACCCTGGAGATCTCCACGGCCCTGTCCACCCAGGAGAGCTCCATTCGCGCGTACGGGCGCACGAACGAGGACCAGTACCTCCAGGACTACCGGAAGGGCCTCCAGGCGGAGTCGGAGTCGACGGCGCGGCTCACCGTGCTCGCGGGCCGCATGGGGAACGCGACGGCGCGCGCCGACCTCGCTCGCCTGACCCAGGCGTCGGCGGCCTGGCGGCGCGACTACGCCGACGTCGTGATCGCCAAGGTCCCCGAGCTGAAGACGGAGACCGCCACCGCCTACGCCCCGATCAACGCGCAGCGCTTCACCGCCGTACGGGACGCGCTCGCCGCGCTGCAGGACGATCTCGGCATGCTGCACGACCAGGGCAGCGCCCGCATCGACGCGGGCTGGCGGACGTTCTACATCGTGCTGGCCGTGCTGGCGCTGGTCTTCGTCGGCGCCGCGCTGGCCTTCACGCTCATCATCAGGTACATCGTGCTGCGGCCGATATCGCAGCTCACACAACAGGTGAGGGCCGTGGCCCAGGGCGAATTCGACCGCGTGCTGCAGGTCCAGCGGCCGGCCGAGCTGGCGGAGCTGTCCGGCCGGGTCGACGCCATGCGGGGGCGCATGCTGCGCGAGTGGCGCCGCGCCGCCGACGCCCAGCGGCTGCTGTCGGACCAGGCGGCCGAGCTGCGCCGCTCCAACGCCGAGCTCGAGCAGTTCGCCTACGTCGCGAGCCACGACCTGCAGGAGCCGCTGCGCAAGGTCGCGAGCTTCACGCAGATGCTGGACCAGCGGTACGGCGACCAGCTCGACGAACGGGCGAAGCAGTACGTCACCTTCGCCGTTGACGGCGCCAAACGCATGCAGTTGCTCATCAATGATCTTCTCAACCTTTCCCGCGTGGGCCGCGTGGGCGGCGAGAAGGCTCCCACGGACATGGAGAAGGTCCTGGAGACCGCCGTAGGAAACGTGGCGGCGCAGATCGAGGACACCGACGCCGTCGTCACCCACGACGCGCTGCCTACGGTCTACGGCAACCGCGTGCTGCTCACCCAGCTCTTCCAGAACCTCATTGGCAATGCCTTGAAGTTCCGTTCCGAGCGGCCGCCCCGCATCCACATCTCCGCCCGGCAGCAGAGCGATATGTGGGAGTTCGCCTGCACGGACAACGGCATCGGCATCGACAGCAAGTACGCTGATCGAATCTTCCTGATATTTCAGCGCCTGCACCCACGAGACGTATATCCCGGAACCGGCATCGGCCTGGCACTATGCAGAAAGATCGTCGAGTACCACGGCGGCAAGATCCAACTGGAGGACCCCGACCCCGACCGGCCGGGCACCACCTTCCGCTGGAGCTTGCCCGCGAATACTGGAGAACAGCATGGATGACTACCGCTTCATCGACGTCCTTCTCGTCGAGGACGACCCTGGAGACGTCCTGCTGACCCGAGAGGCGTTCGAGCACAACAAGGTGCAGAACAAGCTGCACGTCGTCAGCGACGGCGAGCAGGCGATGGCCTTCCTGCGCCAGGAGGGCGAGTACGCCGAGGCGCCCCGGCCCGACCTGGTCCTGCTGGACCTCAACCTGCCCCGCAAGGACGGCAGGGAGGTGCTGGAGGACATCAAGGGCGACGCCGACCTGCGCAGCATCCCGGTGGTGGTGCTCACGACCTCCGAGGCCGAGGAGGACATCCTGCGCAGCTACCACTTGCACGCCAACGCGTACGTGGCCAAGCCGGTGGACTTCGACCAGTTCATCAAGGTGGTCCGCCAGATCGACGACTTCTTCGTGACCGTAGTGAAATTGCCAAGAACCGGTCAGCGCCAGTAGGCCTGACTGGGACGTGACGGGAATCACACCAGGTCAGTCGAAAAAGTGAGTGACCCTTCTCACACAGAGGGTTCTCGCCGTCGTAACGTAGACCCCCACCGGCACGCGCGCGGCTGTGTTACCGGCGCGGACCACAACGCGCGCGGCACCCAGCCAAACGTGAAAGCCCGGACCCCGCACCTGATGAGGCGAGGGGGTCCGCGGGAGGTGGAGAGTTCTCCGATGACCCAGACCACGGCCGGCCGGCCGACCAATGACCCGGCGCAAAGGAAGCAGCGAGCCCAGATCAAGGCACGCACCCTGCGCACGGACCGATGGTGGTTGGCCCCGGCCATCACATTCGCGGCACTCGCGTCGTTCCTTGTCTACGGACTCTGGGCGATCTTCGACAAGAGCTACTTCGTCGAGCCGTATATCGCCCCATTCTCGTCGCCCTGTCTGGCGACGTCCTGTCCCGAGGGCGCGCGGTTCCTCGGGCTCGCCCCCTTCGGCGACTGGTGGACGCTGCCGCCCGGCATATTGATCCTCGGCCTGCCGGCCGGGTTCCGTCTCACCTGTTATTACTACCGCAAGGGTTACTACCGCGCGTTCTGGCTCTCGCCGCCGGCCTGCGCCGTGGCCGAGCCGCACAAGAAGTACACCGGTGAGACCCGCCTGCCGCTGATCATGCAGAACATCCACCGCTACTTCTTCTACGGTGCCGTCCTCATCGCCCTGGTGCTCACCTGGGACGCGGTCCTCGCGCTGCGGGACGAGAATGGGAACTGGGGCCATGTCGGCCTCGGGACGATCATCTTGTGGATCAACGTCGTGCTGATCTGGGCGTACACGCTGAGCTGCCACTCCTGCCGCCACATCACGGCCGGCCGGCTCAACCACTTCTCCAAGCACCCGCTGCGCTACAAGATGTGGACCTTCGTCTCCAAGCTCAACTCACGGCACATGCTCCTGGCCTGGCTTTCCATGTACTCCGTCATGATCGCCGACCTCTACGTGCGCCTCGTCGCCAAGGGCATCGTCAACTTCCCGTTCGCGTAAGGATCACCAGTGGATATCGAGCGTCACGAATACGACGTCGTCGTCATCGGAGCGGGCGGCGCCGGTCTCCGGGCGGCAATCGAGGCCCGGCAGCAGGGCAAGCGAACGGCCATCGTCTGCAAGTCGCTGTTCGGCAAGGCCCACACCGTCATGGCCGAAGGCGGGGCGGCGGCGGCCATGGGCAACGTCAACCCCGCCGACAACTGGATGGTGCACTTCCGCGACACCATGCGCGGCGGCAAGTTCCTGAACAACTGGCGCATGGCCGAGCTGCACGCCAAGGAGGCTCCGGACCGTGTCTGGGAGCTGGAGGCCTGGGGCGCGCTGTTCGACCGCACCAAGGACGGCAAGATCAGCCAGCGCAACTTCGGCGGCCACGAGTACCCCCGTCTCGCCCACGTCGGCGACCGCACGGGCCTGGAGCTCATCCGCACCCTCCAGCAGAGGGTCGTCGCCCTCCAGCAGGAGGACGAGAAGCTGCACGGCGACGCCGAGGCCTACATCAAGGTCTTCGCCGAGTGCACGATCACCCAGTTGCTGAAGGGCGGCCCCGGCCCGGAGGCCCCCATCAGCGGCGCCTTCGGCTACTGGCGCGAGACCGGCCGCCTGATCTGCTTCGACGCCCCCGCGGTCGTCCTGGCCACCGGCGGCATCGGCAAGTCCTACACGGTGACCTCCAACTCCTGGGAGTACACCGGCGACGGGCACGCGCTCGCGCTGCTCGCCGGAGCCAAGCTGATCAACATGGAGTTCATCCAGTTCCACCCGACCGGCATGGTGTGGCCGCCGTCGGTGCGCGGCATCCTCGTCACCGAGTCCGTACGCGGCGACGGCGGGGTCCTGCGCAACTCCGAGGGCAAGCGGTTCATGTTCGACTACATCCCAGAGGTGTTCAAGGACAAGTACGCCACCACCGAGGAGGAGGCGGACCGCTGGTACAACGACCAGGCCAACAACCGCCGTCCTCCGGAGCTGCTGCCGCGTGACGAGGTCGCCCGGGCGATCAACTCCGAGGTGAAGGCCGGGCGCGACTCCCCGCACGGCGGCGTGTTCCTGGACGTGTCGAGCCGGCTCCCCGCCGCCGAGATCGTCAAGCGGCTGCCGTCGATGCACCACCAGTTCAAGGAGCTGGCCGACGTCGACATCACGGCCGAGCCCATGGAGGTCGGCCCGACCTGCCACTACATCATGGGCGGCGTGGAGGTCGACGCCGACACCGGCGCGTCCTCGGTGCCCGGGCTGTTCGCGGCCGGCGAGGTCTCCGGCGGCATGCACGGCTCCAACCGGCTCGGCGGCAACTCGCTGTCCGACCTGCTGGTGTTCGGCCGCCGGGCGGGCGCGGGCGCGGCCCAGTACATCGACGGCCTCGCTGCCCGGCCGGCCACCCCGGCCGAGACGCTCAAGACCGCCGAGATCGAGGCCATGGCCCCCCTCTCGCGGACGGGCGGCGAGAACCCGTACGAGGTCCACCACGAGCTCCAGCGCACCATGAACGAGCTCGTCGGCATCATCCGCAAGGCCGAGGAGGTCAAGGAGGCCCTGGAGGTCGTGGAGAAGCTCAAGGAGCGTGCCACCAACGCGGGCGCGCCCGGCGGGCGCATCTACAACCCCGGCTGGCACCTCGCCATCGACCTGCGCAACATGCTGCTGGTCTCCGAGTGCGTCGCCCGCGCGGCCCTGATCCGCGAGGAGAGCCGGGGTGGGCACACCCGCGACGACTTCCCGGGGATGTCCCCCGAGTGGCGCAGCAAGCTGCTGCGGTGCGGGGTCAGCCCCGACGGTCAGGTCACCGTCGAGGAGAAGGCGCAGCCTTCCATGCGCGACGACCTGATCAAGCTGTTCGACCGGGCGGAGCTCAGTAAGTACGTCACCGCCGAGGAACTGGCGGACTACGACGCGCTCGTTAAGGAGTCCTGATGGGTTACAAGGCCAAGTTCCGCATCTGGCGCGGCGAAGGCGGCGAGGGCAAGCTCGAGGACTTCGTCGTGGAGGTCAACGAGGGCGAGGTCGTCCTCGACGTCATCCACCGGTTGCAGGCCACGCAGACGCCCGACCTCGCGGTCCGGTGGAACTGCAAGGCCGGCAAGTGCGGCTCCTGCTCGATGGAGATCAACGGCAAGCCGCGGCTGGGCTGCATGACGCGGATGTCGACCTTCGAGGAGGAGGAGACGATCACCGTGACCCCGATGCGGACGTTCCCCGTCATCAAGGACCTGGTCACGGACGTGTCGTTCAACTACCAGAAGGCGCGGGAGATCCCGTCCTTCACCCCGCCCGAGGGCGTCAAGCCCGGCGAGTACCGCATGCAGCAGATCGACGTCGAGCGGTCCCAGGAGTTCCGCAAGTGCATCGAGTGCTTCATGTGCAACAACGTGTGCCACGTGATCCGTGACCACGAGGAGAACAAGGCGGCGTTCGCCGGTCCGCGGTTCCTCATGCGCATCGCCGAGCTCGACATGCATCCCTACGATGTGGCCGACCGCAAGGATTCCGCGCAGGAGGAGCACGGGCTCGGCTACTGCAACATCACCAAGTGCTGCACCGAGGTCTGCCCCGAGCACATCAAGATCACTGACAACGCGCTGATCCCGATGAAGGAGCGCGTGGTCGACCGGAAGTACGACCCGCTGGTCTGGCTCGGCAACAAGATCTTCAAGCGCACCGGCTCCTCCGGTTCCACCCCTTCGAAAACCGCCTGACGAGGCCCACCAGCCCGAGCCCACCCTCGGGCTGGTCCCTCTCCTCTGCCGGGACCTGACGAGGCCCACCCGCCGCGGGCCGGCTTCTCCCCTGCCGGGAAACCTGACGAGACCCACCCACCAGCCCGAGCCCACCCCGGGCAGGTCCCTCTCCCCTACCAGGAGACCAGACGAGACCCACCCACCGCGGGCCGGCTGCTCCCCCTGCCGGGGACGTGACGAGACCCACCCACCAGCCCGAGCCCACCCCGGGCAGGTCCCTCTCCCCTACCAGGAGACCAGACGAGACCCACCCACCGCGGGCCGGCTGCTCCCCCTGCCAGGGACGTGACGAGACCCACCCACCAACCCGAGCCCACCCCGGGCTGGTCCTTCTCCTCTGCCGGGGATGAGCTGGGTTTTCAGGCGCCGGTACGGCGGGGCGTGGGGCGGCGAAGTCGGCGCCACGGTACGGCGGGCTACGTGGGGGACGTTCCCTGACGCTCGGCCCTGCCGGTCAGGAGGGGTCGCGGCGGAAGCGGCCGAGAACACCGCGGCGCGGCTTGCCGTCCTCAGCCGCCGGGGGCAGCGGGCCCTGCAATGTGGCGCCGGGCCATGCGCCGTCGACCGGCGTCCCTGATGCCGGCTCACCCAGGCTCGGCGCTCCCGGCATCGGGTCCCTGGCGACAGGCGTCCCCGCGAGCGGCTCTCCGGGCATCGGCCGCGGCCCTACGGCCGGGAAGGTCTCGGTGGCGTCCGAGAGCCCACCATCCGACGGCCCACCGGAGTGCTCCTGCGCCTCCGCGCGGGTCCATGGCTCGGCCGGCAGGGCGATCTGCCCGGCGAGCCCCTGCTCGTACCCGTAACCGGCAGCGCCCTGCTCGTGCGGCGAGCCGTACCCCTGCGGGCTCTGGGCCCCGTACCCCTGCTGGTCGTACGAAGCGCCGTACCCCTGCTGGTCGTACGGAGCGGCGCCGTAGGCCTGCGGGTCCTGCCCGTACCCGGGCGGGAGCGAGGAGCCCGGCGCCGGCACGTTCGGGTATCCCTGTACCGGCACGAAGCTGATGATGGGCGCGTACGCCGTGCCCCCGTGGTAGATCGGGTAGCCCGGCATGGGCAAGCCGCCCGGCGGGACGTCGTCACCGCGGTGCCTGCCCGGCGAGCGGGGCCCCGCCTTGCGGATCGCCGCCGCGTGCGCCACCCGCCGGATCCGGCCCTCGAAGATCAGTACGCCGAGCATCACCAGGACGGCAAGCAGCACGCCGGGGATGGCGAGCTTCCGGCTGAGGGTGAGCTGGTCGTACTCGGGGGAGGCGTTGCGGATCTCGATGGGCACCGATTCGGGCGTCGGGTCGTCGAAGGACGACGAAGCCGCCTCGGTCGACTCCGAGGGCGACGGGGTCGGCGTCGGAGACGCCAGCGCGAGCGACACCAGCGGATCGGGCGCCGGGCTCTCCGACGGAAGCGGCGTCGTGGGCAGGATCGGCGGGTTCGACGGGATCGCCGGCGCGCTCGTGGGCGGGGCGACGCTTGCCGGCGGCTGGACGGGAGCGGTCTTCGTCGCCGTCGGCTTGGGCGCCTTCGTCGCCGTCGGCTTCGGGGTGATCGTCTTGGTGCGGGTGACCGTCGGGTCGGGGCTCTCCGTGATCGTCACCGTCACGGTCGGGTCCGGCCCGTCCGGCTCGGCCCCGGGATCGTCGGTCATGGACGGGTCGACCGGCTCCACCTGAGTGGGGTCGGCCATGGAGACCTGCGCCGCGTTCGCCCGGGGCGCCGTCATGGGGGCGGTGGCGAGCAGGACGACGCCCGTCAGCCCTAACGAGCCCACCACTGCGGACACGGCCGTCATACGCACGCGTCCGCTCACCCTTGCTGCCCTCCGCCTGGCTACCCTGCCGATCAACTAAGGGAAATACTAGACCGGCAAAAGTAACAGTAAAGGGCGTTTAACGACAGAGCTCCTTCGAGTCGTCCGATTTTCTGGAAGCGCGCCTGCGCCGGAGCTTCATCTGCAGCCACAGCGCCGACAGCAAGACCGCCACCGCGGCCCCCGCGGCGGGCAGGCCACGAACCATCTGCAACTCATCCCGCTCGCCGTCGGCCATCAGATCGTGCCTGGCCGGACGGATGTCCTGCGGCAGCGGCGCGCCCACCGAGGCTCCCTGGGGGACGGTCGCGACCGCCGCCCCGGGCTGGGACGCCTCGGCCTGACCCGCGCCGGCCGCCTGAGAACCACCGGCGGCGCCCTGCCCCTGAGCCTCACCCTGACCCGTGACCGCACCCTGCCCCTGGAAGGAGGGCGCGGCCTGGACCTGCCCGGGTGCCGCCATCGGGCCGGCTCCCGGAGCCAGGAGCGGGCTGGGACCATGCCCGGAACCCGAACCCGGATCGTGCCCGGGCTCCAGGGCGGGCGCCGGCGTGGCCGGCGGCATCGCGGCGGGCATCTGCAGGCCCACGTCCATCAGGGACGCCGCCTGAGGGATCTGGACCGGCGGCTGGACCGGCATCGGCATGGGAACGTCGGCTCCCCGCGGATGGGAGCCGCGCGTGGGGTGAGCGGGGATGCCGGGCGCCGGGTGCGGGATCACCGGCGACGCGGTCACCCGCCCCGGCAGGTGCCGCTCTCCCCGGGCGACCGCCCGGGGAGAGACGAGAGCGGGCCGGAACGACGCCCGCACGAGGCCCGAAGCGGGCCGCCCGCCGGAGATCTCCCGCAGGGTGTCCGAGATGGGCTGGCCTGCGGACAGCCGCCGCATGAAGTCCGGGACGGAGCGCCCGGCGGAGAACGGCTTCCCTACGGCCTCCGGCTCCTGCCCGCCCTTGACCTTCGACGACGCGGCGTTCGGCGCGGCACCGCCTTCCGCCGGCCCGCCGGCGCCCGTACCGGTGACGGCGGGAACCTTCGGACCGGCAGGCGCCGTCTGACCGCCGGCGCCGGGAGCCTTGGGACCGGCAGGGGCTTCCTGACCGCCGGCCGCGGGAGCCTTCGGACCGGTCGCGGCAGGGGCTCCGTGGCCCTGCGGCACGGCCGCGGGCTTGGTGGACGCCTTGCCGAGTTCGTCGGCGGCGGCGCTCGCGTTGCCGTTGGCGGTGTCGCCGGTGCCGAGGGTGTCGGTCACACCGTTGCCGTTGGTGGTCGCGACGACGGGAGTGCCGTCGGTGTCGGTGGTGCCGATGCCGGTGCCGATGCCGGTGCCGATGGTGCCGATGCCGAGGGTGTCGTCGTCATCGGTGTCGTCGTCGGTGGTCGTACCGAAGGGATGCGTACCGGTGAGGACACCCGTGCTGTCGCTGTCGTCGGTGTCATCGGTGTCGTCGCCCGACCGCGAGTGCGCCACGGGAAGCAGCGCGTCCTTCCCGGGCGCCGAGCCCTGCGCACGGTCATGGGCCGGGGTCTGCGCCGACGCGGCCCCATCGGCCCCAGGGGCCTTCATGCCGGACGTCGCGCCGTCCGGCCGCACCTGCTCCGATCGCGGTGCGACGACCGCGCCGGAAGCCTCACCCGGCGCCCCCGCAGCTGAGGCGGGCCGGTCGCCGCCGGACCCCTGCGCGGGCCGGACCTGGGAGGAACCCGACACCTCCACGTCGGTGGAGAAGAGGGTGCCGGTCCCCTTCTGGTCGATGTAAAGCCTGACGTCCGCCATGCGGCGGATCCACTGGACGCCGCCAGGGGCGCGCATGTGGGAGACGGCGGTGATGCCGATCTCCTCGGCCTCCTGCGGAACCGTCACCGCGACGTCGACGTCCTTGGTTCCCGCGAGCTTGCCGAAGTCGCACACCTGGAAGAGCGCGGCCGGTTTGGCCGGCGTGCGGGCGGCGTCCTCGCACCCGACCGAGGAGAGCGCGTCGTGCGGAGTGGTGGCCACCGCCACCCGCGCGCGCCCGGCCTGGCCGTCGAGGCGGACGCGGAAGTGCAGCACGTCACCTGCGCGGATCGGCCCCGCCTGGCCACTCGGATGGCCTGCCATCAGGCGCACGCTGAGGCGGGCGCCCTTCGCTGAATCAGGCGGATCCACCGACCCGCGATCCGCCGCGCTTGCGATCAGAGGCGAAGCACCGCCTCCCAGAACCAGAGCTCCGGCGCCTACCACGGACGCCACTCGGGCACGTTGCCACCAACCGGCCACTACAGATCCCCGTCCCCCGATACGGTGCGCGACAAACTCGTCACGCTCTGTAGTTGTTATCTCACGCCCCGCTGGTGTTCAACCCTCCGGGATCAGTTCTTGTACGACCCGGACGATCGGCAGGTCGGCGGGCAGCCAGGGGATGTCGAACAGCTCGTCAGGGGCCAGCCAGCGGAGCGCCAAATGCTCGTGCGGGTGCGGAACACCCGAGATGAGCCGCGCCAGCCAGACGCGCATGATGTACCCGGGGCTGAGCGGCCAGTCGCCGCCGATCCTGTCCCCCACCGCGATCCCGACACCGAGCTCTTCCCGGCACTCCCGGATCAGCGCCTCGTGATCGCTCTCCCCGGGATCGACCTTGCCGCCGGGGAACTCCCACCCGCCGGCCACGGCGGGAGGGTCGGCACGCTGGGCGGCCAGAAGCCTGCCCCCTTCGACGATGGCCGCCGCCACAACAATTGTGTCCATGCCGGTAAAGCTTGACATCCTCCTCGGCACCAAGGCTAGGTGAGGCCGAGGCGTTTGAGCTGGGCCAGGACGTCGGGGTTCTGGAGGGGACGGGTGTAGCCGACGATATTGGGGCGGTCGCGGTAGGTGGTGACCTTGATCGGACCGCAGAGGGTGCACCGGGCCTCGACCATCTTGCCCGGAGAGACGACCATGCCGACATGCCCCGGACTGCCGGCGGAGGTGCCGGGGCCCGCGTTGAAGAACACCAGGTCTCCGGCCTGCTCGGAGCCCTTCTCGATCTTCACGCCGAACGGCCACTGGCCGAACGTGGTGCGCGGGATGGACAGCCCGGCCGCCCGGTAGGCCATGTAGATGATGCCCGAGCAGTCGAACCCTTCGGGTCCGGTGCCGCCCCAGCGGTACGGCTTGCCGCGCTGGGCCAGGGCGTAGGTGAGGATCTTGCGCACGATGTCGGTCGGCGCGGCCTCCACGATCGGCGCGTCGCACTCCGGATCGGCCTCGGGGGGCAGGTCGAGCGTCCCGTCCGTGGCGTAGCGCCTGGCGATCTCCAGCACCTGCTCGACGTACCACATGGCGTGGTTGTAGACGAAGAGGGCGCGTTTGAGGTCGCCGGGAGCGCCGTTGCGCTTGAGCATCTTCGCCGCGCCGAGGATCGCGTCGGCGGGGTTGTAGATGTCCCCATAGCCATCGCCGTCGCCGTCCGAGGCGTACCCGTTGAACTTCGACGGGATCTTGACCTTGGCCTTGCCGCCCCACGTGCTGATCAGGAACTGCATGGGGCCCGCGGCGCCCGCGTAGTTCGTCCCGCTCTTGACGCCGGCCAGGGTGGAGCGGCCATGGTCGGTCTCGCGCTTGCCCACGGCCGCCAGCACGGTCCACTGGACGCCGATCTTCTTGCCCCACTTCTTGTAGAGCTGTAGATAGTCGGAGGGAATGTCGGACTGGGCGGTGGTGGAGACGTTCGTGACGTTCATGACCGCGCTGTCCTCGCAGTCGGCGGTCATGCCGCTGCCGCCACCGAGGAACGAGGGGAACGTGCTCATGAGCATGGGCGCCATGACCAGCGTCACCAGCACGACTCCGGCCAGCCCGACGATCAGCGCGATGCGGACGCGGGAGGTCATCCGGTGGCCCCGCCGCCGGTGTCCCCGTCCTGACCCGCGTCCGCGCGCTGCAGGTCGAAGACCCGCCACTCCGTGCCCACCTGGGTGAGCGTGATCGCGTAGTCGGCGCTTCGCTCCTGCGGCCCGCTCTTGGCGGTGATGTGCTGCGTGGCGGTGACGACGAGCACGATCGACCCGCCGGCGATGTCACGGATGGACTTCAGCCGCGCCGCTCCCTCGGAGACGACCTGGTCGGCGCGGTTCTGTTCCACCGTGGCGGGTGTGGTGACGTCCCGGGCCAGGACGGCGCCGAAGTCGGCCGTCGTGAAGGCCTTCAGGCGCTCGGCGTAGGACGCGGGGTCCTCGTCGTACCGGAAGCTCGCGTAGGAGACGGCGAACCGCTGCGCCATGTCGGCGGCCTGCGCGATCTGCTCTCGCGTGAGCGGCAGGTAGCCGTAGATGTCGAACGTGCTCGGGGTGATCGCGGGCGCCGGCGACGGGCCCGAGGACGGCGGCGCGGCGGAGGACGTGGAGACCACGCCGGGGGGTGGGGCGCCGTCCGACCCCCCGGAGGCCGGCCGCATCGACAAGTAGATGCCGACGGCCGCCAGAGCGACGACGACACCGGCGAAGACGAGTCCTCGCCGGTCGTTCACCTGCGCCATCGTCAGTCCTTGTCCCTGTCGGCCGGTCGCAGCCAGAAGGGCGAGGACTCGTCCTCACCGCGGCCGGAGTCGGAGCGCGGAGGCAACCACAGCGGCGGAGCCTCCCGGCCTTCGGAGCGCCCGCCGTCCGAGCTCCCGTTCCGGGAGGACCATCCGGACGAGCCGTTCGACGACCGGCCGGACGAGCCGCCGAACATGCCACCGGACGAGCCGCCGGAGGATCTGCCGGACGACCTCCCCGAGGATCCGCCGGAGGAACGGCCCGACGAGCCGCCGAACAGGCCGCCAGAGGACCCGCCGGACGACCGGCCGCCGGACGAGCCACCGAACAGGCCACCGGAGGATCCGCCCGACGACCGGCCGGACGAGCCGCCGCCCGACAGGCCCCGAGGACCGCCGGCCGTGGAGCGCGGGGCCCTTGGAGCCGATCCCTCGGATCGCCGCGAGGAGCCGGCCGACGAGCCGCCAGAGGACCCGCCCGAGGACGTGGACCGTGACGCCCAGCCCCCACCGGACCTGCCGCCGAACCAGCCGCCCACCGACCCGCCGCCCCCGGAGCCGGACGCGGCCGCGCCACCGCCGCCGCCCGTACCGGTGCGGGTGGGCGGGCGCGGGCTCGACCCGGCGCCGCCGCCGGCGCGTCCCGAGCCGCCGGCACGTCCGGACAGGTTCAGCGGAGGCGCCGCCCCGGGACGGGGAACGGCGGTGCCGCGCCCGGTCGCCTTGCGGCGCGCACCCGCCTGCCCCTCGCCGTCCAGCGGGACGGGTTGCGCGCCCACCGGCACGCGCGTGCCGGACTGCTGCGTGGCGCCGGAAGTGACCTCCTCGCCCCTGACCCGGCCCTGGGCGACCGTGGAGGCGGCCGCCGCGGCGACGCCGCCTCCGGCCATGGCCGCCGCGTTGATGACCGGCTCCGCCTTGCGCAGCCCCCAGCGGCCCACCCTGGCGGCGGCCACCGGCGGCAACGCGTTCGCGGCGCGCGAGAGGGTCGGCGCGGAGGCCGCCTCGCCGAGCATCCGCGTGGTGAGCGTGTGCCCGTCCATGGAGGCGAACAGGTGCTGGAAGGGACGCCGGTAGAAGAACACGGCGATCGTGAGCAGCGCGATGAACATGATCTGCATGCCCCACGGGAGGTTCGTGGAGATGATCAACGCGTAGCCGTACACCAGCACGCCGAGCACCAGGGCGAGCACGGCCTGGCGGAGCAGGGTGCCGACCAGCATCTCGACCCAGCGCATCGCGATGATGCGGCCGGAACCGGGATGCACGCCGATCAGCAGGAAAACCGGGCCGAGGATGAGCAGCAGCAGGAAGCCGACCTTCAGCGCGATGAGCGACACCGCCACCAGGAAGATCAGCACGCCCGCGACCATGGCGGCCATGAGCGCGCCGATCGCGATGCTGAGCCTGGTCGTCCAGTCTTTGCCCTGGAACAGGAAGAACATCGAGGTGCTCTCGAGCGGCTTGGCGACCTCGTCCTCGTACCTCTTCTGGTGGGCGTCGGAGTTGGGCTTCTGACCGGAGCCCTGCTCCTGCACGTCGGTGGCCTGGATGTCCAGGATCTTCGGGCCCATGACCGCGACCACGGGGGCCTTCGGGTCGGCGGTGCCGAACTCGCCCATCAGCCAGGGCTTGCAGACGAGGGTGGACCACAGCGCGTCGGCGTTCTGCGCGACGCCGGGGGTTCCGCTCTGGCCGTACCCGCCGGGGCCCGCCTTGGCGTTGGTCTGCCCCTTGGTGGGCAGGCAGGACGCGCCGCCGGCGCCGGGCAGCCCGCTGAACGCCGAGTTGACGACCTCGGCGGTCTTGTCGGTCACGGTCTTGCCCAGGCCGGTGAAGTCGCCGGGCCGGCTGAAGAACCACACGGCCACCGTGACGGCGAGGATCATCCAGATGACGCCCTCGGCCGTGGTGCTGGCGCGTTTGCGGATCAGCCCGTACCAGGCGAGCCAGACGGCCGCGAGCAGGATGATCACTCGCAGGTACGGCCAGTACATGGCGTTCGCGAGGTTTGTGACGATGTCGTCGACCACGTCCTTGATCGACTGGAGCGGGCCCTCGGTGGCCGCGGCCTGGTACGTGGTGATCGTCATCCGGTCGATGTCCTTGGCCCAGGAGAACACCGAGTTGGCCCACGCGTTGCCGAGGACCGCCGCCACGTCGTTGCAGCCGAGGCCGTAGGTGTGCCAGAACTGCCCGGCCATGCCGTACCGGTCGTAGTTCGTCAGCGGCTCGGGGGCGCCCTTACCCGCCGTCGTGGTGCCCTGCGCGGTGGGAGACGTGCCCGTCGCACCCGTGACGCCGGACCCCTCGGCGCCGGGGTCGGGCGGGGGCGGCTTGACGAGCCCGTCGACGCCGCCGCCGACGATCTCGGGCGCGAGGTCGGGTGAGAGGTCGCACGGCCCCGCCGCGCCCGCCACCGTCGGCGAGAGCGCGATCGGCACCACGACGATGCTCGCGAGGATCGCCAGGATCAGCACGACCCTGCGGCGCAGCCGCCGGCCTCGCCCCACCGCCTTGACCGCACCCCCGCGCCGCTTGGACGTCCGGCCGCCGTCGCGCCCTTCGGACGCCTCACCGCCGTCGCGCCGCTTGGACGCCTCACCGCCGTCGCGCCGCTTGGACGTCCCGCCGCTTCCAAGGTGTCTCATGACCGCACCTCCTGCGCAGCTCCCGGCCTGCTCGCTCGCCCACGAGGATCATGCAGGTTCTCGTCGGGTTTGTCGTGGGTCGGATTGGTGTCCAGCCAGCGCAGCAGGTCCTCGGAGATGAGGTCCACCCCGATGCGGCCCGCGCGGCCGTCCAGATCGCGGAAGATGCATTCGCCGTTGCCCAGCGCCCGCAGGGCGGCCTTGTGCTCCTCGGAGGGCTCCACGCCGAGCAGCGCCATCACGTGGTCCACCTCGACGCGCTCGGTCGAGCGGAAGGCGAACACCGAGGACAGGCAGTTGGTGACCTGCTCGTTCAGCAGGTCACCCGCGTTCTGCGAGACCAGCACCAGCGCGGTGTTCCTCGACCGGCCCATGCGCGAGACCTCCGGCACGAGCTTGGCGCCCTCCGGAGTGGAGGTGATCGCCCACGCCTCGTCCAGGAAGATGGCCTTGGGCGAGCGGCGGTCGAGGCTGTTCATCAGACGCCGGGCGAACTGCGACACCAGGTAGAGCAGCGCCACCGACAGACGCTGCTCATAGGAGTAGTCGTCCCTGGCCGTGGCGACGTCGGGAAGGGTCAGCCCGCCGAGCGTGAACACCGTGGTCCACCCTTCGGTGTCGATCTGCTCGCCGCCGGAGGGGTCGAAGCACAGCCGGGCCAGGTGCATCTCGGCCATCGACCGCAGCACCGCGCCGAGGTTGCGCGAGGCGGCGTCCTCGGCCTGCTCCAGGTGGTCGACGACCCTGCCCAGCGACGGGCTCGGCCCGTTGGACACGGTCGAGACGGCCTGGATCATCGCCGACTCCCGCTCCTCGGACATGCGCGGGAGCAGCAACCGCAGGGTCTCGGTCGCCATGGTCTTCTTGGCCGCGATGTCGTCGCCGAAGGAGAACGGGTCGAGCAGGCCCGGGGAAGCCGAGCCGAGCGGGATGATGCGCGCCTTGCGCCCGCGCCTCTGCAGGAGCTGCACCAGCGACTCGGCGTCCCCCTTGGGGTCGATGACCGCGACCGTGACCCCGCGCAGGGCCATCTGGTAGATCAGCAGCAGGGCGAGGGTCGTCTTGCCGCCGCCCGGCTCGCCGGTGATGGCGATGGCGGTCGGGCGGTTCCGTGTGGCGGCCACCAGCGGGTCGAAATGGACGATCGAACGCGCGCGCCCGAGCGTCTCGCCGATGTACGGCCCGGCCCACCCGGCGCCGGACTCGTCGATGCGGTCGCCGAGGTCGACGGTGGCCGTGGCCATGCCGCCCGCGATTGTGCGCAGCGGCTGCCGCTGGGCGTAGGCGTTGACCCGCACCCGCTCACCCGGCAGCGCCTCGCAGAACAGCGAGAACTGGTCGCCCGTGGAGTTGACGATGTCGATGCCCATGTCGCGGTAGTGCTCCACGACCGCTTCCACGCGCTGGACGCACATCTCCTCGGTCGGAGCCGCCACGATCAGCCGGTGCCAGCCGTACACGAAGGGCAGGCGCTCCTTCGTGATGCCGTGCTCCAGCATGCGCGCAGCGTCGATCTGCTCGGCCAGGGCGATCGGCGCCTCGGCGCCCGCCTCCCGGATGTGGATGTCCATGTCGCGGGCGTGCGCCAGCTTGCGGGCGACGTCCTTGCTCGCCTTGGTGGGCGGGATGAGGCGCATCCGCGAGCTGACCTCGACCGGGAACGGTAACTGGTCGATGAAGTGCAGCCACGGCTCGCCGTCCGGGAACGGCATCAGGTCGGGGAACCTGGCGAACGACAGGTGGGCGACGTAGGAGTCGCCCGCGGGCTGCTCGATGCGCAGGAACGACCGGCCGTTGTGGATCTGGCCTTCCACCAGCGACTCCACCTCGCCCTTGCCCCACCGCCTGGACGGGGTGGCCGAGGACGGCGGGTCGCCGAGCGACCCCGAGGCGGCGTGCCGGAACAGCCAGGCGACCTCGCCGGAGGTGGCGTGGCGCGCGTACAGGGCACTGGAGCCGAGGGCGCGGCCGAGCCGCTCCGCCTGGTCGGTCCACTTGTTGATCTCGGAGTCGGGGACGTGGTCGTCCTCCAGGCCCAGGGCCTTCTCGCTGCGCTGGTAGAAGCCGAACACCTGGGCCAGCACGCCCGTGCCGAGCTGCGCGCCCCGCGGCCCGAGCCGCACTCCGAGGTAGACCTCCTTCGACCAGAAGTCCTTCGCCCAGACGTGGCGGTACATCTCCTCCAGGTAGTCGCGCCACCCCTCCCCCTCGTCGGAGGTCGCGTTGAGCGCCATGGCCCAGTCGGCGGCGGGATAGGCGCGGTGGGCGACCCGGAGGTGCACCTCGGCGTCGGTCATGCGGATCGCGGCCAGGGCGATGGTGATGTTGGTGGCGAGCGCCTCCCGCTCCTCGGCGGTCACGAACTCGTAGCTCACCGTCGGAAGCCGGAAATACGCCCATGCCGACGAGTCGGTAAGGAGGATCCGATCGTCGAAGTAGCGTACGGCCAGCCTGCTCCTCGACCGCGACGATCTCCCCATCAGCCGGACCGCTCCCCGCATCGGGCTCGCTTGCTGGTCACTGAGCCACTTCCTCCTCGCTCGGGCGGCTCGCCACCGCCAGGCCGCTTGCCACAACTCCCGCGAGGGCGACGTACGCCCTGCGTCCTTGGGCCCGGAGATGCGTCAGCTGGACCGGGCCGGGATTTCCGGGGGCGAGCTCGTCCTCCCACGGGACGCGGACGATGGCACGGCAGCGGCCACGGGCCACCGCCTCCGCCTGCTCCACCCCCGCCATGCTCCGCCGGCTGACGCCGTTGATCACCATGACCGCCCGCCGCCGCAGCTCGGTGGAGCCGTGCCCGTCGAGCCAGTCGAAGGTCATCGCCACCGCGTCGGGCGCGTCCTCGCTGGCCGGGGCCACCAGCACCAACTGGTCGGCGTACGGCAGCAGGCGGGCCGCCATCGACGCCGCCGGATCGACCAGGATCAGCTTGTAATGCCGGTCGAGCACCCGGATGGCGTGCGCCAGCCGCTCGTCGGAGAACAGGCCGCGGTCGGCCAGCCGCCGGGCCGCCGCCGCGTCGGAGTCGGAGCCGACGACCTCAAGGCCCGACTCGCAGCGCGACGTGTACGCCCTCATGCCCAGGTAGCCGTGCACGCCGTCGAGCCCGGCGAGCAGCGAGGTCAGCGTCTCGGGCGAGTCGGCCGCGATGCGGCCGGTCAGCGTGTGGTCGCCGGTGTTGGCGTCGACCGCGAGGACGCGGTCTTCGCGGTAGCGGGCCAGGGTGTGCCCGAGCATCAGCGTGGTCGTGGTCTGCCCGGCGCCGCCGGTGCAGCCGAGGACGACGATCCGCCGGCTGCCTGACAGGACCGTACGCGCGCGCGCCTCGTCCATCTCGATGCCGTCGTTGCGGCTCGGAGCGCCGCCGCCGATCACCACCTGGGCCAGGCGCCGCCAGCCTCCGGTCTGGTCACGTCCCACGACCGACTCGACGCGGCGCACGCGCGGCTCCTCGCCGGGAAGGGGCAGCGGCACGGGGACGGACGGCGCGGCGGGGTCGGCGGCCGCGCCATCTCCCGAGGAGACGGCGCGGATGGACAGCGGCGGGGGCGCCTGCTCGCGCGCCGCGGGCCGCAAGGGAACCCTCGGCACGGCAGGCGTCGGCACCACCGGACCGGACCCGGTCGAGGCGGGGCCGCCGAGCCCGCGCCCTCCCGAACCCGCCCCTTCGGACGTGCGCGGCCGGGAGGCCGGGGACTCGGGGGTGCGCGGCCTGGGCGCCTGGGACTCAGGGGTGCGGGACCGGGACGCCGGCCAGACCGTGCGGGACTCCGGCAGCCGGGCATGGGACGCGGCCGCGCGGGGCGGCTGGCCCTTGCGGTGTTGCTCACGGAGCTCCGTCTCCACCTCCGGCACGACGCTGGACAGGCCACCGGCCGCCGGCGCGGCGCCGGACAGGGACCCGGCCGCCGCCTCCAGCCCGGCCGCCTCGGCCCGAGGCTCGGGGACCGAGCCCTCGACCTCGGACTCCGCTGCGGCGGCGCCTTCGGCGACCCGGGACTCCGGCACAGGGCGCTCGCCCTCCGCTCCGGCAACCACGGACCCGGCTCCGGCTCCGGCAATCGCGGAGGTGATCGCGGGCGGGCGGGAGAAAGCCTGACGTGCGCCCGGCAGGCCCACCTGCTCGGATGGCGGCTTCGGGCCGTGGGTGCTCGGCGTGCCCCGGCTCTCGGCGGAGGCCGCGAGCCTGCGAAGGCGGCGCAGGGCCTCCGTGCCGATCGGCGGCGGGGACGCCGGAGCCTCCTGCCCGGCGCCCGGCGCGGCCTCGGCGCCGGCGGCCTCTTGCGGGGTACGAGGCTCGGCCCCTGTCGCGGAGATACCGGACGCGGCGGGTTCGGCGGACGCGGCCGGTTCGGCGGACGCGGCCGGTTCGGCGGACGGGGCCGGCGTGCGGGGCCCGGCGGGCCCGGCCGGCGTGGCGGGCTCGGCGGGTCGGCGCGAGAGCCCGGACGCGGCCGGCTTGACGGGCGAGAGCCCGGACGCGGCCGGCTTGACGGGTGGGAGATCGGATGCGGGCACGATGGGCGGGTAGGCGGACAGCGCGGTCGGAGCCGGCGGGAGGCCCTTTCTCGGCGGCTCGGCGGCGAGCCCCGACGGCGACTTGCCCGCCTCGGCGGCGAGCCCGAACCGCGGCGTGCTCGCCTCGGCGGCGGGATCGGAAGTCGGCGTCCGCGCCTCGCCCGCGCGCCCTGGGCCCGGCTTCGGGCTCACGTCAGTGCGGCCTGCGCCCGGTGTGACGGCGCCTGGGGACGGCGGCGTGATCGAGGCGACGCCGCCGGTGGGCTGGGTGACCGTGCTGCCCCAGGTGACGCGCGATCGTTCGCGCAGGCGGGCGGGCGTCTCGGCGACCGGGAGGCTGGTCACGGCCGCCGCGGCGGCGGCCACGGCCGGGCGCACCTCGCCAGGCACGACGGCGCCGGCCCGGGCGGCCGGCTTGACGGACGGCAGCTGCCGCCCTGGGCTCCACGAGGGAAGGGACCTTCTGCGGGGCGCGGTGTGCTTGGGCTTCGCACGCGCGCCGCGCCGGGCCTTGGAGGCGGACTTCGCGCTCTCGGCCGACACCAGGAGCTCGGCCTGCGGAGCCGACCGCCAGACCCTCGCCGTGAAGGTGATCTCGTCGGGCTCGTCGGCCGGCGCCAGGCGGCACCAGGTCTTCGGCTCGCCGATGTAGCGGAGCTGAGACTGGAGCAGCTCGTTGAGCCGCTTGCTCTCGATCACCGGCCGGGTGGACAGCCACGTCACGATGCCCGGCGGAACCAGGTAGAGCACGTGCCAGGGCGTCTCCAGGGGCACCTGGAGGAGCCCCAGCAGGACCGACCAGGGGACCAGCACGCCCAGGAACACACCGATCCAGACGATCGGAAGCGGCATCGGCAGCCGAAGGTCGTACAGCTTGTAGAGCCGCTTCTCAATCCGCCAGATATTGGTATAGGTAGGCAGGTCCACCCGATCCTCCTCTCCCTGTCACGGCCATCTGGTCGCGCTCACTTGATGCCGAGCGCTCCCGCGATCGCCCTGGCCGTCACCTCGATGACGTTGGGCACGTAGAAGATCACACCGATCGCGACGGCCAGAATGATGAACTGGACGAATCGGGTGATCTCCCGTGTGAAGAGGAAGAAAATCGCCACGACGGAGACCACGACGAGGAACAGCGGGGCGAAGAACTTCCGCAGGAAGTCCGCAAGGCCCGCGGTGTTCACCCCGCCGGCCGGTGGCGCCGACGGTGTCATGACCTCCAACGCGTTCTCCACGATCATTTTCAGAATCAACTCTCGTCCTCCTGCTCATGGTCGCGCTCACCGGTCCGCGGACCGGTCCGGGTTCTCCGCGCTCCCTTTGCCGCCTCGCTCCCCATCTCCGCCGCCCGGGCCTCACCCCGCGTCCCGCGTCGCGCCGCGGATGGCCTTGACGTACCAGTTGTCACCCTGCTTCTCCACGGTGAGCCGGTAGGCCTGCTCCAGGCCGCCCGACTCTGCGGCGGAATCCGGGGAACTGCTGGGAACGGGGGTCGCGCCCGTGGCGAGGGCCCACACCACCACGACGGTGATCTCGCGGGTGGCGCCGCCGGGAGGGGCGCTGACGCTCTTGAGCTCGGCCAAGGTGACCTTGCCGCCGAAGCCGTCGAGCGTCACGCCCTGGGCGACGAAGCGTTGCAACTGGGTGGCGTCGCCCGCGGCGTAGGCCTTGAAGAAGCCTTCGAGCTGCGGGCGCAACTCGCCCTCTGCGGTGTCGTCGTGGTCGGGCTCGGGCGCCTGAGGCAGGCCCGCCGCTCCTCCGGCCGGCAGCAGGGCGGGCCGGCCGGACACCACGAACTTGCCATTGGAGTAATAAACCGGGACGGAAAGCTTCCAGCGCTGCGCGCCGGATTGCGCGAAAACCGTCACTACGGCATTTTGTGAATCTACGACCTCAATGCCGGAAAGCTGAAATGCACCAGCGGACATACGCCCCAAACCATTCCATCCGAACTGGCGCTCGGCGCCTTCCGGAAGAAACGGCTTCAATCGCTCCGCCCTTTCATCGGGCTTGGCGCCGTCGAAATTCAAGTAGGCGGCCGCGAACTGTCCGGCGAACGCCGAGGCGTCCGCCTCGGGGAACCCATTGCCCGTCGGAGTGACCGGCATGCCCGTGGGGGTGCCCCCCTGGCCGATGCGCTCGATCGGCGCGCGGACGCCGTTGACGACGATGACGATGATCAGTGCCCACAGCACGGCCCTGCCCGTCCACACGAGCCAGCGCCCGCCCCCACCGGACCATCCGCCGCGGCGCGGCGTGTTGCGTCCGCGAGCCGGCACGTGGTCAAGGTCCGGGTCGTAGGGCGAGGGAGGGTACGTCGAATGCTCGGGTTCGCCAGCGGTCCGCGGACCGTGCTGGACGTTCGACCTGCGAGCCATCACGCCTCCGGTCGCGCCGATCCCCCCGGCTGGCGCGGTGTCGTCTTACTATCGATCCTGTTATCCATGGTGAAGTATTCACTTTAGCGGCCTCACCAATTGTTCCAGGAAAGCCACGCCCATGGTGCAGGCATCGCCGTAGCAGACCAAGTCGGTCTTCCTCCGGTTTCAGGAACGCGACTGCCGAGTTCACGCAGGACAGAGGGCCCTTGTACGTCCGCGAGCCAGGACTCACCTCCCCGACGAGCTTCGCATTAAGGACAAAGCTCGCACCAGACAAGAAACCACCGTGAATCTGGCATGCCCTGGAGGCATGACCGCAGCTCAGGCAGATGATGGGATCGCACTTGTAGATCAACAGGAAGGCCGTCAAGCATTGGCAATGCACCGGCCTCCTCTCCGCCACGCCGCTCGTGCGGGGGCGGGCGCACGGCGGCACGTACATGGCCGGCGGCTCCGGCGGAGCACACGACCGACTCAAATATTGGAGGGTACGCGGGCCAGGCCGCCCGGCTCGATTACCTGACAGCCAGGGCTTGCTATCCGCAGGTCACAGCGTCACGCCTCACCGGACGGGTTTGCCGGCGGCGGGCCCGTCCCCACCGGGACTCCCGGTGCGGCGGTCGCTCACGCGGTCAGACGTTGAAGCGGAACTCTGACCGCCACTCCGCCGACCTGCGCCGTGATGCTTGCCGCGCTGGTCGGTCGGCCCTCTGATCTCACGTCGGTGGTCGTTCGTTGCCGACGTTTCGCCAGCGCGAGTGTGAGCGAGACTGCCGCCCAAGGTGGGACATCAAGGGTGTTGTGGAGGTAGACACCAACGCCTGTGTCCGAGCGCTATGACACTGTCCGCGGTCCAGGCCGGATGGCGGTGCCGCATCTTCGGCACGGTCCGTTCAGCATGGGTCGGTCGCGGCAGCTTGCAGACCCATGGTTATCACCCGAGGGTGAACTGGCCGAGGCAGGAACTTGCAGTGGCTAAGTTAGTATGTTAAATTACTGCGTATGGAAAGCGATCTAAGTCTCAACCTGCACGTGCTTACCGCCCGGCTAGACCGGGCGGCCGACCGGATCCTGCGGGCGGAGCACAACGTCTCCTACAGCCGTTTCGTGGCGCTGACCCTGGTGGGCGAGCTGGGGGCCTCGACGCAACGGACCCTTGCCGAATACCTCGGTGTGACCGAGCCGTCGGTAAGCCGCATGACCGCCGTCCTCGCCGCCGACGGGCTTCTCGACGTCCGGCCCGACCCGGCCGGGGGGCACCGCCGGCGGCTGAGCCTCACCGACGCAGGAAAGCAGCTGGTGGCCTCGGTCCGGCAGGGGTTCGAAGACCGGCTGGCCGCACTCATCGCACACAGCGGCGTGCCCTACGACGAGTACGCCCAGCACACCGCGCGGCTGCTGGCGACGTTCGACAAACTAGAGCAGGAGGCGGCCAAGTGAGCCAGAACATCCAGACCCCGCCGTTACACCAGCACACGGTCTCCTCGGCCGACGGTACGGCGATCAGC
>NZ_JALLPO010000032.1 GCF_023276435.1 Sphaerisporangium perillae
GTCGAACGCCTCGTTGACCACGTCCCAGGCGTAGATCTTGCCCTTGTAGTGGGCCATCACGCCGTTGATGTGGTCGATCATCGCCTGGCGCAGCGCGCTGCCGGACAGGGACTGCATCCAGCCGGGCTGCTGGGAGTGCCAGGCCAGGGTGTGCCCGCGGACCCGCTTGCCGTTCTGCACGGCCCAGTTGTAGACGCGGTCGCCGTTGGTGAAGTTGAACTGGCCCCGGTTCGGCTCGGTGGCGTCGATCTTCATCTCGTTCTCGGCCGTCACCATGTTGAACTCGCGGTTGGCGATCGTGGTGTACGCCGAGTCGCCGAGCTTGCCCGCGGCGATCGCGGTGCCGAAGTACCGCCCGCTCTGCGCCGCCGCCGCGCCGAGCGTGCTCGCCGCGGCGGCGGAGGGAACCGGCACCGTCAGCGCCGTGATCGTGCCGAGTACGCCGAGGGCGCCGGCGATCAGGGCCCGGCGCAGGCCGCTGAAGGGTCGCCGGGTTCCGGGCGGGGGTATGGCATTTGCGCCCATGCCTGAGCCTCCATAACTGAATCACGGGAAAGCGGAAACACGGGGACACCCCGCGAATGCGACGCCGCGCCCCATTACCGGGGAGGCACACCACCAGGGCGTCGCGGACGGCGGCCCCTGCTGCGCACCACCGATCTGGCAGAAGGAGCACGCCTTGGGGACTCAGTGTGGAAACCTCCCCGAAACCTGTCAAGGCCATCCTGAAAGTTTCGGTTGTTCCGCCCGGCGTACACGCCTCGCGCATGTTCCAACCTCTGTCCCGGCCTCCTGAAACTTTGCGGTCTCGTCACGCCGGGGCGAGACATAGTCGATGTAAGTTTCAGCACAACGCCCTCACCGATCAGATGCGGTGACCCCCGATAACACCAAATGGGCTGTGCCTGACCGTACGCACCCCGGCACACCCTGTGTCGAAGCCTTTGAAGATCTCAAGCGGGCCTGCGCTCATCGCGGCCATGGTCACCTGGTAGTTGCGGCCCAGGCTGCCGAGGACGAAGGCGAGCGCGAGCAGCACCAGGAGCCAGGGAGTTCGCAGCACGTACCGGACGCTCCCGCGCACGCCGAGATCCGTGGATTTCCCGGCGCGCGCCAGGACGTGCAGCTCGCTGCGGCGCATGCCGAGCACTGCGGCGATCACGGCGAAGAAGCTCAGGGTGTTGATGAGGAACAGGCCTGTCGTGCCGGTGGTAGGTGCGCAGTCTGGCGGCGTCATGCGGTGCCACGGATGTCACCTGGAAATCCTGAGCGTCACGCCGGCGGCTGGGCGAGTTTGGCGGCCACGGCGTCGAGGACCCAGTCCAGGCCGGTCGCGAAGGACGCCTCGGCGTCCACCTCCGTGCCGTCGTGCACGGCCTTGGCCAGTGCCGGGAAGCGGCCCGTGGCCAGCATCCTCCTCAGATGCGGGCCGGAGGCGCGCTGCCAGTCGCGCTTGGACAGGCCCGTGGCGCGCTCGGCCCGCAGGTTCGCGATCTCGCGCCTGATCGCGCCAGTGAAGTAGGCGCTGACAGTCTCCACGGCGCGCAGGACGGTGTCGAGGTCGGCGAGGCCGTCGAGGGCGGCCAGCGTGGCCTCAGTCACGGCGAGGGCGTTTGGGCCCAGGGCCGGACGGCCGCCGAGCAGGTCGGCCAGCCATTCGTGACGGCGGGTGGCCTGCCTGGTGCGGTGGGCGCGGATGCGCAGCACCTCCCGCCAGTCGCCGGGCTGCTCCTCGGGGAGGATCTCGGCGTGGACCTCGTCCACCATGAGGTCGAACAGCTCCTCCTTGGTGGAGATGTATCCGTACAGCCGCATCGGGCCGGCGTCCAGCCGGGCGGCGACCTTGCGCAACGACACCGCCTCCAGCCCGCCCTCGTCGGCCAGCGCGATGGCGGCGGCAACGATTCGCTCCCGGTCGAGCGGCACGGGGCGAGTCGGCGGCTCCGGCCGGTCCCACACAGTCATGGTTACATCGTACTCTTGCGATACATCGTAATAGTTCAATACAGTATATCGCCATGAGACATGGTATCGCCGTGATTGGGGCCGGCCCCGCCGGCCTCACCTTCGCCTGCGTCCTGCACCGCCACGGTCACCCCGTCACCATCCTCGAACGCGATCCCGCCCCCGACGCCCGTCCCCCGGGCGGCACGCTCGACCTGCACGAAGGGATGGGCCAGCTCGCGCTGGGCAAGGCGGGGCTGCTGGCGGAGTTCCAGGCGCTGTCCCGTCCCGAGGGGCAGGCCATGCGCATCCTGGACGCGGACGGGACCGTCCTCCGCGACTGGCAACCCCGTCCGGGTGACCGGGCCAATCCCGAGATCGACCGGGGGCAACTCCGTGACCTGCTGCTCGGCCCCCTCGACGTTCAGTGGGGGCGGGGCGTGACGGAGGTAGTGCCGGGGACGCGGGACGGCGTGCTGGTCCGTTTCGCGGACGGGCGACAGGAGACGTTCGACCTCGTGATCGGCGCGGACGGCGCCTGGTCCCGGGTCCGCCCGGCAATCTCGTCCGCGACGCCGCACTACACCGGCGTCACCTTGGTCGAGACCTCCCTGGACGACGTCGACACCCGCCACCCCGACCTCGCCCGGCTGATCGGCGACGGTTCCATGGCTGTGTACGGCGTGAACCGCGCCCTAGTCGCCCAGCGCAACAGCGGCGGCCACGTCAAGGTGTACGCCCAGTTCCGCGCGCCGCTGGACTGGCACACGAACCTGGACCGGCATATGGGCCTGAACCGGCGCGCGGGCCTGGACGCAGGCATGGAGGCAGGCATGGACGCAGGCATGGACGCAGGCATGGACGCGGGCCTGGACCTGGCCGACGTCGAGGCCGTGCGATCAAGCCTGCTGGCTCTGTTCGATGGCTGGGCCGCTCCCGTCCTCGACCTCCTCCGCCACGGCACCGCTTTCGTCCACCGCCCCCTCTACGTCCTGCCCGTGTCCCACACCTGGGCCCACGTCCCCGGGGTGACGCTACTGGGCGACGCCGCCCACCTGATGCCCCCATTGGGGGTGGGCGCGAACCTCGCGATGCTGGAAGGCGCCGAACTCGCCGAGTCCGTCGCCGCCGCCCCCGGCCCTGGCGATCTGGACGAGGCCGTCCGCGCCTTCGAGGAACAGATGTGGGCACGGGCCGGCAGGTGGGCGAAGATCACGACGGCCGGTCTGGAACGCCTCGTGAGCCCGGACCCCACCGAAGCCCTCGCCCTCTTCGACGAAGTTCAGCCATCCTGACTGCCAAGCGCGAGAGCACCAGCACCAGCAGCTCGCCACGGCTTCACGGGACAGCACGGCACCGCCGCGGTTCCTTCCAGCAGATCCACCGCCCGCCATACGCCGCCACGGGGCGGTGAGCAGCAACCGAACGGCCAGTGGCGTTAGCGAGCCAGGGTGGGCGGGGTCACCGCCACCTGGCGGTCCGATGCAGGCAGACCCTCTGGGTCGAGCCTGGGCCTAATCCGCGCCGCACGCCGGCACCGGGGTACGCGCTGAGGGATCCTCACGACCAGGAGCAGCCTCGCTCGCTGCAATCAAGATCCTTCTCAGCGCCAACGGCTGTCCGCCGGTTCCTCGCCCCCGGACTCCAAGAGGGACAACCGAGATAGACCGGAAAGGGGCAACGCCCTGGCTGGAACCGGGCGCCGCCCCCTGCTGCGGGCTCAGTCCGGCATGTCGTACCACTGTGGTTCGGGGTGGGGGCTGGGGGCGGGGCCCGCGTCCTTGCCGGGGGTCACGTACAGGGTGACGGTGTCGGAGCTGTGGAAGCGGGTGGACGCCACGATCCAGTCGTCCTTGATCCGGCTCTCCGGCACGGCCTCGTCGAACCACGAGATGCCGCCGTCGCCGTCGTCCTCGTACTTCCAGAGCAGCCGGTAGCCGAGCTTCAGCCCGCGCCGGCTCAGCTCGGCCCGTACGTCCGCGACCGTCTTGCCGTGGCTGGTGTACCCGGACAGGGCCTCATCACCCTCCGGGTCGACGGGACCCTCGTCGACGTACGGCTCGCCCGGCTTGGCGGGGCGGCCGACGCCGAACACCACCCGTCCGGGAAAGTCGGCCGGCATCCACACCTTCGCGCAGAACGCCGACGAGCACGGCGTGATCCTCTGAGTGCCGATGCTGCCGTGCCACTTGAAGCCGCCCGGGACGATGGGGCCGATCAGCTTCCCCACGTCGGACGGCGCCACCGGGACCACCTTGACCGTCACCCTCAGCCCGACCGCCCGGAACGCCTCCTCGAAGCGGTGGTGGTCGGCCGTGGGGTCGGTGATGTTCACGCTGAAGTACTCGCCCGTCTTCTTGATGGAGACGGCCGCGTTGGCGTAACTGGTTACAGGGCCGCCGACCAGGCCGGTGCCGACGGCGACCGCCGCGGCCGTCGCCATGGCCGCGAGGCCCAGCACCAGCCCCCGGCGGACCTTGCGGCCGGGCCGTGTCACGGTGAGCGGCTCCCGCTCCTCGGACATGATCGCGTGCATGAGCGCCCGCGTCTCCGGCGCGGACGCCTCTCCGGCGAGGTCCTTGTCGCGCACGCGGGCGAGATCGGCGAGGTTCACAACGAGCTCCCTTCCAGGGCGACGGCACGAGGATGGTCGATCCCGGCTTTCGCCAGGCCCCGAGCGAAACGCTTGCGGGCGCGGTAGAGCCTGATCCGCACCGCGTTGCGGGAGATGCCGAGCATGCGGGCGATCTGCCCGTGGTCGAGCTTCTCCCAGGCGACCAGGCAGAGCAGTTCCCGGTCGTCGTCCGGCAGGTCGCGGAAGACCCGCCCCATCTGCGACATCTCGTCCTCCGGCGGGCGGGCCAGCGCGGGGGAGGCGGCAAGCCGCTCGCGCAGGGCCGTCGTACGCTGCTCGTGGCGCCGCTCGCCACGCCGATGGTTGGCGAGGACCCGGCGCGCCACGCCGTACAGCCACAGCCTCGCCTCGTCGCCCTCGGGCACCTCCTCGATGCGCCGCCACGCGACGGTGAACGTCTCGGCCACCACGTCGGCGGCGTCCTCCGGGTGCGGGCAGCGGCGCAGGACGTACCCGAGTATGGGTTCGTAGGCGGATTCGTAGATCTCCACGAACCGGCTACGGGGATCGGATCCCATCCGGTCTCCTTAACTGGATCATCGGTCATCTACATCCATGTCCGGAATTCTCGGGGCATTTCTATAAGGTTCTGCGGGTTTGGAACATCCCTCGGCTTCCGAAGAGCCCGGCGTGCACTTCTGCACGGCCCGCCGGTCGTGGCGTCCTCGCCCTTCGGGTTCATGTGGCGGTCGACTCATCGGCAGCGCCCACCTGGGCAGCCTCGGCTTCTACGTCAAGCTGGATGAGAAGACCTCGGCCCGCATCACCGCCGAACACGACCCGGCGACACCCCGCCCTCCCCCACTGAGCACCTCTCTGAACAGGATGTTTCCCCTTTCCGGCTTATCTTGGCCGTCCCCCTCCAACGCCGTGATTCGACCGATGAGTTCAGCGTGCCGGCGCACGTACGCGAGGAGTTGCACATTGGCGCTCAGCGGCTCGAAATGTGACGATTGGCGTCGTTTGCCCCTTGAGTGATAGGTGAAGGCATGACAGGTGATCATGGCCGTAGGGCTCTGGTGATGCGGGGCGGCTGGGAAGGGCACGCGCCGGTGGCGGCCACCGACCTCTTCCTTTTCGTCCCCTACACCATCACCATGCTGCCCGAGGCGAGCACCCATCCCATCACCGCGGGCATCGCGGACTTCGACCTGGTCACCGAGCAGTACTGGGTGCTAACCGACGATTACGTCGACGTGCTGGCCACCACGACGCAGAAGGTCCGCCCGTGGGACCCCTGGCACCGGGAGGTCACCTCGCCAGTGATCTGGACCCGCAGATGGGGCAGCGGAAAGATCTTCGTCACGACCCCGGGGCACAGCCTCGACGTCCTGCGTAACGACAGCGTGCGCACCATCATCGAGAGGGGAATGTTGTGGGCCAGCCGGTGAACGTCGGCGTTGTCGGGTGTGGCGTCATTTTCGCCCAGTATCGCCAGAGCATCGAACGGCTGCCGGAGCTGCGGCTGGTGGCCGTGGCCGATCTGGATCTTGAACGGGCCAGGGAGGCGGTGCGGCCGTATGCGGGCGTCGAGGTGCTGAGTGTGGCGGAGCTAATGGCGGATCCGCGCATTGACGTCGTACTCAACCTGACCATCCCCTCCGCGCACGCCGAAATCGCGTTGCAGGCCATCGCGGCCGGCAAGGATGTCTATTGCGAGAAGCCCCTTGCCGCGACCGCCGCCGATGCCGCGCGGGTGCTGCGCGCGGCCGCCGCCGCTGGGGTGCGGGTGGGCTGCGCGCCGGACACGGTGTTAGGCACCGGTACGCAGACGGCCCGCAAGGCGATCGATGACGGCCTGATCGGCAGGCCGGTCGCGGCGACCGCGACCATGATGACGCCCGGTCACGAACGCTGGCACCCGAATCCCGACTTCTACTATGCCCCCGGCGGCGGCCCGCTCCTGGACATGGGCCCGTACTACATCACCAGCCTGGTCACCCTGCTCGGGCCGGTGACGACGGTCATCGGCGCCGCCAGCCGTACGCGGGCCGAGCGGGCCATCGGCTCGGGCCCCCGCCGCGGCGAGGAGATCCCGGTCGCTGTCGACACCCACGTCACCGGCGTGCTCGTACACGCGTCCAGGGCGCTGTCCACGCTGGTGATGAGCTTCGACGGGGCGGCCACCAGTGCGCCCAACATCGAAGTGCACGGCGAACGAGGCTCGCTCGTCGTCCCCGATCCGAACCACTTCGACGGCCCCGTCCTGCTGGCGAGGGTGGGCGAGGAGGGGTGGCAGACCGTTCCCGCCACAGCCGGCTACATCGAGGCCGGGCGCGGAGTGGGCCTGGCGGATCTCGCCACGACCCCAGCGGGCCAGGAGTCCCGCGCGAGCGGAGCGCTCGCGTACCACGTGCTCGACGTCATGGAATCACTGCTGTCCTCGGCGCACTCCGGGACGGCGGTGACCATCACGAGCACATGTGAACGGCCCCAGCCCGTGGGCTTGCTCCCGACCGAGCCATGAGCCACATGCCTTGATCTAGATCTTCCCCGTTGCGGGGACCGCATGGACGACCTGGTGCTCAACCTCGCACCGCCGGAGGCCCCGTGACCCGACTGGATCTGGAACCCCGCGTGCGGTACGCCGCCCGGCGGCTCGGATGGGTCGGGCGCTGTGGGATGGCTGAGGCCGGCGGCGCAACCCGCCGATGACAACTCTTCGTCCCGGGTGATCTGCGCACCTGCACCATCGAACCCCTCCTGCCGGCTGTCCGTGCAAGTGACCCTCACGGCCTCGCCGTGATCACGGAATGATTGCCGTGACCATCCAGTGATCACGGCGCGCAGCCGCCGTGCCAGGGAATATCACCTAAATATTCGGAGTTATTGCTCTGCGTGAGCGATCGCCGGCTTCGCAGACCGGTGGATCCCTCTTTGAGACTCGCCAGACGAGGAGACGAATTCATGCCTGAGATCACTGGTCGTCCGGCCGTGCGGAGTGGTTCCTTCGACATCGGCGGCGACCTGCCGGTCCATCGGCTGGGCTTCGGTGCGATGCGGATCACCGGTCCTGGCATCTGGGGAGAGCCGGCCGACCGCCAGGAGGCGATCGCGGTGCTCCGCCGGGCCGTCGAACTCGGTGTCACGCTGATCGACACCGCCGACTCCTATGGGCCGTATGTCAGCGAGACCCTGATCGCCGAGGCGCTGCATCCATACCCGGAGGATCTTGTCATCGCCACCAAGGGCGGGCTGACCAGGCCCGGCCCGGACATCTGGGCGCCGGTGGGACGCCCGGAATACCTGCGGCAGTGCGTCGAGATGAGCCTGCGCCGTCTCAAGCTGGAGCGCATCGACCTCTACCAGCTCCACCGCATCGACGCGCAGGTCCCCGTCGAGGATCAGCTCGGCGTGCTGGAGGAACTGCGCTCCGAGGGCAAGATCCGCCACATCGGTCTGTCCGAGGTGAGCGTGGCCGAGATCAAGCGGGCCAGGGAGCTGACCGAGGTGGTGAGTGTGCAGAACCTCTACAACCTCACCAACCGGCAGTCGGAGGAGGTCCTGGAGTACTGCACGGCGGAGGGCCTCGGGTTCATCCCGTGGTTCCCGCTGGCCCTCGGGGAGCTGGCACGGCCCGGCAGCCTGCTGGACACGGCCGCCAAGGAGCACAGTGCCACACCCGCGCAGCTGGCCCTGGCATGGCTGCTGCACAAGTCCCCGGTGATGCTGCCGATCCCTGGCACGTCAAAGGTCTCGCACCTGGAGGACAACCTCGCCGCCGCTTTGGTCGAGCTGTCGGACGAAGAGGTCGCCGAGCTGACCGCGCTCGCATAGGCGGGTCGTTCCACCTTCTGGGGCGGTCGGGTACGGGGCCGAGTGGCAGGCGATCGTGAGCTGGATCCGGGCCATCGGGGTCACCGAAACCAGGTACAGCGGATGACGCCGATCACCCGGGCCGCCGGCCTCAAGCGACGGAAGCGCACGAGGCATATCCGGCGGTGCGGCGGCTACTGGTGCACGCCGATGGCAGGGTCACCCGAGCCGAAGCCAACAGCGACGGCGAAGAGACCAGGCCGAAGCAGACCTCCGCATGACGAGCCTGTGCTCGATTGCTCGGCTCCGGCAGGACCGCAGGATGGCTCTGCGCCTGCTGTACTTGATCGTCGTCTTACGGGTATTCGGCTGGATCGCGCTGCTCGCCCGATCACAGGCGTCTAAAGACGCAGAGATCCCGGTACTCCGACATCAACTCGCCGTGCTCAGAAGCCAGGTCGCCGCTCCTCGACCATCATGGGCGGACGGGCGATCCCTTCCGGCCCGAACCGGGATCTTGGCCTGCGATGACCACGTGGGAACGCCCCGTAGTCCGGTTCACGATCACGTAGTGCTTGGCGGCTGGCTCGTGATCGTGGGTTGCGGGTACCAGGCCAGGGCGGCGCAGCCTCGGTGCGCACGCATACGCATGGCCAATCCTTTCTGTTCGGATGGTGACCAGAAGCTCAGCGGCCGACCTCGTCTTCGCGGGTCAGGAGGCGGGCCAGCTGTCCCGGTAACCGTCGGTGGCCGCGATGAGCTCGTGCAGCGTACGGGGCTCGGCGCCCGCGTGGCCGGCATCCTCGACGATCCGCAGCTCCGCCTCCGGCCAGGCCAGATGCAGGTCCCACGCCGCGTCCGGCGGCGTCTTCATGTCATAGCGACCGTTCACGATCACGCCCGGGATGTGCCTGATCGCAGCCACGTCGAGCAGCTCACCCTCTTGCAGGAAACACCCCTGGCTGAAGTAGTGCGCCTCGATGCGTGAGAAGCCCACCAGCTCCCGGTCGTCCAGAGGTGGTGGCGAGACAGGGAGCAGCGTGTTCGCCGACAACTCCCAGGCTGCCCACGCCCGCGCGGCCGGGACGTGCACCTCCGGGTCCGGGTCGAACAACCTGCGATGGTAAGCGGCGACCAAGTCGTCCCGCTCCGCCTCCGGGATGAAGTCGCGAAAGGCCGCCCACTCTCGTGGGAACAGCCGGGCCACCCCGGTGCCGGTGAACGCCCACGCGTCATCAGCCTTGCTCGCCAAGTAGATGCCGCGCAGCACCAGCTCGCTCACACGCTTCGGGTACCGCCGCGCGTAGGCCAGCGCCAGCGTCGTCCCCCATGAGCCGCCGAACACCTGCCAGCGCTCGACGCCGAGCCGCTGCCTGAGCCGCTCGATGTCCGCCACGAGGTGCCACGTCGTGTTGGCCTCCAGCGACACCCCAGGGTCCGCCGCATGCGGCCGACTGCGCCCGCAGTTGCGCTGGTCGAACAGGACGATCCGGTACGCCTCGGGATCGAAGAACCGCCGTTGCCTCGGCAGCAACCCGCCGCCGGGACCGCCGTGGAGAAAGACGACAGGTTTGCCGCCGGGGTTGCCGCAGACCTCCCAATAGATCTCGTTCCCGTCGCCCACCTCGAGCATCCCGGTCTCGTACGGCTCAATCGGCGGATAAAACGTCAGTTGTCCCATAGCTATAAGACATACTCGCCGACGCCACCGGGCGCGCAGCCTGCGTCGTCAACGGATGCCCCACCCGCAGATCCCGCAGATCCCGCAGTTGCCGGCCAGGCCCCGGTAGAGCGCTTCGACCAGCTCGGCGGCGGTGAGGAGCGTGTAGCCCTGACTTCTTCGCGCAGTCTTCGAGAAGACGCACATTCGCCTGATGGGGCACAACCAGGTCGAGCTCGCCTACGGTCATCTCGCACCGATCGAGCACCCCGTCGATCGCCAACTCGAAGATGTTCTCAGCGAACTTGCGTACCGCTCGGCCGTCCATTTTGAAGAAGTGGTCACCGGAATCCAGGGTCTCGGCGGTGGCGGGTGCACGACTGCCGCCTGCGGGAACGCTCACGTAGTCAGCCTTGGATCCGTCCGCACCAAGCTCGACATCCTTGATGCCGAACTCGGCGGGTACCCGCGACAGGATGACCGCGCCCGCTCCGTCTCCGAACAGGCTCGCGGTGCGGCGGTCGGTGTAGTCGAGGATGCGTGAGTAGATGTCAGCGCCGATGACCACCGCGTGACGAAGCCGTGGATCGGCCGACATCATCGAGCGGGCAACCTCCAACGCGTATACAAACCCCGTGCAGACGGCATCGACGTCGAACGCCGGGCAATGGCCGAGACCGAGGTTCGCCTGCACGATGCATGCGGTCGCCGGCATCGGCTTGTCCGGTGTCGAGGTCGCCACGATGATCAGATCTACTTCGTCCGCCCCGATTCCGGCGGCGCGCATGGCACGTCGTGCGGCGACCGAGGCCAGGTCCGATGTCGCTTCGCCGGCAGCGGCGACGCGCCGTTCGTATACTCCGGTACGGTCCTCGATCCAGTCGGGGTTGATGGCCATCCGATCCGAAAGCTCGGCGTTGGTCAAAACGCTCGAGGGGAGGTAGGCGCCGGTTCCGGTGATTCCAATGGGGTCGTATCTGGCGACAGAACGTTCGAGGACGGCGGGCATGTCATCTTCTTCCGTTGGCATGATTCGGCATGGCGAAGTGGCGCCCTGTGTGGGTGTGCTGCTCGGTCGCCCGATGAACCGATGGTCAACTCGCGCCGGCAGAAGCGGCCGGGCGGTTCTGTCCCCCGAGCGAGCCGAGGTCAGGCTGGGACGGTGGAGGCGGCGCCGAGGTGCGCCCGCTCGTAGCGGCAACCCCCAGAACCGACGCGCACACGAGTGCGGCACCGAAGACCTGCAGCGACGTCAGGCGTTCCCCGAACACAAGGAACGCCAGCACGCTCGTGACCACCGGCTCGGCGCTGGAAACCGCTGCCGATGGAGCGGCGCCCAGCAGACGGAGACCGGCGAAAAAGGCCACGATAGCGATGACCGTGGAGACCACGGCGGTCGCCACCGCTGCCGACCAACCCGTGACCCCGCTTGGGAACGATGGGGTATGGGCGAGCCAGGCGCCGCCGTAGACGAACGTCGCTGCCAGGCAGACGATGGTGGTCGACGCGAGCGGTCCGGTGCCGCCTGACAGCCGGCCGCCCGCCAGGATGTACCCGGTGTAGATGACCGCGGCGGCGACGGCAAGAACGATGCCGAGCAGATCGCCCTCCAACCTCGGTCCGGCGACAAGGGCGACGCCCAAGGTCGCCGCGCCAGAGGCGGCGAGGATGACCATGGTTGGCATGCGGCGGCCGAGAACGGCGGCGGAGATCGCCACCAGCACCGGATAGGTGTAGAAGAGCACGGCCACCAGCCCAGCGGGTATCCGGGTCAGCGCGGTGAAGTAGGTCAGGGACTGCCCGACATAGCCGACTGCCCCCATCGCCACCAGAAGTTGAAGATCACGCCCGCGCGGCCATGACGACGATGTGAGGGCCATCAGGGCCAGCAGGGCGACAGCGGCAACGCCGAAACGCACCAGCAACACCCCGTGGACATCGGCGCCGCTTGCGTAGGCGACCTTCGCGAAGATCGCCATAGCGCCGAAGCAGGTGGCCGAGGCCAAGATGAGAGACACCCCGAACACCGCACGCGCCGACTGATTGGGACCAGTCATCCGAGGCGCTCGGTCCGACCGAGCTCGTGTGGTGGATCGGAGCGCTCTCGCGTTCAAGCCCACGCCATACCGGCGTCGCCGCACCGTGTGCTCTTCGGTTCCGTCTGCGTTGAACTTGAGCCGCATGGCCGGATCACTTCCCGTCGCCTTGAGCTTCTATCGATATGGGGTAACCTGTCAAGTAGCGAGAACGGTGACGACAGCGACCAGTTAAAAGATGTGAATGGTGACGAGAGAGCAAAACGGCAAGCCCGATGTGGCCCCTGAGGGCTTGGAGGTGCTTCGCCTCTTCATGAACACCCGAGATCTTGAAGCAGAGTTCGACGAACTTGACGAAGCCACCCATCTGGCGACATGGCTCCAATCACATGAGCTTCTCCGCGCAGGCGAAACGGTCGACCAGGCCGACGTCGCGAAAGCCGTCAGGCTGCGGGAGGCGATCCGCGCCGTACTACGAGACAGGTCCGACCCAAGTCGGGCCTCGGCCGCTGCGGCGGCGTTCAACATGGCCGCCCAGTCGGCTGCCCCCTTGCAGGTCGAGATCTCACCGGACCTGGTCATCAAGCTGGTTTCCACCCGCAGCGGAGTCCCTCGCGCACTCGCCCGCATCGTCGCTGCTGTAGCCGAGCACGCAGGGACGCCTTGCTGGGAGCGCCTCAAGGTCTGCAGCAATCCGGACTGTCAGTGGGCGTTCTACGACCACGCCCGCAACAAGACCGGACGTTGGTGCAACATGGCCACCTGCGGTAACAAGTCCAAGGCGAAAAGCTACCGGCGCCGACAGGTCGAAGCGGCAACTGCCAGCATCCCCAAGACGCCCTAACCTGAGTCCGGCGTTCCCCCCGCTGAGATCTTCGGAGACGGCATCGGCCTCACCGTCTCCATCCCCGGCGGGCGGTCCGAGACGAGACCGCTAAGGCTGGTCGTGCCGTCGCTTTCGTGGGTCAGGGTGAGGTCGTCGAACCAGGCAGACCAGTGGTGGTCGAGGTGCCCGTCGACCCGAAGCTGGTAGCAGGCCGGCGGCTGTCGTCTGGGCGACTGGGCCATCAGGCCGCCACCTTCGTCCTCGCCCTGCTGGTTCGGCGGCTGCTGATCCGCCGGCGGATGACGTACTCAGCGACCGCGAGGTTGATGCCCCAGCCCACGCCCAGCGCCATCGAGACAGGTAGAACATGCCATATGAGTAGTCGTCCCCGGGGTGTTCCAGTTTCAGCGCAACGAAGAACGCCTGCTGGCCCGCCTTTCCCCCGAAGACCGGCAAGGTTTCCTACGCGCCCTGCAGACGCTCGCCACCCTGCACCCAGAAGAGATCGTGGGCCCCTGACGCCGGGGGCCGGCGTTCTTGTCACAGTGTCCTGGTCATAGCAGGCTCAGCGCCTTCGCGAGAGCGGGATCCTTCCCGGCGGACAGGGCGTCGGCCGTCATCGGGACGTAGTGGTCAGGGGCGACGCCGATCGTGTCGATGATCTCCTTGTTGGTCCCGAAGTAGTGCTTGGGAGGCAGGATCAGCAGGCTGTTGTCGTCCAGCAGCAGGGGGCCCGAGGGACCGGCGACCTCGCCCGCGGTGCGGGTGCCGACCAGTGGACCCAGTTTGAGATCCTTGACCGCGGTGCTGAAGTCCTCGCAGGCCGAGCCGCAGCCGCGGTCGGTGAGCACGACCAGGGGCAGGTTGAGCAGCGGGACGGTGTCGTCGGTGTGGCCGGTGGTGCAGTTGCCGTGCACGTCGCAGAAGTAGCTCGTGGTCTTGCCGTGGGCGAAGGCCCCCAGCAGTCTTGTGACCTGCTCCGGGTCGCCGCCTCCGTTGCCGCGCAGGTCGAGGATGACCCCGTGCAACGTCCTGCCGTCGCGCAGGCCGTTGACGGCTGTCGTGACGTGATCCGCTGCGTCACGGCCGAACTCGGGCAGCTTGTTGTAGGCGACGTCGCCGGTCAGCAGCCTTTTGGAGACGGCCCGGCGAGACTCGGGAGTCTCATTGACGCGGCCTGGCTTGATCGTTTCCGTCCGGGTGCGGCCGGTGGACGGGCGCCGTAGCTTCAGCCGCCAGGTCCGGGTCTGCGGGCGCTCCTCGTAGATCAAGGCGAGGATGTGGGAGGAGACCTTGTCGTTCACGAACGGGCCCAGTCCGTCGATCGAGACGATCTCGTCACCCGGCCGCACACCGTGCTCGGCGGCGGGGCTTCCCGCCTTCACCGAGATGACGAAAAGCGGAGGCCTCGCGACGGGGTCGGCCTCGGGTTGACCGAACCGGCCACCCGACAGCCGGTCGATGCCGAGGATTCCGTAGGAAACGCCGCTGCCGCGCTTGTCGCCGGACTTGGGCTTTGGCCTTTCCCGCCGGCTTCCAGCGGGGCCGGGCGATCGCCGGTTGCGACAGGAACGCGATGACCTGCTCAAGCGCGACCGGCTGGAGCTCGACCACGGCCGCCCGGGCCAGCTCCGCCCCGCGTGTGCTGATGGCCTGCTCGTATTCACGGCTGCGGCAGGTCACCACCAGGCCCTGCCCGGTGCCGGCGTAGGCGTTGAGCTCCCCAACCGCGCGCGCATGCAGCGGTGTGGGCAGCTCGTCCAAGCCGTCCAGGATGGGCAGGATCCGTCGGTCAGCCACCAGCGCCGCGGAGAGATCCGGCTCGCCCTCGCCGGCCTGCCGCCGCAGCCGCGGGTACTCCTGCCCCAAACGGCGGGCCAGGAACAGCTCCAAGCCTTCGGCCTGGGGGTTCCAGGAAGCCATGGGCAGCAGGACCGGCACTGGCGCCCGCTCACGCTCCTCGGGCGAGAGGATCTGGCGGTGCTGGAGCAGACCCAACGTGAGCAGCACCGCCAGCACGCTCTTGCCCGCGCCCGGCTCGCCCAGCACTACCAGCCTCCCATGCGGCAGCCGCAGGAAGGCGTCCACGATCTCGGCGGCCTCCCCGCGCAGCGGCAGCAGATCCCAGCCCGCCCCCGCCGGGCCGTCGAACCAGAGCGCGGTCAGCGGCCACCGGCCGCCGGGTTGAGCACCAGCGCACCTGCAGCGGCATCGGGTCGTGCAGGCGGCGCAACACCGCCTCGTGTTCCCACTGCTGGCGGACCTGCCCGGCCAGCCAACCGGCCGACCGGTCCGGCTCGGCAGCCTGGCCGGATTGGCTGCGCCGCTCACGCCACTCGATGATGACTGCAGCGGCGACAAGCAGCCCGGCGTCGCTGCGAAAGGTGAAGCTAACGCCCAGGGGCTCGGTGTGCAGGGAGGCTTGCCCCGGTGGCTGTTGAAGGATCGGCTGCCAGCGGCATCCGGCCGCGTCCAGGGCGGCGGTGCGCCGGCCTGGAGCTCGACAACAACGCCGGCCGGGCCTGCGCGCCGCTGTCGACCAGCCAGCCCCCGGCGGCGAGGACCGCGGATATGGCGACGCCGAGCACCCGCGTAGTGGGAGAAAGACCAGACGGCAAGGGCTCTTCACCTCCGGGAGACCGGGGCGCGCTTCTCGCGCCCGCTTGGATCGTGCGTAGGTCCTCGGCGGGGAAGCGCATCCCCAACGCCCAGCGGCAGGCCAGTTCGCGGGCACGGCCGGGATGGCGAACGAACGCCGCGGGCAGCAGGAGCACGGCGCACAGCCGGTCACGGGGCCGAGGGATCGTGCGTGGCTCGTTCATGACGAACTACGATTGGCGCCGAATGTGCGCGCGTTGTCCGCCGCATGTCACCGTTTGTCGACGGCGGCCACCGTCGGCGCGACCGTCGGCAAGGCCGTGACACAACCATGACACGGCGAAGACGAGGCGGGCACACGGCCGGCCGACAGTGGATGGGGTTGACCGGCGGACGAGTTACGGGGGCGTGCTGTGAAACTCGGGGGCGTGTCGCGAGTGTTGTTGATCGAGGATGACCCGGCCGTGCGGGAGGGTCTTGAGCTGGCCCTGACCCGGCATGGGCACCGGGTGCGCGCGGTGGAGTCCGGCGAGCAGGGGCTGGACCGGCTGCGTACGGACCTTCCCGACGTCGTCGTGCTCGATCTGATGTTGCCTGGCATGGACGGGTTCGAGGTCTGCCGCCGCATCCGGGCCGCCGGCCAGGTACCGATCATCATGCTGACCGCGCGCGGCGATGACATGGACGTGGTGGCCGGGTTGGAGGCGGGCGCCGACGACTACGTGGTCAAGCCGGTGCAGCCCAGGGTGCTCGAGGCACGCATTGGCGCCGTGCTCCGGCGGATCGGCCGGGACCAGGCGGAGCTGGAGCGGCACGGGGACCTGACCATCGATCGGGCCGGGATCGTGGTCGCCAAACGCGGCGTGCCGGTGGACCTCGCCCCGACCGAGCTGCGCCTGCTGCTCGAGCTCTCCGGCACGCCGGGCCGGGTGCACAGCCGCCAGCAGCTGCTGGAATCGGTGTGGGAGCACGGGTATTTCGGCGACTCGCGTCTGGTGGACGCGTGCGTGCAGCGGTTGCGCGCGAAGATCGAGGACGACTCGGCGGCGCCCGTCTACGTGCAGACGGTGCGTGGGTTCGGGTACCGGTTCGGGCCGGTGTGAGCCGCCGGTGACACCTCGGCCGAGCCTGGGGCTGCGTGCCCGGCTGTTGTTCGCCTTCGCACTGCTGTGCGTGGTCACCGCGGCGGCGGTGACCGGCGGGATCTATGTCGAGGCCCGCAACGCCATCCTGCAGAGGACCCAGGATGCCGCGGTGCAGGCGATGACCAGCCGCCTGAAGGCGCTCTACCCGTTGCGGAGCGCGGCGCCGGGCCCGGACGAGCTCGGCGAGATCGCCGCGGCCGCGGCCGACCAGAATAGCTTTGCGGTTGCCGTCTACCGCGAGATGCACTCGCCGGTCCCCCCGCCCCCGCCCCCGGCGCCGGGGCGCTGGAGGCCGGACGGGAGGGCCCGGATCTTGGACCTCGGGGTGATCTCACCGGAGTTGCGGCAGGTGGTGGCCGGCGGCCGTACCGCGTGGCAACGTGTGGTGTGGCAGGGCGAGCCCAACCTGATCATCGGCACGCCGTTGCTGATCACCGAGCAGGACCGGACGACGCGGGTGTCCGGCATCGAGGTCTACACCGCGCGCAGCCTGCTTCCCGAACAGCGCAGCATCGACGCGCTCGCCGCACGCGCCTGGCCCATCGGCGGGGCGGCCCTGGCGTTCGCGGTCGTCCTGGCGTTGCTGGCCACCCGTGGCGTGCTGGGCCCGGTGCGCGAGCTCGGCCGGGCGGCACGCCTGCTGGGCCAGGGCGAGATGCGGACCAGGATCGCGGTGCGCGGCTCCGATGAGCTGGCCGACGTGGCGCGCACGTTCAACAACACCGCTGCGGAGCTGGAACGGCTCGTCAAGCAGCTCCGCGAGATGGAGGCCGATGCCCGCCGGTTCGTGGCCGACGTGTCCCACGAGCTGCGCACCCCGCTGGCCGCGCTCGCCGCGGTCGCCGACGTCCTCGACGAGGAGGCGGCCGGGCTGCCCGAGCCCGCCGGCAGGGCCGCCAGGCTGGTCAGCCAGGAGACGCTCAACCTCACCGGGCTGGTGAACGACCTCATCGAGATCAGCAGGTTCGACTCCGGCGTCGCGGCCCTCGTGCTGAACGAGGTCGACGTGGCCGAGCTGGTGCGCTCGACCCTGCGTGCCCGGGGCTGGTCGGAGTCGGTGCACACCGAGCTTCCACCCGCGGTGACGGCACGGCTGGACCCGCGCCGAGTGGACGTCATCCTCGCGAACCTGGTCGGCAACGCCCTGCGGCACGGCGAGCCACCGATGTCGGTACGGCTTTCCGCCGACCCGCACTGGATCGCTCTCGAGGTCCGCGACCACGGACCGGGGCTGGACGAAGCGGTGCTGCCGCACGTGTTCGACCGGTTCTACAAGGCCAGCGCGGCCAGGGCCAGGTCCGAGGGCAGCGGCCTCGGCCTCGCCATCGCGCGGGAGAACGCGCGCCTGCACCGAGGCGACCTCACCGTCACCAACGCCTCGGACGGCGGCGCCATCTTCACGCTGCGCCTGCCACGCCGGGCACACGATCCGGACGGAGGCCCCGAGTGAGGACCGGGCTCGCCCGCCGCGTGCTCGCCGCGGGCCTCGTATCGCTCGTCACCGTGGCCGGCTGCGGCGTGCAACCCAGCGACGTCATCGTCGCCGGCGACCCGCCGAGCGGAGCCGTCGCACCGACCACGACGATCACCCTCTACCTGGTGAAGAACGGCCGACTCAACGCGGTGACGCGACCCGGGCCCGGTGGTCGCCCACTGTTCAAGGCGGACACGCTCGCGCTGCTGGCAGCCGGACCCACCGCGAGGGAAAAGGCGCACGGACTCACCACCGACGTCCCGCCCGAAGCCGGCCCGTTCTCGGTGACCGCCAAGCCGGCCGGCCACTTGGTGGTGACCCTGTCCACTCCGGCCGGCGAACTGTCCACACTGGCCGTCGAGCAGATCGTGTGCACGGCCGCCGCCACGGCGCCGGTAAACCCTGCCCAGGTCACCGTCGTCGGTGCTGGGCAGAGCGTCGGCCCCCAGAAGTGCCCGGAGTAACGGTAGAGACCCATCCTCTACTTTGGGCAGATCGCCGTGGTCTTGGGGAGATTGAGTGGAACGTGCGGCTGGCGGTAACGCGACCGAGGGTGCGTCAGCCGGCCAGCGCGAAGCCGGCCGCCGCCTCCGCGTGCAGCCGAGCGCTCGGCAGTAGCGGGATGGCGGTGTTCTTCTCAGTGATCAGGAGCTCGATCTCCGTGCAGCCGAGGATGACGCCTTCGGCTCCATCGGCTGCGAGATCGGCGATGATCTGGGCGTACGCGTCCCTGGAGGATCCCCGGAGCACCCCGCGCACCAGCTCGTCGAAGATCACGCGATGGACCAGTTCCCGCTGCTCGCGCCGCGGGACGACCACGTCGAAGCCGTGGGCGGCCAGCCGATCCCGGTAGAAGGGCTGCTCCATGGTGAAGCGAGTGCCCAGCAGACCGACCTTGCGCATCCCCCTGGCGCGGACCTCCGCGCCCACGGCGTCGGCGATGTGCAGCACGGGCACGCTCGCGGCCCGCGCCACGTCGTCGCTCACCCGGCTGAAAGTGTTGCTGCAGACGAGCAGGACCTCGGCGCCGAGATCCTCCAGTTTCCTGCCGGCATCGGCCAGCAGCGTACTCACCTCGTCCCAGCGGTCGGCGAAGATGAGGTCCTCGACGGTCGTGTAGTCGACCGACCAGATGAGGCTGTTGGCGGAATGGCTGCCGCCGAGTCGCTCGCGTACTCGCTGGTTGATGATCTGGTAGTAGATCACCGTCGATTCCCAGCTCAACCCGCCGATGAGACCGATAGTGCGCATGGAACTCCGTTTCGATAGCTTGTGCCGGCAGGCTGGTCGGTGCCAGCCACGGCGACGGTGCCGCCACTGGCCTGGTCGAGTCCGGCCAGGCAGTGCATCAGCATGGACTTGCCTGATCCGCTCGGCCCCTCGGCGATGCGCCAACGGTCAGGCGCCGGCCAGCGCACGGGCGCAGGCACCGAGCCCGATCTCGCTGGAGGCCTTGACGAACACCACGTCTCCCGGTTCGAGAAGCGCGGTGGCCAGCCTGAGGGCCCCGGCCACGTCCTCGGCGGTGTGGACGGCCACGCCCTGGTTCGAGGACTGCGCTGCCTCCGCCATCGCGAGCGGATCCCCTGCTCCGACCGCGATCAGCACGTCGAAGCGGAGGGCGGCGACGAGCCGGCCCATCTCCGCGTGCCGGGCGCGGGAGGCGTCCGCCTGCTGCCCCATCGCGCCGAGCACGGCGACGGTACGACGGGTGCCGGCCAGGGACTTCACCGCCCGCAGCCCGGCCCGCATGGATTCGGGGCTGGCGTTGTAGGCGTCGTCGACGATGGTGACGCCGTCAGGTCGTTCGACGATCTCCAGCCGGCCCGCGGAGCGCCGCCGTGCGGCGTTCAGCCCATCGGCGATCTCGGCGACGCCCAGGCCGAGCGCGGTGGCGACGGCGGCGGCGGCCAAGGCGTTGCTCACCTGGTGCTCGCCTATGAGGTCGAGCTCGACCGGGGCGCGGCCGGAGGGCGTCACCAACTCGAACGCGGGTCGAGCGCGGTCGGCCATCCGCACATCTTCGGCTCGCACCTGCGCCTCCGCCGACCCGCCGTACAACAGGATCTGGGCCCTGGTGCGGCCGGCCATGCCCATGACGTACCGGTCGTCGGCGTTGAGCAGTGCGAACCCGTCCGCCGGAAGTGCCTCGACCAGCTCGCCCTTGGCCTCGGCCACGTCGGCCGGCCCGACTCCCATACGCTCCACATGTGCGGTGCCGACATTGAGCACCAGCCCGACCTGGGGCGGTGCGAGCCCGGCCAGGTACGTCAGGTCGCCCTTCCGGCCTGCACCCATTTCCAGCACCAGGTATCGGGTGGTGGCATCGGCACGCAGTACGGTGAGCGGCAGCCCGAGCTCGTTGTTGAACGACCTGTCGGTGGCGACCGTCGCGGCGTGCCGTTCGAGCACCTGGGCCAGCAGGTCCTTGGTCGTGGTCTTGCCCACGGAGCCGGTCAGGCCGATCACGGTCGGGCCGATGTGTTCGAGCAGGTGCCTGGCCAGCAGGCCGATCGCGAGCTGGACGTCCTCGACCACGAGGGCGGGCACGCCGACGGGCCTTGAGGCCAGCACGGCGACGGCGCCGCCCGCGATGGCACCGGCCGCGTAGTCGTGACCGTCAACACGGGCGCCGACCGTCGCGGCGAACAGGCCGCCAGGCACCACCTCGCGGGAGTCGACCGCCGAGGGCGCCGTCACCAGCGCCTGCGGGTCGCGCACGTCATACAGGCTTGCGCCGACGACCTGCGCGATCTTATTCAGCGTCATGGGGATCATGAGCCGCTCCTGGCGAACGCGAGGTCGATGAGGCGGCGCAGCAGGTCCGGGTACGGGACACCGCTTTCGGCCCACGCCCTGGCGTAGACGGAACGGGAGGTGAAGCCGGGCATGGTGTTGATCTCCAGCACGTACAGGCGTCCCGTGTCCTCCTCATAGAGGAAGTCGACACGGGACAGGCCGTAGCCACCGATCGCCCGGAAGGCGCGCAGGGCCAGCTCGCGCACGTCCTCGGCCACCCGTTCTGGCAGCACGGCAGGGATGATGGCGATCTCGGCCTGGCTGAGGTACTTGGCCTCATAGTCGAGCCAGTCGCCGGGCACGATGAGCTCGCCGGGCACCGAAGCATCCGGCGTGTCATAGCCGCCGAGCACGCCGCAGATGACCTCGCGCGCGGTCACGCCCTGCTCGACGATGACCACCCGGTCGTAGGCCAGCGCCAGATCTACGCCCGCGCGCAGCTCCTCCATGGAGGTGACACGTGAGATGCCGATGGAGGAGCCCATGTTGGCCGGTTTGACGTACATCGGCCAGTCGAGCGACTTCACCAGACCCCAGGAGTCGGTGGTGGTGCCCCATTCGTGCTCGGTGAACCACACATGTGGGGTGACCGGAATGTCCTCTGCCAAGAACGTGCGCCGCATCGCGACCTTGTTCATGGCCACGGCAGAGGCCATGACGCCGCAGCCCACGTACGGGATGCCCAACGTCTCCAGGTGACCCTGGACGACGCCGTCCTCGCCGAACGGCCCGTGCAGCACGGGGAAGACCACGTCCGCCAGATCGCGTCGCAGTTCCACCGGCCACCTGCCCTGCCGGTCGATGATGACGGCGACGGGCTCGTACAGATCCCTCGGCAGAGCATTGAGCACAGCCTGCGCCGACTGTAGCGACACCTCATGCTCTGCGGATGGCCCACCCGCCAGCACAGCCACGCGTACGCGTTCAGTCACGATCAATCAGCCTTCCTCAGTGGCACGGAGACAGCCGGACCCACCGCTAGGGAACAGGCGCCGGTGAACCCCATCCACTGTCCGCCGACCGTATCCCCGCCTCGTCAGCGCCGTGTCATCGTTGTGTCACGGCCGCGCCGACCGCCGTCATCTCAACTCGATGAGCCTGGCGACCTTCAGTCCCAGATGCAGAGCGAGCCGGTCGTCCCCGCTGGACAGCTCGACAGCGGCGATCTCCTCGATCCTGCACAGCCGGTGGTGCAGGCTCGCATGGTGGATGCGCAGGCTCGCCGCGGTGCGTTTGATGTCGCCCGTGTCATCGAGGAACGTCTCCACCCCGACCCGCCAGGTAGTCCACCGCCGGCACCCCGTTGCGCGACGCGCTGGCGGCGATCGTGGCGCTGGCGCGGGTGGCCTTGGGCCGTCTGGCGGCGGCGCGGCCGGGTGTCGAGCGGGATGGATCGCTCGTGGGCAGGTTGCCGATCTGGCCAGTGGACCGCGCGGTCTCCGGCGGCTGCCTGCTGGCGCCGTCGTGGAACCCGGAATCGATCAACACGAGCCGTCCTTGGAGGCTGCCTGGTGAGTACGTCAGCCTCGACGCGGGCTCTCCATCACTCAGAAAGGATCACACTTCAAGGACCCCTTTCCCAACGCCCGGTCGATACCGCTGTCGACTACCCGGGCCCGAACCCTGGGGTGCGCTGGCCGGATTACCGGTTCAACTTCCCCGAATCGCACCCATGGGCGGACCCGGACTGGGCTATAGCTGGTCCGTGTACTCGCTGACGTAGCCCACGCCGGGGTGGGGCCGTCGTCGTGGCGGCCTGCCGCCGCTGTCTGGGCGGTACTCGAAGTGCCACCACTCGTTGTCGTAGATGCGGTACAGGTCGTAGCGGGCGCCGTGTTCCTCCAGCCAGCGCGCGCCTTCATGGGGGCGCACGTCCAACGCGATGCCCTTGACGTGGCAGGATTCCGCCGGTGGCAGCACGAGCATGCGCGCCAACGCTGGGGAGCCGGAGCGGCGCACCTCCTCGTCGAACATCCGTTGCTGGACATGGGGATCGCGGTATCCCGAGGTGAGGCCGATGAGCTGGCCGTGACGCCAGAGCGCCTGGGTGCGCGCCGCGGTGAACGCCGCCAGGGCGCCGTCGGTGAGCCCGGTGAGGTCCTCGGCGGGGAATCGCATCCGCAACGCCCAGCGGCAGGCCAGTTCGCAGGCACGGCCGGGATGCCGGACGAACGCCGCGGGCAGCAGGAGCACGGCGAGCACCAGCGTGACCGCGGCATACAGCCGGTCACGGGGCCGAGGTGGGATCGTGCGTGGCTCGTTCATGACGAACCACGATTGGCGCCGAATGTGCGCGCGTTGTCCGCCGCATGTCACCGTTTCTCGACGACGGCCACCGTCGGCGCGACCCACCCCGATCGGGATCAACGAGCAAGAACCCTTGTGCGACATGACAGTTGCCCTTGGCCAGGCCGGCCAGCTCACCCCACCGCATCCCGGTGAACGCGGCCGCGATCACATACGCGTTGAGTCCATGCTCACGCCGAATCCGCTCCGCGATCTGCTTGACCTGCCCCCCATCAGGCACTGGCCGCCGACGCCGCGATCTGCCCGCCTGCGCGGTGTGGTGGGAACTGCTCAGGCGTAATCCTTGAACCGGGTTGATGGCCAGCATGCGTTCCTCGACCGCCGCGGTCAGGGTCACCGACAACAACGTGACGATCCCGCCGACGGTGGAGGGGGCGTACCGGTCGGCCAGCTGGTTGGCCCACTGCTTGACCACGATCCGCCGGATCCCGTCCAAGCCGACCTCGCCGAACGCCGGCAGGATGTGGTTGTCCAGGTATTGGTCGTACTTGGCCTTGGTCGAGGGAGCGACCCGATGAGCCTGCCTCCACTGGGCCACCCACTCAGCCAGCGTGGTCCGACCGGCAACAGGATCGATGAACAGCCCACGGCGTTGATCGGTGTCGATCTCCTCCGCGCTGGCCAGCGCCTCCTTCTTCGTACGGAACTTGTCGGGAGTGGTGTGCACCCCACCCTCGCCGTCACGCCAGCGAACCCGATACCAAGGCCCGCGTTTCTCCACCCAAGCCATGCGCGCTCTCCTTCTGCAAGCAGGAGGTCCGCCCGCGTGCGGGAGCACGCGGGTCCGGCCGTCACGGGACGAGGGTGTAACCGGCCTCGTCGATCGCCTGGGCGATGTCGGCACGGTCGACCGGCCGGGCGGCGGTGACGGTGACGGTGCCGCTGGGCAGATCGACGGTCACAGACTCGACGCCGTCGATGCGGGAGATCTCCTCGGTGACCGCGCGCTGGCAGTGGGCGCAGGTCATGCCGGTCACCTGGAAGGTGGTCGAGCCGATGAAGGCGCGGGGCGTGCCGGACAGCATGGGAACTCCTCGAAGGCTGGTGCGTCGGTCGATAGGAAGGTCGCCACGGCGGCGGGGTGTTCGGGCCGGCGATTTCGCCAGTTTTTCGCCGGGATCGGGGTCAGTGGTGGCCGCCGTGGCCGTGCCCGGCGGAGCCGGGCTGGGCTTTGCCGCCGGGGACGGCGAGCAGGGTCAGCACGAACAGGGCGGCGAGGATGCCGGCAGTGGCGTCGAATGCGCGGGCGTAGCCGGTGATGAGGCCGGCGTGCGTGGCCAGCTCGCCAGCGACGGCGGTGAGCCCGGCGACGCCGAGCGCAGCGCCGATCTCGTGGCCGGTCATCATCAGCCCGGAGGCGAGCCCCGACCGGTCGGCGGGCACGTCACTCATCGCGGCGATGGAGATAGCGACGAACATCGGGCCGACCCCAGCGCCGACGAGCAGGAAGCCGGGCAGCACGTCGGCCACGTAGGAGGTGCCGCCTGCGTTCGCGGCCAGCAGCAGCACGCCGGCGGTCATGACGACCAGGCCGCCGAGGATCAGCGGGCGGGCGCCGAGCCGGCCGATGAGCTTGGACGCTGCGGTGGCGGCGAGGGTGATCGCGGCGGCCAGCGGCAGGAACTCCAGCCCGGCGATGACCGGGGAGGCGCCGACGATGGCCTGCAGGTACAGCGAGGACAGGAAGATTGCGCCGACGACGACGCCGGTGACGCCGGCCATCACCGCCGAGGCGGAGACCAGCGACCGGATCCGCCAGGTCGACGGCGGCACCAGCGGGTTGCCGCTGCGGCGCTCGAGACGGGCGAAGGTGGCCAGCAGAGCTGCGGCGGCGGCGAGCGCGATCCAGGTGCGCGGCGCCGTCCAGCCGGCCGAGTGGGTGGCTTCGATGCCGAACACCAGCGACAGTAGCCCGCTCACCAGGGTCAGGGCGCCGGGCAGGTCGAGCCGGCGCAGCGCCCGCTGCTGCCACACGCCGCGGGTGACCGTCCGGACGGTGGCGATCAGGACCGCGGCGCCGATCGGCACGTTGATGAAGAACACGGCGCGCCAGCCCAGGGCGCTGGTCAGCGCGCCGCCGAAGAGCACGCCGGCGGCGATGCCGGTGCTGCCGATCGCGCCCCAAATGGCGAGCGCGGTCTGCCGCTGCCGTCCGGCGTACGTGGTCATGATGATCGACAGCGCGGCGGGGGTGAGCAGCGCGGCGCCGGCCCCCTGCGCGGCGCGGGCGGCGATGAGCGTCAGCGGTGTCTGCGCGAGCCCGCTAACCAGGGAGGCGGCGATGAACAGGCCGACGCCGGCGAGGAACGCCCGCCGCCGGTCCAGCAGGTCTGCGATGCGCCCGCCGAGCAGCAGCAGGCCGCCGCTGAGCAGCACGTAGGCGCTGATCGCCCACTGGTAGTCCGCGGCGCTCAGGCGCAGTCCGCGGCTGATGCTGGGCAGCGCGACGTTCACCACGGAGACGTCGAGGATGACCATGAACTGGGCGGCGATCATCAGCGCGAAGACGGTCCACGGCCGGCGCGGCTCCTCCCCGGCCGGAGCGGGCGGCTCGTTGCCATGCGGGTGCGGCGGCTGGTGCGCGTGCCGGTGGGCCTGCGCCGCCGAGTGGACGGCGGGGACGGGATGGGCGGACATATCTTCTCCTCGAGGGTCCCAGGGGTGGGTGTGACTCCCACCATTCGCCGCCGGGGAGATCACTCGCGCCGGTGATTTCACCTGGATGCGATCCTCGACCTTGTCGTCGGTGGTAAGTACAGTCAGGCGCGTGCTGGCCGGACGAGACACCGAACGCGCGGCGATCGCCGCGCTGCTCGACGCGGCGCGCCATTCGAACGGGGGCGCGCTGGTGGTTCGCGGTGTGGCCGGGTCCGGCAAGTCGACCCTGCTGGCTGATGCCGTCGGCACCGCCACCGACATGCGGGTGCTGCGCACCCAGGGTGTGGAGTCGGAGTCCCCGCTGGCGTTCGCGGCGCTACAGCGGCTGCTGTGGCCGCTGCGCACCCGGTTCGAGACGCTGCCCGCCCCCCAGCGGGCCGCGCTGCGCGCCGCGCTCGGCGAGGCCGAGGGCGAGGGCGACCGGTTCCTAACCTTCCTCGGCACGCTAAGCCTGCTCGCCGACGCCGCGGAGGACTCTCCGGTGCTGGCCGTCATCGACGATGCGCACTGGCTCGACGACGCGTCGGCGGCCGCACTGATGTTCGTGGCCCGCCGGCTACAGGCCGAACGGGTCGCGCTGCTGTTCGCCGCCCGTGACGGGAGCGAGCGCCGGTTCGACAGCGAGGACCTGCCGGTGATCGCTCTGGGCGGGGTGAGCGGCGACGTCGCGGACGCCCTGCTGCGCGCGTACGCAGCTGGCGACGTCGATCCCGCGGTGCGGGACCGGCTGGTGGCCGGCACCGGCGGGAACCCGCTCGCGCTGGCGGAGCTGGCGGGTGTCCTGACCGGCGAGCAGCTGGCCGGCCGGGAGCCGTTGCCCGCGCAACTGCCACTCACCGGCGGTGTCGAGCGCGCGTTCCTGGACCGCTATCGGCGGCTGCACGAGCCTGCGCAGCGGTTCCTGCTGGTCACCGCAGCCGACGACACCGCCCGGCTGACCGTGGTGCGGGACGCTGCCGAGCGCCTCGACGTCGGCGACGACGCCCTCGACGAGGTGGAGCGGGCCGGTCTGCTGCACGTCGACGGCGACGTGCTCTCCCTCTACCACCCGCTGGTGCGCTCCGCGGTCTACCGGGCGGCCACCAGCGCCCAGCGGCGGGCCGTGCACCGCGCGCTGGCCGACGCGCTGGGCGCCGATGCCGACCGGCGGGCGTGGCATCTGGCCGCCGCCGCCGACCGGCCGGACGACACGGTCGTCGCGGCGCTCGACGCGGTCGCCGAGCGCGCCGCAGGCCGCGGCGGCCACGAGGCGGCGGCCGCGGCCTGGGCCCGCGCTGCGGAGCTCACCGCGGCCGGGGAGTCGCGGGCTCATCGGCTGTACTCCGCGGCGTCGTCCAGCTGGCTGGGCGCGCACCCGTCACGGGCGGCGGCGCTTGCGGCGGCCGCGACGGTAGACGCGGCCAACCCCCTGCTTCGCGCACAGCTGCTGACCCTGCAGGGACAGATCGAGTGGAACACCCGGTCGCTCAACGACGGTTACGACCTCATCCTGCAGGCCGCCCAGGTCGCCGCCAGCGTCGACGAGGCGCTAGCGCACCAGCTGGCCATGCTGGCCGCGTCGCTGTCGGCGTTCGGTGCGCACTCCACGCGCACCGTCGACCCGGCGGCGCTGATGACCGAGCCTCCTTCGGACGCGCCCGCTCGGGTGCTGGCCGCCTTCCACCTGCTGCACGGATTCGTCGCCGTCGCCCGCCGGGACTGGGCCGACGCCGCGCAGCGCATTCGGTGCGCGTTCACCCTGACCGACGGCGACCCCCTCGCCGGCGACCCCCTCGCCGGCGACCACGTCCTGCAGCCCAACCTCGGCATCGCGGCGATGTACCTCGACGACGACGCGCGCGGGCTGCGGCTGCACGACCAGCAGCTGACCGCCGCCCGCCGCGCCGGGGCCCTGAGCATGGCCGAACACGCGCAGACCCGCGGCGTGCTCTTCCAGATCGCGACCGGTGCCTGGTCGAAGGCCGCGGGCGCCGCCGCCGAAGCGCTCCCGCTGGCCGCGAGCACCGGCCATGCCGGTCTGACCGCGCTGCCGACCGCCGAGCTCGCCGTGCTGGCGGCCCTGCGCGGGGACGACGCCGCCGACCGCCACCTCACCGAGGTCACCGCGATCCGGGAGGCGTATCCGGTCGGGATCACCGACCCCCTCGTCGTCGACCTCGCGCACTGGGCGCGCGGGCTGCGCGCCGCCGCGCCGCCCGCGACCGCGCTGCATCATCTGGAGCAGATCAGCCAGCCGGGGCTGCGCCGCCTGGCCGCGCTCGACCGGCTCGAGACTGCCGTCCGCGGCGGGCACCAGGATCTCGCCCGCACCTGGCTGGGCGAGCTGGAGGAGTTCGCCGCGGGAACCGGCGCGGCCTCGGCGGTCGCCGTCACCGAACACGGTCACGCCCTGCTTGCCGACGGCACCGACGCCGAGGCGCACTTCCGGCGCGCCCTCGCCGCGCACGCCGAGTCCCCGCGCCTGCCGAACCGGGCCCGCACCGAGCTGGCCTTCGGCGAGTACCTCCGCCGCGCCCGGCGACGCGTCGACTCTCGCGAGCACCTGCGCACCGCCCTGGCGCTCTTCGACGAGCTCGGCGCCGCCCGGTGGGCCGACCGCGCCGCGCAGGAGCTGCGGGCCTCCGGCGAAACCGCCCGCCGCCGCGCCCCGTCCACCGCGACCGAGCTGACGCCGCAGGAGCGGCAGGTGGCCACCCTTGTCCGGCAGGGGCTGTCCAACCGCGACGCCGCCGCCCAGCTGTTCCTGAGCCCGCGCACCGTCGACTTCCACCTGCGGAACGTGTTCAGCAAACTCGGCGTCACCTCTCGCGCCGGGCTCGCCGCGCTGCAACTCGACTAGCCACCGCAGACCGCATCTGCGGCGCAGAACCTGGCGATTTTCCCGGCGTGACGCCGGTGCCCCGCTCCTAACGTCCGGTGCAGACCAAGCCCGGCCCGATGGGAGTCCCCTCATGACCAGCACCGCCACCACCCCAGACACCACGGCCGCCACCGATCGACGTGCCGGCCTGTCCGGCGCGTTCGTCCGACGCTGGGCGACCGGGGCCGGCGTCGCCGCCACTGCCGCGAGCCTTTCGGTGCTGGCGCCGCTGCCCGAACGGGTGCAGACCTACGTCAGTGCCTGGTGCGTCCTGCTCGCCGCAGTCATCTACCTCACCTGGGGCACCGCCCGCGGCGACCTCGCCTCCCGGCGGCTGCTGAGCTTGCAGACCGCCGCCGTGCTCGGCTTCGGCGCGATCGCGATCGCCGCGGTCGCCACCGACCCGACAGTGGCCCGCTACGTGCTGGCCGCTGGCTGGCTCGCCCACGCCGCCTGGGACATCGCCCACCACCGCGCCAACCGGGTGGTCCCCCGCTGGTACGCCGAGACCTGCCTGGTCTCGGATCTGATCATCGCGGCCGCGCTGCTGACCGTCGGCCCGTGACCCCTACCGCGACGCTGCTCCGTATCCGACCGAACGTCCCCCATCCGAGGAGCACCCGATGACCAGCACCACCCACCACCCGGCCGAAACCGACTGCCCCGGCAACCCTCGCCGCAGCGGCTGGCGTCCGTTCGTCCGCCACTTTCTGGAGATGGTCGTGACGATGACCGTCGGCATGGTCGCCCTTCACTCGCTCTGGCAGTGCATGCTCGGTCTGATGCTGTGGCGCCGCGACGAGTACTCGCACGCCCACCACGCCGCGGCCCACGGGAGCGCCCGATGAGCGACGCCTTCGTCACGACCTCCCGGCGCACGTCCCGGCGGCACCGCTCCGCGCCGGTCGGCGGCGGCCGCCGAGCCGGCTTCCTCGCCGGGCTGCTGGCCGCGGCCGCAGGAGAGCTGACCGCGTCGGCGACCCGCCGGGGCCGGTCGCCGTCCTCGGGACTGGCCCGCGCCCTCGTCGACCACTCTCCGGCCATGCTCATCGACGGCGGGGTCGCCCTGGTCGGGCGGGCCGACAAGCCCGGGCTAGCCATCCTTGCGGCCACGGCCAGCGGTCTCGCCGCGGCCATCGGCGGCCGACTGGCCGAGCGGCGTCCGCTGCTGGGCGTCGCCGCGGCCGGCGCACCACACGCACTGGGCGGGTACCTCGCCCTGCGGCGCCGCGACGCCTCCGCCCGCGACACCGCCGCCGCGACCCTCGCCGGGGTCCTCATCTCGACGACGGCGGTCGCTCCACTGCCCGTGCGCGTGCGCACCCTGCTCGCCGCCGCCGCAGCCGCCACCGGCGCGGTGGTGGTGGCCGACCGGCTCGCCCGCCGGCGCGACGCCGCCCTCCGCGGCCGCGTCCAACTGCCGACGCCCGCGCGGCCGCTGCCGCCGCTCCCGGCCGAGGCCACCGCACCGCAACCGGGGCTGGCCCCGCTGCTGGCGGCCCCCGGACAGCTGTGCGTCATCGACATCACCGTGCCCGAGCCGCGCGTCGACCTCGACACCTGGCGGCTGACCGTGGACGGCGACGTGCCCACGCCGCTGTCCCTGACGCTACGAGAGCTGCTGCAGCTGCCCCTAGAGGAGCGTGACCTGATGATGATCTGCGTCCACAACACGGTCGGCGGCTCCCGGATGGGCTGCGCCCGATGGACCGGCGTCGGCGTCGGCGCCCTGCTCGACCGGGCCGGCGTCGCCGGCGACGACGCGTGGCTGGTCGCCGAGGCCGTCGACGGCTACCGCAACGTCCTGCCCATCGAGACAGCCCGCAGGCGCGGCTTCCTCGCCGTCGGCATGGCCGGGCAGCCGCTGCCCCGTGAGCACGGCAGCCCCGCCCGGCTGCTCATCCCCGGCCGGCACGGCCAGGACGGCAACGTCAAGTGGCTGCGGCGGCTGACCGTGACCGCCATCCCGCCGCCGTCCTACTGGGGGGCACGCGGATGGCGGGACGGCACCTATCCGGTGCACCCCGCCTCCCGGATCGACGTGCCCGCGCAGCACCAGCGGGTCGATCCCGGGACGGTCACCGTCCGCGGCTACGCCTGGGCGCCGACCGTGAGCGTGGACGCCGTGCAGGTGCAGGCCGACGGCGGGCCGTGGCAAGACGCCGTCCTCGGGATCGACCTCGGTCCGGACGCGTGGCGGCCCTGGCACGCCACCTGGCACGCCACACCCGGCCGGCACGAGCTGCGCGTGCGCTGCCGCACGTCGGCCGGGCAGTGGCAGGACGAGGCGTGCGCGACGCCCTATCCACACGGGGTGCGCGGCGTGCACGCCGTCACCGTCCACGTCGGCGGCGGCCCGGCGGCCCCGGCGGCCCAGCGACTAGCCACCGAGGTGGCCACACGCGTCACCTGGGCGGCGCGCAGCGTGGCGGCCTGGCGCCACACGGACGACCCGGTCAGGTAGCCGCCGCTGCAGGCCGCGCGGGCCTGATCTCGCGGCGCAGTACGCCAGCGGGCTGCAGGCCGCCTCGTTGCCAACGCCGCGGCTTTCTATCGAGCCTCGACGGTGAAGGTTGTCGTGAGGACGTGCCCGTTCGCGTCGCGGAACTGTCCCCATAGCCGGTAGTGGCCAGGGTGGGGGAAGTCGGCGTGCAGTTCGAGTTCGGGCCCGAAGGTCTGGCCTGGCAGGGCGAAGAGGGGCCGGCCCTGGTCATCTTCGACCTCCGCGTGCTCGTGGGCGAAGCCACTCCCATCAAGCGGCATGACCACCACGTGGCCGGCGGCGGCCAGGTACGGCCTGAGGTCGTCGACGGGCCTGCCGGTCGCGGCGTCGGTGAAGCGGTAGGTGAAGCGGCTCATCGTCCCGGCCTCGGCGTCGCCGCTGAGCGTGACGCGGACACCGTCGACGACCTGTTCCCGTGGGGACAGCGCCGGCTTCTCGTGGGTCACCTGCGCCGGGTCCCCGACCACGACCTCCTGGCGTTCGATGACGTCTGTCATCTCGCCTCGCCGCCTGAACTCGGTGTGAACGACGTACCGGCCCGCGGTGGGGAACGTCAGCTGGGTGGAGAACTCACCCGGCCGGCCGTCCGGTCGCGGGTGAATGTGCGCGAAGGTACCCAGGTCGTCCCTCGTGGCGATGAAGTGCATCCAGGCCTCGTGGCTGCGCCCGATGTCGTCGACGAGACGGCCGGTTGAGGCGTGCGTCACGCGGATGCGGACGGTGGCCGGCTTCCCAGGGGTGACGTCGTGGGGAAGCTGGATGCCGACCTTCACGCCGGCGTCGTCGGCGTGCCGAGGTTGGGTGTCGGCGGTCATCATGACGCTCATGGCCGGGCGCATCGGCATTCCGGTCCCCTCCACCCAGGCGAGGACGCCGTTCATGCCGCGCTGGGCGCCCTCGGTACGGCTCAGCGCGGTGAAGCCCGCGCCGACGCACACCGCGAGAGCGGCGATGCCCGTGAGGTAGGCGGAGTCCGCGATTCTGGTGCGCAGCGGCGGGCGCAGCATCTCGGCGGTGCCGGTCCGCCGGAAGCGGCGAAGGCGCAGGGCGTTGGTGACGACGCTGACCGAGCTCATGGCCATGGCGGCAGCGGCGAGGGAGGGGTCGAGGAGGACGCCGTTGATCGGGTAGAGCAGGCCGGCGGCGACCGGGATCAGCAGCACGTTGTAGGCGAACGCCCAGACCAGGCCCTGTTTGATCGTTGTCACGGTGCGCCGGGACAGGGCGATCGCCGAGACGATCCCGCGCAGGTCACCGCCGACAAGCGTGATGTCCGAGGCGGCGATGGCGACATCGGTTCCGGTACCGATCGCGATGCCGAGGTCGGCTGTCGCGAGCGCCGGTGCGTCGTTGATCCCGTCGCCGACCATGGCGACGACGGCGCCACTGTTCTGAAGGGCGGCGACGCGGGCGGCCTTGTCCTCAGGTCGCACGTCGGCGATGACCCTGTCGATGCCGACCTGACGGCCGACGACGTCCGCGGTGACCTGGTTGTCGCCGGTCAGCATCCACACCTCGAGGCCGAGCGCCTGGAGCTGTTCGACGGCTTCACGAGACTCGGGCTTGACGGTGTCGGCCACGCCGATCATGCCGGCGAGAAGTCCATCGAGGGCGACGTACATGGGGGTCGCCCCCTGGGCCGCCACCGTGTCAGCCGCCGCTGTCATACCGGCCGTGCCGACGTCGTGGCGTCGCATCAGCGCGGCGTTGCCGATGAGGACGGCGCGGCCGTCGACGCGCGCCTCGACACCGTGGCCGGGCACGGCGACGAAGGACTCCACGGTGCGGACGTCGAGCCCGCGGCCTCGGGCCTGCGCGACGATCGCCTCCCCGAGGGGATGCTCTGACCCTGTCTCGGCGGCAGCGGCATACGCGAGGAGGTCGTCGGCGTCCATCCCGGCGATGGTCGTGACGTGGGTGACGCCTGGGTGGCCGCGGGTGATGGTGCCGGTCTTGTCCAGCACGACGGTGGTCACCCGGCGGGCCTGCTCCAGCGCGACGCCTCCGGAGATCAGGATCCCGAGCTCGGCGGCCTTCCCGGTGCCCACCATGATCGCCGTGGGTGTGGCCAGGCCGAGCGCGCAGGGGCACGCGATGATCAGTACGGCTATCGCCGTGCCGATGCCGAACGTGAGCCGTCCCTGGTCGGGGCCGAAGAGGGCCCAGGCTGCGAAGGTGAGTGCGGCGATACCGATGACGGCGGGGACGAACCAGCCGGACACCGTGTCAGCCAGCCGCTGCATCGGCGCCTTCGAACCCTGCGCGTCTTCCACGAGCCGGACGATCTGGGCCAGGGTGGTGTCCTTGCCCACCGCGGTGGCCCGCATGACCACCGAGCCGGTGCGGTTGAGGGTCGACCCGATCAGCACGTCGCCGACGCCCTTGCTCACCGGCTGGCTCTCGCCGGTGAGCATGCTTTCGTCGACCGTCGAGGCGCCGTCGGCGACGACGCCGTCGACGGGGATCTTCTCGCCGGGGCGCACACGGATGGGGTCGCCGGCGGTGACGTCCTCGACCGGGATCTCGACCTCGGCGTCCCCGCGCAGGACACGGGCGGTCTTCGGCTGCAGACCCATCAGTGTCTTGATCGCCGTGGCCGTCTGCCCCTTGGCACGGGCTTCCATCCACCGGCCCGTCAGGACGAGCGCGATGACCACGACGGAGATCTCGAAGTACACGTGCAGTGGCAAACCGAACCGTTCGGCCACGGCCGGCCACAAGGTGACGAACGCGCTGTAGCCGTACGCCACGGTGGTGCCCATGGCGACGAGCGTGTTCATGTTGACCGCGCCGTGGCGCCCCGCCGCCCAGGCCGCGCGGTAGAAGGGCCGGCCCGCCCAGAATTGCACGACCGTGGCGACGACCAGCAGCAGCGGCATCAGCCAGTCCATCGCGTCGATGGACAGCGGCAGGTACATCAGCACCATCATCGACAGCCCGATGGCGAGGGTGACCTGCCATGTCCGCTTCATGTCGGTGATCTCACGGTCGCGGCCTCCGCTGTCGGCATCGACGGCCGCGGGCGGCGACGGCCTCTCACCGGTGCCCGGCTCACTGTGGAGGGTGGCGGTGTATCCGGCCTTGCCGACCGCGTCCGTCAGCGTCTCGACCGAGACGCGGGCGGGGTCGTAGGTGACGGCGGCGACCTCGGTCGCGAGGTTCACCTCGGCCACCTCGACGCCCTCGACCGCGGTGAGGGCCCTCTCCACCCGCCGTACGCAGGACGCGCAGGTCATGCCGCCGATATCCAGCGTGCATGAAGCCGTCGTCGCTGTCGCCATCGCTCAGCTCCTCGTCGACAGGGCCCGCGGCGCGGGCCGTTGACGCGAAACTCCCAGCCGTCACTTTCCCGCCGCTGCCTGTTCGCTGTTCGAAGCTCACGCACGCGCCGCGATCCGATCCTCCTGCCGCGATCCGGGGACAGGCAGCGGACAGCACCACCGCGCAGGCTGCTCTCATTCCCGGCGGGCCGCATTCGGCGGCCCGCCGTCGGCGACAAGGAGCAATCCCGTGAACCAGCTCGTCCTGTCCGTCCCTGACATCAGCTGCGGCCACTGCGTGAACGCCATCACAGGGTCCGTCGGCGAGGTCCCCGGCGTCAGCGCCGTGGACGTCGACCTCACGACCAAGACCGTGACGGTCACCGGCGCCGCCGATCCGTCCGCGGTCCGGTCGGCCATCGCCGAGGCCGGCTACGAGGCCGCCTGAGCCCCACCGGCGTGAGGAGCCGAGCAATGAACACCACACTGGACACACTGATCATCGGAGGCGGGCAGGCCGGGCTGGCGCTCGGCTACTACCTGCGGCGCTCCGGTCACCGTTTCGCCATCGTCGACGCCCATCCCCGGGTGGGCGAGGCGTGGCGGCAGCGCTGGGACTCCCTGACGCTGTTCACGCCGCGCCGATACGACGCCCTGCCGGGCCTGCCGTTCCCGGGAGACCCGGACGGGCACCCGGGCAAGGATGAGGCCGCCGACTACCTCGAAGGGTACGCGGCGCACTTCGACCTCCCGATGCGTCTGAACTGTCACGTGACCTCCGTACGGCCTTGCCGACCGGCGGGATTCACCGTCGAGACGTCGACCGGATCGTTCAACGCGAGCCAGGTCGTGGTCGCGGCCGGCGCGTTCCACACACCGCGGACACCGAACTTCGCACGGAAGCTGTCACCGCAGGTGGTGCAGCTGCACAGCAGCCGCTACCGCGATCCGGCCCAACTTCCCGCCGGCGACATCTTTGTCGTCGGCGCCGGCAACACCGGCGTGCAGATCGCCGAGGAACTGGCGGATCATGGACGGCGGGTCTCGTTGTCGGCCTCCGCGCTCGGCTGGGCACTGCCGCAGCGGTGGCTGGGCCGGGACATCTTCTGGTGGTTCTCCCGGCTCGGCACGATGAGCGTCAGCGGCGACAGCCGTATCGGACGCCGCCTCAAGGCGGACGGCACGATCATCGGGACCGACCTGAAACGGCTGATGCGGCGGGTGAACCGGCTGGACCGCGCGATGGACGCCGACGGGCCGGACGTCATCCTCGCCGACGGGAGCCGCCACAGCCCGGACGCCGTCGTGTGGGCGACCGGGTTCCGCCCCGACTACCCGTGGCTGCAGGTGCCTGTTCTGGACGACCTGGGCGCGCCGGTGCATCACGAGGGGGTCACGACCTGGCCGGGCCTGTACTTCCTCGGACTGCCCTGGCAACGTAATCGGGGCTCGGCGGTCCTCGGATGGGTCGGGAGAGACGCGGAAGCTCTGGCCCAACGGCTGACCGCTGCGGCCCCGGTCGCACGGGTGTCATGATGTCCACGGACACCTACCATGAGGCCGTAAAGCGCGGCTCCTCGGCATCATGGAAGGCCCGAGTTTCGTAGCCGGGCACTGACGAGGAGCAACATGTCACACAGCGGTCTCGCCCACCGACCAGATGTGGCGGCCGTGACGTTCCGGGTCCTCGGGCCCGTCGAGGTGCTGGCGCCCGGCAGAGCCGCGGCCGCGCTACCGCCGTCCGTGCGGGCCCTGCTGGCCCGGCTGGTTCTCGCTTCAGGTCGCGTCGTGTCGGTCGACGGCTTGACCGACGCGCTCTGGGGCGAGCACCTGCCGTCCGACGCCACGAACGCGCTGCAGATCCGGGTGTCCAAGCTCCGCCGCGCGCTCGTGGCCGCCGGCATCGGCGGTGACGTCCTCGTCACCCGGGCCCCGGGCTACCAGCTCGCCGTACCGGCGGAGTCCGTCGACGCCCACTGGTTCGAACATCTGGTGCGCCAGGCACGCGAAGCCGCCTCCACCGGCCGGGTAGCCCCGGCGCTGGAGCACCTAGACGAGGCGCTGCGGCTGTGGCGAGGCCCCGCGCTGGCCGACGTCGGAGGGACAGAATGGGCGCTGACCGAGAGCGCTCGCCTGGAAGAACTGCGGCTGGGTGCGGTCGAAGACCGGCTCGAACTCCTGCTGGAAGCCGGCCGGCACACCGAAGCGGTCGCCGATCTCGAGCGGTCGGTGGCGAACAACCCGCTGCGCGAGCGGCTGCACCGCCTGCTGATGCTCGCTCTGTACCGCAGCGGACGTCAGGCGGAGGCGCTCGCCGCGTACCATGCGCTGCGTCGCCACCTGGCTGACGAGCTCGGGATCGACCCGTCACCGGAGCTCCAGGCGCTCGCCGAGGCCATCCTCCGCCAGCAGGTGCCGCCCCGGCCATCCGACCGTCCCGTACGGGCCGCCGCCGAGCCGTCATCCGTACGGCAGGCCGATGTGCCGGCCGACGGAGCGGCGGCGACTCGACGCGGCGACAGGCTGCCCCAGCGGCTGTCGTCGGTGATCGGCCGCCACGACGACCTGGAGACGGCGCTGCAGCGGTTGCGCGAGGCGCGGGCGGTGACGTTGACCGGCCCAGGTGGAGTCGGCAAGACCACCCTGGCTTTGGAGGTCGCGCGCCGAGCAGACGAGACACTCGCCGACCACGTTCGCCTGATCCGCCTGGCGCCGCTGGAGGCCGGTGCGGATGTCGCGGAGGCCTTCGCCGCTCAGCTCGGTCTGATGACCGGAGGGCCGGGCGCGGCTTCGGCCGAAGCCGTGGTCGAGCATCTCGCACGCAGCCGTGCCCTGCTCGTGGTCGACAACTGCGAGCACGTCATCGACGACGTCGCCGGCCTGGTGGAGCGGCTGGTTGAGTCCTGCCCCCACCTGAGGGTCCTGGCGACCAGCCGGGAGGCACTGGCCGTCCCCGGCGAGATCCAGGTGGCCGTGAGCCCTCTTGCCGTACCCGGGGAGACCGACGATGCCGCGGCGATCCCCGACACGCCGGCGGTGCGGCTATTCCTCGACCGCGCTCGCGCGGTGCGCCCCTCCTTCGTCCTGGACCCCGAGACCGCGCCGGTGGTGGCGTCCATCTGCCGCGGGCTCGACGGCATGCCGCTGGCCATCGAGTTGGCCGCGGCGAGGGTGAAGGCACTGTCGGTGGCCGACATCGCGGCGCGGCTGCGGGACAGGTTCTCGCTGCTGACCGCGGGACCACGCACCAGCGAGGCGCGTCACCGTACGCTGCGCGCCACGCTCGACTGGAGCCACGACCTGCTGTCTGACGCCGAGCGCCGTCTGTTGCGCCGCCTCGCCGTGTTCCGGGGTGGCTGGACGCTTATCGCCGCCGAGGAGGTGTGCAGCTTCGCCGGTATCGAGCGCGGTGAGGTGCTCGACCTGCTGTTCCGGCTGGTCGACCGCTCGCTCGTGGTGCCGGACCCGGCCACCGGGCGGTTCCGGCTGCTCGTCAGCGTGCGCGAGTACGCATGGACCCGACTCGAGGAGGCCGGCGAGGTCGCGGCGTGCCGCGACCGCTTTCTCGATCACTACGTACGGCTGGCGGAGGAGCACGGCCCCCACGTCCGCTCCGGATGCCTCTCCTGGGCGCGCCTGACCGAGGAGCATGACAACCTGCGCGCCGCGGTGGACCACTCCCTCGATCGGGCCCATGCCGACGTCGAGACCGGGCTCCGGTTGATGGGCGCGCTCGTGTGGTTCTGGAACTACGGACTGCGCTACGAGGGAACGCGGGCGCTGACCGCCCTCCTGGAGGCCGGCGGAGGGCCGCCCGCTGCCCGAGCCCGTGCGCTGCAGGGCATTGGGCTGCTCAGCGTCTATTACCCCACTCCGCAGTCACGTGCCGCCGCCCTGGAGAGCCTCGCGCTCTTCGAGGAGATCGGCGACAGCCGCAACGCCGCGATCTCGCGGCTAGTGGTGGCCTGGGTGGGTCAGTACGGCGGAGACGCCGGCCAGTACCGTCTCATGGTCGCGGACAGCCGCGACGAACTGGGCGACTCCGACGGTGGATGGTGGCGGGCCATGACCCACTACCTCGATGCCCTCCTGAGCCTGCGCCTGGGCGAGTTCGACACCTCGGCCACGCAATGGCGGCACAGCCTTGACCTGACCCGCCCCACAGGCGACCGGATCATAGGCAGCGCGATCCTTGCGCACCTCGGCGTCGCCCTGCGCGAGGCCGGCCATCATCCGGACGCCCTCACCGTTCTGCGTGAGTCCATCGACGAGGCTCGCCACCTGGGTTCCCTGCACGGACTGGCCTTCGCCCTCGTTCACCTGGCCCACACGCGGCTCGACATGGGTGAGGACGGAGTGACAGCCGTGCTCGCCGAGGCGGACCAGATCGCACGCCGTGCGCGCAATCCACGCTGCCAGGCATGGGCGGCGTGGGGTCGAGCGCGCATCGCCCTCACGCACGGCGACGCCACGCTCGCCGCGGACGAGTGCCGCCGGGCACTGGCACTGCTGGAGGAGCGTGAGTTCCCCTGGGCCAGAGCCCGGCTGTGGTCGCTCATGGCCGAGTGCGCCGAAACCGCGGGTCTTCCTGACGAGGCGAGCGAGCACGCCGTACAGCCATGACCGTGGAATCCACGGCCACTCCAGCCATTCCGTAGCCGCGCGTCACCTGGGGGCGCGCACCTGGACACGGGGTCAGTCGCCGACGGCCGGTGCCTCGTCCACGCCGAAGCCCGCCGACCTCAGCGCGGCCAGGATCGCCTGCGGATCCACATTCCCCCGGACCTGCACGAGACCACGTGCCGCGTCGACTTCAAGCCACACGACGCCCGGTACATCCCTGACACGACGGCTGACGACACGAACACACCTTCGGCACAGCATGGCCGGCACGGAAACGTTCACCGTGCCCATTGCCCCCGCGTCCGCCTCCTGACGGCCCCCCTCTGCCATATGAGCAGGTTGTCCGGCCCCACTGGCGGTCCTCTGTCCGCCCACTGTCCGGAGACCGCCAGGCGGCGCCACCACGGTCAGCGGCCGGCCAGCACACCGACAGCCCGACCGACGACGCTCCTGCTGTGACACCAATTCCAACCGAGGAGGTCGCCGTGCACTCCATGCTCATCCTGAAGCTGATCCAGCTGAGGCACGCCGAGCTGTTGCGCGACGCCGAGCACCACCGGCTCACCACCACCGCTGCCCGCCGGTCCCGCGCCGTTACCGGCCTGCGACACCGGAGCTCTCATCGACGCGACTGGCCGGATCCCCGTTGACCTGTCCCGCCCGCGACCCCGGCACTCCCTGCCCGACACTCCCTTTCCAACAGGAGCCCCTCATGACCATCAGCATCGCGCCGACCCAACCTCCCCAGACCCGCTCCGCCGTCGCCGCGCAGGCGCGCGACGTCGTCAAGATCTACGGCCGTGGCGACACGGCCGTCCGCGCCCTGGACGGCGCCAGCCTGTCGATCCCAGCCGGACGGTTCACCGCCGTGATGGGGCCATCCGGCTCCGGAAAGTCCACCCTGATGCACGCCCTGGCCGGCCTCGACACGGTCGACGCGGGACAGGTGCTGCTCGGTGACACCGATCTGAGCCGGCTTGGCGAGCGGCAGCGTACGCTGCTGCGCCGCGAGCGCATCGGCTTCGTCTTCCAGAGCTTCAATCTGGTGCCGACACTGTCCGCGGTGGAGAACATCGTCCTGCCGCTGACCCTCGCGGGACGACAGCCCGATCAGGCCTGGATCGACGAGCTCGTCGCCACCCTCGGACTGGCCGACCGGTTGCGCCACCGCCCCACCGAACTGTCGGGTGGGCAGCAGCAGCGGGTCGCGGTGGCCCGTGCCCTGGCTCCCCGGCCAGAGATCGTGTTCGCCGACGAGCCGACCGGCAACCTCGACTCCCGCGCCGGCGAAGCGCTGCTGGGCTTCCTGCGCCACGCCGCCCACGAGCTCGCCCAGACCATCGTGATGGTCACCCATGACCCGAACGCCGCAGCGTACGCCGACCGCGTGGTGTTCCTCGCCGACGGGCGCGTCGTCGACGACCTCCCCGAGCCGACCGTCCCGACCATCCTGTCCCGCATGGCGAGCCTCGACGCGCCCGCACTCCGGAAGAAGAAGTGATCTCGATGTGGCGCCTGACCATCCGCAACACTCTCGCGCGCCGCGCCCGTCTGGCGCTGACCCTGCTCGCTGTCGTCCTCGGGGTCACCTTCGTGACCGGCAGCCTGATACTCACCGACACCTCCCAGCGGCTGCTCGATGACCAGTTCCGTACGGCTACCGCCGGTGTCGACCTGACCGTCCGCGACGCCGCCGCCTTCGACTCGGCCATGGGCGTCGAGGTCGAGCGTGACCCGCTGCCCGCCACGATCGTCGACCGGATCCGTGCGGTGCCCGGCGTGGCGACCGCCCGCCCCCTGGTGCGTGGCCAGGGGCTGCTCAGCGTCGGCGGGAAGGCGATCGTCCCGTCGGGTGCGTCGGTGCTCGCCTCCTGGGAGCCCGCCCCCGTCGGGGCGTTCAGCCTGCGCGCAGGCCATCCGCCGGTGACGGACGACGAGTTGGTCGTCGACGCCGAGACCGCCCTCCGGCGCCACATCGACCTGGGTGACACGGTAACCGTACGGGCGGAACAGACCACGAGCCTGCGGATTGTCGGGCTGGCCGGATTCGGCGACGGCCCCGGGCTGCCCAACAGCACGGTCGGCCTGGTCAACCTGCCCACGGCGCAGCGCCTGCTCAAGCTGGGTGGCGACGTGTCCGAGGTCGCCGTCGTCGCCGCGGACGGCGTCGACACCCAGCAACTGCGAGGCCGTGTCTCCGCCGTGCTCGGGCCCGGATACGAGGTGTCCGCCAGCCGGGACATCGCCGCGTCAAGCGCAGCCGCGGCGAAGACCCAGGTCGACTACCTCCAGATGATGCTGTTCGCCCTGGCGGCGGCGGCCCTGCTCGTCGGCGCGTTCCTCATCGCCAACACGTTCTCGATCGTCATCACCCAGCGCACCCGTGAACTCGCTGTCCTGCGCGCCGCCGGTGCGACCGGCGCCCAGGTTCTCGGGTCCGTGCTCGGGGAGGCGCTGCTGGTCGGCGTCACTGCTTCGGTCGCGGGAACCGGACTCGGCGTCGCCACCGCGGCCGGGCTGCGAAACCTCGCCGGCGCCTTCGGCATCGCCCTTCCCGACGGCGGCCTGGTTGTGGCACCCCGTACCGCGATCGTCGCCTTCGCCATCGGCGTCGGTGTGACGATCGTCTCCGCGATCGGGCCGGCGCGCCGTGCCGCCGCGGTGGCACCGGTCGAGGCGATGAGGTCTGCTGCCGCACCCAGCGGGCGGATCCGAACCGTGACCGGGTGGATCGTGACCGCGCTCGGCGTCACAGCCCTGATCGCCGTCCTCGCCGGGACCGGCTCACTGGCCCTGGTCGGCGCCGCGGCCCTGAGCGGCGTCGTGGGACTCACCCTGCTGGGACCGGCGCTCACCCCGGGCCTGGCCCGGATCATGGGGCGACCGCTGGACGCTGCCGGAGTCCCCGGCCGGCTGGCACGCGAGTCCGCCGCCCGGGCCCCGCGACGCACGGCCGCGACCGCCCTGGCCCTCGCATTCGGCCTCGCTCTCATCAGCTTCATGACAGTGCTCGCCACCTCCATCAAGGACTCGGTCCAGCAGACCTACACCGAGGTGATCTCCGCCGACTACGTCATCGAGAGCGCCCGCAACGAGATGCTCGGCGGCCTGCCGAACCACGTGCACCACCATGTCAGCGAACTGCCCGAGGTGGCTGTAGCGTCCCGCCTGCGCTATGGCCACTGGAAGGACGGTCAGGCCACCGATGCCCTCACAGCCGTCGACCCGGTGACCTTGCCGCGGGTCACCTCGCTGCACATGGTCGCCGGCAACCTGAACGCCATCTCCGGCGGGGGCATCATCCTGGCCGAGCGGGTCGCCCGGGAGCGTCACCTTGCCATCGGCGACAGCCTGCCGATGACGTTCTCCCGCACCGGGACACAGCGCCTTCCGGTGGTCGGCCTGCTGCGCGATCGTGACGCCCAAGCCCTGTCCACCAACTACGTGATCTCGCTGGACACCTTCTCTCGGCACTACAAAGAGAACGTCGACGCCAGCGTCTTCGTCAAGGTCGCCGATGGGGTGAGCGACGCCGCCGCCAAAAAGGCGATCAACGCAGCCCTCGCCGACGCCCCGACCGCGCAACTGCGCGACCAGGCCGCCGCCGTCGCCGGACGGACCCTCATGATCGACCAGGTCCTCGGGCTGGTGACCGCCCTGCTGATGCTCACCATCCTGATCGCCCTGATGGGCATCACCAACACCCTCGCGCTGTCCATCATCGAGCGGACCCGCGAGATCGGGCTGCTGCGCGCCGTTGGCATGACCAGCGGCCAACTGCGCTGGATGATCCGCGGTGAAGCGGTCCTCGTCGCAGGCCTGGCGATCGCTCTCGGCGTCAGCCTGGGCATCGCCTTCGCCGCCGGCACAGTAGCCGCCCTGGGGCGCACGGCCGAGCTCGCCCTGGTAGTGCCCCCCGGTCGACTCCTGCTCGTCGTGGCCGTGGCCGCCCTCGCCGGACTACTTGCCGGGCTGCTGCCCGCCCGCCGCGCCGCGAAGCTCGACGTGCTGACCGCGATCGCCACGTCCTAATTGAACGGCGCACCACCGGGCCTGTGGCAGCCGTCGATGCCGAGCACACCCCCGCACCGACGGCTGCCACCGCCCGCCCCGTTCCCCAACTGGGCGGCTACCCCGGCACGCCGCACTGGCCGCCACCCCATGACCACATCACCGGCACCGAATCACCTGTACCTATAGAGGAGCTCGCCATGACCAGACCCACGCCACCGGTTACCATCCGCCGCGTCGGCCCGGAAGACGCCACCACCGTCCTGACCCTCCTGCGGGAACTGGCCGAACATCAGGATCAGCTGCAGCACGTCGCTGTGACTGTCAACCGGTGGCGCGAACTGCTTTCCCGTGAGGACGTCATCGTGCTCCTCGCTGAATGCGACGACGGCCGGCCGGTCGGGTACGTGTCCGTTGTGCGCCACCTCAACCTCTGGGCCTGCCGGGACATCCTCGGGCTTGATGACCTGTACGTGCGCCCACAGGCACGCAACGGCGGGGTCGGCCAGATGCTGATGACCGAAGTGGCGCGCCTTGCCGCACCGGAGCAGCTGGTCATCCGGTGGGAGGTCCACCGCGACAACGAGGCCGCCCAGCGGTTCTACACACGCCTCGGTGCAGGCCTGACGACCAAGGTGATCGCCGGCTGGGCGCCCCACCGCTACGCCGGCCACACCGACGAGCAGCCGTCCGGTGGTGTAACTCCAGCCTGTTGAAGCAAGCCCCGGACATGCGGCGAGCCATCGTGTGACGGTCAGCGAGATCCGACCAAAGATTCTCGCGAAGGACACCACACGATGGCTCTGGACCAGTCTGCCCTGCTCGAGTTGCTGGAGTCTTTGAAAGCCGCCGACGCCGACGACGTCATCCGCCGCGCGCTGCAAGCCGTGCTGCAGAGGTAGCCGAGGTAGCCGAGGTAGCCGAGGTAGCCGAGGTATTGGTGCCGGGCTGCGATTGGTGTGGCGCGCCCCGACCGTGGGCGACATAGTGCGCGCCGAGAAGGAGCTGAGCGGCCCGAGGGCGTGTCGCCGGGTGGTAGAGCGGGCGGGGGTGTGGTGCGCCCGCCCGTGAGGCGGCTGGGGCGGGTAGCCAGTTCTTGGGGGAAGATTATGCTTCTGCTGTATTTGTCCTTTCCGGACGCTGGGCGTGGTGATCAAGGGTGGGGACGACCATCCACCGCGCCCCACCCCCAGGGATACCCATGTCTTCTACGAAGTGGGCAAAGCTCCCCCCCGCCCGCCGTGCCGGCCTGGCCGGCCTGACGGTCCTGCTGACCCTTACGCCTCTGGCCGGCACCGCCGCGAGCGCCGAGACGCGCACGCAGGGGACGGTCCGCACCCAGTCCGCCGCCGGGTCGTACGCCGCCGAGTTCGGCCGTCCAACCAAGGCGAGTGTGGCCGCCCTGCTGAACACGTGGGCCGACACGCTGCTAACCCGTGACCCCGCCCGCGTGGCCGACCTGTACGCGCCCAAGGGCGTACTGCTGCCCACCCTGTCGGCCCAGGTCCGGACCGACCACGCGGGGATGATCGACTACTTCACGGGCTTCCTCGCCAAGGAGCCGCACGCCACGGTCAAGCAGTCGATCATCGAGATCCTCGGCGACCGGAGCGCGGTCAACAGCGGCACCTACGCGTTCTCCCTTAAGAACGCCCAGGGCGTCAGGGAGACCGTGCAAGCGCGCTACACATTCGTCTACGAGCGCATCGAGGGCAAGTGGCTGATCGTCAGCCACCACTCTTCGCTTATGCCGCCGGGTGACTGACCGAGAGGGACAGGTACCCGGGCGAGTGTCCGCATCAGCGCCGCCCGCCCGGGTCATGGCGTGACGACCAGGCGGAACCCGACGCCGCGGACGGTTTCGATGCGCGCCACGTCGCCGAGCTTGCGGCGCAGCGCGCCGACGTGCGCGTCCAGCGTCTTGGTGGGGCCGAACCAGTTGGCGTCCCACACGGCCCGCATGATGGTCTCCCTGGTCAGCAGCGCCCCGTCGTCCTCGGCGAGGAACGCCAGCAGGTCGTACTCCTTGGGCGTGACCGGGATCTCACGGTCGTCGACGTACACGCGGCGGGCGCGGCGGTCGATGCCCAGCCTGCCGCGCCGGTCGACGCCGGGCACGGCGGGGCGGCCGACGCCGTTCCCCCCTGGGCCGGTCCCGGCCGCGTGGGGCCATGCGTCGCCGGCGCGGGTGCGCCGCGCCACCGCGCGCATGCGGGCGATCACCTCGCGCAGGCCGAACGGCTTGGTGACATAGTCGTCGGCGCCCATCTCAAGCCCGACGATCCTCTCGGTCTCGTCGGTACGGCCACTGATCACAATGATCGGCACGTCGCCCCGGCGACGCAGCGCGCGGCAAACGTCGAGGCCGTCGCCGTCGGGGAGACCGAGGTCGAGGAGTACCATTTCCACCGGTGCGGCGGCCAGTGCGGCGCGTCCGGTGCCGACCCAGTCCACCCGGTAGCCGAACCGGCCCAGACCGTCCCGCAGTGCTTCTGCGAGGGGCTCATCATCCTCTACCAGCAGAACATGCACGAGTCGCCCCCGGCGTGGTGACAAGTAGAGATCAACATAAGCCGGATACAGAATACGGTATGGGCTTTCGCGTCTTTTCATCGGCCGGGGCCTTCTTCCGGCACAGGCGGAGCACACGAAATCGGACGCCCGCAATGCCAAACTGCCGCCGCAGATCCGGGATCGGCCCCCGCTCGCCCAGCGGCAGATACGGCTCGACCAAGGCCCACTCATCATCGGTGAGGTCACCACGGAGCAATTGTCAAATCCTGTGTATCGATGAGTGTGGTCGGACTTCCCAGGTCGGCCGTTGGAGCTGATCGTTGTACACGATGATGTCGGCGTGGTCGGTTGGGCGGGCTGTGGCGAAGTAGAGCTGTTGGGAGGGGATATAGCGGTTGCGCCAGGACCGTTCGATTTCGGCGGTGTCGGCGGTGGATCCGGCCAGCGCTGTGCCTCGGTCCCGGGCGCGATCTACCGTCTGCTCGAATGGGACGGACACGAAGATGCGCAGGTCCCACCGGTCGATGAGTTCTGGGCGCAGGAGGAAGACGCCGTCGAAGAGCAGTACGGCGTCTGCGGGGGCGGTCGTGGCCGGCAGGGACGATGGGGTGTCGGTGTCTCTGTCGTAGACCGCGTGTTGGAACCTTCGGTCTCCGCCTGGGCCCAGCGGATCGAGCAGGACCCGGCACAGCGCGGCGTGGTCGTGGGCGTCGAAGTAGCAGCCTTCGGCCGAGTACTGGCCGCGTCGGTAGCGCTGTGCACGGGGGAAGAGGAAGTCGTCGATGGTCGCGCGGATGACGTCGCGGTTCTGGGCGCGCAGGACGACGGCGAGCTCGTCGGCCAGCGTGGTCTTGCCGGCGGCGGGCGGCCCGTCGATGGCGACCCGCAGCGGGTGCGCGGTCGTGACGGACCTGATCGCCTCGGCCAGCCGACTGATGAGCTCGCCGCGGGTGCCTTGGTCCATTGCTGCCTCTCTCACGGTGTCTCTGTTTAGCACCGCACGTCAGGCTGCGGTCGCCGGCTCGCGTTCGACGAGGACGCCTCGTTCGAAGCGGGCTCCGGCGCGGACGATGGCGACGAGGTGGGGTGCGTTGACCGCGCGCCAGCGGGCCTGGGCGGACTCGATGAGTTTTGAAGGCCATGGCCAGGCCGGCGGCTCGGGACCCGGGCCCTTTGGTGACCTTGACGCGGTGCCGGACCGTGGCGAAGGTGGACTCGATCGGGTTAGTGGTGCGCAGATGCTGCCAGTGCTCGGCGGGTGTAAATATTCAACATGATGGTTATGGCGTGTCCGAAGTACCCTCGATGCCTGTGACGGCGGTGGGGAGTTCGGCGGCGCTGGAGTAGCGCGTCGCGGAACGGGTGATGGCGTATCCGTCCTGCTCCAGCAGCGGACGTACCCACATCCTGGCGTTGCCGCTGGTGCGGCGGCTTACCTGGAACAGCTCGGCTACCACGTCCCAGCTGCAGACCTTGCGCAGGCCGAGCCTTTGGCGGCCCACTTCGGTGGCCGATCCGCTTTCTTGCCCCTGGCAGCAACGGTTCCAGCACCGCCCACTGTGACTCGGTCAGATCCCCACGCCTCACGACCAGATCATTCCGACGTGCGATCAGAAAGGCAACAAGACGACGATGAAGCGCTACATCCTCACCGGCACCCCCGGCGCCGGCAAGACCACGATCCGGCTGCCTCCTCGACCCTCGGATACGCGAAGGTCGAGGAGGCAGCCACGGCGGTTATCACGGACGAGCAGGCGGGCGGCCGCCCACGTCGGCAGCGCCGTCACCGGCGCCGGCCTGTGAGCAGCGCGTCCCCGCCACGGCCTGGGCGACGAACGCGCCGGCGACCATGGCGACCGAGGTCATCATGCCCACCAGGCCGGAGACCTGCGCTCGCTGTCGTTCCGGGATGTGGTCGGGGATGATCGAGGCCAGCGCGGCCAGGGTGGCGCTGTCGTTTGGGCGGTGGCCGTGTTCCCTCCGGTAGTGAGGCGGTCGGACCGGCCACCGTCTTCTCAGCCGGCGAAGGTCTCGGCGACGGGCGAGGTGAAGGGTTCCTTGGCCACGACGAGACCGCCGGGGACCTTGGCGTCGACGCGGCTGATGTAGGAGCTGGTTGAGGGGTACTTGGAGTTGTCGGAGAGATTCATCGTCGGCATCACGCCGGTCTGCACTGAGGTGAGGGACCGCATGGCCGACGCCAGCCCTTCCCGGGTCAGGTCGCCCTTCTTACATGCGGCGTCCAGGGCCTGCCCCATTACGCTGGCGGCGGCGTATCCGTAATTGACGACCATCGTCGGCTTGCCGTCCGGGTAGGCGGTGGCGTAGTCCTTGGCGATGGCCTGCGCTGCGCTGCTCTTGCCCGAGAACGGCTCGTAGGATGAGCTGACGTACAAGTGCTTGGTCAGCGCGTCTCCCACCGGTGTGTCGAGCAGCGCGGGATCGAAGCCCGGCCCGTTGACGAGGATCGGGACATCGAGCCCGGAACTGGAGGCCAGCCCGGCGAGGGACGCCGTCTGACGGGGGCCGGCGCTCACCAGGATCGCGGCGAGGTCGGTGCCGCCGGAGCGCAGTTCGTTGAACTGGGCGGTCAGGTCTGTCACCGTTGGCGTGACCTGGACCGGCTTGACCGTGAGACCGAGTGCGTCGGCGGCGTGCTGGGACCCGAGGAGGGCATTGGAGCCGTAGTCGCCTTCGAAGTAGACGTGGCCGATCGTGTCGCCCTTCTTGATCAGGCCCCCGTCGAGCAGGTACTGCAGCCCGTTGATGATGTCGACAGGATAGGAACTCCCTGTCACCACCAGTCCGTCCTTCTTCAGCCAGACCGTCGACCAGGTGGTCGCCAGCGTGACCGCCTTCGTGCTGGCGATTTTGGGCGACAGCGCCGCGACCATCGGTGACCCGAGGAGTTGAACGAAGCCCAGGACCTTGGGCTCGAGGGCGGAGAACTGCGAGACCGACGTCTGGACGTTGTAGGCGTGGTCGCGGACTTCCAGCTTCACCTGGCGTCCGCAGATGCCGCCCTTGGCGTTCTGCTGTTTGAAGTACAGCTCGTTGCCCTGCACCAGGGTCTTGCCCTGCGGACCGAAGACGTTGGACAGGTCGCTGAGCGCGCCGAGGGTGATGGTGTCGGCCGTGACCCCCGGCCCGGTTTTCACGGTGACGGCACCACTGCCGGCTGTACTGGTCTCGGCACCGGGGGCGCGGGTGGAGCACGCGGTGGCCGCCAGCGCGAGCACTGTGGCGGCGACCAGTCTGCGCAGGACAGGTGAGATGAACATGACAGTGACCTTTCGAAGACGCCATCGGAGGCGGCTGGGGGGCGGGGCCTGGCCTGAGGAAGACCGGGCGTGAGAGATCAGGAGCGGCGACGGAGGCGGCGGCTGAGCACGGCCAGCCCGCCGGGTTCGCAGATCAGGACCAGAACGAGGAGCGCACCGAAGGCGAAGCGGGAGAGCATGGCGGCGTCGAGCCCGCCGGATCCGGGAGCGGCCAGGAAACCGAGCGACCCGGTGAAGCGCTCCAGCAGCAGGGGCAGCGCGGTGACGAACAGGCCGCCCGCGACGGCGCCGGCGACGGAGCCGAGCCCGCCGATGATGGTCATCGTCAGGTAGCTGATGGACAGCTCGAGGGTGAAGTACTGCGGCACGATGAACTCGAACGCCAGGGCGGTCAGCACGCCTGCGGTCCCGGCGAACACCGACGAGTACGTGAAGACCGCCGCCTTGTAGCGCTGCACCGGCACCCCCATGGAGCCAGCCGCGGCGGGGTTGTCCCGCATCAGCTGCAGAGCACGGCCGGGCCGGTTGCGGGCGATCCTGCTCGCCGCCACCACGGCCAGCACCAGCACGGCCAGGGCCAGGTACCAGAGCCGTTCGCGGCCACCGTACGGGACGCCCAGCACCCACAGATCAGGTGAGCCGCCGCTCAGCTCAAAGCCCCCGACGCTCAGCGGTGCCACCTCCCGGCCGTTGTATCCGCCGGTGACGGGAGTCGCGTTCTTGAGCACGTGATCGCCGATGAAGACCAGCGCGAGCGAGGCGACTCCCAGATAGACCCCCTTGAGCCGGGCCGACACCGGGCTGAACAGCAACCCGGCCAGCCCCGAGGCCACGATCGCGATCAGGGCGGCAAGAGCGCTCGGCAGGCCAAGACCTTCGACGCCGCCTCCCGCCGGATCGCCCGCCGCGTAGGCGTACGCGTACGCCCCGACCGCCACGAAGAAGGAGTGAGCCAGGGAAAGCTGACCAGCGGTGCCCACCAAGAGGGTCAGGCCGATCGCGCCGATCGCGGTGGCCATGCCCAGGATCCCGATGATGAGCCAGGACCCGTCCAGGTAGAGCGGGACGGCCGCCAAGGGCAACAAGGACAGCCAGAGCGCGATTTTCCGCAAGCGTTCGACTCGGCCAGATGTGTTCAGCACGGGCCGGCGGGCCGGTTTCGGCTCGCCGGGCAGGAGGTCGGTGGCCGTCTCAGACACGGTTCAGCTCCTTCGAGCCCAAAAGCCCGGATGGGCGCCAGAGCAGGACCAGCAGCATCACGACGTAAGGCGCGACGGTGCCAAAGCCCTCGCCGAGGAAATGCAGGGAGGAGGCGTTGCCGTCGACGAGCGTCTGGGTCACGCCGACGATCAGGCCTCCCAGCACGGCGCCCTCGGTCGAGTCGAGGCCGCCGATGATGATGGCGGGGATGGCGTTGAGCGCGATCAGCCCGGCGGTCTGGTCCAGCCCCGGGTTGGGGAAAGCGGCGAGGAAGATCCCTGCCACGCATGCCAGGCCACCGCCTATGGCCCACGAGGCCAGGGCGACTCGGCGCTGGTCGATGCCCATCAGCGCCGCAGTTCGCGGGTCGTCGGCCGAGGCCCGCATCCGCACGCCGAAGTTCGTCTTGTGGAAGACCAGGAAGAAGGCGGCGATGATGAGGACGCTGACCGCGGTCGCGCCGATCCGCGCCTGTGGCAGCACCGTCCCCATGATCTCGGTTTGCCGGTCCTTCCAGGGGTCGCCCATGGTGAGGACGCTGGAGCCGATACGGTGGGTGAGCTCGGTGGCCAGCAGGACGTCCACCCCGATGGTGAGGGTCGTCAGCACCAGGTGATCGGTGGTCCTGGCCGCGGAGACCAGCCGTTCGACGACGATCGCGCCGACGGCCGCCGCCACGACGCCCGCCGCCGCGGCCGCCAGGAAGCCGACATGGGGCGAGAGCATGGCGACGACATACGCACCCGTCAGCAGGATCGAGCCGTGCGCCATGTTGATCACTTTGGTGCCCTTGTAGATCGCCACGAATCCCAGGGCGATGAGCGAGTAGATCGAGCCCAGCGACAGGCCCAGGAGCAGCAACTGCAGTGCTTTCACGACGTCTCACTCCGCGTACGCCGGGCGGCGGCGTTCTCAGGTTCTTCGGGGCCGGGGGAGGAGCCGAGGTAGGCGGCGATGACCTCCGGAGAGCGCTGCACCTCGGTCGGTGTCCCATCGGCGATGCGGCGGCCGAAATCCAGGACGGTGACTCTGTCGGCGATGGCCATCACCATGGGCATGTCATGCTCGACCAGCAGCACCGAGATGCCGAGGGCGTCGCGCACGCTGACCACCAGGTGGGCGATCTCCCACTTCTCGTGGGTGGGCATGCCCGCGGCGGGCTCGTCGAGCAGCAGCAGTTCCGGCTCGCTGCTCAGGGCCCGGGCCAGCTCGACGCGCTTGCGGTCGCCGTAGGCCAGCGCCCCGGCGGGCCGGTCGAACTTCTCGCCGAGTCCCACGAACCGGGCGATCTCCATGACCCGCTCCCGATGCCGCCGCTCCTCGTGGCGCACACGCGGCAGGCCGAGTGAGGTGGCGACGAAGCCCGACCGGGTCAGCCGGTGACGGGCCACCATGAGGTTGTCGAGAACCGTCTCGTGGGCGGACAGGGCGATGTTCTGGAAGGCGCGGCCGACTCCTCGGCGGGCGATCTGGTGCGGGGAGAGCTGGGTGATGTCCTCGTCGCCGAAGGAGACCGATCCGTCGTCCGGGTGATAGTGCCCGCTGATGACGTTGAAGCAGGAGGACTTGCCCGCGCCATTGGGACCTATGAGCGCGTGGACGGTTCCAGGTTCCACGGTGAAGCTCAGGTCGTCGAGGGCCCGGACGCCGCCGAAGCGGAGGGAGATTCGCTGCAGTCTAAGGACGTTCACGCCGACCACCGCGCGAGAGGTGCCCGGTCGGCGAACTGCAACAGTTCGTCGGCCGTTCCCGAACCGCCCAGATAGAGCTGCTGCACCTCGTCCGTCGCCCGTAACTCGCGCCCGCTGCCCGACAGCACCACCCGTCCCTGCTCCAGTACGAACCCCTGATCGGCGACCGAGAGTGCCATGGCCGCGTTCTGCTCCACCACCAGGACGGCCGTTCCACGATCGCGGATCCGCAGGATGATCTCCGCGATCCGCTCGACGACCTTGGGGGCGAGCCCCAGCGAAGGCTCGTCCAGCAGCAGCAGGCGAGGCCCGCTCATCAGGCCTCGGGCGATGGCGAGCATCTGCTGCTCTCCACCGGACAGTAGGACCGCCCGCTGACGGCGCCGCTCGGCCAGGACGTCGAACATCTCGTACGCCTCGTCGAGGCGGTCCTGAACGCGTCCTTTGACGGTGGCCGCGCCCGCCCGCAGGTTCTCCTCCACACTCAGATCGGCGAACACCCGGCGTCCTTCGGGCACATGGGCGATGCCGCGGCGTACGCGGGCCGTCGGGCTCAACCGCTGGATCGGCTCGTCGCAGAACCGGATCTCGCCCGCCACCACGCGGGCGGAGTCGAAGGCGAGGATCCCGGAGATCGCCTTCATGAGCGTCGACTTGCCGGCGCCGTTGCCGCCGACGACGGCCGTGACCTCGCCCGGCGCGGCCCGGAGGTCCAGTGATCGCAGCGCGGGCGCGCTTTGCCCGTAGCGCACACTCACGCCCTGCGCTTCCAGCATGATCGCTGACCTGCTTTCGAAATCGCGGCTGTTCGCCTGACACCTCGATGTCCACACCCGGGTCGTAGGAGCTCATCTTCAGCTCGCAGCCGGGCACGAGCCCGCCGTGCTCGTCCACGCGCAGGGTGACGGTGGCCACCGGCACGTCCACCTGAAGGGTCCAGTGGCGGTAGCGATCTGGTGAGGTCGCGAAGCGGACCATGGGGGGTTTCAGCGGTGACAGTCAAAGTGTGCTCCGGTGAACATGGGACCTTGGCCCCCAATACTCAACGCCCTATGGATGTAGCGTCAAGTTTTTGTAGCATTTATGTCGGACTGTCGCAGGAGGTGCCCAAAGGTGGGTGGTGTACCGGCGAGCATGCCCGAACTGGCAAAATGTGCGTCAGGAAGATGTCGAACGGGGGGAGGGCCAGGTGGTCTCGCGCGAACCGCGCACGGACAGCGGCGATGAGGCGGCCCAGGTCGCGGAACGCCCCCGTGAGAGGGCATCCGCCAGTGCCCGCTCGCTGCTGCTGACGGTCCTGGGCGAGTTCGTGCTGCCGCGCGGCGGCCAGGTGTGGACGGGCACCGTGGTCGAGGCGCTGGGCGCCCTGGGCGTAGAGGAGAAGTCGGCCCGCCAGGCACTGTCGCGTGCCGCGGCCGAGGGTCTGCTGGAGCCGGTCCGGTACGGCCGCAAGGTGCGCTGGAACCTCACCTCGGCCGGGAACCGGCTGCTGCGCGAGGGTACCGAGCGCATCTACCGCTTCATGCGCGAGCCGCACGACTGGGACGGCCGCTGGCTGGTCCTCACCGCCGCGGTGCCGGAGACCCAGCGCCAGTTACGCCATCGGCTGCGCACAAGGCTCACCTGGCTCGGTCTCGGCTCGCCCTCCCCCGGCCTGTGGGTGACACCCGACGCCGCCAAGCAGGCCGCGGTGCGGCAGGTCATCCGGGAACTCGGCCTCGACGACCGCGCGTACGCCTGGACCGGTCCCTCGGCAGACATCGGCGACACCGCCAAGCTGATCGCCGACGCATGGGACCTCGGCGACATGGAGAAGCGATACCTGGGCTTCATCGAACAGTTCGAGCGGCTGACGGTCGCCGCCGACCGTGAGGCGTTCGTCAACAAGGTGCTGCTCATCCAGGAGTGGCGGCGCTTCCCGTTCCTCGACCCCGATCTGTCGGCCGAGCTGCTCGATCACGACTGGCCGGGGCCGCGGGCGGCGGCGGTCTTCCACAACCTGCGCAACCGGTGGCACCGGCGCGCCCAGGCCGAGTGGGACCGCATGGACACCGACGCCGCCGCCCGCCACTGACACCGGGTCAGACCAGCCCCTCCTCGGCCAGGTGTACGTAGTCGAATTCGACCGGCTGGTCGTTGATGCCGGTCGTGGGCGGGGCGATCCAGCCGGCGAACTTGCCGTACTCGTACTCCGGCACCAAAGGGGCCGTGCCGGTGCGGGAGTCGATGCTCATCACTGCTCTCCTGGTCGTGAAGGTCTGCGTTACCGAATGATCGAGTCGAGGGTCGCCGGTCCGCCCTGTAATGCGGTGCGCTGCAGGTGGGCGTAGACGGCGCGCAGCCCGCCCTCCTCCTGGCCGCCGCCCGCGCGGCCGGGCCCGCCGTGGACCAGTTGCGGCATCGGGATGCCGTGACCGGTGGACTCGGCCGCGCTGTCGCGGTCGAGCACCAGGATTCGGCCGTGGTGGGCGGCCGCACCGAGCACCACCTGCCGGACGAAGTCACGGTCGTAGGAGACGACCGAGCCGGCCAGCGACCCCGCGCCGCGGGCGACCAGGTCGAGCAGGTCTGAGACGTCGCCGTAGGGCATGAGCGTGCTCACCGGCCCGAACGCCTCCACCTGGTGGGGCTCGGGACGGGCCACGTCATCCACGCGCACCAGCAGCGGCGACAAAAACGCCCCGCGCTCGGCGTCGGCGCCCACCACCTCGACCTTGCGTGGGTCGCCGTACACGATCGAACCCGCCGCGGCCAGCCGCCCGGCCGCGCCCCGGACCTCCGCACGCTGCGCGAGGCCGACCAGCGCCCCCATCGTCACACCGTCGGCGCCTGGCGCGCCCACGACGACCTTCGCCAGCCTGGCCTGGACCGCCTCACACACCGCGTCGATGAGACCCGCCGGCACGAACGCCCGGCGGATCGCGGTGCACTTCTGCCCCGCCTTGACCGTCATCTCGGTGACCAGGGCGTCGGCGAACAACTCGAACTCCGGCCGGCCCGGCACCGCGTCCGGGCCGAGCACCGAGCAGTTCAGCGAGTCGGCCTCGGCGTTGAACCGCGCCGAACGCCGCGTCACCGCCGGGTCGGAGCGCAGCCGGTCCGCCGTGGCCGCCGACCCGGTGAACCCGATGTGGTCCTGCCCGCCCAGCAGATCCAGCAGGCCGGGGACACTCCCGCTGACGAGCTGGACAGCCCCAGGCGGCAATGCCCCCGACTCGACGATGAGGCGCACGGCATGTGCCGCGATGTACGCGGTCGGCGTCGCGGGCTTGACGATGGTGGGCAGCCCGGCGAGCAGCGCGGGCGCCAGCTTCTCCAGCATGCCCCAGACCGGGAAGTTGAACGCGTTGATCTGCAGGCAGATCCCGTGCGGGGTGGTGAGGATGTGCCGGCCCGCGAACGTGCCGCCCTTGCCCAGTGCCACCGGGTCGTCCTCGACGATCAGCGTGTGCTCGGGCAGGCCCTTGCGGCCCAGGCTGGCGTACACCAGCGCGGTGCCGATGCCGCCGTCCACGTCGACCACGGCGTCGCGCTGCGTCGCGCCCGCCCGCGCCGACAGCTCGTACAGCTCCTGCCTGCGCTCCTGCAACGCCAGGGCTGCGGCTTTGATCGCGGCGGCCCGCTGCGGGAAGGTCAGCTCACCAAGCCCGGCCAGACCGGTACGGCGCGCGTACGCCACGGCTGCGGCCAGATCGAGCCCCTCGCTGGTGACCCGGGTGACGGTTTCCCCGGTCACCGCGTCGGCGACCGGGGTCCCCTCGCCGGAACCGGTACGCCACACGCCTTCCAGATAGCTCGGCAGCCTCGCGATGTTCATGTCTGACTCCAGTCGTAGAAGCCCTTGCCTGTCTTGCGCCCCAGATGGCCCTGCTGGACGAGCCGTACCAGCAGATCCGGTGGTGCGAACCGGCTGCCCAGCTCGCGTTCGAGGTACCGCGCGATGCTCAGCCGCACGTCCAGGCCCACCAGGTCGGTCAGCCGCAGCGGACCGGTCGGGTGGCCGCAGCCCAGCGTCATCGCCGCATCGATGTCCTCAGCCGAGGCGACGCCCGACTCGACCATGCGGATCGCCTAGAGCCCGAGCAGGACACCGAGCCGGCCCCCATCCGCCCGCCACCCACCACCCCGCAGTGGTCCGGCAGGACAGCAGGCTCGCTGCCGGACTCGACACTGGTCCGGGTCATCGCACCCTCCCGCAGCGTCCGCGACCCCTCTGGTGACCCACCCGGACTCCTCGGCACTCCTCATCTCGATGCACACGCACCCCTTAAACATGCCACACATCCATCGTGTATCGGAAGATAAAAGTAGTATATTGAGGAAGGGTCCGACTCATCGAGGATGATGCGCCTGCTCCAAGTCGCCCCCTCAAGGCGTACGTGCGGCGCCTCGCTGCCCGACATGCCAAGGCCGCCGAAGACGCGACCGGGTCCTGCCGTCCCGTTGTACAGTATTCACGACGATTACCCATCGATGCGTAGGTTGATTGTCGGCCTTCTGTGGCCCGCATCCCCTGGTTGTCGTCTTTCGTCCCTGTTCAGGGCATGGTCAATGTCTTGACCTGTTACAGACACTTGACGCCTCACATGAGTTATGTAGATTCTGTGCAGACCTCGTCGGGCATAGCACTGGTGTCGATCTCTTGAGGAGTCGTCATGGGCGTCGTCCCGTTGTCCTCCAGCCCCATCACCTGACCAGGAGGGCGCCGGCCCGCGACCGGACGGCGCCCTCCGATCCACGCCTGTCGCGGGCGCCTAAGGGAGCCCCGCGCCGCCTGCGGAACTCCGCCTCGTCATCCACGCGGCCGGGGCGATCGCGTCATCCACGCGGCCGGGGCGATCGCGTCATCCACGCGGCCGGGGCGATCGCGTCATTTATCCACGATTGCCTTTCGACGCACACGAGCGTTGTCGCTCTTGATATGACCGTAATGCCGGGTTGCTGCTGACATTAACGACGTAAACCGTCGCAAAAGGTTTTAATTCATTACAGTCTATTGACGCTACGACATGTGAATGTAGATCCTATGCCCACCTCGTCTTCAAGGAGTCGCCATGAGTGTTCGCGCCTTCCGTTCCATGCGACCGGCCGCCGCCGTCGCCGCGCTCGTGACGGGCATCCTGGCGCTGTCGGGCTGTGGTGGTTCCAGCCTGAGCCAGTCCGGGGACACCCAGTCCAGCGGCCCGGTCAAGATCGGCCTACTGGTGCCGCTATCGGGCGTCTACGCGCAGCTCGGCCAGGACATGCGCGACGGCTTCAAGCTCTACCTCGACCAGCACGGCGGCAAGCTCGGCGGGCATACGGTCGACGTCGTCACGGCCGACGAGGGCGAAGGCCCGCAGACCGGCGTGCCCGCCGCGCAGAAGCTGGTGAACCAGGACCACGTCTCCGCGGTTGCCGGTGTGGTCAACTCCGCCACCGCTCTGGGCTTACGCGACTTCTTCGACGAGTCCAAGGTCCCGTTACTGGTGGCCAACGCCGGCGCCGATGACATCACCGGCGCGCGCAAGTCCCTCTACGTCTGGCGTACCAGCTTTGCCAACGGCAAGGTCGCGGGCGCGCTCGGGCCCACCGTCGTCAAAGAGGCCAGTGGGCCGGTCTATCTCATCGCCGCCGATTATGCCGCCGGGCGGGAGATGGTCGCCGGGTTCCGCAAGACCTTCGTGGCGGCGGGCGGCAAGGTCGCCGGGGAGGAGTACTCCCCGTTCGGCAAGACCCAGGACTACCAGCCCTTCCTGTCGAAGATCCGTACCTCCGGCGCCAAGGCCGTGTTCGCCTTCTACGCCGGCGCCGAGGCGGTCAGCTTCGTCAAGCAGTACCAGCAGTTCGGGCTGGCCGACCGCATCCCACTGTACGGCACCGGCTTTCTGACCGAGGGCGGCGCGCTGGCCGCCCAAGGCAAGGCCGCCGTCGGCGTGAAGACCTCCCTGCACTACTCCACCGAACTGAACACCCCACGCAATACCGAGTTCGTGGCCGCCTACAGCAAGGCGTACAGCAAGTCGCCGACGGTGTACGCCGTGCAGGCCTACGACACTGCGGCCGTGCTGGACAAGGCACTCGCCAAGGCGTCAGGCGGCGAAAAACTGGCCACGGCGCTGACCGGCGTCGGCCCCATCGACAGCCCCCGCGGCCGGTGGAGCTTCGACGCCGACCACGACGCCCAGCAGCAGTACTACCTGCGTGAAGTCCGTGCCGGCAGTGGCGACACCTTCGTCAACGCCGTCGTCGGCGACCTGAGCTGAGCGAATCCGCACATGGCCGCCTATCTGGTGAGCGTGCTCAACGGGCTGGCGATGGGCTCGCTGCTGTTCGCGATCGCGCTGGGCCTGTCTTTGGTGTTCGGCATGATGGACGTGCTAAATCTCGCGCACGGCGCGATCTACCTGGCCGGCGCGTATCTCGCGGTCGCCCTGCTCCCCGGAGACGACGTGGGCATGGGGACGTTCGTCCTGGCGGTGCTGGCCGCGGCGGCTGTCGGGGCGATTCTCGGCGGCGTACTGGCCGGGCTGACGCGGGCCACCCCCGGCCACCTCGACCAGGCCCTGCTCACGCTCGGCGTCTCCCTGGTGGTCGCCGAATTGCTGTCGGTGGCATTCGGCGAGGAAGTGCATGCCATCGCCGCGCCCGCGCCGTTCGACGGCGGTGTCCCGGTGCTCGGCGAGACCTACCCGGCCTACCGGCTGCTGGTGATCGGATTCGGGGCCGTGCTGGCAGTGGCGGTCTACCTGCTGATCGAACGCAGCAGGTTCGGCTCGCTGATCCGCGCAACGGTCGCCGACCGCGCCATGGTGTCAGCACTCGGCATCAACACCGGCCTGGTCCTGACCGGGGTCTTCGCCGCGGGCGCCGCGCTGGCCGCAGCGGGCGGGGTCCTGGCCGGCCCCATCCTGGGCGCCCAGCCCGGTCTCGACGAGAAGGTGCTACTGCTCGCGCTGGTCGTGGTCGTGATCGGCGGCCTGGGCTCGGTCCGCGGCGCGCTGCTCGGCGCCGTACTGATCGGGCAGGTACAGGCTCTGGGCACCTCGCTCCTGCCGGAATACGCCTCATTTCTGATCTTCGTGGCGATGGCCCTGGTGCTCCTGCTGCGCCCGGCCGGTCTACTTCCACCCCGGACGGCGGTGCGTACTTGACCTCCTCCCCCTCGTGAACGAGGGGGATTGCGACCCTCACGGGTCAGGTTTCCTGCTTCGCCGCCGGTCGCCCGCCAGAGAGGACTCTTCTTTGAGGTCTACACCAGCTCCACAGGCGTTTCACCTCTCTGCCGGCCCGGCAGCGAGAATGTCGGTGGCCGCGTTGACATCCCGATCATGAACCGCGCCGCAGCTACCCGCCGCACCACCCTGATCGCCGTCGCGGTCATCACGCTGCTGGTGGCGGCCCCGCTGGCGCTCGGGCCGTACGCGGTGACGACGATGACCCGGATGCTCGCCTTCGCGGTGCTGGTGCTTGGCGTCGACCTGCTGACCGGCATCACGGGTCTGCCCACACTGGGCCAGGCGGCGTACTTCGGTGCCGGTGCCTACACGGCCGTGCTCGTCGGTCTGCACATCACGTCGGACGCGATGGCGCAGGCCCTGGCCGGGACGGCGGTGGGCCTGATAGCCGCCGCGGCCACCGGGTGGGTCGCAGTCCGCGCCCGCGGCATCGTCTTCCTCATGCTCACCCTGGCGATCGGCGAATCGCTGCATCAGGTGGCCGCCACCTGGCCCGCCGTCGGCGCCAGCAACGGCCTGGCCGGCATGCCGCCGATCACTTTGTTCGGCGGCCCGCCACTGCTCCCCGCCGGGTTCGTCTACTGGTGGGTCCTGGCGGCGGCGATCACCGTGTTCGCCGCCGTAACGCTCATCACCCGGTCCCCGTACGGGCGGACACTGCGCGGCGTCCGCGACAACGAGTCCCGGATGCGGGCACTGGGCTACCGTCCAGCGCTCGCCAGATACAGCGTCTTCTGTCTGGCCGGGGCCATCGCCGGAGCCGGCGGGGCGCTGTGGGCGGCACAGGGCCGCTTCGTCTCACCCGGGGACCTGGGTTTCGAGGTCGCCGCGCTCGCCCTCCTCAGTGTGGTCATCGGTGGAGCGGGAAGTCTGTGGGGCCCCTGCCTTGGCGCGGCGCTGGTGCTGCTCGTACGTGACAACCTGTCGGCCTCCATCGGCGGGCACGGTCCGCTGGTGCTGGGTCTGGTCTTCGTGGCCGTCGTCTTCCTGCTTCCGCGCGGCGTGGCCGGGATCCGCCATCGGAGGGAAAGCCGCTCATGACGCCTGTATTGGAACTGCGCGGCCTCACTCACGCCTATGGTTCTCTGCGGGCCGTCGACGGTGTGGATTTGTCGGTGCTGCCCGGTGAGCGGCACGCCCTCATCGGGCCGAACGGTGCCGGCAAGTCGACGCTGTTTGCGACCGTGGCCGGGACACTGCCGGCCACCGGCGGGAGCGTGCTGTTCGATGGTCAGGACATCACGGCCCTGTCGGAATCCGAACGGGCTCGGCGTGGCCTGCTGCGCACGTATCAGCACTCCAGCCTTTTCCTGAACTGTTCAGTGCTGGACAACGTCGCACTCGCCGTCCAGCGCGTCGACCGCGTGGCGTACCGGTTCGATAGAGCAGCGCGACGCTTCGGCCGTACCGAGACCAGGGCTCGCCGGCATCTTGAATCGGTCGGGCTGATCGGACGAGCGGCAGACGACGCAGCCGCACTGTCCCATGGCGAGCGCAGGCAACTCGAGGTCGCGATGGTGCTGGCCTCGCAGCCGAGCCTCGTGATGTTCGATGAGCCCACCGCAGGCATGTCCGCCGCCGAGACCGAACGCTTCGCGGACCTCGTCGAACGGCTGCCGGACGACTTGACCCTGCTGATCGTCGAGCACGACCTGGACGTGGTGTTCCGCCTGGCTGACCGCGTGACCGTCCTGCACCTGGGACGAGTCCTGGCATCCGGAGCGCCCGAACAGGTCAGGGCCGACAACGCGGTGCGGAGCGCTTACTTGGGCTCGGCCCGAACCGACGACCTCTTCAACGGAGGCCCCCGATGACGGACGTGCTCACCGTGCGCGAGCTGCGCGCGGGCTACGCCGGCACCACCGTGCTCGACGGCGTCGACCTGACCGTACCGGCCAACGGAGTCGTGGCGCTGCTCGGCCGTAATGGCGCCGGCAAGACCACGCTCATTCACACCATCATGGGCCTGCTCAGGCCCTACTCCGGCAGTGTCCGTCTCGGCGACCGCGAAATAGCCGGCGCCGCCGCGCACACCGTCGCGCGTAGCGGCGTCGCCATCGTCCCGCAGGGCCGTCGCGTCTTCGCACCCCTCACGGTGGAAGAGAACCTGCGTATCGCGGCCGGTCGCGGGCACCAGGCATGGACGGTGGAGCGGATCTACCAGCTGATGCCCCACCTCGCCGAGCGCCGCGCCAACCGCGGCGACCAACTGTCCGGCGGCGAACAGCAGATGCTCGCGATCGGCCGGGCGCTGCTGCGCGCTCCACGCCTGCTCCTGCTGGACGAGCCGTCCGACGGCCTTGCGCCTGCTGTCGTGGATCATGTCGCCGACCTGCTTGAGGGCCTGCGCGGCGAGGGCATCGCGGCCTTGCTCGTAGAGCAGGATCTCCACCTGGCCTTCCGCCTCGCCGACGAGGTGGCGGTCATGCAGAAGGGACAGATCGTGCACCGGAGTTCGACCTCCGAGTTCCGCGCCGATCGCGCGCGGGCACACGCGCTTCTCGGCGTCGGCTGATCGCGAGCGTACTGGGCGTAGAGCAAGACGTGCGCGTGGCGGGCGTTGCGGAATGCGGCCGGTGACGGAGGTTTCGGGGACGCGTTGGACGGCTTCGATCAGCGCCCAGCGCAGAATCGGCGAGCCCTGCTTGGTGATGTGGCCGCGGGCGACTTTGAGGTACCTCGGCGCCGGCCGCCTGCAGGGTGCCGGTGGCCCAGTACCACCCGTACGTCGCCTCCAGTACTACCTTCGGGTCGGTGCCCGCCCGGCGGATCGCGGCGCGTAACGCCTCGGGGCTGTTCTCGCCACGGTCGGCCCCGGCCCTCGGGCCGGCTCCTCAGTAGGTTCGAATGCCTCCGCGGACAGTGCGTCGGTACTCACCTGGTGACTTGCCGGTGAAGCGCTTGAACGCGACGCTCATGTACTCCGAGTGGCTGAAGTTGAGCCGTCCCGCGATCTGCGGCAGGGTCCAGTCGGTCACGGACAGCAATTCGGCGACGCGCGCCATCCGCACGCGCATGATCTCGCCGTGGACGGTCCGGCCGACGACTCGGTCGAAGCGCAGGTCCAACGCTCGGCGGGACAGGCCGACGCACTGGAGCACGGCGCCGACGTCCAGATTCTGGTCTGAATGATCGCGGATGAACCGTAGTGCTTCCGCGACAAGCGGATCGTCCACCGCGAAGATGTCCGACGACTGGCGCGCCACGACGCGCAGTGGCTTGATGAGATGCATCGCGGGCTCGACGCTGATGCCGGTCATCAGCTGATCGAGCAGCTGGGCGGCGAAATATCCCGTGCGGATCGTGTCGGGCTGAATACTCGACAGCGGCGGTGCGGTCAGGCTGCCGATGATCTCGTCGTTGTCGACGCCGATGACGGCCACGGCGTCGGGCACGGGCAGGTTGGCGATCTTGCACGCCTCAAGCACCTCTCGGCCGGCGATGTCGTAGCACGCGAAGACACCGACGGGCTTGGGAAGCGCGCGCAGCCATTCGGCGAGACGATCGCGGTCACGCACGCGCGTCCCCGATTGCTCGATCCCGAGGGTGTGCGGTTCGCTCCCGTGCGCGCTCACCTGCTCGGCGAAGGCGGCCGCACGGTTCAGGGACCACGCGAAGCGCGCGTCGCCGCAGTAGGCGAAGTTCGTCAGGCCGCGCTCCGCGAAGTGCCCGAACGCCCAGCGGGCGATTGTCACGTCATCGGTTTCGACGCCCGGAATCTCCGGTACGAAACGCCAGGCACTGAGATCGACCGCCGGCAGCCCGAGGTGGCGGATGAACTCCGCGGCCTCGATGTTCTCGATGCGGGCGAGCACTCCGTCGCCGCGCCACCCTTCGAGCCACGTGAAGTCGGTCTCGTCACGGCTGTGTTCGGCGAGGTAGATCGACCATCCCGGATGCGCGAGGACATACTCCCTGACGCCCGCCAGCAGGCCGCGCGCGTAGGCGTTCGACGTCTCCACGAGAAGGGCGACGGCGCGTCCGCCGGGGATGACACTCATGAAAGAAATCTAATGAAAGATGCGAGATATCTCATTGAGGGGCCGCCACGGCGCTCATAGCCTCCGAGTCCAGGAGGATCAACGATGCCGCAGAAGGTACGGATCGCCATCGCCGGGCTCGGCTTCGGGAGCGAGTTCATCCCCATCTACCAGGCCCACCCCGACACCGAACTTGTCGCCGTGTGCCAACGCACCGAGGACAAACTTCACGAGGTCGCCGACGCGTTCGGTGTTCCCGGCCGCTATACCAGCTTCGACGCGATGCTCGCCGACCGAAGCATCGACGCCGTTCACATCAACACGCCGATCCCCGACCACGCCGAACAAACGATCAAGGCGTTGGCCGCCGGGAAGCACGTCGCGTGCACCGTTCCCATGGCAACCTCGCTGGACGAGTGCCGTTCCATCGTCCGCGCCGTCCGCAGGACCGGTCTGACCTACATGATGATGGAGACCGTCGTCTACTCGCGGGAGTTCCTGTACGTGCGTTCCCTCGTCGACGACGGGACCATCGGCCGCATCCAATTCCTGCGCGGCGCCCACTACCAAGAGATGGCCGGCTGGCCGGGGTACTGGGAGGGTCTGCCGCCCATGCACTACGCCACCCATGCCGTGAGCCCCCTCCTCGCGCTGGCGGGCACCCTGGCGGAGAGCGTGGTGTGCCTGGGATCGGGCCGCATCTCGGGGGAACTGACCAGGCACTACGGCTCACCGTTCGCGGTGGAGAGCGCGTTGCTGACACTCCGCGACTCCCCGGTCGCGGCGGAGGTCTCGCGGTCGCTCTTCGAGACGGCCCACGAGTACGTCGAGAACTTCACCGTGTTCGGAGACCGCGCGACCTTCGAATGGGAGCAGACTCAGGGCTCAGGCCACATACTCCACATCGGCGAGGAACCTCGCGAGGTCGCAATCCCCGACTTCGCGCACCTGCTGCCCGCGGAGATCGCGCCGTTTACGACGCGCGGCGTGTACAGCGCCGAGAACGAGCACCTCTCGTTCGTCCAGGGCGCTGGACATGGGGGCTCCCATCCACACCTGGTGCATGAGTTCGTCCGCAGCATCGTGGAGAAACGCCCGTCCCGGATCGACGCCGTAACGGCTGCCAACTGGACCACGGTCGGGATCTGCGCCCATCACTCCGCCATGACCGGCGGCGCCCGGGTCGATATCCCGGACTTCGCGCGTGACATGGGCTGAACGCCCGCCATCCAACCGGCTCGGTTCTCGAAGGGATCCAGATGGCCGTCGGAGCCGCACCCCCCACATCCCGGTTTCCCGCCGTGTCCCGCGGCCGCGTCCTGTGGACTGCGGGCGGGATCGCCGTACTCGCACTGACGGTGCGCGAGCTGGTCGCCGCTCCCGCCGTGTTCGTGACGACGGTACTGGACGGACTGACCACCGCCGGACTCTACTTCCTCGTCGCCAGCGGTTTCACCCTGATTTTCGGGCTGCTCCGCGTCACCAACCTCGCCCATGGCAGCTTCTATCTCGCCGGCGGATACGTCGGCTACTCCCTGCGCGAGGCGACCGGCAACTGGTTCCTCGCCCTTGCGGGCGCCGCGGTGGCTGTGGCCCTACTGGGCCTGTTGTTCCAGCTGACCGTCCTGCGCCTGGTGGGCGGGGATCCGCTCCGCGAGTCCCTGGTGACGATCGGTCTCTCGGTCGTCGTCGCCGATATGACGCTGGCGGTATGGGGCGGTTCATCCTTGGACATCACGATTCCCCCATTTCTCGGCTCCACGATCGAGGTGCACGGCCTGATCTATTCGCGGTTCCGCCTGGCATTGCTGGGCCTGGCGCTGCTAGTGGGCTTCGGCCTGTGGGTCCTGTTGCATCGAACGCGCCTCGGCATGACGATCCGCGCCGGGGTGGACGACCCGCTGATTCTCGCCACGTCCGGGGTCAACGTGCCGCTGGTCCTGAGCTTCGTGTTCGGTCTCGGATCGTTGATGGCCGGACTGGCGGGAGTGGCGGGCGGTTCCTACCTTTCCCTTTCCCAGGGCGAGGACGCGAGATACCTGCTCGTCTCGCTGCTCGTCGTCATCGTCGGCGGGCTGGGCAGCGTGCCGGGGGCCGTGGTCGGGTCCGTCGTTGTCGGCTTGGTCCAAGCCTTCGCGCAGGTTCACCTGCCCACCTATTCGGTGCTCGTCACCTTCGGGGTGATGATCGTGATCCTGGCGGTGCGTCCTCGCGGCGTTCTCGGCGGTGCCGAGTGATGGCATCGGACATGACCGCGGGGCGAGGCGATCAGGCGACCCTCCGTCGGCCATGGCGCGCGCCTCGCGCCAGGACCGTCGCAGCGGTTATCGTCGTGGTGATCGCAGCGGCGATTCCGTACGTCACCTCTTCCTTCGTGTTCGTACAGATTGTCATCCAATCGCTCTGGATGGCGATGGTCGCCGCGAGTCTGGTCTTCCTTGTCAGGTTCGCCGGCATGGTCTCCCTCGCCCAGACGGGGCTGTACGGGACAGCGGGCTACGTGACGGCGAACCTGAGCGCCATTCGGGGCTTGAACCCGTGGGCCGCCGCCGGTATCGGGGTGCTCGTCGCGGTCGCGCTGGCGTTCGTCGTAGGGATGATCTCGTCGCGAGCCCGCGGTGTCTACTTCATCATGCTGACCCTCGCGGTCGGCGTCTTCCTCTACTACTTCGCGCTGCAGTACAGGCCTTTCACCTTCGGCTTCAGCGGGATCAACGGCGTGAGGGTGCCCGATCTCGGCCCGGTCCCGCTGAGCGATCCGCTCAACTTCTACTGGTTCACGCTCGCGCTCTCCGTCGCGGCGCTCGTGGGCCTGTACACCTTCAGTCGATCGCCGCTGGGACTGGCCCTGCAAGCCGACCGCGACTGCCCGGAACGCGTCGAGGCGCTGGGGATGAGCACGACGGCGGTCCGCGTCATCGGATTCACCGCGGCGGGAGCCGTCGCGTCCGTAGGCGGAGTGCTGTCGGTTTGGTTCAACGGGCAGATCTCCCCCGGCTCACTCGACATCACCCGCACCGTCAACATCCTCGTCGTCGCGGTGCTCGGTGGCGTCATCCGACTGGAGGGAGCGTGGCTCGGCGCCCTGCTCTTCACCGCGCTCACGGCCTACGTCAGCAACATCACGAACTACTACAACAGCGTCATCGGCCTGGTGTACATCGCCGTGGTCCTGGTCTCGCCCAACGGCGTCCCGGGACTGTTCACCGCAACGGCCCGGTCGCTCCAGCGTGCCCTGCTCTCCTCGGCTCCGCCACGCACCACCGCCAGACCCGTGAATGGGGAGAAATGATCATGTTACACAGAATGGTGCTGCCCGCGCTGACCGCTATCGCCCTTGCCGTCAGCGGTTGCGGCGCGTCCACCGGTGGCAAGGACAGCGGTGGTGGCGGCATCGCGGGGGCGGCGAACGGCAGCGGGGCCGCGGGCGACGGCGTGCTCAAGATCGGACTGCTCTCCACCCTGGATGGACCGTTCGCGGCTCTGGGCCAGGCGGCCAACGACGGAGCCAAGCTCGCACTGCTGGACGCCGGGGCCCAACGCTCGGGTACCGGCTACCGTGACGGGATGACCGGGCTGACCATCGGCGGGCAGAAGGTCGAGCTCGTCGTCGAGTCATCCGACGCCACGCCCGACGTGGCCCTGGCAGCCGCGCGCCGGCTCGTCGAGAAGGACGGCGTGGACATCCTCGTGGGCCCGCTGGGAGGGGATGAGGGGCTCGCCGTCAAGGGCTACGCCAAGCAGCACCCCGAGGTCACCTTCGTCAACGGGACGTCCGCCGCCCAGAACACGACGCTGCGCGACCCGGCGGCGAACTTCTTCCGTTTCACCACCGACGGAACCCAGTGGATGGCGGGCCTCGGCGCGTACACGGTGAACACCCTGCATTACAAGCGCGTGGTCACCGTCGCCGAGGACTACTCCTTCCCATACGACCAGGTCGGCGGGTTCATGACGCCATTCTGCGGGGCCGGGGGTCACGTCCCCAAGAAGGTGTGGGTGCCGTTGGGCACCAAGGACTTCTCGTCCTTCATCTCGTCCATCCCGAAGGACATCGATGCCCTCTACGTCGCGCTCGGCGGCACCGACGCGTTGAACTTCGTCAAGCAACTCGACGAGTCGTCGCTCAAGGGAACCCCCATCGTCGGCGGCTCCATCACAGTGGACGGCGCGGTCATCAACGGACTGGGAAAGCGTGCGGACGGTATCGTCTCCGCAGGCCCGGTGGCCGCCCTCGACACCGTGCAATATCGGGACTACGCCGCAAAGCTGAAGGCGACCTTCCCGCAGGCCGGTCCCCCGGGGCTCTTCGACATCGGCTACTACATCGAGATGACCGCCCTGCTGAAGGCGTTGACCGAGGTGAAGGGAAAGGTGGACGACGGGCACAAGGCGCTGAACGCCGCGCTGGCCAAGCTCACCCTGGACACCCCCATCGGGCCGGTGAGGCTGGATCAGAACCGCCAGGCGATCGCGAACAACTACCTGTTCCAGGTGCGCGACGGCCAATCGGCACTCATCCAGACGATTCCAGACGTCAACCAGACCCTCGGACTCGACCGGGCCGCATTCGTCGCCCAGCCCGCCAACGACCGCGACCACCCAAGCTGCCCGTGAACGACACCGCATCGCTCACCTTGCGGGGTGTCAGCCGCAGGTTCGGCGGCCTGCTCGCCGTGGACGGGGTTGACATGCATCTGCCCCGTGGGGCACGACGCGCCTTGCTGGGACCCAACGGGGCGGGCAAGACCACGCTGGTCAATCTGATCTCCGGCGCCCTGCCCCTGACGAGCGGCTCCATCACGCTGTTCGGCGCGGACGTCTCACGGGAGCCGGGGAGGCGCCGCGTCCGGCACGGGCTGGCCCGCACCTATCAGCAGTCCAAGGTGTTCTCCGGCCTGCCGGTCGAAACCAACATCGAGCTCGCCCTGATCGGAGCCGATGGCGGCCTGTGGCGTGCGCTGCCCGGCGGGCGGCGCTCACGCGCCCGGCATGAACGCGCGTGCCGACTCGCTGTCGAACTGGGTCTGGTGGAGCAGATGGGCAAGCCCGCGGGAGCCCTCTCCCACGGCGGCAAACGCCAGTTGGAGCTGGCGATGGCCCTCGCGTGCGAGCCCCGGCTGCTGGTACTCGACGAACCGGCGGCCGGGCTCTCACCTTCCGAACGCCAGATGCTCACCGATCTTCTACTGCGGCTCGACCCGGACCTGACGCTATTGCTGATCGAGCACGACATGAACGTCGCCCTGGCAGTCACCGACTCGGTCACCGTCATGGCGGACGGGAGGGTCGTGGCCGAGGGCACACCAGAGGATGTCGTCAGCAGCCGACTCGTGCAGGACCTCTATCTGGGAACCGCTCATGGGTGAACCGGCGCTGTCGATCAGGACCTTGCAGGGGTGGCGCGGGAGCGCCCATGTCCTGCAGGACCTCACTCTGGAATTCACCACCGGCCGACTGGCCGTGGTGGGCCGCAACGGCATGGGCAAGACGACACTGTGCGAAGCGGTCACCGGCATCCTGGCGGCGACACCGCGCGGCCGGGTCACCGGGCAGCTGCGGATCTACGGAAGGGACGTCACCCGGCAGGCGCCGCACCTGACGGCCCGGCTGGGCGTCGGCTACGTCCCGCAGGGGCGACGGCTGTTCCGTTCGCTGAGCGTGGAGGAAAATCTCCAGGTCGCCGTCCGACGAGGCGAGTGGACCGTCAGGCGCGTCTACGAACTGTTTCCCCGCCTGGCCGAACGACGCAGGTTCCCCAGCACGGCGCTGTCCGGCGGCGAACAGCAGATGCTCGCCATCGGCCGCGCCCTGGTGACCCAGCCCCGGCTACTCATCATGGACGAACCGTCCGAGGGCCTCGCGCCGGTCATCGTCGAGCACCTCGTCGAGGCATGCCTGACGCTGTCCGGCACCGGCATGGACATCCTCGTCGTGGAACAAAACCTCAAGGTCGCCGCCGCCCTGGCCCCTGAGCTGGTCGTCGTGGCCAACGGCCGCATCGCGGCCCGCCTCGCCTCGCAGTGCCTGCTCGACGACGCCGAACTGCGACACCGGTACCTGGGCATCAGCCGACACGCCACCGCTTGACCACTGCGGAGACTGCTGTCGCGGCAGCGTGAGATCTCGTTCACGGCGAGCCTGCCCCGAGTTCACCGGCCGGCCCGGCGCGCTTTATGACAGCGTCCGTGGCGAGCTACCGCGCCCCGCCCTCCTGCCAGTAATCGGATTTCGACCGCAAAATCGCGCTCGCCCCTCAGCACCGGTGCTGACAACGACACCGAATTCCGGGGTGCTGGCGTTCACCGGGTCGCAGCAGGGCTATGCGGCAGCACTCGCGCTCGTCATGGCGGCGATCACGATCGCCGTCGCCTACGCCGTCCAGATCAGAGGGTTGAGGAATGCGTTCGATCAGTAGCCGGCGAACTGAGGCATGGCCCGCTGGGTCGAGCTGGTCACGAAGTCGGTCGAGCACTGGATCGACCGGTACGGCCTCGCCGAGGTGCGGGAGTGGCGATTCGAAGTGTGGAACGAGCCGAACCTGGTTCCCCACTTCTGGACCGGGACGAAAACGGAGTACTTCGAGCTCTACCAGCAGACCGTGACGGCGATCAAGAAGATCGATTCCGCCCTGAAGGTAGGCGGGCCCGCAACCAGCGTCTTCGTGCCCGACGACCGCTATAAGGGCGAAGTCGGGGACCGCTCCGCGATGCGCGAGACGGCCACCGCGGCCGACGTGGACGCGCTCGACTGGCGCCCGGTGTGGATCGAGGACTTCATCGCCTGGTGCGCGGAGCGCGAACTCCCGACACCGGCGTGCTGACCCTCGATGTCGAACTCGAGCCGTGGGCGGTGATGTCGTTGAGGCAGTTGCCATGATCGCAAGACGACCTTTGCCGAGGTATCGCCTATGTCCTCGGTGATGTAATCGTAGAGGCACCTGGATGCTGCGTTGATCAGACCCGGCTTGCCCTGGTGCCGGGTCCGCAGGATCGTGAACCGTTCGGTGAAGGCGCCGGGGGCGCTGTCGCGGCAGGCCAGGCCCGCAGGTCGCGCGCAGGACCGATCGTGAGCCGGCGCAGCAATGAAATGCGGCCGACGGCAACCTCGGATGAGTGGGGGACGGAGGTCCACCGCGTCCCGATGCCGGTCCGCACCCGCGAGTCCGTCGCGGCGCCGGGCGCCTGAAGGGGCCGTCCGTCTCCTCCCCCTCCGGCGCGTCCTCGGGGCCGGCGTCGCGGACGACCTAGCTCACCTCGTCAGGCGATAGACCCGTGTCGCCGTTCCGTGGAAGACCGCGTCGCGCTCGTCGGACGACAGTCCGGCGTCCGTGAGCAACGCCTCCGCGGTCTCGGTCCAGGCGGGCAGGGAGCCCGCGAGGAGGCAGACCGGCCAGTCGGAGCCGAACATGAGACGTCCGGGGCCGAACGCGTCGAGCGCGAAGTCGACGTACGGCCGCAGGGCTTCGGCGTCCCAGTCGTCCCAGGCCGCTTCGGTGATCAGGCCGGACAGCTTGGCCGTCACGTTGGGCTCCGCGGCGAGCTCGCGGATCAGACCGGCCCACGGTTCGAGCTTTTCGGACGCGATCGACGGTTTGGCCAGGTGGTCCAGGACGAAGCCCAGCTCGGGAACGACGCGCACGGTCTCGATCGCGGCGGGCAGCTGATGAGGCGCGACGAGCAGGTCGTAGGTGAGCCCGGCCGCCGCCACCCGTCCCAGCCCTTCGCGGACCTCGTCCCGGGCGAGCCAGCGAGGATCGGGTTCGCCCTGGACGAGGTGCCGTATTCCGCGCAGCAGCTGTCCGCCGGGCGAGGCGGCCAGCGCGGCGAGTTCGTCGGCGAGATCGGGCCGGGTCAGGTCGGCCCAGCCCACCACCGCCGCGACGGTGTCCGACTTCTCCGCCAGCGCGAGGAACTCGCGCGTCTCCTGGGCGTCGCCCAGGACCTGCACGAGCACGGAGCGGCCGATGCCCGCTCGCGCCGCCTCGGAGGCGTGGTCGGCAAGGGTGAAGTCCTGGCGGATGGGGGCCATCTCCGGAGGGTGGAGCCAGGTCTGCGGGCGCCGGGACAGATCCCATATGTGGTGATGCGCGTCAATGCGGGTCATAGTGCGTCGAGGGCCTCTCGTGCCAGTTCTCTCAGTGGCCTGCCGGTGGTCGCGGCGAGCTCGGCCAGGTCGTCGTGCTCGGCGCCGGTGTTGCCGCGGTGGGTGCCGGTGGCGACCAGGACCACGATGTCGTCCAGGTCGGTCACCCCGTCCAGTTCGGCCAGGATCGCCGGGATCATGAGGTGCCTCGGCTGCGGCCTGGTGCCGTCGCAGGCCGAGATCGCCACGGTCTGACCGGGACGCACCCGCTCGCGCAGCGGCGGCCCCGCGATGGGTTCGCGCAGGGCCCGCCGCAGCTCGGCCGCCTCGTCCGGAGCGGCCGGCCGGGCGACCGGTGTGATCACCGTGGTCCGGTCGTCCGGCAGGTCCACGACGAGCCCGCCCGCGCCGTAGGCGAGGTCAACCCGCATGATCCAGCTCCTTCCAGAGTTCCTCCGGCACGTCGGCGGCCGCCAGATCGAGGTCCTCGCGGACCTCGGCCGCGCTGCGCGCGCCGATCAGGACGGTGGTGACGGCCGGATGCCGGTGCGGGAACCGCAGCGCGGCCGCCGGCAGCGGCACGCCGTACCTCGAGCAGACCTGCCCCAGCTCACGCGCCCGCGCGAGCACCTCGGGCGGGGCCGCGTCGTAGTCGTAGGTCGTCCCGCCGGCCAGGACGCCGCTGTTGAACACCCCGCCCGCGATGACGGCGACGCCGCGCCGCTCGCACGCCGGCAGCAGTTCGACGGCGGCGGACCGGTCGAGCAGCGTATAGCGCCCCGCGACGAGGACCGCGTCGACGTCGGTCTCCCGGACGAAGCGGGTGAGCATCTCGGCCTGGTTCATCCCGGCGCCGATCGCGCCGATGACATTCTGGTCGCGCAGCTCGGCCAGCGCCGGGTACGCCTCGGACGCGGCCTGCTCCCAGTGGTCGTCCGGGTCGTGGATGAACACCAGGTCGAACCGATTCGACCCAGTGCGCGCCAAGCTGTCCTCCAGCGAGCGCAGGACGCCGTCGCGACTGTAATCCCGCACCCGCACGTGGCCGCTCCGACCGGGGAAGCCATCGTCCTCACCCTGACCGGGCACCAGGACGCGGCCCACCTTCGTGGAGACGACCACCTCCCCGGCGTTCTGTGGCAGGCCGCGCAGGAAGCGTCCGAGGCGCTCCTCGGCGAGACCGGCGCCGTAGTGCGGCGCGGTGTCGAAGTACCGGATCCCCGCCTCCCACGCGGCGGCGAGCGCCTCCTGCGCCTGCTCCTCGCTCACCGGCGCGAACAGCCCGCCGAGCGGCGCGGTGCCGAGCCCGTACAGCCCGAGGTCGACCTTCACGACGACACCGGCCTCAGGCGCAGGCCGGCCATGCCACCGTCCACGGGCTCGATGCCGGTGATCGCGCGCCGCACGGTCGCGTCGTCGGTCACGTCGCAGACGAACTCGGTGTCCTTGAGATCTAGGACCGCGACCCGGGCGCCACGCGCGGCCAGTTCCTCGGCGACCGCCTGGCCGATGCCCGAGGCGCCACCGGTGACCACGGCCACCGCCCCGTCGAACTCGCCGCCGCCCTTGCCCGCCGGCTCGCTCATCGTTCCTCCTGTGCGGATTCGTTCTCGGGACGGCGCCCGTTCACCTTGGCGTCCCACCGTGCGTGATGTTTCTCGCCCGCTCTCACGCGTGGCCCATCCGCTGGCGCTGGCGGCCCAGGCCGTCGATCTCGACCTCCACCACGTCGCCCTCCCGCAGGTAGGCGTCCGCGCCGCGGCCGAGCGCCACGCCCGCCGGGGTGCCGGTGTTCACCACGTCGCCGGGCTCCAGCACCATGAACTGGCTGAGGTACCAGATCACGTGATGCACGCTGAAGATCTGGTTCTTGGTGTTGCCGTTCTGACGCAGCTCCCCGTTGACCCACAGCCGCAGCCCCAACGCCTGCGGATCACCGACCTCGTCGGCCGTGACCAGCCAGGGACCCAGTGGGTTGAACGTCTCGCACGACTTGCCCTTGTCCCACTGGCCACCACGCTCGTTCTGGAACTCACGCTCGGAGACGTCGTTGGCGATCGCGTATCCGGCGATCACGTCCGCCGCCTCCTGCGGCGAGGCCAGGTAGCGGGCCGTACGGCCGAGGATCACCGCCAGCTCGACCTCGTAGTCGGTCTTCACACTGCGACGCGGCACCAGCACCTCGTCGTCGGGGCCGACGAGCGTGTTGGACGCCTTCATGAAGACCACCGGCTCGGGAGGGCTCGGAGCCCCGGCCTCCTCCGCGTGGTCGGAGTAGTTCAACCCGATACAGACGATCTTCCCTGGTCTGGCCACCGGCGCGCCGACCCGCTCATACGGCCCGGCCTCCGGCAGCCGCCCCTCCGCCAAGGCCGAACGCACCCGCTCCACGCCTCCCCCCGCCAGGAATGCATCGTCGATGTCCGCCGTCAACGACGACAGATCCAGCACCCGGCCATCCGGCCCGAGCACACACGGCCGCTCGCCACCCGCCGGTCCCACACGCAATAGCTTCACGGTCTGCCTTCCTCCACTTGGTGCACAGATGTCGGTGGTGTGGGAGCTTGGCAGATTCATCGGGTTGAAGTAAAGCAAGATCCGCAAGTTGCCCTTCCAACTAGCCTGCTTGACCCCCACGAAGCACGGACCATACTGTCCGAGGCATATTCATCGGGTCAATCGACGCATATGTGGCCCGCCTCTCCGCCGCCGCGCACATCCTGGGCGCCGGGACGCCATGGCCGCCCGCGCCCGCAGACACCGAAAAGGAGACCGCCCTGCGGCCGGCCGCCCGTGCCCGCGGGCCGGGTTGGCCGGTCATCGGGCAGGAAGCGCGAGGGCTCTAACGTTCCAGACGCACGGGGGCGCCGGGTGCGCTGCGGCGGACGAGCCAGGCTTCGGTGATGTGCGTGAACATCGCTTCGGCGGCGCCGTCGGGGTCGTGGGCGGCGATGCGCTCGTAGATGCGGCGATGGCCGAGGTTCGACGCCACGCACAAGGCCCGCTTGGTCCTGCCCATGTACCGGGCGGTATTGATCACCTGGCTCTCCAGCGACCGCACCACGCCCCGAGCGATGCGGTTCCCGGACGCCTGCATGATCGTGTCGTGGAAGGCGCGGTCGTGGTCGGCGTAGGTGCCGGGGTCGTCCACTAGCTGGTCCATGCGATCGACCAGCTCGCGCATCCGCTCGATGGTGTCCTCGTCCGCCACGCGGGCGGCGAGGTTGGCCATGTCGGACTCCAGGATGCGGCGCGTGACGACGAGGTCGTCGAGTATCGCCAGGCTCTCGTCCTCGGCGATGGTCGCCGCGAGGACGAGCTCGTCGAGCATGTCCCACATTGTCGGCGGAGTCACCATGGTGCCCGCCCCCTGTCGAACCTGGACGAGCCCCTTCTCCTGGAGGATCTTCACGGCCTCGCGGACGACGGTCCGGCTCACCGAGAAGGTCTCGCACAGCGCGGGCTCGGGAGGGAGCGGCGTGCCCGACGGGTGCACCCCGCGGACGATGCGCTCCACGAGTTCCGCTGTCACCGCCTTGGCCAGGCTGGCCGGTCGTCGCACCCATGCCGGTGGCACCGGGACGCTGCCGGGCGATTCCTGAGATGCCGTCATATCCCCCTCCGGTGACCCGCCGAGGGCAGCGCCACCGCGCCAGTATACGTCATGCGTATTGACGTCAGACGTCATACGAGTTACGTTTCGCGACAGACGGCCGGGGAGGCTGGCCGCCCTCTGGAGAGAGAACAGCAATGAAGCAGCGAACATTATGGTCGGTCGCCCTGATCTCGGGATTGGCTCTGGCCGGCTGCGGAAGCGCCGCACCGACGGGATCCTCCTCCGGGGCCTCGAGCTCTGGGGCCTCGAAGAGCAAGCTCGTGGTCTGGGACTGGAAGTCCGGCGACAAGAACGTGGCTTCCTACGTCGAGAAGGCCAAGGCCGACTTCGCCAAGAAGCATCCCGACGTCACCGTCGAGTTCGTGGCCCAGCCGTTCGACCAGTACTACACCCTGCTCGGCGCGGCCATCCAGTCGGGCAAGGGCCCCGACGTCATGCTCTTCAACGGAGGCGGTCAGATCCGCGACCGCGTGGACGCGCTCCTTCCGCTGGACGAGTACGTGGCCGAGGACAAGCAGCGGCTGGCGGGCTGGGACGCGTTCGGCAAGGACGGCAAGGTCTACGCCGCGCCGGTGACCTTGCAGGGCCATCCGATCTACTACAACAAGGCGCTCTACGAGAAGGCGGGGCTCGACCCGGAGAAGCCGCCCAAGACGTGGGACGAGTTGATGAGCGACTGCGCCGCCATCAAGAAGGCCGGCGCCAAGTGCTTCGCGCTCGGCAACAAGGAGGGCATCGGGATCCAGTTCTGGCTCTCGGGCCTCGGCTCGGGCATCCTCACGCCCAAGGAGTACGACGACTGGATCGCCGGCAAGCGGGACTGGGCCTCCCCCGACGTGAAGCAGGTCTTCAAGCTGTGGAAGGAGGTCAACGACAACGGTCTCAACAACGACGGAGCCAACTCGACCGCGATGTTCAACGACGCTTTCTCGGTCTTCGACGCGGGTAAGGCGGCCCACATCATCGGCCTGATGTCGGACGTGGGGCACTGGAAGGACTTCGGCGAGTTCCTGGGCGACAAGGTCGGCGTCATGCAGGCCCCGGTCGTCACCGCCGGAGCCGAACCGAGCCTTCCGTACGACGGAGGCATCGGCTACGCGGTCGCGAAGTGGACCAAGGACCCGAAGTCGGCCGCCGACCTGGTGCGGTCTCTCACGTCGACCGACGCGTTGAACGCCTTCTACACCGGGGCGGGCGCGATCGCCTCCGACACGACGATCGACGTGTCGCAGGCTCCCCCGGCCGTCAGCACCATCGTCTCGCAGCTCAAGTCCGGCAAGCCCGCCCTGCATGTCGCGCTGTCGTCCAAGACCGTGGATCTGATGGGACGACTGTCCCAGAAGGTCCTGAGCGGATCGGCGAGCGTCGATGAGGCGGTGAAGCAGCTGGCCGCTTCCGATCGGGCGGGCTGATCGCGTGCCGGTTGGACGTTCATCACCGTCGGTCCGCCCGGCTGACACCGGCCGGACCGACGAAGCAAAGTTCGAGCAGCGAGCACGCCGCGACGGTATCGGGACGCACTCGCGACGCACTTCCCGTTCGGGGACGCTGGCCGAACGCTTCGCGCCCTTGGTCCTGGTGGCACCGGCCGTACTGATCATCGTGGTGCTGCGGTTGTGGCCGCTGCTCCTGGGCGTCAACTTCTCCTTCACGGGCGACGGCGACCGCAACGGGACGGCGGTCGGCTTCGACAACTACGTCGAACTGCTCAGCGACCCGTTGTTCCGCACCGCGCTGGGGAACGTCGGGCTGCTGGTGGTGCTGCTTCCCGTGGCGGTGGCCATCCCGGGCCTGCTCGCGACGTTCATCTACCTGCGGGTGCCGGGCAATCGGGTCTACCGCAGCGTCTACTTCTTCCCGGCCGTGCTCTCGCCAGTGATCGTCGGCGCCATCTTCAACCTGATCCTCGCCTTCGACGGCCCGTTGAACACCCTGCTCGGGACGATCGGCCTCGGCCCGGTCGACTGGCTCGGCGATCCCGGCGTGGCCATGTTCACGGTCGTCGGCGTGCACATCTGGGCGACGTTCGGAATGGCCCTGGTGGTGTTCCTCGCCGGATTCTCCACCCTGGACTCCGCGCTCCTGGACGCCGCCCGGGTGGACGGCGCGTCGCTTCCCCAGACCATCTGGCATGTGATCATCCCCGGCCTGTCCCGCACCATCCAGTTCGTCTTCGTGACCACCATGATCGGGATGCTGACGTCCATGTTCGGCCTGCTCTACGTCATGACCGCCGGCGGCCCGGAGGGATCGACCTATCTGCCGGAGTTCTACATCTGGACCCAGCAGGGACAGATGAACCGTCCGGCGCTCGCCTCGGCCGCCTCGACGGTCCTGTTCCTCATCATGCTCGTGGTGGGGCTCGCGCAGATGAGCGTGCTGCGCCGCGCGGGAAGGGAGGACTGATGCCCGGCAAGCGCCTAGGCAGATGGGCGGCCGCCGTTCCGATGGCGGCTCTCGCCCTCGCGACGATCTATCCCCTGGTGTTCACCACCAACGTCGCCATGAAGACCCGGCGGGAGTACATCCTCGACCGGTTCTCCCCCGCGAGTTCCCTGCAGGTGGACAACATCTCCGCGGCGTGGAACAGCGTCGGCATGGCACGGTACTTCGCCAACTCGGTCATCGTGGTGGCGTTCTCGGTCCTGCTCCTGCTGCTCTTCGGGTCGATGGCCGGCTTCGCTCTGAGCCAGCTACGGTTCCGCGGCTCCAAGGTGCTCTTCCTGGGCTGCCTCGCGGCGCTGTTGATCCCGTTTCAGGTGATCATGGTGCCGCTCGCCCGGGTCATGGCGGACACCGGTCTCATCGACACCTATCCGGGGCTGATCCTGGCCTACGTCGCACAGTTCCTTCCGTTCACCATCTTTCTGATGACCAGCCATTACCGGACTATCCCGGCGGAGATCGTCCACGCGGCCAGGATCGACGGGAACACGACCTACGGCGTCTACCGGCGGATCATGATCCCGCTGGGTGCTCCGGCCCTGTTGTCGGTCGGCATCCTCGACACCTTGTTCTGCTGGAACGACGTGCTCATCTCTTTGGTGATGATGCCGTCGGCCGAGCATCGCACCCTCATGGTCGGGGTCACCTCGTTGCGCGGACAGTACTCCGACGACATCCCCACCTTCGCCTCAGGAGTCCTGATCGCCGCGATACCCGTCCTGCTGCTCTATCTCTTCCTCCAGCGTCAGATCGCCGACGGTGTCACCGCCGGCTCCACGAAGGGCTGACATGCGGATCTCGGGGTATCGGACTCTCACGACGGTCCAGGAATGGGGCCGCCCGGTCGGTGACGCCAACGGCGTCTTCACCGACGGCGTCGTCTCGGTGCCGATCATCATGGTGGACACCGACGAGGGGATCACCGGCGTCGGCCTCGGGCCGCACGTGGAACTCGACACCATCTTCGCCGCCATCGAAGGCCAGGACCCGCGCGGCGTGACGGCTCTGTACGACCGCATGCTGCGGCAGACCTTCAAGGCGGGCCACGCCGGCGCCGTGTTCGGAACCATCGGCGCATTCGACACCGCCCTGTGGGACATCAAGGCACAAGCGGCCGGTGAACCGCTCTGGCGCCTGCTGGGCGGCCGCGACCGGCGAGTCCCCGCCTACGCCTCGGGCCTGGACATCGGCCTGACCGACGAAGAGCTCGTCTCGACCTACCAGGTCTACGCCCAGCGCGGCCTGCGGGCGGCCAAGCTCAAGGGTGGCCTGGACATCGAACGCGACCTGCACCGTCTGACACTGGTACGGGAGGTCCTGACCGAGGCCGCGCACGGATCGCGACCGGGCCTGATGCTCGACGTGAACGAAGCCTGGACGCGCAAGCAGGCGGTCCGGCACGTCTGCGAGCTCGAGCGCACCCTGGACCTGACCTGGATCGAGGAGCCCGTCCGGCGGTGGGACGCCGAGGGCCTGGCCATCGTCGGCCGCGGAATCCGCGCCTCGGTCGCCACCGGGGAGAACCTCACCGGGCTCGAACAGTACCGCCCGCTGCTGGCCGCGGGAGCCGTCGACATCGTTCAGACGGCCGCCGTCTGGGGAGTCTCCCATTTCCTCCGGGTATCCGCATTGGCCCACGCCTACGACCTGCCGGTCAGCCCGATCGGCACCACCCCCGCAGGCCTGCTGCACGCCGCGACGTCGGTACCCAACCACATGGCCAGCGAACTGCAGGATCTACAGCCGCCACTCGGAGTGGCCCTCGACCTGCACGTCGAGGACGGCGCGTTCGTCCTCGGGAACTCCCCGGGCCTGGGCATCACGATCGACGAGGACGCGATCACGGCGTTCACCCGCCGATCGGACGCCGTGCCGGCCAACGGCCCCCACGTCCGGCCGGAGCACGCCGGCCGGCGGCTGCTGGCGGTGGCCCATCACGGTGCCGCGCACCAGCGCCGGCCCGCCCCCTGAATCGTGGACCTACGCGATCGGACGACCAAGTGACTCACACCGTTCGACGCTGACCGTCCATGCCGCATCCTGTGCCGGAAGAAGGGAACACAAGTGCGTCCGTCACTCGTGCTGCACAGACGAACATCGGCAGCGGCATTGGCCGCCTTATTGATGACAAGCGGACTGCTCATCGCGCCGGCCGCCGCCTGGGCGGAGATCCGAGGAGGTCGAGTGATCGTAGTCGCGCCCGCCGGAACGAAGAACGCCGATGACAATGGTCCGGGTAGTGCCGACCGGCCGTTGGCGACCCTGGGTGAAGCGCAACGAAGGGCGCGTGCGGCGGCAGCCGAGGGCAAGCGCGACGTCACCGTCGAGCTCCTCGACGGCACCTACCGGCTGACCTCGCCGCTGCGGTTCGACGCCGCCGACTCCGGCCGCAACGGGCACACCGTGACCTGGAAGGCAGCACGCGAAGCCAGGCCCGTGCTGAGCGGCGCCACGCCCGTCACCGGCTGGGAGCCGGACGACGCCGCGACGGGCGTCTACAAGGCCCAGGTCGGCACCGGATTCGACAGCCGGCAGCTCTACGTCGACGGGGTCCTGGCCCAGCGGGCACGGATCAAGCTGGCACGCAGCGACATCACCCTGAACGCGACCGGTTTCACCATCAACAACCCGAACCTCGCCTACCTGGCCACGCTGCCCGACCAGAAACGCATCGACTTCCAGGCCATGCTCTCGTTCACCAACCGGTTCGCGCCGGTGCAGAGCATCTCCGGCTCCACGGTCGTCATGCAGCAGCCGGCCTGGGACAACAACACCTACGGCTACGACACCGTCCAGGCTCCGTTCCGCACGCCGACCTACTCCTTGCTGAACTCCAGGAGATTCCTGGACGAGCCCGGTGAGTGGTACCTGGACCCGAGCGCCCGAACGCTCTACTACAAGCCGCTCGCCGGGCAGGATCTGTCGCGTGCGCGCGTCGAGTTGCCGCGGCTGGAGTCGCTGCTGCAGGTCGGCGGCACCTACGACGAGCCCGCCCGCAACCTGCGGTTCGAGGGCCTGACCTTCACCGGCACCACGTGGCTGCACCCCGGCACCTCCGACGGATACGCCAACCAGCAGACCGGCGTGTTCATCAGCGGCGTCCAGCCGCACCGGCCGGCCGACGCGTTCACCTCGTGCGCTTCGGGCTGCAAGGGATTCGAGGGATCACGCAACGGCTGGGCGCAGGCCGCCGCGGCGGTGCAGGTGTCGGCGGCCGACGGCGTCGGCTTCGTCGGCGACACGTTCGTGAACCTCGGTTCCATCGGTCTCGGCATCGGCAACGACGCCAATGCCCACGCCACCGGGGTGGGGCTGGGCGCGCGCAACGTCTCGGTCGTGGGGAGCACGTTCACCGCCAGCTCCGGCGGTGGCATCATGGTCGGCGGCGTACGCCCCGACGCGCACCATCCGTCCGACCCCCGCATGGTCAACAGCGACATCGAACTCCGCGACAACCGCATCTACTCGACCGCGCGCGAATACCTGGACCAGGACGCGATCTTCGCCAGCTATATCACCCGTCTGACCATCGCGCACAACTACGTCTCCGACATGCCGTACACCGGCATCGGGCTTGGGTACGGCTGGGGCGCCAATGATCCCGGAGGCAGCCCCGAGTACCTCAACCGGGGGCTCTACGACTTCCAGCCGATCTACGACACGCCGACGACCCTGAGCGACGTCCACATCGTCGGCAACCACGTGCGCAACGTCGTCCAGACGATGTTCGACGCCGGCTGTATCTACACGCTCTCGGCGATACCCCGCAGCACCATCGACGAGAACTACTGCGAGAACAGCGGACAGCTCGGCCTGTACTTCGACGAGGGCTCGCGTTACCTGAGCGCGAGCCACAACGTGTTCGTCAACACCGCCGCGCAGTGGGCGCACGCCAACAACCAGAACGGCAACCACACCGGCGACCTCACTCTGATCGAGAACTACGCGACCAACCCAGCCATCACCGGCATCGTCAACGGTCAGCGCGGCAATGTCACCCACGGCAACGTCACCATCTCCGGAGGCAACGTCCCAATAGAGGCCGCTCGGGTGATCTACAACGCGGGTCCGACCGGCCCGTATCGGGGCTCTCCTGACCCGCAGCGGCCCCCGCTCGGCGCCTACCTCACGGCCGACCCCGCCAGTGTGAGCGCCGGTGGTTCGAGCACGATCACCGCCACGGTGGAGAACATCGGCGACGGCCGGGCCGCCGATCTGAGCGCCTCGATCACCGTCCCCGAGGGCTGGCAGGCCGTCCGCACCGGCAAGCCGCTGAAGCCCGGGCTCTCCCCCGGCGCCTCGGCCACCGTGTCGTGGAAGATCACGGCGCCCGCCTCGTTCGCGACCCCGGTCAGCCGCGCGCCGGTCACGGCGTCGTTGAGCTTCCGGGCCGGCAAGACCGGGTACGCCATGAACAGGTCGGTGACGGTGACCGCGCTCAACCCGCTGACGTCCCTGAAGGGGCACGGCTCGGTGCCGAGCCAGTTCGCCGAGGCCGGAGGCGCATATGCCATCCTGACCTCCGGAACCGACATCTGGCAGGACGCCGGCGGGTCGTTCGACGAGTACGGCGCCCTCTACCAGGACAACACGGTCGCAACCACGGCCACCGTGACCGCACGGGTCACCCAGATGGACAACACCAACTCCTGGGCCAAGGCAGGTGTGGTCATCCGCAACGACCTCACCGCCACCGCCTCCTCGCCCGGGTACGCCGTCATGGTCGTCACCCCCGGCAACGGCGTCGCCTTCCAGTGGGACTCCAACGGCAACGGTTACCTCGACTCGTTCAGCGGGGGCGCGGCGATCAAACCGCCGGCCTGGGTCCGCCTCGTCCGCTCCGGCGACGAGGTCAGCGGCTACTACTCCACCAACGGCGCCGACTGGACCAAGGTCGGCCCGACCGCCACCCTGCCCGGCATCGCCGGAACCCAGGACGCGGGGCTGATCGCCACCTCGCACGCCTCCGGCGTGACAGGTCAGTTCAGCTTCAGCGACTTCAGCGTGAGCAAGTAGGGAGGGCACCTCGTGGGTGCACCGCCACAGCGGTGCACTAGCCGGCGTGGATCGAACCGATTCGCTGACGGTCTTGACATGTTTCGTGGTGGTTTCCACACTGAGTCTCCAAGGCGGCTTCCTCCTGCCGGAGTCGGTGGTGAGCGGCAGGAGCTCCCGGCTGTGACGCGGTCCGGCGACAAGCTGGTCGTGGCACGCCCGGGTCTCCCACATCTCTCATCGATCTAGCACTGGAGGCTTCGGCATGGGCGCGAACGCCATACCCCTGGGCAGAGCCAGGCGACCATTCAGCCGGCTGGTCGTCGCCGCGCAGCTGGTGATTCTGGCGATGTCGGCCGGATGGGCTGTCGCGGACGCCGCGACGGCCGCCGCGGCGGAGCCAACCAACGCTGGACCCGCCCCTGACCAATTCCCCCTGCTGACCTGAGTCCTATGGCCGGACATGTGATGTCTCTCGATCTTTTGCTCGTGGATGTGGAGCACGTCTGTGCGAAAATGCGAGTCGCGCAAGGAAGAATGCCTGCTTTTCGGGATTCCATGGATAGGTCCGATATTTATGTCAATCGACCTATAAAGGGACATCCCATGTCCGATGAATACTTGAGGTCACACAAGCCCTGCGACGGCGGTCGCGACGATCAAGAAGGAGAGCCGATGAAACGTAGGAAGGGTGAGGAGCACAGATGCCAGATTTGACGGTGCCCCCGCCGACGAACCAGGCTTTGACTCGGATCAACACCACGGTCGCGCACCCGGCCCGGATATACGACTACCTGCTGGGCGGCAAGGACAACTACGCGGCTGACCGTGAGGCTGCCGAGCAACTCGTCAAGGTCTCGCCGGGCACACGTGCCGGTGTCCGGGCCCACCGCGCCTTCCTCCGCCGGGCAGTGCACCACCTCGCCGCCGAGGCCGGAATCGACCAGTTCCTCGACATCGGCACCGGCATCCCCACCCAGGGCAACACCCACCAGGTCGCACAGAAGGCCAACCCCAAGGCTCGGGTGGTCTACGTGGACAACGACCCGATCGTCCTGCTCCACGGCCGCGCCCTCCTGACCGGCAGCCCCACCGGGACGACCAGGGTGATCGAGGCCGATCTCCGGCAGCCGGAGATGATCCTCTCCGACCCCGACGTCCAGAAAGTGATCGACTTCAGCCGTCCGGTGGCCGTCATCATGGCGGGCGTCTTGCACTTCATCACCGACGAAGAGGACCCCTACGGAATCGTCGAGCAGTTCAAGGCCGCCGTTCCGTCGGGCAGCCACCTGCTGCTGTCGCACATCACGCTCGACTTCGCCCCCCAGGTACGCAAGGAGGACTTCACCAAGCCCTATGACAACAGCACCGCGCCCATGGTGCCCCGCACGCACGCCGAGGTGGTGCGGCTCTGCCAGGGCTGGCAGATGATCGATCCGGGCATGGTCGAGGTGGTGCGATGGCGGCCGGACGAGGTGCAGGACGCGATTCCAGGTGACCGTCACGCCTGGGCGTACGGCGGCGTCGCCATCAAGCCCTGACTGGAAGACCAAGGCTTGACGGACTCCGATATCTTCCAAACATCGGGTGATATCTCAGAGAAAACCTCGAACCCCGAAAGGGAGCTTACCAAGTAGCTGCTCAGAACAGTCTCCAGGGGTCAGTTCACCCAGACGCCACCATAAAAGGTCGGGTCTATCGGCACTGAATCGAGCTCCGCTGCCAGGCCTCGCCACCGCCGGTTCCGGCTAGGACGTCTATCGACCCCTCGGTTCCGCATGTCCGGGAGGACATATGCAGCTCCACCGAGACCCGCGCACCGTGACGCACGCGGCCGACCGCATCGGACCGCCGGTCACACAATCCCGTCAGTCTCTCCGGCGCGACCTCCTCACTGCGGTCACCGCCCGCGTATCTGCTCGAAAGGAGCTCCCTTCATGAGCCGGCGTGGAAGAACCAAGGCGCGCCTTGTCTCGACTCTTGTGGTCGCGCTGCTGACGGCCACGATGTCGCTGATCGGCGTCTCGTCAGCGCAGGCGGCTGTCGGGATCACCATCAACGGCGGCTCCGGCGGCCGTACCTTCGACGGCGTCGGCGGCGGCGGCACCAGCGGCGTGCTGCGCGGCCAAGCCTCCAGCCGCTGCATCGACGTGCCCAGCCAGACCCAGACCAACGGCACCCAGGTGACGCTGTGGGACTGCAACGGCGGCGCCAACCAGCAGTGGACGCTCACCTCGGCCAAGCAGCTCCAGGTGTACGGCAGCAAGTGCCTGGACGCCGAGAGCGGAGGGACCAGAGCGATCATCTGGGACTGCAACGGGCAGCCCAACCAGCAGTGGAACCTCAACGTCGACGGTTCGGTGACCAGCGTCCAGTCCGGCCTGTGCCCGGACGCCAACGGGGCCGGCACCGCCAACGGCACCCCCATCGTCCTTTGGACGTGCAACGGCGGGACCAACCAGAAGTGGTCCCGTAGCTGAGACTAAGAGCCGGTCACCGGCCTCGCGGCCATCGCCGCCGAGGCCGGTGACTCGCCGCGGTGACGCTCGTCCGGACCTCTGTGGCCACACCGGGAGTCAGCGCTCGGGCGCCGCTACTCTGATGGCCACCGCTGAGGAGGCTGACATGGGCGTCATCGAGACCGCGATCGAGACCATCAAGCAGATGATCCTTGATGGCGAGCTTCGTCCAGGACAACAGCTTCCGGTCGAGAAGGACCTGGCGGAACAGCTGGGCGTCGCTCGTAACACGCTGCGCGAGGCCGTGCGCGCGCTGATCGCCATGAGGATCCTGCAGACGCGCCAGGGCGACGGCACCTACGTGACGAGCCTCTCCCCCGGTTTGCTGCTCGACGGCATGAGCTTCGCCGCCGAGCTCCACCGGGAGGTCGGGGCCGGGGAGTTCATGCACGTGCGCCGGATCCTGGAGCCGGAGGCGACGGCGCTCGCGGCCGCACGCATTTCCGACGCCGACCTGGCGCGGCTCGGCGACCTGCTCGACGAGGCCGAACGGCTCGCCGCCGAGAGCACGATCGACCACGGCAAGTTGGTCGCCCTCGACCAGGACTTCCACTGCCTGATCGTTTCCCACTGCGGTAACGCCGTGCTCGCCGCCGTCGTCGAGAACATGTTCGGCCCCACCGTACGGGCCAGGATCTGGCGGGGCATGAGCGACCCCGAGGCGGTCCAGCGCACCCTGAGAGAGCACCGCGCCATCCATCGGGCTCTGCTGGCGCGGGACGCCGAACGGGCCCGCCTGCACGCCGCCATACACGTCCTCGGCGTCGAGGACAGCCTCGCAAGCTTGCGCCTCGACGGCGCGTCCCATGTTTGAGCACGTCGAGCCGAACGTCTCCTGCACGGGAGCACCGCCGAGACCAGGCTGCGGATGAATCCCGGGAGTTCGTCCGAGAAGGACAGGACCGCTCCACCGCTCGCGGTTCGAGGAGAGGAGATTCCGAACCGATTCGTTGTCAGCGAGAACAATCGGTCGGACGTGGTGCGGCCGGATCCCGTCACCGGCCATGGAGGGGGGTTCTCCCGTACCGGCACGGCCCGGAATCCGGCGCGGGGCGTCCGGGAGGGACACACATGGCCGGACATCCGGTGCCTGCCTGAGGGGTGACGGGTCCATCCGGTACCCGCCTCCGGTGCGATGAGTCGGACCCGTCGCGCCGAAGGCCCCCTCATAAGGCACCCCTCGCCGGGAAGGTGGCGAGGTCGGCCCACCGCCCCGAGCCCGTCTTCAGCCGGATACCGAGGGCGAGAATGTGAACGCTAACATTCGATCTTCGGGTTCAGCGCCCCTCTCCGTCGTCGGCTTGGCGGTGGTGGTGTTGCAGCGGAGCAAACACGACGCGGCGAGGTTCCGTCAAGGGTCCGCGCCGCGGGTTCGCCGGCGACGGCAGATCGCCCCCACTCTGATCAGGGGTATCGCGCGCGCGTCCGGTGCGGTGTGATGCAACTTTCATCCAGCCGCGACACGACGCGGCCGAGCCGCCACTCGCAGGATGAGGTGCGCGATGGGTTTCCCATCAGCGCGAGAGGCTCACCGGACACCCGATCACCCGATCGAACCGATTCGTCAGTGGTCTTGACATGTTACGCCGAGGTTTCCACACTGAATCCCCAAGGCGGCCATCTCCTGCCGGGGCCGGTGGTGGGTGGCAGGGGCCGCCGTCGGTGACACCAGTGGTGCCGCGGTGTTGCCACGGTGCGGCGATGGGCCGGCCCCGTCGGTCGCTCAGGTGTTCCTTGCGTGTTCCCCTTTCCCACCAGATCCCATCGACGCATGGAGGCGGCGGCGCAGAGCGGCCGGTCAACGAGGCCTTCGCCGACGGCGGCGACCTGATCATCTGGGACTGCAACGGGCAGCCCAACCAGCAGTGGCGGTTCAACGCCGACGGCACCATCACCGCGGTCGGCGCCAACAAGTGCCTGGACGTGCCGGACAACGCCACCACCAACGGCACCAAGCTGGCCGTCTGGTCGTGCAACGGCGGAACCAACCAGCGCTGGACCCACACCTGAATACACGGCGGCAAGCCGACCGGTCCACCTCAGAAGGAGAAACAATGCGGCCTTCATCCGATCCGATACCAGGCTGTACAGCTCGTGGAGGGCGCTCGCCGGCTCGCATCGCCGCCTGTGTGGCGGCAGTGCTGACCACGGTGCTGGCGATCACGTTGACCTGGACGCTACCGGCGTCGGCGGCGGCGGCGCTGGTCAGCGCGGCGTCGGGGCGGTGTCTCGACGTCAAGGGCGACGCCGGCGCGCCGGGCACCGCGCTGGACATCTGGGACTGCAGCGGCCAGGCCAACCAGGCGTTCGAGTTCACCTCCGCGGGTGAGCTGCGGACGTTCAACGGCACGCGATGCGTGGACGCGTACGGCAACCAGACCTCGCCCGGCACGCAGGTGATCATCTGGTCGTGCAACGGACAGGCCAACCAGAAGTGGCGGCAGAACGCCGACGGCTCCATCACCGGCACGCAGTCGGGCCTGTGCCTGGACGTCAACCAGGCCGGCACCGCCAACGGCACCCCCGTCATCCTGTGGACCTGCAACGGACAGGCCAACCAGAAGTGGAGCTCGTCGACGTCGCCGACGCCCACACCCACGCCCCCGCCGCCCGGCGCGCGCCCGTGTGACATCTACGCTTCGGGCGGTACGCCGTGCGTGGCCGCGCACAGCACGACGCGGGCGCTCTACGGTTCCTACAGCGGGAACCTGTACCAGGTCAGGCGCTCATCGGACAACACGACCAGGAACATCGGCGTGCCGGCCGCGGGCGGCTCCGCCAACGCCGCGGCCCAGGACTCCTTCTGCGCCGGCACCTCGTGCGTCATCACGGTCGTCTACGACCAGTCCGGCAGAGGCAACGACCTGTGGTACCAGGGATCGGGCGTGGTCCCCGGCTCGCCCCAGAGCAGGCCCGCGACCGCGACGTCGGAGTCGCTGACGGTCAGCGGGAACAAGGCCTACTCGCTGTACATCAACCCCGGTAACAGCTACTGGAGGGACGGCCACCTGACCGGCGTCCCGACCGGCACCGCGCCCGAAGGCATGTACATGGTGACCAGCGGAACGCACGTCAACGGCGGCTGCTGCTTCGACTACGGCAACAGCGAGACGACCCGCAAAGCCGACGCCGCCGGGGCCATGGACGCGATCAACTTCAGCACCCAGTGCTGGTTCGGCGGCTGCTCCGGCACCGGCCCCTGGGTCCAGGCCGATCTCGAATGGGGGCTGTTCCCCGGCGGCAGCCAGAGCTGGAACCCCAACCAGCGGGCCTTCCCCCACAAGTTCGTCACCGCGACGCTGAAGAACAACGGCACGACCAGGTTCGCGATCAAGGGAAGCAACGCCCAGTCCGGCGGCCTGTACACCCTCTACGACGGAGCGCTTCCCCCGGGATACAACCCCATGAAGAAGCAGGGCGCCATCATCCTGGGCAGCGGTGGTGACTGCTGCAAGCCGGACGGCGGCGCCAACCTCAGCGCGGGCACCTTCTACGAAGGAGCCATGGTCGCGGGCTACCCGTCCGACGCCACCGAGAACGCGGTGCAGGCCAACATCATCGCCGCCGGCTACCGCTGACCTCCCGGCCCGCTCCCCCACCACGCGGGCGGCGCGAACGCCGGGGGCCCCGGCCCTGCCCGGCCCGGCGCCCCGGCCGCGGGGGCGCGGAGAAACACGCCCGGGCAACCGCGCCTTCACGTCCATGACACGCCATTGACATCACTTGTGGCCGAGACCTAGGCTGCGTTCGAATCGATTCGACGCAGGACATCCTGGGATGAAACGCCTCCCGCTCATGGAGCCGAGCCGCTCACATGGGCGCACAGCACCCCCTAGTGAAGGAGTCCGAGATGAACGTCGGCGACATCGTCCGCCGAGCCCGCCTGTGGCGTGCCACACCACCGCTACCGGCGCCTCCCGTCCACTCGTCCCACCCCCCCGTGGCCGAGGAGTCACATGCCGACGCCACTCCCGGCAGGCGGCGCGGAAGCCGCCGCGGGATCGCCGCCTTCCTCGCCGTCGCCGCGCTGGTCGCCGGACCCATCGTGACGGCCGCCACGCCGGCCCAGGCCGCGGACCAGTCCATCACCGTCGACTTCTCCGCCGGCGGCGGCTCTCCGACCTACCGGGCCTCCGGTTGGATCTACGGCATGACCGAGGACGCGTCGGGCCCGCCGGACCACTTCTTCACCGACGTGAAGTTCCGGTACATGCGGGCCGGTGGGGCACAGCTCGACAGCCCGGGCGGCTGGGTGTCGGGCAAGTACGACCGCCGGTGGAACGCCACCCGCGCCCAACTCCTCCGCACCCGGTCGCTGGGTGGGGAGTTCGTCCTGCTCGTCCACGACCTGTGGGGCGCCGACGGCTACCCGATCTCGCGCTTCCCCGGCGACAACGGCGACTGGACCGACTACGACAACTTCCTCACCCGCCTGATCAACGACGTGCGGGCGACGGGCGCCCCGGTGCAGTGGGACCTGTGGAACGAGCCCAACATCACGCTGTTCTGGAACCGCCCCCAGTCCCAGTACCTCGAGATGTGGAAGCGCGCCTACCAGCGCATCAGGGCCGCGTTCCCGTCGCAGCTCATCGTCGGGCCGAGCTGCGCGTGCGTGCCCTCCACCACCCACGCGTTCTGGAACCAGTACCTGGACTACGTCAAGGCCAACAACGTGGTGCCCGACATCATCAGCTGGCACTCCCTTCCCGGCGACCCGGTGGCCAACGTGGCGGCGGCCGACACCACGTTGAACTCCCGCGGCATCCCGCACGCGCGCCCGTACCAGATCAACGAGTACGGGGCGTCCAACGAGCAGAACCCCGCCGACGGATCCTGGTACATCGCACGCCTGGAAAGGGCCGGCGCCGACGGCCTGCGCGCCAACTGGGCGGGCGGAGGAAACCTGCACAACGACCTCGGCAACCTGCTCATCCGCAACTCCTCCGGCCAGTACCAGCCGAAGGGCGAATGGTGGGCCTATCGCTTCTACGGCTCGCAGACCGGCCAGATCGCCTCCGTCACCCCCAGCGCCAACTACGACGCCTTCGCCACCAAGGCAGCCGGCACGGCCAAGATCCTCGTCGGCGGCGGCACCACGACCGGCAACATCGCCGTCAACCTGCGGCGCCTGGACACCACGAGCGGCATCGTCCAGAACAACCAGGTGAGAGTCCTCGCCGAGCGCATCCCCTACAACGGCGGCGGCGCCGTCACGGGCCCGGTCACCGTCCAGAACTCCGTGGTGACCCTGTCCAGCAACGGCACGACGGTCAACCTGCCGCACACCGCCATCGACGACTCCTACACCATCACGCTGCTGCCCCCGTCCTCCGACCCCGGCAACGGGTCGACGTCGGTGTTCCGCAACGTCAACGCCGGCCGGTGCCTGGACGTCCCGAACGCGACCACCACCAACGGCACCCAGCTCCAGCTCTGGGACTGCGGCACCGGCAACAACCAGCAGTGGACCCTGACCTCCTCCAAGCAACTGCAGGTATACGGCAACAAGTGCCTGGACGCCAACGGGCAGGGCACCACCAACGGCACCCAGGTGATCATCTGGGACTGCAACGGCCAGACCAACCAGCAGTGGAACGTCAACGGCGACGGCACCATCACCGGTGTGCAGTCCGGCCTGTGCGTCGAGGCGAGCAACTTCGGGACCGGGAACGGAACCAAGGTGCAGCTGTGGTCCTGCACCGGCACGAGCAGCCAGAAATGGACCAGGAGCTGACCCGGTGACCCGGTGACCCACGAGGATCACTAGGGCCCGCACGGAGTCCTGTTCTTGGACGGGCCGCGGCTGGATGCACAAGACGACCCCGCACATCCGGAGACGCGGTCCGACGGAAGGAGGAATCAAGCCCCTCGCAAGCCTGAGAAGGGCGCTCGCGGCCGGTGCGAGCGCGTTGATCGCCACCGCCGCCTGCCTGGTCGGCGGCGGTGCCGCCCAGGCCGCGGCGTCACTGCCGTGTGACATCTACGCCGCGGGCGGCACGCCGTGTGTGGCGGCGCACAGCACCACCCGAGCGCTGTACGGCACCTACAACGGCCCGCTGTACCCGCGCCGGCCTGTGCGGCGGCGACGACGGCCGTGAAAGGCCCGGCGGCGAGATCCTTCTCACCGCCGGGCCCGTTCCTTACGAATCGATTCGATTTTCCGGAGACCGCGCCCATCTCAGGAGGAAGGCACCGTCACCCTTCCCTCCCGGCGCTCGTGGGCGGCGGCGAGGATGAGATACGCGCTGGCCGTCCAGGTATAGGCGCGGTCGCGGAGGCCCGCGCCGCTGCGGGCGTCGAAGTTCTCCGCGAACCCCGACTTCTCGCACAGGGTGCGGAAGCGCGCGCTGATCTCGTCGGCCAGCTCCGCGTATCCGGCGCGGCGAAGCCCGTCCTCGATCAGGACGGTGGAGGGCGCCCAGATGGGCCCGCGCCAGTAGCCGTCGTCCTGGTAGTGCGGGGAGGTCGTCAGCTCCGTGGCGAGCCCGAACGCCGTCAGGTGCGTCTCGATGCCGCTCGCCAGCGACGCGCGGACCGCTTCGGGCAGTTCCTCCCCCAGCACGATCGGCATCAGGTCGAGCAGGCTGGAGCTGGACCACGTGCGTCTCGAATGCGCGCTCCGGGCGACGAACCGGTCGACGCTCCACAGCTCGGCGAGCAGCGCGTCGCGCATACGGTCGGCCGCCCGCGACCAGTGAGCCGAGTCCGCGGGCCAGGCGAGCCCGGCGGCCAGACGGGCGAGCTCGCGCATCTGGAGGATGAGAAAGGCGGCCAGGTCGGCGGTCTCGACGACGCGCTCGGAATCGAAGGTGGTGGCATTGTCCCAGCCGCTGTCGTTGCCATGCTGGTAGTGGGCGAGCTCGTGACCAGGGACACGCCGGTGGGTCAGCCAGAAGGACGTCCACCGCTCCAGCCGGCGATAGACCTCGGCCGGTTCGTGTTCGTGCGACGGATCCAGATGCCGCAGGGCCCAACCGTGGATGGGCGGCTTGACGAAGTTGTAGAGGATCTCGGAGTGCGTGACGGAGTCGGGCAGCGCGCCGGCGGCGTCCTGGTGGTCGAACACTATGTGAAACTGGTCCCACGCCAGGTCCGGCAGGCCGTCCGCGAGGGCGATGGCGTTGAAGCAGTGGTCCCAGCTCCACACCTTGTCCATCCAGTGCTTGGACATCAGCACCGCCGGGCGGCTGAGGAACCCCGCCGGACGCACGGTGGCCGACCACAGGACGTAGGCGGCAAGCTCCGCGGCCGGGGTCCGATCACTGCGCCAGGGCCCCACGGCGTCGCGGAAAGCCTCGAACTCGGCCTGCGCGGCCGAGACCACCTGCTCGAAGCCGTTCCCCCGCGTGTAGGGGGCGCGGGCGGCCTCGTACTCCTCGATGGCGATCTCCCACGGTTCGTCGTCGCCGGGCATCACGACGCCGCGCACGGCCGTGCCCAGAACCTGCGCGCCGAGGTATTCGGCGACGCGTCCCTCGAGAAGCGTGACGCGGTAGCGGCGGCCGGTCTGGTAGACGGTGAAGACCCATGAGCCGTCGCCGGGATCCTGGTAGAAGTACGGGCCGCTGAACGGCGTCAGGACCGCGTCGGCCGCCAGCAGGCGCAGCCCGAGGCCAAGGCCGCGCACCCGCACCGTGTCCGGGCTCTCGTAGGCGACGTCGATCCGTCCGGCGTCGCAGGTCCAGGTGAGCCGGTGCGGCGCGGCGGTGACGGCCGTCTCTGCGCGGGCGCCCTTCACGGTCGGGATCAGCCGCAGGATCGGATGCATGCCCGTCTGGTGCGACACCAGATGGACGTCCTGCGCGTAGGTCTTCTCGGCGATCACCGCGGAGAAGCCGAACCAGGATCCGCGGAAGCTGAACGGGATCTCCTGCGGGGAGAACACCGGCCCGGCGGCGACGGTCATGAAGTGAGAGCCCTTCTGGAAGAGGAGGCCGGTCAGCTCTTCACCGCGCCCGCGGTGACACCCGCGGCGACGTAGCGCTGCGCGATGACGAGCAGGACGGCCGTGGGTATGGAGGCGATCACGGCGGTGGCCATGATGGCGTTCCACTGCTGGTTGTTGTTGCCGATGTAGTGGTAGATGCCGAGCGTGATCGGCTGGAACGCGCCGCCTTGGTCCAACGTGCTCGCGAAGACGAAGTCCGACCAGGCCCACAGGAACGCGAACAGCGACACCGTGATGATGGAGTTGCGGCTGACCGGCACGATGATCGACCAGAAGGTCCGCACGGTTCCGGCGCCGTCCACCCGTGCCGCCTGCATGAGCTCCTCAGGGATGCCGGACATGAACGTGGTGAGGATCAGCACCGCGAACGGCGCGGCCAGTGTGGAGTCGGCCACGATCAGTCCCGTGACCGTGTTGAGCATGCCGACGTTGAGGAAGATGGCGTAGAACCCCATCGCCATGATGATCCCCGGGATCATCTGCGCGATCAGCAGGACGAAGCTCAGCGTCCCGCCGCCGCGTGGGCGCAGCTTCGCCAGCGAGTAGGCGGCGGGTGTCGCGACCAGCAGGGTCAGCGCCACCGTGCCCAGGCCCACGACCAGGCTGATCCCCAGGTAGGGCAACTGCTGGTCGAGGGCGGCCCGATAGCCCTCCAGGGTGCCCTTGACGGGGAACCAGGAAGGCGGGCTCTTGCGCATGTCCTGCTCTCGCGTGAAGGACACGTTGATCATCCAGTAGACGGGGAACAGCATCACGCCGGTCAGCACCAGCCCGATCGCGGTCTTCCCCCACCTGCGCGCGTCCGTCATGAGAGGCTCTGCTTTCGCTGCACACGGATGTAGACGAGCCCGAAGAACAGGGCCATCACGATCAGCAGGTTGCCGACCGCCGCCCCGGGGCCGAACGCCGGCAGCAGGTTGCCGAACCCCAGTCGGTAGGACCAGGTGGCGAAGGTGGTGGAGGAACCGCTCGGCCCGCCCCTGGTCATGATCCAGATGATGTCGAACACCTTCAGCGTGTAGACCAGCCCCAGCAGCAGCGTGACCGCCGACACCGGGCGCAGCAGGGGGAAGGTCACCTTCCAGAACCGCTGCCAGCCGGCCGCCCCGTCCAGCGCGGCCGCCTCGTGTATGGCCGGGTCGATGGCCTGGAGACCCGAGTACAGCACCACCAGATTGAACGGAACGCCGATCCAGATGTTGGCGATGGTGACCGACCACAGCGACCAGTCGGGCGAGGTCAGCCAGTGGACCGGTTCGGCGCCGAACGCGCCGAGCACGGCGTTGACGACCCCGGAGTCGCTGTTGAACATCCACGACCAGGTGGACGACGACACGATCAGCGGCAGCAGCCACGGCACCAGGAACAGCGCCCGCAGGACGGCCGACAACCGGAAGTTCTTGAGGAAGAACATGGCCAGGGCGAGCCCGATGGTGAACTGGAAGGCCAGCGAAACCAGCGTGAACACCGCCGTGTGCCACAGGGCGGGCCCGAATGTCGCGTCGCCGAGGACCTCGGCGTAGTTTGCGAACCCGGTGAAGGGCGCGTCCCCCTGGACGAAGGAGCGCACCGTGTAGTGCCGCAGGCTCAGCTCGACGTTGCGGTACAACGGGTAGGCGTAGAACACCAGCAGGTAGACGACCACCGGCGCCAGGAAGGCCCATGCCGCCCACTGGCCGGACCGGGGGCGCGATGCCGCCCGCCGGCCTCCGCCCGCCGCCGGTGCGGGCCGGTCGGCGGCGGGGGCCGGCGCCTGTGTCACTCGATTCATGCTCGCGTCGTCCGGATGCCTACTGCGCCGCCGCGGCCTGCGCGCCCGTCATCGCCTCTTGCGGGCTCTTCGACCCGCTCAGCGCCGCCTGCACCGCGCCCCACATCGGCTCGGAGATCCTCGGATACTTGGTGCCGAGGTCGTCGCTGGTCCGCCCCTTGGCGGCCTTGACCGCCTCCACCCACACCTTCAGACCCGGGTTCTGGGCCACCTGCTTGGTTTGCACCTCCTCGGTGGGCGCGACGTAGGACAGGGTGGTCGTCGTGGTGAGCGAGTTGCCGGTGTTGGTCAGGCAGGCGACCAGCTTCTGGGAGGTCGCGTAGCGGGCGGTGTCCTTCTGCACCGGGATGCCGACGAACTCGCCGCCCGTCGGCGCCGGCGCCGTTCCGCCGTTCTTGCCGGGGATCGGGATGATGCCGTAGTCGAAGCCGACCTTCTCGGCATTGGCCAGCTGCCATGTGCCGTTCTCGGCGAAGGCGTACTCTCCACCGGCGAACTCCTGCCAGCTGGTGGTCTGGGTGTTGTTGATGACCGAGTTGGGGGCGTACCCCTTCTTCAGCCAGTCGGTCCACAGCGCCACCGCCGAAACCCCCTCCGGGGAGTCCAGCTTGGTGAGCTGGGCGCCGGACCCCCAGAACCAGGGCAGGAACTGGAAGCTGCCCTCCTCGGTGCCGATCGCGGAGAACGTGATGCCCTTCTTGCCCGACGCCTTGACCTTCTCCAGTGCGCCGGTCAACGACGCCCAGTCCTTGACCGAGGCGATGTCCACCCCGCTCTTCTTGAGCACTTCCTTGTTGTAGTAGAGGGCCAGGGTGTTGGCGCCGATGGGAACGCCGTAGGTCCTGCCCTGGCTCTGCCCCGCGGCCAGCAGGTTCGGCGCGATGGCCGAGGTGTCGAGCTTGTTCTCCTCGGTCGTCGTCAGGACTCCGGCCTCCGCCAGCGTGGACACCACCGGGTTGTCGACGATGAGCACGTCCGGCGCGTTGCCCTGCTGCGCGGCCAGCAGCGCCTTGTTCGTCAGGTCGCTGGTGTCGTAGGCGGCGCGCTCGACGGTGACACCCGCCTGGGTGCCGCAGGTCTCCAGCAGCTTGACCCACTCGGAGCTCTTGTCGTGCTGGGGATAGGGATCCCAGATGGTGTAGTTCCCGCCGGCGGCGGCCTGGCTCTCGCTCGCCGGGGCTCCGCTGCCGCCGGACGATGAGGAGCACGCGACCAGGCCACCTGCGGCCGCCACGGCTGCCAGACTGAGGCCGGCCGCACGCCGGCTCATTGCCGCTGATCTCATCATCCTGACCTCCGCCGATACGTTACGCGGCTGTTTCACGATCCCTTGTCGAATCGGTTCGACCAACATAGGCCCGGGTGTCGCGCACGTCAATGGGACCAACGAAAACCGCGCAGGCCGGCTCTTCCCCACGAACGACCGAACTACGATGGTGCGTATCGGTTCGACCACGTGAGGAGCACCGGGTGAACATCGGGGAGATCGCCAGGCGGTCGGGCGTGTCCCGCAGCACCGTCTCGTACGCCTTGAGCGGCAAGCGTCCGGTGTCGCAGGAGACCCGGCAGCGCATCCAGGCGGTCATCGACGAGCTCGGCTACCGTCCCAACGCGACCGCCAAGGCGCTCAAGGAGGGCAGGACCCGCACCATCGCCCTGGTCATCCCCCCAGCCAGCCGGCGCCTGACCGACGTGCAGCTCGGCTTCGTCGCCAGCGTCGTCGACGCCGCCGGCCGCGCCGACCTGGACGTCCTGCTGTCACCCTCGGGCGGCGAGCACGACCGTTCCTTCGAGCGCGTGATCGGCGGCAGGCGCGTGGACGGTGTCATCCTGATGGAGATCCGGCTGGAGGACGACCGCGTCACCCGCCTGCGGCAGACCGGACTGCCGTTCGTCACGATTGGCCGCACCCGTCACCCAGAGGACATGACCTGGGTCGACATCGACAGCGACATCCTGATCTACAAATGCGTTCACCACCTGGCCGATCTGGGCCACCACCGCATCGCCCTGGTCAACCGCTCCGCCGAACTGGTGGCCGCCGGGTACGGCCCCGGCCACCGGGCCCAGGCCGGCTTCACGCGCGCGATCGCCGAACGCGGCCTGGAAGGCGTGCAGACATGCTGCGCCGACGACGCCCAATCCGGAGTGTCCTGCGTCGAGCGGCTGCTGGAGGAGCATCCTGGACTGACCGCCATCGCCACCGTCAACGAGGCCGCCACGCCAGGCCTGTACCGCGCGATCGAGCACGCGGGACTGGCCGTGCCGCGGGACTTCTCCATCGCCGGGGTAGCCGCACGGCACCTGGCCGAGAATCTGCACCCTCCGCTCACCGCCGCCGACGTGCCCGCCGACGAGCTCGGCGCGCACGCCGTCGAGCTGCTCATCGAGCGCATCGCCGATCCCGCCACCCCGCACCGCGATCTCCTCCTCGCCCCGCCCATCTCCCTCCGCGGGACCACCGCACCCGCGCGGCCCCGCAACTCCTCGCCCTCCTGACGACCGCGGAGGGGCGGCGGCACAGCCGCGTGACTCTCCGTCACGACCTCGCCGAGCCGTCACTCCATCCCCCTCCACCCCGCAAGCGCCTGCCGCTCCGCCCGCACGCCTGGAGGGACGACCGGACGCCGACTGGACCAAGGTCGGGCCGACCGTCACCCCGCCCGGCATCGCCGGAACCCAGAACGCGGCGCTGATCGCCACCTCGCACGCCTCCGGCGTCACAGGTCACTTCAGCTTCAGCGACTTCAGCGTGAGCCATTAGGGGGCGGCACCTCGGGGGTGCACCGCTACAGCGGTGCACCCACGCGTCCGTTCCCGGCTGCCACCTGACCCGGCCGACCGGGTGAAGGGTTCACGCGTCCGCGTCGGGACGCAGCGCTCGGGCACACATCGTCAGCCCCTCCACCAGCGTCTTGCCCGTCGCGTCGTCGACCTCGGCGAGCATTGCCGTCTCGATGGCGTCGAGCGAGCGATCGCAGTGCTTCAACAGGGACAGGCCCTCGCGGGTGAGTCGGGCGCACAACACCCGGCCGCCGTCCGGGTGCGGATCGCGACGGATCAGCTCACGCTGCTCCAGGTCGCGTATGACGAGGTGCATCGCCTGCGGCGTGACGAAGGCGATGCGGGCGAGTTCCGCCGATGACAACCCGTCGCGCATCCGCAGCTCGCTGAGCACCATGTAGGCGGGGGTGGTGACGCCGTGCTGGGCGAGCGCCTCGTCCAGGCGGGCCCGGATGCGACGCTCCAGCCGGAACACCAGGTAGCTCAGGCGCGGTGCGGGCGCGGCCGGTTCAGACTTCCGGGGAGGACGGCGGGCGGTCACCGAAAGACCATACCGTGCGGCCACTGAATGTAAGTTTCGCGACCGAAATCAAGGCACTTGATAACAAGTAGCTTGATAACCAGCCCAAAGGCGCCGCCCCAGGGCCTGGTCGGCGTGTCCGCTACAGGCGTCACCTTGACCACCGATCCTGACTACGCCTACTTTGCAACCGCCGAGCCCGACCCTCCGGCATTCCTCGGCGCCGCGGCCCCGTGCCATCGAGCAGAGGAGAAGCCCGCACACCCAGCAGAGGAGAGCGGATGAAACGATTGACCGCCTTACTTGCCAGTGCCTGCGCAGCGCTGCTGTACGCCGCCGTCGCGCTGGTGTCCCCGCATCACGCCGCCGCGGCCACCCTGACCGAGGTGACGAACTTCGGCGCCAACCCCGGCAACCTTCGCATGTACGTGTACGTGCCGAACAACGTGCAGCCGAACCCGCCGATCGTGCTCGCCATGCACCCGTGCGGCGGCTCGGGGCCGAGCTTCTCCTCCTCCAGCGAGTTCCCGTCGCTGGCCGACCGGTACGGCTTCGTCGCGATCTTCCCGTCGGCGTCGAAGAAGGCCAACTGTTTCGACAACTGGTCCGACGCCTCGAAGATGCGCGGCGGCCAGACCGACCCGGTGTCGCTCATGTCCATGGTCACCTACACCGAGCAGCAGTACCACGGGGACCCGAACCGGGTGTTCGCGACGGGCAGTTCCTCGGGCGCCATGATGACCAACGCCATGCTCGCCCTGTATCCGGAGGTGTTCAAGGCGGGCGCGGCGTTCATGGGCGTGCCGTTCACCTGCTTCCCCAACGAGGCCGCCTACCAGCCGGGCGGCAACTCCGCCCCGTGCGTCGGCAAGACCGCGCAGCAGTGGGGCGACTTGGTGCGCAACGCGAACCCGAGCTACCGGGGGCCGTGGCCGCGGATGCAGCTGTGGCACGGCACCAACGACACCGTCGTCGCCTACTCCGAGCTGGAGGAGGAGGTCAAGCAGTGGACGAACGTGCACGGCCTGAGCCAGACGCCGACCAGTACCACCACCCCGCAGGCCGGCTGGAACCTGCGCCGTTACGCCGACGCGTCCGGGTCTGTGAAGGTCGAGGCGTACAGCATCCAGGGCGCCGGCCACAGCCTGCCCGCGAGTGGCATGGCCGCGGTCGCCATCCAGTTCTTCGGCCTCACCGGCGCCTCGCCGTCCCCGGGCCCGACCGTCTCCCCCTCTCCAACCCCCACCGTCACCCCGACGGGTGCTCCGTGCAGGGTCATCTACACCGCTAACACCTGGAACAACGGATTCACCGCCGACGTCACGATCACCAACCGCGGTGCGACCGCCATCAACGGCTGGACCGTGACGTGGACCTGGCCGGGCAACCAGCAGGTCGGCAACGCTTGGAACGCCACCGTGACCCAGTCGGGAGCGCAGGTCACCGCACGCAACGTGAGCTACAACGGCACTATCGCCCCCGGAGCCGGCACCAGCTTCGGCTTCCAGGCCGGCTACAGCGGTACCAACACGGCGCCCAGCCAGTTCACCCTCAACGGCACCATCTGCGCCATCACGTAACGGCGGAAACGGCCTTCAGTGACGGCTGCCGACAGTGCCGCCGCGTCGCGGTGACGCGAGCTCACCTAACGGCCAGGGCTCGCGCCATCGCGGCTCCCGCTGCGTGGATCCGCTGAGGCCGCGTCGCGACGCCGACCCAGGTGATGGCCTTCGCCGGGGGCGGACGGCCGCCCCCGGCGAAGGTGGTCATGGGTGTCTCAGCTGCGGGTCCAGCGTTGGTTGGTCCCGCCGTTACAGGACCAGATGACGAGCTTGGTGCCGTTGGCGGTGGCGTTGTCGGGCACGTCCAGGCACTTGTTCGCGCCGACGGCGGTGATGGTGCCGTCGGCGTTGAACCGCCACTGCTGGTTGGACTGCCCGTTGCAGTCCCAGATGATCACGTTCGTGCCGTCGGCGGTGCCCCGGTTGTACACATCCAGGCACTTACCGCCGTAGACGCGCAGCTCCCCGGAGCCGGTCGGCGCCCACTGCTGGTTGGCCTGCCCATTGCAGTCCCAGATCTGCGCCTGCGTACCGTTGGCCTGCGAGGCGCCGGTGACATCCAGGCACTTACCCGAGCCCACACCTCTGATCGCCCCCGTACCGGGAGGAGTGGGCGTCGGGGTGGGACTGGGGGTGCCCCCTCCGCTCACGACGTACATGGCCGCCCCGTGCCCGGGCACCGACGCGCTGATCGTCCCGGACGAGGAGGACGTCGTGTGCGCCCACAGGTCGCGCACCGAGTAGAAGGACGCCGACCCCAGGCCCAGGGCGGAGGCGGTGGTGGAGACCGTCGAGGTCGCGGTACCCCGGTTGAGCAGCACGACCGCGACCGAGCCGTTGGACATCGGCTTGCGCCACACCTCCAGGTTCCCGTCGTCGCTGATCTTGTGGCCCTGCCTGCCGCCCCAGTTCTGGTTCACCGCGATGACCTCGGTGTTGGTGAGGATAGTGCGGGTGTCGGCGCTCATCGTGCGGATGTCGTTCCCGGCGACGAGCGGTGCGTTCAGCAGCGACCACAGGCTGAAGTGCGCCCGGCCCTCGGTCCCCGTCAGCGAGCCGACGCCGACTTCCAGCATGTCGGGGTCGTTCCAGCCCCCCGGCCCCGAGTACGCCTCCAACCCGACCTGCTGGTCCAGGATGCCGGTGATCGAGCCCCAGTTCGCCGCGATGTCACCCGTCGTGCGCCAGGAGTTGCCCACCGGCATCCCCCAGGTCCACACGCTCTCCTGCCCCCAGTTGCACAAGCTGTACACGATCGGACGCCCAGTGGCGGCCAGGGCGTCCCGCATGGCCGTGTACCGCTGCTGCCCGTTCATGCCCTGGTGGTCGCCGCAGTTGTCGTACTTGAGATAGTCGATCCCCCAGGACGCCCACAGGGCCGCGTCCCGCCGCTCGTTGCCCAGGCTGGCGGGGTAGCCCGCACAGGTGGTGGTTCCGGCCGAGGAGTAGATGCCGAGCTTCAGCCCTTTGCCATGGACGTAGTCGGCCATGGCCTTGATGCCGTTGGGGAACTTCTGCGGGTCCGGCACCAGGTCCCCGTTGGCGTTGCGGCTCCTGGTGGACCAGCAGTCGTCGATGTTGACGTAGGTGTACCCCGCCGCCGCCATGCCACTGGAGACCATGGCGTCCGCGGTCTGCCGGATCAGGCCGTCATTGACGTTGCAGCCGAAGCTGTTCCAGTCGTTCCACCCCATCTGAGGAGTGCGGGCCAGACCGTTGTCCAGAGCGGCGACCGGCGACGTCTCACCGCCTATCGCGACCATGGACGCGGCGGCCAGTACCGCCGCCAGTGTCAATCCAAGAACTCTTCGCATCTGATTCCTCTACGTGGGGGGTCGGAGAGATATCCGGACAATCGAGCGGATGATGTCGTGTGATGCTGCGTGCTTCTGCCTCGCTCGTAGGACGCGGTCCGGTGGCGGGTCAGGGGACGGTCATGTCGAATCGGTTGATGGTCACGGCACCTCCGAGTGCTTTGGTGGCGTGGTTGAGGATGGCGTAGCGGTAGCCCATGAAGAACTGCCAGGCATTGTTGAGAGTGAATGCGGGGCCCAGGCCGGTGAAGTTGACTCCGTCAGTGCTGTAGGAGAAACGGGCCTGCCGGCCGGTGCCGGGACGGATGTCGGCGTTGACGCGCAGCCATATCCGGCCACCGGAGACAGGGGCGCTCGCCGCTTCGGTTCCGGTGCCGGTGGTGTTCCAGTTGCCGTCCATGGTGAGGTTGTTGACCATGGCCACTCTGGTCAGGGTGCCGTCGCGTTTGACCCCGATCCACGCCGAGGAGTCGCGCAGCATGGCCAGCCCCGCCCGGTCGCCATCGTTCATGGCGGTGTAGTCCAGGCTGATGGTCGCGGTGGAGCGGGGTCCCTGGATGCGGTGGGTCAGCGTGTTGCGGGCGGAGTACAAATCGTTCGTGACAGTGGCGGTCTGCAGGCGCAGGCCGTTGTTCACCGAGTATTTGGTGGTGTCGGGATTGTGGTTCCATTCCCATTCCGGGCCGAGGGTGGTGCCGGCGAAGGTGTCGGCTCCGGTGGGGGGTTTCACCTGGCGCGGCGGGCGGGGCACGTTGGGGTAGGGGTACGACGTGCCCCAGGCCCCGTTGACGGTCTGCAGGACGGGCCAACCGTCTGAAGTCCAGGTGACCGGGGCCAGCGCCGGAACCCGGCCGCCGGGATAGGAGTCGACGAAGGCCATGTAGTACCAGGCGCCGCTCTGGGTCTGCACCAGCCCGCCCTGGTGCGGCACTCCGCCTCCCGAGATCGGGCCGGGCAGGTCGAGCAGCACCTGGCGCAGGGTGTAGGGGCCGAAGGGGCCGCTGGTCGACTTCAGCACGTACTGGCCGTTGGCCGGGCGGGTGAGGAAGATGTAGTAGTTTCCGTTGATCTTATAGAAGCGTGACCCCTCAAGGGTGCCGATGTTGGACGGCGTGCTGAACACCTGCTGGGTGCGCACCTGGCTGCGTCCGTCGGCCGACAGCTCGGCCACGCTGATATTGGTGTTGCCATAGGCGACGTACATCTTGTCGTCGTCGTCGACGAGCAGCCCGGCGTCGTAGTAGCAGTTGTCGATCGTGGTGTGCCTGCTCCATTGCCCGTCCACCGCGGTGGCGGTGTAGATATAGGTCTTGGCGAAGTCGATACAACCGCCCCAGTAGAACGTCTTGTTGCTCTTGCGATAGTTCAAGAACGACGCCCAGATCCCCCGCACATACCCACGCCCACCGTTCAGGTCATATTTAGAGCCGAAATCAAGCTTCGGCACCGAGTGACCAGCGAACTCCCAATTGACCAGATCATAGGAACGCAGGATCGGGGCCCCGGGCGAATAATGCATCGTCGAAGCCGAGTAGTAGTACGTATCTCCGACCCGGAAGATGTCCAGATCCGCCAGATCCTGCCACAACACCGGATTGGAGAACTGCGACGACGGTGGCCATGGTCCACCGGTGGGACTCGGCGACGGGCTCGGGCCGCCGGTCGTGCCGCTCCACTTCTGGTTGGCCTGCCCGTTGCAGGTCCACAGGATGACGGCGGTGCCGTTGGCGGTGCCTGCTTGGTTCACATCCAGGCACAGGCCCGACTGCGAGCCGGCGATGGATCCGTCGGAGTTCTGCCGCCACTTCTGGTTGGCCTGTCCGTTACAGGACCAGATGATCACCTGCGTGCCGGGCGAGGTCTGATTGTTGTACGCGTCGACGCATCGCGTGCCATTCAACGTCCGCAATTCGCCCGCGGAGGTGAACTCGAACGCCTGGTTGGCCAGACCGTTGCAGTCCCAGATATCCAGTGCGGTACCCAGCGTGTCAACGTTGCCCTTGACGTCCAAACAGCGTCCGGAAGCGGCACCGACCAGCGGCGTCGCCGCCGCCGAGGCCGGCACGGACCAAGTGAGCGCGGTCGCGAGCAACGTCGCGAACGCGGCCACCAAGCACGCTGCGACAGCCACCGGTGAGCGTCGCCGGCGGTCCGAGCGGCCGGACGGGCGAAGGGGGGAATAATGCATGTTCTTCTCCTGGAGGTGGAGTAGACACTGGCGAAAGCGGTCGTGCCCGCGCGACCGCACGGATTCGGCACGAGCGGACCTTGATGGGACGACGTGGCTTTCGCCGGAGGCGGCCGCCGGTCCCCGGGCATAGATGTGTCGCGTGTCAGGTGCGGGCCCAGCGTTGGTCTGTGCCGCCGTCGCAGGATCAGATGGCCGGCTTGGCACCGTTGGCGGTGGCGTTGCCGGGCACGTCCAGGCACTTGTTCACTCGTGGTCGTGGGCGCCCGGCGAGCTCGGCCCGTTGGGCTGCGACACCTAATTGTTAGCGCTAACAAATTTAGGGCGAATCTGGCGCCTTTCTCACTCGGACCGGCTGAGGTGGTGGTATGGCGGAGCAAATACGACGCGACAGACTCCGTCAAGGCTCCGTCTCTTGTCCGCCATGGCCTTTCGACCCGCCGATGGGGCGTCATCAGCCCTAACAGACCGCGGTCGCACTTCCGCGAGGGGGCGAGGTGTGAAACGTTCATACGTTCGTGGCGGGGCGTGACGGGCGGTGTACTCGCCCGACGACGTGCGGAACCGAGTCACACGAGTGCACAGGCCTGCCGGGAGCCCGGATAATCTCGTCGAACCGATTCGTCGACAGTCTTGACATGTTTCGTGGTGGTTTCCACACTGAGTCCCCAAGGCGGCTTCCTCCTGCCGGGGTCGGTGGTGAGCGGCAGGAGCCCCCGGCTGCGATACGGGTCGGCGACGATCCCGTCGTGGACCGCGCGGGTCTCCCCCATGTCTCGCATCAATCCCAGCACTGGAGGCTCAGGTATGGGCGAAAACGCCATACCCCCAGATCAAGCTCGGCCACCTTCAGCCGGCCGCCCCTCGCCCTGCGCTTCTCCGAAGCGAGCGATCCGAGCCGTCCTCCCCCACGGAGCCGTCCCACCACATTGATCTGGACGCCGGTCCGGGGCACGTCATGCGTGAAAGGCCAGTCGACCATCACCTACCCGCATCGAAAGGAGTCCGCTTCATGAGCCGGCGAAGAAGGACCAAGGCGTTCGCCTCGACTCTTGTGGTCGCGCTGCTGACGGCCGCGATCTCCCTGATCGGTGTCTCGTCAGCGCAGGCCGCCGTCGCGATCACGATCAACGGCGGCTCCGGCGGCCGTACGCTCGACGGCGTGGGCGCCATCAGCGGCGGCGGCGGCAACAGCCGTCTGCTCGTCGACTACCCCGAGCCCCAGCGCGGGCAGATCCTGGACTACATGTTCAAGCCCGGCTACGGCGCGGCCGTGCAGATCCTGAAGGTGGAGATCGGCGGCGACACCAACTCGACCAGCGGCGCCGAGCCGAGCCACCGGCACACCGCCGCCGACCTGGACTGCGGGCGGGGCTACGAGTGGTGGCTGATGGAGCAGGCCAAGGCGCGCAACCCGAACGTCAAGCTGGCCGGCCTCGCGTGGGGCGCGCCGGGCTGGATCGGCAACCGCAACTTCTGGTCACAGGACATGATCAACTATTTGGTCGACTGGCTGAAGTGCGCGAAGAACAGCCACGGGCTGACCATCGACTATCTCGGCGGCTGGAACGAGCGGGGCCGTGACCTCAACTGGTACATCAACCTGAACACCGCCCTGGACGCCAACGGCTTCGGCAACGTCAAGATCGTGGCCGACGACACCAGTTGGGGGGCGGCCGACGACGCGGTGAACAACGCGGCTTTCCGCAACGCCGTGGACATCTTCGGATCGCACTACGTGTGCGGCTATCGCAGCGCGCAGACCAACTGCCCCAGTTCCACCAACGCGGTCAACTCCGGCAAGCAGCTGTGGGCCAGCGAGAACGGATCCGACGACTACAACGACGGCGCCAAGGCCCTCGCGCGCGGCATCAACCGCGACTACATCGACGGCAAGATGACCGCCTACCTCAACTGGCCGATCGTCGCCGCCATCACCCCGAACATCCCGTGGCCGACGATGGGCGTCGCCATCGCGCCCCAGCCGTGGTCGGGGTACTACGCAGTGGGCAAGAACGCCTGGACGATGGCGCAGACCACCCAGTTCACCGCGCCGGGTTGGCGGTACCTGGACTCCTCCAGCGGTTACATCGGCGGCGTCCGCACCAACGGCAGCTATGTCTCGCTGAAGTCCCCCGACAACTCCGGCTACAGCACGATCATCGAGACCGTGGACGCGAGCGCGGCCCAGACCCTGAACTTCACCGTCACCGGCGGTCTGCCCACCGGGGCCGTGCACGTGTGGTCCACCGACCTCAACTCCGCCAATCCCGCCGACCACATGGTACGCGGAAGTGACATCACACCCTCGGGCGGCGCGTACTCGCTGACCGTCCAGCCCGGCCGCGTATACACCGTCACGACCACGACGGGCCAGGGCAAGGGCACCGCCACGAGCCCGGCGCCCGGGTCGATGGCGCTCCCGTACTCGGACGACTACGACGGGTACGCGGTCGGCAAGGAGGCCAAGTACCTGATGGACCAGCAGGGGGCCTTCGAGGTGACCGCCTGCGGTGCGGGCCGTGCGGGCAGGTGCGTGCGCCAGATGTCGCCGCGCATGCCGATCACATGGGACGGGGACTACGATCCGTACGCGCTGCTCGGCGACGTGAACTGGAGCAATTACACCGTCTCCTCCGACGTCCTGCTGGAGCAGGCGGGCTACGTCAAGCTCATCGGGCGCGGGGGCACGCAGCACTACGGCCCGGCCGGGCAGAACGCCTACTACTTGCAGGTCACCGACGCCGGCGCCTGGTCGATCCAGCGCAACACCGCCGCCAACGTCGTCACGACACTGCGCAGCGGCACCGCGGCCGCGCTCGGCACCAACCGCTGGCACACGCTGTCCCTGGGCTTCTCGGGTTCCACGATCACTGCCAAGATCGACGGCGCGACGGTGGGCACGGTCACCGACGCGATGTGGGGCGCCGGCCAGGTCGGCATCGGCACCGGCGCGACCGAGACGGCGCAGTTCGACAACCTGTCCATCACGCCCGGCCCGGGCGGCGGCCCGTCCAACGTGCTGCGAAGCGCGGCGTCAGGCCGCTGCCTGGACGTCCCCGCACAGTCACAGGCCAACGGCACACAGGTGGCGATCTGGGACTGCAACGGCGGCGCCAACCAGCAGTGGAACCTGACCGCGGGCAAGCAGCTCCAGGTGTACGGCAACAAGTGCCTGGACGCCGAGGGCAGCGGCACGGCTCCCGGCACCAGGGTCATCATCTGGGACTGCGGCGGTGGCGCCAACCAGCAGTGGAACCTCAACGCCGACGGCACGGTCACCGGCGTGCAGTCGGGCCTGTGCCTGGACGTCACCGGCGAGGCGACCGCCAACGGCACGCTCGTAGAGCTGTGGACCTGCACCGGCGGCGCCAACCAGAAGTGGACCCGCACCTGACACCGCGCCGACGAATCGCGCTGCCATAGCTGCGCCCAGTTCGCTTCGTGAGCGGTAACAACTGATCTTCGTACGAATCCCCTCTTCCTCGTGCCGCGTGGAGGTGGGGTTCAGCGGAGCTGCGCCTTCTCCCTTACTCCTCAGATCTCATCAGCTTCGGCAGAAAAGGCTTAGTCATGCGCGAAAACGCCGTACCCCCAGACCAAGCCCGGCGACCAGGCGGCGGCATCCGCCGGATGGTGGTCGCCGGCGCTCTCGGTGTCCTGGGCGTGACCACGGCACTGGCGGTCCCCACCTCCGCCGGTGCCGCCGCGGGCACCCTGGGCGCGGCGGCCGCACAGAGCGGCCGCTACTTCGGCGCCGCGGTGGCGGCGGGCCATCTCGGCGATTCGACGTACGTGGCGACGTGGGACCGGGAGTTCAACTCGGTGACCCCCGAGAACGAGATGAAGTGGGACACCACTGAACCCTCCCGCGGGTCGTTCAACTTCGGACCGGGCGACCAGATCGCCAACCACGCCCAGAGCAAGGGCATGAGGGTTCGCGGGCACACTCTGGTGTGGCACGCGCAGTTGCCCGGCTGGGTGGGCAACCTGTCGGCCGGCGACCTGCGCACTGCGATGACCAACCACATCAACGGCGTGATGGGCCACTACAAGGGCAAGATCTACGCCTGGGACGTGGTCAACGAGGCCTTCGCCGACGGCGGCGCGGTCGGCAGCCTGCGCAGCTCGGTCTTCACCGAAACTCGGCAACGGCTTCATCGAAGAGGCCTTCCGCGCCGCACGCGCCGCCGACCCGGGCGCCAAGCTCTGCTACAACGACTACAACATCGATGACGCCGACGCCAACAAGACCCGCGGCGTCTACAACATGGTCCGCGACTTCAAGGCCCGGGGCGTGCCGATCGACTGCGTCGGCCTGCAGTCCCACTTCGGAAACCCGCCGGCCAACTACCAGCAGAACATCGCCCAGTTCGCCGCCCTGGGGGTGGACGTCCAGATCACCGAGCTTGACGTGGGCGGCGGCGGTTCGACCCAGGCCGACGCCTACCGCCGCGTCACCCAGGTCTGCATGGCCGTCGCCCGCTGCACCGGCATCACGGTCTGGGGGATCACCGACAAGTACTCGTGGCGCAGTGGCGACACCCCACTGTTGTTCGACGGCAACTACAACAAGAAACCCGCCTACGATGCCGTCCTCACCGCGCTGAACGGCGGCACCTCCACCCCACCACCTTCCGGCGGCGGGGCGATCAAGAGTGTGTCGTCCGGCAGGTGTCTTGACGTCTCCGGCGCCTCGCAGGCCAACGGCGCGCAGGCGCAGATCTGGGACTGCAACGGGCAGGCCAACCAGCAATGGACGCCGACCAGCTCCGGCGAGCTGCGCGTCTACGGCGGCAAGTGCCTGGACGTCAACAACCGCGGCACCGCCGACGGGAGCAGCGTCATCATCTGGGACTGCAACGGCCAGAACAACCAGCAATGGCGCTTCAACTCCGACGGCAGCATCACCGCGGTCGGCGCGAACAAGTGCCTGGACATACCCAACAACACCACCGCCAACGGCACCAAGCTCCAGATCTGGTCCTGCAGCGGCGGCACCAACCAACGCTGGACCCGCACCTGACACACCGCAGCCTTACGTCCGGGACGCACGACCGCCCCTGGCAAAGGTTCCCGAGTCCGGCGGCGGCCGACGCCGGTGCACTACCGAGGAGAAGAACGATGCGGCCTTCATCCGCAGTCACGGCGAGAAGTCCCGACATCCTTCAGTGACACAGATGGAGGCCGTTTCGACAGCATGTTAATGCTCACAGTCGAGCGGTGAATGGTGTCCCCGTTCTTCTCAGGCAGTGGCAGGAATCGGTTCCGTCAGGATCCCCGAGACCGGCGAACCCCTCTCCAGACGGCGGTCGCACATGTGCCCGCCCCAATTCTGAAGGTGATCATGAAAGTCGCATCTCCCCTCCGGCTCGATGTCATATCCAGGCGCGGTGTGCTTTTGGTCATGGCACTGCTCTGCGCTGTGACGATGATCCCGGGCACGGCCCGGGCGGACAATCCGATCATCCAGACCATCTATACCGCCGACCCTGCTCCGCTGGTCTACAACGGCCGGGTGTACCTCTACACGGGGCACGACGAGGACGGTTCGACGTACTTTACGATGAAGGATTGGCGGGTGTGGTCGTCGGCGGACATGGTGAACTGGACCGATCACGGTTCTCCGCTCAGCGTCGCCACTTTCAGCTGGGCGAAGTCGGACGCGTGGGCGGGCCAGGCCATTTACCGGAACGGTAAGTTCTACTGGTATGTCCCGACGACCAACCGGTCGACCGGGCGGATGGCCATCGGGGTGGCGGTCTCCACCAGTCCCACCGGGCCGTTCACCGACGCCATCGGCCATCCGCTGGTGGAGAACGGCGAGATCGATCCCACGGTGTTCATCGACGACAACGGGCAGGCCTATCTGTATTGGGGCAATCCGCATCTGTCGTACGTGAAGCTGAACACCGACATGATCTCCTACTCCGGCAGCGTGACGCAGATCCCGCTGACCACCGCGGGGTTCGGCACCCGTACCGGGGACGCCAACCGTCCGACCCTGTTCGAGGAGGGGCCCTGGGTCTACAAGCGGGGCGGCCTGTACTACAACGTGTTCGCCGCCAAGTGCTGCTCTGAGTTCATCGGCTACTCCACCGCCACCGGCCCCACCGGCCCGTGGACCTACCGCGGCACGGTCATGCCCACCCAGGGCAGCAGCTTCACCAACCACCCCGGCGTCATCGACTTCAACGGCGGCTCCTACTTCTTCTACCACAACGGCGCTCTGCCGGGCGGTGGTGGCTACACCCGTTCGGTCGCGGTGGAGAAGTTCAACTACAACGCCGACGGCACCATCCCGACGATCAACATGACCACGACCGGGGCGCCGCAGGTGGGCACCCTGAATCCCTACGTCCGCCAGGAGGCCGAGACGGTCGCCTGGGAGTCCGGCGTCGAGACCGAACCCTCCAGCGAGGGCGGCATGAACGTCGGGTGGATCGAGAACGGAGACTACGTCAAGGTCAAGGGCGTCGCCTTCGGTTCGGACGCGACGTCCTTCAACGCGCGGGTGGCCTCGGCGACCAGCGGCGGCCGGATCGAGCTCCACCTGGACGGCGTCAACGGCGCGTTGGTGGGGACGTGCACGGTCCCGGGCACCGGAGGCTGGCAGACGTGGACGACGGTCACCTGCCCGGTGAACGGCGCGACGGGAACCCATGACCTGTACTTCAAGTACACCGGCGGGAGCGGCACCCTGTTCAACGTGAACTGGTGGCAGTTCAACGGGGGCACAGGTACCGGTGGGAACCTGCTGACCAACGGCGACATGGAGAGCGGCACGACGGGCTGGGGCGCGTCCGGCGGAACCCTGTCGTCAGACACCAGCGCCGTGCACGGCGGCGCGCGGGCGCTGTCCATCACCGGGCGCACGGCGTCGTGGAACGGCACCACCCAGGATGTGACCGCCAAGCTCACCAACGGCAAGAGCTACACGACGAGCGTCTGGGTGCGGTCGCAGAGCGGTACGCCGAGCGCGAAGGCGACCCTGGCGGTCACGGCCAACGGCACGACGAACTACCTCCAGCTGACGCCGGCGACGACGGTCAACTCCGGCGGCTGGACCCAGCTCACCGGCACGGCGACCGTGTCGTGGAGCGGGACGCTGACCGGCGCCACCTTCTACGTCGAGACGGCGGCGGGCACCGACGGCTTCTCCATCGATGACGCCTCGTTCCAGTAGTCCCACGCAGACCGTCGCGCACGCGCCGCTCCATCACGATCACCGACCCCGCGTCGTGGTCGGGGTGACGCCGAGGCGGCGTGATCGCCCGGGTGGGGGCCGTCACGACCCGGCCCGCACCCGGGAGGCCGGGCCGGACGCCGGACGGCCGAGGTTCTCCCGCAGCCAGGTCTCGGTGGTGCTCACGTGCATGAGCGCCGCGGCCTGGGCGAGAGGGGCGTCGCGGCTCGCCAGCGCCCGGTAGATGGCGACGTGCTCGTTGACCGTGCGGCCGGCCGCGTCGTCGTCGATTAACCCGCGCCACACGCGGGCGCGCAGCGTCCGGCCGGCGATGCCCGCGAGCAGGGTGCACAGTGCCGTGTTCCCCGTCGCCGCGAGCACGGCACGGTGGAAGTCGTCGTCATGGCGGTTGAGCGCCTCGACGTCGTCCTGTGCGTCGATCATCGCGTTGAGGTGGTGTTCGACCTCCCGGAGCTGGTCGGCGGAGATGCGCGTGGCCGCGAGGCCGGTCGCGACCGGCTCCAACAGGCGCCGCACCTCGGTGACCTCCAGCAGGTCGTCACCCCGCATCATCTCGACGGCGAGGCCGACCCCCTCCAGCAACAGCTCCGGCTTGAGGCTCGTGACGTAGGTGCCGTCGCCCCTGCGCACCTCCAGGACACGTGTGGTGATGAGCGACCGGACGGCCTCCCTCAGCAGGTTGCGGGACAGGCCCAGTTCGGCGGCCAGATCCTGCTCCGAAGGCAGCCGCGCCCCTGGCGGAAGGGCCTCGTCCTTGATCAGCTGCCTGATGTGCTCGATCGCCTGCTCGGTTAGAGACATAACCGAATCTTCCTACCTCCCCGCCACGCGGTCGAAGCCAGCGGAGTACAGACATCCCATGTCTCGAAAGAAGGAATGAAAGACTCAGCAGACACGAGGGTATCCCCAGCAGAAGGATCAAAGAAGGGGAAGCGGCCAGAAAACTAGGTCTGACGTGGCGATATAAGGTCCTGAGAGGACTCGGGGACCGCCCCGGCGGCCTCGGCCTCAGGCCGTCTCCGCGACATTGGCCGGCAACAGGTCTGGACATTCCCCTGCGCCTGGCTTACAAATACATCCCATGTCCAAACTGTGAAGGTCTCTTCACGTTCGCCAACACCCAAGGGTTCTGCGCCGGTGGACGTGCATGGGTTGCGCGCCCAGCGTGCGGGCGCAGGATTCCGTGCGACCTGGAAGAGCTCCTCCAGCTCTCGAGAGGTTCCCCATGTCCTCGTCCTCATTCCAGTTCAGCCGCCGCACACTGCTCGCGGGGGCCGGAGGCGTCGCGGCCGCCGGCCTGCTGGGGGTGCGCACCGCGTGGGCCACCGACGGGCCGCAGAGCTACACCGCGAGCTGAGCGTCGGTCGACCAGCACCCGCCCGCTGCCGAGTGGTTCCAGGACGCCAAGTTCGGCATCTACTACCACTGGGGAGTGTTCAGCGTCCCTGCGTTCGCCAACGAGTGGTACCCCCGCAATATGTACAACAACGGGTCGAATGAGAACAACCACCACAAGAGCGTCTACGGCGATCCCTCGGTGTGGCCGTACCACAACTTCATCAACGGCGCCCGCGACAAGGCGGGCAACTGGGTGCAGTTCGCCCCCAAGCTGAGGTCCGCCGGCGGCAACTTCGACCCCAACGAGTGGGCGCAGCTGTTCGCCGACGCCGGGGCCAGGTTCGCCGGGCCGGTGGCCGAGCACCACGACGGCTACTCGATGTGGAACAGCAGGGTGAACGAGTGGAACTCCGTCGCCACCGGACCCAAGCTCGACCTGCTGCGGCTGCACGCCGACGCCATCCGCGCCAAGGGGCTCAAGCTCCTGACGGCTCTGCACCACACCTACAACTTCACCGGCTTCTACCAGTGGGCGCCCGCGCAGTCCACGACGTCGTTGAAGAAGCTGTACGGCCAGCTCGACCGGACCACCGAGAACCAGCTGTGGTACGACAAACTCAAAGAGGTCATCGACGGCTATCAGCCCGACGTCATCTGGCAGGACTTCAACCTGAGCCAGCTCCCCGAGTCGCAGCGGCTGAACTTCCTGTCGTACTACTACAACCAGGCGGTCGCCTGGAACAAGGACGTCGTCGCCACCTACAAAGACGGGTTCAACACCCGGGGCGAAGTCGTCGACTACGAGCGCGGCGGCCCGGCCGCCATCCAGACCCCCTACTGGCTGACCGACGACAGCATCTCCAGCTCCAGCTGGTGCTACACCATCGGCATCGGCTACTACTCGCTCGAGGCCATGCTGCACTCGCTGATCGACCGGGTCAGCAAGAACGGCAACATGCTGCTCAACATCGCCCCCATGGCCGACGGCACCATTCCCTCCGGGCAACGGACGATCCTGCTCGGCATCGGGGACTACCTCAAGCGCTTCGGCGAGTCCATCTACGCCACCCGCGCCTGGGCGACCTACGGCGAAGGCCCGACACAGATGGGCGGCGGCTCCTTCACCACGCCGCGGCCCGGAACCAACCGCGACATCCGGTTCACCCGCAGCAAGAACAACACCATCCTGTACGCCACCGTGCTGGGCTGGCCGGGCGGCACGCTGAACATCGGCACCCTGGGCTCGAACCAGATCAACCTGAGCACCCTGGCCTCGGTGCAGCTACTGGGCTCCACGGCCGGCCAGTACACCAACCTGCCCACCCGCACCCAGGACGGCTCCGGCCTGCACATCACCATGCCCTCGTCCAACGCCCCGTTCAGCGCCCCCGCCTACGTGGTCAAACTGACCTTCTCCGGCCAGATCCCCGCCCTGGGCTCCGGCCCCACCCCCACCGGCTATGTGCGGATCACCAACGTGACCACCAACCTGGTCCTGGACAGTGGCGGGAACGTCGCTTCGGGGTCGGCGCTCAAGCAGTGGAACTACGACGGCAGCACCAACCTGCAGTGGCAGCTGGTGGACCTGGGCGGCGGCTGGTACCGCATCGTCAACCGCACCAACGGTATGGTCGCCGACAGCTGGGGCAACACCGCCAACGGCGCCAGTTGCCCGCAGACGACCTGGAACGGCGGCAACAACCAGCAGTGGCGGCTCAACAGCCTCGGCAACGGCCGCTACCAGATCATCAACCGCGGCACCGGCACCGCCCTGGACGGCGCCGGCATCACCACGGCCGGCTCCGCCGTGCAGCTGTGGACACCGAACTCCAGCACCAACAACCAGTGGACCATTACCGCGGTCTGAGCGGCTTCGCCCGGCCCGCATCACTGCTGGCCTCGCCTGACCGACCCCAGAGGGACACCTCCCCACCGACCGTGGCCGCCAGGAGCTGACGACGACGTAGCTTGCCATGCGCGACCGCGCCTTCCCGCGCCGCGACGGCGGCCACCGCCGCAGGCATGCCCTAACCCATGTCCGCTCGGAATCGATTCGACGCAAGGGCCGACACCAGGCCGAGCCGTCCGTCGGTGAAATTTTCAACCTGAGACATCAGCGGTGATCTCGACCGCCTCCCTGGTCGGAAGTGGAATTAATGGATCGTCGCGGGCGAGCACGGCGTGAGAAGAAAGGCCGATTCTTGACAGATCTCGTCGCGGTCATATTTGCTCCGCTGCACTGTCACCTCCGGTCAAATCGCACGAGAGGAGCACTCGCCACTCGGTTGAATGTTAGCGCAAACACAATTTCGCTCGACCAGCCGTACACGCCCGGACGGGCCGACGTCCACCGTGGAGGCGCATCTCATTGGTCTGGCATTCCCAGACCAGAAACCATGCATGCCGGCCGACCGAGGCTCCCACCCCGATAAGGGAGAAGTGAATGATTTCCCCATCCAGACATGTCGATACTCGCGCCATGACAGGAGTTGTGTGATGCCACGGCACAGATCCTTTTTCGGAGCGATCGCGGTCGCGGCACTTCTCGTCCTGGCCACAGGTCGTGCGGCGATGAGCAGCGACCTCGGCGGAGCTCCGTCGTCCGCGAGTGCCGGCACCCTTGCGACGACCGCCGGATGCGGCAAGACCCCGACGCTGAGGAGTGGTACGCAGTCGATTCAGACCAGCGGCAAGAACCGCTCCTTCATCCTGCGGCTTCCCGACAACTACCAGAACAACACCCCCTACCGGCTGATCTTCGGGTTCCACTGGCTCGGCGGCACTGCCGCCAAGGTCGACTCGGGCGGAACCAGCGGGTACCCCTGGTCCTTCTACGGACTCAGGCAGCTGTCGAACAACGGCGCGATCTTCGTCGCGCCCCAGGGCTTCAACAACGGCTGGGCCAATTCCAACGGTGAGGACGTCACCTTCGTCGATGACATGATCAGGCTCATCGAGGCGGATCTCTGTGTCGACACCTCGCAGCTCTTCGCCACCGGGTTCAGCTACGGCGGCGGTATGAGTTTCTCACTCGCGTGCTCGCGGGCGAACGTCTTCCGTGCGGTCGCGGTCTTCTCCGGCGCGCAGCTCAGCGGGTGCAGCGGCGGCACTCAGCCCATCGCGTACATGGGGCTGCACGGCATCGGGGACACCGTGCTGAACATCTCTCAGGGACGGTCGCTGCGTGACAGGTTCGTCCGCAACAACGGCTGTACCGCGCAGAACCCGCCTGAGCCGAGTTCGGGCAGCCGGAGTCACATCGTCACCGCGTACTCGGGGTGCCGGGCCGGGTATCCGGTCGTCTGGGCCGCGTTCGACAACGGTCACATGCCGGGTCCGGTGGATGGGACCTACACCGAGAGCGGTGTCACGACCTGGACCAAGGGAGAGGTGTGGAAGTTCTTTTCGCAGTTCCAGAACAATCCCTCACCCACCCCGACGCCTACTCCGACTCCCACGCCGACTCCCACCCCGACCCCGACGCCCACCCCGACGCCGGTACCGGGTGGATGCGCCGCCACGATTGAGACGGTGAACTCCTGGTCCGGCGGCTTCCAGTCCACTGTCACCGTCCGGGCCGGCACCAGCGCCGTCAACGGCTGGACGGTCGCTTGGACCTGGCCGGGCGGGCAGACCATCAGCAGCCTGTGGAACGGCGTCCGCTCCGGCTCCGGTGCCAACGTGACGGTCCGCAACGAGTCCTACAACGGCTCGATCGCGGCCAACGGCACCACCACGTTCGGCTTCACCGCCAACGGCACCGCCGCCACTCCCGCCCTTTCCTGCAGCGCATCCTGACCTGATCGTCGGCGCATTGACACGTCGAGCTCGCGTCTCGGCCCATTATTGACGTGAGACGTCATACGAGTTACGTTTCCGGAGCCGACGGTCGGGATCACCGTCCGCTCCTCGGAAAGTGAGCAGCAATGCCGTGTGCCGGGCCATGCCAGGTCACACCGGCATCGCGCGGAACGCCACCGGCGAAAGCGCGGTGCCGGAGTGCCGCCCGGACCGTGAGCGGAGCCGCGGGCTCGACATGGCGCCGGCACGAGGATCAGACCCGCACTCGCCAGATCAGCTTCGACACGGGGCGCTGACCCGCACCCCCCACCCACCCACGTTGAAGGAGATCCCGTGTTCGAATCCTCGTACGCCGTGATGCGGAGGCTGGTGTCAGCCGGCGTCGCCGCAGTGGGGTTGACCGCCGCGGTCGCTCTGGTGGCGCCGGCCTCTCCCGCCTTGGCGGCGGCCACGACCCTCTACGCCTCCCCTTCCGGTACCGGCACCGACTGCTCCGCCGCCCAGCCGTGCTCGTTGCCGGACGCGCAGGCCGCGGTGCGGGCGCGCACCGGCGCGATGTCCGGGGACATCGTCGTGGAGCTGGCCGACGGGGTCTACCGGCTCTCCGCGCCGCTACGGCTGACCGCGGCCGACTCCGGGAACAACGGATATCAGGTGATCTGGCGGGCGGCCTCATCGGCGCATCCCGTGATCAGCGGGGCCAGGGCGGTCACCGGCTGGTCGCCGGCCGATTCGGCGAAGAACATCTGGCGGGCCAACGTCGGCACCGGGATCGACACCCGGCAGCTGTACGTCAACGGCGCCATCGCCACGCGGGCGCGTACCACCGTGAACCGGTCCGACTTCACCGCCAGCAGCACCGGGATGAGGTTCACCAACAGCGCTCTGAGCTATCTGAACAACCTCGCCGGCCAGAACCGGGTCGAGATGGAGAGCGTCGGCTCCTTCACCGACCGGTACGCGCCGGTGCAGAGCATCAGCGGGAACCTCATCACGATGCAGCAGCCCGCCTGGAACAACAACAACTTCGGGTACGACACCTTCACCAGCCCGCACCGGTCGGGTCCGTTGTACCTGGAGAACGCCTACGAGTTCCTCGACTCGCCGGGCGAGTGGTACATCAATCCCGGGACCGGCATGCTCTCCTACATCCCGCTCGCCGGCCAGAACATGAGCAACGTCAGCGTGGAGCTTCCGCTGCTGCAGTCCTTGGTGGACGTCGGGGGCACCTACGACGCGCCCGCGCACCACGTCACGTTCAGCGGAATCACCTTCACCGGCACGAGCTGGCGGGGGCCGAGCGGCAACCAGGGCTACGTGGACCAGCAGACCGGCTCCTACATCGCCGGCAACTGGAGCTGGCCCGCCTTCACCTCCTGTCACGAGGGCTGCCAGCAGTTCGAGGCCACCCGGCCGAACTGGTACCAGATGCCCGCCGCCGTACAAGTCTCCGCCGCCAACAACATCACCTTCACCGATTCCCAGTTCGTCAACCTGGGGCAGACGGCCATCGGCATCGGCAACGACGCCAACGGCCACGCCAACGGTGTCGGCCTGGGCGCCAGCAACATCACGGTCACCCGGTCAGAGATCGCCCGCAGTTCGGCCGGCGGCATCGTGGTCGGCGGCGTGCGCGCCGACGCGCACCACCCCGGCGACCAGCGGCTGGTCAACCGGAACATCACCGTCAGCAACAACCGCATCCACGACCTCGGCCTGGATTATCGGGGCGTGGTCTCGGTCGTGACCACCTACGTCTCCACCGCCCTCATCTCCCACAACGAGGTCTACAACATGCCGTACACCGGCATGTCCATCGGGTACGGCTGGGGCGCCAACGAGCCCGGTGGCAACACCCAATACGCCAACCGCGGCCTGTACAACTACCAGCCGCGGTACACCACGGCCACCACCGCGTCCAACAACCAGCTCATCGGCAACTACGTGCACGACGTCATGCAGCAGATGACCGACGGCGGATGCATCTACACGCTGTCGTGGAACCCGAGCGCGGTGATCAGCGACAACTACTGCCTGCGGACCAACGGCTGGTTCGGGCTCTACTTCGACGAGGGCTCCAAGTACTACACCGCCCGCAACAACGTCTTCAACTCCATCGGCACCTGGGCCACCGCCAACTACTGGGGTGGCGAGAACATGGGCAACTTCACCGTCACCGGCAACTGGACCAGCAACGGCAGCACCAACATCACCAACGGCGACCGCGGCAACGTGGTGAACAACAACGTGACGGTCACCAACGGCAGCTGGCCGTCTGGCGCCCAGGCCGTGATGGCCTCCGCCGGGCCGCAGAGCGGCGGCAACGGCCAGCAGAACGTCCAGATCGTCGGGGCCGGGTCCGGCCGCTGCGTCGACATCAACAACAACAGCACCACCAACGGCACCCAAGCACAGCTCTGGAACTGCGGGAGCGGCACCAACCAGCGGTGGACCTACACCTCGGCCAAGCAACTGACGGTGTACGGCAACAAGTGCCTGGACGCCAACAACCAGGGCACCGCCAACGGCACGCTGGCCGTGATCTGGGACTGCAACGGGCAGGCGAACCAGCAGTGGAACGTCAACGCCAACGGCACCATCACCGGCGTGCAGTCGGGGCTGTGCCTGGACGCCAGCGGCGCCGGGACCACGAACGGTACGAAGATCCACCTGTGGGCGTGCCACGGCGGGACGAACCAGCAGTGGAGCATGCGCAACTGACCCACGATCCGGCGTGGCCGGGCGTTCACGCGAATGCGGAGCGCCCGGCCACGCCGGTCAGACCGCCGTGATCGTGTACTGGTTGTTGGTGCTGGAGTTCGGTGTCCACAGCTGCACGGCGGAGCCGGCCGTGGTGATGCCGGCGCCGTCCAGGGCGGTGCCGGTTGAGCCGCCCCGAGACGCACAGCCCGGCAAGGGAACGGATGAGGGCCGCATTGTTCTACTCCTCGAGTGAAGGCATGAATCCATGGGGGAAAGTCGCATCGGCGACACCCGCGCGCGAAACCGCACGGCCGCGCCGGGAATCGTCCGGAGACGGTCGTACGTCATGAAAGGTCCGCGGACGAACCATGTGCAGCGACTTCTCCTGCCGGATCGGTGGTGAGCGGCAGGGGCGTGCGGTCGTTCGGTTCGGTCTCACGTATCACTGCGGGAACGGCGTGGCAACTCTGCAGCCGGTCACGATGACGTGGAATGCAGCGATCACCGGGAGAGCCCGTCCCGACGCCCACCGACCACCGTGAACCGATCGTCGAGGAACCGCCTCCGGTGCGGCGGGCCACGCCGCACCGGAGATCCTCATCGGAAGACGGACATGATCATCTCGCCCAGGTCCATTTCTGGTTGGTGCCGCTCCAGCAGGTGTAGAGCTGGATTTGGGTGCCGTTGCCGGTGCCCGCACCGATGGCGTCCAGGCACAGTCCGGACTGCACCCCGGCGATGGTGCCGTCGGAGTTCAGCCGCCACTTTTGGTTGTCGCCGCCCCAGCAGGAGTAGATCTGCACCTTGGCGCCGGTGCCGGTCCCGGCCGCGTCCAGGCACTTGTTGCCGTAGACCCTGATCTCGCCGGCCGAGGTGGAGATCCACTGCTGGTTGCTCTGCCCGTTGCAGTCCCACAACTGCACCAAAGTGCCGTCAGTGGTGGCGGAGTTGGGCACGTCCAGGCAACGCCCGGAACCCACACCCTTGATCTGCCCGGCACCACCACCAGGCCCCGTAGGAGTCGGCGTCGGGGTGGACGAGCCGCCGTCCAGACCGAAGAAGCGGATGGCGTAGGCGGCCATCCCGGTTCGCGGCAGATCGTGGTCGGCGCCGGTGATGGTGTACGCCTCAACCTGCCCAGAGCCGAAGACTCGCCGGGTCCACCCGGATTGCGGGCTGTCAGTGGAGGTGGGAGTCTGGCTCAGTCCGTGCACATTGGTCCACTGGTCGACCTCTTCCTGCAGCATCGTGTAGGGCAGCACGGAGTCGGCGGTGCCATGCCAGGCCATCACCCGCGGCCGGGGCCCGGTGTAACCGGGGTAGGCGTTCCGGACCAGGTCACCCCACTGCTGTGGCGTCTTGTCCCCGCACCCGGCGGGCCCGAGGCAACCGTAAGGCACACCCGAGAACGGCGCGCCGGCCTTGAACACGTCCGGGTATGTGGCGAGCAGGTTGTTGGTCTCCATCGCTCCGGAAGAGAATCCAGTGGCGAACACCCGCTGCGGGTCACCGTTGTAGCGTTGCAGCGCGTAGTTCGCCATGGAGACGATCGACACCGGGTCGCTGCCGCCACCGTGGCGCAGGGCCTCGTTCGACCACACATCGAAGCAGTTCGACATGCCGTTGGCGCTCTTGTTCGCCTGCGGGTAGATGACGATGAAGCCGTACCGGTCGGCCAATGAGGCGAACTCGGTGCTCTGGTGGAAGTTCGGAGCCCATCCGTTGCAGCCGTGCATCGCCACCAGGACGCCCGGGCGGGATGCCACTCTGTCGGGGACGTAAAGGTGCATCCGCAGACCACCGGGGTTGGCGCCGAAGTTCGTCACTTCGGTCAGGGCCGCTGCCGACGCTCGTGGGGCGGCCGTCAGCAACATGGACAGTGCCGCGGCCACGACCGCGACCAGGGCCGCCATGCCGACTCCGATGCCGGCGTGCTGTCTGGTACGCCGTTTCATTGTTCTGCCCTTCTTTGGGGATCCGCGTCATCGCGGTCGTGTCGGCAGAGAATCTGCACCTGGCTGCCGTCGGCGGTGCTCTGGTTGTAGACGTCCAGGCGGCATCACCCGCACCCCGCCGTTGGACTCCGCGCTCGCGGCCCCCGTCCCGCTCACCGCCCCCAGCGCCACCGCGACCACCCCCGGAAACGCCCCGGCGACCATCGTCTCCACATGAGCATGCTCAACCTCTTTCGGGCATCGGCGACCACGCTGGGTCGACGCTGTGAGCGGTAACAGATTCAACGAATCGGCCATCTCGGCGGCGAACGTCGTGAGGTGGTGGCCTGTGCGGCCGGACACCCGCACGGCCGGCCGTTCTGTCGCGGGCCCCGCCGTCGCGGCGAGCCCATGTGCCGACGGCTTCGGCTCTCCGCCTGGACGGACAACCTCCTGCCGGGATGTCGACGACCGGTGGACCGCGTGGACGTGGTGTCTGTCCCAGGGTTCACGGCCTCCGGCCGCCGACGCGTCTTGGGGAAGATCGCAGGCTTGTTAGCGTTAACATCCGGCCTGGTCGGCCAGCTCCCTTCTCCGTCGGTGTACGGGGGTGGTGTGGGCGGAGCAAATACGAGACAGGGAGGTGTCGTCAAGGGCCGGGCGCAAGGCGAGCCGCAAGCGCCCGGAGCTTCGGTGCGGCCGATCTGGTGTTATCGGCGTCATAGCACTCCGACGCACACGGGGTTGTGATGAAACTTTCATCACTCTGGCCCCATCGCCCGGCGGGGATCGCAATTTTCAGCAAAGTGAGGACAGGCGTTATGCGTGGTATCCGGGCACTTCGCGGCTGAAAGGAAGCCGAAACTTTCGGCTACAGTCTTGACTTATTTCGGGGATGTTTCCACACTGAGTCCCTGAGGCGATTCTCTCCTGCCAGCTCGGTGGTGCGTGGCGGGAGCCGTCGTCCGCGACGTCCTTGTGGTGTGCGTCCCCGGTGATGGGGTGCGGCGTCGGTGCCGCGGGGTGTTCCCCGCGTTCTCCCCCTTTCCGCTTTCCCCGTGATTCCTTATGGAGGCTCAGGCATGGGCGCAAACGCCATACATCCGCCTGGAACCCGGCACCCTCTCCGCAGCCTGCGGGTCGTGCTCGCCGGCGCTCTCGGCGTTCTCGGCACGATCACGGCGCTGACGGTGCCGGGTCCGGCCGATGCCGCGGCGAGCACGCTCGGCGCGGCGGCGGCGCAGAGCGGGCGGTACTTCGGCACCGCGATCGCCGCGGGCAAGCTCGGCGACTCGGCGTACACCACGATCGCCAACCGCGAGTTCAACATGGTGACGGCCGAGAACGAGATGAAGATCGACGCCACCGAGCCGAACCGGGGCCAGTTCAACTTCACCAACGGTGACCGGGTCTACAACTGGGCCGTGCAGAACGGCAAGCGGGTCCGCGGGCACACCCTGGCCTGGCACTCCCAGCAGCCCGGCTGGATGCAGTCCCTGTCCGGCAGCACGCTGCGCCAGGCGATGATCGACCACATCAACGGCGTGATGGCCCACTACAAGGGCAAGATCTACGCCTGGGACGTGGTCAACGAGGCGTTCGAC
>NZ_JALLPO010000033.1 GCF_023276435.1 Sphaerisporangium perillae
CACCCAGCCCCCACCCATGCTTGCGGGGTCGTCCGTCCGGCGTGGTTGTTTCTCCCGCCCGTCACGTGTGGTGGGTTGTCAGGCGCCGGGGCGGCGAGGACCGGTACGGCGGTTCCGGCGCCTTCGTACGGTGGGAAACCCGGGGGTCCCTCCTGGGACCGAGTGGTTCACTCGTATGGCCGGGTGGCCACGTGGCGGAGCCGGGTGATGCCTGGAACGGCCAGGCGGCCCGGCTCCCCGCCGTCGTGCCCCTCGCGGACGTCGAACCGCAGGACGCCGTCGGCGACCCCTACATAGAGACCGGCCTCGTCCGGGGTCACCGCGACGCCCATTGCGGGGCCTGGCAGCCGCCATTCGCGCCGCAGGGCGAGGGTGTAGGGGTCCAGGGAACGTACGGACGGACCGGCGGCGATGTAGAGGTGGTCACCCGCCGCCACGGCGGACGCGCCGCCGGAAGTCCCGCTGCCTGCGGAGGACGGGCTGGATGGCGTGCCGGGGGAGGACGGACTGGATGGCACGCCGGAGGAGGACGGGCTGGATGGCGTGCCGCTGGACGAAGTCCCTGTGGAGGAGGCGACGAGTGTGGTGGTGTCGAGGATGGTGAGTGACTCGGTGCTCGCGCGTATCAGGGTCCTGTGGTCGTCCTCGTACACGTACAGGGCGTCGGCGGAGACCGCGAGCGTGTGCCCTTCCGCGGGGCCTCTCCCGAAAGGTTCGGGGAGGTCGAGGCAGTAGGCCCACCGCTGGCCGAGGTCGAGCACGTGGACGAACGCGTGGACTCCCGTCGTCCTGCCGGCGACCAGGTCGCGGGTGTGCAGGTGGTCGGGCTGGTGGGTGTAGAGGGTGTAGAGCCGCTGGTGGCCGGGGTCCAGGACGGCGGCGCGCCCGTCGCCGCGCATGGTCTCCTCCGCCCCCTCGGGCACGGGCTGCTTGTCCCTGGTGAGCAGCGGCCACAGCTTGCCCTCCTCGAGGTCGTAGACCCTGACGCGGTAGCTGTCCGGGGCGGTCGCGGGCAGGTACTGCAGGACGTACAGGGCGTCCCCACCAGGGGAGAAGCCGTCGGGCTCGAAGTTGCCGTCCAGCCGCAGGGTCCTTGGCGCCGCCTGCCCGGACGGGTCGGCGACGACCATGGTGGTGGTACGGCGCCCGGGCTTGCCGTAGGGGGAGGCCGGAGGAGGGGCGGTGAGGGCCACCACGTTGCCCGACGAGGACACCACACGAGGAACCAGACCTGGTGGGATCGTCGTACGGAACAGCTCCGCGCCGGTACGAGCGTCCAGGGTCAGCAGCTCGCCCGCCGGGGACACGGTGTGGAGACGCTCCCAGCCGGCCGCCGGCACGGGCCGTGCCGGCGAGAACAGCGTGGCGCCGCTCTGGGCGTCGATGGCCGACACCTGCGCCGAGACGTCGGCGTACAGCAGCAGGCCCTCGGCCCGCGGTGTGCCGGCCGCCACAGGGCGTGCGGCGGCGGAGGGACGGGTGCCGCCCGGGCCGCTCGTGCACGATGTGAGCAGTGCCGCGCCGGCGACACCGCCCGTGAACCTGAAGAAGTCGCGTCGCTCCATGCCCTTCCTACCGCGGGAGCCGCCTGGAGGTTCCACCCACCATTCGCGGAGCCGCCTGGGGGTTCGACCCGGCGTCGCGAGGAACGCTTCCTCCCGCTGGAACCGTCCGGAGGCTCCACTCGGCGTCGCCGAGGATGGCCCGGAGGGCGGAAAGTGCCGAGGAATGGGCCATTTCTTGGCGGATGTCGCTGATTCGGGAGGCTGGAGGGGTTCAGTAAACACTGGAAGCATGCGCAGCGTCCGTATCGGCGTCGACACCGGGGGCACGTTCACCGACGTGGTCGCGGTGGACGAGCAGACCGGTGAGATCACCACGACCAAGACCCCTTCCACGCCCGGCGACCCGGCGGACGGGTTCATGAACGGCGTGCACAAGATCCTGGCCGGTCGTGACCTGTCCGAGGTCGCCGGCATCGTGCACGGCACCACCGTCGCCACCAACCAGCTCCTGGAGGACCGCCCCGTCGATCTGGGCTTCGTCACCACCGAGGGGTTCGAGTTCATCCTGGAGATCGCCCGGCAGAGTGTCCCGGACGGCTACGGCAACTCCTACTTCTGGGTGAAGCCGCCGCGCATCGTGCCCGTGCACCGGGTGAAGACGGTCGGCGGGCGGCTGGACCACCTGGGCGAGGAGGTTCGGCCGTTCGACGAGGAGCAGGCCATAGAGGTGGCACGGTGGTTCCGCGACCAGGGTGTCACGGCCGTCGGGGTGTGCTTCCTGCACTCCTACGCCAACCCGGCGCACGAGCGTCTCATGCGCGGCGTGCTCGAGCGCGAGCATCCCGGCGTGGTCGTGTCCCTGTCGAGTGACGTCCTGCGCGAGTACCGCGAGTACGAGCGCTCGGTGACGACCCTGGTCGACGCGGCCGTCAAGCCCACGATGCGTCGCTACATCGACGCACTGTCCTCGCGCCTCGGCATGCCGTTCTCGGTGATGAAGAGCAACGGCGGGGTGCTGTCGGCGGCCGAGGTGGTCCACCAGCCGATCGCGACGGTGCTGTCCGGCCCGGCCGCCGGCGCGCTGGGCGCCGCGCTCATCGCCGGCGGCGCGGGCCATCCGTCGGTCATCACGCTGGACGGCGGCGGCACCTCGACGGACGTCGCGGTCGTCGTCGACGGCGAGCCGTCCCTGACCACCGAGGGGTCCATCGGCCGCTACCCCTGCAAGATCCCGATGATCGACATCGTGACGGTCGGCGCGGGCGGCGGCTCGATCGCGTGGATCTCGCCGGAGGGCACGCTCAAGGTCGGGCCGAGGTCCGCCGGGGCCGACCCCGGGCCGATCTGCTACGGCAAGGGCGGAACCGAGGTGACGGTCACCGACGCCCATGTCTTCCTCGGCCGCGTGCCGCCGCACCTGCTCGGCGGCGAGATCCCCCTGGACACGGCGGCGGCGCGGTCCGGCATCGAGGCGCTGGCGGACAAGCTGGGGCTGTCCCCGGAGCGCACGGCGGTGGGCATCCTGGAGATCAGCGCCTTCAACCAGTCGAACGCCATCCGGCAGCTCACGGTCAAGCGCGGGCTCGACGTGCGCGACTTCCCGATGGTGGCCTTCGGTGGCTCGGGACCGCTCCTGGTCTGCCGCCTCATCGACATCCTGTCCGTCCCCGCGGTCGTCGTGCCCGCCAACCCGGGCAACGTCTCGGCGTTCGGGCTGCTCACGGTGGACGTGAAGAACGACTACGTGCGCACGCACGTGACCCGCGAGCTGTCGCTGGAGACGGCGGCCGCCATCCTCGGCGACCTGGAGGCGCAGGCGGCCGACGCCCTGGACCGCGAAGGCTTCCCGGCCGGGCGGCACGTCTACGCGCGCAGCGCCGACCTGCGCTACTACGGCCAGGCCTACGAGGTGCGGGTCCCCGCGCCGTCCGGCCCGCTCGACGAGGCGTGGCGTGCGGAGGTCCTCGACCGGTTCCACCAGGCCCACCACCGGCTCTACGGGTACGGCTACCGCGACGATCCCCGTCACGCCGTCGAATGGGTCAACCTGCGGGTGTCCGGCATCGGCCCGATCACCCGCCCGGTCGTCCCCGAACTGCCGCCCGCCGGGGACGGCCCGCCGCCGCCCCCGGACCACCGGCGGGTGTACTTCGACGAGGACCCCGCCTCGCCGCTCCAGGAGGACGGCTGGTGGACGGCGCCAGTCCACCGGCGCGCGGACCTGCGCCGCGGTGACGTCGTCACCGGCCCGGCGGTGATCGAGGAGTACGGTTCCACGCTTCCGTTGCACCCGGGATTCACCGCCGAGGTGGACGCCCACGGAAACCTCGTAGTGAAGGGAGCGGGCCGGTGACAGCGGTCGACCCGGTGCTGGTGGAGATCGTCGAGGGGACGCTCGCGTCGGTGGAGATGGAGGTCGAGACGGCCATCGCCCGCACGGCCCGCTCGCCGATGATCCGCGACGCGCACGACTTCCGCGCGGGGATCCACGACGTGCGGCTGCGCAAGCTGACCGGCCGCTCGTACTCGGCCCTCGTCCAGCCGATCGTGCGCGACTTCCCGGTCGCGGAGATGAACCCCGGGGACGTCTTCTTCCACAACGACGTCTACCTCTCCGAAGGCGGCATCGGCCACCTGCCCGACCTGTGCGTCACCGTCCCGGTGTTCCACGACGGCGAGGTGGTGGCGTTCGTGCAGGCGTTCGGGCACCATGACGACATCGGCGGGGCCGTCCCCGGCTCGATGCCCTCACGCGCGGTCAGCGCCTTCGAGGAAGGGCTGATGGTCCCGCCGATCAAGCTATGGGACCGGGGCGTCCCCAACAGGGCTGCCCTGACCATCATGACCAGGAACTCCCGGATGCCCGACTCGCTGGCCGGGGACCTGGACGCCGAGTGCTCCGCCTGTCTCATGGGCGCCCGCCGCCTCGGCGAGCTGTTCGACAGGTACGGCAGGGCCGCGGTCGAGGCGTGCTTCGACGCGATCATCTCCAAGACCACCGAGACCTTCCGGCGTGAGCTGCTGGCCAAGATCCCGGCGGGCGTGCACGTCTGGGAGGACTACGCCGAGCACGACGGCGTGGACGAGCCAAGGCTGCACGCCCAGCGCATCACGCTCACCGTCGACCATTCCGCCGACACGCCGCTGGTCATCGACTTCACCGGCACCTCGCCGCAGGCCAAGGGGCCCATCAACCACGCCGGCGACTACGCCGACGGGGTGTTCCTGAAGAAGTGGCTGGCGCCCATCCTGCGCAACCTGGCCGACACCCCGGAACGCATGGCCGAGCTGGACGTCAACGAGGGCGTGGTGCCGCTGATCGAGATGCGGTTCCCGGAGAAGGGCACGCTGCTCACCCCGATCTTCCCCGCGCCCACCAACGCCCGCACGTTCGTCATCCTGCGGCTGCTCGGCGTGCTCGCCGGGGTCCTCGCCAAGGCCACCGGAGGGCGGATGCCCGCCGACCAGGAGACCATCCGCTACACCGGCGTGTACGGGGACGACGACGAGGGCCGGCCGTACCTGATGAGAGAGGTCCTCGGCGGCGGCTCCGGCGGGCGCTGGTACGCCGACGGCGAGGACACCATCCACGTCGTCCCCGACTCGCGCAACATCCCCGTCGAGTTCGCCGAGTCGCGCTGGCCGTTCCGGGTGGAGCGCCTCGGCCTGGCCCGCGACTCCGGCGGTCCCGGTCTCTACCGGGGCGGCCTCGGGTACGACAAGCACATCCGGATGCTGCGCGACGCCTCGTTCATGTCCATCGCCGACCGCTCCATCCTGGCCTGCTGGGGAGTGAACGCCGGCCGGGCCGGGCGCCCTTTCCTGGTCACCGTCGGCGACCAGGAGATGGAGGGGCTCGTGGACGACTTCCCGGTGAAGGCGGGGGAGATCGTCCGGGTCAGGACCACCGGAGGCGGCGGCTGGGGCTCGCCCTACGACCGCGACCCCGAGCTGGTGGCCGCGGACGTCCGGGACGGCAAGGTCTCCGCCGAGGGCGCCCGCGACGACTACGGCGTCATCCTGTACGGCCCCGCCGACGAGCCGCGGGTCGCCGGCGCGGCCACCGAGGACCTGCGCGCCGCGCTCCGCGCCGCCCGGCCGGCGACCTTCTTCGACCGGGGCCCGGGCTACCCCCTGCTGTCGGGCGGCCGCCCGCACGCCGACGTGGACGTCATCGACGGCGGCGGCGGGGACGGCGCGGACGATGACCGCGCACGGTGACGGTGGCGGGTGGAGGACGGGGTGACGTGACGGCGGCTGATGGAGGACGGGCTCCTTCACCAGCCGCTCGCACCCGAAGAACAGGTCGGCGTGCTCCGGCCCGAAGGTCGCCGGCCCGAGGTAGGGCGCGGGAACGCATGAAAGAGTCTTTCCGGATCGCCGGAGCCATCCGACGGCCCATCATGACCCGAGGCTGAATCCCCGATCCCCTCGCTCGGGCGACCGCCGTTCCGGGTTCTCACGAGGACGCCGGCGTCGCATTCACTCGCGGTCTCGGATGGACGCCCAAGGCGAACCAGACCACGCAGCGCGGACGCTCCTCGATGAAGCCCCACTGATCGGACAGGGCGCGCAACAGGCGGATCCCCCTGCCGGACTCCGCCAGGTCGCCCCTGGCATGCCGGCAGACGCACGGCGAGGTCTCCGCTCCCTCGTCGACCACCTCGATCTGCACACGCTCCTGGCCGTCGAGGAGGACGACGACGCCGACCGCGGCCGACCGCGTGTGCACCACCGCGTTGGTGAAGGTCTCCGACAGCAGGAGCACGGCGTCGTCACGGCGCGGATGCCCGTCGAGGAGCTTGCCCACCCACCGCCGGGCCTCGCCCACCGCCGCCTCCCGGGCGGGGAAAGCCATCCTCTCCAGCAGGCCCGGATCCGGCATGGAACTCCTCGCGCCGCTCCGCGCCGCTCCGGTCGAGCCGACGTCCCCACCGTCTGCACCGGGCACGTGTCACCCACCTCCACTGCTCGCCTCTGGTGTTCCCGGGAGACGCTAGGAAGCGCGTACGGCTGCGAGCAGCACTCCGACGTGCCGTCGACGGTCGCCGAGCCGCCGGTCACGTGTCATCTCCGTGTCGTACGCGTCAAGACTTCCGCCAGGTGTCGACAGGTGAGCCGCCGCGTTCTCCATCGGTCCGGCGGTGCCGCACGGCGTTCCGCACGTATGCCGACACGCGGATCCGGGCGAAGTGAGGGTCCCGATGGTGAGGCACGCGGTCACGCTGCGAAAATTGCTGGTCATGAGGACCCTCTATCCACCTGTCGAGCCATACGACTCCGGGCGGCTCCACGTCGGCGACGACGACCAGATCTATTGGGAGGTCTGCGGCAACCCCGGCGGCAAGCCGGTGGTCATGGTGCATGGGGGGCCCGGTAGCGGATGCACTCCCGAACACCGTCGCCAGTTCGACCCCGAGGCGTACCGCATCGTGCTGTTCGACCAGCGCAACTGCGGGCGCAGCCTGCCGCATGCGAGCGATCCGGCCGTGTCGCTGGAGCACAACACGACATGGCAGCTCGTCGCCGACATGGAACGCCTGCGCGAGCACCTCGGCATCAAGCGCTGGCAGGTCTTCGGCGGCTCCTGGGGGAGCACGCTGTCGCTCGCGTACTCCCAGACGCACCCCGATCGGGTGACCGAACTGGTGATACGCGGCATCTTCCTGCTCCGGAACTTCGAGCTCCAGTGGTTCTACCAGGAAGGGGCGTCGCTGGTCTTCCCCGACCGGTGGGAGAGCTACGTCGCGCCGATCCCGGAGAACGAGCGCGGCGACCTGATCGCCGCCTTCCATGCCCGCCTCAACGACCCGGACCCGGCGGTACGGCTCCCGGCGGCACACGCGTGGAGCGCCTGGGAGGACTCCACGATCACCCTGCGGCCGGACCCGAAGACCGGCGCCACACACTCCGAGGACGCCGCCGCCGTCGCGTTCGCCCGCATCGAGAACCACTACTTCGTCAACAACGGCTTCTTCGATGACGACCAGCTCCTCCGCGACGTCGACAAGATCAGGCACATCCCCTGCGTCATCGTCCAAGGCCGATACGACATGTGCACCCCGGCCCAGACCGCTTGGGACCTGCACCGTGCCTGGCCCGAAGCCGACTTCCACATCATCGACGACGCCGGCCACGCCTACTCCGAGCCCGGCATCCTCAACCGCCTCATCGAAACCACCGACCGCTTCGCCCACCGCCCCAGCTGATCCGGCCCGCCGGTAAGGCACAGACGGCCAGAGGTGAGTCACTGGGCGCGAGGTCAACTGCTGGTGTCGGCCGCTCCCTGAACGGGTTGCGCTCCCGGGAAAACCCGGAAGGATACGCGGCATGGCGAAAGTCATGGTGACCGAGGGGTTGATCCGCCGTTGTGCGGACGGGCGCTCCTTCGAACGCGGTCGGGCGTACTTTGCTCAGGGGCGGGTGCGCAGACTGGCCGTCGACGGGACGATCGTGACGGCGACGGTGGACGGCCCGGGACCTACCGGGTACGGCTGCGCGTGACGGCCACTGAACTCGACGGGCAGTGCAGCTGCCCCTACGGCGCGGACGGCATGTTCTGCAAGCATTGCGTCGCGGTCGGGCTGGCTTGGCTGGCGCGGGGCGAGCCGATCGCCGAGCCGTCCGCTGTCCCGGAGAAGATCACCGATGAGAGGCTGCGCGGCTTCCTTCAGGCGCGGGACCCGCGGTGGCTGGCCGACGAACTGCTGCGCGCCGCGCAGGCCGATCCCCTGCTGCGGGCGCGGCTGGAGGTCGCGGCGGGTGCCGATGCCCGGCACGCCTTTGATGAGCGCAACCTGCGCACCCGCTTGGACGACGTGATCGAGCTCGACGATTATGTGTCCTACGGCGAGGCATACTCCCACTTCGGCCGAGTCGCCGACGTGTTGGGCGAGGTGGCGGAGCTGATCGGTGCGGGGTTCGCCGACAACGCCATCGAGCTGGCCGAATACGCGATGGAGCTGATCGAGGCCTCGGCAGGCGCTGTCGACGATTCCAACGGCGAGGTCGGCGGTGCGCTCGCCCTGGCGCAACAGATCCATCTGGACGCCTGTACGGCGGGCGGTCCCGACCCGGTCGCGCTCGCGGATCGGTTGGTGGACCGCGCTCTGTCCAGCGACTACGAGGTGTTCCTCGATGCGATGCCCGGTTACGCCGAGGTTCTCGGCGAGGCGGGGATGACCCGCTACCGGCAGCGGGTGGAGGCGGCCTGGCAAGCACTGCCCCCCAAGCAACCCGGCGTTTACGGCGACGGCCGGTTCACCGTCACCTACCTGATGGAGCGCCTGGCCGAATGTCAGGGCGGCACCGACGCGCTGATCGAGATCCTGGCGCATGATGTCACCTCCGGCTACGACGTGCTGCGGATCGCACAGAAGCTGGCCGATGACCACCGGGACGAGGAGGCGCTGGTGTGGATCCAGCGCGGCCTGGACGATTTCGGCGGCGCCGTACACGGAGACCGGCTTCGTAGCCTGGGTGCGGACTGCCTGCTGCGCCTGGGCCGCCGGGAGGAGGCCGCCCGGCACCTGTGGGCCAACTTCGAAGACAGCCCGTCGCTCGCGGACTACCAGGCGTTGCACGCGGCGGCGGGCGAGGACTTTCCCGTGTGGCGGGAGCGGGCGCTGACCCTGTTGCGTGCGCAGCCTGCGGCGGTCGAGCGCCACATGGGCGTCCGCTACGTCCAGAGCGCGGGGCGCTCGGTCCTGGTGGAGGTCCTGCTGTGGGAGGGGGACGTCGACCACGCGTGGCAGGCCGCGCAGCAGGGCGGGTGCCATCAGGATCTGTGGCTCCGGGTGGCCAGGGCACGCGCAGCCACCCACCCGGCCGACGCCCTACCCGTTCTGCGGCGGGCCGCAGAACGGCTGATCGAGCAGAAGAACCGCTCGTCCTACCAGCAGGCAGCCGAACTGCTGGCCGAGTCCGAGGCCCTGTCCATGAGGTGCGGGCAGAGCGAGGGGTTCCAGGCGTACATGGTCGGCCTGCGGGCGGCGAACAAGCCCAAGCGGGCCCTACGGGAGGAACTCGATCGGGCTCGCCTCCCCGGTGGGTAGGGGGGCGGATTCGAGACGTCACTCCGGCGCGATCAGCGTGACTCTCGGAAAGTAGGTGCGGTATCTGGCTGCATCTCGCGTGAGCAGCCGGTAGTGCTTCACGGCCGCGTGCGCCCCGATGTAGAAGTCGGGCAGCGGTGATGTCTTCCCCCCGCCCCTACGCCGGTATATCCCGTAGGCCTTGCCGACAAGGAAACCTGCTTCGTAGGGGAGCGGCTCGCGGCGGTAGTCCTCGGAAGGAAGGGCGTATTCGAGCTCCTCCATTGTCTCGATCCCCGCTGACAGCTCTGCGTAAATGATGGGATTGATCACAATTGGCCCTTCGTCCGCGGCTGCCGCCAGAGCCACGGACGACCACTTCTGCCACCTGGAGTCCTCGCCGATCACGTCGATCAGAACGCAGGAGTCGACAAGGGTCACAGGTGTCCGAATGACTGCCAGATCAGTCTTTTAACCACGTAGGAGCTCCATCAACTCATCTGTGCTCATTGTGAGCCGGGCACTGTTCTGCAGCCGCTTGACCATTCGCTGCCCCCGGGTCAGCCCCTCGTCCGTACGTACGATCCGTACGCTGCTGCCCTCAACGACGAAGTCGACCTCATCGCCTTCGTGAAGGTTCAGCTGCTGTCGGATTTCGGCCGGGATGGTGACCTGCCCCTTCGATGTGATCTTCATGAAAGCCTCCCTACGAAGTATTACCCGTAAGAGGTAGGAACACGTCCACCGTCTTCGAGGAGGTCTGGTCGCGGTCGTGGCGGTGCTTGTTCCGCCACGCGGGGGTGACCGTCGAGGATGTCGGGGATCCACCACCGCGCCTCGCCGACGGACCTCCTAGGCCGGGAACGTGGCCTTCAACCGCCTGATTCGCGAAGTTCCGTGATCGCACGCGCTCGTCGGGCGGCAATGCATGCTCGTAGCCCGCGAGGCAGGAGCAGTGCCGCGATGGTCCCCGTCGACGCGATGAGTGCGACGATCGTGACCACCTCGCCCGGGAGCATCGTTAACTCCACGCGGTCGTGGCCGCGCTGAAGTTCGGCCGCCGCGAAGTGAAGCCGGCCGAGCGAGGCCAGCGTGAGGCCGAGCGAGAGGAGAACCCAGGCGGCGACGAAGCGGTCCGGTTCGCTCGCGATGAGCAAGAGCAGAAGGCAGGACAAGATCAGCAGGGTCAGCGTGAGCTCGGCGGCGGACGTCACCTTGTCACCGGCGGACGCGTTCGCCAGATCCCACAGGGACAGACGCCTGATCGTGTCAGTCCCATCCCCGTAGTGGCGGTGGAAGCGCATCCAGGGCAGCGCACTGGCGATGAGGAGCAGGACGGAGAGGGTCGCTCCCCGTGCCGCGTGCGCGAGCCTGCGGCCGACGTCGGCAGACCACGGGGAGCCGGCGTGCCGTTCGCCTGGCCGCATAGCCATTTGCCGGACGGAATCGTTGCCGTCCGCGGTGTCGACCAGATCAGAGCAGGGCTGCTGGACATGTGAGTCAAATGTCACTTTCGAATCGGGTGAAGACGCTTCGAGGCACCGAGGTGGTTCGCTTTGGCGGGCGTCGTACTTGCCCGGCCCGGGCCCCCGACCGCCTGAGCTTCGTATCGGCTGGGGACGCTAAGCGGCTCCTGAGATCGCCGCCACGACCCGGCCGTGCCATGACGGGGCACAGAGGTGTCGTCCATGCGTCATTCAGGTGTCGTACCTGGCCAGATGCGGAAACGCCGGGAGATCTCGGCCGCAAGTGACTTAGTGTAATCACTCGAGAGCTTTACGTGTTCAAATTGGTTGTGGAAGGGGGGGCGCTCATGCCTGGTCGGCAGACCTTGCTCAAGGTGTTGCTGATGAAGCGTCATCAGGAGACGCATCGGGCGTTCTGCCTGGAGTACGACAAGGTGGCGCGCAGCATCGATCGCAACCTGATCGGCTCGTCGCCGAGTCGCGAGGCCTTCGGACGCTGGCTGAAGGGCCACCTGAAGACCAAACCGCACGCCGACCACTGCCGGGTGCTGGAGCGGATGTTCCCCGGCCACACGGTTGCGGAACTGCTCGCGCCGTATGACCCTGGAGCCAAGGATTCCGGCGTTCAGGAAACGCGCCCCGGCTCCCGGGAGGCGGACACGAACAGGCGAGAGGTATTCCAACTCGGCGCCACCACCATGGCCTTGGGCCTGGCGGAAAGCATCTGGCGCGGGCCTGACCTGTTCGAACAGGTTCTGGACTCGAACAATGTCGGTGAAGCCCGACTTCTTTACCTAGAAAACGAGGCCGACCAGCTCGGACAGAAGGTCCCGCCCGCAGAGCTGTTGCCCGATGCCCTGCTTCACCTTGTGAGCGTCCGGGAACTGCTCACGCACAGGCAGCCCGTAGAGGCCCAACGTCGACTCATCCGGGTCGGAGCCAAGCTCTCCATCGTGATCGGCGAGATCATGTTCTGCGCCAATCACTTCCCTCTGGCCAGGCGCTGGTACGCGGCGGCGGCTCGCGCGGCGGACGAGGCCGGGGACCGCCATCTCGCTGATCTCACTTTGGCCAGTTCGGCCCTCATGCCGACCTATTCCTCGGAACCGAGGGCGGTTCTTGCCATGGTCGGTCCACGGCTTGAGCAAGCACTGGGGGCGACACCTGCCCTCGCGTGGATGTGGGGCTTGGCCGCGCTTGCGCACGCGTCTCTCGGAGACCAGACGGCTTTCGAACGAGCCATCAACAGGTCCCGCTACACGTTGGATCGCTGTTCCGCCGACGCGCTTCGGCCGGGCATTCTGTCGTTCCAGCCCGAAAGGCAAGTGTTCTACGAGGCGCGCGGACGAGCCGACCTCGGTGATCTGGACGGCACAGCGGAGACGGTGGCCCCGGCGTTGTCGTCCTACGAATCGGCAGATTCCAACGATCCCGCTCTTGTGCGCTTCGCTTACGCGTGCGCGCTAGCCAAGGCGGGAGAGGTCGAGGAAGCCTGCCGTTTCGCCACCACCGCCGTCCGTGACACACCCCCGAGGCAGAGCATCACCGTGGTAGTACGCGCCCACGAGTTCGACGCGCTGCTCGCACCGTCGGGTTCAGCAACCGCTGACTGGCGAGAGGCACTTTCCGACCTCCGGGCCCCTGACCCGACAACGCTGCCTGCCAACCCTGTCATCCCCGCGAGCCTGATCTTCGCCACGCCAGGACGCTGCCCGTGAGGGTTCACCGGCTTCCTCGCCGTATGGCGGCACCGGTCGCTTCCGGCTTCAGCGTCGGCTATGACCAGCCGCTCATGCTGGCTGCTGCTGCCCGCGAAACCTTGCTCGGAGTAGACCGCAGCTCGGCTTCCAGTTCGGCAAGGACATGTTGAACGGCCGTCTTCATCCGTGCTTTGCGGCCGTTCAACTCTTCGCCGAAGGCCCGAGCGGTCGGCCCCACCCATACGGCCTGACCGCCGAACCGCGCGCATGCCGGATCGAGAACGGTCTCCAGCACGTGAACGTGCGCGCGCACGGCGGCAAGGGCCGCTTCCAGGTCCTGATACCGGGGATTGGGCACCAGATCGTCGTCGATGGGCAACGCCGGGCTCCTGCTGGGCTGAAAGCGTCGGTCAGATTGTAGATACTAGGTGGCGCAGTGGTTCTCACTGAGATTATGTGGGGCGCGACCGGGTTCCGGCCAGACGTGGAGGCGAAGACGATGCTCGGGCTGTCCAGTCCCGTAAAGCTCTGCCGTAAGGCCGCCGCGCTCGTGCTGCTCGCACCCTTGGTACTAACCGCCTGCACATCCGGCGAAAGCCCCACATCCAGCCAAGCCGGTCAAACACTGAAAACCCATATCCTACAACTGTTGAAGGAGCGAAACGCGGATAATATTGCTATAACCGACCCGGGTGGTAAGAACATTCCGTGCGCCAAAGACAAGGCGAAGCAGACGTTTGCTGCATCGGGAAGAGATCTTCCTGAAAGGAAGCCGGATGCGCTTATCGATTCATTGTTGGGTGCACTAAAGAGGGTTGCGCCGTATCAAATTGTTTCTTCGGGCACTCCGGGGCAGCCTATTCGTGTGGAAAACAAGACGACTCGAACAATTTTGGTCCTTGGCTCGCCGGTAAACGGTAAGTACGTTGTTAGCGGAGAGACTCAATGTCTTGATGTTCGCTAGTTAATGATCGAACATGTGTACGCGATCCCGTGCGTAATCCTTGCGTCCGTCGAAACGGTCTGCCAGGAAACGAGTGACACCGCCGAGAGAACGCTTGTCGTCGCTTAGGCCATTATCTATGAACCAGTTGTCGAGGGCGTTGACGCCCTCTTTTCCTGACTTCAGGATGTCGGCGAAGGGGCGTAGGTGACCGTTGGTGTCTGCGATGGCCACACCTTTCGGGTGTGCGGCCTGGTAGTCCCTGGGGGAGATCTTAGGCTTGAAACCCGCGTCCATTAACGCTTGAGCGATGGCGTGCTGGCGGCCGAGGGTTTCTCGTTCGTCCGCTGTGCGGATCTTGTCGAGCTCTTTGATGTCTTCTGGTTTCAGATAGGTGTCGTAGCCCGACCAGGCCGTACTCACAAATGTCCACGTTTTTGGAATATCCTCAATAAGCCCTCCTAGTCCGGCGAAGCCCATTATCGTGCCGATCATAAAGCTTCGGGTATCGCTGGACGCCTCGGCAGCGTCGTCTATGGCTTTGCCAAGCTTTTCGCGGGTTGCCAACTGGAGACCGCGAACGTTGCCGAGTGCCGCGAAGGTGTCGTCCAGCCGAGTGGAGTCCTTGGTCTTCATCATGTCCGACACACCTCCACGCACCAGGCGGGTGGCGAGGATGTCCATGCCGGTCTGGAAAGGTGCCTGGTTCCTCAGGCTGTCGGCGAATGTCTTGATGAACTTGTAAGTGTCCTCTGGGCTCAACCGGAAAACCGGCTTCAGGCCAGGGATCTGGGAGTCGACGTCTCCGTAGGCGCTGGAGAGCAGGTGGTTGGTGTCGCCGAAGTTCGCCCCCTCCGTGATCTCTGTGGTGTACGCTCCGGCGATCATGGAAAGGTGGATCCTGGTCGGATCGGCCAGTTTGAAGTCGTCTGCTGTCGTGATGACGGTGAAGGCGAAGCGGGCCGCGACGTCGCTGTGTTGGCCGTCCTTTTCGTCGTACGCGCCCGAGGCGGCCGCCAGTACACGTCCGAACGCGTCGGCCGACGAGTCATCCCCTTGTGCCCGGTCGTTGAGGGTTTTGAGGAAGGTCGCCAGGTCGGGTCGCTGATCTTTCGGCTGTATAGACACGAGAGGTATTGACAGCTTGGCCAGGGTGTCCCTGGGCAGCGGGCTGTCGCGGGCGACAAGGCTGATCGCCAGGCGGGCTGCGCCTGGGTCCTTGGCAAGCGCCTTGAGATACGGGGTGAGTATCGAACCTGCGGTCCTGTCGCCAGGGGTGAAGATCTGAGTGGCGACCACTTGAGCGAGCCATTCGGTAGGAAAGCGGCCCGCCGACAACAGCTCTCCGATGGCTTTTTGCTCGTCATAGTTTGCGGCTTTTTTCGTCAAGCCATTGCTGATCGCGGCGAGACCGGCGGCTGCGGCGCCCCCGGCGCTGAGGGCCGTTCCCAAGGCCTGGCTCACCGTGTCGACCGCCGACTGATCGCCCTCCTGCAAGCCACGCCGCAGCCGCTCCGGAAGCTGCAAGGTGCGGTTCAGCCCGAGTCCGGCGAAGAATGCGGCGGTGAACTCGGGATCGTGGGCGTGAGCGGCCAGCCCGTCCACGATCTTCTGGTACTTCTCATCCAGGCCCGGGTCGAAGAAGACATCCGGGTCGATCTTCTTGTACTGGGCCGCCAGATCCGTGCCGAGCCGTTGTGCCTCCGCCGCGGGGAGCACACTCTTCTCCTCGTACGGCACCAGGGCGCTGGCCGCGGCCGGCGACCAGTCGGGGAGCTTGGCGATGTCGTGGGCCATTTTGCTGCGGCGTCGCAGGTCGGGGAGGCGTTCGTCGAGCCAGCGTTCGACCTCGGCTATGGGGTCCAGGGATGTCGCGGAGACGTCGTTGGCGGCGAAGACCCTGCGGATCGCCTCGGTGCGTTCGCCGATGACGCCTCGGGCGTGCTCGACCTCGGTGACGAATCCGTCCATCAGGCCGGGATTGATGCCGGTGAACTCCGGTGAAAGTGGCCCCGTGCCCGGCGGTAGCGTGCCCACGCGTTCCTCGCCCCCTCCGACGCCCCAGTAAGTCGGGTCACCAACGTAACCCAGTCACACGCCCCCGGAAGCGGATCAGCCTGAAGTGATCGATCGGTTTGCCGGCTCGTCGTGGTGGTGGTTGACCTGAAACCCGGAATAGCGGCGGGAAATTGCTCCAGCACGCCTTCCGTGGCCGCAGAGCGGGCGACACATAAACATGTAGTCCCCGATGCCATATTCGAGGCGCTTGGCATCGGCAGGGCTTACCGCAGCTGTCGCCCGATTCTTGTAGGAATCTGACAACTACATACACTCTGTGTCAATTTCATGTAACAACTCACGCTTGCCGCTGGCAGGAGACGGCAACGCGAGTCAACCTCAACTTGTCGGCCAGCCAGGCCGTAGAGTGGAGGAACCCCCCCGTGCGCAAAACGCTCCTCACCGTCCTCTTCGCAAGTTCCCTCGCGCTGGCGGCGACACCGGCCACAGCCGCGTTCGCTGCCGCTCCCGACCCGGTCGGCGACTACATCGTCGTTCTGAAGGCCGGTACGGATCCCTCCTCCCTCGCCGACACACAGGCGCGCTCCCGCGGGGGCGCCGTGGCGAAGATCTTCAGCCATGCCCTGCAGGGCTACTCGGCCAAGATGAGCGCCTCCGCCGCCTCCGCCATCGCGGGAGACTCCCGGGTGCTGTGGGTCCAGCCCGACCGAGCCGTGTCGATCAGCGCCCAGACTGTGCCCACCGGAGTCAACCGGGCCGATGCCGAGCTCAGCCCCACTGCCAAGATCAACGGTGTGGACGAGCGGGTCGGCGTCGATGTAGCGGTGATCGACACCGGTATCCAGCTCACCCACCCCGACCTGAACGTCTACACCGCGGGAGCCAAGAACTGCTCCACCGGCTCGAGTGCCAATGACGGCAATGGTCATGGAACGCACGTGGCGGGCACCATCGGCGCGCTGGACAACGGCGACGGCGTCGTTGGCGTGGCGCCCGGCGCTCGCGTGTGGCCGGTACGGGTCCTGAACAACTCCGGTAGCGGCACCTTGTCGAGCGTGATCTGCGGCATCGACTACGTCACCGCTCATGCCTCCGAGATCGAGGTCGCGAACATGAGCCTCGGTGCCACCGGTGCCGACGACGGCAACTGCGGTAACAGCAACAATGACGCCATGCACCGGGCGATCTGCGCCTCCGTGGCGGCAGGGGTGACCTACGCTGTCGCGGCCGGTAACGAGACCGACAACGCGGCCAACCACGTGCCCGCGGCGTACGACGAGGTCATCACCGTCAGCGCGCTGGCCGACTTCAACGGGCTTCCCGGGGGAGGGGCGGCGCCTACCTGCCGCAGCGACGTCGACGACACCCTGGCGGACTTCTCCAACTACGGCGCCGACGTCGACGTCATCGCCCCGGGCGTGTGCATCCTGTCCACCTGGAAAGGCAGCGCCTACAACACCATCTCGGGCACCTCTATGGCCACCCCGCACGTCGCGGGTGGCGCGGCCCTCTACAAGGCCACCCACCCCACTGCGTCCCCGGCGAGCGTGAAATCTGCGCTCCAGGCGGCGGGGACCACCGACTGGAACTCCGCCGGCGACCCCGACGGCATCAAGGAGAAGCTGCTGAACGTCGCCACCTTCTGATCCCTGGCCGCCCCGGCCGAACGACAGGGCCCGCGCGCGTCGGCGCGCGGGCCTCTTCCTGCCGTCGCACACGCACCGCCTGGCACCTGGCGGTGTGCTTCTCGGGGTCTCCCGCGCACGTCGAGGCTCTTCGGCGGCGGGCGCTCCGGTGCTGCTTGCGAGGCCTGGCGGCGTGTGGTTGCGTGACGCGACACGCAGGCCGACATCGGGAGGTACCGCACGTGCCGCACTACAGCAGACTCTGCAAGATCGTGATCGATGTGCCGGACGCCGACCACGATGCCGAGCTGGGGTTCTGGCAGGCCGCGACCGGGGTGACGCTGAACCGGTACGAGTCCGAGCCCGCCTATCACGGAGCGGACCTGCGAGGCCAGGACATCGGGCTGCTGGTCCAGCGCCTTGAGGACGGGCCGGCCCGGGTGCATCTCGACATTCACACCGACGACCTGGAGGCGGAGGTCGCACGGCTGGAGCGCCTCGGTGCCAAGCGTGTACGGCAGGTCCGTGGTTGGTGGATCATGCGGGATCCAGCCGGCCTGCCGTTCTGTGTGATCCCCGACGCCCCCGGCTCACTCGACGACGGCAACGCCCAGCGCTGGGATTGACCCGTTCGGGGACGGCTCTTCCCGCCGCCCTCCTGGCCTTCGCGGCTGATGTTCTCGCCGGTCAGGGGGTCAGCTGGCCGGTGGGGAAGTCGGGGAGGTTGCGGTCGCTCAGGTCGGCTTTCCGGCCGGCCTCGCGGCCGGTGTGGTAGCCGCCGGCGTCGAGGGTGGTGGAGCGGGCGCGCCTCAGGCCGGGGAAGCGGCGTTCGAACTCGGCCTGCACCAGCGCCGTGCGGTCCAGGAGCACGAGCTCGGCTCCGGTTCCTCTCACCTGGTCTGCCACTTCCGCCACCCGTTCGCGCAGCTTGGTGGAGACCCCGGAGCCGAAGCCGACGTAGAAGGCCCGCCGGAAGTCGGAGGTGGCCCGGGAACGCCGGTCCTTCCCGGCGACCGCTTCCAGTTCGCCTGCGACGAAGCGCCGCACAGCGGGCCTGACCTGGTTCTCCATCTGCAAGGTGATGGACGGCAGCAGGAGGCGCAGGCTGTCGAGCACGGGCTCGGGGCCGATCACGGTCATGGTGACGCGTCCGGCGCCACGGATTCCCCGGCCCTTGGCGCCGGTCCAGTGCTGCGCGCCCTTGCAGCCGAGGGCGTCGCAGATCAGGTGGAGCGCCCAGCAGCGTTCGCGTGCGTGGCCGCCGCGGTTGGAGACCTCGAACTCGATGCCGTCGATGGTCTCCGAGCGGCCGGTGGAGCCTCGCCGCACCGCGCTGGCGTCCAGGCCGTACCGCAGCATCAGGGCGGCCGCGTGCGCCGAGGCGAGCGCGGCCTCCTCTTCGCCGGTGTTGGGGTGCTCCGCCAGGTCCAGCAGCCGCCGGACCCTTTCCATGATCTTGGCGGTGGACGCCGCGTCGGTGCCCTTCAGCGGACGCTCTCCCATCGCTCGCGCGGACGGGCCAGGTGGGGTGGACGTCGCGCCGGAGCGGGTGGCGATGACGGGCGTCGCGGTGGTGCCATGTGCTCACGCCTCCTCCGGCGATGCGACGGGATGACCAACTTAACGCACGTCAGCGGCAGTGGACGGGGAGACGGGGGACAGCGCCGGCCGCCATTGTGCGGGCCTCACCCGGTCGCCGAAGAAGGAACTCTCGACATGCTTTGACGCGATAAATCGGGAAATAGTCACGCGGTGATCGCTGGTTGGTCGTGCTTCCATCCCGGAATCGTCACTGATTGTCCTGTTTTTCCAGGTACTGAGCACTATGTGTGATTGGCGGGGGATGTCGCGGGTAGCCGTTCAGTGGAAACGGTGACCGGAAGACGGTGGTGAAGAAGATGGCATCCATGATGGACCGCATCAAGGACTACCTGCGCAGCCCGAAGGGGCATGAGCACATGGGCAAGGCCAAGACGATGGCCAAGGACCCCCGGCACCAGCGCAAGCTGCGCGAGCTCGTGGACCGGTGGCGTACGCGCAAGACCCATCACTAAGTGTGCCGCCCGCGGACATTCGCGGGGTCGGCCGACGTACGGCGGCGCCGGCATCGCCGTACTGCTTCTCGCCGTCGCGGCGCGCCATGTGCGAGCGCCACGGCAGGCGGGAAGGGGAAGGCCGCCTGGTGAAAGCCATGGGGGCCTGAAGGGGGAAGCCGAGCCGGTCTTGATAAAGGTGAATAGACGGCCGTATCAGACGAGTACCACCGGGCGGACTGGCGAGGCCGCCCGGCGGCGCTGCTCGAAGCCGAGGCAGGGAGCGCCGATCTGATCAGGTGCGGTCCTAGGGGATCGGGACGTGGCATCCGGTGGACACGATCCGGTCGGGACAAAAGGTGGCATGCCCCGGTGCGTGGCCGGCTCGTGCGTGGCCGGCTCGTGGGTGGCCGGTCCTGGGGGATCGGGATGTGGTGGTCGGTGGGGTGATCCGGTCGGGATAATGAGGTGATGTGCCTCGGTGCGTGGTCGGATCGTGGGGGTGGTCGGGCCGGCTCGGGGAGGTACCTGGGTGTCGAGTGGTCGGGGTAACCTGGCAGGCTTGCCTGTGGATACCCGAACGCGATTCTCCCCCGACCCCCCGTGGAGGCTGACCTTGCAGGGACCGCTCAGTGACATCGTGGTCCTCGACCTGTCCCGTGCTCTGGCCGGGCCGCACGGAGCGCAGATGCTCGGTGACCTGGGCGCCACGGTGATCAAGGTTGAGCATCCTGACGGTGGTGACGAGTCGCGCGGCTGGGGGCCGCCCTTCGTCGGACCTTCGGGCGACATTTCGACGTACTTCCTGGCGGCCAATCGTAACAAGCGGTCCATCACCCTCGACCTCAAGGCCGAGGAGGGTGCCGCCCTGCTCACCCGCCTGGTGCGGCAGAGCGATGTCCTGATCGAGAACTTCCGTACGGGCGTGCTCGACCGGCTGGGCTTCTCCGTGGAGCGCCTGCACGAGCTGAACCCCCGCCTGGTGATCCTCTCGATCACCGGCTTCGGCCATGACGGCCCTGAGGGCGGGCGCCCGGGGTACGACCAGATCGCGCAGGGCGAGGCGGGCCTGATGAGCCTCACCGGCCCTTCGCCCGCCGAGCCGTACCGCGTGGGCGCCTCGATCGCCGACCTGCTCGCGGGCATCCACGGCGCGTACGGCGTGCTGGCCGCGCTGTACGAGAGGGAGCGCACCGGCAAGGGGAAGGTCGTGCGCACTTCGCTGCTCGCGTCGGTGGTGGGGGTGCACTCCTACCACGGGACGGCGTGGACGGTCGGCGGCAAGGTCCCGGGCGCCGGCGGGAACCACCACGCCTCGATCGCACCGTATGGGGCCTTCCACTGCGCCGACGGGATGATCCAGATCGCGGTGGCCAACGACGTCCAGTGGCGCAGGCTGGCCCCCCTCCTCGGCATCGACCCGGAGACGCCTAGGTACGCGGTCAACAGGGAGAGGTTCGCCCACCGCGACGAGCTGATCGCCGACATGGAGAAGGCGCTGGCCGCGCACGACCGGGCCCACTGGCTCGCCGCGCTCGCCGAGGCGGGTATCCCGGCCGGCGCGATCCGTTCCATCGACGAGGTCTACGCCTGGGACCAGACCCGGTCGCAGGGGCTCCTCCTCACCGTCGAGCATCCGGTGCTCGGTTCCATCGAGCTCCCGGGGTCGCCGCTGAGGTTCGACGGGGAACCGCCCGCCGAGCATCTCGCCCCGCCCTCGCTCGGCCAGGACAACGAGGCCGTGCTCGAGTGGCTGGCGAAGCGGGAAGCGTGACCGGCCCGGTGAGGAGATCGGTGCCCGAGGTCCGGCGCGGGCGACCGTCCCGCGACCGGATCAGCGCATCGGCGCCCGTGACCCAGCCGTTGGGGAGAGTGGTGTTCGGGCGGCGGGTTTGGGGAGGTGGGCGGTGAGTCCCGGGCGGCCGGACGCGTACACGCTGATCCGGACCGTGCTCGACCCCGGGTCGTGGAAGTCGTGGGACGTACCGACCGTGGATCCCGCGCCGCCGGGCTCGCCGTACGCCGAGGAACTGGCCGCCGCGCGCGCGAGGACGCCTTACGACGAGTCGGTGGTGACCGGCGAGGGGCTGCTGGGCGGTCGCCGGGTGGCGGTCATGGCGTGCGAGTTCTCCTTCCTCGCCGGGTCGATCGGGGTGGCCGCCGCCGAGCGGCTGGTACGCGCCGTCGAGCGGGCGACCGCGGAAGGACTGCCGCTGCTGGCCGCGCCGGCGTCGGGCGGCACCCGTATGCAGGAGGGCGCGCTCGCCTTCGTGCAGATGATCAAGATCAGCGCCGCAGTGTCGGCGCATCGCGCGGCCGGCCTGCCGTACCTCGTGTACCTGCGCCACCCCACCACCGGCGGGGTGTTCGCGTCGTGGGGGTCGCTCGGCCACGTGACCGCCGCCGAGCCGGGAGCGCTGATCGGATTCCTGGGCCCGAGGGTGTTCGAGTCCCTGCACGGCTACGCCTTCCCGCAGGGCGTCCAGGTCGCCGAGAACCTGTTCGACCACGGCCTCGTCGACGCCGTGGTGTCGGCCGAGAACGCCCGCGAGATCGCGATCCGCGCGCTGTCCGTCCTGTGCGCGACCACGGATGCCGGAGCGGGCGAGGACCTCACGCGGGGGCCCGAGCCGGAGGAGCGGGTCACCACCGTCGACGCCTGGGAGGCGATCAGCCGTTCCCGCCGCGACGACCGGCCCGGCGTCCGGGCGCTGCTCAAGCTGGGCGCCACGGACGTGACCCCGCTGAACGGCACGGGCGCGGGGGAGAACGATCCCGGCCTGCTCCTCGCCCTCGCGAGGTTCGGCAGGGCTCCGGCCGTGGTGCTCGGCCAGGACCGTCGCCGGCAGAGCACCGGGCGCCAGCTCGGTCCCGCCGGGCTGAGGGTCGCCCGCCGGGGCATGCACCTCGCCTCCGAGCTGGGCCTGCCGCTGGTCACCGTCATCGACACCGCCGGGGCGGCGCTGTCGAAGGCGGCCGAGGAGGGCGGGCTGTCCGCGGAGATCGCCCGTTCGCTCGCCGACCTGGTGATGCTGGACGCGCCGACCGTGTGCCTGCTGCTCGGGGAGGGGGCGGGCGGCGCCGCTCTGGCCCTGCTGCCCGCCGACCGGGTGCTGGGCGCCCAGCACGGCTGGCTGTCGCCGCTGCCGCCCGAGGGCGCGTCGGCGATCCTGTACCGGACCATCGACTTCGCCCCCGAGATCGCCAAAGCGCAGGGCGTGCGGGCGCAGGACCTGAAGCGGGACGGCATCGTCGACCGGATCATCCCGGAGTTCCCGGACGCCGCCTACGAGCCGAGGGCCTTCTGCGGGCGGGTCGCCGCGACGCTCGAGTACGAGATCCTCGGGCTGCTGAAGCGCCCGCCCGAGGATCGTCTGGCGACCCGCCTCGCCCGCTACCGCCGGCTCGGTGTCTCCGGCTGATCCGGGGTGGAGGTCCCGGCCTGATCCGGGGTGGAGGTCCCGGCCTGATCCGCTGAGGAGGGTCCGGTCTGGCCCGTGGCAGTGGTACCGGTCTGGTCCGTGACAGGGGTTCCCGGCCGGTCCGGGCCGGAGGCGGTGGGCCGGGCCGGTGTGGCGATGGGAGCGTCGGTCCAGAGCGGCGGATGCGCGGATTCGTCGACGCGTGTGGTCTGCTTGCCCTCGGCGTCGTAGCAGACGATCGAGTAACCCTCGGCGTAGACGTCACCCGCGTGTTCGTACGGAGCGGAGTACAGGGTGAAACCCCTGTGCCACGGGTCCGGGATCGCGTCGGCCGACACCCTCCGGCCGTCTTTGAGAGTCAGTTCGATCCTGGCCGTTCCAGCCGGCGCGATGCCGAACCAGTGTCCACGGCCGAAGTGCCAGTCCGACGGGATGGCGTCCTTGAGCGATTCGCCGGTGGCCATGATCTCCGTCCCGACGACGACCTCGTCGTGGTTCAGCCAAGCCAGCGTCCCGTCCTCGTACAGGCGCGCGGTCAGGCCTCCTCGCAGGTCCACGGCGGGCTCCACGGGCTTCGCGCTCGTCAGCTCGTCCGAACGCTTGGAGGGTGTCATCCGCACGAGGATCTTCCCGTCGGCGTCGCTGAACTGGAAGGCGCGCACTTGCGCCCGTGCTGGGTAGGTCACCGCCCACACCGTGGCGGGCGCGCCTTCCGGCCGGTAGATCGTGCCGGGCAGGAGGGTCCCGTCCTTGGCGACGGCCTGGACCTTCGCCACCGGGGCACGAGCCACGCCATAGGAGATCGCCGTGTCGGCGCGAGGCCACTTGCCCGCCGTGCCGCCGACGTACCAGGCGTACTCCCCTGAGTGACGGGGGTCATCGTCCATCGGGCAGCCCGCGACGCTTCCGCCGCGGAGCGCGGACTGGACGGCCCAGCACAGGACGTCGTACTTCGGCGCGTCCGGCGCGACCGGCTGGTCAAGGCCTTTCTGCTGGGGCATCCGGGAGAACCACAGGCGCATGATCCTGCCGTCGTCGGGGTTGACCAGGGCGAGCGTCTCGCCGATCGGCGGGTGCTCCGCCGTCTGGGTCTGGTAGGCGTCCTGGCGTTCCGGCGACGCCCCGGTGGCCGGGGCGGTGCGGGCGCCGGTGGTGGCGCTGTCGGCCCCCCCGTGCGAGAGGACGAGGGGCACGCCGGCGATCACGGCGGCCGTCGCGACCGGGACGGCGGCCAGTGCGGCCCACCTCATGCGCCGGGTCCTTCTCACCCGCTGCTGGACGCCCAGCCACGCGTGGGGGCTGGTCTCGTAGGTCGAGGCACGGTCGCGCAGCGCCTCGCGGAGGTCGTTCTCAATCATCGCTGCTCTCCTGGAGTGAACGGCCGAGGGCCGCGATGGCGCGGCTGGTGTGGCTCTTGACGGAGCCGGTGGTCACGCCCATGGCGTCGGCGATCTCGCGTTCGGACAGGTCGAGCCAGTAACGCAGGACCAGGGCTTCGCGCTGGCGCCGGGGCAGCCGGTCGACCGCGGCGAGCAGGTCCCGGTGGCGTTCGGCGATCAGGAACGCCTGCTCGCCGCTCCTTTCGGGAGGAGGCGGCTCGGGTTTGCGCAGGCGCGTGAGCCTGAGGTGGCGTATCCGGTTGCGGGTCAGGTTGCAGACGATCGACCGGAGGTAGGGCACGGCCGCCGCGTCATCGCGCAGGCGCGCCAGTCTCTGGTGCAGGCGCGCGAAGGCCTCCTGGGCGATGTCCTCCGGATCGTCCGCGCCGAGCAGGCCGGCCAGCCGGACCATCGCCGGGTAGTGCGCGGCGAAGATCTCGGCGAACGACGGGCGCTCGCGGGTGAGGGTCGGGGCTTCGGTCACACCCCAGAGACACTCACGCCCTGCGCCGGTTGACATGGGATCGGCACGCGTTCGACGCGGATGGAGTGGACCTCCTCATGCGGGACGACCACCTCGTAGGCCCCGTGGTCGACCATCCAGTAGCCGAGCGCCTCGGCCTTCAGGCCGCTGTGGCCGGTGTAGGCGATGTGCAGCCCGTCGTCGTCCTCGTCGAGGACGACGCACGGCTCGCCGCCGAACGCGCCGACCGTGCGCAGCAGGACCAGCCACTGGAGGTCTTCGCGCCTGACCTGCCGCCGCCAGTAGCCGCCCACCCGGTCGAAGCCCTCCCGGGGCTCCTCGCTGAACAGGATCACGTCGCCGGGGCCGGGGCCGAGCGCGGCGGCGTACGTCTGGTCGTGCTGGTGGGCGATGAAGCCGAGGCCCACGGGCTCGATGTCGCTCATGCGGCCGGCCGCCAGGTGAGCCCGTCGTAGTCGGCGAAGGACCGCTCGCCGCGGAAGGTCAGGTGGCGGATCTCCGCCCCCGCCGGGATGGGCATCGGCGTGGTGTGGAACTGGGGGACGACGTGCTGGCGGGAGGTGGTGAACCCGTTGCCGGCGAACGGCGGCGAATCGTTCCAATCTCCGCCCATGTGCGGGCCGTAGGGCACGACGTAGGTGTCGGTGTCGCGGACCTGCCACCGGAGGATGTACAGCTCGGGGACCGAGGGTGTGAGCTCGGATCCCTCGAACGTCAGGTCGAGCGCCGAGACCAGTTGCTCGGGGCTGGTCAGCCGCGAGCAGTCTTGGACGCGGTAGACGTAACCCGAGATGATCGTGCGCTGGCCCGCGAGGTAGGGCACCAGCAGCCGAGGCGGGATGACTTTTTGCATCTGCGTACTTGGTGCCGGCTCGCTCACATCCCGCATTTTACCGGAGAGCCGCATCAAGCCCTGGTCATTCAGGCGGGGATAAATGTGGTCCCCATCGGGGATGGCCCGTCGTAGGCAGGGCAGACCTCAGCTCGAACCGCACATTTCCGACTCGCTGGTTGATCGGATGGGTCGGCGTTGTCTTCCAATGGACGCCTTGCTGATCGTGAGCGAGGTGCGCCGTGGGAGGCCGCGAAGTAGGGCGGTGTCCGGATGTGGCCATGCTCGCCGGCTCGGTCATGTCGAGATTCGGCTTTCATGCCTTGGTCAGGCGATACTATTTTCGAGTAATCGATTGACTGCAGAGGGTGGAGGTGTCCAGGGGTGAGGTTGCGGTACAACTTCCGGCTCTACCCCGACGCTCCGCAGCGGGAGATGCTCGCCAAGACGTTCGGGTGTGCCCGGGTGGTGTGGAATGACGCCCTGGCTGCGCGTAAGGCAGCCCGCCAGGCCGGGCTGCCGTTCATCGGGGACGCCGAGATCCAACGTCTGGTGCTCACCGCTGCGAAGAAGACCCCTGGGCGGGCATGGCTGACCGAGGTGTCCTCAGTGGTGCTCCAGCAGTCGGTGCGTGATCTCAATACCGCATACAGGAACTTCTTCGATTCGGTCAGGGGGAGGCGCCGGGGGCCGAGGATGGGGTTGCCCCGATTCAAGTCCCGTCACGAGCACCGGCAGACGGCCAGGTTCAACAGCAATGCCTTCTCTCTCACGGCTCAAGGCCGTTTGTATCTGGCGAAGGTCGGCGAGGTGGAGGTCCGCTGGTCCCGGGCGCTGCCCGCCGCTCCGTCGTCAGTCACGGTGGTCAAGGACGCTGCGGGAAGGTACTTTTGCTCGTTCGTGGTTATGGTGGCGGACGGCGGTGAGGTCCTGCCGGAGGTTGACACCGAGACGGGGATCGATCTGGGGCTCACCCACTACGCGACCTTCAGCACTGGCGACAAGGTGACCAACCCCAAGTGGTTGCGGCGGCGGGAGAAGAAACTCGCCAGGCTGCAACGCTCGCTGTCCGGCAAGGAGGAGGGGTCGAAGAACCGGGACAAGGCCCGGGTGCAACTCGCGCGTCAGCATGCGAAGGTGGCCGATGCGCGCCGAGATTTTCTGCACAAGACGACGACCTCGATCATCCTCGAGAACCAAGGGACGCATATCGAGACGTTGTCGGTGCGGGGGCTGGCGCGGGGCCGTAACGCCAGGTCTGTGAACGACGCGAGTTGGGGTGCGTTCCTCGCTTTGTTGGAGGGTAAGGCCGCCCGGTACGGCAGAATGCTGGTGAAGATCGGTGGCTGGTATCCCTCCTCTCAGCTGTGTCCGTGCTGTGGCTGGAAGGTCGGGAAACTTGCTCTTCAGGTGCGGGAGTGGGATTGCCGGCGGTGTGGTGAGCACCATGATCGGGACGTTGCAGCCGCGATCAACATTCTGCTCGAGGGGCAGCGCATCCTCCGCACTACCCGTATCACCGTGGCCGCTGGGCTGGCTGGACACGGCGAAAACGACTGTGGAGGGCAGGTAAGACCAGGTGAGGCAACTCCAACCCTGGCTCCGCCCGGAATCTACGGTGCACAAGCGGCGTAGCAGAAGCAGTAAGTACCCTACGGCGACGTGGGGGAGTCCTCGGCGTTCACGCCGGGGTGGATGTCAAGATCTGCCGACCTCGGCGGCATGGCGCGATAAATATCTGGGCGCCGATGAGAAAGAGAGGGCAGCGTGGCGCGCACCCGATCGGTCTCGGCCGGGTCGATCTCGACGACCTGGACGGCGCTCCCGGGGCCCAGATCGGTACGTACCACTCCCAAAGGATCGACCAGCATGCTCCGGCCGATCCCGAAGCCGTCCTTGGCCTCCGGGTCGGGCGCCTGCCCGACGGCGAGGGTCCACATGGTGTTCTCGATGGCCCTCGCCCTGACCAGGGTGACCCAGTGCTCTTCCTTCATCGGGCCCGCGCCCCACGCGGCGATCACGACGAACGCCTCGGCGCCCTGGTCCACCAGTGCGCGCGCCAGCTCGGGGAAGCGGATGTCGTAACAGGTGATCAGCCCGACCCGCAGGCCCTCGAGCTCCACGACCACCGGTGTGCCGCCCGGCGCGACGAGGTCGGACTCGCGGGCGCCGAACGAGTCGAACAGGTGGATCTTGCGGTAGGCGGCGCGTAGTCCGCCGCGCCGGTCGAGCGCGACGGCGGTGTTGTACACCCGCCCTCCGGCGGCGCCCTGCCCCGGGTCGCCGGCGGTGTCGTGCGCCCGCTCACCGGCGGTGCCCTGCCCTTCGTCGCCGGCGGTGTCGTGCGCCCGCTCGACGGCCGGGTCGAAGGTGCCGAACACGACGGCGACCTCGTTGGCCCGGGCGGCGTCGGCCACGGCGGTGACGAAGGGGCCGTCGAGCGGCTCGGCGGCCTCGGCGACGCCCTTGCCGAACCGGGTGAGGGTCGCCTCCGGGAACACCGCGAGCGTGGCGCCGCGCGAGGCGGCCCGGCCCAGGGCGTCGCGCACACGCTCCAGGTTGGTCTTGGGGTCGACGGACACCGGTATCTGGCAGAGGGCGATGCGGGTCACCGCACCAGCCTAAGGGCCCGAGGCCCCTGCTGCCGAGGCTCCCGGGCGGCGGTTCGGCACCGGTTCCCACCATGTGAGACACCGCCACACCCACTCCAGCGGGCCGTACCTGAAGCGGGCTGACCACCAGCGGGCGACGGCGGCGAGCGCGGCGATCGTGGCGGCGGCGAGGATGAGGACGCCCGACCGGGTGGCGTCCTGGACGAGGAGCGGCAGCGCCGCGAGGGTGACCAGGGTGCCGGAGACGTACGCGGTGAGGGCGATGCGCCCGAGCGGTTCGAGGACGGCCATCAGCCCCGGCAGGCGAGGCAGCGCGAGCAGCAGGCCCGTGCAGTACGCCGTGCCGGCCGCCAGCCCTGCGAGCGGGTACACGGTCACCGTGTACGGAAAGCGGAACGTCTCGGGGTGCGCCCACAGGTACACCCACGCCCCGGTCAGCGCCAGGGCGAGCGGCGCGCTCACCAGGAACGCCGCTGTCAGCGCGCGGCGCCCGGGGGCGTACTCGATCACGGCCATGCCGAGCAGGAACAGCCCGGGGATGAGCCACACGCCTCCGGCGTGGAAGAGCACGGCCCACAGTGTGGCGGCGATCCCCGCCGCCAGCACCGCCCACCGGCGCAGGTAGGAGGCGGGCAGCAGCACCAGGGCCCCGGTGAGGGCGTAGGGCAGGAGCACCTCGCCGGGGCTGAGCATCCGGTGCAGCAGCCCGAAACAGGCGAGCACCGCGAGCCTGCGGAGCAGGACCAGGCGCGGGCGGGCCGTCCTCCGGGCCGCGGACCGCAGGAACAGCACGAAGCTCATGCCGAAGAGGAAGGAGAAGATCGGGAAGAAGCGGCTCTGCAGGAGGTTCTCGACGATCCAGTCGGTGGGCGTCGTGGTCTTCCGCCCGGCCGCCCCGGACGTGTGCTGCCAGGTGTTGACCAGCGTGATCCCGCAGACCGCGAAGCCGCGCAGCGCGTCCAGTTCCCGGATGCGCGTCGGAGCCGGCCGGCGGTACTCCTCCGGATTCAGGACAAACCTGGCGGTCACTCCACGAGGCTATCTCCGGCTCGATGGCAGAAGGCGGTCTTCGGGGACGTATTTCCGATTGGCGCCGGTTCGTACGGCCGGACGCGGGGCGCTCCCAAGGGCACCGGTTGATACATGCGGTCCGGCGCTCCGATGGGCACACGTTCGTACGGCCGGACGCGGGCGCTCCCTAGGGCACCGGTTCGAACGGCCGGGCGCGCGGCCGGGCACCCCGATGGGCGGGTACGGCGGGCAGATAGGCTGACCGCCGTGAACGAGCCTCTGGTCGCCCGCATGCGCGAATTCGGCACGACGATCTTCGCTGAGATGACCGGCCTGGCCGTACGGACCGGGTCGATCAACCTCGGGCAGGGCTTCCCCGACACCGACGGGCCCGCCGCCATGCTCGAACGGGCGGTGGAGGCGATCAGGGGAGGCCTGAACCAGTACCCCCCGGGCCCCGGGCTGCCCGAGCTGCGGCAGGCCGTCGCCGAGCACCGCAAGCAGCACTACGGGCTCGTCTACGACCCCGACGGCGAGGTGCTGGTCACCGTGGGCGCGACCGAGGCGCTGGCGGCCTCCGTCCTCGCGCTGTGCGAGCCCGGCGACGAGGTGATCGTCTTCGAGCCCTACTACGACTCCTACGCCGCCGCCATCGCGCTCGCCGGAGCCGTTCGCCGGCCGGTGACATTGCGCCCGGTGGGGGAGAGGTTCACCTTCGACCCCGCGGAGCTTCGCGCGGCCGTGGGCCCGCGCACCAGGGCGATCATGGTCAACTCGCCGCACAACCCCACCGGCACCGTCTTCACCCGCGACGAGCTGTCGCTGATCGCGGCGGTGTGCCAGGAGCACGACCTCATCGCGATCAGCGACGAGGTGTACGAGCATCTGACCTTCGACGGCGTGGAGCACATCCCGCTCGCCACCCTGCCGGGCATGCGCGAGCGCACCGTGATGATCTCCTCGGCCGGCAAGACCTTCTCCGTCACCGGCTGGAAGACGGGGTGGGTGTGCGCGCCCGCGGACCTGGTCTCGGCCGTCCAGTCCGTCAAGCAGTTCCTGACGTTCACCGCCGGCGGGCCGTGGCAGGTCGCGGCCGCGTACGCGCTGCGCGAGGAGCTGGGCTGGGTCGCCGCGCTGCGCGACTCGCTCGCGGCCAAGCGCGACCGGCTCATGGCGGGGCTGTCGGCCGCCGGCTTCGGGGTGTACCGCCCGGCCGGGACGTACTTCGTGCAGACCGACATCCGGCCGCTCGGCTTCACCGACGGGGCCGAGCTCGCCAGGCGGCTGCCGGAGCTGGCCGGCGTGGTCGCCGTCCCGACCCAGGTGTTCTACGACCGCACGGAGCTGGGCAGGCACTTCCTCCGGTTCGCCTTCTGCAAGAAGGACGAGATCATCGACGAGGCGGTCGCGCGGCTGGCGCGGCTCGGCGAGAGAACAGCCTGACAACCCGCTGTAAATGGTCATACACTCACCGTGTCCACCATCGCGCTCACACCGGATGCGTACCGTGGAGGTATGGCCATGACGCTTCGCCTCAGCGAAGAGCAGACCGAGGCCGTGCGCCGGCACGCCGAGAAGGAAGGACGCAGCGTCCAGCAGGTCGTGCAGGCGGCCGTCGAGGAGTACCTCGCCCGGCACGACGCCGACGAGGAGATCCGGCGCCTGGGCGCCGCCGCGGCGCATCGCTGGCGCTCGGTCCTCGACCGGCTCGGCGAATGACCCGCCTCGCCGGCGGACGCGTGCGGTGCCGCCTCGGCCGGGAGCCGGGCGGATGACCCGCTACCTCACCGTGGAGCAGGTGATGGACCTGGCCGAGTCGACGCTCGGGGCTCCTCCGGCGCTTCGCGACGTCGGGCTCCTGGACTCGGCCCTGCACCGGCCGCAGGCGTCCATGTTCGGCCACGAAGCCTACGGCCACGTGCTGATCAAGGCCGCGGCGCTGCTGCACTCCCTCACCATCCACCGTCCCTTCACCCGCGGTGACAAGCAGGTCGCCTGGGTCTGCACGGTGGTGTTCCTGGCCTACAACGGCATCGAGATCGACACCGACGACGACTCGGTGGTCGATCTCGTCAGCGCGGTGGCCTCGGGCGAGTTCGCCGAGGTGGACGAGATCGCCCAGGTGCTCTGGGGCTTCGTGGCCCCGGCCTAGCCGGTCCGCGTGCCCGGCGCCTGCGTCGCTGTCAGTCGTCAGTCGTCAGTCGTCAGTCGGTCAGTCGTTCGCCGGAGCCGAGCCGACCGGCCGGGACGGGGCGTGCAGGCGGCGGCCCACCTTGGCCAGCGCGGGCGCCAGCAGGGGCGTGGCCATCCACACCAGCGGCACGTACCCCGGAGCCCACCAGGCGATCACCGCCGACAGCGCCCAGTACGCTCCCATGCCCCAGTAGACGACGCTGTGGACCGCCAGTCGCACGGTGTTCGCGTGCGCGGCGTACAGGCGCTGCCGCAGCACCAGGGTCATCAGCGTGGCCAGGCACAGCATCAAGATGGCCTCGGTGCCCGCGAACATGCTGATCGCGAGGGGTTCGCTCGACGCCTCACCGAAGATCCCCGTGGGATAGGGGAGGAACGCCGCGAACAGCAACAGCGGCAGGTGAACCGCGACGGCCGGCCGCGAGACCCGGGTGATCTGGTCGAACACCATGTGGTGGGCCCGCCAGGCCGCCCACAACATCACGAAGGCGATGACGAAGGCGATGAAGGCCCCCGCCTGCTCGGAGATGAATGCGCCGAGCCTTTTCAGGTCGGCTTCCTCGGGCCGCTTGATGTCGATGACCAGAAGGGTGATCGCGATGGCGAAGACCGCGTCGGTGAACATGCCGATACGTTCATGGCTGAGCCCGGGGGCGGGCGTTGGCGATGCGTCGAGTGGTTCCGCGATGAACACGATTGATCTCCATTTAGGGGTGGAGGATCATCATTCCAGCTCGACGGCCGTCCGCCACAACTTCACCTCGGGCGCGACCGCGGCTTCCGGCCAACCCTGAGCCGTGGCGTCAGTCTCTGCGGCGTGCGCCGGCCTTGCTGACGGCGTATGCCAAGTTGACCGCGGCGACGAGGGCGAAGACCAGCAGAAGCGGAGCGGTGCGGGACGTGGTGCTGGCCACGATCGCCGTCAGCGGGACCGACAGCGCGAGGGATCCCAGGCCGAGGGCCATCTGCGCCCAATCGGGGCCCGGGCGCCGGTTGACGGGCTGGGCGGCGAGCCGGGCGTCGATCACCGCGTTGACGCGGTCGACGAGGGACTCGGCGAGTTCCAGCTCGTACTGGGGACCGAGCTCGCGGCGGGCGGCCATGGCGGCGGCGACTTCGTCGCGCTCTAATCTCTGGGGCTCCACGCCCCGATTCTGCCTTGTATGCGGGTCCTGTGGTGATATTCGTGCCGACCAGGTGCAGGGTGTGATCCGGGCCAGGACGTACGCGCGCCGGGCCGCCGTGCCCGTACGCCGGCCCGGCGGCCGTCGAAACCGCATCCTGGACCTCCGATTCGGCGGATACAGCCGAAGGAACCGCTGTTCATGGGCAAATATGGCCAATGAGCAAGGAGCGCCACTCTGGATAGCTTCAGGCTGTGGGTGAACGCGTACTGATCGCTCTCGGCGGCAACGCGATGACCGCGCCGGACGGAAGCGCCTCGCCGGCCGACCAGCGCCTGGCCGTCGAGCAGGCCATGGCGCACGTCTCCGCGCTGATCTCCCAGGGCCACCAGGTGGTCCTGACACACGGCAACGGCCCCCAGGTGGGCAACCTGCTGCTGAAGAACCAGCTCGCGGCCGAAGTCGTCCCTCCCGTGCCGCTCGACTGGTGCGGCGCGCAGACCCAGGCGACCATCGGGGTCCTGATACTCAACGCCCTCGGCCATCCGGCGGCCGTCGTGGTGACCCGCACCCTGGTGGACCTCGCCGACCCCGCCTTCGCGGCCCCGGTCAAGCCGATCGGCAGGTACTTCACCGAGGCCGAGGCGCGCAGGTTCGAGCAGCTCGGCCAGACCTGGCGCGCGTTCCCCGGCAAGGGGTTCCGCCGCGTCGTGGCCTCGCCCGCGCCCCTGGAGATCCTCGACGCGCCGGCCGCGCTCGCCCTGATGGACGCCGGGTACACGGTCGTCGTCGCCGGAGGCGGGGGAGTGCCCGTCGCCCGCCAGGCCGACGGCTCGCTGCGTGGCGTCGAGGCCGTGATCGACAAGGACGCGGCCGCCGCGGTGCTCGCCGCCGCCGTACGGGCGAGCGTGCTGATCGTCGCGACCGACGTGCCGGCGGCGGTCGAGGGATACGGCACCGGGCGGGCCCGCCCGATCGGCAGGACCACCGTGGCGGAACTGCGCGCGCTGCAGGCGGCCGGGCACTTCGCGAGTGGAAGCATGGGCCCCAAGGTGGAGGCGGCGCTGCGGTTCGCCGAAGGGGGCGGCCGGGCAGTGATCACCTCGCTGGAGCACATCGGCGACGCGCTGGCCGGCGCCACCGGCACCGTCGTCGGCTGGTGACCGCGAATCGACTTAGCGATTGAACGACTTAGCGGATTGAACGACCGAAGGGTAGGAGATATGCCGGATCCGATCGAGGTGCGCAAGGTCGCCATCGAGAGCGTCACCGACGCCTCCGGGCTCGCGAAGCTCATCGACGACGGGGTGATCGAGGCCGACCGGGTTCTCGCCGTGATCGGCAAGACCGAGGGCAACGGCGGCGTCAACGACTACACCCGCATCCTCGCCGACCGCGCCTTCCGGGAGGTGCTGATCGCCAAGGGCACGCGCACGCCGGAGGAGGTCGCGCAGGTGCCGCTGGTGTGGTCGGGCGGCACCGACGGGGTGCTGAGCCCGCACGCCACGATCTTCGCGTCCCTGGACCCGTCACAGGCCGAGGCGTCCGGCGAGCCGCGCGTCTCGGTCGGGGTCGCGATGAGCGACGTCATCCTCCCCGAGGACATCGGCCGTCCCGCCATGGTCGAGAAGGTCGCCGCCGGCGTGCGCGAGGCCATGAAGATCGCGGGCATCGAGGACCCGGCCGACGTCCACTACGTGCAGACCAAGACCCCGCTGCTCACCCTCGCCACGATCACCGAGGCCAAGTCGCGCGGCCAGGACGTCGTGATCGAGGACACCGGCCCCTCCATGGACATCTCCAACTCCACGACCGCGCTCGGCATCGCCGTCGCGCTCGGCGAGATCGAGATGCCCACGGCGGACCAGATCCACAAGGACCTCTCCCTCTACTCCAGCGTCGCCTCCTGCTCCTCGGGCGTCGAGCTGGACCGCGCGCAGATCGTCGTGGTCGGCAACGTGCGCGGCATCGGCGGGCGCTACCGCATCGGCCACAGCGTGATGAAGGACGCGCTGGACGCCGACGGCATCTGGGAGGCGATCCGCTCCAGCGGCATCGAGCTGCCCGACCGCCCGCACTCCAGCGACCTCGGCGACAGGCTCGTCAACGTGTTCATGAAGTGCGAGGCCGACCCCAGCGGCCGGGTGCGCGGGCGCAGGAACATCATGCTGGACGACTCCGACGTGCACTGGCACCGGCAGATCAAGGCCACGGTCGGCGGGGTGGCGGCCAGCGTCACCGGCGACCCGGCCGTCTTCGTGTCGGTCGCCGCCGTCCACCAGGGCCCCTCGGGCGGCGGCCCCGTCGCCGCCATAGCCGACCTCGGCTGACCTCGGCTGACCACGCCGGGCATGCCGGCATGCCCGGCGTGCCGGCGGGCTGGGCGGCCGTGGCGGCGGGTAGGCTCGCGGGTCGTGCCGAGCATTCCGCAGCCCCTGGTCCCCGACGACGACGGCAGCGCCGACGCCTCCGTGGCGGCGGCGCTCTCCGCCTTCGCCGCCGGTACGGCCGACGCCGCCGTCGTGGCCTCGGCCCTGAGCACGGCGCGCCTGCTCGTGCCGGTCGTGGCCCTGCTGACCGAGTCCGAGGTCGGCGAGCACGGGCTCCAGCAGGAGAAGGAAAGCGAGATGGCGTTGCCGGTGCTGGTCGGCGCCGACGGCAGGAAGGCGGTCCCCGCCTTCACCGGCACCGAGTCGCTCAAGCTCTGGCGCGCCGACGCGCGGCCCATCCAGGCCCTGACGCCGCAGGTCTGCCGGGCGGCGCTCGGCGAGGGCGCCGCCGCCGTGATGGTCGACGTGGCCGGCCCGGTGGCGTTCGCCATCGAGGGCGGCATGCTGCACGCGCTGGCCTCGATCGGCCGGGTCACCGGGGACGACGACACCCTCCAGCCCCTGCTGAACGCCCTGTCGGAGCACGCCGAGGTGACGGTCGCCCGCGTCCCCGCCCAGCGACGCGGCTTCCTCCGCCACCTCCGCCGCCGCACCAGGTAGCCGCGCTTCCGTCGCCCTGGCCGGTGGGGTAGACAACCGTTGCATCGTTGATCAGTGAATCTCGGCTTTCCTTAGACCCCGCCCAGCGGGGCAGACGGCTGCGAAACGTCTACCCTGCACCGGGCAACCGCCTCGGTCAGACAGGGACCTTCGCCCCGCAACGGGCGAATCACTGTGACTCACTGATGTCTCGGTGAACGGCACTAGGGTCGGCGGGTGAGTTCAAGCTTCATCGTCGCCGGGGCCGCGCTCGCGGGCCTGATCGCCGGGGCCTATGTCCGCGTCCTGGCGGGCGGTTTCCGCCCCGGCCAAGACGCCTCGCGCGCCTTCCCTTCCTCTCCCCTGGGTGAGCCAGGCACGGGTGCGGAGCCGGTCAAGGGTGCGGGGCCAGTGGTGGGTGCGGACCCGGCCGCGGATGCGGAGTCCCCGGCGGATGCGGAATCGGCGGCGGGGCCCCGCGCGGCGTATCGGGCCGAGGCGCGGGAGGCGTTCCGCCGGACGGTGCGCGCCGTCCCGCTGCCCGCGTGGCCGCCGCTGATCGAAGGGGCCACCGCCGCCGCCTGCGCACTAGTCGCGTGGAAGCTCGCGGGGACGGCGTGGCTCGCGGCCTGGATCTACGCGGCGGTGGCGGGGTGCGCGCTCGCGGTGATCGACTGGCGGATCCAGCGGCTGCCGGACGCCATCACCCTGCCTTCCTACCCGATCCTCGCAGCCCTGCTGGTCCCCACGGGGAGGCTCGTGGACGCCCTGCTCGGCGGGCTGGCGCTGGCCGGAGCGTACGCCCTCCTCTGGTTCGCGCGGCCCGAGGCGCTCGGGCTCGGCGACGTCAAGCTCGCCGGGCTCACCGGGATGCTGGCCGGTGCCCTGGGGCTCGACGCCTGGCTCGTCGGCGCGGTCGCCGGGCAGTTCCTCGGGGCCTTGTACGCCATCGTCCTGCTGGCCGGCCGCAGAGGCACGCTGAAGAGCCAGTTCCCGCTGGGCCCGTTCATCCTGTTCGGCGCCCTGGCGGCCCTGCTGACCTGGACCCCGTCCTGATCGGCCGTGGTGGGGTGAGGGCACTGGGCGGTACATGGAAGACTTGTCATCATGTTGCGCTGGTTGACCGCAGGTGAGTCCCACGGCCCCGAACTCGTCGCGATCCTCGAGGGCATGCCCGCAGGCGTGGCGGTCACGACCGCCGACGTGGAGCACGCTCTGGCGAGGCGCCGGCTCGGTTACGGCCGCGGCGCGCGCATGAAGTTCGAGCAGGACGAGGTGAACATCGTCGGCGGCGTGCGCCATGGCCGCACTCTCGGCAGCCCCGTGGCGATCCGCGTCGGCAACACCGAGTGGCCCAAGTGGGAGACCGTGATGGCGGCCGACCCGGTCGACCCCGACCTGCTCGCCGCGCAGGCCCGCAACGCGCCGCTGTCGCGCCCGCGTCCCGGGCACGCCGACCTGTCGGGCATGCAGAAGTACGGCTTCGACGACGCCCGTCCGATCCTCGACCGGGCCAGTGCCCGCGAGACGGCCGCCCGGGTCGCCCTCGGCCAGGTCGCCCGCAACTTCCTCAAGCAGGCGCTCGGTGCCGACATCGTCAGCCACGTCGTCGCCATCGGCACGGTCGAGGCGCCGGACGGCGTCATTCCCGGCCCCGGCGACCTGGCCGCCGTCGACGACCACCCGGCGCGCTGCCTGGACGCCGAGGCGGGCGCCGCGATGATCGAGGAGATCGACACGGCGAAGAGGGAAGGCGACACGCTCGGCGGCGTCGTCGAGGTGGTCGTGTACGGGCTGCCGCCGGGGCTCGGCAGCTACGTCCACTGGGACCGGCGCCTGGACGCGCGTCTCGCGGCGGCGCTCATGGGCATCCAGGCGATCAAGGGGGTGGCGGTCGGGGACGGCTTCGAGACCGCGCGCCGCCGCGGCTCCCAGGCCCACGACGAGATCGAGAACACCGCGGAGGGCGTGCGCCGTGTCACCAACCGCGCCGGTGGCGTGGAGGGCGGGATGACCAACGGCGAGCCGCTGCGGGTGCGCGCCGCGATGAAGCCGATCTCCACGGTGCCTCGCGCGCTGTCCACGGTCGACGTGCTCACCGGCGAGCCGGCCAAGGCCATCAACCAGCGATCCGATGTGTGCGCGGTTCCCGCCGCCGGTATCGTCGCTGAGGCGATGGTCGCGCTGGTGCTCGCCGACGCGGCCGTCGAGAAGTTCGGCGGCGACTCCGTGGAGGAGGTCGCCCGCAACCTTTCCGGCTACCTCTCGTCGATGGTGATCAAGTGACGTCTCCCAGAGTTGTGCTGATCGGCCCGCCCGGGTCGGGCAAGTCCACCATCGGCCGCCTGCTGGCCGAGCGCCTCGGCACGGGCTTCCGCGACACCGACGCCGACGTGGAGGCCGTGGCGGGCAAGCCGGTCTCGGACGTCTTCGTCGAGGACGGCGAGGAGCGGTTCCGCGAGCTGGAGGCCGAGGCCGTGCGCTGTGCCCTCGCCGAGCACGACGGCGTGCTGTCGCTCGGCGGCGGGGCCATCATGCGGGAGGCGACCCAGCTGCTCCTCGCGGAGCATCCGGTGGTCTACCTCCAGGTCGGCCTGTCCGACGCCGTGCAGCGCGTGGGCCTGGCCCAGGCGCGGCCGCTGCTGGTGCTCAACCCGCGCAGCCAGCTCAAGCGGCTCATGGAGGAGCGCCGCCCGATCTACGAGCGGCTCGCCACGCTCATCGTCGCCACCGACGGCCGCGAGCCGGAGGAGATCGCCGACGAGATCGTGAAGGGGCTGCCGGCATGACGAGCACGCGCATCACCGTCAAGGGCGAGCGTCCCTACGACGTGGTCGTCGGGACGGGCGTGCTCGCCGAGCTTCCCGCCCTGCTCGGTGAGGGCGTCAGCACGGTCGCGGTCGTCCACCCGGCCGGCCTGCCGGAGATCTCCCGCCCCGTCTGCGGGGCGCTGTCGGCCGCCGGGTACTCGGTGGTAGCGCTTCCCGTTCCCGACGGCGAGCAGGCCAAGTCGGTCGAGGTGGCCGCCGAGCTATGGTCGGCGTTCGGCCGGTACGGGGTGACCCGTTCGGACGCCGTCGTCGGCGTCGGCGGGGGAGCGACCACCGACCTGGCCGGATTCGTCGCGGCCACCTGGCTGCGCGGCGTCAAGGTCGTGCAGGTGCCGACCACGCTCCTCGGCATGGTCGACGCCGCGGTCGGCGGCAAGACCGGCATCAACACCCCCGAGGGCAAGAACCTCGTCGGCTCGTTCCACCCGCCGGCCGGCGTCCTGTGCGACCTCGCCACCCTGGTGTCGGTGCCGCGGGATGACTACGTCGCCGGCCTCGCCGAGGTGATCAAGGGCGGCTTCATCGCCGATCCGACGATCCTGATGCTCGTCGAGGACGACCCCGAGGGCGCTCGGATGCCCGAGGGCCGGCACACCCGCGCGCTGATCGGGCGCAAGATCCAGGTCAAGGCCGACGTCGTGGGCGCCGACCTGCGCGAGTCGGGCGTGCGCGAGATCCTGAACTACGGCCACACGCTGGCCCACGCCATCGAGCGCGTCGAGGAATACCACCTGCGGCACGGCGAGGCCGTGTCCATCGGCATGGTGTACGCCGCTGAGCTGTCGCGGCTGGCCGGTCACGCGGGGGCGGGCCTGGTGGAGCGCACGCGGTCGATCCTGACCTCGGTGGGCCTGCCGACCGCCTACCGCCACGAGGCGTGGCCCGAGCTGCGCGACCACATGCGGGTCGACAAGAAGAACCGCGGCGCCACCCGGCGCTTCGTGATCCTGGACGACGTCGCCAAGGTCACCCGCCTGGAGGATCCTCCGGAGGAACTGCTCGAAGCCGCCTACCGCGAGATCGCACGATGACCCGTGCACAATCGGGCGCCACGCGCGTCCCATCAAAGACGGCACGCGGGGGCACCAAGCGGACGGCACACGGGGGCATTGAGCAGGCGGCACGCTCGGGTGGCGAGCAGATTGCACACGCGGGCATCGAGCGGACGGCAAGGGTGAGATGAGAACGGTCTACGTGTTCAACGGTCCCAACCTCTCGCGGCTGGGCAGGCGCGAGCCCGACATCTACGGCGCGGAGACCTTCGACGACCTCGCCGCGCTGTGCCGGCGCACCGGCAAGGAGCTCGGGCTGGAGGTGGACGTCCGGCAGACCGATGACGAGTCTGAGCTGGTGTCCTGGCTCCACGAGGCCGCCGACGGCTCGATTCCCGTGGTGCTGAACCCCGCCGCCTTCACCCACTACTCCTACGCGCTGCGCGACGCGATCGCCCAGCGCACGGCGCCGCTGATCGAGGTGCACATCTCCAACCCGGCCGCCCGCGAGGAGTTCCGCCACACCTCGGTGGTCGCCGCCGTGGCCTCCGGCACCATCGCGGGCTTCGGCCTGCGGTCCTACGAGCTGGCGCTGCGCGCGATCGCCGAGGAGACGCGGTGAGGGCGTACACCTCTTACGTCGCCATCGGCGACAGCTTCACCGAAGGGCTCAACGACCCCGGCCGCGACGGCCACTTCCGCGGCTGGGCCGACCGGGTGGCCGAGCGGCTCGCCGCCCTCGAGCCCGATTTCCGGTACGCCAACCTCGCGGTGCGCGGCAAGTTGCTCGACCAGATCGTGGAGCACCAGGTGCCGGCCGCGATCGAGCTGAAGCCCGATCTGATCAGCTTCTGCGCCGGTGGCAACGACCTGCTGCGGCCCGGCAGCGACCCCGACCGCATGGCCAAGACCTTCGCACGCGCCGTGCGCGATCTGCGGGGCACCGGTGCCGACGTCGTGCTGTTCACGGGCGTGGACCCGCGCGACACGCCGCTGATGCGCAGGTTCCGCGGCAGGTTCGCGGTGTTCTACATGCACATCCGGTCCATCGCCGACCTGTACGGCTGCCACGTGGTCGACCAGTGGTCGATGCAGTCGATCCGCGACTGGCGGGCCTGGAGCGACGACCGCCTGCACATGAACGCCGAAGGGCACAGCCTGGTCGCCGCGAAGGTGTGCGAGGTCCTCGGCGTGTCGTCGGAGGAGGACTGGCGCCGCGCCTGGCCGCCGCGCGAGCGGGCCGCCCGCGCGGCCAAGCTCCGCGAGGACCGGCTGTGGCTGCGCGAGCACTTCATCCCCTGGGTGGGCCGCCGCCTGCGCGGCACCTCCTCGGGCGACGCCGTCGACCCCAAACGCCCCTACCTGGAGCCGTACGCCTAGAGGCTCGCGAGCCCCGTCTCGCCCGCCGTACGGTGGCGCCGGCATCGCCGTATCTCCTTCTCGCCGTCGCGGCGCCGGACACGGACTTCCCTATCGGGGGTAAGGGAGGGCGGACCTTGCCAGGGCGAGGCCGGCAGCGGCCTGCGGGGCCCTATGCGGGGTGGCGGTGGGGCGGCGCGGGCTTCAAGGGGCCTGCGGGGAAGCGATCGCCGAGCAAGCGCTGCTCTGCTGCACCGGGGGCCAGGGCGATCCGCGTGATCCCCAGCACCGTGTGATCCCCGTAACCGTGCGACCCTGTGACGCCCGTGACCGGGTGACCGCGTACGCCTATGCCGGGGTGGTGGTGAGGCGGCGGAGGGCGGCGCGGACTTTGGTGGGGTCGGTGGTGGTCCAGAACGGTGGGAGCGAGTCGCGCAGGAAGCCCGCGTAGCGGGCGGTCGCGAGCCGCGGGTCGAGCACGGCCACGACGCCCTTGTCGTCCTGGCCGCGCAGCAGCCTTCCGGTGCCCTGGGCCAGCAGCAGCGCGGCGTGGGTGGCGGCGACGGCCATGAACCCGTTGCCGCCCCGCGCGGCGACGTGCCGCTGCCGCGCTGAGGCCAGCGGGTCGTCGGGCCGGGGGAACGGGATGCGGTCGATGATCACCAGGCTCAGCGACGGGCCCGGCACGTCGACGCCCTGCCACAGCGAGAGCGTGCCGAACAGGCAGGTGGCCGGATCCTCGGCGAACTGCTTGACCAGCAGCGAGGTGGAGTCGTCGCCCTGGCACAGCAAGGGCATCCCGATGCGTTCGCGCAGCGCCTCGGTGGCGGCCTTCGCGGCGCGCATGGAGGAGAACAGGCCGAGCGTCCGCCCGCCCGCGGCCTCGATCAGCTCGGCGATCTCGTCGAGGTACTCCTTGGGAAGCCCATCGCGGCCCGGCTGGGGGAGGTGCTTGGCGATGTAGAGGATGCCGCTGCGGGCGTGGTCGAAGGGGGATCCGACGTCCAGGCCCGTCCAGGCCTTGCGCTTCTGCCCGGAACCGTCCCCAGTTCCGCTATGGGACTCCTGGTCGCGCTGGTCTCCGGCCTTAGCCGCCCCGGTCCCGCTATGGGAGTCCCGGTCGCGTTGGTTTCCGGTTTTCGCGGTTCCGGTTCCGCCACGGGCCTCCTGGTCTCGTGGGTCTCCGGTTTTCGGGGTGTCGGGTGCGTTCGTGGGCTCTGCGGGTCGCTGGGCCGAGGTTGGGTCGTCGCCGCTCGGGCGGGCGGGGCCGAGGCCCCATTGGCGGGCCATGCCGTCGAAGGTGCCGCCGAGGGCGAGGGTGGCGCTGGTCAGGATGACGGTGCGGTCGGCGAACAGCTTGTCGCGGAGCATTCCGCCGACGCTCAGCGGCGCGACCTTCAGCAGGGCGGGACGGCGGTCGGTGGCCCCCTCCAGCCAGACGACCTCGGCCCGGTCGACCTCCGAGTCGCCGCCGAACGCCTCGAGGATGCGCACGGCCGTGTCGTGGACCTCGTCCAGCGCGGTGAACGCCGCCTTGCGCTGCCCGGCGCCCTCCGGGTCGTCCTTCTTGCTGCCGCCCCACATGTCGCCGCCGCGCGAGCCCATCGCGGTGAGGCAGGCGAACGCGGCGTCCCGCAGGACCGACAGCGTCACCCCGAGGACCTGGGGGAGCTGGTCGAGACGTCCCGGAGGCGCGGCGGACAGCAGCGCCTTCAGGTCTTCGCCGGCCTCCTGGAGGCGGTCGGCGACGCCCTGCTCGATGACCCGCCCGACGCGGCGCACGGCCGTCGAGACGGTGATCTCCGACAGCTCGTCGGTGACCACGCTCGTGACGCGGTCGACGAGCTCGTGGGCCTCGTCCACCACGACGACGTCATGCTCGGGCAGGACCGCGAACTCTTCCATGGCGTCGATGGCGAGCAGCGCGTGGTTGGTGACGACGACGTCGACCTGGCCCGCCCGTTCCCTGGCCTGCTCGGCGAAGCATTCGGGGCCGCTCGGGCACCGCTGGGCGCCGAGGCACTCTTTGGCGCTGACGGAGAACTGCCGCCACGCCTGCTCGTTCACGCCCGGGACCAGCTCGTCCCGGTCGCCGGTCTCGGTCTCCTCGGCCCACTCCTGGATGCGCTGGACCATGCGCCCGGTGGCGCTGACCTCGCGGGCGTCGAAGAGCTGGTCCTGCTCCTCGTCGGGCCAGGCCGCCGTCAGTTTGTAGCGGCAGAGATAGTTTCGCCTTCCCTTAAGGATGGCGAACTGTGGCTCATGGGGAAGATGGTCGGCCAGGGACCCGGACAGCCGGGGAAGATCGCGGTCCACGAGCTGGCGCTGGAGGGCGATGGTGGCGGTGGAGACCACGACGGCGCTGTCGGACTCGATGGCGTGACGCAGGGCCGGCACGAGGTAGGCCAGCGACTTGCCGGTGCCGGTGCCCGCCTGGACGGCGACGTGTTCGTCGTTCTCGATGGCGTTCCGCACGGCCTTGGCCATGGTCACCTGGCCGGGTCTCTCGGCGCCGCCCACTCCGGCGACGGCCGCGCGGAGGAGCTCCTCGACGGGCGGCAGGTCCTCCTCCTCGGCGGAGAGGTCCTCCTCGTCGAAGGCCTCCTCGCCGGGAGTGTCGCTGGTGTCCGGAACGTCGTCCATGACGTCTTCGGGGACGCCGTCGATGGCGCTGAGGGAGTCGTCGAGCACGACATGCAACGCTACCGGCCTTCCGGGGGTCGCCGTGCCCCGAGTGGTGAGGCAACTCCCGGCGCGTTCCGGGTCCATCTCGGCATTCCGGAACCCGTTCGGCGGGCGGCGTGGCAGACTGGCGTGGCCGGGTCTGAGAGGTCAAGGACGATCTGCCGTTCGCATGCCCTTTCGTGGGGAGCGTGTGCGAGGAGTGGCCTGCGGGGTCTGCCATGACGGCGACATGTACGGTTCGGTAGGGTTTTCTGAGGTCGAGTGGACGAATAAAGGCTGGTTAAAGCACTATGAGTGCCATGTCGGAAGTTGTCCCACTGCCATCGTTCGGTGAGGTGTTCTTCGACGCCCGGGGCCAGGAGCGAGTTCTCCGGGTCACCTGGCATGAGGGCACGCTCGTCCTCAGCCTGTGGCGAGGCGAGATGTGCACCGCCAGTTTCCGTATGCCGATGGACGACGTGGGCCGCTTGCTGGACACGCTGGACGAGGGGTACGCGGAGGCGGGCGGCGAGTACGCCGACGGGGAAGAGGACTACGGCGACGAGGCCGAGGAACCTGAGTACCCCGAGTATCCGGGCACGGGCCAGTACGCCCGCCCGGCCGGCGTACCCGAGGAGGCCGGCTACCCCGACGAGCAGCCCTACCCTGACGAGCAGCCCTACCTCGACGAGCACGGCACCGCCGGCCCTTACCCGCGTGAGGACACGGTCGGGCTCCCTGTGGCGGCCCATGGCCCCAATGACGTGCTGGTGGCCCGGGGAGCGGCGCCGGTCCCGGACAAGCTCGTGGCGTCGCGCTCCCGCCGCGGCGACTCGCGCCGAGGCGACCGGCCCGCGCGGACCGTCCCCGAGGGCGACTATGCGCCACAGGCGGCGCGGCAGGGCGACCACCCGGCCCAGGTCCCTGCTCAGGGCGACTATCCGGCCCCGGCCCATCCTCAGAGCGACTATCCCGGCCCCCAAGGCGACTATCCGGGTCCTCAAGGCGACTATCCGGGTCCTCAAGGCGACTACCCGGGTCCTCAAGGCGACTACCCAGGGGGGCCCGGCTACCCGGCACTGGGCGACCCTGCACCGCATTTCGTCGCCCCCGACTACGCGGCGCACCCGGAGTATCCCGCGGGGCCGCACCACACCGCGGGAGCGGACTACCAGGCGGGGCCCGGCTACCAGCCGCAACCGGGCTACCCGGCGCCCGGCCAGGCGCCCCTCGGCGGCCATCCGTCCCGGATGCCGGACTATCCCTCGCAGCCCGAGCCGCCGCTCGGCGTCGTCCCGCCGCAGGCACCCTTCCCCGGTTCCCTGCCGGGCACCGGCCCGCAGCCGGTCCCGCAGGCCGCCGCGGGCGAATACGGCGCGAACCCCGACTACACGCCCCCCAGCGGTTTCTCCTACACCGGCGACTACCCGCCGCCCGCCGGCCATGACCCTCGAGGTGACTACGGCGCACCCGCCGGGCGCGGTGACTACGGCGCTCAGAACGACTACGGCACCGCGAACGACTACGGCACGCAGAACGACTACGGGGCCGCGAACGACTACACCCCCGGCGCCGCCTTCGGGCCCCAGGGCGAGTTCGGGCCCGGGGCGGACTACGGCCGGCCGGCCGACTACGGCACGCCTCCCCTCGACTACTCGGCTTCGCCCGGCTACGGCTCCTCGCCGGAGTATCCGCCCCTCCCGGAGTACGGCGGGGCCCGGTACGGCGGCGCCGACGCCGACGCGGTGCCGAGGGAGAACCTCATCGTCAACGACTCCCTGCCGTTCGGCCAGCCCGACGCGGGGTACCGGCCGTCGGGGGACCCCTCGGGGTACGACCTGCCGCAGGTGCCTCCCCAGTCCGCCGTGGACCCCTCCGACCCGCTCGGCCTGGGTTCCATGGCGCAGCGGCCGCCGGACTCCACCGATCCGAACCTGCCGCGCCCGTACGTCCACGACCCGATGTACACGACGGGCGAGCGCGTCCGTCCCGACGGGCGGCCCGGCACCGACGGGAACGGCCGCCCCTACCCGCAGGAGCCCGGCCGGGACTGGTGAGGCACGGCGGACCTGCGGCCGCGTGCCTCCGCCGGTCCGAGGGCCCGCCACGGTGCCGGTGGTCCGGCCGCCGCCCGCCGCCCGCAGCGATGCCGGTGGTCCGTCCACCGCGGTGCCGGTGGTCCGCCCGCCGCGATGCCAGGGGTCCGGTCGCCGTCCACCGCGCAGGGCCGTTCCCGCGGTGAACGGCCGGGAGAAGGCGCAGCCGTGCCTTCGCGCGCCGCATATCCTTGTGATCAATGAACGTTACGACTGCGCTCCAGCTCGTGCTGCTCCCCGCGGGCGCGGTGGCGATCGCGGCGATCGCCCGATGGCGAGGCTGGTCCACTCCGCTGCTGCTGGTGCTCGCGGGGCTCATCGTCGGAATGATCGCCGCCCCGATCCAGGGCGTGCCCTCCTACCGCCTGGACCCCGAGATCGTCCTTCTCATCTTCCTGCCACCGCTGCTGTACTCCGCGGCGCTCGACAGTTCCTACCTGCGCCTGCGTGACGTCCGCCGGCCGGTCGGCCTGCTGTCGGTGGGGCTCGTGCTGTTCAGCACCGCCGTGGTGGGCCTGCTGACCCATGCGATGATCCCCAGCCTGCCGCTGGCGGCGGCCTTCGCGCTCGGCGCCATCGTCGCCCCGCCGGACGCGGTGGCGGCCGTCGCCGTGGCCCGCAGGCTCGGCCTCCCGCGCAAGGTCATCACCATCCTGGTGGGCGAGAGCCTGTTCAACGACGCCACCGCGCTGACGGCCTACCGGGTCGCGGTGGCCGCCGCCGTCGGGCAGGGCGTCAGCATGCTCGACGCCTTCTGGCACTTCGCCTACGCCGCGGGCGGCGGGCTGGTGATCGGCCTCGCGCTGGCCTACGTCATCGGCCGGCTGTTCGAGCGCCTGGAGGACCCGCTGATCACGAACGCGATCTCGCTGCTGATCCCGTTCGTGGCCTACCTCACGGCCGAGGCCGTGGAGGTCTCCGGGGTGCTGTCGGTCGTGGTGGTCGGCGTCTTCCTGGGGCACCGCGCCTATCGCACCAGCTACGGCGCGCGGCTGGTCTCGTACTCGATGTGGAAGGTCATCGACTTCTTCCTGGAGATCGTGGTCTTCCTGCTCATCGGGCTCCAGCTCCCGCTCATCCTGCAGGGGCTGAGGGGCCAGAACCCCTGGCATGTCGCGGGCTACTCGGTCGCGGTGTTCGCGGCGGTGGTGGTGGCCCGCGTCGTCTGGGTGATCCCGGGCGTCTACCTGCCGCGCCTGCTGTTCCGCAGGATCCGCGAGCGGGAGCCTAAGCCCACCCGTGCCCACACCGCCGTGATCGGCTGGGCGGGCATGCGCGGCGTGGTGTCGCTGGCCGCGGCCTTCGCGCTGCCCCCGGACTTCCCGGCGCGCGACCTGCTGCTGTTCCTCACCTTCGTGGTGGTCACCGGAACCCTGCTGGTGCAGGGCCTCTCGTTCCCCCTGCTGATCAGGAGGCTGGGCGTCTCCAGCGATCAGGAGGTCTACAAGGACAACCTGTCGGAGGCGGCGGCGCAGCAGGCGGCGGCCGGCGCGGCGCTCGCCCGGCTGGAGGAGCTCACCGGCGACGGCGTCATCGAGACCCATGCCGAGGTCGTCGACGGGCTGCGCGTCCAGGCCGAGCGCCGCGCGATGGGCGCGTGGGAGCGTCTCGGCGGGGGCGTCGGCCCCGAGGGCGAGGAGACGCCGAGCGCGCTGTACCGCAGGCTCCGCCGCGCCATGCTGGAGGCCGAGCGTTCGGTGCTGGTGCGCATGCGCGACGAGCGCCGCATCGACGACGAGGTGCTGCGCCGGGTCACCAGGGAGCTGGACTACGAGGAGGCGACCCTGGCGCGCGAGTAGCGCGCCTCGCTCATCGGGCGGCCGGCGTCAGGCTCACGACCTCGTGGATGTAGCACCACAGCCACGCCTCGCCGTCCTGGAACGACCGCATCACCGGATGGCCGGTCTCCTCGAAGTGCCGGGTGGCGTGCCGCCCGGGCGAGGAGTCGCAGCATCCGATGTGACCGCACTGGACGCACTTGCGGAGATGGACGTAGCGGCGGCCTTCGGCAAGGCACTCCTCGCAGCCGTCCGGCGTGCGCGCGGCCGGCTCCGCCTCGATCCCCATGTCTTCACAACCCACCATCAGTCCCCCCACGTCAGTAGATGTTAGTGCAGGCCCGGCCACCGCACGGCGGCGTCGCCATCGTCTCTCCCCCGCGGCGAAGCCAGAGGCGCCTGTCTAGTGGTGCCACATGCCGATGCGGACGGCGACCCCGGGCGAGGCGTGCATGAGCGGGTCGTGATCGGGGGCGGGGAGCCCGGCCGCCTGGAGGAGATCCTGCCTGACGCGCACCAGCCGGGCGTGGTGCAGGCGCCAGGGAGGGTGTTCGACCTCGGCGTGGGCCGGCCTGCCGGCGATGAGGGTGAACAGCCGGTAGCGGTCGGTCAGGAAGCTCGCCCGCTCGTCGCGCTCGGTCTCCGAGAGCGGCGGTCCCAGCTCGACCTCCGCGTCGCCGCGCGCGCCGGCGGGCCCCGGCCAGCGGCGGCGGCAGCGGTACAGGTGGCGGTCGCCGTCCACGCGCACGGACATGGCGGACCAGTAGTAAGGAAGCCGGTAGCCGGCCCGGCCGCCGAGGACGGCGGGAAGGCGCTCGGCGTCCAGCGACAGGAACCACAGCCCGCTGCGCCCGAGGGCGTCTCGCACGTAGGTGCGCACGTTGGTCTCGGGGAACCGCGAGAGCCACGGCAGGGGCGGCACCCCGGGCGGTCGCACGCCCTCCATGAGGAAGGGGACGAGCCCGACGTAGGCCGAGCCGTCGAACGTCTCCACCGTCAGCCCCTCCGGCAGCAGCGCCTGCACCACGCCGGCCGGGTAGCGCCAGTGGATGAACGTCAGGGCGGACCACCGCTGGTGCATCACCGGACGGGAGACCCTGGGGGACCACGCTGTCGGCATGGTCCACTTCTACCCGGACGGGCGTCCTCACGCGCGGGGCGTTCGTGGGCGGTGCCTGATGCCATCCCTACCACGTTTGCCCTAAAGTGCTTGTTCATGCCGATGTAGCGGCATAAATGAGCAGTGAGGGGAAGCATGAGCCAGGGGACTTCCGGCGGCGCGGTGGCCGCGGGTGGCGGGGAGGCGGATCTGCGGATCGGGGTGGCGGGGTTCGGGCTGCGCCGCTCGGTGGCGCTGGAGGCCCACCGTCCCGGCCGGGGGAGCCGCGTGGTCGCCGTCTGCGACCCCCGGGAGGAGGCGCTGGCGGACGCGCGCCGGCTGATCGGCCCGCAGGTGCGCGCGACGGGCGACTTCGCCGGGCTGCTGGACGCCGACGTCGACGCGGTCATCATCGTCACGCCGGACCACACCCACGCCGAGCTGGCGGTGCGATCGCTGAAGGCCGGGAAGCCCACCTTCGTCGAGAAGCCGCTCGCGATCACGCTCGAGGACTGCGACCTGATCCTGCGCACCGCCCGTGAGGAGCGCACCCGGCTCTACGTCGGCCACAACATGCGGCACATGCCGGTGGTGCGCACCATGCGGCGGCTGATCACCGAGGGGGCGATCGGGGAGGTCAAGGCGGTCTGGTGCCGTCACTTCGTCGGTGACGGCGGCGACTACTACTTCAAGGACTGGCACGCCGACCGGCGCAACACCGGCGGGCTGCTGCTGCAGAAGGGCGCGCACGACATCGACGTGATCCACTGGCTGGCCGGCTCGCGCACCACGCGGGTCACCGGCATGGGCGGCCTGGTCGTCTATGGGGGGATCACCGACCGGACCCCGGAGCTGCCGGACGACTGGTACGACCCCGCGCGCAACTGGCCGCCGCTCGCCCAGAAGGGCCTCAACCCGGTGGTGGACGTGGAGGACCTGTCGATGATGCACATGCGGCTGGAGAACGGTGTCTACGCCAGCTACGAGCAGTGCCACTTCACCCCGGACTACTGGCGCAACTACACCGTCATCGGCACCGAGGGACGCCTGGAGAACTTCGGCGACACCGGGGCGGGAAGCGTGGTGCGGGTGTGGAACGCCGGCAGGAGAGCCTACGACCCCGAGGGTGACCTGACGGTGCCGGTGGTGGCGCGGGAGGGCGGCCACGGCGGCGCCGACCAGGAGCTGGTGGGGGAGTTCATCCGGTTCGCCCGCGCCGGAGGCGTGACCGACACCTCCCCGGTGGCGGCGCGGGACGTCGTCGCCGCCGGGCTGCTCGCCACCGAGTCGCTGCGCAACGGTTCCGTGCCCCTGGACGTGCCGCCGGTCGACCCGGACCTTGCCGGCTATTTCGCGGCGGGCCAGTGCTGACACGGGAATCGGTCACGCTGCAAGGAAGTTGGATAGGGTCGATTTCATGCGATTTCTCCCCCTTGCCGCAGCGACCGCGATCGGTTTCACCATGCTCACCACGGGGTGCAGCACCGTAGACAAGGCCCAGGCCTGCATCGAGGCCAACAAGGTCATCGGCGAGACGGGCGCCAAGATCACCACTCTGGCGAACGACCCGAAGGCGATGGAGCAGGCCCTGAACGACGGGGCCGCGAAGCTGCAGGACGTGGCCGACAAGGCGGGCAACACCACCCTGAACCAAGCGCTCGGCGACCTCGCCGACAGCTTCAAGAAGTTCGACGTCAACAGCGCGGAGGAGGCGGCGGCCACCGCGCAGAAGGTCGCGACGGACACGGCCAAGGCCGTCAGGACGGTCGCCGAGGAATGCACCTGATAACACCGAAAACCCGACATCTCTAGGGGAAATAGGCATGAACTAGCCTCATTCTCATGAGTGTCGAGGGAAGGGAGCCGGACCCCCGGTTCACGCTCGCCAACGAGCGGACGTTTCTCACCTGGCTCAGCACGTCGCTCGCGCTGAGCGCCGGAGGCGTGGCCATGGCCGCCCTGCCGAGGGACGTGTTCGTGCCCTGGGTCCGCACGACGCTCGCGGTCTTCCTGGTGCTGCTGTCCGCCCTCGCGGCGGCGCTGGCCTACCCCCGGTGGCGGCAGGTGCAGCGGGCGCTGCGTCTGCGGGCGCCGCTCCCGCCGCTCGCCCTGGCCCCGCTGTTCGGATACGGGGTCGCGGCGGTGGCCGTCCTGGCGCTGGTCCTCATCCTCGTCGCCGGCTGACCGTGACCCGGCCGGACGAGGCGGACCAGGCCGGCGAGGCGGGTGGTCCCGGCCTGCACAGCGAGCGGACCCTGCTGGCGTGGATCCGCACCGCGACCACGCTCTCGGCCGGCGGGCTCGGCGCGGCGGGCATCGCCGGCCGGCATACCGGGGACGGCGTGGCCGCGATCCCGTTCGTGCTCGCCGCGCTCTGCGGGGCCGTCCTGCTGGCCAGGACCGGGCTGCGGCACCGGCGTGTCGAGCGGGCGCTCCACGGAGGGCTGCCGCTCGACGCCGGCGCGGACGCCCTGCTCGCCTGGCTCGGCGTGCTGGCGGTCGCGGCCGGCGCGATCGTGTTCGTGCTCACCCCTGGGTGAGCTCAGCCGCCGGCGCCCTGGGAGATGGTCTCGGCGATCTCCTCGGCCCGCTCGGTCTCCTCGGCGGCGAACCGCTCGGTGTCCAGCCGGTCGGCGATGTCCTCGTCCTGCTTCATCAGCACGTCCAGGTTCTGCCCGGCCATCTCCAGCACGCCCATGTCGGCGTAGGCCTTCTGCAGGCGCTCGCTCCACAGCCCGATGTCCTTCACGCACGGGACGATGCGGCTGAACAGCAGCGAGCGGAAGAGCTTGAGGTACTCCGACTCGTCGACGGCCTTCATGGCCTCCTGCACCTCTTGCGGCGTGAGGCCGAGGTTCTCCCACTGCTCGACTCCGCGAAGCCGGTCGCGCATGAGGTAGCAGCCCTCGATGACGAAGTCCTCGCGCTCGCGCAGCTCGGCCTCCGACAGCTCCTTGTAGTAGTCGCGCAGGGCCATCCGGCCGAAGGCGACGTGCCGGGCCTCGTCCTGCATGACGTAGGCGAGGATCTGCTTGGGCAGCGGCTTGGTCGTGATGTCGCGCATCACGCCGAACGCGGCCAGCGCCAGCCCCTCGATCAGCACCTGCATGCCGAGATAGGGCATGTCCCAGCGCGAGTCGCTGAGCGTGTCGTCGAGCAGCGACTTGAGGTACTTGTTGATCGGGTAGGCGATGCCGACCTTCTCCTGCAGGAACCGGGCGTAGGTCTCGGCGTGCCGGGCCTCGTCCATCGTCTGCGTGGCGGCGTAGAACTTCGAGTCCAGGTCGGGCACCGACTCCACGATGCGGGCCGAGCAGATCATGGCCCCCTGCTCGCCGTGCAGGAACTGCGAGAACTGCCAGGCCGCGCCGTGCCGCCTGACCTCCTTGCGCGTCTCCTCGTCCATCTTGTGCCACAGCGGAGTGTCATAGATGGCGATGGACTGGTCGGGGATGCCCAGAACGTCGTAGGGGTCGACCTCGAGTCCCCAGTCGATGCGCTTGACCGAGTCCCACTGCTTGTCCTTGCCCTTCTGGTACAGGGCGAGCATGCGGTCACGGCCCTCGTCGTACTCCCAGGTGAACCGGGAGGAGCCGGCCATGTCCACATCCCAGGTGGAAAGCTCGGCGGGGATCGTGTAGAGCTCGTGCGTCGACACAGAGGCCTCCAGGGGGACGTACACCGTACGTACAAGGGAGAGTGACACGTACGCTGTACGTACGTCAATGCACAAGGAGAGAATGATCCCATGCCGCCCCTCACCCGAGCCAAGATCGTCGCCGCCGCCATCGACCTGATCGAGCGAGAGGGCGCCGACGCGATCTCGATGCGGCGCATCGCGGCCGATCTCGGCGTGGGGGTCATGTCGCTGTACAACCACGTGCCCAACAAGGCCACGCTCCTCGACGCGGTGGCGGAGACCGTGCTGTCGCAGATCTCCTTCACCGACGACCCCGAGGCCGAGTGGACCGAGCGGGTGCGCATCCAGGCGCGGGCGTTCCGGCAGATCGCCCACCACTACCCGCGCTCGACCATGGTGGTGGTGAGCCGCCAGCTCAAGTCGCCGGCCGGGCTGTTCCCGGTGGAGCGGGCCCTCGCCACGCTGCGCGAGGCCGGTTTCGGCGGCGAGGACGCCGTCCAGATCCTGCGCACGTTCATCGCCTACATCATCGGCTCGCTGCTGCGCGAGGTGGGGGTCACGCCGACGTTCGCCCCGGTGCACCGCTCCGACGTGCACCTGCCCGACGTGGACGCCACGCTTTTCCCCGAGGTCGGCACCCTCGCGCCGCTGCTCGGCGTGTGCGACCACGAGGAGGCGTTCGAGTACGGGCTCGACCTGCTGATCCGGGCGATCGACGTCCAGTTGCGGGACTCGCGGTCGTCGAAGGGGGAAAGCGCCCGGGGGTGATCCCCCCGGGCGCGGGAGCGCGACCTTCCCCTGGGCGCTCCCGTGGGCTCAGTACCAGTTGTGCGACCTGAAGTGACCCCAGGCGCCGCAGGGCGAGCCGTAGCGGCCCTTGATGTACTTCAGCCCCCACCGGATCTGGGTGGCGGGGTTGACCCGCCAGTCGTGCCCGACTCCGACCATCTTGTCCCCCGGCAGTGCCTGCGGGATGCCGTAGGCCCCTGACGAGGGGTTCTGCGCCCGGTGGTTCCAGTTGCTCTCCCTGGTCCACAGGCTGTCCAGGCAGCGGAACTGCGTCACCGGCCACGATCGCTGGGTGACCAGGCGATACGCGATCGCCTTGTTCCTGCCCTTGGGCGTCTTCGGCGCCCAGGCACGCATCTTGGGGCGTGCCGAAGTCCTCCATGTCCGATGGTGCACCAGGTGGACGGCCTTCCTCGCCGTCACGCTTCCGGCGCCGGCCCTCGTCCCCGCGCCGGCACGGGCCTTGGCGGTGACCTTGGTGGTGACCTTGGCGACGGGCTTGCCGGTGACCTTGGCCTTGCCAGTGGCCTTGGTGGTGACCTTGGCGACGGGCTTGCCGGTGATCTCCGCCGTGCCATTGGCCTTGGCCTTGCCTGCGATCACGGCCTTGCCTGCGGTCACGGCCTTGCCTGCGGTCCCGGCGCCGGCTCTGGCCTTCGCCTTGGCCGTTGCCTTGGTCGTTGCCCTGGTCCCGGACTTCGCCTTGGCTGTGACGGCCTTCTCCGCGGGCTCCGTCCTGGTCGCCTCGATGAGATCGGCGGCCATTCCCGCCAGCCCCGCCCGGGTCCAGATCGGTCCCCTCGGCCTGGCGACGGCGTCCGAGGCGGCCGGTGTGGTGCCGGCCGGGGCGGCGGTGGCGGGGATGTCGGTGGCCGGGACCGGCTGGGCCGGTCCGGTCCGAGGCCGGGCCGGCTTCGCCGTCCCGGTGATGGTGTCGGGTGCTGCCTCCGACTCCGCGATGGCCTGTGCCGCTCCGGCCGTCCCGTTCAGGACGGTGGCGGCGATGACGGCCGCGACTGCGCCACGAAAAGCGCGGTTACTGTCCAATTCGGTCCTGTTCATCGGGTCGCGTGCGGAAGGCGGCCGCAAGTGGCGGCCGCCGCCGTCTCCCGCCCGTGGCTCGGGCGGCGGACGTCCGCGTGGCCGTTCCGGAATCGGTTGAGGACACTGTGTCCCCCGGAAGGCGCCGCGACGGGTTCTACGGCGGTTTCTAGTAGCCGATCCGCCCTCGACCCACGATTCGCGACACGCCCCGGACAGTTGTTTGCGATCAGGGCGGGACATCTCTGCCGTCTCGCGGGGGCTCGTTGCCCTGCCTCGCGTCCGTCGTGATCATCGTGTGGTCCAGAAATGCCGCACGGTTGAGGTTTCGCGCCACAGCGCCCGTGAATACGGGACCACCGCGACATCCCGCCCGGCGCGCCGCGGCGGCCGTCACCTGCCGGTTCTGAGCGGTTTCGCGGCGATAGAGGGTGGTACGGGTGCAGCGCCCGGCCCGCGCAAGATGCGACCGGGGCCCAGGAGCGGGACGGTCAGCGGCGCGGCCCGCAACTGCCCCGGACGATCAGTTCGGTGGGCAGCGTGACCGTGCGCGAGCGGCGCCCCTCGCGCAGGACCAGCTCGGCCGCGCGGTAGCCCATGTCCTGGGCCGGCTGGGAGATCACCGTGAGCGGGGGATGGCAGAGCTCCGCCCACGGCACGTCGTCGAACATGATCAGCGACACGTCGCGCGGCACGCGGAAGTCGAGCTCCCGCGCCGCCAGGACGGCCGCCTCGCCGAGCACGTTCCCCCCGGCCAGCACGGCGGTGAGGTCGGAGCGGTGCTGCAGCAGCCCGGCGGCGGCCGCGTACGCCGAGTCGCGGGTGGCGTGCGCGTGCACGATCAGCTCCTCGTCGACCGGCACGCCGAGCGCGGCCAGCGCCTCGCGGAAGGCGCGCACGCGCTGCGCCTGCCCGTGCCGGGCGAGGAAGGCGATGCGCCGGTGCCCGAGACCCGCGAGGTACTCCACGGCGGTGCGGACTCCCGTGCGGTCGTCGGTGACCACCGCGGGGACGTTCTCGCGGCCGGGCACGGGTCGCTCGGCGAAGACCACGCCGAGCCCGGCGCGGAAGGCCGGCCCCCACATCTCGCCGTCGCCGGACGGCACCGCGATCACCCGCTCCACGCTCTCCTCGATGAGCGTGCCGATCAGCTCGGCCTCCCGCTCGGGATCGTCGCCGGTGGTGCCGATCATCACCGGCTCGCCCGCCGACTGGGCGCAGGCGAGCACCCCGTCGGCCAGCCGGCCGTAGAAGATGTCGGTGATGTCGGGAACGAGCAGCCCGATGCCGCCGGTGCGCTGCCGGCGCAGGTTCCGTCCGAGGGCGCTCGGGCGGTAGTCCAGCCGCGCGGCGGCGGCCAGGACCTTCTCCCTCGTCGCCGGGCTCGCCGACCCGGTGCCCGACAGCACGCGCGAGACGGTGGCGACTCCGACCTCCGCCGCCTCGGCCACGTCCTTGATGGTCGCACGGCGCTGCCCGTCACTCCTCATGGAAACGATTCCATCATAGATTCCATGGAGAAGCCAAGGCAGAGGGGTGTTCCGAAGAGTGTGAGAAGCCTATATTCCAGAAGGGCTTGACAGTGATGTCCGGTTCCGGTGAGATTCATGAAAACGTATCCACCTCCGGCGGCACCCGGACGCACGAAGGACTGTCATGGCATCAATCGTTCTGCGCAACGTCGACAAGATCTACGCCGGCGGTGTGAAAGCTGTGAACGGCCTCAATCTGGAGATCCACGACGGCGAGTTCATGGTCCTCGTCGGTCCGTCGGGATGTGGAAAGTCCACGGCGCTCCGCATGATCGCGGGGCTTGAGGACATCAGTGGCGGCGAGATCGCCATCGGTGACCGGGTGGTCAACCACCTCCCGCCGAAGGACCGCGACATCGCGATGGTCTTCCAGAACTACGCGCTCTACCCGCACATGACCGTCGAGGAGAACCTCGCCTTCGGCCTCAAGCTGCGCAAGATGCCCAAGGCCGAGATCGCCAAGCGGGTGCAGGAAGCCGCCAAGATGCTGGGCCTCGACCAGTACCTCAAGCGCAAGCCGGCCGCCCTGTCCGGTGGCCAGCGCCAGCGTGTCGCCATGGGCCGCGCCATCGTCCGCGAGCCGCAGGCCTTCCTCATGGACGAGCCGCTGTCGAACCTCGACGCCAAGCTCCGCGTCTCGATGCGGGCCTCGCTCAACCAGATGCACGAGCGTCTCGGTGTCACCACGGTCTACGTCACCCACGACCAGGTCGAGGCCATGACCCTCGGCGACCGGGTCTGCGTGCTGCGCGACGGCATCCTCCAGCAGGTCGACACCCCGCAGAACCTCTTCGACAGCCCGGTCAACCTGTTCGTCGCCGGCTTCATGGGCTCCCCGTCCATGAACTTCGTCAACGCCGAGCTCGTGCGTGACGACTCCGGCGCCGCTGTGGTCTTCGCGGGCTACAAGCTCGCGGTGCCCGACTCGACCTTCGCCGAGAAGCCGGGGCTCGACCAGTACCTCGGCAAGAAGCTGATCCTCGGCATCCGTCCCTCCGACTTCGAGGACGCCGCCTCCGCGACCGGCCACTCCGGCGGCTGGGCCCACATCCCGACCCGCGTGGAGGTCACCGAGGAGCTGGGCAGCGAGATCAACGTCCTGTTCCTCATCGACGCCCCGCCGGTCGAGCACAAGGACACCGTGGCCGCGCAGGACACCGGCGACGACGAAGAGGCCGTGCTGCCGCTGATCGGCGACAAGTCGCTGTGGACCGCCCGCGTCAACGCCCGCAGCCACGCCCGTCCCGGCGAGAGCATCGAACTCGTCGTCGACACGCACAACTTCCACTTCTTCGACACCGACAGCGGCCTGGCCGTCGGCCACCCGGCGAACGTCGGACGCTGAACCCGGCGCCTCAAGGGCCGCTGACCGAGGCCACTCGGCCGGCGGCCGGCCCGAGAGGCCGATAACTCAGAACTCCCTTCCCAACGAGAGACCCCCGCCGTGCACCCCTCCCACGGCGGGGGTCTCTCCATTGGTCAAGTCGGCGAAAACCGTCCCCGATCTTTGGGTAATTCGCGTGCGCCGGGCGGCGGCCATTCGGCTCAAGTGGATACAACGGTATCCATCGACATGTCGCTCGGTAGCCGGGCGATGTTTCTCATGGCCCGAATCATTGTCCATCGGGGAGTCCTGAATGGCTCGGAAATATACGATACCTATTCTTCTGGCGGCGACGCTCGCTAGCGGAGCCGCGACGAGTACGGTCGCGATGGCGGCCGTGGACACCCAGGCGCTGCGGTCGGCCGGGTACCGGCTGCCCGCTCAGCCGGACACCACGCCGCCGACCGCGCCGACCAACCTTCGCCTGTCCGAGCGTGGCCACTGGTGGATCACGCTGGCCTGGGACCCCTCCAAGGACGGGCCCGACTACCCGGTGCATCCGGGTGTGGTCGCCTACGACATCTACCGCAGCGGATCGCCGTTCCGGCTGATCGCGAGCGTTCCGGCCAACGTCCTGACGTACACCGACAGAGTGTCGATCTGCGAGACGGTGTCCTACTACGTCCGGGCGAGGGACGCGGCGGGAAACGTGTCGCCGCCCAGTAATGTCGTGAATCGTCCCGGTCGGGAGAAGTGCGACCATAAAGACGAGCACGACAAGCAGGACAAGCACGAAAAGCAAGACGAAACAGATGTGGTGACCACCGAGCCTGAGTCGTTGAACAAAGTCGATAAATTCGACAGGTACGACAAGTCGGACAACCATCATTCCGACGACGACGACGAGATCATCAAGGCCGACAGGTTCCTCCACCTCGAGAATGCGAACGACCACGGCGGCGGTCACCACAACTCGGACCGTGACCACCACTACGGCGGCCACGACTTCGGCGGGCACGAAGGCGGGCCCGGGGGCGAGGAATCCGGGGCGGAGGCGTCCGGCGGCCACAAGGGTGGTGGGCACGCGGGCGGCGGTCACGAGGCCGGCGGGCAGCAGGCGGCCAGGAGCCTGCCCTTCACGGGCGCGCCCGTGGCAGCGGTGGCCGGAGTGGGCAGCGCCCTGCTCGTCGCCGGAGCCGCCGGTGTCCTGATCTCGGTCCGGCGCCGCCGAACCACTGGTGCGCGCTAGACGACGACGCCGGGTCGTCGCCGGTTCGCTCGCCTCCGTGGTCGTCCTGGCGTCGTCCGCGGGATGGTCGGTGCATCGGGGCCTCGGCGTCCGCGACCACCTGCAGGCGACCAGGGACGCCCTGGTGCATCTCCGCGCGGTGATGAGCGCCCGTGACCTCGACCGGATCCGCGTGACGCTGGCCGACGCCCACCGTCACGCGGCCGAGGCACGGCGCCTCACCAGCGGGCCGGACTGGTCGCTGCTGACCCATCTGCCCGTGGTCGGAGACGGCGCCACGACCGTGCGGGGCCTGGCCGAGTCCGCCGCCGAGATCACCGACGTGCTGACCGGCGTCCAGGGTACCGGCACGTCACTCCTCACGGCGGGGTCGGGCTCCACCGACGACGTACATCAGCTCCTGGACGGTCTGAAGGCGGCGGCACCGGTTCTCGACGGTGCCACCGCCCGGCTCACGCGAGCGCACGGCGACCTGATGGCCACCCCGGCTCGCACCGGGGTGGCCTCCGTGGACCAGGCACGGGCCGCGGCCCTGTACGAGCTGGACCGGCTGCGCCGCTGGATCGGCGGTGCGGCCACCGCCGCGAACCTGATCCCGCCGATGCTGGGCAACGACGGCCCCCGCCGCTACTTCCTGGCCTTCCAGACCAACGCAGAATCGCGGGGAACCGGCGGCCTCGTCGGCGCCTTCGGCATCCTTTCAGCCGACCACGGCCGCATCCACGTCACGCGGCTGGCCGCCAACAACGGCCTGGGCACCAGCGCCCGCCCCGTCATCGACCACGGCCTGGAGTTCCGCGCCCGGTACGGCCCGGCCGCGACCCGGCTGCTCTCCGCTTCCAACGTCTCCCCGCACTTTCCCTACGCCGCGAAGACCTGGGCCGCTCTGTGGCAACGCCAGAGCGGCCGGCGGCTGGACGGCGCCATCGCGCTCGACCCGGTCGCCCTGTCCTACCTGCTCGGCCTGATCGGGCCGGTCACCCTCCCCGGCGGCGAGAAGGTCAGCGCCACGAACGTCGTCGATCTGACCGAGCGCGCCGCCTACGCCCGCTTCCCCGATCCCCTGGAGCGCAAGCGGTACCTCATCTCGATCGCCACGACCGTCAGCGAGGCGCTGCCCAAGTCCTTCGACGAGCCTTCCCGGATGCTGCCCGTGCTCAAGCCCATGCTGGAGGAGCGCAGGGTCCAGATCTGGAGCCGCCATGACGCCGAGGAACGGCGCCTGTCGGCCACCGTGCTCGGCGGCGTGCTGCCGCGCCGGCCCGGGCCGTACGCGGCGCTGGTGGTCAACAACTCGGCCGGCGGCAAGCTCGACTACTACCTGAACCGCTCCCTCGAGTACGAGCTCGGCCCCTGCCAGGACGGGCGGCGGTCCACGACGGTGCGAGTGCGGCTCACCAACGACGTGCCGAGCGAGCCGCTACCCTCCTACGTCACCGGCAGGCTGGACGACCCCGGGCACCCTCATCCTGTCGGGTCCAACCTGTTGTGGGTGTCGCTGTACGCCGGGGTGGGGGCCGAGATCAGGTCGGCGTCGCTCGACGGCCACCGGCTTTCGGTCATCAGCGAGGTCGAGCGCTCGCATCCGGTGTACTCCACCCTGCTGGAGCTCGGCCCGAGGCAGTCCAGGACGCTGGAGTTCGGCCTGGTGGAGCCCGCCTCCGGAGCCTCACCGGTGGTTCCGGTGCAGCCTCTGGCCCGTCCCCAGTACACCCGGGTCGTCCCGGACCGGCACGGCTGCAACCCCTGACATGCTCTAACGCCGGTACCGGCAGAAAAGCTTAAAGAGAAGCGCGTCGTGAGCGGTCCCCCGTTGAAGCCGATCTACCGTTGCCTTCATGGAGCGTTCGCCAGAATTCGCAGAAACCGGTCGGGTTGTGCAGATCCCGCCGTCAGAGGGCCAGACGCATGCTCCGTCAGGACGGCCACACGTACGAGTGGTGTCTGCGGCACGGCATGACACGCCTTTCCGCATGTTGTTCGTGTGCACGGGCAACCTCTGCCGCTCTCCGATCGCCGAGCGCCTGACCCGCGCCGCACTCGCCCGTCACTCGGCCATCGTGGTGGAAAGCGCCGGCACCCACGTGAGGCCAGGGGAGAGGATGACCTCCAAGGCGGTCCGCGCTCTGGAGAAGGCGGGGGTGCGGGCAGCGGATTCCGTGGCGCGGCAGCTCACCTCCCAGATGATCCGGGAGGCCGATCTCCTCCTGGTGGCCACACGGGCGCACCGGGCGTGGGTGGTCTCCGAGTGCCCGCGAGCCGTGGGACGGGTGTTCACCATCGCCGAGTTCGGCGCCCTGGCCGATGTCGTCTCCGCGGTCGAGGTCACCTGTCACGATGATCTCGTAAGGCGGGCCAGCACGCTGGTCACCGAGGTGCAGGCTCTCCGCGGGCTGGTCCAGGTGGACCAGCCCGACATCCCTGACCCCTACGGTGGTTCAGCACGTGCCTACCGGGCGACCGTCCGGCGCGTCCAGGCGGCGCTGGCGTCCCCGATCGCGATACTGACCGCCGAGGTCACACGCCGACCAGAGGTGCCGGCTGCTCGTTGACGTCTGTTCGGTACTCGCCGTATCCGTAGACTTCGCCTGACTTGTGGGGGACGAAGTTCAGCACGGCTCCGACCAGGTGCGCGTTGACGGACGACAGCAGCTCTCCGGCTCGGGTGACGTTCTCCCGCCGGGTCTTGCCGCACTTCGCGACGAGCAGTACGTCATCGCAGGTCGCCGCGAGAGCGGCGGCGTCGGTGACGGGAAGCAGCGGCGCGGTGTCGATGATCACGATGTCGTAGTCGGCGGTGAGCCCATTGATCAACTTGCGCATTTCCTGCGAACCGAGCAGCTCGCTCGGGTTCGGGGGAATCTTGCCGCTCGGCAGTACAGATAGCCTCGGCTCGCCCCAGCTCTGCACGGCGTCCGGCAGCTCCACGTCGCCGACCAGCACGTCGGTGAGACCCACCGCCCCCTCGATCCCGAGGTAGGCCGGCACATGTGGCCGGCGCAGGTCGCCGTCCACCAGGATCACCCGCCATCCCGCGTGCGCGAACGTGATGGCGAGGTTGGTGGCGACCGACGTCTTGCCCTCACTGGGCAGGCAGCTGGTGACCACGAGCGATCGCGGCTTGTGGTCGACGCTGACGAAGCGCAGATTCGTGCGCAGCGAGCGGAACGCCTCTGACCTGGACGATTGCCCATCGTGGCGAAGGATCAGAGGGTAACGTCGCGCATCGCGCTCGTACCCGATCACTCCGAGAACCGGGCTGTTCGACAGCCTGCGCAGCTCTTCTATCGACGTGACGGCGGTGTCCAGAACCTTGCGGACGGCGATCGCGCAGGCGGCGACCATCAGTGCGATGAGGAGGGCGATCGCCAGGTTGAGGAGCGGCCGGGGGCTCACCGGCTTCTTCGGGACTCCTGCCTGGTCCACCACGGTGACCTTGACGGTGGCCGGGCTGTTGGGAGTGACCCGCTCCATCTGGTCTATCAAGCGGGTGAACGCGGTCCCGAGGGCGTTGGCCAGCCGCGCGGCACGGGCGGGGTCGCCGTCGGTCACCGTGGCCTGGAGGATCACCGTGTCCGGCACGGCTTCCGCCGTGACGTTCGCCAGCAGCCGCCGGATCTCGTCCTCCCCTGAGGCGACACGGCTGACCAGCTTCCGGCTGGTCAGCAGCCTGGCATAGGACTTCACCCTCTGCGCCGACAGCAATGCGGCCTGGTAGGCGGTGGCGGTGCTGGTCTCCTTGTCGTGGGCCGACACGAGCATGGACACAGTGGCCGCGTAGCGTGGCGGCGTCTTCGCGGTGATCACGAGCGCCGTGGCCGCCGCGAGGACCATCGAGAGCAGGATGAGCAGCCAGTTACTACGTGCAAGTCGTAGGTAGTAGAGCAGATCCACCGGATCAGCGCCTTTCGCGGATTTTTGATGGGTGGTTGGGGCGCAGGGCGGACGAATAGACATGCACCCTCTGTGCCAGGCCAATGAGTACGAAGGCCACGCCGACCGTGGCGATGGTCAGGGTGAGCACCGGCGTCCACCGCAGGGCGCTCAGGAGACCCAGCGTGCCGGCGACGGCGGCGACGGCGGCGAGAGTGAGGGCTGTCAGCCTTGTGCTCAAACCGAGGTGGCGCAGGCGGTGTGACAGGTGGTCGGTGCCGCCGCTCAGCAGCGGACGGCCCGCCCGCTTTCGCGACACGAGCACCACACCCGTGTCGACGATCGCGACGAAGGTGGGCAGGATGAGTCCGGCGATCCCTGTCTCGGCACTCGTGCCGGTGACGAGCAAGGCGGCAGACGACGCCATGACGAATCCGATGAACAGTGACCCGGCATCGCCCATGAAAACCCTTGCCGGCGCCCAGTTGTGCCGCAGGAAACCCAGGCTGGCGAGGGCGAGCGTGACCAGGAGCAGTGCGAGCGTGGACTTGCCCTGCAGGGAGGCGGTCGCCGCGAGGCACGCGGCGCTGACCGTCGCGATGGCCCCGAGGGAGCCGTCCATGTTGTCGAGCAGGTTGAAGGAGTTGGTGATCACGATGATCCACAGTGCGGTGATGGGACCGTCCAGCCATCCCCCTGTGATCGACGCCTCGACTCCGCTCAGCACCACTCCGCCCGCCGCCATCGTTTCGACTGTCAGCCGGACGTGCAGCGACGACGGTGATAGATCGTCGATCAGGCCCAGTACGGCCACTGCCGTGGCGGCGAGGATGATCGCGATGCATTGGCGATCGTCGAAGCCTGCCAGCACCACTATGGGGAGCGTCGTGCCGAGCACGATCGCGACACCTCCCAAGTAGGGGACAGGCTGTGCGTGAGCCTTGTGGCCGCCCGGGCGATCGGTGATGTCCCAGAGCAGCGCGAGCCGCCCCAGCACTCCGGTGGCTCCCGTGGCCAGCAGGAAGGCGGCCGCTGCCGCGATGAGGACGGTGCTTCCGTTCACCGCTGTGACGCTGCCAGTTCGGCGCGGGCTTCCGCGATCGTCTCGGTCAGGACATCGTCCAGCGACCGCCGCGGCGTCCATCCAGTGAGCGCGTGGATCTTGGAGGTGTCGGGGACCCGCCGGACCATGTCCTCGAAGCCCGGGGCATAGGCCTCGTGATAGGGGATCATGTCGATGGCGGACGTGGAGCCGGTGTGCTCGATGACCAGCTTCGCCAACTCCAGGATGCTCACCTCGTCGGCGGAGCCGACGTTGAAGGTCTGTCCAAGCGCCGCGTCGTCGTCGAGCAACCGGAGCAACGCGTCGACGACGTCCGCGACGTGAGCGAAGCAGCGGGTTTGCGTCCCGTCTCCGAAGACCGTGAGGGCCGTGCCCCGGAGTGCCTGCCGCACAAGGCGCGGGATGACCATGCCATAGGCGGGGCTTTGTCGTGGTCCCACGGTGTTGAACAGCCTGACGGTGATCGTGGGGAGGTCGCGTTCCCTGTGATAGGCGTTGGCGAGGATCTCGTCGACGGCCTTGGCCGTGCTGTAGGCCCAGCGCGCCACGGACGGGTTGCCCAGAACTCGGTCGGCGTCTTCTCTCAACGGTCCGGCGGAGTTCTTACCGTAAATCTCGCTGGTGCTGGCGAGCAGGATCTTCTTTCGATAGCGATGGGCCGCTTCGATGACGATTTCTGAGCCACGGATGTTGGTGACCAGTGACTTCAGCGGTTCCTCGACGATCAGCTTGACGCCGACGGCCGCCGCCAGATGCACGACGACGTCACACTGGCGCATCAGTTCGCCGACGACGAATTCGTCGAGAATCGAACCCTGGACGAAGTGGAGACGAGGATGGTGGTGCACATGGGACAGGTTCTCTATGCGTCCCGTGGAGAGATTGTCCAGGATTGTCACCGAATCGCCCCGGCCAAGTAGGGCGTCCACGAGATGTGAACCGACAAACCCGCTACCGCCGGTGATCAAATATGTCGCGCCACTAACAGTCAACGTGACTCCTCTCCCGGACACTCAGGACCGTTCGGTCGGCGTGTCGCATATGGGGGACAGCGGAACATTATTGATAGCCGATTGCTACCCCGCTAAGGCAACGCGCTGTCTTGTATAGACTTGGCGTGCATTTTCATCGGTGCTGGCGGTACGAAGCCATGTATTCCACGAAAAGGATGACAAGGGGTATGTCCGCGCCGTAGCAAAGTGGCGTACATATGGCGGACCGAGTTCGTGTCCTTCTCGCTACGCTCCGCGCACTACCGGTAGCGTCCTGTCAAACGACCTTGCTGTAGTGGTGGGGGGACATGCGTGAAGGTCTTGGTAACCGGTGGAGCAGGCTTCATTGGCTCGAATCTCTGTCGCGCGCTCGCCGCGCATCCGAAGTTCGACCGGGTGATCGCTCTGGATGATCTCAGCTCCGGCTCGATGGACAACCTCACCGAGACCGAGACGGAGCTGGTCATCGGCAGCATCCTTGATCGGGAGGTTCTGACCAAGCTCGTGGCCGAGGCCGACGCCGTGGTCCATCTGGCCGCGCGCCCGTCCGTGGCACGGTCCGTCGCCGCACCGCTGGACAGCCACGAGATCAACGTCAATGGGACGCTGTACGTCCTGGAGGCCTGCCGCAGTGCCGGCGCCCACGTGATCGTGGCCTCGTCGTCCTCGGTGTACGGCGCGGCGTCGGCGCCGGTGAAGGACGAGGCTCTCCCGACCTTCCCCCTCAGCCCGTACGGGGCGAGCAAGCTGGCCGCGGAAGCCTACGCGCTCGCCTACGCCGCCAGCTTCGGCGTCGACGTGCTGGCCTTCCGCTTCTTCAACGTCTACGGACCGATGCAGCCGGCAGGCCATGCCTACGCCGCGGTGGTCCCGGCGTTCGTCTCCGCGGCGCTGAGCGGGGAGTCCTTGCACGTTCACGGGGACGGTCGCCAGTCGCGCGACTTCACTTACGTGGGCACCGTCGTCAACGTCATCGTGGACGCGCTCGTCCGCAGGCTGGTCTCCCCCTCGCCGGTCAACCTGGCCTACGGGACCTCCGTCACGGTTCTGGAGTTGGCCCACATGGTCGGCCGGATGGTCGACCGGCCCGTCGCCATCGTGAACGAACCCGCCCGCGTCGGCGACATCCGCCATTCTCGGGCGGGCAACGACAGACTGCTGGAACTCTTTCCCCGGAACGTGCCGGTCCCCCTCGAAGCGGGCCTCGAACGGACTGTCGCGTGGTTCAGGAGAACAACTGCCTTGTTGGCTGAACCCGTCCGCTCCCGAACAGAGAATTGACGGCATTGGTGAAAGAAGACTGGGGAGATCGTAACTTCAGACCGCGAGCGATGTTCGGCGGCTTGACCCGGAGCGATGTCCTGCTAGTGCTGCTGACCACCGCCGTGGCCGCGGTCGCATTGGTCGTTTTGAGGCAGCGTGATCATCTGCTGATGGTTGTTCCGTTCATCGCGTTCGCGGTGTTCGCGTTCGCCGCTCCACGGGCTGCGGCGCTGTCGCTTCTTCCGATCGGCGTTCTTGTCCCAATGGTCTTCGAAGTGGGCATCCCCGGCAATTGGGTGCTGCCCGAGGTCACTGCCTCCACTGCCACCGTATGTGTGGTCCTGGTCGCCTGTAGTCTGGGTTTGCGATTGCTGTACGGGAGATTGCGACTGAGCGTCGAGCATGTACCTGTCGCCGCACTCGGCGCACTCATCCTCATCGGCTATCTTGCCCCGCCGGTCGTCGTCGAGTGGGGGCACTGGAGTGGCAGTGATCGTCATTTTCCGGGTCTTCTCGTCTGCCTGGTGATGCTCGCCGTTGTCATGGTGACCAAGCCCAAGCCGGCGCATCTGCTCAACGTCTTCATCTGGAGTGCGGTCGCGGTCGCGGTGTTCGCTTTCGTGCACGGTTCTGACGGCGGCGGCCGTCTGCGCACCGTCGCATACCTTTCAACATGCCTTGGGATGCTTGAGGGGCCGGCCGTGGTGGCGTGCCTGGCCCTGGCCCGTGCCCGCCGTGCCGCGCGTTGGCTGGTACCCGCGGCCATCTGTTTTGCCTGCGTATTCGCTTCACAGTCACGGGCCGGAATACTGGCCACGGCGGTCGGCGCTGTCTTCGTTCTCGTGGCCGGACGTCCCACGCTTTTTCGCATCGCCCTCTTGAGCGTGGCCGGTGCCGCGCTTGGACTGGTCCTGAAGTTCGGAGTGGGCGTAGGAGAACTACTGGCTCCATGGCGAGATGAGTCCGGGATCGCTTCCAGCGACGTCCAGCGCTTCGAAATCCTGCAGTTCTCCCTCCGCCTCATCACGGAGCACCCGCTTCGGGGCGTCGGATACGGGAATCTTGTCCAGCTGATCGATTACACGCCCAGATACGGTGAGCGAAGCGGTGCCCACAACGACTATCTGCGCATCGCCGCGGAAAACGGCATCCCGGCGCTCGTCGTGTTCCTGGTCATTCTTTATCGAGCGGTCAGGCCGCACAGAGAGGGTGATCTCGGAGCCGTACGGGCCGTCGTCGTTTCGAGCATGGTCTGGATCAGCACGGAGGTGAACCTGCCTCACCCCGCTTGGTCTGCCTTCTTCTGGATCTCATTGGCCTGCCTGCTCGCCGCGCGCCGCTCCGGTGAGGGCGAGATCAAGGCGGATCACAGCGCTGATTCCGGGGCGCGGGCTCGCTGTTCTGAATTCGTTCGACAGGCGACGCCGGCCGGCGAACCTGTCCTGATCGCCGGTGCGGATTTGAGGAAATCGGATGCGATGTGTCGGGAATAGGATCCGCGTGATGCGGATCATCGCTCGGATGAACGTGGGCGGTCCCGCCCGCCAGGTCTCCAGTCTGTGCCGCCATCTGGACCCGGCGCGATTCGAGCAGCGACTCTATGCGGGCCAGGTACAGGAGGGCGAGGCCGACTACCTGGATCTGTGCGGGTCCGATCTCGAGGCCCGGGTGGTCCGAGGACTCGGCCGGTCGGTTCACCTGCTGGACGATCTTGGGGCGCTCGTCTGGTTGATCAGGGAGATGCGCCGGTTCAAGCCGCATATCGTGCACACACATACCGCCAAGGCCGGCGCGCTCGGGCGGTCGGCAGCGATCCTCGCGGGTATCCCCGCTCTGGTCCACACCTTCCACGGGCATCTGCTCAACGGATATTTCTCCCCGGCCAAGACCAGGCTCGTCATCGGAGTGGAAAGGGCGCTCGCCACGCGTGCCGAGCGGCTTCTCTCTGTGGGCACCCAGGTTCGCGACGACCTCATCCACCATGGCATCGGGCGACCCGATCAGTACGTCCTCATGCCGCCGGGCACCACGGTCGGCGGCATACCGGACAGAAGCGCCGCACGGCGAACACTGGGCCTCCCCGCGGACCCTCCGGTGGTGGCCTACGTCGGCCGGGTCACCCAGATCAAGCGTCCCGACCGCTTCCTCGCGGTGGCACGGGCGGTTCTCGCGGCCCGAAGGGACACCCATTTCGTGGTCTGCGGGGAAGGCAACCTGACGGCCTTGCTGCACGAATCGGTGGCCGAGTTCGGCGGGGCCCTGCACATTCTGGGCTGGCGACCCGATACGGAGACGGTCTACGCGGCGTCCGATCTGGTGTTGCTGACCTCCGACAACGAGGGAATGCCCCTGTCCCTCATCGAGGCCGGCATGGCCGGGGTTCCTGCCGTGGCCACCAGGGTGGGCAGCGTGGAAGAGGTGGTCGACCACGGTCATACGGGAATGCTGGCCGCCGCGGACGTCGCGGAGTTGACCGATTGCGTACTTCGGCTGCTGGACGATGAGCCCTTGCGCGAAGCCATGGGAGTGGCGGCCAGGGACTGGACGGCCCGGCGTTTCACTGTGGAACGTCTGGTGGCCGACACCGAGGCGGTCTACACCGAAATCGCACGAGCTCATGGGTGGTGGCCCGGCGAAGCGACGGCTGCCGCGAGGCCGGCGCGCTCTCACGACGGCAAGCGGTGACCGGCTGGGGCACGGCGGCGCTCGGCACCCTGTTCGCGCGTGCCGTCACATTGCTGATGACCATGTGCAGCGGCGTGCTTCTCGCCAGGCAACTCGCTCCCTCCGGGCGGGGAACGTATTACGTCTTCCTCTCCATCGCGATCACCTCGTGCTTCCTGGGGAACCTGTCCGGCGACCAGGCGATGGTGTCACGCTGGGAACATTCCGCGGAGCGCCCGGCGCTGCGGGCGAACAGCCTGTTCCTCGGACCAGTCCTCGGCTCCCTCACGGCCCTCACCGCGGGAGTCGTCGCGGTCAGCGTCGGCGACTTCAGGAGCGCCACCTCCTCAGAGCTCGTCCTCCTGGTCGTCGTGCTGCTAGCCGTGCCCGTCATCGTGACCTGCACGTATATGTCGGGCGCCCTTGGCCTCGAGGGCCGTATCAAGCTGGTGACCTGGGGCACCTTCGGCGGATCGGCCGCGCAGTGTGTTCTGCTGGCATTCTGCTCGGTCACGGGATCGCTGACCATCGGCAAGGCCGTGTCCATATGGGTGCTCTCCGTGACGGTCACGCTCGTCCTGTTCATGCGGGTCGGCCGATTCAGCACCGCGCGCCGCGATCTGAGCCTCGCCGTCCGCACGGTGACGATCGGCTTGCGAAATCATCTCGGCCTCGTCGCGACGCAGATCCTGCTGCGCGTCGATGTGCTGATGTTGAACGCCGCGACCTCTTCCTACGCCGCGGGGCTGTTCTCCGTCGCGGTCACCCTGGTCGACCTGGTGACCGTGGCGACCGTTTCGCTCTCCTTGGTCGGGCTCTCCCGGCAGGCGAACGAGGACCTTGAGGACGCCGCCCGTATCACCGCGACCGCGACCCGCCTCGCCGGATTGGTCGGCGTGGTCTCGATGGCGGCACTGTGCATGACCGCACCCATGTTGATTCCCATCGTCTACGGATCCGAATTCCGAGACAGTGTGATCCCTCTGTTCGGGCTGGCTCCCGGTGTCCTGGTCTATGCGGTCACCCGGCCGATGTGGACGCACATCCTGCGCCTCAACAGGCCGGGGATGGCGACGGGCATTTCCTTGCTGGCATTCGTGCTGAATGTCGGGCTCAACCTGGCATTGATCCCCGTGCTCGGAGTGCTGGGGTGTGCGGTCGCATCCTCCGTTGCTTTCGCCTTCTTCGGTCTGATGCAGACGGTCTGGTTTCTCCGGGCCACCGGACTTCCCGTCTCCCGCGTTGTTCCGGGGATCGAGGAGCTGCGAGGGGTTCGCCGCGTCCTCGAACGCGTCAGACATCGCCTTGTTCAAGCGAAGATGTGAGGTATCGCGATGAAGATCACTGTGCTAACGCCCACGTACAACCGTGCCCATTCGCTTCCCCGTCTCTACGAGAGTCTCACCCGGCAGAATGCCGACTTCGAATGGGTCGTCGTGGACGACGGTTCGACCGACGGGACGCAAGACCTCGTCACCGAGTTGAGCAGGCAGGCTCCCTTCCCGCTGAGCTACCTTCGCCAGGAGGCGAACGCGGGAAAGCACGTGGCGGTGAACCGGGGGATGCGAGCGGCCACAGGTGAGCTCGTGGGGGTCGTGGATTCCGACGACTGGCTACTGCAGGACGCGCTCGCCACGGTGTGCGGCGCCTGGACGGAGATCCCCGCGGAGTCGCGGGATCGATTCTGCGGCGTGGCCGGTCGCTGCGTGACAGAGCACGGTGTGGTCGGTCCGCCGTTCGCGGACGGCCTGCCGCACCTGGAGGGCACGTATTACGACCTGTTGTTCAGGCACAGGCGTCACGAGGAGTATCTGCGGTTCGACCGTCTGGATCTCCTCCGGCTCCATCCCTTTCCGGAGTCGCCGAGTCCACGGTTCATCCCGGAGAGCATGGTGTGGCGGAAGGTCGGCCGCGATCACCTGCTTCGCTACCTCGACCATCCGATCCGGTTCTACCACCTCGACGGAGCCGACAGGTTGAGCGATCGGCCGTTCGGCGAACTGGCTGCCGGCCGTCGTATCTTCTACAAGGTCACCCTGAACGAGGACCTGGACTACTGGCCGCAGGCACGCGACAGGTTCATGAAGTGGTCCGCGCAGTACGTCCGCTCCAGCCTGCACATGGGAATCACACCGGGCCGCCAGCTGAGAGACCTGGACAACGCGCGCGCGAGGCTTTTGACGATCGCCGCGCTGCCGGTCGGATTCGCCCTCTTCCTTGCCGACCGGCGTCGACGTGCTCGGCACGCGTTCCGGGCACCCGCCCGCTCCCAGCGCGCTCTCAGCGACGGCGCCGCAGCCGGTCGGGCAGCCCGGTGACGCCCCAGACGGTGACCCGCCGCAGCGCCTCGGCGACGATGGATCGGCTCATCTTGCTGGCCCCGACGGTCCGCTCGACGAACGTGATGGGCACCTCGGCGATCCGCAGGCCCTGCCGTACCGTGCGGAGGGTCAGGTCCACCTGGAAGCAGTAGCCCTGGGACTCCACGCTCTCCAGGCCGATCTTGCGGAGCGTGGTGGCCCGGTAGGCGCGGTAGCCGGCCGTGGCGTCGCGGATCGGGATGCCCAGCATCAGCCGGGCGTAGGTGTTGGCGCCGCGGGACAGCAGCTCCCGCGAGGAGGGCCAGTTGACGACCTTGACGCCGGGCACCCAGCGGGAGCCGATGGTCAGGTCGGCGCCGTCGGTCACGGCGGCCGGCAGCTTGTGCGTGAAACGCCTGTGGAGCTGGTGTAAGACCTCAAAGGAGAGAGTCCTCTCTGGCGGGCGACCGGCGGTGAAGCAGGAAACCCGGCCCGCGAGGGTTGGAATCCCCCTCGTTCACGAGGGGGAGGAGGTCAAGTCAGGGGAGCGGGACAGCCGGTCTCGGTCGTCACGGGACGGTCGAGCACCGCCTGCGCCCGATGCCAGAGTTCGAACTGGAGGAGAGACCATAGCCGGACGCTGTGGTCGGCTCCGTCGATGTGACGCCGCAGGAGGTCCTGGACCGCCGATGGGCGGAACAGGCCTCTCCCGCGGGCGGTGTCGTCGGTGAGCATGTCGAAGGCCAGCTCACGCAGCTCACCTCTGAGCCAGGCGGCCAGCGGCACGCCGAAACCCTGCTTGGGATAGTTCACTATTTCCTCGGGCAGCCAGGGAGCGACCGCTCGTTTGAGCAGCAGCTTGGTTCGAACGTTGCGGACCTTCAGCCCGATGGGGAGGCCCGCCGCCCATTCCATGAGGTGATGGTCGAGAAACGGGGAGCGGGTCTCCAGCGAGTTGGCCATGGCTGTGATGTCGACCTTGACCAGCAGGTCCCCCGGGAGATAGGTGGCGATGTCGACGTCCAGAACCCGGCCGAGATCGGTTCCCGCCGATGAGTGCTCGAAGATCTCCTCGAGCAGCCGGTAACTGTCGGTCTCCGCCAGCAGCTCTCGGAGCTCGTCACTGTAGATCGCGAGCTTCTGCTCGGGTGTGAAGCCGGAGATCAGGCGGGCGTAGCGTCGTGACGGGTGCTCCGCGGCGAACTGCATCAGCCGTCCGAGCTGTCGGGCCGGCGATCCGCTGGTGGTTCGCTCCGCGATCATGTCGCCGATCCGGGCGGTTGCCACCGCCAGCGCATGAGGCATCGCCGGAATCCATCGGGCCTTCCCCATCAGAACGTAGCGCTGGTACCCGCCGAAACACTCGTCCCCGCCGTCTCCGTTGAGCGCGACGGTGACATGTTCCCGGCTCAGTTGCGCCACGTAGAAACTGGGGACAGCCGAGGAGTCGGCGAATGGCTCGTCGAAGTGCCATGCGATGCGCGGCAGGATGTCGAGCAGGCTCGATGTGACGACGAGTTCGTGGTGGTCGGTGCCGTACCGCTCGGCCACCAACCGCGCTTTGTGGCGCTCGTCGTAACGGCTGTCCTCGAAGCCGATGCAGAATGTGCGGACCCGTCCAGGGCTCTGCATGGCCATGGCCGCCACTACTGCGGACGAGTCGACCCCGCCCGACAGGAATGCGCCAATGGGGCGCTCACTCACCATTCGGATCCGGGTGGCCTCCAGGAGCAGCTCACGCAGTCGCTCCTCCTCCGCACCTTCGTCCACCACGGGTCGTGGGGTACTGTCCAGACCCCAGTAGCGGCGCACGGAGACCTTCCCCTGCTCCCAGACCAGCAGGTGTCCAGGTGGAAGCTTCTGTACCCCCTTGTAGATGGACCAGGGTGCGGGGACGTACTGGTAGGTCAAATAGTGGTGCAAGGCCACCGGATCGACCTCGCGGCGCAGGTTCGGATCCTGGGCCAGGGATTTCAGCTCTGACCCGAACCAGATCGAGGTGTTGTCCGAGCGCCAGTAGAGAGGCTTCTTCCCCACCCGGTCCCGTGCCAGGACCAACCGCTCTCGTTGGCGATCCCAGATGGCGAAGGCGAACATTCCCCTGAGCCTGTGGACCATCTCGGTGCCGTGCTCCTCGTAGAGGTGGACCAGGCACTCGGAATCACCCGTCCCGCGCAGCCGGTGCCCTCGCCGGGAAAGGTCCTGTCGCAACTCGGCGAAGTTGTAGATCTCACCGTTGAAGACGGCCACAACCTGTCCGTCCTCGCTGTACACGGGCTGTTCCCCCGAGGCCAGATCGATGATCGCCAGTCGGCGCATGCCGAGCGCCGCGTGTTCGTCGAAATGGAAACCGTCGCCGTCCGGGCCTCGGTGCAGGATCACCTCGCACATGTGGCGCACAAGCCCCGGATCGGGACGCGAGGTAGATGCGATCCCGGCTATCCCGCACATCGGTCCTCCATCAATCGGCGATACAAATCGGTGTGCTCCTCGACCATGCATGCCACGTCGAGGTTCTTGAGGGCCCAGCCACGGGCTTCCGCGCCCAGCGAAGCGGCAAGATCTGGATCGTTCAGTACACGGGCGATCCCATCCGCGAGAGCTGTCGGGTTCGAGGCGGGTACGAGCACACCACGGCCATCGAGGAGTTCGGGTGTGCCGCCGACAGCGGTGGCGACGACCGGACGGCCCATGGCCATCGCCTCCATGACGGCGTTGCTCAGACCCTCGGAGAGTGAGGGGAGGACCACCACGTCAGCGCGTGCCAGAAACCTTTCGGGAGCTGTTATGCGTCCTACGAAACGGGCGTCGACGTGCAGCGCCTTGGCCTGTGCTTCGAGACGGGGACGCTCCGGACCATCGCCGATGAGCACCAGTGTGGCTGGCCGACCCCGTCGGGAGAGCTCCGCGGCGGCGTCGATGAGAAAGGAGTGCCCCTTCTGGCGCTTGAGGTTGGCCACGCAAAGAATGACGGGAAGAGTGGTGTCGACGTCCTCGGGCTCCACGTGATCGAAGTAGTGGGTCGGAAGACCGTTGTAAATCACGGTCAGCTTGCGTGCCGGGACTCGCTCGACCGTGTGGGCGTCATCCCGGACCGCCCAGGCGTTGGCGACGACGTGGTCGGTGATCCGGGTCATGGCTCTCTCGACGGCGAAGATCCACCGGCGGCCGGACTTGTAATCGCTCTGGCTACGTCGTCCGGCCACCACCACCGGCACCCCTGCCAACCTCGCCGCGGGCGGGCCCACGATGTAACTCCTGAAGAGAAACGCGTGCAGTACATCCGGTCTGAGGTGGTGCAACAGTCTGACCAGCCGTGCGAAGGCCCAAAGGTTCCGCCACAGGACTCCCGGGCTGAAGTGTCCACGGGCGAAGCCGAGACGACGCACTTCGATCCCGGCGTCGCGGAGCTCCCCTTCGTAAGGGCCGCCTCCGGTCAGCAGAAGGACGGACACCTCGATGCCTCTGTCGCGCAGCCCGCTCGCCAGTAGGAACAGTTGCTTCTCGGTGCCCCCGAGCTCCAATTCCCCGATGAGGAGCACGACGCGCCGAAGATCGGCTCGTTCTCTTGTCGCCACGAAAAGAAACCCCTTCGTTTGACCAGGCACTGCTGCAATTCGCTAGAGGTCACCCAAAATTGATACGGTCACCCACCGTGCGCCGGGCAGAGTGCACCAAGAAGCGATCACTGCCAGATGGCCGATGGAGACTGCACCCTGTATTGGCGGTGATCACGCAATTGTGCGGAAGCCCCTCGACGTTTTCCTTGAAACGCCGGCCTTCTCTGATGTCCCCATGGCAGCGACTGGCAGGAGTCCATCGTAGACCGCCGAAACCGCAGTCCGTGACATCCTCGCCGAGATGCGCGTGGCGCCATTGCTGTCTCATCACGTGTCCGGCTCATTTCTTGTGCCCGGCTTTGCGTGCCGACTTGGCAGACGGCATCAAATTGCGTCAAAGGTGTACAGGTATTGTTTCCGGAAACAGGGATGAGGGTTGGTGCGGACGGTCCGTCAGGACCGCGTGCCGTCCGGGACCCGGTAAATCGCGTAGTCGCCGTAACGAAGCCGGAAGTCCGCGAACTCGTCGATCCTTGTTCCCGGGCTTAGCTGACGCTCGTCGGCGAGCAGCCAGCGCACACCGTAGAGCTCTCGCAACCGCTTGATCGCGGCCGCCGAGGGGGTGCGGAAGACGGCCTCGTTCAATCGCAGGCGTTGTTGATCCCAGAACGGGCGTTGTTCGACGAGTTCGCCGGGGCGCGACAGGTCGAGGTTCGTCGCCGTGAACGCCCACCCTTCGACCAGCACGCGCCGTTCGGTCAGCGCCGCCACCCAGAAGTGGCGAGCGTCGCACGGGCTCTCGTACCCCCATCGGCAGTGCGCGTTGGTGGCGATCAGGTCGTCGGGGCGGGAGTGGTCCCGTAGCCACCGCGCGGCGGTGAGGGCACCCCGGGGGACTTGGTCCAGGTCGACTTGGCGACTCTCGTAGAGGCCGGGGGCGTGACGCGCGACCAAGGAGACGCGGGCCTGCCAGGCGGCGACCGGCCCGGCGCCCACCGCCATCGCGACCAGGAGAGCAAAGGGACGAGGGCGCCGCTTGAACGAGAGCACCACGCCGGTCGCGAGAACGCCGACGGCGGCCAGGGCCAGGTACGGCAGGTACAGGTCGGTGTCCGTCCGGCCAGGACGGAGCGGCACCTCGACGTGGCATAGGAGGCGGATCACGTAGGCGACCGCCGCTCCGGCGCAGGCCGCGCATACGGCCGCCAGGGCCGACACTCTTTCCCGCCTCGCCAGGACGAGGAACCCGTTGGCCGAGAGGATGGCCAGATAGGGGAAGGCCCCTTTGAGGAAGTACGCCTGGTTCAGGGAATGGGTGCTGCCGAGCAGGAGCACCGCGCCGCTGGCCGCGGCACTCATGCCGAGCATGAGGACCACAGCCGGGCGCAGCAGCAGCCTGGGCCTGCGGAGCAGACCGAGGATGCCGCACCACACGACGGCCCAGCTCATCAGGTACAGCAGCGTGACGCCGGCCGTCGAGGACGCCGGTGGGGTGGCCTGCTCGCCCATGCCCGTCAGCGCTCCCCAGGTCGAGCGCACCATTGACAGAGGGTCGACGGCGAGTCCCTGCCGCACGCGGCCGAACAGCACGAACTGCGCGTAGCCGAGACACGCGAGGGCCATCCCCATCGCGACGAACGCGGGCCGGGGCAGCCTGCGCCGCCTTGCCGCTTCGACCGCGGCCACGGCCGCCAGCCCGGCGAGTAGCACGGGAAGGTAGGTGGCCTTGGCCCCCATGACCGCGGCCAGGAATATCGCCAGCAGCGCCCACGTGGTGATCCCGGTTCGCCGGCGCTCGAGAAGGTCGATCAGCAGGAGGACGACCGGGGCGAACATCATGGCCCCGAAGGTCGTGGTGGGGCTGATCCAGGGCACCTGCGGGGAGCCCGTCCAGAGCAGCAGCCCGTTCGCGTTGGCGTAGAGGCTGGGAATCGCCACGAAGAGCGTGCCCGCGACGGCCAGTAGTGCGCCCGCCCAGGAACCGATGACACGCTGCCCGACCATCCCGATGAGGACGACGAACGCGGCGAGCACCGGCAGCAGGCTGAGGCGGAACAGCAGCACCAGCGGTTCCACGCCGGTGATCCAGCTCGAGGCGGCGTAGTGCGCGTAAACGAACCAGTGGTAGTAAAGATGCTCGCTGGCCACCATGGGCACTCTGGGCGGCATGTGGTGTTTCAACTCGCCCAGCAGCGCGAGGCTGTACGACAGGTCCAGATTGGACGTCCCGGCTTCCGGCCAGGTGAGGGCGCTGACCCGGAAGAACATGAGGGCACTGGAGCCGATCAGGTACACGAGCATCAACGCGAGGAACCACGACCACCACAGGGGCGCGCGGAGGTGGGTCTGGCCCTTCCAGTGCGTTCGCAGCCGGGGGTGCGCGAGAAAGGCCACGTAGATGGTGACCGGCCATATCAGGACGAGCAGCGGCGTCCCGACGGCACGGGCCGCGATGTAGGCGAAGATCTCTATCGCGTAACCCAGTGCCAGGCCGAGCGCGATCTCCTCTGCGAGCGTACGCGCGCCGCCGTAAAGTGCGCGGACGAGCAGCAGTCCTGGAAGGGTGAGACACAGCACGACGTAGGCCCCGAAGAAGGCCATGTCTCTGATGGAAACCCCGTAGTGTCCCAGAACAGCCAGGGCGAGGACCGTCACCGACACTGCGGGCAACCAGCCGGACGAGACGAAACGCCGTCGACGCCGAAGGCTCATTTCAGGCTGCTGGTCGATTTCGGATGGTCTGAGGCCTTCCGCGACTTTGAGCGGGCTGAGCGGGGAATCCGCATGCGATGGAGTCTTGGCCATGCGTGCAAGTCTGGCCACGCCATCTCATTACGCAGGCTCGGACGTGGGTGCCTGCCGATGTCCTTGCCGGTCTTTTACGTCGGCGGAGACCCATCCTTCTTAACAACAGACTGACCGCGACGCCCCGTATCCCAAATAGACGTCCACGCCGGATACGAGAGGGCTCTCCCAACCTTGGTCAATAGCCGGCTCGGCGCTATGCGTCGATTATTGTCGGGAGCCGATCAGCGCGGAGCGAAGGACGGATGGACATGCCCATGGAGATTCGAGGCATGCTCAAAATGATCTGGGGCCATCCGGAGAATCGAGTGCATCGGGGAAGGACATTCGATGGCATGCGTCCCGGCGGCTCCACTACCGCTCCCCTTGAAAATTCTTACCGCTGCGCGCGCCCCCATCACCCTTGCGATCACCGCCGCGGTGCTGCTGCGCTCGACTGCCATGCTCGGATTCCAGCAGGCATTCTGGCACGGGATTCCGGTGGCTACATCGCCCACGCACTGCGAATCACACCCAACCCCGTGAGACCTATCGGCTATTCCGTGTTCCTCCGGATGCTCCTGCCCTTTCATAGCAGCGCACTCGTTCCTGGGGCTCGCCATCGGAATGCATGGCCCTTGCCCTCACCGCGGTCCCGTCCGTGCGGCGCGGCAATACGAGTGTTTGTGGGGCCCTTCGTGCAGATCCCGGACCTTCTTTGCGAACTGTCGCGAACTGAAAACGCTTTTCGCCCGCTCCCGCAACCACTTGTCGAAGTCCAAAGCAGGACACGCCTGTTCTGCGGCGGGTGATCCATTTCTCGCCGCCGAAGTTCTACAGTCACATCCATCTCATCGAGAAGCAACGGGGGCCAGCATGGGAGAGAGACTAGTCGTCGTCGGACAGGGTTATGTGGGCCTGCCTTTGGCGATGCGGGCCGTGGAGGCCGGTTTCCACGTCGTGGGGATCGACGTGGACGAGTGGCGGGTCAAGCGGCTCAACGCCGCCGAGTCCTACGTCGAAGACGTCGGCGACGACGTGCTGGCCGCCGCCCATCGTTCCGGTCGCTACCTGGCCAGCGCCGACTACGCCGACGCGGAGGCGTTCGATGTCTGCGTGATCACCGTTCCCACTCCGCTTCGTGAAGGCGTTCCCGATCTCCGTCACATCGGTTCGGCGGGGGAGTCCGTCGCCCCGCTCCTGCGGCCCGGCGCGACGGTCATCCTGGAGTCCACCACCTATCCCGGCACCACCGAGGAATTTCTTCGCCCCCTGCTCGAGGAGAGGTCCGGGCTGCGCACGCCCGAAGACTTCTTCCTCGGGTACAGCCCGGAACGAATCGACCCGGGGAACGCGCAGTGGCGCCTGGAGAACACGCCGAAGGTGGTGTCCGGGATCGACGAGGCCTCCCTGGAGAGGATCCAGGCGTTCTACCGGCGGATCGTCCGGGACGTCGTTCCCGTCTCCTCGCTGCAGGTGGCGGAGTTGTGCAAGCTCCTCGAGAACACGTTCAGGCACGTCAACATCGCTTTGGTGAACGAGCTTTCCATCTTCGCTCAGCAACTCAAGATAGACGTCTGGGAGGCCATCGACGCGGCCTCCACCAAGCCGTTCGGCTACATGCGCTTCACTCCGGGGCCAGGGGTGGGCGGCCACTGCCTGCCCATCGACCCGTCGTACCTGTCGTGGCGGGTCAAGCGGAGCCTTGGGCACAACTTCCGGTTCGTGGAGCTGGCGAACGATATCAACGACCACATGCCGGATCACGTCGTGCAGCGGCTCGCCCTCGCGCTGAACCAGCGGCGCAAGCCGATCAAGGGCAGCCGGATGCTCGTGCTCGGACTGGCTTACAAGAAGAACGCGGGAGATTGCCGTGAATCGCCGGCGATCGAGGTCGTCAAGGCCCTCTGCAAACTGGGCGCGGAGGTGCGGGCCGTGGATCCGTACGTGGACGCCTTCCAGCTTCCGGCCGAGATCGACGCGGTCAGGCTGACGGATGCGCAGCTGGCCTGGGCGGACGCCGTCGTCGTCCTCACCGACCACGATTGCTTCGACTACGACCTGGTGGGGCGAGTGAGCGATTTCGTGTTCGACGCACGCAATCGCTGTCGCGGCGCCAACGTCGAATGCCTGTGAGCCGAGCCGGCCGGCTACGCCGTCCTGGCACGCCCGAGAATTCCATCGTCCGGCAAGGGATAACTGATGATGAATGTCGGTCGCTCTCGTGTTCTACGGTTCACCGCGACCCTTTCCATACTCTTCGTGGCCGGTGTGCCCATCGCTCACGGCGGTGCACGCGCTGTGGTGCCGCCGGTCGGTGGTGCACGCGCTGTGGTGCCGCCGGTCGGTGGTGCACGCGCTGTGGTGCCGCCGGTCGGCGGTGCACGCGCTGTGGTGCGGCCGGTCGGGTTCGGCTATGCCCGCGACTGCACGGTCATGGCGGGAACCGCCGTCATGAACCGCGGCGGGGGCACCACCACGATCACCGGCGACGTCAGCATCAGCCCCGGGACCACGGTGAGCGGGTTCCCGCCCGGCCAGGTGCGGGGAAGCATCGACCGCGACAACGCCGAGGCGAGGAACGAGAAGGCCGCCGCGGTCGCCGCCTACAACGACGCCGCGGGCCGGACGCCCACGGCCACGCTGGCGCCGCAGCTGGGTGGGAGGACGTTGCCCTCAGGTGTCTACGACACCCCTGGCGGCGTCTTCGAGCTGGCCGGGACCCTCACCCTCGACGCCGAGGGGAACAAGGACGCCGTCTTCATCTTCCAGGCCGACTCCGCCCTGAACACGGCGAGGGTCAGCAATATCGACCTGGTGAACGGCGCCCAGCCGGACAACGTCGTCTGGCAGGTCGGCGGCTCCGCGACCCTCGGAAGGTACTCGACCTTCAGGGGGAACATCCTGGCGAACCGCGCCGTCGCGGTGACCACGGGGACCGCCTTCTACGGTCGTGCCATGGCCCTCAACGACATGGTGATGCTCGAGGGCACGACCTACCTGCCCGCCACCCGTGTCACCTGGCCCAACAACCCCGCCACCGCCACGACCCTGACCTCGTCCCCCAACCCCTCCCGCAAGGGCGAGCCGGTGACCTTCGTCGCCACGGTGACCGGGAACTACCTCGGTTTCCCGCCCTCCAACGAGGTGCTGTTCCGGGACGGCGACACGGTCGTCGGCTCGGCGACGATCGACGCGGCGGGCCAGGCGACGTTCACGACCTCCGGCCTCACCAGGGGAGGGCACCAGATCACCGCCGTATATGTGGACGGCGGCACCGCCGTGAACGAGGACTGGGCCCAATTCGCGCCCAGCACATCGGCCGTAGTCACTCAGGTCGTGATGAATCGGTGATGAACGGACTGAATGGACGCCTTTTGGATTGAGGTGTCATCTGTTTGCCTCCATCGCAACCGCGGCCACGCGTTATCACTTGATGAAGGGGTATCTCCTGCTCACGCCGTGAATTAATGCGCGGCAGGAATACGCCCATTCTCACCGCCGGGGAGCCCAAGTGATTTCTCGTCTGCTGGCCCGGGTGCTGGCGTTGAGCGTCGCCTGCGGGGCTCTGGGACTGCCGGCCGGGGAGGCGGTGGCCGACACGCCCGCCAAGACGGTGAAATTGGACGCGGCGCCGGCGCATGCGAAACGCGTCGCGATCTCGTCTCCCCTTCGCCGGCATTGTCACCGCGGACACTGCGAATGCCGGAAAGGCCGCTGCCACGGGAAGCAGCACTGGGGGAAAAGGTATGGATCACGCCGGGGTGGGGCTTCCGGCGGGAAGAGGATGAGGATCGACTACGCACATCGGGTGAAGGTGCTCGGTTCGCACAGGTCAGACGGTCTTCACGGTACGGAAGGACTCCGCGAGGTTTCCCGCTCGCACGGCCGCGCGGCCCCGGCGGGTCCTCCCGGCCCGGCGGGCCCTCCCGGCCCTTTCGGACTCCCCGGACCGGCGGGGCCGGGTGGTCCACCCGGTCCGGCAGGCCCACCCGGGCCCACCGGTCCCTCCGGGCCGGCGGGCGCTCCCGGGGCGCGGGGCCTGACCGGGGCGGTGTCGAGTGTCGGCTCGGTGCTCATCACATTGCTGTTCGCGCCATTCGACACGAACTTCATCGCATACGCCCCAGGCGACGGCACGACCTGGATCCAGGACCCCCGCACGCCCGTGCCGGGCTCCTGGCACAAACTCGACTCGGTGCCCGGCTATCCGGCCGGTGTCGTCGGAGTCTCGCTGACCGAGGCCGCCGTGCCGTTCAACACCCTGCTGGTCACGGTGTCGACGTCCGGTGGCGTTCTCGCGCAGACAAAGTGCACACTCACGGCGCCTCCGCCTCCTCCGGGCGCGGCGTGGGCGGCGGCCTACTGCGGAGCCTTCAAGGTGATCACCCCGCCATCCGGCTGAGGGCGGCACGTGCGTCCGGTGGTCGCCTCGACTTCGATATCAGCAATTAATACGTGATCACATGAATTGCCGTGATATTGCCGCTTTGTGGGATATTCGGTATCCGGCCGATAATTGTGGCCACTGTCAGTAGCGGACTGCGGACTTCCGGTCTTGAGTCTAACTCAATCGCGTTTCATCAGAGGTCATCGCAATGAACAGGCATAGGCCCGCCACCGATCATCAACGCGACCGTCTTTTTGCGAACAAATCCAACAAGCCGGGCGTAAGCTCTCGTGGATCCTTTATACGGCCGGCCCGTGTCGAGCCCGGCCACGTGTCGGAGCATGGCATCCCATGGCGACGCGCCCGCCGCTCTCGTCGTCTCGTGATGGCCCTCGCCGGCATCCTGGCCGCGGGTGCCGTCGTGGGAAGCCCAGGCAGCGCGCACGCCGATCAGGCGCCGGTGGACCTCGGCGACGCGGCGCCCTTCGGTGTCCTGGCCGGGTCCTCGGTGACGAACTCCGGTCTCACCTCGGTCCTGGGAGACCTGGGAGTGAGCCCGGGAAGCACGCTGACGGGCTTCCCTCCCGGCACGGTCAGCGGAACGATCCACGCGGGCGACGCCCCGGCGGCAACGGCCAAGGCCGACCTGGTCGACGCCTACAACGACGTCGCGGGCCGGACACCGGTCGTCACGATCCCGCCCGGGCTCGGAGGGACGACGAGAACCCCCGGTGTCTACACCGCGGCGGGCGGCTCCTTCGGGATAACCGGGACGCTCACCCTGGATGCTCAAGGCGACCCGGAGGCAGTCTTCATATTCAAGGCGTCAACGCTCACCACGGCCAATGTCAGCAACATGAACCTGGTGGGCGGAGCCCAGGCGGACAACGTGTTCTTCCACCTCACCGGCACCGCCAATCTGGGCACGTTCTGCACGTTCCGCGGCAACGTCCTGGCTCAGGCGTCGGTAACGGTCAGCAGCGGCGCAGCCGTCAATGGGAGGGTGTTCGCCCTCAACGACGGGATCGCCCTCCAGGGCACCGGCTCCCCGCCGGCAACCCGCATCACCGTGCCCAACGACCCGCCGACCACCACGGCCCTGACGGCCACGCCCAATCCTTCCACGGAAGGGCAGTCGGTCACCTTCACCGCCACGGTCACCCCCGTCAACGGCTCCACCGTCCCGCAAGGTCCTGTGGTGTTCAAGGACGGCTCGACCATCATCGGCTCGGACAACGTCGACGACTCGGGACACGCGACGTTCGCCACATCGAGCCTCGCCGCGGGACAGCACCCGATCACCGCCGTCTACCTGGGCGGCGACACTCCCGAGAATGAGGGCATCGTCCATTTCGCGCCCAGCACGTCCAACACGGTGGTCCAGGTGGTCTCGGCCGCCCTCTGGGACAACTCCACGACTCCGGCCGAGGTCTCCGTCGCCGAGTCGATCCCCGTCGTGCTCGGGGTGAAGTTCCAGGCGACCACGAGCGGGACGATCAGAGGCATCCGCTTCTACAAGAGCGCGCAGAACACCGGCACCCACACCGGAAGCCTGTGGACCAGCGGCGGCGCGTTGCTGGCGAGCGGCACCTTCACCGGCGAGACGCCCTCCGGGTGGCAGCAGCTGAACTTCTCGACACCCGTGTCGATCACCGCGGGCACCACCTACGTCGCCTCTTATCAAACGACAGCGGGACACTTTTCCCGGAACTTGCAGTACTTTGCCGGCCAATACACGAACAGTCCCCTCATCGCGCCCGCCTCTGGCGCGGTAGGCGGTAACGGCGTGTATGTCTACAGCGCGGCGAACGCGTTCCCCTCGAATAGCGCCCAAGCCACCAACTATTGGGTCGACGTGCTGTTCGCCCCTTCGGACTCCCTGTGGGACGACTCGGTGACTCCGACCCAGACGTCTGTCCCCGAGTCCTACCCGGTCGTGCTGGGGGTGAAGTTCCAGGCGGCCACGAGCGGGACGATCAGGGGAATCCGGTTCTACAAGAGCGTGCAGAACACCGGCACTCACACCGGAAGCCTGTGGACCAGCGGCGGCACGCTGCTCGCGACCGGGACCTTCACCGGCGAGACCGCCTCCGGCTGGCAGCAGCTGAACTTTTCGACACCGGTGTCGATCACCGCGGGCACCACCTATGTCGCCTCTTATCAAACGACAACGGGACACTGGTCCCGCACACTGCAGTACTTTGCCGGCAAGCACCAGAGCGGATCGCTCACCGCGCTCGCGGATGGTGAGCAAGGGGGCAACGGCGTGTACATCTATGGCTGGTCCAACGCCTTCCCGACGAGCACTTCGCGAGCCACCAATTACTGGGTCGACGTCGCTTTCGATATCGCTTGACGCGCTCCCCGGGCCGAGGCCCGGGGATTCCGCCTGCGGTCATGCGGCACTTCGGTGGCTTCCTGTCTCATCGACCGTGCCCGCTGGTGGGCCATCCGCATCCTAATTCGACCCGTCATCCCGCGGCCACGTCCCTAATTGGTGTCGAACAGCACGTCCACCCAGTAGTTGGTGGCTCGCGAAGTGCCCGTCGGGAACCCGTTCGCCGCGGTGTAGACATAGACGCCGTTACCGCCTGACGCGCCTGTGGCGGGGGCGATCAGCGGATTGTTCGTGTACTGGGTGGTGAAGTAATCGAGGGTCCGGGACCAGTGGCCCCCTGTCGTATACGAGGCGACATAGGTGGTGCCCGCGGTGATCGACACAGGTGTCGAGAAGTACATCTGCTGCCAGCCGGACGGCGTCTCGCCGGCGAAGGTCCCGGTGGCCAGTAGCGTGCCGTCGCTGGTCCATAGGCTCCCGGTGTGGGTGCCGGTGTTCTCAAGGCTCTTGTAGAACCGGATGCCCCTGATCGTCCCGTTCGTGGTGGCCTGGAACTTCGCCCCCAGCACGACCGGGTTGGACTCGGGGAGGGCCAGTTGGGCGGGGGTCGCGGAGTTGTCCCACAGAGAGTTCGAAGGGGCGAAGACGACGTCGACCCAGTAGTTGCTCGCCCGGACGCTGTTGGAGGGGAACGCGTTCCCCGCGTTGTAGACGTACACCCCGTTACCGCCTACCGCTCCGGTGGCGGGTGCGATGAGCGGACTGTTCGTGTATTGGTTGGTGAAGTAATCCAGGTTGCGGGACCAGCGTCCGCCTGTCGTGTACGAGGCGACGTAGGTGGTCCCAGCGTTGATCGGCACGGGTGTCGTGAAGTTCAGCTGCTGCCAACCGGAGGCCGTCTCACCGGTGAAGGTCCCGGTGGCGAGCAGTGTGCCGCCGCTGGTCCACAGGGTTCCAATGTGGGTGCCGGTGTTCTGCGCGCTCTTGTAGAACCGGACGCCGGTGATCGTGCCGCTCGTGGTGGCCTGGAACTTCACGCCGAGCACGACGGGGATCGACTCGGACACGGACGGCTCGGCAGGAATGGCGTCGTTGCTCCATAGGCTGCTGTACGGCGTGAACACCACGTCGACCCAGTAATTGCTGGCGCGGGAGGAGCTGGTCGGGAAGCCGCTGGTGGCGCCATACCGATATACGCCGTTACCTCCAGACGTGCTGGTGGAGGGCGCGACGAGCGGGCTGTTCACCACCGTGGTGGTGAAATAGTCGAGATTGACGGCCCATCCGCCGTTCGGTGCGAAGTAGGAGGCGACGTAGGTCGTGTTGATGCTCACCGGAACGGGGTTGGAGAAATCGACCTGCTGCCAACCGGTACCGGTTTCGTTGGTGAAGGTCGCCGTGGCCAGGAGTTGCCCGGTCGAGGTCCAGAGGCTGCCGGTGTGCGTTCCGGTGTTGAGCGAGCCCTTGTAGAACCTGATTCCCCGGATGGTGCCCGCGCTCGTGGTCTGGAACTTCACTCCCAGCTCGACCGGGGCCTGTTCGTTCCGCGAGGTGACCGCCGGCACAGTCGTGGGCGGCCAGATCGTGCAGGGACATTTCGCGCTGACGTTGACGGTGATCGAGGTCGGCGGGGCCTGCAGGTTGCCGATGTCGTCGACCGCCCTGGTCATGATCGTGATCGGGCCGGTCGTGGTCGGCGTCCAGGCGAACTGCCAGGAGGAGCGGCCGACCGCCTGGGACCACGTCACGCCGCCGTTGGTGGAGACCTCCACGGCGGCCACGACGCCGCCGCCGGTGTCCGCCGCGGTTCCCTGGATGGTGACGGTGGCCCCACTCTGGACCGAGCCCTGGTTCAGGGGATTGCTGATCGCCGACGTCGGGGGAGCGGTGTCGGTCGAGGGAGTGGCCGGAACCAGGCCCGGCTGCAGGCTCGCCGGCTGGGCTCGCATGTCGGCGAGAAGGTTGACCGTCATCTGCTGCATGGTGATGTTCGTGGGAGTGGCCAGTCCGTCATGAACGGAATCCAGGCCCCATGCCCACTGGACGGTTCCGCTGCCGAAGACGAGCGCACCGCTCGGGGCCTTGTACAGCGTCAGGCTGTGCGTCGCAGTGCCCGCGCCGTAGGTGCTGCCGAAGTCGAGCAGGAACTTGGTCGGTTCGAAGATGGTCGTGCGCGAGTACCTGACGAGCCCCGGGGGTGAGGTCGCGTTGTTCGGCGCTTCGTCCCACTCGTACCCGAGGATCCCCTGGGGGAAGGTCACGATCTGGCCCGGCTGCAGGCTGGCGACGGCCGTGTTGCGCCAGATCCTCATGGTGGAGAACTCGGCCGAAACGCTCATCGTGTCGGCCACATAGCCGTTGACCATGAAGAAGGTCCCCGTCAGAGCGTTCTCCGGCCTGCCGCCGTTCGACGGCGGGGAGAAACGAGGGTCACGCCAGGTGCCGGTCCACTGCGGACTGGGGTCGATCTTGGCGTTGGCAAGGGTCTCCTTGTAGCAGACCAGAGTCCTGAACGGGACGCCGGCCCCGTCGATGCTGTCCTCCCATCTGGTCTTCCAGAAGACCTGGTTCCCTGAGAAGAAGGCCAGGTTGACACCGGCGTCTCGAGCGTTCTCCACGTTTGTTCGCATCTCGTTCGACCAGTATTCGTCATGGCCGGACGACAGGAAGATCTTGTGCTCGAGGATCTCCGGCCCTCGCGTGGCCGTGTCGACGTTCGTGGTGTAGCTCACGTCGTAGGCATTGGCTTCGAGCCATCTGACCATGGGGTACTCGGCGTTGAAGAACCAGGTTTCCACACCGCCGAAACAGCAGGAGCAGCAACGGTCGGTGAACGGGCGGTTGTAGCTGACCTTGTAGGCGCGGCCCGCCGGATTTCCGCGATAAAGGCTGTTGCTGCCGTAATAGTTGTATGCGGCCCAGGTGGCGTCAGAGGTCTGCACGAGGACGTCCGAGTTGCCGGTGTCGTCCCGGACCACGAATATGACCTGACTGGCACCCTGCGCGTCGTCCCGCACCAGTTTGGCGATGAAGACCCCTGAGACGGTGTCGGCGGGCACCGCCCAAGAGGCGGAGATCGCCCAGTTGCCGCAATCGACAAGGCCGGTGGACGCGTCGCTCAAGCAGTCCGGCTGCGTCTGCGGCAAGAGGGCAGAAGGGGTGATCGTCGTCACCTTGGTGGCGCCGCTACCGCCGTAGTAGCCGAGGCGATAGATGTCCAGGTGATAAGCCGTCGAGGGAGTGTTCACCTTGAACTGAACGGTTTCCCCCTTGTTGACGCTTATCTGGGTGGCATAGCCCTGGATGGCAGGGTCGCCCGCCCCCACCACGTCCCACTCGCTGGGCGGACTGCCTGGTTTCTGATTTTCCAGGCAGATCTCGGAAGTGGGCGGACAGGTCGCACGGCCGGCCCGCGACTTCCTCGGCCCGTGCGGTCTCTTGGAGTCGTGCGGTCTCTTGGAGTCATGCGGTCTCCTCGAGTTGTGTGCCCTCCGTGTGGCGTTCAGTTGCCCCTTGCCGGAGGTCGTGACGACCTCCGGGCCCCGGTGCGCGGCATGGGCACCCGCGAGGGGCGTCCGCGCCTCCGCGGACCCGAGCAGGCTGAGCATGGCCGCGATGCTCACTCCGAACGCCATCAGCGCGACCCGGAACATGCGCCGCCGCCTTGGGGCGGAGGGCACCTCGCAGGAGCGTGTGGTCGCTTCAGAATCCGTCGCGAGTCCGGAACAACTCGATGCTGAATCTTGGGGATGCGGAGAGAGCATGCGTGCGAGTGTGGCCATGCCGACGCCATGGGCATGCCTGAACGTGCACGTTCGACCATCTTCTTGCCGTCTCTTTATGCAGGCCGAGAACTCGGCCCCTCGCTTTTTCGTGAGTTGAATCGACCGGCGGTGAATGCTTTATTCTCTCGCATGTTCGGGTTGGCGTGCGCCCTGGCGCGATTGAACGTAAGCCGCCGCCGGGCAATACGGCCAACGGCCGTTTTCGGGAACCCTTGGTAAAAAGCGGCTCCATATGCCACCGCGGCGACGATGACGGTGCACGACGTAAAAGAGTGCGGCAACGTCGCTCACCCGGCGCGGCCGGCCGTCCACAGAGCCTCGATGACGTATGCCTTGCACAAGGATTTGCCAAAGGGCCGGACATTCACTGCCGGGCGCAGAGCGCCTCTGGTGTTGATTATGGCTGTGAGTACAACTGATCTGACTCCGATTCCCTTTCATCGGCCGCATGTCGCGGAAAACCAGCTCGCCTATGTCACCGAGGCCATGCATTCGGGATGGACCTCCGGCTACGGGCCCTTCAATGAGAAGGCCACCCGGCTTCTCCGGGAGGTGACCGGTGCGCGACACGCGGTGCTCAGCACCTCGGGCACCACGGCGCTCGACCTGCTGGCGCTCGTGTTCGATCCCCGGCCAGGCGACGAGGTGATCGTGCCGTCCTACACCTTCGTGTCGTCGGCGAACGCCTGGGTGCTGCGCGGGGCGGTCCCGGTGTTCGTCGACTGCCGGCCCGACACTCTGAACCTGGACGAAGAGCTGGTCGAGGCCGCGATCACCGACCGGACCCGGGCGATCCTGGTCGTCCACTACGCCGGTATCGCCTGCGAAATGGACAAGATCACCGAGATCGCGGAGCGGCATGGCCTCGCGGTCATCGAGGACAACGCGCACGGGCTGGGCGGGTTCTACCGGGATCGTCCGCTTGGCTCGTTCGGCGCGATGGCGGCGCTGAGCTTTCACGCGACGAAGAACGTGCAGTGCGGTGAGGGCGGCGCGGTGCTGCTGGCCGAGTCCGAACTCGCGGAACGAGCCGAGATCGTCCGAGAGAAGGGCACCAACCGCAAGCAGTTCTTCCGCGGCCAGGTGGACATGTACCGGTGGGTCGACATCGGTTCGGCCTTCGTGCCGTCTGAGATCCTCGCGGCCCAGCTGGTCGCCCAGCTGGAGTCGTTCGACAAGATCCAGTTCCGGCGGCACTCCGTGTGGCGTGGCTACCACGAAGGCCTGGCGGACTGGGCGGACGACCAAGGTGTTTCCCGGCCGGTCGTCCCGGAGGGGTGCGCCCACCCGGCGCACCTGTACTACCTGATGCTTCCGGACATGGCGAACCGGCAGGCACTGATCGCCCACCTCAAGGAGCGGGGCGTACAGGCGATCTTCCACTACTCCCCGCTGCATTCCTCGCCGGCCGGCATGCGGTATGGGCGGACGGCACCGGGCGGATGCCCGGTCTCGGAGAGCATCGCCGACCGAATGGTCCGGTTGCCGCTCTACTCCGACCTGGACGAGCGTGACCAGGAGCGAGTGATCGACGCCGTCACGAGCTATCGGGTGACCTGATGGCCTGGCGCGACCTGATGACCGCGCCGGCCTCAGGGACGAAGGAGTCTCCGCTGGAGTCCGCCCGTTTCGGGTGTTCGATCGAGCGGCTCACCGTCTCCGGCGAGAGCGGATCGTCGTTTTCGCCGGTCCGTGCGGCCATCCTGGGGTCGGATGCCGATGTGATCATCCTCCGGTATCCGGCGGAGCGGATCGACTGGTTCGCGAAGATGACCGATCTTGGCCGGACCACCCTGCTGGCGGACTCCCTTGTCTACTGGCGCCTCGCCGTGGGGCGGGGCCGAGGGGCGGAGCCATCGGGGGATCTGTGGGCGTCGGAGCTGAGGGATCCGGCCATGGTGGAGGCCCTGGTCCTCGAGGTCTTCGCCCGGTACGAGAGCCACTACCTGGCCAATCCGCTGTTCGACGCGGCCGAGTTGCCGGCGGGCTATGCGGAATGGGCACGCAGGTCCGCCGGCGAGGGGGGCTGCCTGGCTCTGTACGCCCGAAGCGCGGGGGAGGAGCCTCGCGTTATCGGACTGGCCACGATGCAGGATGACGGTCCCCGGACCGAGATCCTGCTCGCCGGGGTGGTCCCCGAAGTGCAGGGCCGGGGGCTCTACGCCCACGTGCTGAAGGCCGTCGAGGATCGGGCGCGCGCTCGGGGCGCGACCGAAGTCGTGATCTCCACCCAGGGACACCACACGCGAGTGCAGCGAGCCTGGGCACGGTATGGATTCGAGCCCGTGCGGACCTTTTTCACCGTTCATCTGGTCCGCGCCGGGCTCCTTCCTCCTGTTTGAGGCGCATACTCAGGGAGCAGGTCAGACGGTGACCGATGACCCGCTTCGCTCGCGAACCACGTACATCGGCCGCCCCATTCCGCTCGAGTGGAGGCGGCCGACGTACTCTCCTAGCACCCCGACGGCGATGAGCTGGGCGGACGAGAACAGCGTGATCATCGACGCGAGGCTGGTGAAGCCCACCACCGTGGTGTTTCCCACGGCGAAGTTCCATAGCACCGAGCCGCCGAGGAACAGGCCGAAGACGCCCACCATGAACCCGAGGTAGCTCGCCACGCGGAGCGGGACCGCGCTGTAGCCGAAGAGCATGTTCGCCGTATGGCGGAGCAGCATCCGCAACGTGTAGTTGGACGGCCCGTGGCGGCGCTGGTCCATGTGCACCTTGACCGAACCTACCCGCGTCGTGGCCCAGGAGAGCGCGACGTCGACCGAGGCGTGTGGCCCGGCGAATCCCTCGAAGCCGTGGCGCAGATGCGTCCTGAAGGCACGGAACGCGCTGATCATGCGGGCGGTGCGGAAGCCCAGTGCGCTGGACATGGCGGTCTTCACTGACCGGGAGGCGAGGCTGCGGAGAGCCCCGTGCTCCTCCTCGTGCGGCACGCCGTAAACCAGGTCGAGGCGGTCACCCTCGAGTGCGGCCAGCAGGAGCGGGATCTGCTCGGGCGGGTGTTGCAGATCGTCGTCCATCGTGACGACCACGTCGAACTCCGCCTCCCGGATGCCGGCGACCAGGGCGTTGTGCTGGCCGTAGTTACGGGACAGGTGGAGTGCGCGGACGGCACCGAACCGGCCGGCCAGATCCGCGGCGACCTTCCAGGTGTCGTCGGGACTTCCGTCGACGACGAGGATCACCTCGTGCGGTACGGACATGTCACGCAGGACCGCCGTGAGCCGGGTGACCAGCTCCGGGAGGCTCTGCGCAGAGCGATAACACGGGATGACCACCGACACTGACATTAGTTCTCCCGCTGATCGGTGTTTGTTTGTCGTGAGCCCATTAGAATGGTCTCTATCTGACTGTCTGACCGCGGTTCGGGGGGATCCGTATGGTCGAAGCGGAAAGCCGAACCGCTCCCGGCGAAGACTCATATCTCAACGAGCATGATTTCACCCCGGCCCTTGGCCGACACCTCATCACATACCTGATGGGTGGCGCTCTCACGGCCCTGCTGTACTACGCCATTCTTGTCGCGGGATTACTCACTCTTGGCAAGGTGGTTCCCTATCTATACGTGGTTGTTGTCAGCAATTTCGCTACCGTGGTGATTGTCTACCCCTGGTACAGGCTGGTGGTCTTCCGTGGTGCCGGCGGGTCCTGGCTGGCGGGCTATCTCCGGTTCTATGCGGTAGGGCTGACCGGCCTGGTGACGTCACTTGTCGGACTGCCGATCCTCGTGGAATTGGCCGGCGTTCCGATTCTGGTGGCGCAGGTTCTGTTGATAGTCGCAAGCGTGCCGCTGAATTACGCGCTATATCGGATATGGACTTTTCGTGATCGTGCCGGTGGCCGGTTCCGGCGAACCGGGCGCGATCTCCGACGAGGTGGAAGGATCGATGAGCGATGAAGGCCCTCGTGCTGGCGGGCGGGAAAGGAACGAGGTTGCGCCCGCTGACCCACACCTCTGCCAAGCAGCTGGTTCCGGTCGCCAACAAGCCGGTGCTCTTCTACGGGCTGGAAGCGATTCGGGACGCGGGAATCAGGAGTGTGGGCGTGGTCATCGGCGACACGGGCGCCGAGGTCCGGGAGGCGGTGGGAGACGGTTCGAGGTTCGGCCTCGATGTGACCTACATCCCCCAGGAGGCTCCTCTCGGGCTGGCGCACTGCGTCCTGATCGCCAGGGAGTTCCTCCGCGACGACCCCTTCGTGATGTACCTCGGGGACAACTTCCTGGTGGGCGGGATATCCGGTCTGGTGGACGCCTTCCACGCGGGACGCTGCGACGCCCGGATCCTGCTGACCAAGGTCGCTGAGCCGCAGTTCTACGGAGTCGCGGAGATCGGGCCGCAAGGTGAGATCCGCGGCTTGCAGGAGAAGCCGGAGTGTCCACGCAGTGATCTCGCGATCGTCGGCGTGTACACCTTCTCGCCGGCCATCCATGAGGCGGTCCGGGCGATCAGGCCCTCCATGCGGGGGGAGCTGGAGATCACGGATGCGATCCAGTGGCTCATCGACAACGGCTTTCGTGTCAATTCGCACCTGGTCAGTGGCTACTGGAAGGACACCGGGCGGCTGCGGGACATCCTTGAGTGCAACCGCATCGTCCTTGAGCAGATCGAGCCTGAGGTCGCAGGCACGGTCGATGGCCTGAGCGAGGTCACCGGGCGGATCATCGTGGAGCGGGGCGCTGTGGTGGAGAACTCACTGCTTCGCGGGCCGATCGTCGTGGGGGCGGACACCAAGATCATTTCGTCGTACGTCGGCCCCTTCACCTCGATCGGCCGAGGCTGCGTCGTGCAGAACGCCGAGATCGAGTATTCGATCGTTCTCGACGGCTCCTCCGTGGATGGCGTCTCGCGGATCGCGCACTCCCTGATCGGGCGTAACGTCGAGGTGAGCCGCGCGGCCGGTGTGTCGAACACGCATGAACTCATGGTGGGCGATCACAGCAAGATACAGGTGAAGGCATGAGCATTCTCGTCACCGGCGGCGCCGGCTTCATCGGATCCCACTACGTGCGATCGCTCCTGGGCGGTTCGTACCCGGGATATGAGGACGCGCGCGTCACCGTTCTCGACAAGCTCACCTACGCGGGAAACCTCGCGAATCTGGTGCCGGTGGCCGACCACCCGGGATACTCGTTCGTCCACGGCGACATCACGGATCCGGAGCTTCTGGCGAAAGTCGTTCCCGGGCACGACGTGGTGGTGAACTTCGCGGCCGAGACACATGTCGACCGATCGATCGCAGGAGCGGCCGATTTCGTGACGACGAACGTGCTCGGGAGCCAGCGGCTCCTTCAGGCCGCGCTGGAAGCGGGCGTCCGCACGTTCGTCCAGGTCTCCACGGACGAGGTGTACGGGTCGGTCTCAGAGGGGGCGTGGACCGAGGATGAGCCGCTGCTGCCGAATTCGCCCTACTCGGCCGCCAAGGCCGGGGGAGATCTGCTCTGCCGGGCCTACCACCGGACCTATGGTATGGACGTCCGGGTGACCCGGTGTTCCAACAACTACGGCCCTTACCAGTACCCGGAGAAGGTCATCCCGCTCTTCGTCACGAACCTGCTGGACGGCGTGAGGGTTCCGTTGTACGGGGACGGGCTCAACGTCCGGGAGTGGCTCCACGTCGACGACCACTGCCGGGGCATCCAGTTGGTGCTGGACAAGGGGTCGGCCGGTGAGGTCTACAACATCGGCGGCGGGGCCGAGCTGACCAACCGGGAGCTGACCGAACGGCTGCTCGCGGCGCTCGGTGCCGGATGGGAGATGGTCGATCCGGTGCCCGATCGGCCCGGTCACGACCGCCGTTACGCGGTGGACAGCGGCAAGATCCGGTCGATCGGCTACGAGCCCCAGGTCGACTTCGACCGGGGCCTCGCCGAGGTCGTGCACTGGTATCGCGATCACCAGGCGTGGTGGCGCCCGCTGAGGAAGATCGGGAAATAACGCCGAGGACCGGCGCCAGGCCCGAGATCGGCGGCCGACGGGATGCCAGATGGCCCAGACGAATCATCACGACGCTGAGCCTTCTGGTATCCGGTAGGCCGCCTACCGGCGATCGCGCTGCTCCGCGTTCTCCGGCAGCCACGTGCTCAGTGCGGCCAAGTGCTCGGGTCGTGTCACCGCGAGAAGATCGGTGCAGTACAGGCGCCGCGATGGGTCGGCGTCCATCAGGGCGGAGAGGCTTTCCGCGTCGCAGGGGATGAGCCTGCGGTGAAGGTGGTCGATGAGGAACAACCGCGGGCCATGGGCGGTGAGGAGATCGAGGAACTCGCCCGTCGAAAAGCCACAGCCGGCGAGCTGGGCGGGTTGGAACTCCACGAACACGGCCGGTCGGTGGCGGGCGAGAGTGGCGCGGACCCCGCGAAGGGCGTGGCCGTCGTAGCCTTCTACGTCGATCTTCATGAGGTCGGGAGCCGGGGCGTCGTGGCGGCGTTCGAGATACTCGTCCAGGGAGACCATGGGTACCGTGATGCTGCCCCGGCTCGACGGTTCGCCGACCGCGGCCGCGGAGTGCGTGCCGGACTGACGGTCGCTGAGGTGCAAGAGCAACTCGCCGACGCGGTCACCGACCGCCACGGCCTCGACGTGGATCCGCGTGCTCAGGCCGTTGGCCGCGGCGTTGCGGTGCAGGAAGCGGAGGTTCTCCGGAACCGGTTCGAACGCGAGGACCTGGGCGCCGGCCGGTGCGATGGCAGCCGCGACACAGGAGTAGATGCCGATGTTGGCACCCATGTCGACGATACCGTGGCTGATCGCGGCGATGCGGCTGAACAGGTCAAGCTCGAATTCCTCGTAGTATCCGGCCACCACCGCGGGAACGATCGTCTGGTCCCAGGCGGGCCCGCTGATCTGAAGGTCGCGGAAGTCGGCCGTGACCGCCTCGGCGCTCGGCGTGGACCCGAATCGGTAAGTGAGCCAGTACAGCCGGTCGACGAGTGGGAACCGGCGGGCATGGGTGCCGCCGAAGAGGCGCCTCACCATGCGTGACTTGTGCACTGCCCGGGCGGCGAGAATGGCATTGTTGGAAAGTCGCCTTCGGATGGAGAGCGAACCGTTTCTGGGCAAAGGTTTTCACCTACCGTTATGGAGTCCAGGGGCACACTGGCGAGAACCGGGCAACAGTTGCGCGGATCGGCCACATACCGCAGATCGAATCGCCTGCTCAGGCTGAGGGGCGTGCCGCTTCGCGAAGCCGGGCGTAATAGGCCACGCATTCGTCGTACTGGGGCAGCAATCCCATCTCTTCGGCCTCTTCCAGCAGCGGCGCCGCGGCGTCCTTCGGGGACAGCATGGGCTCGAGGTCATCAGGCCAGGCGATGCCCAGCCGTAGGTCGAGGGGATGTATCCCATGTTCCCTGTTCGGAGTGTAAGGTTCCGAGCAGATGTAGATCACCGTCGCCTGGTCGGTGAGTGCCATGAACGCATGGCCCAGTCCGCCGCTGATGTAGAGCCCGCACCTCGACCGATCGTCCAGTTCGATGGCCTCCCACTCGCCGAAGGTCGGCGATCCCACGCGGATGTCGACCACAACGTCCAGCACCGCGCCGCTCATGCAGGTGATGTATTTGGCCTGACTCGGCGGCACGTCGGCGAAATGCACGCCACGCAGAACGCCCTGCCGCGAGACGGAACAGTTCGCCTGGGCCAGGTTCAGCTCGTGGCCGACGGCTGCGGACAGCAGGTCCGCCCGGAACCACTCCAGAAACGTTCCCCGCTCGTCCCCATGGAGGGCCGGGGCGAACAGATAGGCGTCGCGGATGCTCAGTTCTTTCACCAGGCAAGCGTGCCAGCATTGAGTTCATCGAGCTATCGAATGATGCCAGGACACGCCGCGGCTAATGCTGACGGCCGAAAGTTGGGCGCACGTCCCCTTCGCCAGGAAACGGGCATCTGGAAAGACCGCCCGCTGGGCATGCCGTCGTCACGCATAGTGCGGCATTTCTGGTGTCACGAGGTTCCCGCGGAGACTCCAGTACTTTCCCAGCAGCCCGGATCTACGACCCGTGATCCGGTTCAGCGGCCGATGATGGCGGAGACCCGGGCGACCACGCCGCGGGGGACGTACCGCGCCACCGCGACGATCATCTTGTACCGCGGGTCGGGCACGCTGACCGGAAGGCCGCGGGCGAAGTCGCGCATGGCGGCGTCCACCACGCGGTCGGCCGACAGCCACAGGAACCCCGGGATGGCCGAGGTGTCGATCGAGGCCCGGTCGTGGAACTCGGTGCGCACGAAACCCGGGCACAGGGCCATGACCCGCACCCGCCGCTCGGGGATCTGGGTGGCGAGCGACTCGCTGAAGTTCACCACCCAGGCCTTGGACGCGCTGTAGGTGCCGTGCGCGAAGAACGCCGCCACCGACGCGACGTTGATCACCCCGCCGCGGCCCCGCGCGCGGATGGCGGGCAGCGCGGCCATGGTGAGCCGCAGCACGGCCTCGCAGTGCACGCGCAGCATGGTGACCTCGTCGGCGACGGGGACCTCCAGGGCCGCGGCCGACCGGCCGAACCCGGCGTTGTTCACCAGCAGGTCGACCCCCTCGCGCAGCCGGTCCTCCACCGCGGAGACGCCCTTGTCCACGGAGAGGTCGGCGGGGAGCGTCTCGCAGGCCACGCCGTACCGGCGGTGCAGCGTGGCCGCCGTGGCCGCGAGGCGCTTCTCGTCGCGGGCGACCAGGACCAGGGAGAACCCGTCGGCGGCCAGCCTTCGGGCGAAGGCGGCGCCGATGCCGGCGGTCGCGCCCGTGATCAGTGCGGTAGGCATGCAGGAAGACTAGCGAGAAGCGCGCCCCGGTCGTTGGTCACCCGGCGGCAGTCCCTGATCCTGGCCGCTTCCGGTGGCGAGCGCTCATCACCACCACCAGCAGCGCCATGGACATGAACGGCTCGACCAGACAGGCGAACACCCCACGAGGGCGGCCAAGACTGCCGCGTTGAGCCGCCTGGATCTCAAGAGCAGCGGCGCGTTGTGCCGGCGCCCCGTCACAGTCGCTTGCTCTACCGATCCGACGTGGGGCGTGAGCGCCGGTCGCGGTGGTTTGGTCAACTGGGCCAGAGTCGGACCCACCGGCGCCGCATCTGACGGCTGCTCATGTTAGAGCCGTCGGCCCAACCACCGTGGCGGCCGATCCTCTCCAGGGCGGCGCCAGCGCGGCGGGCGGCCGTGGCGAAGTGCGCTTAAGGTCGAGGGCGGCCGGACCGAACCGGCTGTCGTCGCCGGCTTCCCCCATTGCTGTCCGAACTGGACGTAGGATTTCGCACGTGCTGATTTCGACCCTGCCGGACCTGCCCGGCCGCGCCTTCGAGGTGCGCGGATTCGTGTATGCACAAGCCGCCCTCGGCGCGCTCGGCGGCGGAAACACCCAGAAAATGGTGCAGCAGCTGATCGAGCAGGCCGGGCGGTTCGGCGCGGACGCTATCGTCGACGTCAAGACGGTGATCGGCGGCGACAGCGGCCACTGCTTGATGACCGGCACCGCGGTCAAGCTGCTATGAAGAAGGTCGCGTTCGTGCTCGGCGGGGGCGGAGTCCTTGGCGCGCAAGTGGGCATGCTGCAAGCCTTTAAGAGCGGCCTGGTCTAGGGCGTAGCCGACTAGGCCGCGGGCACTCGCCCGCTGCGTCGCCATCCTCGACGAGGTGCTGGGCAGCTCCGCGTTCGCTGGGCGGCGCCTTCAGCTGAGCCTGGCGAGGAGACGCTCGCTCACGGTCGACCAGTAGCCGAGCCCCAGCCGCAGGTGGGTCTGGTGCGCGCGCTCGGCGTGTTGCCTGGCGAGGGCGCGATCGCCCATGGCGTCGGCCAGTTCCGCCAGCACCATATGGGTCGATCCCCAGCAGGCTATGCCGCTCCCACAGACGACCAGGCCATCCGCGTACGGTGCGATCTTGTCATAGACCTCGGCGGGATCGGGCAGGCCCAGCCGGGCACCCACGTGGCCCCACACCACGGTCAAAAAGTCGGCCGACCAGTCGTCGTGGACCGCGCTGCCCCAGCGGCCGACCAGTTCGCGAGCCAGGGCGAGGTCGCCCACCTCGACCGTGGCCAGGACCGCGAGCGGGCGCAGCGGGACCATGTCGGGGTCGCTCGCCCGGGCGCACAGATCATCGACGATCTCCGGGATCCGGCCCTGCGCCCTGCGGCTGGTGAACAGCGTCACCCACTTCTGCATGTCGGCACCCCAGATGGTGGTCGTGCTCAGCAGGCCGCCGGCCTCGTCCGCGATCCGCTCCGCCTCGTCCCACCGGCCGTGCAGGGTGGCGTACGCCGCCTCGCCGACGTGCACCATGGCGTGCAGCTCTGGACGCCGGACCTCCCGCAGGACCCGCTCGGCGCGGGCGTGCTCGCGTTCCCACCTGTCCAGGTCGCCCTCCCTGAGCGATACGGTCATGCTCACCAAGAGCGCCACCGCCTCCATGAGGGGCGTCAGGCCGGGCATGCCGAGCATCTCGTCGATCGTGACGCGCCGCTCCTTCTCGCCTCCCGGGAACCACCTGGCCAGCGCGTAGTTGTTGAGCATCTGGAAGAGCAGTTCCGCATCGCCCACCTGCCGGGCGATCCGGACCGCCTCGGCCGTCAGGCGTTCCGCCTCCGCGCGCCGGCCGTAGTACACCTCCATGGCGAGGGTGCCGAGCAGGGTGGCACGCTCGGCGTCGCCGAGCGGCTCCTCCAGCAGCTTCTCCAGGAGCGCCACGATGCGCTCCTCCACGACCCCGTACCGCCGCCAGTTCCAGATGGCCAGGCTGCCGAAGATCGAGACGGCCTCTACGACCGCCTTCCGGTCGCCGAGCCGCGAGCCCAGTTCGATGGCCTCGTCCAGCACGACCTGGCCGCGATCCATGTCACAGACGACGCGCAGCGCCTGGCCCAGACTGATGAGCAGCCGGCAGCGCCGGGCGATGTCCCCGGGCTCCAGCGCGGCCAGCGCCTGGTCCCACAGCGCGACGGCCTCATCATGGGCGCGCTGCGCGGCGGCCTGCCGCGCGGCCCTGACCGAGTAGTCGACGGCCTTGGCGGCCCCGCCGATCCGGGCCGCCCGAGCGAAGTGATGCGCGATGATCGGCAGCTGGGACGGATCGTCCGCGCGTGGCAGCGATTCGAGCGCCTCCCCGGCCCGGAGGTGCAACCGGGCCTGACGCAGCCGGCCGAGGTCGTTGTAGAGCGCGTCGCGGACGAGGGCGTGGGAGAACCGGTAGTCGAAGCCGTCCGGGGTCTCCACCAGCAGCCCGGTGGCGACGGCGGGTTCGAGGCTGGAGATCACCTCCTCCACCGAGCCCCTGGTGAGCGCCACCAGCACATCAAGGCTCACCTCCCGGCCGAGGACCGCCGCCGAGTGGAGCAGGTCCCGGGTGCGGGACGGCAGCCTGGCCACCCGCCGGCCGATCACCTCGCGGATCCCCTCGGGCATGCCGAGCGATGCCGCGTCCAGCCGTTGCTCGCTGCCCAGCAGCCGCAGCAGCTCACCCAGGAAGAACGGGTTGCCGCCGGTCCGCTCGTGCAGTCGCGCGGCGAGCGCGGGGTCGGGCAGGTCGTGCTGCCGGAGGAAGGTCAGCACGTCCTCCGCCGAGAACGGCGGCAGCGTGAGCCGCTCGGTCCGCGGCTGCCGGGCCAGCTCGGCCAGGGTGTCGCGTAGTTGCTCGGGGTCCTTGCCGGGTTCGGGCCGCAGGGTGGCCAGCACCAGCACGGACTTGCGATGCAGCTCGCCCGCGACGAAGGCCAGCAGCCGCAGCGACGCGGCGTCGGCGGCGTGCAGGTCGTCGAACACCACGAAGGTCGGGCCGCCGGTGCCGGTCAGCGCGTGCAGGACGCGGGCGTGCAGTTCAAACAGGGCCGTCTCGGGGTCGGCGGCCGAATCGGCACTCTCCCCGGCGAGCAACGCCGCCACGTCGGAGGTCTCCCCGCCCAGCTCGCGCAGCGCCTGCCGCCATGGCCAGAACGCTGGGGCGGCCTCGCTTTCCACGCACCTGCCCCACACCACGTGGATGCCTAGTGCCTCGGCCTCCTCGGTGGCGGCCTGGGCGAGCCGGGTCTTGCCGATCCCGGCCTCGCCGGTCACCAGTATGGCTCCGCCGCGGCCGCGCCGTACCTCGCCGAGCCGTTCGCAGATGCGGGCGAACTGCGCCTCACGGGCGATCAGCGGCTGGGCGGAGGGCTGGCGCGGCTCGTCGGTCACCCCGGTCACCGGAGTCACTGCGGGGTTCTCCGCCGAGGCCACGACGATGGTCTGGCGGGACGGCGCGTCCAGCGCCGCCGACTGGTCGAAGACCGCCCGCTCCAGCCGGCGCAGCTCCGGCCCCGGCTCCAGGCCCAGTTCCGCCGCGAGCATCCCGCGCACCTTGCGCAGCGCGGCCAGCGCGTCCACCTGCCGTCCGGCACGGTACAGGGCCAGCACCAGCAGGCACCAGAACCGTTCCCGGTAGGGGTAGGCGTCGACGAGCCGCTCCAGGTCGGCGACGCACGAACCGCTGTCGCCGATCGCCAGCCGCGCCTCGAACAGGTCCTCGGTCGCGGACGCGCGCAGTTCGTGCATCTGCGCGATCACCGGCCGGGCGAACTCGTACTCCGCGAACTCCGCCAGCGGTTCGCCACGCCACAGCGCCAGCGCCCGGTCCAGCACCTTCAGCACCGTGCCGTACTGCGACTCGGCGAGCGCGCGCCGGCCCTCGTCCGCACAGGCCGTGAACCGCACCAGATCCACCTGCCCGGGCGGCACGGCGAGCGAATACCCCGGCTCCCGGGTCAGCAACACCTGGGCCGGCGTGCGCGGCGGCCGGTCGGGCTCCAGCACCCTGCGGAGGTGCGAGATGTACGCCTGGAGCGTTCCCGTGGCGTTCGGCGGCGTCTCATCCGCCCACAGTTCACCGATCAGACGGTCCAGGGAAACGGTGCGGCCAGGTTCCAGCGCCAACAGGGCCAGGACGGCCCGCTGCTTGCGCGGCCCGAGATTCACCCGGTCGCTGTCGCCCCGGCCGACCTCGAATGGCCCGAACAGCCGGAAGAACAGCGAGTTCATCAGTTCCCTCGGTTTCCTCCGGGCCTTCGGTCATGGCGCAGCCTCGCCACCCGGCTTGAAGCCCGCTTGTGCCGACGCCAAGTCATGCCCAGGGACCGTACAAGCGTGCTGATCCATCGTACTGATCACACCAATTTTCTCAAGGAGCGATACAAATGATCGAATCCACTGCCCTCGCCGCCGACCTGCGGCGTGCCGTGCGCGGCCGGGTTCTGGTGCGCGGCGACGAAGGTTTCGACATCGCCCGGGCGCCCTGGGACGGGGCGATCGACCAGCGGGTCATCGCGGTCGTCGAGGCCGAGGACGCGGCCGACGCGGCGGCGGTCGTCGGCTGCGCGCGGCTCGCCGGGGTCGCGGTCGCCACCCAGCCCGAGGGGCACGCCCCGTCCGCCTTCGAGGACGCGATCCTGCTGCGCACGGGGCGCCTGCGTGGCGTCGAGATCCGGCCGGAACAGCGGGTGGCCCGCGTGGAGGCGGGCGTCCGGTGGGGAGAGGTGCTCACCGCGTCCGGCAAGCACGACCTCACCGGCCTCGCCGGGAGCACGGCGGTGGTCAGCGCCACCGGATTCACCCTCGGCGGCGGCCTGAGCTGGTTCGGGCGCCGGTACGGCATCGCCGCCAACAGCGTCCGCTCTCTTGACGTGGTGGACGCCGAGGGTGCCCGCGCCAGGGTCACCGCCGACTCCGACCCCGAACTGTTCTGGGCGCTGCGCGGCGGCGACTTCGCCCTCGTCACCGCCATGGAGTTCGACCTGCACCCCGCCCCCGAACTGTACGGCGGGCGGATCCTCTGGCCGGCCGCGCAGGCCGAACAGGTCCTGTCCGCGTTCCGCGGCACCACCGCCGAGGCTCCGGACGAGCTCAGCGTCTGGTTCACCCTGCTGCAGTTCCCGCCCTTCCCCGAACTGCCGGAACCGCTGCGCGGCCTGTCGGCGGTGGCGATCGACGTCACCTGGCTGGGCCGCGAAGCCGAGGGCCGGGCGCTGCTCCACCGCTTCGACCGGATACCCGGTGCGATCCTGGACACCCGCGGCCGGATGCCCGTGGCCGAGCTGGGCGCCATCTGCGCCGAGCCCACCGATCCCACGCCGGCGCTGTTCCACGGCGAGCTGCTGACCGGCCTCGGCGACGACGCCGCGGCCTCCCTGCTCGCGGCCACCCTGCCCACAGCCGCCGGCACCATCGCCCCGCTGGTCTCGGTGCAGATACGCCACCTCGGCGGCGCCATCGGGCGCCCGGCCGGCAACCCGGGCGCCTGCGGGCACATCGCCGAGCCGTACCTGCTGGGCCTGCTCGGCGTTCTGCCCGTTCCGGAACTGGCCGAGCCGATCAAGGAACGGCAGGCCTCGATCGCCAGGGCGCTGATGCCGTACACCACCGGCCGCAAGCCGTTCACGTTCCTCAAGCACGAGGAGCGGGCAGCGGCCGCGTTCCCCGGTGACACGCTGGCCCGGCTGCGCGACATCAAGCGCCGCCGCGACCCGAACGGCGTCTTCCACAGCAACCACCCGGTGCTGGGCTAGCACGGGGTGCCTCCAGGGGAGCTGACTTAAGGGTCAGGGGGTGCCTCATTGGGGGGCCGCATCTGCCCAGCTCAGCGGGTCCCTCGAAGGGATCCGCACCCAAGCTTCTTCGACGCCGGGCCTGGGTGCATGGCAGCTCCTGATCCGGAGGTAGCCGCACACACGCGAACGAGCCCCGTCCATGTCCAGACGGGGCTCGTTCGCATGTGGTCCTTGCGAGCCCTACAGTCCGCCCTCAGACATCCCATGCACTGCCGGGATCGTGCCCAGCCGCCCCTTCTGGAAGTCCTCGAACGCTTGCTGAAGTTCTTCCCTGGTGTTCATGACGAACGGCCCGTAGTGCGCCATCGGCTCACGGATCGGCTGACCGCCGAGAAGGACGATCTCAAGATTCGGCGCATTCGAATCCTGCTGCTCATCCGCCCGAACCGTCAGGGACGAACCCGAGCCGAACACGGCCGTCTGCCCCAGGCGGATCGGCCGATGCTCCGGCCCAACGGAACCGCGCCCGGCGAGGACGTACGCGAGGGCATTGAAGTCCTCCCGCCACGGAAGCGCGATCTCCGCACCCGGCGCCAGCGTCGCGTGAATCATCGTGATCGGTGTGTGCGTGATGCCCGGCCCCTTGTGGCCGTCCAACTCGCCGGCGATGACACGCAGCAGTGCACCGCCGTCCGGAGACGTCAGCAACTGGACAGTGCCACCGCGAATGTCCTGGTAGCGCGGGGGCATCATCTTGTCCTTCGCCGGAAGGTTCACCCACAGCTGGAGCCCGTGGAAGAGACCACCCGACATGACCAGGTGCTCCGGCGGCGCCTCGATGTGGAGCAGGCCGGACCCGGCCGTCATCCACTGGGTGTCGCCGTTGGTGATGGTGCCGCCGCCGCCGTTGGAGTCCTGGTGGTCGAAGATGCCGTCGATGATGTAGGTGACGGTCTCGAAGCCGCGGTGCGGGTGCCACGGGGTCCCTTTCGGCTCCCCAGGCTGATAGTCCACTTCACCCATCTGATCCATCATGATGAACGGATCCAGGTGCCGGTAGTTGATCCCGGCGAACGCCCGGCGAACGGGGAAACCCTCACCTTCGAAACCGCTCGGGGCGGTCGTCACGGCGCGCACGGGGCGAGCTACGGCATCCGCCGACGCGGCCACGCGCGGCAGGGTCAAGGGGTTGTCGACGGTTACAGCAGGCATGGGTGCCCTCCTTCTGCAGGCGGCGGGTGCCGCCCGGGACGACGATACTCCGCACAACAGAAGTTGATGATTCAACTATTCCCGGTCCGGCTCACGCGCCGATGTGTAACAAGACGAGCTAACTTTCCGGCAAGATTTGGTCAAGATTTCCCCAGTCGCCGGAGGGGAGGAGCCTCAGAAAAGCGGGCACAACAACCATGATGACCCGCAAAGCGGAGGTATGGCCCCTGTGGAAAGAGCGCGGGTGGGGTCACGGCTGATCATGCTGGCGGCCACGGCTGTTGCCATGATCGTCTGCCTGACCGGCTGTGGTGGTTCCGATTTCACCTACGTGATGGGCAGTGACGGGCAGAGCTACTTCAAGGTGCCCGCGTCCTGGCAGAAGGTCGACCAGAAGGCACTGGACAAAGTGATCTTCGGCGACATGAGCTCCGCGACCGCTCAGGCGCGAAAACAGCTTTCGTGGACCGTCGGATACGACGGGTTCAGCAAGCCGTCCGCCGATCACTTCCTGGACGCCGGAGAGTCCGACGAGCCGTTCGCCTTCGCGATGGTGATGACCCTCACCGAGACCCAGCGCGACAGCGTCTCCCTGGACGCGCTTCGGAACATGCTGCTGCCGGTCGCGGTCAGCGCCGACGTGCGCGAGCAGCTTGAGGCGTCTTCCCCCTACCCCATGACAGGCTTCGAGCTCCTCGCCGACGAGGTGCTGCCACCCGAGAACGGCGTGCGGGGCGTCCACGTGGTCTACAACTTCAAGGTCCTCGGAGGCTCCGTGCAGACCTTCGACCAGACCGCCTACCTCGCCGCCGACGGCACTCGCGTATCGGTCCTCCTCATCCGCTGCTCGGCCACGTGCTACCAGAACCGTGCCGGGGAGCTCGACAGGATCGCGCAGTCCTTCAAGGTCAAGCGAATTCCCGGGTGACCGGGTGAGGAGCCCCGATGACACACGCCTCCGCCCCTGAGCAGCCCACGGGACTGCGCGCCCCCGACTCCGGTCCGGTCTCCGCCGGCCGGGTCACCATGCCGTTCTGGGACCGGATCAAGTTCCTGCTCATCCTGACGCTGGCGTTCTTCGTGCTGGTATGGCATGAGATGTCGACGTTCGAGGGCATCATGCCGTTCGGCGACGCCGTACGGGACACGGCGGCGGGTCGCGGCGGCTCGATCATCGCGGTCCTGATGGGCCTGGAGGCCCTGCGGCAGGTCCACTTCCTGGTGAGCGAGCGGTCGGCGCGCTACCACCACTTCTGGACCACCAAGGTCTTCGGCGGCTTCGACCGCTGGAGCCGCCGCCGGTTCAGCGACTGGAACCGCTACCGCATCGCCAGGGCGCTGAAGTGGCTGTTCTGGATCGCCGTTCTGGCGCTCGTGCTCGGCCAGATCCTCGACGTCTCCCCGGCGCTCGCACTGTTCCAGGCGCCCGCCCTCCTGTGGCAGGTGCTCCCGTACGGGCTGCAGCTCGCCTTCGGGTTCTTCTTCGTCATCGTCCAGTTCGTCGGGCTCTTCTGGTTCATGTCCAGGGGCGGCGTCGAGACCTACTTCCCCGACGACATCAAGACCCGCTTCTCCGACGTGTGGGGACAGGACCATGTCGTCGAGCGCGTCAAGGAGAACATCGTCTTCCTGGAGAAGCCCGACGAGATCGAGGCCAAGGGCGGCTACGTGCCGAGCGGCCTGCTCCTGTGGGGGCCTCCCGGCACCGGCAAGACCCTGATGGCCGAGGCCGTCGCCGGCGAGACCGGGCGGCCGTACGTCTTCGTCGACCCCGGCGCCTTCATCAACATGTTCATGGGCATCGGCATCCTGAAGGTGAAGTCCCTGTTCCGCAAGCTGAGGAAACTCGCCCTGCGGTACGGCGGCGTCATCGTCTTCTTCGACGAGGCCGACTCGCTCGGCCGGCGCGGCGCGCTCGCCCAGCAGGGACCGCCCGGCGGAGGCGGCTTCTCGGCCGGTGCGCCCTTCTCCACCGGCGGCTGCCACGGGTTCGGCTACCTGTCGAGCCATACGCGCGCCGAGCTGACCCGGCAGGCGCTCGGCCCGTCCCGCGTCGAGGAGCCCGAACCCGGCCGTGACCGCGTCGTCATGGGCGGAATGGGCATGGGGGCCAGCGGCGACCAGGGCACCCTCCAGGCGCTGCTGACCGAGCTGTCCGGGCTCAAGAAGCCGCGCGGCTTCCTCAACCGCTACGTGCGCAGGCTCCTCGGCATGCGGCCCAAGCCGCCGCCGAAATACCGCATCCTCGTCATGATGGCCACCAACATGCCGAACTCGCTCGACGAGGCGCTGCTGCGGCCCGGCCGCATCGACCGCATCTACAAGGTCGGCTACCCGTCCAAGGCCGGGCGCGTCCGCACCTACCAGGGATACTTCGACAAGGTCCGCCACGAGCTCACCCGCGAGCACCTCGACAAGCTCGCCACGATCACGCCGTACGCCACGGGCGCCACCATCAAGGACCTGGTCAACGAGTCGCTGATCACCGCCATCCGCGGCGGGCGCGACGTCATCACCTGGGCGGACGTCATGACCGCCAAGCGGCTGAAGCAGCTCGGGCCGCCCGAGGACGTCGAGTACATCGAGCGGGAACGCCACGCCGTGGCCGTGCACGAGGCCTGCCACGCCGTGGCCGCCTACCGCACCCGCCAGCACCTCGAGATCGACCTCGCCACCATCGAGAAGGGCGCCGACTACCTCGGCATGGTCTCCAGCATCAAGCCGGAGGACCAGTTCACCCGGTGGCGCAGCGAGTACGAGGCCGACATCATGGTCTCGCTCGCCTCCCTCGCGGGGGAGCGCATGTTCTTCGGCCAGGACAACTCCTCGGGCGTCTCCGGAGACCTGGAGAGCGCCACCATGGTGACCGGCCTCATGGAGGCGTACTGGGGCATGGGCGTCGGCGTCGCCTCGCTCCCCGCGCTGCAACAGCTCGGCATCCGGGACGGCAAGGCGGCCCCGAGACCCGGCGGGAGCGGCGGCATCGGCTACACGCAGGAGCCGGGCGGGCGCCGCGACCACCTCACCCCCGACATGCTCGCCGAGCGCATCGAGTTCAACCTCGCCAGGCTGCTGAAGAAGACCGAGGACCTGCTGAAGGAGAACCGCCGCGAGGTGCTGTGCGTGGCGCACGCCCTCGAACAGCACAAGACCCTCAACGGCGACGACGTGATCGCCGTGATCGACGGCACGCGGGGGCCGCTGGTCGACGGCTCGATGTACGCCTCGGATGACTTCTACGAGGAGCTGGAGGCCTACCACGAGGTCGCCGCGGACGCCCACCGCACGCACAGCCACGTGGTCTCGCCGCTGCCCCGGCCGCGCCCGGCCGAGCTGCCCGTCCCGGTCATCGCCGGCCAGGTCCTCTCCCACCCCGGCGCCCCTGCCGGGACCGCACCGCTCTCGCCGGGCGCCGGCACGCAGGCGCCCTCGCTCCTGCCCCCGCCGACCGGCGCGACGGCGCCCTTGCTGTCACCCCCGCACCCGTCCGGCCCCAACGGCCCCGGCGCGGCGAACGGCCCGGGCGCTGCGAACGGCCCGGGGCTCGCCACTGGCCCGGGGCCCACCAACGGCTCGGGGGCCGGCAACGGGGCGGGTTCCAGGTCGCCCGACGGCCCGGCGACCCTGCTCCCCGGCGACGCGGGGGCCGTGATCCTCAACGGTCCCGCCTCGGCGGCGCTCGCCCACCAGGCGGAGAACCCCTCTCCCGACGCGGGCGGCTCGCCGGAGTTCATCCCCTGGAGCCCCGACCGTCCCCGGCCCGAGGAGGCACCGCCGCCGGCGCTGCCAGGCCCGGCGCCAGCCGGCCGCCGCTCCTTCCGCCCCGTCGTGATCGCGCTCGGGGCCGCCGCCGCGCTGGTCGCGTTCGTGCTCGCCGGGGTCGCCGTGTTCGGCGGCACGCCCGCCACCGGCGCGGAGGCCACCGCCACGTCGTCGGCCAACGTCGTCGCCGGGCTGCTCGTCCTGCTGGCGCTGCTCGTCGTCGGCGGTGGGGTCGCCATCGTCATCCTGCGAGCCCAGCACGCGGGACGGGCCAGAGCCGAGGAGGCCAGGGACCGGGCCATCGAGCGGGCGCAACTGCTCGCGGCCGCCATGGAGCCCGAGACCGCGATGCGCCTACTCGGATACGACGGCCGCGAGGGCAGGAAGGGAACCTGACCTTCCGGTCCGTGGAGGAGCCTGACCTTCGTTCGTGGACGGCCGGAGGGGGCCTGACCTTCTGGTTCGTGGACGGCCGGAAGGGGGCGTGGCCTTCCGGCCCGGGACGGCGGCGCCCTAGAGGCGGAAGTCCAGGTCGGGGATGATCTCGGCGACGTCCATCTGCGCCTTCTGCAGACGGCCAGAATAGTCCCAGTTCATCGCCTGCCAGCGGGTGAACTGGTCGAGAACCCACTGGCCCGACTGCCGGCTGCCGTTCCCCGACTTGCCGTTGCCGCCGAACGGCAGATGCGCCTCGGCGCCCGAGGTGGAGTTGTTGACGCTGACCATGCCGGCTCCGATGCCCGCCCGGAACCGGAACGCCGCCTTGGGATCGGTGGTGTAGATCGAGGACGAGAGCCCGTAGCCGGGCCGGTTGGCCAGCTCGATGGCCTCGTCCAGGCTGCCGAACGCGGTGACGCCGACGATCGGCCCAAAGGTCTCCTCCAGGAACAGCCGATCACCCGGGCGCACGCCGTCCACCACCACCGGGTGGTAGTACAGGCCGCCCTCGCCGTCGAAGCCGCCCCGGGGATTGTCCCGCGTGATCCGGCCCGTCGGGCCGGTGACCACCGTGTGGTACGGCTCGATCCAGTCCAGGTAGGCCTCGTAGCGTTCGGCGAACCGGTGGTCGAGCATCGGGCCGTAGAGGACGTCGCCCGCGGGATCACCGACCGTCGCCTCCCGCACGGCCCGGGCGTACCGGGCGAGGAACTCCTCGCGCACCGACCGGTGCACCAGCACCGTACCGAGCGACGTGCAGCGCTGCCCCGCCGTGCCGAACCCCGAGAACAGCGCGCCCTCCACCGCCAGGTCGAGGTCGGCGTCGGGCATGACGACCATCGGGTTCTTGCCGCCCAGCTCCAGGCAGGGCGACTGGAGATGCCGCCCGCACAACTCGCCGATCTCGCGGCCGACGGCGGTCGAGCCGGTGAAGCCGACCTTCTGCACGGTGCCCTCCGCGAGCGCCTCCCCGAGCCCGGCGAAGGTCGCGGGCCCGCCGGCGAACACCAGGTTGAGCACCCCGTCGGGCAGTCCGGCCGCGGCGAACAGGCGGTACAGGGCGTGCGCGGAGGCCGAGGCGTACTCGGCGGGCTTCCACACCACGCTGTTGCCGCACAGCAGGGCCGGGACGAGGTACCAGCTCGGCACCGCGACGGGGAAGTTGCCCGCGGTGATCACCGCGGCCACCCCGACCGGGACCCGGAAGGTGAACAGGCTCTTGTCGGGCATCTCCGACGGCACCGTCTGGCCGTACAGCCGCCGTCCCTCGCCGAGGAAGAAGTCGCAGGTGTCGACGATCTCCCGCACCTCGCCCAGGGCTTCGGCGTACGGCTTGCCGATCTCCTCGGTCACCAGCCGCGCCAGGGACTCGGCGTTCGCCTCGACCAGCCGGCCGATGGAGGCGATCACCCGCCCCCTGACCGGCGCCGGAACACGCGCCCACTCGCGCTGGGCCGCGGAGGCCACGCTGCACGCCCAGGCGAAGGTCGCCTCACCGGCGAGCCGGACTCTGGCCACGGTCTCGGCGGTCCTGGCGGGATTGACCGAGTCGTAGGTCGTGGCGTTGGCGTCCTCGGCGGGCTTTCCACCGACGACGGAGACGATCTGGCGGGTCACCGTTGACCTCCTCGCATGGGCGCTTGCCATGCATTCTCCCGCCTGAGCTGCGATTCCCCAACACGGCCACCGGGCCGTCCCACGCGTGGCGTGCCCGCCGCGGGGATCTCCCCGCGACGGGCATGGTGGTTCAGGCGGTCGCGCCCGGAGACGCCGAGGTCACCAGGAGCCGTGCGCGGAGCGGAGCCGGCCGCGGACGGCGCCGTCGCCGAACTTCGTGGTGTGCAGGTTGGTGTACCAGTTCTTCGGCGTCCGCGCGATGCCTCTGGCGATGTCCCTCTTCACCGGTGCGACGCCCGCGATGCCGTTCCCGATGCCGGTGAGGCGGCCGTGCGGACACCGGTGGGCCATGCGGTGGCCGGCGCCGCCTGAGCGGCGGAAGGCGCGAGGGCCGCGACGGCCAGGCCGGCGGCCAGGACGACGCCGGGGAGAGCGAGGGTCTGCTTCATTTTGATGAACCTCTCATCGATGTCATTACGTCGGTCGCGTTGCTGCCCCCTTCATTCGCATCCCGGGCCCGGCCGGATGGGGCGTTAAGTGTGCACATTTACCTGTTCAGAACGCGTCTGGGATGCGTTGGAACGAGCTAGAATGCCGCCCCGCACACGGCTCCGGCCGGGCTCGACACGGCATACCGAAACAGCTTTGAGGTGCCGCCGATGAACTGCGACAGCTCGGAAACCGACGAAGCCGAACCCGGGAACGGACGATTCGAAAGCCCGCGAAGTTTCAGCGGAAGTCAGATGGCTGGGAAGCCGGCGAGGTGGAAGCCGGGGTCGCACGACTCGAAGGCGGGGAAGTTTCAGCCGAAGTCAGATAGCCCTGAAGTCGGCGAAGTCGAAGCCGAGTGTCAGATGGCCCTGAAGTCGGCGAAGTCGAAGCCGGGGGAGACCACGCAGCTCACCAGGACGCCTTCCGCCCCGGCCGGGCGGGCCGCCTGCCACGTGCCCGCGGGCACGAGAGCCTGCGGCACCTCGCCGTCCTCCACGCCGGGACCGAGTGTGATCGCCTGCTCGTGGCCCGGCCGGTCGCCGGTGCCGCCCAGCAGGAGGGTCAGCGGGCCGCCCCGGTGCCAGAACCACACCTCGTCCGAGCGGACGACGTGCCAGACCGACTCCTCACCGGGCTGGAGCAGAAAGTAGATGCCCGTCGCGCTCTGCCGCGTCCCGCCGTATCCGGCCGGTTCGAAGCCCGCCGACGTCCGCCAGGTCTCGCGGTACCACCCGCCCTCAGGGTGGGGGAGCAGGCCGAGCGCGTCGGCCACAGCGGGACGCTCCTGCAGCGCGACGAACCTCCCCGACACGTCCCTGCGCAGGAACCTCAGCCGTCCGTCGTCGTCCACGGCGACGACCGCTTCGGCCTCGGTGAGGCTCTCGTTCGCGACACGCAGGGCCTCACCGTCGTCCGCGGCGGGGAGCGAAGGCCCGTCCGGGTACGCGGAGAGCGTCGTGATGAGCACGCCGCCGATCTTATGCGGGGAACGTCGTGATGAGCACGCCGCCGATCTTTCGCGGGGAACGTCGTGATGAGCACGCCGCCGATCTTTCGCGGGGAACGTCATGATGAGTACTCCGCCGATCTTTCGCGGGCGCCGCCCGCGGGGAGGTTCCGCACGTCCGGTACGGCCAGGACGACGAAGCCCGCGATGGCCTGCCAGACCGCGCCGAAGCCCAGCACCGCCGTGACGCCGGCGACGGAGGCCACCGGCCCGGCCGCGGCCAGCCCGACGGGGCCGAGGACGAACGCTCCCACGGTGGTGAGAGAGGTGATCCGCGCGAGAACCCCCGCCGGCAGGTACTGCTGGTTCGTGGTCGCGTAGAGCGTGCCGCAGACCGCGGAGCCGGCGCCGGCGACCAGCGCCGCGCCCGCGATGGCCGCAGGGGACAGACCCGCGGCGATGGCGGCCGAAGGGAGAGCCCAGCCGAACGTGGCGACCGTCGCGACCAGCAGCGGACGGCGCGGCACGCGGCCGCCCATCATGGCCAGACCGCCGCAGACGGCACCGGCGCCGTAGCAGGCCATGACCAGGCCCCAGGCCCCGGCCCCACCGAGCCGCTCCTCGGCGACGACCGGCCCCAGCACGAGGAACGGCGCCCACACGAGCAGGTTGAACAACGTGAACTGCAAGGTGGTCACCCACAGCCAGGTCCGCCCACGAAAGTGCCCTCACCCTTCCCGCATCCCCGCTCCTTCACCCGTCCCCGTCTCTGGTCGCATCCCCTCCCGCATCGCCGCTCCTTCGTTCGTCCCGGTATCTCCTCGCATCCCTGTTCCGCTCGTCCCCGCCTCTTCTCGCAGCCCCGCCCACTCCCGCACCCCCGATCGGCCGGGGAAGCCGCGCCGGCCGCGTCTCGGGACGTGATCGGAAACGCGCAGGAGGGCGAGCGCGACGACGCTCACCGCGTAGGTGCCCGAGTCCAGCGCCACGACCACGCCGGGACCCACCACCGCGACGGCGAGCCCGGCGAGCGCCGGCCCGCCCACCGACGCCATCGACTGGGCCAGCCCCGCCAGCGCGTTGGCGTCCCGCAATCCGCCCTCGTACGAGGCGCCGCCCGCAGCCACCCGGGGGATGAGGGCTCCCCGCGCCGGCATGTAGAACGCCTCCCCGATGCCCCAGACCGCGACGAGCGCGACGAACGCCCAGATGGGCGGGTGACCGAGGAGCAGCAACCCGCCGAGGACCGCCTGGGTGAGGCAACGCAGGACGTCGGAGGCCAGCATGACCCGCCGGGGCCCCAGGCGGTCGGCGATCACGCCCCCGTACGTCAGGAGCACGACCATCGGGACGATCCTCGCCGCCATGACGTACCCGAGGTCGGACCGCGTGCCCCCGCCGCCGAGCACCGCGAAGGTCACGGCCAGCGACGACATCGACGAACCGAGCATCGAGGTCGCCTCGCCGATGAAGAACAGCCGCTGGTTCCGATGGGACAACGCCACCAGCCGCCGTCGAATGAGGTTCCACGCCATGTCGCACCACCCTGACGCGCCAACCAGCCGGTTCGCAATCGCCAGGCTAAGAAAGGTTGAGTCCCTATACTGCAGGATCTCCGCACAGGCTCGCAGCGACGTATGACATCAAATCTGCTGCTCCCACCTGCCCATTTCGCCGCGCTACACTCGTTACGCACCTATCGGCAGATCCATATTTACTGCGGCATCTTGCTCCACGAGCTACCCGCAGCGTCCACTATTTACTGCGGCATACCCCCATTACCCGCACCCCAGCCGAAGCCCTCCCCACCGCAATTGAGAGGTAGGCATGACGTCACCAGTTGGGCCCACCGAGTACGCGGTGGCCAGCGATCACCGTGGCTACAAGGTCGGCATGGCGTCCCCCGCCGGGCCGGTCGAGTGCGGGGCGGCAGTAGATCAGATGGCGATGGTGAGGTGGGCGTGACGTCATCATCCGCGCCCGTTGAGTACGCGGTGGCGATCGATCACTACCTGGCGACGTTGCAGCTCGGGGAGGCTTCGCGCCGGGTCTACCGCATCGCGCTCGCCACGTGGGCGTGGCCTCTCGTCTGCAGGACCCCACCGCACGGCAAGGCTCGCCGCGGCGCCGTCCCGCCCATCGTGCCGCTGGCTCTGCTGGACGACCCCGGCACCGCTCAGCGCCTGCGAGCGGCGCTGAGCGAGCGCGCCGCGACCGCGGATCCCCGCACCCTGAGCCGGGAACTCTCCATCCTGCGCGGCGCGCTCGCCTGGTGGCGCATCCAGGGCTGGATCCAGGGTGACCCGCTACAGCGGCTCCGTCCTCCGGCGGCCCCGGCTCCGACGCCCACGGTGCTCTCTCCCGAACAGATGGCGCTGATCTTCGAGCTGCCGGCCGGTCTCCGTGAACAGACGTGCTGGCGCCTGCTGTACGAGACGGCCGCGCCGGTGGAACGCGTTCTCGCCCTCGACGTGGACGACCTCGACCTGGCCCGACGGCGGGTACGCGGCACCCCGGCGATGCGCTGGGGCGCAGGAACGGCACGGCTCCTGCCACTGCTCCTGCTCGGCCGGACCAGCGGCCCCCTCCTGCTGACGCAACGGCGGGCGGGGCCCGCCACTCCGCCACGTGATAGATGCTCCGTGAGCGGCCGGGCACGGCTCTCCTACCGGCGCGCCGCCGAACTGTTCACCGCCGCCACCAGCAGCCTGGATCCAGACGGCCACGGCTGGACGCTACGCCACCTACGATCAGCAGGCCTCGCCCACCACTGACGCCCGCCCCAGCGCCTGGGCGGCGAACGCGGTGCCCGCACCGAGCTCACCGAACCCATCAGGGCACCCGTGAGGCCCGCCAGGCCACCCCGCAAGCCAAGCACACCGAACACCGACCGCCACCTGCTCTGAGCAGGCACCGCCACCTGCTCTGAGCAGGCCAGGCCCCTCTGGGCTGACACGCCATTTGTGCGGACCTGGGCCGTCTCGGTCGCTGTGTCGGCTAGGCGGACATGGACCCCGTTGGACGGTGTATCGGCTGGAAAGGCGGACCTGTCAGGTTGGCGCGGGGGTGGGCAGGTCCGGACGCCGTCGGACCATGTATCGCCTCACAGTCCTGGCTCTCTCAGATGGCGCGGGAAGGGCAGGTCCAGAAACCATCGGACCGTGTGTCGCCTGACAGTTCCGGCTCTCTCAGGTGACGCGTGGGCCGAGCACGCAGAACTCGTTGCCCTCGGGGTCGGCCAGCACGACCCAGGGTTGGGCGCCCTGGCCCACGTCGGCCGGCCGAGCGCCGAGCGCGAGCAACCGGTCGACCTCGGCCTGCTGCTCCTGCGGCCGGAAGTCCAGGTGCAGCCGGTTCTTGCCCTTCTTCTCCTCGGGCACGCGGACGAAGATGATCCCGGGCAGGATGTCGGGGGCCACCCGGATCTCGTACTCCTCCGCCGAATCGTTGACGACGACCCAGCCGAGCGCCTTGGTCCACCACTCGCCGAGCGCCACCGGATCGGCGGCGTCGATCACTACTTGCTCCCAGATCAGACTCATGGTCCACCCGTACCCACCGCACAGCCCGTATTCCTACCTCGACTCACTACGGCTTCAGCACGAATGATCCGGCCCACCCGCTTTCTGCCGGAATGACCCGGACCACACCGGCTTCGGCGCGAAGTGTTCCGGCCCACCCGGCTTCGGCGGGGGTGTTCCGGACCGCATGGCTTCGGTCTGGCTGCTCCGCGCCGCACGGGCTTCGACCCGGCCACCTTGGCCTCCGGCGATTCGCTCGCACTGTTCGCTCGCACTGTGCGGATGTGGTGACCAGTGGTCTGCGCTGGGTGGCCTCCCTTCTGCTCGGTGTGGTGCTGTCGCAGGGCGCCGTGGCGGTGAGTAGGTGTACGGCGATGCCGGCACCCTCGTACGGCGGGCAAGCCAGCGGACGTTCGTGGACACCTCTAGCTCTTTCATGAGCCCTTTCTCGTGCTCTTTCCGCTGCGAGCCGGGGTCCGCCAGGCCGGTTGGTCGCCATGGTGAGCGGCGTGTGCGGTCGGGGTCCGCGCGCCTGCGTGAGGACGGAATTTTGTCGGAGGCCGTCGCTAGTGTGCCGGTCGTGATCGAACGTTGGAGCCGTGATCAAGTGCTCGCGCTCGCCCCCGACGCCTCTTCCCAAAAGGGTGCGCAGAGCGTGAGCACGCCGGCGAAGTGGTCGGCGATGGGGGTCATGCCCGAGGTGCTCTGGGGCGAGTGCAAGGGCAGTGGCACCAAGCCGTATCTCGCGTGCGTCGACCTTGGCGACCCCGCCTACCGGTGCAGCTGCCCGAGCCGCAAGTTCCCCTGCAAGCACGCTCTCGGTCTCCTCTTGCTGTGGTCGGCCGACAGTGTGCCGTCGGCCGAGTCCTCTCCTGCCTGGGTCGCCGAGTGGCTTCAGCAGCGCCGCGCCCGCGCCGTCAAGGCCGCCGCGACCTCTGACGGCGCGTCCCCTGACGGCGCCCCTTCCGACCATGACGCTTCTGACGGTGGCGCCCCTGATCGTGCTGCTTCTGATGGTGACGTCTCTGACAGTGGCGCCTCCGATCGTGCTGCTTCTGACGATGGTGACGTCTCTGACGGCGACGTCTCTTATGCGGACGCGTCTCCACCCGGGCCAGGCCGGACTGACCGGTCCCGGGTCGGCACCGGTGACGGCGCGGCGGCCGACCGGCGTGCGGCCCAGCGTGAGCAGCGTGTGGCCGCCGGGCTGTCCGAACTCGAGCGATGGCTCGCAGACCAGATCGGGCAGGGCCTCGCCACGGCGCGGCAGAACGCTCCGGCGCAGTGGGAAGAGCTGACCCGGCGGCTGGTCGACGCGCAGGCGCCCGGTGTCGCGGGCGTCGTCGGGCGGTTGCCCCGCGTGCTGACGGAGGAAGACTGGCCGGCCCGCCTGCTCGGGGAGTACGGCCTGCTCCACCTGCTCGCCGTCGGCCACCGCCGCGCCCCGGAGCTTCCCGCGCCACTGCGGGACACGATCCGGTCGCGGGTGGGTTTCCCCACCCCACGTGAGGAGGTGCTCGCGGGCGCGACACAGCGTGACCACTGGGTGGTGCTCGGCGGGCGTGACGAGGAGCAGGACCGCCTGGTCTCGCGGCGGGTCTGGCTGTGGGGGCGCAGGAGTGGCAGACCCGCGCTCGTGCTGTCCTTCGCTCCGGCGGGCCAGGCTCTGGACGCCTCGCTGGTCGTCGGCACCACCATCGACGCCGACCTCGCCTTCTATCCCGGAGCCTCCCCGCTGCGCGCGCTGGTGGCCGTCCGGCACGAGGTCATGCCTCCCGGCGCTCCGGCGGGGTCCGGGGTCCGGGTGGCACTGAGAGAAGTGGCCGCCGCGCTCGAAGGCGACCCCTGGCTTGAGTCCTGGCCCGTCGTGCTGGGCCCCGTCGTCCCCGCCAGGCAGGCCGACCGCTGGCTCCTAGCAGACGCAGACGTACACGTAAGCGCGGACGCAGATGCCACCCCCAATGCGGACCCCGATCACGACCCCGCCCACGCCCGCGACGCAGACGTAGACGCGGAGCCGGACGCCACCTCACATGCGGACCCCGCTCAGGACCCCGCCCACGACCACGACGCGGGCGCAGGCTCCGCTCTCGACGCGGCCGACGACGCGACCCCAGACGCGGACGACCACACCGCTCCCGCTCCCGCGCTCCACGCGGATGACGCCACCCTCCGCGCAGACCCCGCTCCGGCCCGCGACGCCGATGTTGACGCCGCCGTCTCCGCCGGCGCACCGGGAGGAATCGACGGGATGCCGTTGCATCCGTCGGTCGGGGTTCCCTGGCGGCTGCTCGCCGTGTCCGGGGGCCATCCGCTCACCGTGGCGGCCGAATGGACGCCGCGGGGGCTGCGCCCGCTCACCACATGGGACGAAGAAGGCCAGGTGGTGGTGCTGTGATCACGGTCGAAGAGTGGGAGCGACTGGTGTCCGCGGCGCTGGTCGGCACCGACCGGCGTCCTGTGCCCGATCTCCTGGGCCAGGCGGCGGCGCACACGGTGGGGGCACGGGCGGGGCAGCGGCTCCATAGGGGCGAGCCGCTGCCCGTCGCGCCTCCCGAGGAGCAGCCGCCCGTGCCGCGTCCGGCGGGTGAGCGGGTGGCCCGCATTCTCGGCGGTGAGCAGCCCCGGCTGCTGCCCGAATGGCTGGAGGCCGCCGCCGCCCGGGGGTACCGCCTGCCGCCGAAGCTGCTCCCTCCCGTGCTCGATCACGGGTCACGTGACCGGTCCCTGCGGCCTCCCATCGGCGTGCTGGCGGGAGCCAGAGGCCGGTGGCTGGCCTCCCTCAACCCCGCCTGGGCCTATCTCCTGGAGGAGGCCACCGTCCGTCCCGCCACCGTCTCGGCCGGTGCTCCCGTAGCCCTTCATCCCGCCTCGACCGGCGCTCCCGCGCCCTCTCAATCCCTCTCGGCAGGTGCTCCTGTGCCCCCTGACTCCGCCTCGGCGACCGATGGTGGCGCGCCAGACGGCTCGGGTCCCACGGACGAGGCCGGTGGTGCCGGCGATGTCAGCGGCGCTGGTGAGGAGGACGGGGTGGAGACGCATCAGCTATGGGAGTTCGGCACGCGAGGTGATCGACTGGCCTACCTCAGGGGTCTGCGCGCGGCCGATCCGGCGAAGGCGCGGGCGCTGCTGCGGCGAGGCTGGGAGAGCGAGTCCCCGGAGGACCGCGCGGCGTTCGTCCACGCGCTGGCAGAGGGACTGTCGATGGCCGACGAGCCGTTCCTGGAAGCCGCGCTCGACGACCGCCGGCGCGAGGTCAGAAGCCAGGCCGCCGACCTGCTGACCAGGCTTCCCGCCTCGCGGCTCGGCCGCAGGATGGCCGACCGTGCGGCCCGTTGCCTCAGGCTGTCCGACGACGGTGACCGGCTGCTCGCCGAGCCCCCCGCGGCCTGTGACGCCGGCATGGAGCGCGACGGGGTCCGTTCGCGTGCCCCGGGCGGCACCGGCCAGCGGAGCTGGTGGCTCCAGCAGGTCATCGCCCACACCCCGCTCGTGTTCTGGACCGCCCACTTCGGCCGCACGGCGAAGCAGATCGTCGCACTGAACATCGGTGACTGGTCGCGGGAGATCAGGCTCGGCTGGGAGCGGGCGGCCGTGCTGCAGAACGATCCCACGTGGGCACGGGCGCTGTTCGCCGTGGAGCCGCTGACCGACCTGCTCGCCGTGCTTCCTCCCGGAGAGCGAGCGGACAAGGCCGCAGAGCTGGTGCGCGACCAGCCCGTGGACGGCCAGTTGATCATGATGCTCGGCGGAGTGCCGGCTCCTTGGGGGGCCGCGCTGGCCAAGGCCGTGCTCGAGAAGATCCTGGACACGGCGGGACGCCAGCCGTGGAACCTCGGCGAACTGGTGCGTCTGGCCGGAGAGCGCGTCGACCCGGCCGTGCACGACATCGCGGCGCGGCTGTCGCCCGAGCCGCCCGTCCAGGAAGTTGCCGCCACCCTGCGGTTCCGCTTCGACATGCTCGCGGAGCTGGAGCCACGACCGTGATCACTTCTGTCCTGACGACCGCCATCGACCGGGCCCACTACGCGAGAGCGAGCTGAAGCCGAGATGACCGTTCTGCGTCCGCACGCGGAAGACCAATATGCCGACGAGCTGGCGATCCTGGCCAAGTCGGATGATCGGCCACGGCCACCCGGCTGGCGGCTGTCGCCCTGGGCCGTGACCACCTACCTCCTCGGCGACGGCCGAGAGATCACTCCCAAGTACGTCGGGCCCCGCCGCATCGTCGAGGTCGCCGTCGCCACCCTCGCGACCGACCGGGCGCTGCTGCTGCTCGGGGTTCCCGGCACCGCCAAGACCTGGCTGTCGGAGCACCTCGCCGCGGCGATCAGTGGTGATTCGACGCTGCTGGTGCAGGGCACGGCCGGCACCGCCGAGGAGGCGATCAGGTACGGGTGGAACTACGCCCGGTTGCTCGCCGAGGGGCCGTCCCGTGACGCGATGACGCCGAGCCCGGTGATGCGCGCCATGGCGGAGGGGCGGCTGGCTCGGGTGGAGGAGCTCACCCGCATGCCCTCCGACGTGCAGGACGCGTTGATCACCGTCCTGTCGGAGAAGACGCTGCCGATTCCCGAGCTCAACGAGGAAGTGCAGGCGTCCCGGGGGTTCAACGTCATCGCGACGGCCAACGACCGCGACCGGGGCGTGAACGAGCTGTCGAGCGCCCTGCGCAGGCGGTTCAACACCGTCGTGCTGCCCGTCCCGGCGAGCGCCGAGGAGGAGGTCGAGATCGTCTCAAGGCGCGTCGTCCAGCTCGGCCGCTCCCTCGAACTGCCCGCCACGCCGACCGGGCTTGAGGAGATCCGGCGCGTGGTGACGGTCTTCCGCGAGCTGCGCTCCGGCGTGACGGCCGACGGGCGCACGACCGTGAAGTCGCCCAGTGGCACCCTCAGCACCGCCGAGGCCATCTCGGTGGTGACCAGTGGCATCGCACTCGCCGCGCACTTCGGCGACGGTGTGCTCCGGCCCGGCGACGTGGCGGCGGGCATCATCGGGGCGGTGATCCAGGACCCGGTGTCCGACCGTGTCATCTGGCAGGAATATCTGGAGACCGTAGTCCGCGAGCGTCCCGACTGGCGTGACTTCTACCGGGCCTGCCGTGATGTCTCCTGACCAGCCCACTCCGGGTGCGGAGGCTGCCTCGGGTGTGGGTGCTGTGGCGGGAGTGGGGGTGGTTCGCGGGGCGGGGGGCGATCTGAGGGCGGCAGGGGGCGAGGTGGCGGCGCGGGCCGTTCCGGTGGCCACAGTGCTCGGGGTCCGGCACCATGGGCCTGGTTCGGCCCGGGCCGTGGTGGCGGAGCTCGAAAGGCTGCGTCCCGACATCGTGCTCGTCGAGGGGCCGCCGGAGGCCGACGCGCTCGTCGCGCTGGCGGCCGATCCTGACATGGAGCCCCCGGTCGCGCTGCTGGCGCATGTGCCGGGTCAGCCGTCCAGGGCGGCCTTCTGGCCATTCGCGGCGTTCTCTCCGGAGTGGCAGGCGATTCGCTACGCCGCCCGCGCCGGCATCCCCGTCCGCTTCTGCGACCTGCCCGCCGCGCACGGCCTCGCCCGGCAGGACACCACCGAGCCGCCGCGGGGTAACCCTCCCGAGAGCGGTAACCCTCCTGGGAGCGGTACCCGTTCCGAGAGCGGTACCCATCCTGAGAGCGCCACTCCTTCCGAGGGTGCCACTCCTTCCGAGAGCGTCACCCCCGAACGCGGCGCGCCTGAGAGGGCGGTGCCGGGTGATGGCGCGCCTGATAGGGCGGTGCCTGATGATGGGTCCCCTGAAAGGCCGGTGCCGGGTGATGGTTCGGCTGGGTCGGGGGCGCCCGGCGGTGGTTCGGGTGGGCCGGGGGCGTCGGGGGATGGCTTGGGCGGGCGGGGGGCGCCGGGGGATGGT
>NZ_JALLPO010000034.1 GCF_023276435.1 Sphaerisporangium perillae
GCGGAAGCTCTCTTGAGACCCGCTGAGTAGTTTCCATCCTGTTTCCGCAAGTGGGAGGTGCTGGCCTGACGGTATCGGGAGTAATCTCCGCTGGTAGGCGGCAGAGATCATGGCTCCTGATCGTCTGCCAGGTCGACAAAGGTGGATCTTCCGGGATTCGGCTGCGGCGACTCAAAAGATCGGAACTCCGAACACGCCCTAGCGGCGGGCCGGTGCCTCGTTTGGGGGCCTGCGGCTGATACCGGTGCCTCGCCGCGGAGCCTGCGTTCTGGTCCCATCGTGGCGGGCCTTCCCGGTGAGTGCGAGACCGGCGCCGGTCAGCCGGGGGTCTGGGCGGTCTCCAGTTTGCGGATGATCGGGGTGAGCAGGGCGTTGAGCTCTCTGACCAGGGCGGTGACCGCCAGGCGGGCGGTGTCGGGGAGGGAATCCGAAGGGCCATCGGGGGCGGGTGGGAGGGCGTCGAGGGGGATCGGGGCGTCGATGAGCAGGGTGGTCCGCAGGAAGGGGGCGCGGGTCAGGTCCTGGTCGGTGGGCTCCAGGTACTGGCCGAAGGTCTGCGGCCACTCGCGCCAGCCGCGGTCGTGCCACCATTCGCGGGAGGCGGTGAGCTCGGCGGGCAGTGGTGACACGAGCAGGAGGTGGGCGGTGAGCGTGCCGTCCCAGGGGTTGCGGTCGCAGGCGGCGGACAGGATGCGGCGGTGCCGGCGCACGTACGGCGGCGAGGGTGTGATGGCGAGCCGCCAGGCGGCGCAGGCGAAGGTGACCGGCGCGATGTCGCCCCATGAGCCGTCGAACGCCGCGACGTTGGCCCGTACGTGCTCGGCGTAGTGGCTCGACCCGCCGGCGGCGAGCTCCCGGTCGTGGCCGTGGTCGATCCAGAAGGCATCGTGCTCGCCCATGCGTTCCTCTCCGTGACGTGGTCCCGCCGCCAGTCAACGCGACACCGCCGCCCGGCGCGCCGGATTTCTCCCAGAGCCGACCCGAGCTGCCCGCCGCCTTCGGCCGCCATGTCGCCCTTTGGCACGCCTGGTGATGTCAGCCGCCGTGCGAGGGTTCGTGAGGTGGTACTTGCCGGGCGCTCCGATCCACTGCCGGGTGGGAGGTATGTGGGAGGCTTTGTCGACATGTGCTCCCGGAGCAAGAGTGGCGATCCGTTCCGCCATCGACTTTCCACCAGTGCGGCCGCCGCTACGCCGCCGTCGCGAAACGGCTACCCGGAACCGGTCGTGCTCAAGACCACCCAGGAGACCGCGATCTGGGGTTACTTCCCCACTGACCGGGCGCCGGTGCTGACCGTGGACTCCGGCACGGTCGTCAGGATCGATGCCGTCAACCAGTCCGGAGTGTCGGCCGCCCAGGGGCCGGTAGCGTACTTCGAGGCGTTGGGCGTGCCCGCCGACCAGGTGCTGCCCGAGCTGGCGGAGGTCGCGAAGAACCCCCGCCCGGCCGGCTCCAGCGGCCACATCCTCACCGGCCCGATTCATGTGAGGGGCGCCGAACCTGGAGACGTACTGGAGATCCGTATCCTGGATGTGTCTCCGCGCGTCCCGTACGGCGTGAACAGCACCGGCCCGGGCCGAGGCGTCTGCGGCGATCTGCTGGACACGGCATCGGACCGCCTGCTCCGGCTGGACCCCTCCAACCGCTACTACTCGTTCGGGCACGGCATCAAGGTCCCGTTCAAGCCGTTCGCCGGAATCACCGGAGTCGCGCCGCCCACGTCGGCCGGCTTCGTCTCCGCCAACCCGCCGAACCGGTGGGGCGGCAACCTGGATTTCCGCGACCTTGTCGCCGGTACGACGCTGTACCTGCCGGTCTTCCAGCCGGGCGCCATGTTCTACGCGGGCGACACGCACGGCGCGCAGGGCCACGGTGAAGTGGACCAGACCGCCGTCGAGCACTCGATGGCGTTCACCGCGCAGTTCATCGTCCGTAAGGGCGCGAGCATCGAGTGGCCGCGCGCGGAGAGTGACGACTACTTCTGGTGCATGGGCATCGACGCCGATCTCGACGTCGCGCTGCAGATCGCCGTCGAGGAGGCGGTCGGCTATCTCGTCGAGGCCACGGGTGGTGCGCTGACGACCGCCGACGCCTACGCGCTGTGCAGCATCGCGGTCGACTTCATCGTCGCCGAGGCGGTCGACGGCAACAAGACCATCGTCGCCTACATCGCCAAGTCGCTGTTGCCCGGACGCTGACCGCCCCACCGAGCAGGCAGCCACACCACTCTGCTCCCGAACGTCACGTCGCTCTGCTCGGCTTCGCGCATGATGGTGATCTCCTCCCGCACGGCTGACCCCGGCCGTATCGCCAGAAACGCGCAGCGTGGATCAACGCGGCGTAGTCGGCCGCGGTGCAGCCCTTTGGCCGGCCTCGTTCTCGAAGCACAACCAGGCTCCTGCCTGGGCCGCGGTCCTATATGACAGGCCACTGCTCGCCATTGTCGATCCGGACATCAGATAACGATCGCCTCAGATAGGTCGACTTCGTTGACTGCGGATCCTCTCTTGTGGAATCTTGCTTCGACAGCAGGAGCGGTCGACGGGGCCACGGCTCCTTCAGGCCCGATCTCCCCCCGAGTAGACCGCAGGGCTACATCTCGATCAGGTTCGAACAGTTGATATCGAGGAATCTCACATCATGACCACTGTCAACCATTTTGCGCAAGGTCCGCTCACGCTGGTAATCGCCTACGCGATGTCGTGCGTAGGGTCAGTTCTCGGACTACGGATGACCGTCCGGGCGCATGCCTCCACCGGCGTCTCGCGTAACGGTTGGCTTGTGGGTGCGGCGATCTCCATCGGCGGGACTGGGATCTGGACTATGCACTTCATCGCGATGATGGGCTTCGAAGTGGAGGGCACACAGATCAAGTATGACGTGCCGCTCACCATCGCGTCGGCTCTTGTCTCGATCGTCGTGGTCGGCGCAGGGTTGTTTCTCGTCTTTCTGGGGCGCGGTCGAACGCCCGCGTTGCTCGGCGGCGGCCTGCTCACGGGGCTCGGCGTGGCCGGTATGCACTACATGGGCATGTACGCCATGAACATGTCTGCCCACGTATCCTACGACCCGCCGATTGTCGTCGCCTCCGTGATCATCGCTATCGTGGCGGCCACTGTGGCACTCTGGTTCACGCTGCGGGTAAGGCGGCTTTTCGCGATCACCGGTGCGGCTCTGATCATGGGTGCGGCCGTAAGCGGAATGCATTACACCGGCATGTACGCGATGATCGTCGAGCTGAATACGGAACCAGCGAGTGTCTCAGGCGTTGACGCTTTCGCCTTCCTGGTGCCGCTCGCGATCGTCATTGCGCCGATCACCATGGTCACGGCGCTTTTGGCTATTCTGACTCCTTCGGAGAAGGAGATGGTGGAGGACGCTGCCCTTATGGCCAGCTTGGAAGAACAGCGCAATCGGGCAGGTGGCCATCACGGTTCGCGACCGCCGAGTGTGTCCGGCGGACGCTAAAGCGAGATGGGGGCCGGCGGCCTTGGCCTCGGGGTCGTCCCCGGCGATCGGCAGAGCGGAGCGGGCGTCCGACGCCTACGCGCTGTGCAGCATCGCGGTCGACTTCATCGTCGCCGAGGCGGTCGACGGCAACAAGACCATCGTCGCCTACATCGCCAAGTCGCTGTTGCCTGGACGCTGACCGCCCCACCGGTCAAGGACCGTACGGCCCGGAGTCCGCAGGCGAGGGGGCGCCGAGATTCCTGGATTCCGGGAGTTTGTGTCCCGTACCCGCCGCCGGGTTCGGCGGCGGGTACGGGACATAAGGGGCGCCTGTCAGTTGAGCGTCAGCTTCCAGGCGCCGAGGCCGTGGGAGGCGGCGTACAGGAGGCGCTCGCCCGGCAGGATGGTGAGACCGGCCACCTCGAGGTTCGGCATACCCGCCGCGGCACCGGTCCAGCCGGTGGAGCCCGAGGGCAGGCGCAGCACCCCGAAGTCGTTGGCGGCGTACAGGTCACCGGTCACGTCGTCGCGGACGAGGTCGTTCACCGGCACGTCTCCAAGGTCGCCTGACAGGTCCGTCCACGACGAGGTGCCGGTGCCCGGGTTGTAGGTGACCTCGAAGACGTGTCCCGGTGTCGCGGTGGTGTTGGAGTTGAACCCGCTGTAGGAGATCCAGGCGTGGTTCCCGTTGGCGGGGTCGACGTAGATGCTGGACGGGAAGCGGTTCGGGGTGGGAGCGTCGTCGTCCAGCCGGGTCCAGGAGACCGAGGACGCGGGCTCGGCGTCGACGTTCCTGGAGAGGAAGACGCGGCCGGTCGATGTGGCCGACCACGCGGTGGAGGTGTCGGCCACGGTGCGCTCGATGGCCGCGACCGCGCCACCAGCCCGGTCGCCCCAGACGGCGGCGGTCAGCCGGTTCGGGCCGAGTTCGGCCCAGTCGCCGCATACCGCCTCGTAGGTGCCGGTCCAGCTGTTGCAGATGCGGTCGGCCTCTGCCAGCGTCCGGTCGCCGAGCCCGGCGGTCTTGGTGCGGTAGGCGGTGAACGCGGTACCGGCGAACATCGTCTTGCTCACCTTGGGATCGCTGATGATGGGCGCGTAGAACTGCGTGCCGGGTTGCCCGTAGATCGGGTCGGCCGTCCAGATCCAGTCCGCGATGTTCCCGTTGTTGAAGTTCACCTCGGTGCTGGCGTCGTAGAAGTTGTGGAACCTGAACTCCTTCACCCCGGTGTCGAAGCCGGACTGGCCGCCGTCGCCGATCATGGTGTTGAGCCACCTGCCGGGGCTCGTGCCGGACTCCCACGTGCCGTTGTCCTGCGTGCCGCCCTGCAGGGCCGAGCTGTTGTGCGGGTCGACCGACAGGCTCAGGAACTGCAGCGTCGACAGCCCGTCGTTGACGCCCCGGATCTCTGACGGGATACGCGAGAGCATCTGCCGGCAGCGCGCCTTCTCCGTGTCGCCGAGCCCGCGCGCGGGGTCGTCGCACCAGGTCGAGCGGTTCACGAACGCGCCGCTCGACCGCATGATGCCGCCGTCGTTGGTCTCGAAGAACTGGAACGGGTTGGCGGGGTTGACGACGATGTCGTGCTGGTCGGGGTGCAGGCCGTTCGGGTGCAGCGGGTCGGTGCCGTCGAAGGTCATGTCGGTCGCCGAGACGCCGGCGTCCGTCGACAGGACGACGGCACGGTGGTTGGCGACGTTCTCCCCGTAGGCGTAGGAACCGCCGACGTACACCATGTCGGGGCGTCCCGGAGGCGTGTGGACGAAGTTGTCGTACCAGCACTGCCCCCCGCACAGGTTGTACGTCGCGAACCCGGGCTGCGCCACGGCCGGGCTGGACAGGGTCGTGAACGCGGGGGTGCCGGTGGCGACGTCGTCGCTGCGCGAGAAGACCGCCGGGTTCGTCCCGTTGTTCCCCTCGTTGACGTACATGCGGGTCTTGCCGTTCGGCAGGCGCGTCACGTCGAACGCGGCGCGGCTCTGCAGGACGGCCTGGTTGAGCGACGGCTTGATCTGCGTCCAGGTCGCGCCGCCGTCCGGGGAGCGCCAGATGCCCCGGGCGTAGGAGGAGGCGTACACGATGCCGGGGTTCACCGGGTCCAGCGCGATGTGCCGGACGCCACGCGGCGAGCAGGCGGAGCCGTTGGTGAACTCGGTCTGGCTGCCGGTGCACTCGGCGGCGTTCGCGGAGCCGTTGTGGATGAACGTCCAGGTGCGCCCGCCGTTGGTGGACTTGTAAAGGCCCCACTTGGCCGCGTCGGGGACGCGGCGTTCCGGTAGCGGCTTGCAGCAGACGCTGGACATGCCCCGCATCGCCGAGGTCGTGGCGACGTAAATGGTCTTCGGCGAGCCCGGCTTGACCAGGATGTCGCCGATGCCCTTCCCGCCGAGCTCGGCCTTGCCGATCGGCCCGGTCCAGGTGTCGCCGCCGTCGGTCGACTTGTAGAGGCCGACACCGGCCACGCAGCCGGACCCGCAGACGTTCGCCTCGCCGGTGCCCAGGTAGATGGTGTTGCCGGAGCGGTCGTTGCTGTCGACGGTCACCGCCCCGGCCGCGTTGACGCCGAGCGAGGCGCCGAGGTACTTCCATCGGGGCCGGCCGTCAAGGGCGTTGTCCGTTCGCCACAGGCCGCCTCCCGACGGGGTGACGTACAGGCGGCAGCGCAGGGTCGTGCAGGAGCTTCCGATCGCGATCGCCGTCGTACGTCCCGAGGCGATGTACTCATTGGGGACGTAACTGAAGGAGTTGCGCAGGTCGGTGTCCGGATATAGGGCCTGGTCGGGACCGAGAGGTTTCCAGACGCGGCCCTTGGCCTTGTCCGCGGACAGGGTGCGGACCTCGGCCTTGTCGGCCGCCGCCTTGGCCGCGTCGACCTGTGCGACCTTGATGGTGTCGGCGGGGTAGGCGCGCTTCTGGAACTCGGCGTCGGCGGCCGAGGCGGGTCCTTCCCCCGGCTCCTCGTGGCCCGGCGCGGCCTCGCGCAGCTGTTCAAGATGCTGCCCGAGCGCGACGGGCATCTCGGGCTCGGCCTTGCCGGACTCCTCTTCGAGGAGGAAGAACACACCCACACCGGCGATGACCACGGCGACGAGCCCGGCCAGGAGTGTCAGAAGGGTACGGCGACGTTTGAAGGCCATTGGGATGCCTCCCAGATAGACAGCGCTGCGCGGCGGCGCCATGTCGGCGGCCGACGTAGGCAGCGTCCTATCCGGATCTTGACAACAGATCGTAAAGCCGACAATTACTCGTATGTCACGATCGATCAGCCGATTTCATTACGGTCCGGTAGGTCACGGCCGGGGGCGCCGCACCGGAGTGGACCTCCCGGGACGGAGTTCACGACGCCGGCCGGCGTCGTGATGCGATCCGGTCGGGGGCCCGGCTCGCCGCCGAGGCCGGCGTCGCGGGCGCGGGCGATCGCCACGCCGCGGTGCCGCGCGCCCAGCTTGAGCAGCACGTTGGAGACGTGGGCGGACGGCCGTGACGATGGTCCCGCCGCCTGAGGCGAAGTCGAACGAGCTTTCGTGGTCTTGTGAATCAAAGACACAGAGATATTTCGGTTTCTCGTCGCTACGACGGCGCTTGCCCTAGTGTGGTTGTGCGCGGCTGAGGGTGCTGGCGACGTATGGGGCGGGAGGGGCTCGGTGACTCAGAACGGTATGGCCATCCATTCGACCGAGAATGGGGCGAGCGTGTCGGGGGAGGCGGTCGGGCGGGTGCTCGGGACGCAGGCGGCCTCGCCGCTGTCGTTCTGGGTCGGGCTCGAACCCGGCAGGGTCCTGCAGCTCGACGACGTCGTGGTGACCCGGCGAGAGGTGCCCGGGCATGGGCCGGTCCTGGTGGCCGGAGTCGTCACCGGCGTCGAGGCCCGGCACGAGGGGGCCAGCTTCGACTCCGATGTGTTCCTCATCGCCGACGGCGCCCTGCCCGCCGCGGTGGTGGAGTGCGCCGAGGTCCGGGTCACCCGGGTCGAGCCGGAGGTCTTCGTGCCCCCGCTGCCCGGCTCACCGGTCTACCGGGCCCAGGCGGACGACCGCGACCAGGCGTTGTACTTCGACGTCATGGACCGGCGCATCCCCATGGGGCTGGGCCGTGACGGCCTGCCGCTGTACGTCAACTTCGACTTCCTGGACGGCACACGCGGCGCACACGTGTCGATCTCCGGAGTGTCGGGCGTGGCCACCAAGACCTCGTTCGCGACGTTCCTGCTCTACTCGATCTTCAACTCCGGGGTGCTGGAGGTGGAGGCGGCCAACACCAAGGCGCTGATCTTCTCGGTCAAGGGCGAGGACCTGCTGTTCCTCGACCACGCCAACACCCGGCTCGACGATCGCGCCAAGAGCGCCTACGGCCGGCTCGGCCTGCCCGCCCGGCCGTTCGGCAGCGTCCACGTGTTCGCGCCACCGCGGCCCGGCGATCCCAACGGCGTGCCGCACGTGTCCGCCAGAACCCAGGGGGTGAGCGCCTACTACTGGACGCTGGCGGAGTTCTGCGCGCAGGAACTGCTGCGATTCGCGTTCGCCGACGCCGATGACGAGCGCTCGCAGTACTCCCTGCTCATCGGCCAGATCGCCGCCAGGCTGCAGTCTTGGGCGCAACCGGTGGGCGATGCAGGCGCGGTCACGATCAGACTCCCCGACGGGGGAACCACGCCCACCTGCCGTACCTTCGCCGACCTGGTCGACTTCATCGGCGACCAGCTCGCCGACGAGGACACGCGTACGACCTGGACGGGTTCGCCGACACCGCTCGGCACGGTGAACGCGTTCCTGCGACGGCTCCGCAGCGCGGTCCGGCCACTGGCACCGATCATCCGCGGCGATCTGCCGCCCGGCCTCCAGCGCACGATCAGCACCTCTGATGCGCAGGTGTCCATCGTCGACCTGCACAACCTGCCGGAACGGGCCCAGCGGTTCGTGGTCGGCGTGGTCCTGCGCGGAGAGTTCGCCCGCAAGGAGAGCACCGGCACGGCCCGGCCGCTGCTGTTCGTGGTGCTGGACGAGCTGAACAAGTACGCGCCGCGCGAAGGCGATTCGCCGATCAAGGAGATCTTGCTCGACGTGGCGGAGCGGGGACGTTCCCTCGGCGTCATCCTCATCGGCGCTCAGCAGACCGCCTCTGAGGTCGAGCGGCGCATCGTGGCCAACTGCGCGGTCCGGGTCGCCGGGCGGCTCGACCCCGCGGAGGCCGCCCGTTCGGAGTACGGCTGGTTGCCGCCGGCTGTACGGGAACGCGCCACGATCGCCAAGCCGGGCACCATGTTCGTCGCCCAGCCGGAGATTCCCGTGCCGCTCGCCGTCACCTTCCCGTTCCCCGCCTGGGCGACGCGCCCATCGGAGGCGGCCGCCGCTCCGGCGCGCGCCGCGCGCCGCGCCGACCCCTTCGCCGGCCTCCCTGGTGCCGACGACGACATCCCCCCGTTCTGAGACGCCTGCGCGCCCGGGGGGCCACCCCGCCGGCACGCCCCCGTTCCGAGACTTCCCCGCTGTAGAAGGAAACGGATGAAGATTCTGCACACCGCCGACTGGCATGTCGGCAAGGTTCTCAAGGGCCGGACCCGCGTCGACGAGCACCGCGCGGTGCTGCGCGAACTGGTCCAGCTGGCGCGTGAGGAGGACGTCGACGCGGTGATCGTGGCCGGCGACCTCTTCGACACCTCCGCGCCGACGCCGGAGGCGCAGTCCCTGGTGCTGAACACGCTGATGGCGCTGCGGGAGGGCGGGCGCGAGGTGGTCGTGCTGGCGGGCAACCACGACAACCCGCACCTGCTGGAGGTGTACCGGCCGGTGCTCGGCAAGCTCGGCGTCCAGATCATCGGAACGTTCCGGCGACCGGATCACGGTGGCACGCTGGCGTTCACGGCCCGCTCGGGTGAGCCGGTACGGCTCGCGGTGCTGCCGTTTCTGTCCCACCGGTACGTCGTCCGCGCCGCCGAGGTGCTCGCGGGCACCACCGCCGAGCACAACCGCGACTACGCTCAGCGCATCGGCGAGCTGCTCGGCGCCCTGACCTCGGGCTTCGCCTCCGACACCGTCAACCTCGTCACCACCCACGGCACGCTTCCCAGTGGGAAGTTCGGGGGAGGCGAGCGCGAGGCGCAGTCCATCTTCTCCTACTACTTCGAGGCCGCCGCCTTCCCCGTCTCGACCCAGTACGCCGCTCTCGGTCACCTGCACCGGCGCCAGCAGCTGCCGGGCCCGTGCCCCATCTGGTACAGCGGCTCGCCGATCGCGGTCGACTTCGGCGAGGAGGCCAACACCCCTGGGGCGCTCCTGGTGACCGTGGAACCCGGGCGGCCCGCCGTGGTGCGCGAGGCGACCATCGCCTCGGCTCGTGCCCTCGCCACGGTGAGCGGCACGCTGGAGGAACTGGAGGCCATGGCGGGCGAACTCGCGGACACCTGGCTGCGGGTGATCGTGGCGGAGAGGCCGCGGCCCGGGCTCGCCGAGACGGTACGCGAGATCCTGCCCGGTGCTTTGGACGTCGAACTCGACGAGCGGTTCCGCCCGGTGCGCGCCTCCCGATCGCAGGGCGCGGCGGGTACCGCGCACAGCCCCAGGGAGCTGTTCCGCGGCTACCTGACAGCCACGGGCAGGCAGAACGACCAGGTCGAGAAGTTGTTCAACCGGCTCTACGACGAGGTGGCAAGCTGATGCGCCCGGTGCGGCTTCACATGGACAATTTCGGCAGCTTCCGCGAGCCGGTCACCGTCGACTTCGCCGACGTGGACTACTTCGCGCTCGTCGGCGCGACCGGAGCCGGTAAGAGCACGGTCATCGACGCGATCTGCTTCGCCCTCTACGGCACCGTGCCGCGCTGGGGCAAGGAGAACGTCATCGCGCACGCCCTGGCGCCCTCCGCCACCGCCGGCAAGGTGGCGCTCGTCTTCGAGAGCTCCGGCCGTCGGCACGCCGTCGTCCGAGCCGTCCGCCGCGACGCGAAAGGCAAGGTTCACACCAAGGAGGCCCGGATCGACGAGCTGGACCCCGCGGTCCCGGCCACGGCGGAGCTCGCCGAGCTGCTGGAGGCGGTGATCCGGCCGGTCGCCGAGGGCGAGGCCGTGACCGCTGAGGTGCAGCGCATCACCGGCCTGGAGTACAAGTTCTTCACCCAGTGCGTGGTGCTGCCCCAGGGCAGGTTCGCCGAGTTCCTGCACGCCCAGCCACGCGAGCGGCAGGACCTGCTGGTCCAGCTCCTCGGCGCCGAGGTGTACGACCAGATCCGGGAGCGTGCCGGCCGCGAGGAGGCCGTGGCCAGGCAGAGCGCCGCATTCGCCCGCGACCGGCTGGCCAAGCTGTCCGACGCCGACGAGGCGGCGGAGCGGGCGGCCACCGACCGGCTCACGTCATTGCGCGCCTTCACGGCTCAGATCAGGGCCGATGTCGACTCCTTGCGCGCCGGCGATGAGACGCTACGGAAGGCCAGGGAGGAACGGGCGGCCGCTGCCCAGCGGCTCGCTCCGCTGGACGCTCTCGCCATGCCCGGCGACGCACCCGCCCTCGCGGCCACGCTGCGCCAGGTCGGCAACGAGGTGAAGGCACGCGCCGATGAGGTCTCCCGTCTGGAGGCCGAGGAGCAGCGGGCCCACGAGGACCTGGCCGCGCTCGGAGACAAGGCCGCGCTCACCGCCCACCTGACCGCGTTCGACGACCACGATCGGCTGAGCGCCGACCTCGCCAGAGCGAACGCGGAAGCCGAACGGGCACAGGCTGACCTGCGCCGGCTCGGCGCCGAAGCCGAGAAGTGCGCGACCGCTCTCGCCGACGCCGAGCAGGAGTGGAACCGGCTCCGCGACGCCCATGCCGCGGCTGAGCTGGCCCAGCGGCTCTCGGTCGGCGAGCCCTGCCCGACCTGTCTGCGTCCCGTCACCGAACTGCCCCACCATCCCGCCCTCTCCGACCTCGAAACGGCCAGGCGGGCGGTCGACGCGGCCAGGAAGCAGGCCGAACAGGGTCGAACCCGGCATGGCAAGGCTGAGACCCAGGCCACCGTGGCGACGCGCCGAGCCGACGAACTGGGTGAGAGTCTCGCCGCCCTGTCCCTCTCCGGAGACCGGGACGAGATCGCGTCGAGGCTGGGCACGATCCACGAGGCGGAGGACGCGGTCACGCAGGCCAGGCAGGCCATGAAGGCGGCTCGTTCACGGCTGGCGGAGGTTCAGCGGCGTGCCGATGAGGCCGGGCGGAAGGCCGAACAGTCCTGGCGGGACCTGGACGCGGCGCGCGACACGGTCGTCGCCCTCGGCGCGCCGCCGCTCGACCGCGACGACCTCCACCGGGCCTGGACCGAACTCCTCGCCTGGCGCGATCGAGCCGCCGAGAGCCGGCGGTCGGCGATGGCCGTACACGACGAAGAACTGACCCAGATGGAGCGCAGGCAAGACGGCGAGCGTGTCCTGCTCCTCAAGCGGCTCGTCGACCATGAGATCTCCATTGATTCCGAGCCCACACCGGACGCGATCGCCGAGACCGTCGTCAAGGCGGTCACCCGAGCCGAGACCCTGGTGGAGCGGGTCCGGGAGAACCGCAGGCTCGCCACCGAACTCACCGAGCAGGCCACGGAGAAGGACCAGGAAGCACGGGTCGCCCACGAGCTGGCACAACTGCTGCGTGCCGACGCTTTCGAACGATGGCTGTGCTCCGAGGCGCTGGAACTGCTCGTCGCCGCGGCGTCCGACACCCTGCGCGAGCTGTCCGACGGCCAGTACGAGCTGGCCCTCGGCGGAAGGAACGAGATCGAGGTCGTCGACCATGCCGAGGCGGGGATGCGGCGCAACGTGCGCACCCTGTCGGGCGGCGAGACCTTCCAGGCCGCGCTGGCCCTCGCGCTCGCACTGTCAGAGCAGGTCGCGGGGCTGGCGGCCGCCGCCTCCCGCAGCCTCGACTCGATCTTCCTGGACGAAGGCTTCGGCACCCTCGACCCGGCCACGCTCGACACGGTCGCCACGACGCTCGAACGCCTGGCCATCAGCCGGGAGCGCATGGTCGGGCTGGTCACCCATGTCCCCGCTCTGGCCGACCGGGTGCCGGTACGATTCGAGGTCACCCGCGACACCAGGGGATCTCATCTGCGGAAGGCGGCATCATGACGATCACGGCTCCGCGGCCGGGTTTCACCGTCGACCCTTGGGATCCCGGTTACGGCGCGGCGCTCGACCACGAGGCTCTCGGCGAGCAGAAGATCACCACCGCCGAGCTCGATCTGGGCATCGAGGTCCCGGGCGCCGACTGGCGTCCCATCTCGCCCGCATCGAGCGCCGCGGCTCCCGGCGTCCTGCTCGTCGCCGACGGGGTGCGCCGGATCGACGCCCGGGTGTGGGCCCATCAGCCCGACGGCGCCGTGCCGCTGCCGGGCATCGCCGCCTCGTTGGCGGCCGGGATCGTCCGCTGCGTTCCCGGCGGCGGCACGCCGGCGACCCTGGTCGATGTCGAGGTGAGCCGGTCGGTGTTCAGCGCCTCGCCCGACGTGCCGGACATCGTGACCGCCGCCGCCACCTACCAGGGGCGCAGGGCGTCCGGTGCCACGATGGACCAGCTCTCCCTGGCTCTCCAGCAGCATCTCGCGGAGCTCGAAGTCGACGTCGCGATCCGCTACCGCGCCCAGGCCGGCTCCGATGACCTGCTCCTGGTGGACGGGCCGCTGCGTGGCCGTACCCACCTGCCGCGTACCGTCGGCTACATCAAGACGCACCACACCGCCTACCTTCCTTCGCCGCAGGCCGCCATCGTCTCGGCGCTGCTTCCGGGGCAGCGCACGCCCGTCTTCCTGATGGGCACCAGCTGGAGCCGGCACGCCTGGTACCTCCGGCTGCCCATCCGGTCCGCGACGCCGTGGGCCGGGATCGTACGCTGCGAGGCCGGTGCCGACCTGTTCGCGGACGAGGTGATCGGCCTCGCGGACGCGGTCTCGCGCCTGCTGCCGCCTCTCGCCGGCGTCGACTACAAGGACCCGCGCGCTCCGCAGAACCTCGTGCCCATCGGCGGGTTGGAGAAGCTCCTCCGCCACCGGCTCGGCGACGCCCGTCTGCTGTACCGATCGCTGCGCCTCGCCGCCACCCACGGCACCGGCGCGCCGCACGAACGGCCGCCCGTGTCAGTGTGACGGGCGTGAGGTCGAGGTCCTGCGTGACCTTTCTGCAGAGATCACATTGCTGGTGATCAGGCCGGTGGTCATCCGGCCACCGGTCGTGACGCTTAGTACGGCACCTCAGCATCCTGGGTATTTGGCGAAGGAGACGTGGCGCCCGGTGAACTCGGTCGCGAAGTCGTCGGCGAGTTCGGTGATGGTGTCCCGGCCTTCCAGCTGTGACAGCCACCGCAGGGGGAGGGCGGTGTCGCCGTGCCGGGCTCCCAGGAGGTTGCCGCAGATGGCGCCGGTGGAGTCGCTGTCGCCGGAGTGGTTCACGGCCAGGAGCAGGGCTTGCTCGAAGTCGTGTTCGTGCATCAGGGCGCTGTAGACGGCGATGGAGAGTGCTTCCTCGGCCACCCACGCGCCTCCTAGCGTCTCCACGGCCTCTGGGGACGGGTTCCCCTTGGCGGCCAGCGCGACCGCGGTTTCGAGCGCCTTCGTGGTCTCGTCGTGTGCAGGGTGCTCGGCCAGCAGGTCAAGGGTCCGCCGTACCGCCTGCGCCGTGGTGTCGCCTCGCACGAGGAAGAAGATGATGGCGGCGAAGGCTCCGGCGGCGAGATAACCCGTGGGGTGGCCGTGAGTGATCTGGGCGCACCGAGCCGCGAGCCGGAAAGCCATCTCCTCTTCCTGAACCGCCAGACCGAACGGGGCCGAGCGCATGACGGTGCCGCATCCCTTGGAGCCGGGATTGATCGCACCGGGTTCGCCGGCGGCGGCCATCGGGCCGAGTTCGTGGTGCAGGCCGGACAGGCAGGCGTTGCCGGGTGCGCGCCGCGAGTAGAGCCAGGACTGTTCCCGCAACCAGCCGGTGCGCACCATGTCATTCCCTGGCGGCGGCGCGGAGTGCTGCTGGGTGTCGAGCCAGCGCAGGTACGCGTGGCGCACGACGGCGACCTCGGCACCGCCGATGCCCCGGTGCCGTCCACGGACGTTGGCGCGAATCAGCCCTTCGACCGTGAACAGCGTCATCTGGGTGTCGTCCGTGATCAGACCGACCTTTCCGCGCCAATCGGGAGCGAGGTCGGTGAGCCCGGCATGACCATGGAGGTGGCGGATGGCCGCGATGGACTCGAACTCGATCGGCGCCCCCAGCGCGTCACCCATCGCCCCACCGAGCAGGCAGCCACGCACCCTGCTCCCGAACGTCACCTCGCTGTGCTCGGCTTCGCGCATGATGATGATCTCCTCCCCCACGGCTGTCCCCGACCGTACCGGCAGAAACCGCCACCTTGCGTCGATGTCCGCCGATTCGTGAACCTGTGGAAAGGCGATCGCGTGACCTGTGCGGCCTCGCCACCTGATGTACGACGTGCGGTGGCGTAGGGACGCCGGTTGGTGCTCTTCAGGCGGGCACGGTCTATGAGCCGCTGCGCTGACGCCCCGGGGACCGAGCTGGATGCGGGCCGCTCATCCTCGGCACAGTGCCCACTCGACGCCCGGGCAGCGGTCCATGACGACATCGAGCCCGGCGCCGAGGGCGCGCTGGGCGGCGGCCTGGTCGATCGCGCCGAGCGGGAGCCAGACCGCGCGGGCGCCCGCCGCGATCGCAACACGGTCAGCCCCTCGGGGCTTCCACGGAGCGAGCACAGAAGAGGAATTCCGGATCCGGCAGCCGGCGGCCGCGCCGTCCTGCGCGTCGGCCCCTATATGTCGAGGACCAGGCGAGGGGTTCTGGACCTGCCGACGCAGATCATCATCGTCTTGCCCGCCTGGCGTTCCTTGTCGCTCAGGATGGTGTCGTGGTGTTCGGGCACGCCCTCGATGACGCGGGTCTCGCAGGTGCCGCAGTATCCCTCCTCGCACGAGGACATGGCTTCGGGTACGACGTCGCGCACCGCGTCGAGAATGGTGCGGTCGGACGGGACGGTGACCACACAGCCGCTGCGCCGCAGCTCGACCTCGAAGGTGGTCACCTGGCTCACGACAACCGGCTCGGCCGCTCGTGCCGCGCCCGTCGAGCCGAAGCGCTCCGTGTGCAGGCTCATCGGGCCCTCGGCACACCGCCGCTCCACTGCCGCCAACAGGCCCTCGGGCCCGCAGCAGTAAACGGCCGTGCCCGGCCCGCTCTGGGCCAGCGCCGCGTCGAGATCCGGAATGCCCAGCTCGTCCTGCGGAACGATTTCGACGCGGTCCTCGCCCAGCTCGACCAGCTCCTCCACGAACGCCATGGATGAGCGTGACCGCCCGCCGTAGACAAGGCGCCACTCGGCGCCCCGTGCGCTGACGTCCCGGACCATCGCGAGGATCGGCGTTATGCCGATCCCCCCGGCGACGAACAGGTACCGAGCCGCTTCGACCAGCGGAAACCTGTTCCGCGGGCCGCGGACCGAGATGGTCTTGCCCGGCAGCACGGTCTCATGCAGCTCCTGAGACCCGCCGCGGCCTGCCGCCTCGCGCAGCACCGCCACGGTGTAGCAACCCCGGTCGGCCGGTCGGCCGCACAGCGAGTACTGCCGCACCAGGCCCGAGGGCAGCACCAGGTCGATGTGCGCGCCGGGTTCCCAGGCGGGCAGCTCGCCACCGTCCGGATCGACGAGACGCAGGGACATCACGTCGTCGGCTTCCCACGTCGTGCTTCGCACCAGTAGGTCACGTCTGTCCGGGTCGGCCCCGTGCAGCGTGGCCGCGGGATTCTCGCTCAGCATGGTCATGGTGTTCGCCTTCGCAGATCTGGGTGCGGGGTACCGCCATCACGACGCCACGGGGGTACCGCCGTCATGACGCCACGGCGGGTTCGCGGGGGCCACCCCGCAGTACGTCGAGGAAGTGCGCCGCGAGCTCGGTGCCCCGCAGGACGACGAGCATGTCCGCGGCCTCGCGCAGCGTCGCCATCGCCGTGTTGCCCATAGGGGTGTCCCAGTTCCGGGAGCCGACCACGAGGGCGGCGATCAGGGAGCCGTTGGCCCGGGCGGCCTCGGCCAGGTTCAGGCACAGGGGCCCGGGTACCTCGGCGAGGTCGGTGGCCAGCAGCACCACCATGTCGGCGGTGTCCACCAGTTCGGCGACGCCGAGGTCGTCGAAGGCGGGACGCCAGCCGTGCTCGCCCAGCGGGACCGACCCGAGCCGCGGCACGTCGCCGTCCACACCCGTCGACGCGGTCACGCCCCGGACGGTCATCAGGCCGTCGAGACCCGACCCGAGCATGGCCACCTGTGCCCTCGTGGCGTCGGTGCCCAGTGGTACGACCAGGACGCGCGCCTCATATGAGCGTCGCGCGCCGTTCGGCCGTGCACTGTCCGGCCGCGCGCCGTTCGGCGGTGCGTTGTCCGGCCGCGCGCCGTTCGGCTGTGCACTGTTCATCACGGTCCTTCCCTTCAGGTGGCCGGCCGGTCCGCCCACGGGCGGACGACGACGTGCGGGGTGTCCGGGCCCTGCCCGGCGGCTAGCCGGTTCAGCATGTCGCCGACGCCGGCAAGGGGCACGTCGACGGTGGGCACGCCCTCCAACCCGGATCCGCCGCCGTCCAGCAGCTCGATGCTCTGGCGCACCCGTTCCGGGGCGCGGCCGCGCACGCCACGGATGGTCGCGTTCAGCCTGGTCAGCTCGCTGGTGTCGAGGGTCGCGGCGGTCGAGCCCTTGCCGCCCGCCAGCACCAGCCGCCCACCTTGGGCGAGCAGGGATACCGCACCGGTGACGCTGCCGGACCCGGCGCCGGTGAGGTCGAGCACGACGTCGGCCATCCGGCCATCGGTGGCCTCCGCGAGAAGCTCCCGCAGGTCGGGGCCGGCGGATTCGGCGGCGGTGGCGCCCAGGGACCTCGCGATGTCCAGACGGGAGCGGTCCTGCGGCAGACCGGAGACGAGGATCTCGCCTGCGCCGCCGTACCGTGCCGCCGCCACCGCAGCGAGCCCGTGATACCCGGGGCCGAGCACCACGACCGTCTCGCCAGGCCGTAGCGCGCCCGCGCCCAGCACCCAGTCGAGCGCGTTCGCCAAGGGCAGTGCCCAGGCCGCGAGCGTGTCGCCGAGGCCGGTGGGCAGCGGATGGACCACGGCCTCCCTGGGCAGGTACATGTACTGGGCGTTGCCGCCCCACAGGGAGGGGCTTTCGTCGACAGGGACCAGCCCGACCCGGCGCCCTTCGCCCCACATGTCGGTACGGGGACACAGCCGGTACCGGCCGGCGCGGCACTGTTCGCAGTCGCCGCAGGGCAAGTACTCCTCGACCACCACCCTGTCACCGGCCCGCACGCCCCAGCGGCGCGCGGCGTCGTCGCCGAGCTCGGTGACGACGCCGTGCACGTGGTGGCCGAGCACCGTCGGCCTGGGCAGCCCGGCGCTGTGCAGCGCCACGTCGGTGCCGCAGATGCCGCCGGCCTCCACCCGCAGCCAGCCGTCGTCCGCCCGGCTCGGCGTGAGGGGGAACTCGCGCAGTTCGGAGCGGCCCCCGGGCAGGGCGACGCTCGCCAGGGCGGTGCCGGCCGTCATCGGCGGAACCATCGGCGTCGCTCGGGCGGCCGGGTGGCGGCCTGGCTGTGGTCGACCTCGTCGCGCAGGTGCTGCCAGATGTCGTAGACCATCTCGCCGTACTCCGGCCGCTGGCGAAGTTCGAGCACGTCCCGGGGGCGTTCGAACGGCACGTCGAAGAAGGCCTTGGCCCGTCCCGGATGCGCGGTCATCACCATGATGCGGTCGCCCAGGGTGACCGCCTCGTCGACGCTGTGCGTGATGAAGACGACGGTCTTGCGGGTCTCGTCCCAGATCCGCAGCAGCTCGCCCTGGAGCAGGGTCTTGTTCTGCTCGTCCAGCGCCGAGAACGGCTCGTCCATGAGCAGCACGTCGGGGTCGTTGGCGAACGCCCGGGCGATGGACACCCGCTGGCGCATGCCTCCGGACAGCTGGTGGGGGTAGCAGTCCGAGAACTGAGTGAGCCCGGTCTTGGCCAGGTAGTGGCCCACCGTCTCGCGGATGTCGGCCGCCGGCACCCCGCGCATGCGCAGGCCGTACGAGGCGTTGTCCCAGACGGTCATCCAGGGAAAGATCGAGTCACCCTGGAAGACCATCGAGTTCTCCGGCCGGCCCTCTGCCGAGCCGTGGACCTCGACCCGGCCCGCGCTGGCCTCCTCCAGACGGGCGAGGATGCGCAGCAGCGTCGTCTTCCCGCACCCGCTGGGGCCGACGATGACGAAGAACTGCCCACGCGGGATGTCGAGATCGAGCGAGTCCAGGGCGGTCACGGTGCGGTCCTTGGCGGGGAACTGCTTGAGCAGGCCCCGCACCGACACCGTGATCTCCTGGGCCGGGGCCACCGGCGAGGAGGCGTGCTGGTCGATCATCGGTCGGTCCTCCAGGGAGTGACGAGGCGGGCGACCCAGCCGAGTACGAGCGACATCGCGTAACCGATGACCGCGATCACCAGCAACCCGACGTACATGGTGTCCACCGAGTACAGCTGCCAGGCGTTCCAGATCATGAAGCCGAGACCGGACTGGGCGCCGACCATCTCGGCGATGGCGATGAGGATCAGCCCCAGGCCGGCGCCGAGCTCGATGCCGGTCATGATGCTGGGCATCGCGCCGGGCAGGGCCACCGTGCGGAACACCTGCAGACGCTTTGCGCCGAAGTTCTTCGCGACGTCGTAGTACATGGGCTGGATCTGCAGGACGCCCGCGGTCGTGTTGAGCACGACGGGGTAGAACACGCCGATCGCGACCATCACGATCTTCGACATCTCGCCGAGGCCGAAGACCAGCAGGATCAGCGGCAGCAGCGCGCTCTTCGGGATCGGGTACGTCCCGGACACCAGCGGCGAGAGCGCCGCCCGCACCGGACGGCTCAACCCCATGACGGCGCCCAGCACCAGTCCGGGGATCAGGCCGAGCCAGAAGCCGAGGAACAGCCGCTGCAGGCTGGCCCAGGTCTGGGTCCACAGCTCGCCGGAGGACACCATGTCGACCATCCGGCCGAAGATGCTGCTCGGCGCGGGGAAGAACCGTGCGTCCAGCGCGCCGATCCGGACGAGGACCTCCCAGATGCCGAGCAGCACCAGCGGGGTGACGGCGGCGAGCAGGCGGTCGCGGTTCCGGGCGTTGCGCCAGCGCGCCGGCCGTACGGGCGTGGCGGCAGGGGCGGCCTCGGTGCCCTGCCGTTCCGGGGAAGTTGTGGTTGCCATGGGTGCCTCTCCTATCCGGCGGCCTTCGCGGCCCCGGCCTTGTCGAACGCGCCGAGCTTCGCGACCGCGGCCTTCGCGAACGAGGGGTCGACCAGTGTGTCCACCGAGACCTTCTTGCCTTCGAGCCAGCCCTGCTTGTCGAAGAAGTCGTAGTCGCGGCGCAGGCTCTCGGCGTTGACCACCCCGTCGGGGTTGACGTAGTTCGCCACGATGGCGCGGTAGAGCTCCGGCTTGAGCCCGGTGGCCGTGGTCACGATCTTGACGATCTCGTCGGCGCCCTTGCCGGTCACCTTGCCGTCCGCGAGCGCGGACACGTAGTCACGGGCGCCCTGCAGGTAGGCGGTCATGAAACAGGTGCCGAGCCTGCTCTTCTCGCCGGCGAACTTGCCGCCGTAGAGCACGACGGCCAGTTGCTGGTTGTCGTAGACGTCCGGCGGGCTGGCCAGCCGTACAGCGACCCCCCGCTGCTCGGCGACCGTGGCGGAGGGCTCAGTGATCATTGCCGCGTCGATCGCTCCGTTGCCGAAGGCGGTCACCTGCTCGGCGAAGCCGATGTACTCGTGCTTGACGTCGCCGTAGCCAAGGCCACCGCTCTCGAGGAGCGCGCTCGCGGTGGAGGACGTCGCGGTGGCCTGGGCGGGCTCGGCCACCTTGAGCCCCTTGAGGTCGGCGATGGTCTTCACCTTGCCGCCGTCGTGGAGATCTTTGCGCACCATGAGAGGCATGTAGCCGTACCCCTTGGGCATCGACCCCTTGTCCGCGACGATCCGCAGTTCCACGCCCCGGGCCACGGCGTTGTAGAACCCCGCGGACGGGGCGCCGGCGCCGACGTCCAGCTGACCGGCGCCGAGCGGCGGGATCATCTTCGCGGCGGAGTCGAACGGTACGAACTGGACGGTCAGGCCCTGCTTCTTGAAGTAGCCCTTGTCCTGCGCCACATAGAACGGCGCGTCACTGGCGCTCTTGGTGATGCCGACGGTCACGGTCTTGCCGTCGCATGTCTCGCCTCCTGCGGCCTGTGTGGAGCCACCTCCACAGCCCGCCGTGACGAGTGCCATGGAGACGGCCACGCCGGCTGTCGCGGAGCGCAAGCCGGTGCTGGTGATTGCTTTCATGTCAGCGTCCTTCGTTTCTCGATGGCCGTCCCCGAAGGCCATGAGGGGGGTCAGATGGAGACGAAGTCCTCGCCGGGCGAGGCGATCAACGCCTCCCGGGCTCCTTCTTGGAACGGCACCGAGTTGGGCAGGATGAGCGAGGTCGACCGGACTCGCTGGTGCGCCGGGTCGGCTCCGGGCAGCACGTCGGTCTCGTCGAGATCCTCGGTGGCGGCGAGCAGCCGGCGTCGCGCGAGGATGATCGCGGCGTCGCTGGTGCCCAGCCGCTCCTTGGTGCGGTCGCAGATCTCGCCCATGCTCTCCTGCAGCGAGGCGTCCTGCATCGCGATGCCTTCGACCCCGCTGAACGTGCGGTTGTCCTTCTGCGCCTGCCGGTCGATCAGGTAGTCGTTGGCCCGGCTCGCGACGGGACGGTACGTGCCGGGCACGTACTTCACGTGGATGCCGTCTCCGGCGCGCATCGCGGCCAGCTCGTCCTCGCGCAGGGGACGGCTGGGGTGGTAGTTGATGCTCCAGGACCAGCAGTTCTCGTCGTCGATGGGCACCCAGGCGTGGCCGCCGAGCGGGTTGTGGGTACCGAACGGCGGGATGATCGTGTACCACGGCATGATCCACTGCGTGATCCGCCAGTAATAGTTCTCCTCGTCGGCGAACCGCCGGGCGCCGATCACGAGCCCGCCGTCGGACTCGGCGACCTCGAACTTCGGCCGGGTGTCGGCCTTGAGGTACTTCAGCCCCTCGGTGCCCGCGTGCATCGGGTCGTCGTCGATGTTGAACCGGTGCGCGAAGGAGACGTGGCTGGAGTCGATGCCGCCCTCCATGGCCTGCAGGTAGTTGGACTCCTGCCAGCGCTTGGAGACGTAGCGCTGATCGTCGTCGAGCAGTGCCCACTCCAACTCGGGCAGCGGGGGCTGCTTGTCGGCCGGGCCCATGTAGGTCCAGATGATCCCGGCACGCTCCACGCACGGGTAAGCGGTGTGCTTGATGCGGTTCTTGAAGGACGAACTCTCCGGCTCGGAGGGCATGTCGACGCAGTTGCCCTCCACGTCGTACTTCCAGCCGTGGTACGAGCAGCGCAGACCGCAGTCCTCGTTGCGGCCGAAGAACAGCGACGCGGTGCGATGACTGCAGAACTCGTCGAGCAGGCCGATCCGGCCCCGCGAGTCGCGGAAGGCGATGAGTTGCTCGCCGAGCAGCTTCACCCGGACGGGCGGGCAGTCGGGCTCGGGGATCTCCTCGGCGAGCAGCGCCGGGATCCAGTACCGGCGGAACAGGGCGCCCATAGGGGTGCCGGGGCCGGTCCGCACGAGGCGTTCGTTCTGTTCATGGGTGAGCATTACTGTCCTTCCTGGAGGCGAAAACAGGTAAGAGCCAAAGGCCGGAGACGGCTTCAGATCGCTTCGGCGAGTTCCCTGGGGGACGTACTCTGGGCGCGCCAGACCAGGGAGAGGACGCCGGCGGCCAGATAGACCGACACGACGGCGAGCCAGCCGACGCTGTAGGACCCGGTGTGGTCGACCAGCAGGCCGAAACTCAGCGGCCCCAACGCGAAGCCGATGTAGAGGCCGACCGCGAGGACCCCGGAGGCCGTGCCCACGACCTGGATGGGGCTGATCCGGATCAGGACGAGCATGACGACGACGTTCGCGGCGATCCCGCTCGCACCGAACAGCGCCGCGGCCACCCAGACCACCCACGGCAGGCCGAGCTGTTCGGCTCCGAGCAGGGCGCACGCGGCGAGCCCCGAGACCGTGGCGAGCAGAAGCAACGGACGGCGGGGCTCGCGCATCCGTTCGGCGGCACGCCCCCAGCCGATGCGGGCCACGAGACCGACTCCGCCGACCGTGGCGGCGGTGAGCCCGGCGACCCGAACCGACATGTCCAGCCGCTCGAAGCTGTAGAGCGGCAGGTAGACGTTCGTGGCCTGCAGACCGGCGCCGGTGAGGAGCGCGTATCCGGCGAGCCACCACACCGAGGCCGGAAGGTCCGCTGTCCGCCTGGCGGCCCTGGGCGCGGGCGTGGCGTCGCCGGCCGGGACCGTGCCCGGCACGAGCAGCAGGCCCGCGACGGCGGCGATCGCGGCCACGGCCGCGGCGCCACGCCAGCCGAACGCCACCGCGATGCCGGGAAGCGCGAGTCCCGCGGCGAACTGGCACATCTGCACGCCCGACTGCTTGACCCCCATCAGGGATCCGCGCCGGCCCGCGGGCACCCGCGCGGCGATGAGCTGGTTCGTCACCGGGTTGGAGAGTGCTTGAACCGCGCCGCAGACGACCACGGCGACCAGCAGCCAGGGGTAGGACGGCGCCAGGGCGACGCCCCCGATGGCCATGCCGGCTCCGGTGAACAGGACGGCGAGCACCATACGGGCGCTGAAGAGATCGGCGCACCGGCCGACGAATGGGGAGAAGGCCGCCGCGGCGAGGAACGCCGCCGTCGCGAAGGTGCCGAACTGGGCACGGCTCAGGCCCAGGTCCGCGGTGACCACCGGCGAGGTGGCAGTGAGGGCGTAGAGAGCCAGCGGTCCGGCTCCCATGGAGAGCGCGAGCGTCAACCCGAAGCCTCGAGGCACCGAGGTACGGCCTTCGGTCGCGCTTGTCATCGAGAAACCTTTCGCATGTCGAACATTGGTGCGTAATGCGGATACACGTGACCGTAAAGTGCGCGTAACGTCGCGTCAAGCCATCGAAGCTACCGATTCGAGGTCGTATGGGAGCCCTGTCCACTTCCGCGACCGTCGATTCCCGTCCAGTGCATTGCACATCATGCGTATGGACAGCTACGGTTCGCCATGCGCAAACATGCGAGGCGATGAACCGCACGGTCGTCGGGACGGATCCGATCTGAGAGGATCATCTGAACTGTGGAGAGCGAGGCCTTGATGACGGACGCCGCGCGGCACTCCCGTAACACCGACTTCGTCCAGTCGCTGGCACGAGGCCTGGCCGTCATCAAGGCATTCGACGCCGACAACCCGCGGATGACGCTGAGCCAAGTGGCTCGAGCCGCCAACCTGGCGCCCGCCGCCGCCCGCCGGTCCCTGCTGACGCTGGCCCAACTGGGGTACGTCGCCTACCAGGACGGGCGCTACTCGTTGCGCCCACGCGTGCTCGGCCTCGGCTACCGATACCTCTCCCGGCTTTCGGTGCGCGACGTCGCCGAACCTCACCTGGAGCAACTGGCGGCCGAGGTGCACGAGTCGTCGTCGCTCTCGGTCCTCGACGGTGACGACATCGTCTACGTGGTGCGGGTGTCCGTATCACGCATCATGACGATCGGCATCGGGATGGGAACTCGCCTGCCCGCGCACCTCACATCCATGGGGCGGGTCCTGCTGGCCAACCTCCCCTCCGATGCCCGCGAACGCCACCTCGAACGGGTGTCGCTCACCCAGCGGACCAGCAAGACCATCCGAACCGCCGGCGACCTGCGCGCGGAGCTCGAACGCGTCCGTAACCAGGGTTGGTCCATCGTCGACCAGGAGCTGGAAGAAGGACTGCGGGCCGTCGCGGTGCCGGTACGGTCGGGCGCCGGCGTGGTCTTCGCCGCGCTGAATGTCTCGACACACGCGAGCCGTACCTCGATCGACGACATCCGGCGGTCGCTGCTGCCACCGCTGCTGGCCGCCGCCGCACGCATCGAGGCCGACCTGCGGATCTACCCGGCCAGACCCGCACCCGACCACCGAGGAGGCAACGGTGTCTGACCGGACGGCGGGGGAGCCGCCCTTCGTCCAATCCCTGGAGCGTGGCCTTGAGGTGCTGCGGGCGCTGAACGACTCTCCCGCGAGCCTGACCCTGACGGAGATCGCCACCCAGGTGGGGATGACACGAGCGGCCGCGCGGCGGTTCCTGCTCACCCTCGTCGAGTTGGGCTACGCGGGATCCGACGACCGGGGGTTCTCGCTGCGACCCCGGGTGCTGGAGCTCGGGCATGCCTACCTCTCCAGCCTGCGGCTCCCGGAGGTCGCCCTGCCGCACCTGGAGCGACTCGCCGCCACGGTGTCCGAGACCACCTCGTTGACCGTTCTGGACGACGACGAGATCGTCTACGTCGCCCGCGTGCACGGGTTCCGCATCCTCACGGTCTCCATCGCCGTCGGAACCCGCTTCCCCGCCTACGCGACGTCGACCGGCCGGGTCCTGCTGGCCGGTCTGGACGCCGACGAGTTCGAGGCCTACTTCGAGCGCATCACGCCGCGACAGCTCACCTCCGGAACGCTCACCAATCGTGAGCGCCTCACCCAGGAGATCGCCCGGGTACGCCGGCAGGGGTGGACCATTGTCGACCAGGAGCTGGAGCAGGGCCTGCGCTCGATCGCGGCACCGGTCCGCGACGCCGACGGCCGGGTCGTCGCGGCCGTGAACACCTCCACGCACTCAAGCCGCACGTCCATGGACACCATGCGCCGGTCGTGGCTGCCACATCTGCTGGCCACCGCGGACAGCATCGGCGCCGAGCTCGCCCAGACGCCGAACTGATCCGGCCCGGACCGGGGACCTGGACGTCGGCTATACCTTTCCGGCCCGGACCGGGGACCTGGACGTCGGCTATACCTTGCTCTTAGCGTGATGTGAGGAGAGCGGGAACATGAGTGTTGCGAGTGGCGGGGGCGCGAGCTCCAGTGTCGCGGAGCGGGTTCGCAGCCGCATGGGGCGGCTCTCGGCCGGTGAGCGCAAGGTCGCCCGGGCTCTCCTGGCGCACTATCCGTCGGCGGGTCTGGGGTCCACCCACGAGCTCGCGGGGCGTGCGGGCGTCAGCGCCCCGACCGTCGTCAGGTTCGTCGCCCACCTGGAGTTCGACGGCTACAAGGAGTTCCAGCAGGCGCTCCGTGACGAGGTCCAGGAGCGCAGGGCCTCGCCGCTGACCATCCCGCAGCGCATCACCAAGGATGACCTTCGCGCGGTCTCCGCCCGGGTCTTCACCCAGGCCGTCGAGCAGACCTACGCGTCGCTCCCCGACGAGGAGCTGGACAAGGCCGTCGACCTGCTCGCCGACACCGGCAGGCACATCACCTGCTTCGGCGGCCGTTACTCGCACCTGCTCGCCGCCTACCTGGACCTGCATCTGCGCCAGATGCGCCCGGGGACGACCGTGCATCCGCAGACGCCCACTCACCACTCGGGCTTCCTGCTGGACGTCGGCAAACGTGACGTCTGCGTGGTGTTCGACTTCCGCCGGTACCAGCGCGACGTCGTCGATCTGGCCGTCCACGCGCACGGCAGGGGGGCGAAGATCCTGCTCGTCACCGACCCGTGGCTGTCACCGGCCGCCGAGGTGGCCGACCTCGTTCTGCCGGTCAAGGTCGATGGTCCGAGCCCGTTCGACTCGATCGTCCCGGCCACGGCCGTCGTCGAGTCGATGGTGGCCGGTGTGCTGGCCAAGCTCGGGAAGCAGGCCGAGACCAGGATCAGAGAGGCGGACGAGCTGGCCGGGGACATCACGTTTGACTGAGACGTTTCTTGGGCGATTTATTGACATTCGAATGAAATGAATGTTTCATGGCGGCACCCCGCGCCCGACTTCCGCGTCTCCTGGAGCCCGCCTCATGGCCGATAAAGCACCACGTAAGCTGCGCCTGTGGGAGGCACTCGCCCTCTCCGTCGGGTTGATGGGCCCGACCCTGGCCATGGGCCTCAACGGTCCCGGCGTCGCCGCCACCGTCGGCAAGGCCGTCCCGCTCGTCTTCGTTCTCGGCCTCATCGGCGTCGCCCTCGTCGGATACGGCTTCTGGCGCCTGACCCAGCACTTCAACCATGCCGGGTCGGTGTACGCGCTGGCCGGTGCCACCATCGGGCCGCGGGCCGGCTTCTTCGGCGGCTTCGCGCTCCTTGGCACCTACTTGTTCTTCCTGACCTGCACCCAGGCCGCCACCGGGGTGTTCGCGCACGCCTTCCTCGAGGCGCTCGGCGTGCACAACAGTGGCCCGTGGATCATCGTCGCCGTCGTCGCCGCGCTCGGCATCACGATCCTCAACTCGCGCGACACCCGCCTCACCGCGCGGATGCTGCTGGTCATCGAGGGTTTCGGCATCCTCGCCATGCTCGTGCTGGCCGCCGTCGTCGTCGGCGGCTCCGTCACCGGGTCGGGCGGCGGCACTGAGAGCGGGGGAGCGCCCATCCTGGACCTCTCCACGTTCACCGCCGGCGGCACGACCTTCGGCACGATCATGACCGCCACCGTCTTCGCGTTCCTGTCCTGGGCCGGCTTCGAGGCCTGCGCCTCGCTCGGGGAGGAGACCGACAACCCCAAGCGCAACATCCCACGCGCTCTCGTCGGCAGTGTGGTGCTCACCGGCCTGCTCTTCGTCGTCATGATGTTCACCGAGACGATCGGATTCGGCACCGACCAGGCGGGCATCGACGCCTTCGCCGGTGCGGAGTCGCCGCTGTCCACGCTGTCGGCCCGCTACATCGGCACGTGGTTCGCCCTTGTGGTCGCCTTCACCGCGGTGGCGTCGGCGTTCGCGAGCTCGCTGTCCTCTTCCGCGGCCGCCGCCCGCATGCTCTTCGCCCTCTCCCGGGACGGTTTCGGGCCGAAGGCGCTCTCCCGCGTGGACCCCGCCACCGGGTCTCCCCGCGTCGCCCTGGTCGCCGTCGTCGCCATCACGCTCGTCGTGGACGTCATCGTCTGGGCGGCCGGGGTCGGCGCCTTCGACGCGTACTACTGGTTCGCCACGCTCGGCGTGCTGTGCATCCTCGTCGCGTACGCCGTGGCGGGCGTCGGCGTCATCGCCTTCACCTTCTCCGGCCGCTCGGCCATCCCCCGATGGGAGGCGGTACTGCCGGTGGCCGGCATCGCCTACCTCCTCTTCGTCTTCTACAAGCAGTCGTCCGGCCAGGACGCGCCGTACTCCTACTTCCCGTGGATCGCGGGCGTGTGGTGCCTGCTCGGCGTCGCGGTGATCCTCTCCGCGCCCGCCCTCGCCCGGCGCATCGGCGAGCGGCTCACCTCCGAGCTCACTGGCACGGGCAGCGTCGCGGACGAACTGGTGGAACAGCCTCGATGACCTCGCTCTACGACGCCGATCTCGCCGTCGTGGCCGGGGCGCAGCGGCTGCGGTTCTTCCCGCTCGCACCGGTTTCGGGGCACGGGGCCCGCCTGGTGGAGGCGGACGGCCGCGAGCTGATCGACCTCTCCGGCGCCTGGAGCGCGGCCGGTGTCGGCTACGCGCATCCGCGGGTCGTCGAGGCCGTGGAGCGAGCGGTACGGCGGATGGCGGGGGCCAGCCTGCTCTCGGCCACCAATCCCGAGGCGGTCGCGCTCGCCGAGGAGCTGCTGGCCATCACTCCTGGCGCATCCGATCGCCGGGTGTACCTCGGTCACGCCGGCTCCGACGCCAACGCCGCGATCATCAGAAGCATCCGCGCCGCCGGCCACCGCCCGCGCATCATGACGTTCGAGGGCTCCTACCACGGCGGGCTCGGTCCCGCCCAGCACGTCTCCGGCCTTCATGTCGCGGCCGGCGCCGAACGGGACCCCGGTCTGGTGCTCGTGCCCTACCCCGACCTCGACGGCGTCGCCACCGAGCTCGCCGCCGGCGACGTCGCCGCGGTGATCGTCGAGCCGATCCTCAGCGACGGCGGAGTGGTCATCCCACCGGCCGGCTTCCTCAAGGGGCTCGCCGACCTGTGCCACCGGCACGGCACCTGGCTGGTCGCCGACGAGGTGAAGGCCGGTCTCGGGCGAACCGGCCGGCTGCACGCCTTCGAGTGCGACGGCATCGCCCCCGACCTCGTCGCGTTCGGCAAGTCACTCGGCGGAGGGCTGCCGCTGTCCGCGGCGATCGGCCCGGCCGAGATCCTCGACGCCGCCGAAGGATCATCGCTGCTCACGACCGCCGGCAACCCGGTGGCGGCCGCGGCCGGGCGCGCCGTGCTGCGCATCTTGGCCGAGGAGGAGCTGCCCGCCCGCGCGGCCCGGCTCGGCGAGGGGCTGGGCGCCAGGCTCGACCAGCTCCGCGCCCGTCACGACCAGGTGGCCGACGTGCGCAACCGCGGGCTGATAGGCGGCATCGAGCTGACCGACGCCACGACCGCGGCCAAGGTCGTCTTCCGCGCCTACCAGCTCGGCGCGGTGCTCTACTACGTAGGACCGAGGTCGAACGTCCTGGAGCTCACCCCGCCGCTGGTCATCGACGAGGCGGATCTCGACCGGGCGCTGGACGTCCTCGACACGGCCATCGCCGATGTCGCGGCAGGCAAAGTGGACGACGCGGCCGTCGCGCCGTACAGAGGTTGGTGACGTACGCATGACATCGATGATCTTCATCGCGACCTGCGACCTGGCGGGGCAGACCCGCGGCAGAGCCGTCCCGGCGGCGGACCACGACAAGGTGCTGCACACCGGGGTCGGCTGGGTGCCCGCCGACCTCGCGATCAGCTGCTTCGGCCCGATCGCCGAGGACAACGTGTTCGGCCCGACCGGTGACCTGCGACTGCTGCCCGACGAGTCGACCGGCGTCGACATCCCGGCCGATGGCACGCACCCGGGCGTGCGCCTCTACCTCGCGGACCAGGTGCTGCCCGACGGGTCGCCGTGGCCGTCCTGCCCGCGCACCTTCGCCCGGACGGCGATCGCCGAGTTCCGCGAGCTGACGGGGCTGGAGGTCGTGGCGTCGTTCGAGCACGAATTCGTCATCGAGGGCCTTCCTGCCTCACCGCCGTTCTCGTTCGAGCGGTTCCGCGACGCCGAACCGTTCGGGTCGCAGCTGGTCGAGCTGATGACCCAGGCCGGTCTCGAACCGGAGACCTGGCTGCCGGAGTACGGCGACGGGCAGTTCGAGATCACGATGCGGCCGAGCGGCGCCATGGTGGCGGCGGACCGCGCCGTGCTGCTGCGCGAGCTGGTCCGCGACCTCGGTCGCCGCCGCGGCCGGCGGCTGACCTTCGCGCCGCTGGTCGGGCCCGAGGGGGTCGGCAACGGCGTGCACGTGCACCTCTCGCTGCGTGACGCCGAGACCGGTGAGCCGGTGCTCTTCGACGACTCGCGACCGGGGCGGCTGTCGGAGATCGGCGGCCGGTTCGCGGCCGGCATCCTCCAGCACGCCCGCGCGATCACCGCCGTCACCGCGCCCAGCCCCGTGTCGTTCCTGCGGCTCACCCCCCACCGGTGGAGCGCCGGCGGCATCTTCCTGGCCGAACGCAACAGGGAGGCGTTGCTGCGGATCTGCCCGACCACGTCGAGCGGCGACGCGGCGCGGCAGCTGAACCTGGAGTTCCGCGCCGCCGACGCGACCGCGAACCCGTGGCTGGTGATCGGCACGCTCATACGGGCCGGACTGCGGGGCGTCACCGCCGGGTATCCCGAGCCGAAGGTGTGGCCCGAGCACAGCACCGAGGCCGAGCTGTCGGGCGCGCCCTCCCTGCCGGGGTCGCTGGACGAGGCGCTCGACGAGCTGGCCAAGGACGACGTCGTGCGGGGCTGGTTCGACGATGATCTGCTGCGGACGCACCTCGACGTGAAGCGCACCGAGCTCGCGCTGGTCGAGGGGCTGGGGGCCGATGAGGTGTGCCGGAGGATCGCCGATGTCTACTGATCTCAAGGGGCGGATCGACGAGATAGGGCTGGTCGACCACCACGTGCACGGCACGCTGCGCCGGCCGGTGGAGCGGCCGGCGTTCGAGGAGCTGATCACCGAGTCCGACCGGCCGATCCCGTCGTGGATGACCCAGCTGGACTCGCAGCTGGGCTTCGCGATCCGGCGGCACTGCGCGCCGCTGCTCGGGCTGGAGCCGTCGGCGAGCGCGGACGACTACTGGGCCGCGCGGTCCGCGTCGGCCCCGGACGAGCTGGCCCGCACCTTCCTGCGCGCGAGCGGGACGGAGCACTGGCTGGTGGAGACGGGCTACAAGGGCGACCAGATCCTCAGCGTCGCCGGCATGGCGTCCGCCAGCGGCGTCCGAGCCGACGAGGTGGTGCGGCTGGAGGCGGTGCTGGAGGAGCTGGCCGCCACGGCCACCTCCGCCGCCGGCCTGCGAGACGGCTTCCGCGAGGCGCTGGAGAAGCGGGCGCGCGGCGCCGTCGGGCTGAAGAGCATCGTGGCCTACCGCCACGGCTTCGACTTCGACCCGGCGCCGCCGACCGACGCCGAGGTTCGCGAGGCCGCCGGAGACTGGCTGCGGGAGATCGGCACGGGGGCGGTGCCGCGCGTCGACGACCCGGTGCTGCTGCGGATGCTGCTGTGGGCGGGGGTCGAAACCGGCCTGCCGCTGCAGCTCCACACCGGTTACGGCGATCCGGACGTCGAGCTGCACCGCTCCGACCCGCTGCTGCTGACCCGCTGGCTGAAGGCCGTGGAGCACACCGGGTCCGACATCCTCCTGCTGCACTGCTACCCCTTCCAGCGCAACGCCGGCTATCTCGCCCAGGTCTTCCCGCACGTCTACTTCGACGTGGGGCTCGCGATCAACTACACCGGCGCACGCTCCGACGCGATCGTGGCCGAGAGCCTGGAACTCGCGCCCTTCGCCAAGGTGCTCTACTCCTCCGACGCGTGGGGCCCGCCGGAGTTGCACTACCTCGGCGCGCTGCTGTGGCGCCGTGGCATGACGCGTGCCCTGTCGGCGTGGGTCGAGGAGGGCGAGTGGACTCCGGCGGACGCCGTACGCGTCGCGACGATGATCGGCCGCTCCAACGCGGCCCGCGTCTACGGATTGGACCTCGGATGAGCGACCACGCCGAGCTGTGGGCGGCCCTCGAGCGGGAACTGCCCGCGGCCCTGTCGTTGCGCCGCCGGCTGCACGCCTCGCCGGACCTGTCCGGCGGCGAGTCGGCGACGCGCGAAGCCGTACTCGCGTCGCTGCCCGACGGGCTGCCACTGACCAAGGTCGCGGAGACCGGGGCGGTGGTGCGCGTCGGCGGACCGGGACCGGCCGTCGGAGTGCGCGGTGAACTCGACGCGCTCGCGGTGACGGAGGCGACCGGCGTCGAGTGGAGCTCGCGGAACCGCGGGATCATGCACGCCTGTGGCCACGACGTGCATCTGGCCGCGCTGGTGGCGATGGCCCGCGCGGTGCACAGGGTGGGAGGGCCGAAGCCGTTGCTGCTGGTCCTGCAACCGCGCGAGGAGACCTACCCCTCAGGAGCGCAGGACATCGTCGAGAGCGGCGTGCTCGGCGCCGAGCGGTGCGAGGCGATGATCGGCGCGCACGTGCAGCCGGTGCTCGCGCCCGACGTCGTCGCCTGCGTACCCGGCGGTGTCAACGCCTCTTCGGACGAGTTCCAGATCAGCGTGCACGGCGAGTCGGGACACGCCGCCTACCCGCACCTCACGCGCGACCCCGTTCTGGCCCTGTCGCACACGGTGGTCGCGCTCCAGAGCGTGGTCAGCCGGTCGATCGACCCGATGGTGCCGGCAGTGGTGGGGGTCTCGTCACTACAGGCGGGGAGCGCGGCCAACGTCGTTCCCGGCGTGGCGAGGGCGCGAGGCACCATACGGGCGCTGTCGACGGCGACGCGCGAACTGCTGCACCAGCGAGTCGTCGAGGTGGCGGAGTCGGTGGCGCGGACGCACGGATGCGAGGCAGAGGTGACCTTCGTCAAGGGGGAGCCCGTGCTGGAGAACAACCCCCATCTGGTGGCGCAGGTGTCCCGGCTGCTGCGGTCGCACGGGCTGGAGGTCTCCGACACGCTTCGCTCGGTGGGCGCGGACGACTTCTCCTTCTTCGCCGAGCGGATGCCGTCGGTGATGATGTTCGTGGGCACTGATACCGACGTCTCCCTGCACAGTGACCGGTTCCTCCCGGGCGATGCGGACGTCGACCGGCTCGCCCGCGCGATGCTGGCCGGCTACCTGGGCGCCTGTACAGCGCTGTGACTCACGTCCATGGGTGATCCTGGCGCGGCGGGCGCTTCGGGAGAACGGGCTTCGTCGGCTGTGACAGGTAGCGAAGAGGAGGAGCGCCACCGACACCGAGGTGGAGGTCTCCGCGAACCGGGTGAAGACCATGAACGCCGCGCAGGTACAGGAGCTGAGGTCCCAGCTCGAAGCCGTTGCTTGGTGACGGCACCGTACGCCTGTGGGGCGGTGTCGCGGTCCCGGCCGACAACGATCTATCGCGCCTGATCTGCCCGCTGGCCGCCCGGTCCCCCTTCTCCGCGGGGGATGACAAGTCCGCCGTTCCCCTACCTGATGGGGGAGGGCGGTGCTGAAGTCCATGCCGCCCGGCCGAGTGATCTCGGCCATGACGCGAGCCGGGGCCCGCACCTCAAAGGTGCGGGCCCCGGCTGTGTGGCGTGGTGCGTCAGGCGGGAACGATGTTCTCGGCCTGCGGGCCCTTCTGGCCCTGGGTGACGTCGAAGGACACCTTCTGGCCTTCCTGCAGTTCGCGGAAGCCCTGAGCGGCGATGTTCGAGTAGTGGGCGAAGACGTCGGCGCCGCCGCCGTCCTGCTCGATGAAGCCGAAGCCCTTTTCCGCGTTGAACCACTTCACGGTTCCAGTCGCCATGTCAATCTCCTTTGATTAGAGGGCCGAACCGGAACCGGCACCGTGCCGATTCCGTGTCGCCGTGATAAGCCCGTCCGGAGATGACCGGGAAAACAAAAAATGCACCCAACGTTACAATTCCCGTCAGGTGCGCAAAAAGTTTACGGATACCACAACTGCAACTGCGAACAGCCTAGCACATCATCTCCACGACGAGTCGCAGGAGAGGGATGCCGGTCACGTGGCCGAGAGCCGGAGCGTCCCGAGGGCGCCCGGTGGGGGCGGCCCAGGCCGGGACGCTTCGCTGGGCCATCTCAGGTTTTGCGGGGTTCGCCGCGGTAGGTGCCGAAGGACCAGAGGTTGCCCTCCGGGTCGCGGACGGCGAAGTCGCGGGAGCCATAGTCGGTCTCGCGGGGCGCGTAGAGCGTCTCGGCTCCGGCATCGGTGGCGCGGGCATACAAGGTCTCGGGGTCGTCGGTGACGACGTACGCGCCGAAGGTGCCCGGGGGCAGCCACCACGGGTTGTCCTCGCTGCGTTCCCGGTCGGAGCCGAGCATGATGCCGCCGCCGAGCGGCCAGTCGAGTTGTGCGTGGTCGACACGGTCGCCGTCGCCGTACACGGCGGTGGCCTCGAAGCCGAACGCGTCCACGAGAAAGGCGATGAGCTTGCGGGCGTCACGGGCGCGCAGCGTCGGCCAGACCTGAGGTTGAGGTGTTTGCGTCATGCCATCGAGTCTGGCTCCAGGACCGGGACGGGGGCTTGGACGTTTCGGAACTCTTCGGCCAGCCATTGGGTGGGCGGGCAACCTGCGAGGTCGCGGAACTCCCGGGCGAGGTGCGCTTGGTCGTAGTACCCGCATTCGGCCGCCAGGTCCGCCAGGCAAGGAACGCTCATGCCCGCGCCGGCCAGGTGTTGCAGCTTCCGCCGGGCCCGGTCGAACCTGATGACCCGGGCGGCGGCCTTGGGAGTGAGCCCGATCTCGGCGGTGAACCGCGCGCGGAGGTGACGGGTGCTCCAGCCGACCTCATGGGCCAGGTCGCCGACCGGCATCCTGCCGCCGCTGGACAGCAGCAACCGCCAGGCCCGGACGACCTCGGCCGGCACGACGCGGTCGAGATCGGCCTGGCGCAGCAGCAGTTCGTCCAGGATCGCGAAGCGCCGGCCCCAGTCCGGCGCGGCGTTCAGGCGGTCGTGCAACTCGTTGGCGACCGAGCCCAGGACGGCGGTCGCGTCCACGTCGACGTTCCGCAGCGGGCCCGCGGGCAGGCCGAGCAGGGCACGCGCGCCGAGCGGGCTCAGGGCGAGTTGCACACCGGCCTGCCGGCCCTCATGCGTGATCAGGGCGGTCGAGGTGTGCAGCCCGCCGACCAGCGTGTGGTACCGCCCCGGCGGCTGGGCCGGGTCGGGATGGGCGGCGATGTCGAGCGGATCGTCAAGGGTCACGATGACGGTCAGGTACGGCGACGGCAGGCCGCGATGGCGGCCGGGGAGTCCGTCCCGCTCGCGGTAGCCGTGGTAGTCCCCGATGAGGGAACGCAATGCGGCAGCGGGCGTCCCGTGCACCATCTCCACGCCCACCCCTTCCCGCCGGCACCCCGGCACCATCGTTCCCCGATACCGGTACCCACTTGGAACGTACGCCGAGGCGTACATGATCCGCATGTCGCAGGCAGGAAAGAGTCGTGGCGGGCGAAGGCGTGGTCTGCCCGCGTCACCGGTTGGGGACGGGGCCCACCGGAGTGTCGCCGCGCAGGGTGATGCGGTGCATGACGCGATGTTGCGTACCGTAATCGCGGTTGGCGTAGTGGGCCGTGCCGCGGTTGTCCCACATGGCCACGTCCCCGGCGCGCCAGCGGTGCCGGATGATGTGCTCGGGCTTGGTGAGATGCGCGTAGAGCAGGTCCAGGATGCCGCGGCTCTCGGCCTCCGACACCCCGACGATGTGCGACGTGAAGCCCGGGTTGACGAAGATCCCCTTGCGTCCGGTCTCCGGATGCACGCGGACGACCGGATGCTCGACCGGGTCGAGCCGGGTGACGACCTCTCCGTCCCAGACGCTTCCCTTCCCGCCGCGACGCTGGGCCAGGTAGTAGCCGAACTCGCGGTTGCCGTCGTGTACGGCGGTGAGCTTGTCGGCCAGCTCGCGCACGGGGGCGGACAGGGAGTCGTAGGCGAGCTGGCTGTCGGCCCAGTTCGTGTCACCGCCGGTGGCGGGCAGGACGACCGCGCGCAGGATCGACCCCAGGGGCGGGCGTGGCATGAACGTGACGTCGGTGTGCCAGACGTCGGCGAAGCCGTTGTCGGCGCTGTCCAGCGCGTAGATCTCCGGATGCGCCTCGTCCACTCCGCCGACCACCGGATGGGAGGCGGTGAGTTCACCGATGCGGCGTCCCAGCGCCACCTGGCCGTCGTCGTCGAGGTTCTGGTCGCGGAAGAACAGGACCTTGTGATCGACCAGGGCGGCGCTCACCGCCGCCACCTCCTCGTCGGTCGCGGTCGCCAGGTCCAGGCCGTTCACCTCCGCGCCGAAGTTGGGTCCCAGCGGGGTCAGGCTCAGGTCGACATGCGAGACGTGCAACGTACTGGTCATCTCGTTTCTCCTTCCAGGGCGGCGGCGGTACGGACGGCATGGCCGATGGTGGTTCGCAGGGCGGCGTACTCGGGTAGGGCTCGCAGCTCGTCGGGTTCCAGGCCGGTGCGCGGGAGACCGACTTCGAGGTCGAGGGCGATCCGGCCAGGGCGGTGGGTGAGCACCACGACGCGACTGCCGAGGAACACCGCCTCATCCACGCTGTGGGTGACGAAGACGGACGTACGGCCGGTCTCCGTGCTCACCCGGCGCAGGTCCTCTTGGAGGCGCTCGCGGGTGAGCGCGTCCAGCGCCGCGAACGGCTCGTCGAGCAGCAGCAGTGGATCGTCGCCCGCCAGCGCCCTGGCGATGGCCACGCGCTGCTGCTGGCCTCCGGAGATCTGCCAGATCCGCCGGTCGGCGACGTCGTGCAGGCCCACCCGTTCCAGCAGTTCCGGGACGCGCCGCGCCCGTTCCGGCTTCGGGACACCGGCGTACCGCAGGGCCAGGTCGACGTTGCCGCCCACGGTCTTCCACGGGAAGAGCCGGGGCTGCTGGAAGACGACGCCCGCGCCCCTGCCCGGCACCGGCTCCTCGCCGCCTGTCCGGACGGTGCCGGAGGTGGGCCGCTCGAAACCGGCGATGAGGCGCAGCAGGGTGCTCTTTCCGCATCCGGAGGCGCCGACGATCACGAGGAACGAGCCCGTGGGAACGCGGAGGGAGATCGGTCCCAGCGCGGTCACGGCGCTCCGGCCGTCACCATAGACGTGCTCGAGCTCGCTCACGTCCACGGCCGCGACGTCTTCAGGGGCGGGGGCGAGACCCGCTACGGGCTCAGGATTCGAGGGCACCGGGGAGTCCGCTGTTGTAGATCGCCTTCTGCACCGTCGCGAGATCGGGCACGCTGTCGATCTTCTGCTGGTCCTTGAGGAACTGTGCGGCGCTGACCAGGTTCTGCGCCAGGCCGCCCACCTTTCCAGGAGTGCCCAGCCACTCATCGCCGGCCAGGTCCGCCGGCTTGAGGAACACGCCCTGGCTCAGTTGCGACTTGGCCTCCTCCGGGCTGATGTTCAGCTCCTTGCCCACCGCCTCGGCGGCGGCTCCGGGGTCGCCGGCGATCAGGTCGAGCGCCTTGGCCTCAGCCTTGCGCCAGGCGTCCACGGCCTCGGGGTGCGCGTCGATGAACGCGGTGGCCACCACCCCGAGGTCGAGGGTGGGCTTCCCCGCGGTGGCGAGTTCGCGACTGCTGATGAGTACCTTGCCGTTCTTCTTGATCTCCTGCAGGGTCGGCAGCCAGGTGTACGCGGCGTCGATGTCACCCCGTGTCCAGGACGCCAGGATGTCCTGGGGCTCCAGATCGACGAGGGTCACGGCCGACTCCGGGATGCCCGCCTTGTCCAGGGTGGCGAGCAGGCTGTAGTGGGACGTCGAGGCGAACGACGTGGCGATCTTCTTGCCGCGCAGGCCCTCGATCGAGGTGATGCCCGTCCCGTTCCTGGCCACCAGCGCCTCGTTGTCACCCGCCACGTCCAGCACGAACGCCACCTGGTACGGGATGTTCAGGGGCGCTGCGAGCCCTCGAGCCACCGGACTGGAGCCGATCGCCGCGATGTCGACGCTCTTGGCCACGAACGCGGTGTTGATGCTGGCCCCGGAGTCGAACTTGGTCCAGGTGATCGTGTAGCCGGGCAGCGCGTCCTCCAGCCAGCGCTTGTTCTTGACGATGAGGTCCCCGCTGGGGAACGCCTGGTAGGCGACGCGGATCGTCTTGGCAGGCGCGCCCCCTCCACCGCCCCCTCCGCCGCCGCTGGCCGCGCCGTCGCCGCACGCCGCCAGGACGGCCGCCGTGACGGCGGCCAGGGTGATCAGGAGCAGTCGCCTGGGGCGTTGTCGTGACATGGGGGGTTTCCTTCCAAGGATGGGTCGAGCGGAGGGCCGGTGGGGCTCACGTGCGCCCTCGCCAGGGGATGAGCCGGTTCTCGGCCGTACGCAGCACGGCGTCGATGAGCAGCCCGGACAGGCCGATGGCGAACAGGCCGAGTACGACGACGTCGGTCTGCAGGTAGCGCTGGGCGTCGCGCACCATCCCGCCGATGCCCGGCACGCCGTTGATGGTCTCGGCGGCGACCACCGAGGAGTACGCCAGGCCCACGGCGAGCCGGATGCCCGTGAAGATCTCCGGCAGCGCGTTGGGCAGCACCACGTCCCTGACGACGTTCCACCGCGTGGCGCCCAGTGCGCGTGCCACCTCGACCAGCCCTGTCGGGGCGCCGTGCACGGCGGAGGCGGTGGCCACCGCGACCGGGGGCAGGGCGGCGATGGTGAGCAGCCACAGCTTCGGGGTCTCGTCGATGCCGAACCAGATGATCAGAAGGCTGAAGTACGCCAGCGGGGGCAGGGCACGGACGAAGGTGACCACCGGTTCCGTCACCAGCCGGATCCACGGGACGGTGCCCATGATGACGCCCAGGACCAGCCCGGCCACCGCACCGAGCACCGAGCCGATGAGGATCCGGCGCAGGCTGATCCCGAGATGCTCGATCAGGTAGTGCCCGCTGTAGCCCCGGATCCCGTCATGAGTGGTGGAGGTCAGCACGAGCTGGTCCCACACCGCCTTCGGTGAGGGCACGAACGACGGGTTCCGCGTCGTGACGGCCGCGAGCTGCCAGAGCCCCGCGAGCACCGCGATGGCCGCCAGCCGCACAACGATCCGGCGTGAGCTGCGCCGGTCCGGAGCCGCCCCCGGCGCCGGCCCGCGGCCCGGAGCCACCGGCCGTTCGAGCCGCTGAGGGGCGTCCGGCTGCGTGTAGACCACGGTGATCCTCCGGAGGCGCGTATGTCATCGTTCCGCGTCTCTAGTCACGGATACATGGTTTTCCTACCTTATTAGAAGGGAATAGGCAAGGCAAGCGCTCCGCGCGGTCTCGATCTTGACGATGGGGCGGAGGCGGTCGTCGCCGTGCGCCGAGTGGGGACCTCGCAGCCGGGAGTTCACGCGTCTCGCGGCGTCGGGCGCCGAACGCGTCAGCGGGTGATGGCGACCATCAGGTCGGCGGCCGTGGGGCGGTTGCGGGGGTTCTTGTCCAGGGAGGCGGCGACCGGTCCGCGCAGGGGATAGGGGAGCACGGAGAGGTCCGGGTGGTAGGTCATGATCAGATTGATCACGTGATACTGGGTCGAGCCGCCGAAGGCGAGCCGGCCGGTCGCGCCGTAGATCATGGTCGAGGCCCAGCTGAACACGTCCGACTCGGGGCCGACCGGGCCGCCGGAGACCTGCTCCGGCGACATGTACGGGAGCGTTCCCTTGAACCCGCCCGACGTCATCGTCGCCCGGTCCAGCGCCTTGGCGACGCCGAAGTCGATCACGCGCGGACCGTCGGGACCGAGCAGGACATTGGCCGGTTTGAAATCCCGGTGCACGATGCCCGCGGAATGGATGCCGCGCAGGGCGGCGGCGGTCGCGATGGCCAGCCGGGTCAGGCCGTCGCCGTCCAGGGGCCGGTCGTCGTGGACGCGCCGCTCCAAGGAGACGCCGGGCACGTACTCGCTGGCGATGTAGGCGACGTCGCCGACCACCCCGACGTCGATCAGGCGGGCGGTGGAGAAAGGCGGCACGCGCTGCGCCGCCAGGGCCTCGCGCATGAAGCCGTCCCGCTCGGCCATGCCCCCGGGGATGCGCGCGTGCAGCACCTTGACGGCGAGTTGCCGTCCGTCGCGGGACTGGGCGAGATAGACCGTTCCCTGACCGCCCTGCCCGAGCCTGCGCAACAGCCGGTAGGGCCCGATCTCGCCGAGAGCATCCGAGAAGGACGGGCTCACCGCCGAGTCGGTGCCCCAGGGATCCCATGCCGGATGGGAGGTACCTCGGGGGCTCGAGGACTCCGGCGGGAGGGTCGCCGGGTAATGCGACGTCGGCGACGGATAGGTGACCGCGACGGGCAGGCGCGGCCGGAATACCTCTGACCGAAGGCGGAACGCATGTATCGTTCCAATGATCCACTGGCTGCCGAACCAGGTCCACATGGCGATGTCATTCCGCAGCGCTTCTTTGGGCAGCTCCTCCGGGGTCGGCGCCACGATCATGACCGCCACGAACAGTACGCCGTAGCCCACCGCGGCGAGCCGCACGCTCAGGCGCGGCAGCCGTACCGCCGCGGATCCCATGATGGCGACGGTCGCGATGCCGAAGGTGCAGAGCGGAACCAGTGCCCAGACGATGCTGAGCGTGCGCCTGAGCGGCGAAAGCGGTACGGCGGGCTGGCGGGCCGGGGGCATGGTGCGCATGATACGGGGGCGACGAGATCGACAGGAGCGCCGATCCCCGCATCGGAGTCTCGCAATGCGCTGTCGTCGGGTAATTTCACCCCGGTGGCAATGCCTCTTCGGAAAGGCGGGCCGGGTGCGGACTGTGGGAGATGGTCGCTACACGCTGGATCCGCTCTCGCGCCGTGCCGGCGGGATGGGCGAGATCTGGTTCGGCCATGACAAGCGCCTGGACCGGCCGGTCGCGATCAAGTTCATCCGGATCGACAGGCGGGAGGACGGCAGGCCCGACAAGGAGCTCACGCGGCGTTTCGTCCGGGAGGCGCGGGTCACCGCACGGCTGGAGCATCCCGGCGTTCCCATGGTCTTCGACTGCGGGACCGACGGCGAGGACCTCTATCTGGTCATGCAGCTCGTCGACGGTTGCGCCGTCTCCGACCTGCTGGACGAGATCAGCGAGGCGGGCGAGATCCCGGTCCAGTGGGCGGCCGCCATCGCCGCGCAGGTCTGCTCGGTGCTGGCCGCGGCCCATGAACGATCGCTGGTCCACCGTGACCTCAAGCCGGGCAACCTCATGCTGTGCCGCGACGGCACCGTCAAGGTGCTCGATTTCGGCGTCGCCGCGGTGCTGGCGTCCACGGAGACCAAGCTGACGCGTACCGGCGTCACCGTCGGCACCCCGGAGTACATGGCTCCGGAGCAGTTCAACGGCGGTGTCATCGGACCGCGGACCGACCTGTACTCCCTCGGTGTCGTGCTGGACGAGATGCTGACGAAGGACAACCAGTTCAAGGGCGAGAGCACGCTCGTCTCGATGCGCAATCACACCGGCCGCTCCCCGAGACCCCTGCGTGCGCGCAGACGCGACGTCCCCGAGGAGCTGGAACGGCTCGTCCTCCGGTTGCTCGCCAAGGATCCGGATGACCGGCCCGCCTCCGCCGACGAGGTGCATGCCCGGCTGCTCGGCTTCTGCCGGGAATTGCCACCGTTCCCGGGATACGTCGATGCCGCCGCCCGCTCCGCGATCCGCATGTACGCCAGCGCGCTGGGGCGCATCGGTTGATCCTCGGCGCCGCGACGGAGGCAGAACGGGTGTCCCGCCGGGTCGGCGTAGACGCGCCGGCTCCGCCTCGCGTCGCCGGGGGCGAGGAGCGTGGCGCCGTGGGCGCGAACCTGCTCGTCGGCCCGGTCGAGGTCCGTGACGCCGATGTCGAGGTGGAACTGCTGATCGGCCTGCCGCGCGGGAGCTGATCGGCCTGCCGCGCTGGAGCTGATCGGCCTGCCGCGCGGGACGTTGCGGCCGGGGGCATGGACTGGAAGCGTGAGAGCCCATGACCGTTTGGAGCCGTTTGGTGCCTGGCCTGGGGCGGTTGCGGGAGTATCGGCGCGGCTGGTTGCGGGGTGATCTGCTCGCCGGGATCACCGTGGCCGCCTACCTGGTGCCGCAGGTGATGGCGTACGCCGGCCACCGTCGATCCGAAGGGGGCGCCGCAGAACAACCCGGTGAGCTTCCGCTACAACGCCGCATCCGGCACCATCGACATCGGCGGCTACAACATGGGTGCCAGCCGGAAGTTCCGCAACATCCAGGGCAACGACCAGGTGGCCTTCGTCGTCGACGACATCGCCTCGTTCAGTCCGTGGCGGGTGCGATGCGTCGAGATCCGGGGACGCGCCGAGGCGCTGCGCGACCAGGAGCCTCCCATGCCGGGCGCCTCCAGCGAGATCATCCGCATCCATCCGCTCCGGGTCCTCAGCTTCGGGCTCGAAGGCGAGGGCGCGAAGGCGCCCGAGATCACCTCGTGAGCGCCGCCGCGGCCAATGGGTGGGCTTCAGGGTGGCGGGGCCATCCAGCTCGCCGACTGCAGCGGCAACCCGGTGCGGCAGTTCGTCCTCAGCGGCGCGGGCGACCTGGTCAACCCGCAGGCCAACAAGTGCGTGGACGTCGCCGCCTGGGGCGGCACCGGCACCCCGCTGCAGTTGTGGGAGTGCACGGGCGGCGCCAACCAGAAATGGTGGCGCGGCTGACCGGCACCTTCGCTGAGCCGGTGCCGGGGCGGTGAGCCTTCACCGCCCCGGCACCGGGCGCCGGTCGGCTGGCCGGACCTATCTGTAGCCGCCGTAGCCGTGGTGGCCGTACGGGTGATGGTGACCGTGGTGCCAATGGTGGTGGCCGTAGGGATGACCGTGGTGCCAGTGCTGGTCACCGTAGGGCTGGGCATGGTCGCATAGGCGGCCGTATTGGTCGTATTGCGGGTATTGGCCGTACGGACTCTGCTGGCAGGGGTGGCCCTGGGACAGGGAATCGGCGCCGGCCGGCTGGCCCGAAATCGCCACGGGAAGGGCAAAGCTGAACGCCACCAGAGAGGCGGCGGTGAGTGCATTCTTGAGCATGCGAAATCTCCGATGATCGAGCCCGGCTTGGCGCCTGGGCTAATACGGAGCGCCGAATCGGCTCCCGGGAAGATGCCGAATCCGACGTCTATGTCTGAAGACGCTAGCCGAGGCGACCTGGATGGGCATCCCACGGAGGCAAAAGCCGGGACCTGGATCGTCAAGCAATTCGACCAGCCGACATTTCCGATTTCGCGGGAAATGAGCGGTTTGAACCGGACTTCCGCACGCGCGCGAGGAGCGGCTGGAGGTTCTCGCCGGCGCACGCGCGTGCTGCCGCGCACGGTCCGAGCCTGGGCCGGCTCCGGTCATCGAGAGGGCCCGTAAATTCGGGTGCGTCCTGTCACGGCGATCTGTACCGTTGATCTCGAGTTCAGGGCGAAAGGAGCCGGTTTGTGATGATTGATCATCGAGAATGCGTCCGGCGCTGTTCGGTATCCCTGAGACCCGCTGCTTGGTGAACGCTTCCCCGGTGCGCAGACCGCGGATACTTCGCTCTGCTAAAGCGAGGGTCCGGGTTCGACTCCCGGCGCCGGCCCCGGCCGGTGTGGTGTAACGGCAGCACTTCTGTTCCGCGGTCGTCTCGATCTCGGGGAGCCACAACTTTATACGCACCTTCCCGGTGCGCTGACGGCGGATACTTCGAGGTTCGATCCCTTCCGGTTCCCCATAGGGAGCCATTCGCCCAGATAGGTGGGCAGGCCACCGTCGCTTCGATCTCGGGAGGGGATTCGACTTCAGAGCGTGCCCGGTGCGCAGGCAGCGGTTACTTCGAATCGAAATCGAGAGGTCGCGGGTTCGACTCCCGCCGTCTCGGGAGACCGAGGCGTAGCTCAGCCGGTTAGAGCACTATGTACCGCCGCCGACTTCGATCTCGGGCACTCACTCTGGACGACGGCTCCTCCCGGCACGACCTTTGAGAGGAGTTGTTCCATGATGGCGAAGTTCAACCGGAAGGACGCGCGTACCGTGACGTTCAGCCCGGTCACCACGGAGACGGTCCCGTCCGGCCGCACGCACGAGGGCGCCCCCGGATACGTTCGCGATGCCAAGAGCGAGCTCTTCCTCCTGGCCGTGTCGAACATGGTCGGCGAGGACACTTTCTACGAGAAGGCGCGAGGCCGGGACGAGCGTTTCCGCACCCTCGTCCACCAGGTCGCGGTCGAGGACGTCGGCTGGCTGGCCGGGTTCCTGCCCTGGCTGCGCGGCGAGGCCAACATGCGTACGGCGCCGATCGTCGCCGCGCTCGAGGCCGTCAACGCGCGTCTCGCCGCTGGGCTGGACGGTGGCAACCGGCAGCTCGTGGCGAGCGTGCTCCAGCGCGCGGACGAGCCCGGTGAGGCCCTCGCGTACTGGATCTCCACGTACGGCCGCGCGGTGCCGAAGCCGGTCAAGCGGGGCATCGTCGACGCCGTGCGCCGGCTGTACAACGAGCGGTCCCTGGTCAAGTACGACACCGACGCCAGGGGTTTCCGGTTCGGCGACGTCATCGATCTGGTCCACCCCACCCCCGACCCCGGCAGGCCGTGGCAGGGGGAGCTGTTCCGGCACGCGCTGGACCGGCGGCACGACCGCGGCAATCCCATCCCCGGTTCGCTGCGGATGCTCCGGGACCGTGCCGAGCTGCTCGCCCTGCCGGTCGCCGAGCGGCGCGGCGTCCTCGCCGACGCGGGGCGGCTCGCGTCCGCGGGGATGACGTGGGAGGCGCTCGCCGGCTGGCTCCAGGGGCCGATGGACGCGGCGGCCTGGACCGCGGTGATCCCGTCGATGGGGTATATGGCCAGGCTGCGGAACCTGCGGAACTTCGACGAGGCGGGGATCTCCGACGAGGTCGCCGAGCAGGTCGCGGCGGAGATCACCGACCCGGCCGAGGTGGCGCGGTCGCGGCAGCTTCCGTTCCGGTTCTACTCGGCCTACCGGGCGGCGCCGACGCTGCGGTGGGGCCACGCGCTGGACAAGGCGCTGACGCTGGCGACGGGCAACGTCCCGTCGTTCCGGGGCCGGACCTTGATCCTGGTCGACACCTCGGCGTCCATGTCCGGCGGGTCCATCTCGGCCCGCTCCATGGTCACGCCCGCGCAGGCCGCGGCGTTGTTCGGGGTGACCCTGGCCGTGCGCGGAGACAAGGTGGACCTGTACGGCTTCGCCGACGGCGTGTTCCGGCACGGCGTCAAGCGGGGAGCCTCCGTGCTCAAGGAAGTCGAGCGGTTCTGCGGCCGGATCGGAGAGGTGGGCCATGGCACGCGGATCGCCGCGTCGGTGCGCGCCACCTACAAGGGGCACGACCGGGTCGTGATCCTGTCGGACATGCAGACGATGAACGGCTACGGGGGCGACGTCACCGGGGCGGCGCCCGGGCATGTGCCCATGTACGGCTACAACCTGCAGGGCTACCGGCACGCGGCCATGCCGACCGGCCGCGGGAACCGCCACGAGTTCGGCGGGTTCTCCGACACCGCCTTCCGGATGATCCCCATGCTGGAGGCGGGCGCGTCGGCCTCGTGGCCGTGGCTGTAGGCCCGCGGCCACACCGGCGGGAGGAGTACGTCCACCGTGCTCCTCCCGTGCGGGGTGTCAGTCGCCGTCGGTGGGCCCGGCGGAGCTGAGCGCCTCCTCGAAGGCGGCGTGCGCCTCCGCGGTGAACAGGACGAAGCGCACGTCCTCCACCTTCGAGGGCGTGGTGCGCACGGTGGTGATCGCGATGCGGGCGGCGTCGGCCATCGGCCAGCGGTAGACCCCGGTGGATATCGCGGGGAACGAGATGCTGGTCGCGCCCAGGCCGTCGGCGACGCGGAGAGACTCGCGGTAACAGGAGGCGAGCAGCTCGGACCGGTCCTCGCTCGAGGAGAAGACCGGTCCGACCGTGTGGACGACCCACCGGGCCGGCAGGTCGCCCGCCGTGGTGGCCACGGCCTCTCCGGCCGGCAGCCCCTTGCCGTACTGCGAGGCGCGAAGCCGCCGGCACTCCGCGAGGATCGCCGGCCCACCACGCCGGTGGATCGCCCCGTCGACACCGCCGCCGCCCAGGAGTGAGGAGTTGGCCGCGTTGACGACCACATCCACCTGCTGCTCGGTGATGTCACCCTGGAACAGCGTGATCCGCATGCGAACCGTCACCTCTCACCGTCGTCGGCCCCATGCGTTGATTCTGCCCGTTCAGCCGTGCGCGGTCAGCCGTGCCCGGTCGGCCGGGCGCGGTGTCGCGTTAGCGGCGGGCGGCGGTGAGGGCGGTGCGGATGGTGTCGGCGCTCGCGGGGGAGCCGGGGTCGTCGCCCGCGATGCCGGTGCCCCGTGGGTCCTTCGCGTACGGCACGGCGTAGGCGGGGGTGTCACGCTGGAAGCGCCAGCCCTCGGCCAGCGCTCCGGCGTCGACGGCGTCGAAGCCGAGAGTGTCCAGCAGCGCGGTGGCGGCGGTCTTGGCGGCGGGGTCGTCGCCGGCGATCGGCAGGGCGGAGCGGTCGGGGGCGCCCGAGGGGCGGGCGAGGGCGGCCAGGTGCTTGAAGTAGATGTTGTTGAAAGCCTTGACGACCTTGGCGTCCGGCAGGTGCCGCTGGAGCAGTTCGCTGGTGGTGGTCTGCTCGGCGTCCAGCTCGGGGATCTGCCCGTCGCGCTGCGGATAGTAGTTGCCGGTGTCCAGGACGACCTTGCCGGCCAGCGACTCCGCCGGCACCTGCTGGTAGGCCTTCAACGGGATGGTCACCACCACCCAGTCCCCGGCGGCCGCGGCCTCGGCCGGGGTGGCGGCCCGGGCGCGCGGGCCGAGTTCCTCGACGAGCGAGGCCAGGGTGTCCGGCCCGCGGGAGTTGCTCAGGACGACGTCGAGGCCGGCGTCGACCGCCAGCCGGGCGAGCGTGCTTCCGATGTTGCCGCTGCCGATCAATCCGAGAGTTGCCATGACGGCGGCAACCACACCTACGCAGGGCTTATTCCTACATGGGAGGCGGGTTTCTCCGCGCCCGCCCTCCCAGCCGAAAAATCAGGCTTCCAGTGGCTTTCTGCGGGAGTTGCCGCGAACCGTTTCCCTGATCTACGCATCAAACGATTCATGATCGGAAATATGAGCAGAAATGCGGTGCTCGTCTCGGTGCTCGTGACGGCGCTCGTGGCCGCGCCCGCGTTCGGCGGGGCGGGTGCGGCGGAGGCGGAGACGGTCACGATTCCCAAGGGGTTCCTGCTGACCGAGGCCGAGGCCGAGGCCGCCAAGAAGCTCGCCCCCGAGGACGCGGCCGAGCAGTGGTGGGAAGTCAGCGACAAGCCGTCCAGGCAGCTCGAGCTGAACCCCTGCGGTCACCGGAAGAAGCCGCGCGACGGCCGCGTGGCGATGCGCACCATCGTGCACAGCACCAGCGCTCCCTCCTTCTACAGCGAGCAACTCGTGCTCTACCGCGACGTCAAGGCCGCCCGGGCGACGTTCAAGCGGCTCCGCGCCGAGGTGAAGCGGTGCGCCGCCGGCGGCTCGCGGGCGTACACCCTCTCCGGCACCCGGCATCGTTACGCCGTCTCCCGGACGCTCCGCATCGGAGACGAGGCGATGCTGGTCGGCGGGTACTTCTACGACAAGGGCGAGAGCGAGTCGTCGTGGGGTGAGAGGTTCGTCGTCGCCCGCCGAGGCACGGCACTGATCACCTACGCAGCCGATTCCAGCTGGAGAGACGTGTCCAAGGTGCTCGCCCGTGACGCGAAGAAGATGGCCGCGAAGGTCTGCGATCTCCCCGGCGTGTGCGGACCGGCGGCCGCCCCCCTTCCCGACCAGAGCATCAAGGTGTAGGCGAACCGTTCGCCACGCCGCAAGCCGGTTCCGGCGTTCCAAGGTCAGGCTGTTGCCGAACCACTGGTGGGCCAGTTCGTGGGCGACGAGGCGTTCCTCGCCGCGCCGGCCGTCCAGGTGGTTCCTGCCGAGTTTTCGAACGGTCCAGCCGATGCCGGATCGGTGGCGTTGCCAGGCGTGGCTGCGGGTGCCGTGGACGGCGTCTCCCGCGCCGGCAGCTTCACGATGACCTTCAGTCCGCCACCGGCCATCGGTGCCGCCTCCACCGTTCCCCGGTGCGCGCGCACGATGGACCTGACGATGGCCAGGCCCAGGCCGCTGGATTTGGCTTCTGCGGTGCGGTCGGACTGCAGCCGCTGGAACGGCTCGAACAGCCGGTCCACGTCCTCTGGGGGGATCGCGTCGCCGCTGTTGCGCACGCTGAGGACTGCGACGCCGTCCCCGCCGCTCGTCGTCACCTCGATCCAGCCACCGTGGTGGTTGTGCCGGATCGCGTTGTCCACAAGGTTACGCACCAGGCGGTCCAGCAGGACCGGGTCGCCGCTGACCGGGGGGGCGCAGGTCGGGGGTGATGGTCAGATCGGTGGTCTCCGCTTCGTGGTCCGCCTCACTCAGCGCGACGGCCGCCGCGACCGCCAGATCGTGCGGCTCCTGGGTGATCACGCCGCTGTCGCTGCGGGCGAGCGCCAGCAGGCCGTCCAACAGTCGTTCGGTGCGGCCGGTTGCGGTCAGCACGCGTTGCGCCATGGCCTCCCATTGGGCGATCGTGCTCTGCGGCTTGGCCAGTAGCACCTCGGCGCTTGGCCGGCGGTCGTACCGGTGTGGGCGACGGCGGGTGGACTCGGCGCCACCGTGCCCATCGGCGGCCTCGCCGGGCTCTACCCGGCAATCCGGGCGGCCCGACTGTCCCCGACCGAGGCACTGGCCACACTGTGACCGGGCATCGGCACCGTCCTCGGCCACCGTCGGCGGTAGCGTACACGGGCGAACGCGCCGAGCAGGGGCCAGCTATCGGTCACAGGCTCACTGAAGCCGGTTCCCGGGGTTGAGTAGCAGCGGTACAGCGGTTGGCGCTGAGATTGAGCGGCGCAGGACGGTGTGGAGCATGTCCTGGGTGATGACCGGGGGCCGTCCGCCGTGCTTGCCCTTGCGGGCGGCGGCGTCGAGTCCTTCAAGGGTGGCTTCGCGGATGTTCTCGCGTTCGGTCTCGGCCATGGCGGCGAAGAAGCCGAACAGGATGCGGCCGGGCCCGGTCGGGTCGTAGATGCCGGGCAGCGGGCCGGCGAGCATCTCCGGGACCAGGCCGTGGGCGGTGAGATGGTCGGCGAGCGCGGTGAGTTCGGCGGCGTCGCGGCCCAGGCGCTTCATCTCATACACGGTGAGGATGACCCGGCAGTGTGGGGCGGCGCCCTCTTGATCTCGCTCCGGGAATGGACCGTTTCTGAGATCGCAAGGTGCGCACGCTTCGGGTGTGCTTCCGACACGCGAAATTCTTTTGGGATTGGCAAGTAATGATGGGTTCGCTCCGCACATAGGGAGGATGTCCGTATTTCGCGCTGACAAAGGAAACCGCTCATGGGAATCACCCGTGGATAACGCACGGCTGGCCAGGTTCGAGGCCGTCTATCGGGAGACATATGGCCAGATCAGGGCCTATGCCGCGCGTCGCTGCGACTCGCCGCAGGATGCCGCGGACGTGGTCGCGGAGACCTTCACCGTCGCCTGGCGGCGGATGGACGAGCTGCCACCAGGGGAAGAGGCCACGCTGTGGTTGTACGGCGTGGCACGCAAAGTGCTGGCCAACCATCACCGTAGCGAGGCCCGCCGCCAGGCCCGCAGCGTCGAGCTCGACGCCAAGATGGCCGACCTCTACGCGGACTCCCCCGACAGCGGAGGCGAACTGAAAGCGATCGCCCAGATCTTCCGGACCCTGCCCGATGACGACCGCGAATTGCTGTCACTGGTCGCCTGGGAGGGCCTGGACCGCCAAGAGATCGCCACGGCGATGGGCCTGTCGCGCAACGCCGTACGCGTCAGGCTTCACCGCGCCCGCAGGCGCTTTTCCCGCGCGCTCACCGAGGCGGGCATTCATTCGACGCCAAAAAGCCGGCCGGTACCGGCGGAGAGGTCGCTGTGAAGAACACCGACGAGATCGACGCGATGACAAGAGCGCTGGCCCGGGTCCAGCCCGGACAGCCGGTAGGCGACCCATCCGACCCGGAGGCACGGACGCTCCTGGCCTTGATCACGGCCGAGGAGCCCGCCACAGCCGTCGGCGAGCCGCGCCGTGCCCGCCACCACGGTCCCCGGCGCCTCGTCCTGGTGGCGGCCGCGGCCGTGCTCGCCACGGGCATCGTGGTCGGCCCGAGCCTGCTGGGGAACGGCCGCGGCGTGGCCACCTCCTACGCCAGCTCGGAGATCGAGATCCAGCGGGAGGGCGACGAGTACGTCGCCCGTATCAAGGACCCCTACGCCGACCACCAGAAGTACCGCGAGGCGTTCAAGGCGCTCGGCCTGGACGTCGACGTGCGCATCGTCCCCGTAGCGCCGGGCAAAGTGGGCCAGGAAGTGACGGGGTTCCAGGACGGTGTGCGCAAATCCGGGAAGGAGTGGACCTCCCCCTCCGGCATGGAGGACCGCGACGGGAAACCGTGCATGGCGCAGCAGAAGGGCTGCTACCTGGTGCTCCGTGTTCCGGCCGACCTGACCGGGAAGGCATATCTCAGGCTGGGACGCCAGGCCAACCCCGGAGAGGCCTACGATGAGGACGGAGGGACGATCGCCACCACCAAGGGAGGCTCGCTCGCCGGGTACCGGGTGGATGAGAAGACCGTGGGCGAGGTCGTGCCGGAGATTGAGAAGCGCGGCCTGAAGGTCACCTACCTGATCATGACTGTCGGCCCCGGGAACCCGGGCGGCTTCGGCATCGACCCGGACAAGCAAAGTGTCCCCGTCGGCAAGGACTGGGTCGTCTGGGAGGCGGAAGAAGCCGCCTCGGACACGGTCCGACTGCTCGTCACCGACAAGCGCTACGACAAGAACCCCGTCTACGGCGGCCCGCGCGACAACGTCATCACCGACTGACCACGAAACTGCCGTGCGGCTCGGGGTCCGAGGAACATCGGGACCGATCGTGCGCTAAGCGTTTGTCCTGGTGAACCCCGGTTTAACCACCAGTGATCATTTGCCCGAGCCTTCGGCCGAGCTGGTGGGGGTGCCCGTCGGCGCGAGGGTCTCCACGCTGGCCCGGTCCCGGCGAGCACCGTCCGGCGCAGGTCAACGGTGCTCGGCCGGGAGGCGTTCGGTGTGCAGCCATGAGGTGAAGAGCGGGTCGAGCGGGGTGGTGGCGTAGCGGTCGGCCAGGCGGGTGAACCGGTCGGTGGTGACGGCGCCGTGCTGGTAGGTGGTCGTCCACTCGCGCAGCATGGGGAAGAACGCCTCGTCGCCGAGAGCGCGCCGCAGGGCGTGCACGGTGAGCGCGCCACGTTTGTAGACGCGGTCGTCGAAGAGCCGCCGGGCGCCGGGGTCGGCCAGCACGAAGTCCTGGGGGAGTCGCGACAGCTTGCGGTGCCAGCGAGCGGCGAGCGCGTCGGCGGTCTCACCTCCCGAGGCCTCCGACCACAGCCACTCCGCGTAGCTGGCGAACCCTTCGTGCAGCCAGATCTCGCGCCAGGACTCCAAGGTCAGGCTGTTGCCGAACCACTGGTGGGCCAGTTCGTGGGCGACGAGGCGTTCCTCGCCGCGCCGGCCGTCCACGTGGTTCCTGCCGAAGATCGACATTCCCTGGGCCTCGACCGGGATCTCCAGGTCGTCGTCGGCCACCACCACGGTGTAGGCGGCGAACGGGTAGGGGCCGAACCGCTCGGTGAAGAGCGCGAGCATCTGCTGCTGCCGGCCGAAGTCGAGACGGACCCGCGACGCGAGCCGGGAGGGGAAGAACAGCCGCTGCGGCACCGGGCCGGACACCTCGGCCGTCTGGTACCGCCCGATCTGCACGCTCGCCAGATAGGTCGCCATCGGTTCGGCCTGCTCGTACACCCAGGTGGTGGTGGACGCGGCGCGGCGTTTGCCGGCCAGGCGGCCGTTGGCGACGACCTCGTACGCCGATGCGGTGGTGACCGAGATGCGAAAGGTGGACTTGTCGCCCGGCCGGTCGTTGCACGGGAACCACGACGGCGCCCCGGTCGGCTGGCTCGCGACGATCACACCGTCGCTGAGCTGCTCCCAGCCCAGCCCGCCCCAGTGGCTCGGCACCGGGCGGGGGTTCCCCCCGTACCGGATCTCCACGACGAACAGCGTGCCTTCTTGCAGAGTCCGCGCGGGGGTGACGCGCAGTTTGTCGCCGTGCTGGGTGAAACGCGCGGGTAGGCCGTCGACCAGTACCGCGGTGGCCCGAAGACCGGCGAGGTCGAGGGCGAACCAGCTCAGCGCCCCGGCCGCGAACGCCGAGATCGTCGCCGACGCGCGGAGCCGGTTGGCGACGACGCGGTACTCCAGGGCCAGGTCGTAGTGCTCGACCCAGTAGCCCTCGTTGCCCCGTTCCGGAAAGTAGGGGTGGCCACAGGTACCCGATGCCACGCTCACGATCGGTCTTGCCTTCCGGATCATCTCGACGAGGGCGGGGACCACGCCGTGATCGGGTTTCCGAACCAGCGGGTCCGCGGAGGCACGGTCTCGCCGCGCATCACGAGGGATGCCGGTCCGATCGTGGTGTCCTCCCCGATTGTCGCGGCGGGAAGGACGACTCCATGCGGTCCGAGTGTCGCCCCGTTCCGCAGCACGACCCTATCGATGCTCATGACGCGATCGTGGAAGAGGTGGGTCTGCAGCACGCAGCCCCGGTTGACGCTGGAGCCGTCACCCACCTGGACGAGATCCGCTTCGGGCAGCCAGTAGGTGTCGCACCACACCCCGCGCCCGACGCTCGCCCCGAGCGACCGTAGCCACAGGTTAAGGGGAGCGGTCCCCAGCCAGGCCTCGGCGAACCACGGTGCGGCGAGCACCTCGACGAAGTTGTCGGCGAGCTCGTTGCGCCAGACGAACGAGCTCCACAGCGGGCGGTTCCCCGCGGTGATCCTGCCGAGGAGCGCCCATTTGGCCGCGGTGGTGATCGCGGCGGCCAGCACTCCGGCACCCGCCAGCATGATCCCCACCAGCAGCGCCGCGACCGCGAAGCCCCTCGAGGCGGCGAGGAACTCAAGGGTCGCCGCGACGAGCACGGTCAGCGCGACCGTGAACATCGCGGGGACGATCCGGCAGATCTCCACCGTGGCCCGGGCGGCCTTGAGCCGGCGCGGCGGGTCGTAGGTGCGGTTCCGGTCTCCGTCCTCGGCCGTCCTGCGCAACTCCACGGGCGGCATGCCGAGGTAGGACGACCCCGCCTTGGCCTTCTTCGGCGCGGCCGACAGGACGCCCACCAGGCCGTCCTTCGGCACCTTGCGGCCCGGAGCGGTCATGCCGGAGTTGCCGAGGAAGGCGCGCTTGCCGATGCGCACCTGGTCGACGCGCATGCTGCCGTTGACCAGCTCGTACGGGGCGACCATCGTGTCGTCGGCGAGGAACGCCCCGTCGCCGACGGTCGTCATCGTGGGCAGTGCGAGCACCGTCGACAGCTCGACGTCGCGGCCGACCTTCATGCCCAGGGCGCGTAGCCACGCGGGGGTGAGGATGCTGGCGTACAGCGGGAAGAGCCAGACGCGGGCCGCGGCCATCAGCCGGCCGGTCGCCCACGCCTGCCAGGCCTGGCGGCTGTGCACCGGATGCTGCCCGGGGCGAAGGCCGACGCCGAGCAGCCGCACGCAGAGGACGATGACCAGGGCGAAGGCGGCCAGTGAGGTCACCGTGGCCGGCGCGACCCCGTAGAGCGCGGCGGGCAGTGCCTCCCCGAGCGTGGCGGCGTCGCGTACGAACCCCTGGAGCACGATGAGGCCGCAGAGGGCGGCGACGACCGGGATCAGGCTCAAGAAGATCGCGGACAGGCCGTACGTCAGTTCCCAGCGCTTGGAGCGCGGCGGCCGGTCCGAGGGGCGGAAACGTCGCGCCTTGCCCTGCCGGGTGGCGGGCGCGCCCGCCCAGCGCTCACCCGACGGGACCGCGCCTTCGACCACCGCCCCCGGGGCCACCTGCGCGTTCTTGCCGACGCGCGCGCCGGGGAGCAAGGTCGCGCGCGCGCCGACCGTGGCGGCGGCGCCGATGCGGATCTCACCGACGCGCAGGAGGTCGCCGTCCAGCCAGTACCCGTGCAGGTCGACCTCGGGCTCGATCGCGGCGTTCTTCCCCAGCTTGAGCATTCCGGTCACCGGCGGCAGCGTGTGCAGGTCGGTGTCCTCGCCGATCTGCGCTCCGAGCGCCCGCGCGTAACGGGCGACCCATGGCGCGCCGGACAGCTGGCCCACCCCGATCTGGGCGGCGAACTGCTCGGCGAACCACAACCGCAGATGTGTGCGCCCGCCGCGGGGATAGGCGCCGGGTTTCAGGCCGCGCAGCAGCACCCGGGCGACCCCCGCCGCGATGCCCATCCGTCCCCACGGTGAGATGAACAGCAGCCAGCCGGCCAGCACCCACCACCACGAGACCGTCGGAGCCCAGGGAAACGACACGACGTTGTTCAGCGTGGCGAGGCCGACGATCCAGCGCATGCCGCCGATGGTGAGCAGCGGCACCATCAGTGCCGTCTGCGCCAGCGCGGCGCGGCGCGGCACCGGTGTCACGGTGCGGTTCGCGGTCGTGGCCTCCGGCGTGCCGAGTGCGGACAGGCGTGCGGCGAGTGCCCCCAGCGTGGGGTTCTCGTAGACGTCGCCGACCGCGGCGGCGGGGTACCGGGTGCGCAGGGCGGTCACCAGCCTGGCGACGGCGAGGCTCGTGCCGCCCTGGACGAAGAAGTCGGCGTCCCGGTCGCCGGCGTCCATGCCGAGGATGTCGGCCCACTGCCTCGCCACCCACGCCTCGGTGCCGGACAGCCCGGTCGCGGCCGCGTCGCGGGTGGCCGCACCGCCGGCCGACGGCCACGGGAGGGCATCGCGGTCGATCTTCCCGGAGGTGCGGGTCGGCAGGGAGTCGACGAGCACGATCCGCGGGACCAGCGCGGCGGGCAGCGCCTCCGCCAGCCGGTCGCGGGCGGTCGCCTGGTCGAAGTCCGCACCGGGGACGACGTAACCGATCAGAAGCTGATGCCCCGAGCCGGTTGTGCGGACCGCGGCGGCGGCTCCCATCACGCCCGGCAGTGACTGGATCGCGGTGTCGATCTCTCCCAGCTCGATGCGCCGGCCGCCGAGCTTGATCTGCTCGTCCGCCCGCCCGACGAAGACCAGGCCCTGCCGCTCCGCCTTCACCAGGTCGCCGCTGCGGTAGGCGCGATCCCAGCCGAGGGAGCGGAGCGGGGCGTACTTCTCCTCGTCCTTGCCGGTGTCCAGGTAGCGGGCGAGGCCGACGCCGCCGATGACGAGCTGGCCGGTCTCGCCCATGGCGACGGGTTCGTCCCGCTCGTTGACCACGGCGAGATCCCAGCCGTCGAGCGGCAGGCCGATCCGTACTTGTCCCTGGCCGCCCAGCGGAGCGGCGCACGCGACGACGGTGGCCTCGGTCGGGCCGTAGGTGTTCCACACCTCACGTCCCGGCACGGCCAGCCGCTCGGCCAGCTCGGGCGGGCACGCCTCGCCGCCGAAGATCAGCAAACGCACGTCGTCGAGGGTCTCGACCGGCCACAGCGCCGCCAGCGTCGGCACCGTGGACACGACCGTGACGCCCCTGTCGACCAGCCAGGGGCCGAGATCCATGCCGCTGCGTACGAGCGCCCGGGGAGCGGCGACGAGGCAGGCGCCGTGCCGCCAGGCCAGCCACATCTCCTCACAGGACGCGTCGAAGGCCACGGACAGCCCCGCCAGGACGCGGTCGCCGGGGCCGATGGGCTCCTCCGCCAGGAACAGGCGGGCCTCGGCGTCGACGAACGCCGCGGCGCTGCGATGGGTCACGGCGACGCCCTTGGGCTTGCCGGTGGACCCCGACGTGAAGATGATCCAGGCGTCGTCGTCCAGGCCGGGACGCCTGTCCCGCTCGTCCAGGCCAGGACGCCCGTCCTGCCCGTCCAGGCCGGGACGCCCCTCCCGCCCGTCCTGGTCCTGCTCGTCGTGATCGTCCTGCGCTGAAGGGCCGCTGGAGGTGCCGCGCACGGTGATCACGCGGTCGGCGCCGATGACCGCGCGGGCCTCCGCCTCGGTGAAGACGAGCTCGGCCCGCTCATCGGGATCGTCGGCGTCGACGGGGACGTATGCCGCGCCGGCCGTCAGCACCGCGAGGATCGCGACATAGAGGCCGGTGGTGCCCGACGGCACGCGCACGCCCACGCGGTCGCCGGGTCGCACATCCGCGTCCCGGAGTTCCTCGGCCAGCCGCGCCACCTCGGCGCTCAGGCCCCGGTAGTCGAGGCAGGCCGACCCGTCGTCGAGCGCGGGCATGCGCGGGTACCGGCGGGTCGTCTCGGCGAGGATGTCCACCAGCGTCCGAGGCGGTGGAGCCGCCTCCCCGGCCAGGAAGACCGCCGGCGCCGCCAGGGCCGCGCGCGGCGCGCCCGGGGGGCGTGCCGTCCGGTGGCGGCCGTCCGGCGCCGCGAGTTCCATACCGGCAGCGAGGGCGATCGTCTCGCCGGCCGTGCCGCGCGGCGCATGGTTCTGGTCGGTCTCCACCGGCAGCGGACGCAATTACTCTCCCCTGAGTGCCAGGACGATCGTCCAGGTCTTCGTCACGGGCGAGGGGATCGCGGTATCGCGCTGATCACCATGCTTCGGTTCCGAACCGGCCCGACTGACGCCATAGGCATCGCACGAGCATATAACTCTCGTCGTGTTCCGCCCTATTCCTGGCGATCTCGCGGCCGGCCGGCCGGCGCCCCCGCGGCATCTTCCGGCCGTGCCCGGACGCACTCCCACTCGTCGACGCCCATCAGGCTCAGGAGGTGGTAGAGCAGGATGAGCTGCACCAGCCGGAGGGGTTCGTCCCGGGTGCCGTCGAGCAGGCCCAGGGAGTCCGGCAGCGGGCCGGGTTTGCCCAGGTCGTCCCAGATCGCCGCGGCGACGGCGTCGCCCGAGGACGTGGGGAGCGCGCGGCTGATGTGGAGTGCGTCGGCGGGGATGCCGTCCGGGTCGCGGGTCAGTGCCAGGGTCACCCCGTCAACCCCGGTCTCGCTGAGGATCCGCGCGAAGTCGGGGTGCCGGATCGTCGGCCGGAGCAGCACCGACGCCCCGGTGCGGGCGAACTCCACGACGATGTCGGCGTTCCGCCGTTGCGGCCGGACGTACCGGTCGGCCTCCGGTTCCCTGCGTTCCAGCTCGGAGATCACCTGGTCGTGGGTGTAGCCGCGCTTGAGGGTGTCCCGGGCGATCTTCCATTGCCGGCGGACCTCCTCGGGCGGGGAGAGGTAGACGGTCACGTCGAAGCAGGCCCGCAGGAGCTTGGTGTGCAGCGGGAGCAGCCCTTCCACGATCACCAGGGGGTGCGGCTCGACCAGCTCGGGCCGGATGAGCTCGCCGTGGCCGTGGTCGTAGACGGGCTTGAGGATGGGCCGGCCGAGCGCGAGCAGCCGCAGGTGCTGCTCCATGATCTGGACGTAGTTGCAGGACGGGTGCAGGGGGGTGAACGGCAGCGAGCGCCGTTCGGCCCGGTCGTACCGGTGGTAGTCGTCGACGCAGAGGGAGATGCTGCGCTCGCTACCCAGTGCGGCGACGAGGCCGCGTGTGAGCGTGGTCTTCCCGGCGGCGCTGTCACCGGCGATGGCGATCATGATGGGCCGTACGGCCTCGTCCGCGCGCCTGATCCGCATCAGCTTGTCGGGCATTACCCGAAGGTAACTTCGAGCCGTGGAACCGTCTTCCCTGTGCTGTACGAAAGAAGTTCCCGATTCATTTCCCCTGAAAATCGGTGAATTCTCCGCCTGAGAGTAAATATCGGACGAACAGCGTGGCGGTCGCGGGCAGCCGGCCGGGGTGGGCCACCAGGTGCCAGTCCCTGCGCAGCGGCGTTCCCGGCGTGCTCCGCACCGCCATCGCGCCCGACGCGAGGTCGCGGATGACGGCGTCCCGCGACATCAGGCTCACGCCGAGCCCCGCGATCACCGCCTCCCGGATGGCCGTGTTCGAGCCGATCGTCAGCGTGGGCGGGGAGATGTTCAGCTCGTCGAGCAGCACCTCGGCGGTCGCGCGGGTGCCGGATCCAGGCTCGCGCAGCAGCCACGTCCGCCCGGCCAGCCACCGCCTGCGCTCCTCCCACGCCCCCGCGTCATGGTCCTCCGGCCCGCCCGCGTCATGGTCCTCCGGCCCGCCCGCGTCGCGGGCCTCGGTCCCGCCCGCCTCGTGCTCCTGCGGACTGTCCGCGTCGTGGTCCTCCTCCCACCCCGAGCCGGCGCCGGGGGTGACGACGACGAGCTCGTTCGGGCGCACGGCGAGCACGGCCCGGCCCTTCGGCGGGCGGCCTCCGATGAGGAGGTCCACCTCGCGGTGGTCCAGGAGCTCGTGCACCCGCTCCCTGTTGCCGATGCGCAGGGTGACGCGGACGCGAGGGTGGGCCTGGCGGAAGCCGCGCAGGAACCGGGGGACCAGCTGCTCGCCGGCCGGGGTGACCGCCGCGATCCTCAGCTCGCCCCCCTCGGGGTCGGACTCGCCGGCCGCGGCCGCCTGCCCCGCCTCCAGCAGCCCCAGCGCCTGCCGTACGTACCCGGCATAGGTCTCGCCGGACTCGGTCAGCTCCAGCCCGCGCCCCGCCGGCCGTACGAGCTGGAGGCCCAGCGACCGCTGCAGCGCCACCAAGGACGCCGAGACCGCCGACTCCGTCACGACGAGCCGCTTGGCGGCGCTCTTCACCGACCCCGTCTCGACGACGGCGAGGAACGTACGCAGCTGAGTCAAGGTCATGCTTGATAGTGCTCCGTCAACTGTCAATGGACAACTGGACGGTCAGCGGTGACCGTTGACGGCATGGACCGCTTGAGTTCGGGGGTCATCCCCTACGCGAAGCTCGGTTACCACGATCCGGACTACGTGCCGAAGGACACCGACGTGCTGTGCGCCTTCCGGATCACCCCGCAGCCGGGAGTGTCGCCCGAGGAGGCGGCGGCCGCGGTGGCCGGCGAGTCCTCCACGGCGACCTGGACGGTCGTGTGGACCGACCGGCTGACGGCGTACGACCACTACCAGGCGAAGGCGTACCGGGTCGACGAGGTGCGGCCCGGCGAGTACATCGCCTACATCGCCTACGACATCGACCTGTTCGAGGAGGGATCGATCCCCAACCTGACGTCCTCCATCATCGGCAACGTCTTCGGGTTCAAGGCCGTGAAGGCGTTGCGGCTGGAGGACACGCGCATCCCGCTGGCGTACGTCAAGACGTTCCAGGGCCCGCCGCACGGCATCGTGATGGAGCGGGAGATCCTCGGCAAGTACGGCAGGCCGCTGCTGGGCGCCACGATCAAGCCCAAGCTCGGGCTGTCCGCGCGCAACTACGGCCGGGTCGTCTTCGACGCGCTCAGAGGCGGGCTCGACTTCACCAAGGACGACGAGAACATCAACTCCCAGCCCTTCATGCGCTGGCGGGACCGGTTCCAGTTCGTCACCGAGGCGGTGAACCGGGCGATGGACCGGACCGGCGAGATCAAGGGTCACTACCTGAACTGCACCGCCGCGACCATGGAGCAGATGTACGAGCGGGCCGCCTTCGCCAAGGAACTCGGCAGCCCGATCATCATGATCGACCTGACGATCGGGTTCACCGCGATGGGGTCGATGGCCAGGTGGGCCAGGGACAACGGCGTGCTGCTGCACCTGCACCGCGCCGGGCACTCCACCTATACGCGGCAGAAGAACCACGGCGTCAACTTCCGCGTCCTCGCCAAGTGGTCGCGCCTGCTCGGCGTCGACCACCTGCACGCGGGAACCGTCGTCGGCAAGCTCGAGGGCGACGCCGCGACGACCAAGGGGTACTACGCGACCTGCCGCGACTCCTTCACCCCCGTGTCCGCCGAGCACGGCATCTACTTCGACCAGGACTGGGGCTCGATGCCCGGCGTCATGCCGGTCGCCTCCGGAGGCATCCACGCCGCGCAGATGCACGACCTGGTCCACCACCTCGGCGAGGACGTCGTCCTGCAGTTCGGCGGCGGCACGATCGGCCACCCGATGGGGGTCGCGGCCGGCGCCACCGGCAACCGGGTCGCGCTGGAGGCCGTCGTCAAGGCGCGCAACGAGGGCCGCGACCTCGCCACCGAAGGCCCCGACATCCTGAAGGAAGCCGCCAAGCACTCACCCGAGCTCGCCGCCGCCCTCGCGACCTGGGGAGACGTCGAGTTCGCCTACGAGTCCACCGACCGACCCGACGGAGCGCCGGCATGAGAGTGACCCAGGGAGCCTTCTCCTACCTTCCCGAGCTGACCGACGAGGAGATCCTCGCCCAGCTTCGCTACGCCATCGGACGGGGCTGGGCCGTGGGGGTCGAGCACACGACCGACCCCCATCCCCGCAACGTCTACTGGGACATGTGGGCGCTGCCGCTGTTCGACCTGGCCGACGCCCGCGTGGCGTTGGACCAGGTCAACGAGTGCCGCACCGCCCACCCGGCCGGCTATGTACGGGTGAGCGCGTATGACGCGTCGCTCGGACGCCAGACCACGGCGCTGTCCTTCATCGTCCAGCGCCCACCCGTGGAGGTGTCACCCGCCCCCGGCCGCTAACAAGCCCCGTCACGGGCGGAGACGGCAGGAACAATCCATGTGTGTCGCCCATGTTCGTCGCGTTTGACCACGCGTTTCAGCGGTCGCTCATCGCGCCGCGGCGGGCGCCTCGCGTTCCTGGCGCCGCCGCGCCGCCGCGTCGAGCAGTTCGGCCACCGTGCGCCGGGCGGCGGCGCCGTCCCTGCCGTTCTCCGGCTCCCCGCGGAGCTCGCGGAGCCGGTGGAGCAGCTCCAGGTGCACCCGCCCGGCCTCGCCGCGGGCGACGCGCAGCAGTAGCGCGTCCTTCTCCGGCCCCGGCAGGCTCGCGATCGACTCGGCGTGCTCCCGAAGCTCGTCGCGGGTGGCGGTCAGCTCGGGAGCGGCCTCGGCGGCGGTCGCGAGCAGGTCGGGGTCGAGCCGCAGGAAGCCGGCGAGTGCCTGCTGGGACGCGGTCAGCGAGCCCAGGCCCGCCGGCACCGGTGGTTCCGGCTCGGCCTCGAAGTCATCGTCGAAGGCGTCCTCGTCGCGTTCCCAGGTGCCGACGGCGGACAGCCAGGCCAGGTAGAGGGGGCGCAGGTCGCCGGAGGCCAGCTCGCCGCGGACGCCGGCGATGGCGGAGAGCGAGACCTCCCCGCCCCTGTCCGGGGCGACGTCCTGGTCCCCGGCGCCGTCCCAGGCGTCCTCGTCGTCTTCGTCGTCTTCGTCGTCTTCGTCGTCTTCGCTTCGGAGGTCCAGGATGATGTGCTCGCCCGAGACCCACGCCTCGACCTGCTCGTCCAGGAGGTACTCGCGCGCGGCGCCGAGGTCGAAAAGCTCCTTCGGCAGCCGCAGCATCACCTCACGGGTGCCCCAGTCGGTGACGTGGAGATGGGCGTCGTAGTAGCGCTCCATCATCTGGCGCGGGTCGCCGCCGAAGTCACCGAACTCGTAGTGGTTGGTGAAGCTCGTCGCGGTGAGCTCGGCACGGGTGGACAGGCCCCGGACCTCGGCCTGCTCGGCGGACGTCAGCGGGCGGTCCAGCGCCAGGAACTCGTAATACTGGTACTCGCTCATCGATCAGGGAACCCGGTGCCGGCAGGCGCCGTCGTGGCGGTCGGTGGTGGTCTCCATCGTGAGGGCGTCCAGTACGGCCCGGTTCGTGGTCACGGCCGCCGAGCATAGCCGAGGCCGACCGGCGCTGTGATCCACTTCGGAGGGGCGCTGTGATCCACTTCGGGAGAGCGCCGCCCCGGGCGGCGGGCCGTGCGGTCGTGCGGGTGAGGGTCCCGCGGCTCCGCCTGGAGGAGGTCGTTCCCTGGTCTTAGTAGGTGCTCGAGAGTTCAGGCGCTCGTCCGATGCGCGCCGGCCCGTACTGCGAGAGCGTCGCTTCTCGAACGTCGCCGGCACCACCAGAGGAGACCTCTTGAACACCGATGTCCTGCGCGCGGAGTGGATCAAAGTCCGCTCGGTGCGCTCCACCTACTACACCCTCGGCGTGGCCCTCGGAGGCATCCTGCTCGGTGTCGCGGTCGCCTGGTCGGCGGTGGCGGCGTTCGACGGCGCCCCGCCCGCCATGCGGGCCACGGCCAGGGTCGCGAACCTGGAGGAGGTGGTCGTGCTGGTCCCGCAGCTGTGCCTGGGGATACTCGGTGTGCTGGCGATCACCTCCGAGTACGGCACCGAGATGATCGCGACCAGCCTGATGGCGGTGCCCCGGCGGTGGCCGATGCTCGCGGCCAAGGCCTGCGTCCTGGCCGCCATCGGCCTGGTCACCGGACCGCTGGTCGTGTTCGGGACGTACTTCGCGAGCCGGTCGATCATCGGCGACCGGTTCAACGGCGCCTACCTCACCCCCGTGGGCGACAAGGTGGCCCTGCTCGCCGTCTCGGGGCTCTCGGTCGTCGTGTTCGCCCTGCTCGGCCTGGGCCTGGCCACGGTGCTGCGCTCCACGGCGGGGGCCATCGTCATCGTGGTCGGGCTGGTGTACGTGGTGCCGATGGTCGCGGGCAACCTGCCCGAGCCGTGGAGCGAGCGGCTGGGCTCGGTCATGCTGCCCGGGCTGCCCCGCCAGATCGTCGGAGAGGCCAACGACCACTCGGTGTTCGGGTCGCTGCTGTCCCCGGCCGGGGCGGTGGCCGTGCTGGTCGCGTACGCGCTCCTGCCGCTGGCCGCGGGCGCCCTGCTCCTGCGGCGCAGAGACGCCTGAAGGTCGGGAACGGCAGGATGGGCGGTAGGCGCCGGCGGCGCCGGGTGGAGCCGAAGCGAGGAGGCGGTCGCGGTGGGCGGAAAGAAGGACGCGGGAGCCGGCAAGAAGGACGCGGGAGCCGGCAAGAAGAACGGAGGGAGCGGCAAGAAGCAGGGGCGGCTCCCTCGGCAGGTCTACGAGGCCGAGCTGTACCGGCTGCAGGCCGAGCTGGTGAAGCTGCAGGAGTGGGTGCGGGTCGAGGGCGCGCGCCTGGTCGTCCTCTTCGAGGGCAGGGACGCCGCGGGCAAGGGGAGCACCATCAAGCGGGTGACCGAGTACCTGAACCCCCGGGTCGCCCGCATCGCGGCGCTTCCCGTGCCCGGCGAGCGGCAGCGCACCCAGTGGTACTTCCAGCGTTACGTCGAGCATCTGCCCGCCGCCGGGGAGATCGTGCTGTTCGACCGCAGCTGGTACAACCGTGCCGGCGTGGAGCGGGTGATGGGGTTCTGCACTCCTGAGGAGTACACCCGGTTCCTGCACCAGTGCCCCGTGTTCGAGCGGTTACTGGTGGAGGACGGCATCCTGTTGCGCAAGTACTGGTTCTCGGTCAGCGACGCCGAGCAGGAGCGCCGCTTCCGGTCCCGCCTGCAGGACCCGATGCGGCGCTGGAAGCTCTCCCCGATGGACATGGAGTCGATCACCCGCTGGGAGGACTACTCGCGGGCCAAGGACGAGATGCTGGTGCACACCGATGTCCTGGAGGCGCCGTGGTACGAGGTGGAGAGCGAGGACAAGAGGAGCGCGAGAATCAACATGATCGCCCACCTGCTGTCCAGCATTCCCTATTACGAGGTCCAGCGGCCCCCGTTGACGCTGCCGCCGCGTCCGCCGTCCTCGGGATACCAGCGGCTGCCGCGCAACGAGCGCAATCGCGTTCCCGACCACGCCGCCACGTTGAAGCGGTGAGAATGACGGTCGATTTCCAGTTCCGCGATTCCCGATTCGATGCGACAACGCTCAATGTGGCGCCGGCCGGGTTCCGGCCGCATTCGTCAGGAGCCGCACGGGTGCGTGTCCGGCGCGTCACCTGCCGCCGGTGCCTGTAGCCGGTCGCGGAGCCGGTTCTTGCGGACCTTGCCGAGCTCGTTCCGCGGCAATTCGTCCACGCATTCCAGGCGAATAGGCAGATACCACTCGGTCATTCCTTGCCGCAGGAGGTGCTCGCGCAGCTCGTCCAGGGTCGGCGGCGCGCCGCGCGGGACGACGAAGGCGCAGACGATCTCCTTGCCGTCCGCGTTCTGGCGGCCGACGATGGCGACGTCCTCGACGGCGGGGTGCTTCAGAAGCTCGTCCTCGACCTCCAGGACCGGGATCAGGTGCGGGCTGCCGACCCGGTCGGCGACCCGGGAGAAGTAGCGCAGGCCTCCGCGCCGGTCGTCACCGACCAGGTCGCCGGTGTCGTACCAGCCGCCGGTGTCCGCCGGCTCCCAGGTCAGCCGGCGGCCGCGGAGCTCGAAGGTGCCCACGCACACGGACGGACCGCGTACGTGCAACCGGAAGATCCCGTCGTCGACGGGTTCCAGCCGGACTTCCCGCCCCGGCGTCGGACGGCCGATGCTGTGCCCCGGCCAGCCGGGAGGATCGTCGACGGCCGTCAAGGTCAACCCGCCCGTCTCCGTCATCCCGAAGCCGTTGACGAGCCGCGGGCACAGCGTCTCGCGGAGCGGCGCGACGAGCGAGGCCGGCAGCGGGGCCCCGGTGCTGGTGACCAGGTACAGATCGGGCAGCGGGCGATGGCGTCGCCGTTGCGCTCGTATCAGGTCGCCCAGCATCTCCGGCGCGCCGAGCAGATGCGTCACCCCGTGCCGGGCCAGCAGGTCCAGCCAGGTGTCCGGGTCGCGGGTATCGGCGAAGACCGAACTGCACCGCGTCACCAGCGGCAACAGGACGTTGGTGCGCATGCCCACCGAATGGGTCAGGTTCGCCGGGGTGCAGAACCGGGGGATCGGCACGCCCGCCGCCCTCGGCCGGGCGGACGCGTACTGGGTGTTGGGCGTGTGCAGGACGCCCTTGACCTCGCCCGTCGTTCCCGAGGTGAACAGCACCACGGACACCTCGTCACCGCCCGTGGCCCGCGCCGCGCCGGCCGGCATCGCGCCGAGCAGGTCGGCGAACGCGACCGCCCCCGTCGCGCGGGCGTCGCCGAGGACCACTCGGTGGCGCAGCCGTGGCAGGCGGACGCCGAGGTCGGCGAGCATCCGGGCCGGGCGCAGGCCGCCCCAATGGTCGGCGACCACGCACACGGAGGCCTGGGTGCCGGACAGGATCCGCTCCACCTCGCGCACGCCCAGCGTCATCATCATCGGCACCGCCACCACGTCGGCGGCGAGGCACGCCAGGCTGAGGGCCGCGGTCTCCCACCAGTTGGGGAGCTGGAAGGCGACCGCCTCGCCGGGAGCCACCCCGAGTTCCCGCAGTCCCGCCGCGAGGTGGTCCACATGCGCGGCCAGCTCGCCGAAGGTCACGGTCACCTCGCGACCCTCCTCGTGGCGCCAGTTGATGAACGCCGTCCGGTCGGGCACGGCCGAGACGGCGGCCCGCAGGTCGTCCGTGAACGTCTCCTTGCGCCACCATCCCCGTGCGTAGTACTCGCCGGCCCGCGCCGTCGGCGGCCCGAGCGACCCGATCAGCTCACGTACACCCGCTCCGCTCACCGGACCGCCGTACTGTCGCCGGAGTCGAGCGGGCGCAGGGTCAGCACTCGCCGGCGGCGGCGAGCGGCCATCCGCCGGAACGCGGCGCCGTCGTTCAGGTGGGGGAACGGCTCGTCCGGCGGAGGTACGCGGAGGAACTCGCACAGCGGTTCCCAGCCCTGTCCCGCCTCGTACACCAGCAGCCGGTCGGCCGGCACCGCGGCCCGCACCTGGGCCGTATGCCATTCGAAGACCTCGATCGCGTACCGCCGCTCGTCGAACCGGGAGCCGAAGGTGCCATCCCAGATCACCCGTTCGCACATCCGGCGCCGGACGCGAAGCGCCGGGCAGACCAGGTTCTCCAGCCGCATCACCAGCCCCGCCCATCCTGGCTGCCGGTGACTGGACCGGTAGATCGTGTCGCGCACGCTCGCGTACCAGCGGCCGGGATCCCGCACGGTCAGAATCACCCGCGCGTCCGGGTAGGCGGCCGTCAGTTCCCGCCAGAAGTAGCACGACGGCCAGTCCACGGTCGCGTGGTATCCGCCCAGCAGGCGGCTCCACTCGACCGGCTCCTCCTGCGCCGCCGCTTCCCAGCCTCTGATGCGATCGAGATCACCGTCCAGCGAGGACATGTGGTGACAGGGCCCGTACCCCAGGCGTTCGAGAGCGGTCTTCAGCGAGTAGGTCCCGGTTCGTCCCATGCCAGCCCCGATGACTTCCAGCATGTGCTCTCCCCCGTGCAGAGTGGGAATCTCCTGACTCTCTGCCGCATGGCCTCCAGTGGCTGGGTGCTGCGAGGTGCGATGGTGTCCGAGCGCGGGACTGCTTCTCATACCGGTTCTCATACCGGCCGAAACCGGACTTCTTTCATCGTGACACGGCCTCCGCGGAACTCGGCGGTCGGGTCAGCGGAAGTCGGCGGCGTGGTCGGCGGCCCACTGGCGGAAGGTGGTCGCGGGGGCTCCGGTGACCTCCTCGACGGTGGTGGTGACCCGCTCCGGCGCCGCGACCATCGCGGCGTGCGCGGCGAGGATGTCGTCGGTCATCGACGGCGGCATGCCCTGGGACAGCATCGTCTGCCGCGCGATCTCCGGCGGCAGATCCTCCCAGCGCACCGGGCGGCCGATCGCCTCCCCGATGGCGGTCACCTGCTCTACCTGGCTGATCGTCTGCGGTCCGGTCAGCTCGTACTTCGCGCCGAGGTGGCCGGTCCCGGTCAGCGCGCGCACGCCGGCGGCGGCGATGTCCCGCTCGTGGATCAGCGCCCGGCCCGCCGACCCGTGGATCCACCGGACGGTCCCGGTCTCACGGATCTGCGGCGCCCACATCAGCGTGTTCACCGCGAAGCCGCCCGGGCGCAGGAACGTCCACTCCATCCCGCTCTTCTCGATCAGGTGCTCGAGGAGGGCGTGGGAGCCGAGGATCGACCCCTGGGCCTGCTGCGGGCCGTCGGGAACGCCGCGCGCGGACAGGTACACGACGTGACGGGCGCGCTTCGCGATCGCCTCGATGGTCGCCGGGGCGGCGTGGTCCGCCGACAGGGTGGGCCACACCAGGAACACCGACTCGACGCCGTCCAGGGCGGCGTCCAGGGTCTCGGGCGCGGCCAGGTCGCCGTAGACGGCCTCGACGCCGTCGGGGAAGCCGGCGGAGCCCGGGGCACGGCTCAGCGCACGTACGCCGGCGCCTGCCGCGAGGAGGCCGGACACGGCGTGCCTGCCGACGTGACCTGTGGCGCCCGTCACGAGGATCATGGTGTTCTCCCTAGTCCAAGGTGGTGTGGCGACCATCGTTGAACTTCAACCTTGGTTGAGGTCAAGTCGTCGCGGAGGGCGGAAGGACAGGGCCTTTCCACTTACGCCGTCAGAAGCCGAGCCGGGTGCATATTGCGGAGCTAACGGATATGTCGAAAGGTTTTCGGAGTGCGACTGAAACTCAATTCAGTGGTAATTAGGGCATAGATCATGCCATTGACGGCAAACGTCGGTTGAGCTGACCCAACAAGGATGATCTTTACTTGAGCGATGACGTGACCCGACCACGAGCAGGGCCGCGGCATTTCGCTCGCGGCATTTCGTCTGGGGGCCGACGGTGGCCTGGCTCCTCGGCAGCATCGCCTTCCCGTGCTATTCGCGCTGCTGTCGCGCTTGGCCGGGGGAAGTCTGCGAATGGGTCCCGTGACCGCCGGGACGGTGGTCCTCCCGACGCTCGGGCGTACCGCGTGACCCTGCCTTGGCGTCGGGGAACGGCCACGGGTTGGGGCGGCAGCCTTGCAGGGACTTCGTCTGCTGGAGCATCACCGGAGCGCGCTTGCCGCGCCCGGGGCACCGCTCGTGCCCGTGGCCGAGCGCGTGGCCGACCTCGTGATTGATCACGTACTGCCGGTAGGCGGTGAGATCCCGGCGGTATCCCGGGATGGCCGAGGCCCACCGCTTCGCGTTGATGACCGAGCGCCTGCCGTTCCAGCAGGACAGCTCGCCGAACGTCTGGAGCGGGCGGCAGCGCGCGTTGGTCATCATGGGGCTGGACAGCGCCACGCGGAACCGTACGGGGCCGTGGTCCACCCGCTGGAAGCGCATCCGGCCGCCCCGTCCCCAGCTGCGCGGATCGTTGAGCGTCCGGTGCACCATGGCGGCGAACTCCTCCGGGTCGAACGGAAGCCCCCGCTCGACCTCGACCATGTAGCGGACCACCTTCCCGTGGCGGCCCTCAGGCGGGAGGGCGACGCCCTTGACCACGGCGTAACGCCCCTTCCCGGACCGGGGTACGCGCACGACCTCCGGTCGCTTCCCGGGGCCCGGATCGGAGCCCGAGGTCGTCGGCGTGGCGGCCGGAGAGGACGCGGCGGAGGAGGGCGAGCCTGCCGGCGGCGTGCCCATGCCCGCCATCCGTCCCGGCGGCGAGGCGGACGTGGTGGCGGCCGGGGACGTCACCCCTGACGGAGTGGCCACGGCGCGAGGCGTGCCGTCCGGCATCCTCGCGACCGTGCTCACCGCATCGTTCTGCGTGCCGAGGAGAAGGGTGCATCCGCCCAGCAGGACGGCGGCTCCGATCGTCAACGCCATGACCAAGGCCCCAGGCTTCCACATACGGGTGCGAGGCGGGATATTTCCGGACATCGACGGCGAAGCCTAGTACCGATGGCCGCAAAGATCACCTTAAGGGTCGCCGCCTCAAACGCTCAGCCGCCATGCGCACCGTGGAACGGGGTCGTGATCCCCTGATAGGCCAGGTGGAGGACCATGCCCTGATCCGCGTGGCTCAGGTTGTGGCAGTGGTTCATCCACAGACCCGGGTTCGCCGCGCGGAAGGCGACCTGCCAGACCTCACCCGGCCGGACGTCGAAAGTGTCCAGCCACAGGGGGCTACCGGTCGGCGCCCGCCCGTCCCGGCTCAGCACCAGCACGCGGTGACCGTGCAGGTGCCACGGATGTGTCTCCCGCCCCCGGTTCACCACGGTCATCCGGACGAGATCACCATCGCCGACGAGCTGCGTGGGGACCGACGGGAACGCGCGGCCGTTCACGGTGTGCGCGTACGCCGGGAGGCCGTCGGCCAGTGCCAGCCCCTGGTCGAGCACGAGGGTGAAATCCCGGTCGAAGGGCCCGGCGGACGTGAACGGCGTGCGGGCCGCCGTGCCGTACCGGGTGAGATCGAGCTCGGGCCACCCGGCGGCATCCGCGACGCCGTCCTCGCTTCCCGTCTCCGGCCCCGAGGACTCGTTCGAGGTTGAATCGAGGGGGTCGCCGGGAGTGAGGCGCAGGCCGGTCACGCGGTCATCCGCGGCCAGTACGACCGCCCGATCCCGCGGCATGCTGAACGCGAGGTCGTAACGGCCACCCGCGGGCAGACGCAACCCGACCCGGCTCACCTCGCCGGGGCCGCTCAGGTCGGTGCCGTCCACGGCCACGAGCCGGTAGGGGGTACCGGCGAGGGTGAACCGGTGCGGCGTGTTGTCGGTATTGATCAGCCGGAGCCGTACGGGCGTGCCGGGAGCCGCCCGCCGGTCGATCGGCTGGTCGTGGTCGCCGAGCACGGTCCGCCCCGCGAAAGTGTGCACCGGCAGGACCAGATCCACCCCCACCGCTCGCGCCGCGCCTGTCGAACTCGGGGGTTGTGTCGCGTCTGTCGTGTTCGGCGGCCGCGTCGAGTCTCGGGTGCCGGCGGGCGACCGCGCCGCCCGTGGTGAGACGACCAGCGTTCCGTACAGGCCCATCTTGACGCCCTGGTCGGACACCTCGTGCGTGTGGTACCAGTACGTGCCCACCTGGTTCGCGAGGAACCGGTACACGAACTCCTGCCCGGGCCGCACGCTGTCCTGCGTCAGGCCGGGGACACCGTCCTCACCTGCCAGTACGTCATAACCGTGCCAGTGCAGGGTCACCCCCCCTTCGATGTCCGCGTTGCGCAGCCGTACCTCGATGAGGTCGCCTTCGGCGGCGGTGATCGGCGGGCCGGGAACGGTCCCGTTGAACGTCCACGCCGACACCCGTTGCCCGGACGACAGCGTGACCATCGCCGTCCGCGCGGTCAGCTCGAACCGGCGCACCGTCCCGCCCGGCGACGGCACGGCGGGCCCCCGCAGCGCCGTGACAGGCTGACCGGGCCCCGACGCGTCAGCGGCGGTGGTGTGATGTCGCGTCGCCCCGGCGGCCATCGCGTGCGATGCCCCGTGGAGGCCCGCCGTCATGTGCGCGGCCACCGGGACGCCGCCGGTGTCCACGCCCTCGGACGGCAGGAATGCGAGCCCCACCCCGGCCAGGCCCACCACCGTGGTCGTCGCGACGGTGACCCGCATCCCTGGCACAGGCACTCCCGGGGACATGATGCGGTAGGTCACCAGCACGGCCGTCGCCACCAGGGCGACGGTGATCGCGACGGTGCTCCAGGTCGCCGGATACCCCAGCAGCAGCGTGATGACCGGCCCCACGGCCGCCGCGTACCCGGCGCCGAGCAGCGGCACGACGACCCCTGGCTGCGCTCCCGCTCCCGCTACCGGCTCCGGCTCGGCACCACCTGCCGCCCCCCGGGATGGCGCCGGGGCCTGACGGCCGGGCAGGGCCGCTCTCACCAGGTGCGGGCCGGCGATCAGGGTCGCGGCGACCGTGCCGACCGCGAGGAGCGGCAGCGTGAGAGTGATCTTCTCCTGGACGAACCACCATCCCGCGCCGGCGAGTGCCCAGACGATCCCCGCCCGCGCCAGCGACACCAGCACCGCCACCGCGAACACGGCCGCCGCCGGCCGGGCCCGCCGGGAGGCGGCCAGCGCGCCGGCGCCCAGCCACGCGACGGCGGCGAGGACCCCGGCGAGCAGGTCGAGCGTCATGAGCGTCGCGACGGTCACGAGGACCGCGCCGCGGAGTCGTTACCCGGCGACCCAGACGGCCGTGCCGCGGAGTCGCTTCCGAGCGATCCGGATGCGCGTGCCCCGGACTCGTCTCCGACGGGTCCAGCGGACGCCACAGGGGTGCCTGAGGACGCCGCGAGGGTCCGGGCCTGGCGGAGCACCATGCCGGCGGCCCCGATGACGGCCATGCCGTTGATCGCGTGCAGGCCGAGGATGGCCAGCCCGACCGGGGTGGTGTTCCCCGTGGCGTCGTTCAGCGCGCGGCCGAGCACGATGATCAACACTTGGACGATCACGAGGCCCAGTGGCAGGAGGGTCAGCGCGATCTGCCGGCCGGGTGCGCGGGACGCCGCGGCGGCGAGGGTGGCCAGCAAGGACAGGACCGGGATGATCATCATTCCGGTCATGCCGTGCAGAGCGTAGGAGCTGTCATCCTGCGGCTTGGCGAACGCGCCGACCGCTGCGAAATAGAACTGCGCCAAAACGGCGAGCATCAGCACTCCGGCAAGAGCGACATAGATCTTGCGCATCGCGTGCTCCCTTCAGGTCGGTGGGATAGTGCTGATGCTGTTGCACACGGCGCGCCACGTCGTCCCCCGTGCAGCGGTCAGTGCCGTACTACTGGGGGAGTACGCGACCACCGGGCAAGTACACGCAGGGTCTCCACGCCAGTCCACCTGTCTGCGCACCAGGCGGACCGCTGCTCCGCCACGTGTGGTGCGTGGGTCGGCGCCGGGGCGATGCGAAGGGGGACGGCGATGCCGGCGCCACCGTACGGCGGGCAACTCGGTCGAAGCCGGTGGGCGGCACGACTAGCGGGTCGCCGGCCTGCCGGTGTCCTCGGGAACCGCAGGCATGGCGTCGACGAGCTTGGTCCTCATCACCGCCGTGCCGGCGCGCATGGTCTTCAGTCCTCGTCGTCGCGCCGGCCATCGCCGGCTTGGACGAGGTCGGCGAGGTGGTCGAGGAGCCGGGTGAGCGCCGGGGCGGCGGTGAACCGGCCACGCTGCTCGGCCTCGGCGAGCTCCTGCAGGATCCCGCGGATCCGCTCGGCCGTTTTGCTCTCGTCTCCGCCCTGGCGGCGATGCTTCCGGTCGTCGTGGTCCAGCTTGGAGCGGGCCTCGGCGATGTCGCGCTGCACCTTCTCGGCGACGTCAGGGTCGAGCTGCCCCCGGCCCGCCGACCAGCGCAGCCCTTGGGCGAGCTGCGCCAGCAGGACGCGCGGATCGTCCGACAGCCGCCTCGGCCCCACGGCCACCGCTGAGGGGGACGGCGTCGCCTGAGGGGTGGGGGAGGACGGCGATGCCAGAGGCGACGCGGACGAGGCCGGGGCGGACTGCTCGGCGGGGGATGACGGCTTGGCGGTGCCCTCGCCGGCGGCCGGTCCAGCGCCGGGCCGCAGGAGGGAGAAGGCCAGCACCGCGACAAGGGCGACCACGGCGATCCCCGCGACGGTGACGACGGGCGTCCGATCGCCGAGCCGCAGCGATCGCCACGCCGCCGCCACCGGAGACGGCCGCGCGCCATCCTCGGCGTCCAGGGACAGCGGCGGCATGAACCGCGTCGCCCCAGGCATGTCCACCGGCGGCATGGGTCGCGCGGAGCCGGGTGCACCGGTAGCGAAGGCGGCTCCGGCAGGGGAGGGCGGGCTTGTCGGCCGCAGGAATTCCGTACGAGCGGACATGCCGGTCGATGGCACCGATTCTGGATGGGTGGGATTGCCCGTGGCCATGCCCATGCGTGTAGATGTGCCGGTCTGTGGAGCCGATGCCGGGCGGGTAGGGGTGCCGGTCGGTGGGGGGCCTGTGGGCGAGAGGGGCGGGCCTGTGGGCGAGGCGGAGGCTGTGGCGAGCCAGTGGGCTGTCTGGTCGGCTGAGGGGCGGGCGTCGGGTTTCTTCGCGAGCAGGCGCATCAGCAGGTCGTCCAACGCGGGCGGCAGGTCTCCGCGCAGCCGGCGCGGTGGCGCGGGGGCCACCTGGACGTGCTGGTAGAGCACCGCCGTCGAGGTGTCACCGCGGAACGGCGGGTGCCCGGCCAGGAGTTCGTACAGGACGCACCCGAGCGCGTACACGTCGGATGCCGGGCCGGCGTCGCCGCCGAGCGCGCGTTCGGGGGCGAGGTAGGTGCTCGTGCCGACGATGAGCCCTGTCCTGGTGAGCGCGGCCGCCGCCTGGTCGGCAAGGCGGGCGATGCCGAAGTCGACGACCTTCACCGTTCCGTCGGCGGTCAGCAGCAGGTTGCCGGGTTTGATGTCGCGGTGGATGACTCCCAGCCGGTGCGCGGCGGCCAGGCCGGCGGCCGCCTGGGCGCCGATGCGGGTCACCTCCGCCACGCTGAGCGGTCCGGTGGCGGCGAGATGGTCGGCGAGGCTGCGTCCCTCGATCAGTTCCATCACGAGGAACAGGCGGTCGCCGGCCTCACCGAAGTCGTGGACGGCGACGACGTTGGCGTGGTTGAGCCGGGCGGTGGCCTGGGCCTCCTGGCGGAAGCGCGCGGCGGCGGAGGACGAGGAGACGGCCTCGGCCAGCAGCAGTTTCACCGCGACGGGACGGTTGAGGACCTCGTCCGTGGCCCTCCAGACCTCGCCCATGCCTCCGCGCCCGAGAGGCTCGTCCAACCGGTATCGAGCCGCCAGCAGCACGCCGTACGCCTTTCTCGTCGATGTCGAAAATCCGTCACCGGTGCCGCGGCCGTGCGTGCCGCCACCCGCCGGCCCGCCGGACGCGGCTCGACGACCACGCCACCGGGCGGGGCTCGCCACCGTCTGGACACCAGTGTGGCGATCTTGGATCACTACGGCGTCCCAGGATACCGATCTCCGCCGCCTCGGGATCGGGCGACGCCTCCGGTGCACGCCCCGTTCTGGTACTCGCCGGAGGTGCTCGCCGAGGCGGCGGCCCTCGGGTACGCCGGCAACACGCTCGGCATCGGGAAGGTCCCGGCGCCCGTGCGCTGAGATGTCCGGTTCGGTGCCCCCCCTGCCTTCGCCGCTCGCCCTCCCATCTCCGCCCGCTGTAGTGCTCGGACCGTCCGCGTCCGGAGTGGCGGTTCGCGAGGTACGGCGGGGGGTGCGCCGAACCTTCGCGGGGGGCCGTGGAGTAGGCCGAGGGGGTGCGCGCCGAACCTTCACAAATGCTGCACTGCGCCGGTGTGGAGTGGATTTCGTCCGCTGCCTAGCGTCGGAGCATGAGCAACAGACATGTCCTGCGGCCCCTCACCGGCCTGGCCGCTGGGGGACTCGTCGCGATCGGGGTCAGCGGTGCCGTCGCCAAGATCCTCGGCCGGGTCTTCGGGGCGGGGTTCGTCTCGGCCGATCTGCCCGGAGTCGCCTACACGCCCGAACGCTGCGCCGACTTCGTCCGCTACTTTCCCGGCAAGAGCTGTCTGGAGGCCGCGGCGCTCCACCACTGGGGTGAGGTCGTGACGTACCGGGTGGCCGCGGGGATCCTCGGGCTGGTCCTCGGCGCGGTCTGGTACGTCATGCGACGTGGCGACGACGAGCCGTCGGGGCTGGCCGCCACGATCGGCCTGCCGCTGTTCGGCCTGGCCGCCGCCGTGCTACTGCTCGACACGCTCAACGCGGCCGTCGCCGGGGGAGGTCCTGGGGCGAGCCTGAGCGCGGGACTGGTGGCGCTGGCGGTCGCGGCTTACCTCGCTCCGCCGTTCTACCGGAATGTCCTGGCGCACGCCTGAGCCACCGGCATTCGGTGGTACGGGCGCTCGGGGCGCGTTCAGCCGCGCTGGAAGCCTTCGGGGGTGCGCAGCCCGTACCCGAGCGCGCGGTCGTAGGCGATGTGCCCGAGCCACGCCAGCCCCGCCGCGAAGAGCGGGGGCCAGGCGATCGGGGAGAACGTGTAGGCCACCAGCAGGGCCAGCGGGATCCACGGGCGGTGGGCGGCGTTGTAGAACGGCACCGCGCGAGGCGAGAGCCGGCCGCGCCGCAGGTTCTTCGCGTCCGAGGCGCCGACGAGCATGGTCAGGTCGGGGGCGATCATGAACAGCACGGCGGCGAGCAGTGTGGTGGTGCCGTACTTGGCGATCTCCAGCACGGCGAACGCGGTGAGGAAGAGCGCGAGACCGAGCCAGCCCACGCGGCGAGCGATCCGCAGGGTGCGGGCCGCCGAGGTGCGGGCCGCCGGGGTACGGGCCGCCGGGGTACGGGCGGTCGGGGCGGCGGAGGTCGCGCCGGAAGTCCGGGTGGCGAGCGTGGCGGGCTGGTGCATGGCGTCTCCCTCAGGTTCGGTCCCCGGCCGCTCGGCGCGTCCGGCTAACGCTGTTAGCTAAACGGTAAGGATAACAGCGTTAGCCGTCAAGGCGTGTGCGACGGCATCGACCCGGCGGCGAGGAGACAGAGGTCGGCTGGTCGACGTGTTGGCCCTGGTCGGCTCGGTAGACCGAGCGAACTTCGTCCTAGGGGGCCCCTGCCGCGGTGCGACAGGTGAGATGTGGCCGGAACCGCCGGTGCCGTCTCACATCAGCAGCCGGTTGCAGACGCCTCGCCAGTTGCCGTACTTCTCCGGCAGGTGGACCCGCTGCGATCCGGTCTGGATCTTCACGACTCTGGTCGCTCAAGCTTCCTAGGTCGGGGGTCGTTGGTCGGACCAGATGCGGTGGTAGGCGGCCCAGTCGGCGGGCGTGGCGGCGAAGTCGACGTAGAGGGCCACCCCGAAGCCGGGACGGGAATCCGTGCCCAGCCCGAGGCGCACGCCGCGGACGCCCGCGGCGACGGTCTCGGCCAGGTGATGGCGGAGCAGGTTGTCGTCGTGGTAGGCGGGCAGTCCCATGAGCAGGCGAGTGCTGGGCGGGACAGCCGCCAGGGCGAGTTCGGTCTGCCGCCGGACGTACCCGCTGTAGAGCGCCTCGGTGGGCTGCGCGGTGTCGTAGCTCATCACCGCCACCTGGTCGAGGCGGCGGGCGACCTGTGTCAGGTAGCCGGGCGTCCACCACTTGGGGTGCCCGAGCAGCGCGTTCCCGGCGAAGGCGATGCCCGGCAGCGGTTCGATGTGGTGGACCGACATCGAGAGCGTGGCACGGGCGGGCGGTATGGCGGCGCGGGTGCTGTCGAGGAGGTCGAGCAGCCCGGTATCGCCGTCGGGCACCGGCTCGAAGTTGTAGTGGACGCCGTCGAAGCCGGCGGTGAGGACCTGCTCGGCCGCCCGGACGACGTTGGCCCGCACGGAAGGCGAGGACAGGTCGAGCCGGCCGGGCTCGACGAGCTGGCCCAGCCAGGCGTGGACGCGCAGGCCCGGGACCGCGCGGTGCAGCGCGGTCACCGCCCAGGCCGCACGGGGGTAGAGGGACGCGGACAGGGTGCCGTCGTCCTCCAGCGGGCCGGTGTGCACGTACACGTCACCGATGCCGCCGCCGCGCAGCCGGTCGGCGAGTGCCGAGAGCTCGCGCTCGCCGTTGCGCCCGTCCACCCACGCGTGGCCGAGCCACATAGCGTCCTGGCCGGCGGCCTGCGAGCGCGCCACCGGCTCACCGGCGTCGAGCAGGTACAGCGAGATCCCGCTGGCCACGAGGAGGAGCGGCGGGACGGACAGCACGATCATGATCGCGCGCCACAACCGGCCCGACCGTCTGGCAAGCGTCACTTTTCCCCCGGGTGCCGACGTTCGTGCGAACGAGGGTATCCCGTCCACCCCACGTTGATGATGATGACCACATGTCCACATAAGGCGGGTCGTGGTCAGGGCCCCCGCCCGGCGGCGGCGGTTGATCGTCCGTACCGGCCTGTTGCCGCTGGATCGCGGCCGGAGGATCCGATCACTCGGATAATGGCGGTCGGCACAGGGACACGCCGCTCGGCGGTCCGGGCCGCGGGGCCGTGCCGCCGAAGGGGGGTTCCATGCACATCGAGGAAAGGCTGGGCGAACTCGGGCTCGTGCTGCCCGGGCCCACGCGCCTGCCGCCGGGGGCCGTGCTGCCGTTCCCCTGGGTCAGGGTGTACGGAGATCGCGCGTTCGTGTCCGGGCACGGGCCGCTGCGCGAGGACGGGTCTTTGGCCGGGCCGCTCGGCAAGGTGGGCGACCAGCTGACCCGGGAGCAGGGGTACGAGGCGGCGCGGCTGACGGGCCTGGCGATCCTGTCCAGCCTCAAGCGGGAGCTGGGCGATCTCGACCGGGTGACCGGATGGCTCAGGGTGTACGGCATGGTCAACACCGCGCCGGGGTTCACCGACACCCCGATGGTGATCAACGGGTTCTCCGACCTGATCCTGCGGCTGTGGGGCCCGGAGGCGGGCAGGCATGCCCGCTCGGCCGTCGGGCTGGCGGAACTGCCCTTCTCGATCCCCGTCGAGATCGAGGCCGAGGTGGCCATCGGCTGACATGCGTCCCCGACGGCAACGGCGTCCTGGACGGCGCCCGTCGCGCGCGGCCACTTGGATCCCGAACCCGACGCCCGCCGTGCCGTACACCGGCTTCCCTCGCGCCCGCGGCACTTTCCCGGACCCGTCGCGACGCGGGAGAGGGGCGGCACGGCGGCCCGGAAGCTGAGAGGCTCGTCGTATGCGGATCGATCTGCACACGCACTCAACCGTCAGCGACGGCACCGACCCTCCCGCCGCCCTGCTGGGACACGCCGCCGCCGAAGGGCTGGACGTGGTGGCGCTCACCGACCACGACACGACGGCAGGGTGGCGGGCGGCCGCCGAGGCCGTGCCGCCGGGGCTGACGCTGGTGCCGGGTGCGGAGCTGTCGGGCCGCTGGCACGGCGATGAGCCGTCGGTCGGGCTGCATCTGCTGGCCTACCTGTTCGATCCCGGGAACGCCGCGCTCGCCGAGGAACTGGCCAAGGTCCGCCGGTCGCGCGACAGCCGCAGCGAGAAGATCGTCGCGCTGCTGAACGCCGACGGCATCGATGTCACGCTCCCCGAGGTGCATGGGTATGCGGCCGGCGGCACGGCGGGGCGGCCGCACATCGCCCGGGCGTTGCTCCGTCGGGGCCTGGTCAGGTCGATGGACGAGGCGTTCGCGCCGGAGTGGCTGGGACGCCGCTATCGGCTGCCGAAAACCGACATCGACGTGCTGACCGCGGTGCGTCTGGTGAGCGAGGCGGGTGGCGTGTCGGTGCTGGCGCATCCGAGGGCGGGCAGGCGTGGCCACATCGTGCCGGACGCGGTGATCGCCCATCTGGCCGAGGCCGGTCTGTGGGGCGTGGAGTCCGGCCATCCCGACCATTCCGACGACGACCGCGAGCACATGCGCGCGCTCGCCCGCGACCTCGGCCTGCGCGCCACCGGGTCGAGCGACTACCACGGCGACAACAAGACCGTCCGGCTGGGCGCCTTCACCACCGACCCGGACGTCTACGAAGACCTGGTGTCGGCGGCCACCGGCGCCGCTCCGGTCCATGGAGGCTCGAGAACGTGACCGCCGCACACGCGGACGCCGACGATGACCCCGCCCGGCTGGAGAAGGGCCGGCGCGTGACCTTCCGACCGGCGCCGACGTGTGACCTTCCCGCCGACGCCGACGCCGACGCCGACGCCGACGCCGACGCCGACGCCGACGCCGACGCCGGTGCAGCCGGCGCGGGCCGGCGCCTGACGCCTACAGGGGGTCGCCGGGGATGGCGGCGTACTCCCTGCGCAGGGTGGTGAGGATCGGCTCGTCCAGGGACAGCTCGACGCCCTCGATTGAGCGGACGGGGCGCGGCCCGAAGGCGGCGTCGGTGATGAAGGCGGACCCCATCGAGGCCAGGTCGTCGGTGTCGACCTCGGTGGTGCGGGAAGGGATGCCGGCGCGGCGCAGGGCATCGTCGAGCAGCCGCATGGTGACGCCGTTGAGGTGGTCGGACTCCGGCCACACGACGCCGCCGTTGCGGACGAAGCCGATGTTCCAGGTCGGCCCTTCGGTCACTTGCGCGCGGCGGTTGACGAACAGCACGTCGTCGTAGCCGTTGATCTGCGCGAAGCGCCGGTGGAGGAGGGGGCCGAACAGGCCGGAGTGCTTCACCTCGGGCATGTCGCGCTCGTACTCCACGACGCCCAGCGCGGGCGGCGCCTGGCCGGCCGGGACGGGGCGCGTGCCGACGAGGATCTCCGGCCGTGCCTTGGCCGCCGGGTGGGCCCTGTCGAACTCGGGGTCGAACACGGTGACCCGAACGATCACCGGCGAGGGAGCGGAGGCCGCCGCGCGGCGGACCAGGTGGCGGACCCGGTCGAGGTCGAGGTCGACGCCGTGCAGGATGCGGCAGTCGGCGAGAAGCCTGTCGAGATGAAGGGACAGGCCGCGGACCCGCATCTCCTCCACCCGCATGGTGGTGAAGTGGCCGTAGTTGTAGAGCGCGAGAGCGGCGAGCTCGCCGGGGGTCACGGGACGACCGTTCAGCTCCGTCATGCCGCCATCCTGGCAGCTTCCCGGCCTCTCCTCGGAACGCTGAGCGGGATGTTCGCCCGAGGCGTGACGGCCGGCCGCGTGCTCGCCGCGGGAGGTCACCACCGGCGATCGGTGGCGCCGGACATGCCGGGACGTGGGCGGATATGCTGCCTGCGTGATCAGGATCCGGCTGGACGAGGCGACGCTGAGCCGCACGAGGATCGCGGTCAGCCCGCTCTGGGAGACGATCTGCGGCCTGTTCCTGACCCGGCGGGACGAGATCCACTGGCCTTACACGGCATGGGTCCGCTCGGCGCGGGAAGTGCTGCGGTCGGAGCCGGCCACCGCGCCGGTGCGGGCCGTGCTGGACACCGGATCCCGATTTCCCGACTTCCTGTCCCCGATCCCGCCCTCGGCCTGCCCGACGATCGGCGAGGAGCTCGACGGGCTGCGGGCGACCGCGCCGGAGGTCGTCCGAAGGGAGCTCTCCGCGTACTTCCCCCACCGGCCGCCGCCCGAGCTCGTGCCCTTCCTGGAGGACCCGGCCCGGGCCTTCGGCGAGCTGGCCGACGCGCTGGGGGTCTTCTGGGAGGCGGCGATGGCACCCCACTGGCCCGCCATGCGCGCCGCGCTCGACGAGGAGGTCCTCTACCGGGCCAGGGCGCTCGCCGGGGCCGGTCCGGACGCCCTGCTGGCCGGCCTTCGCGACCGCATCCGCTGGGAACCGCCGACGCTGACCCTGGTGAAGGCCCTGGAGCACTCGTTCACCGCCGACGACCAGCGCCTGCTGCTCATCCCGCTGATCTTCTCGGCGGGCGGGCTGATGTGCACCACGGACAACCCCGGGGTGGTCGCCGTCTCCTACCAGTCGCGTGGCGCGGTGGCCCTCGCCGGGGATGCGGCTCCGCGGGCGGCGGGCCCCGAGGCCGACCGGCTGGCGATCCTCGTCGGGCGGGGCAGGGCCTCCGTGCTGCGGGCGCTGGCCAGGCCGGCGACCACGGCCGGACTGGCCGCCGAGCTGGGGCTCGCGCCGAGCACGGTCTCCGAGCATCTGTCCGCGCTGCTGGCGGCGGGTGTGGTCAACCGGCGGCGGGTCGGGCGGCGGGTCCTGTACGGCCTGGAGCCCGCGGGCGTCGCCCTCGTCGGCCTGCTCGCCCAGCAGGGAACCACCTCCGCCGCCGGCTGAACCGCACGCGCGAGGTGAGCATTCGGCGGGCGCCGAATCCATTGCCGCTGCCCTGGGGTCTATCTACCGTCCCTGGTCATGAACGCGATCGAGGCGGACGGACTGCGCCGCACCTACCGCCAGCGGACCGGATGGCTGAGCCCGAAGCTCATCGAGACCGAGGCGGTGCGCGGCGTGAGCCTCTCCGTCGCCAGAGGCGAGCTGTTCGGGCTGCTCGGCCCGAACGGCGCGGGCAAGACCACGACCATCAAGATGCTCAACACGCTGCTCATCCCGACGGCCGGCACCGCCAGGGTGGCGGGGTTCGACGTCGTCAGGCAGACCCGCGAGGTGCGGCGCCGCATCGGGTACGTCTTCGGCGGCGACCGGGGACTGTACGACCGGCTGTCCGGTCTGGACAACCTGCGCTACTTCGCCGAACTGTACGGCGTGCCACCACGGGAGCAGCGACGCAGAATCGCCGAGCTGCTGGACCTCGTGGGCCTGGCCGGCCGGGAACGCGAGCGGGTCGAGGGGTACTCCCGTGGCATGCGGCAGCGGCTGCACATCGCCCGAGGGCTGCTCCACGAGCCGCAGGTCCTGTTCCTGGACGAGCCGTCGATCGGCGTCGATCCGGTGGCCGCGCGCGAGCTTCGCCGTACCATCGCAGACCTCGCCGCGACCGGCACCACGGTGCTGCTGACCACGCACTACATGGCCGAGGCCGACGAGCTGTGCGACCGCATCGCGGTCATCGCCGGCGGCGTGATCCGCGCGCTCGGCACGCCCGCCGAGCTCAAGGGCGGCACCGGGACCCTCGAGGACGCGTACGTCTCGATCGTCGGGGAGGTGCAGCCCGCGTGAGCGCCATCGGCCCGGGCACCACCCCGGCGACCACCACCGGCGTGCGCGCCGAACGCGCGATCGCCGCCGGCGCGAGCGCGGCACGGGTGGTCATCGTCGGCGCGCTGCTGCACGTGAAGCAGCTCAGCCGGTCGCCGTTCGAGATCGCCACGGCGTTCATCGTCCCGCTGGTGCAGGCCACGCTCGCGGTGTACCTGTTCCGCGCCGGCACCGAGCCGCATCTGCTGCTCGAGGCGGCCGTCGGGGCGGGCCTGATGGGGGTGTGGTCCTCGGTGCTGTTCGGCTCCGGCGGCGCCATCCAGAACCAGCGCTGGCAGGGCACGCTGGAGATGCTCATGATCGCGCCCAGGCCCGCCGTGCTCACGTTGCTGCCGGTCACGCTGGCGAACGCCGTCACAGGCACGTACGCGATGCTCGGCACGCTGGCCTGGGGATGGGCGCTCTACGGCATCACCCCCGACTTCCGCGACCCGCTGGGGTTCGTCGCCGCGGCGGCCGGATGTGTCGCGGGACTGGGGATGTTCGGGCTCCTCCTGGCCGCCACGTTCGTGCTGCTGCGCAACGCCAACGCGCTGACCAACACCCTGGAATACCCCATCTGGCTGGTGTCGGGGATGCTCGTCCCCATCAGCGCGCTGCCCGGATGGACCGGGCCCATCGCGGCGGTGCTGCCGACCACCTGGGGCGCACGCGCGGTGCGGGAGGCGGCGGCGGGCGGTCCGATCTGGCCGTCGCTGGCCGCCTGCCTGGCCATCGGCGCGGCGTGCCTGGCGCTCGGCACCCTCGCCCTGGTCCACGTGGAGCGCCGTGCGCGCGTCACCGCGACCCTCGCGCTGGCCTGACATGTACCTCCTCCCATCGTCCGGCCCGCGTGGCGGAAAGGAAGCCAAGGTGTCGCGGCTCATCGGCCTCGGCGGCGTGATCGCCTACCGGGCCCTGTTCAACTGGACCAGCCCGGCCATGTTCACCGGGACGCTGCTGGCGAGCCCGCTGTTCCAGCTGCTGTTCTTCGCCTACCTCGGGCGTCAGCTCGGTGTCGCGGACGACACCTTCTACATCGTCGGCAACGCCGTGCTCTCGGCCTCGGTGGCGTGCGTGTTCGGCGGCACGATGGCCGTCGCCAACGAGCGCAGGTTCGGCACCCTCGGCCACGTCCTGCTCTCCCCGCGGAGCCGTACGGCGATCTTCCTCGGCCGGGTGCTGCCGTACGCCCTGAACGGCCTGCTCGTCGCGGCGTTCACGCTGTCCGCCGGGGCGCTGCTGCTCGGCCTGCGCATCCCGCCCGGAGCGGTGCCCGGGCTGCTGGTGGTACTCGCCGCGGGGTCGCTGTCCTGCGGCTTCTTCGGACTGACGCTCGGCGCGATCGGGTTGCGCTTCCGGGACGTGTGGCTGGTGTCCAACGTGGCCACCTCGCTGATGCTCCTGCTGACGGGGGTCAACATCCCGCTGAACAGGCTTCCCGCGTGGATGGGGGCGCTGGGGGACCTGCTGCCGATCACCCACGCGGCGCGCGCGGCGCGGGCCCTGGTGTCCGGGCAGGGGGCCGTGCCGGCGGACCTGGGCGCCGAGGCGGTGGTGGGCCTCGGGTACGCGGTCACGGCCGGCGTCCTGCTGAAGGTGTTCGAAGCGGAGAGCCGCCGCCGCGCCTCCCTGGACACACTGTGAACGCCCACGACCGCGACCGCGACCATGACCATGACCGTGACCGCCACCGGGGCCGAGGCGGGGACCGGCCGTGCCGGGCTTCCCGCTCCGCCCGCGCGGCCGGCCAGTACTGGTAACGGACCCCGGGCCCCGCCGGGTTTTGGGTAGGGTTTGCGGCGTTCTGCAACTGCTGTTACCTATGGGGCAAAAGTGACATCGGGGCAGTCTTTTCCGCACCATCCGCAACCGCAGTCGTGGCCGCCACCGCAGGCTCCCCAGCCGCCGTACCCGCCGCCGGGTGGTCAGCCCCCGTACCCGCAACCGTCGTACCCGCCGCAGGGCCCGTACCCGCCTCCCGGGCCGCCGCCGCGCCGTCGCAGGACGGGCCTGTGGGTGGCGCTCAGCGCGCTGGTCGTGCTGCTCACCGTCGGCGTGGGCGCGCTGGTCGGCATGATGCTCGCGAAGCCGTCCCCGGCCGAGAACGCCGCCGGCACGGGAAACTCCGACACGATCGCCGTGACCGAGGCGGAACTGAAGAAGGCGGTGCTAGAGCACGGCAATGCCTACCAGACGGGCGACCTGAAGGGCTACCTGAAGATCTTCGACCAGAAGAACGCGGCCCTGGTCAAGGCGCAGACCCGCACCTTCGCCAACCTGCGCAAGTTGCCGCTCCAGTCGGCCTCCTTCGAGATCCTGAAGCAGCAGGGGCTCGCCCAGGACAACTTCGGGCGGCAGGTGTCCTTCTCCCTCGACGTCGCCTTCGTCCACCAGTTCGCGGGCATCGACCTGCGCCCGGTCGCCGAGTGGTACCGCTGGACGGTGACCAAGGCGAGCAAGGACGCCCCGCTGGTCGTGACCAAGGTCGGTGGCGCCCCCGCGGCCTTCGGTGAGGACAAGACCGTCTTCTACCCGGCCCCGTGGGACAGCTGGCCGGACATCTCGGTCACCAAGACCCTGCACACGATCGTCCTCGCCCCTCCGGCGCAGGCCGCGCGGGCCCGCCAGATCGCGCCCGTCGCGGAGCGGGCCGCCGCCGAGGACCTGGACTTCTGGGCGAAGAACGGTGACGGGAGCGCCGAGGTGCCCGCCGGCTTCGTGGTCGCCCTGGCCAAGGGCCGGGCCCAGCTGGGGCACCTGTTCCGCACCGTGGAGAAGGTCACCGAGTCCGGCGTCTCCATCGGCATGCCGACCTTCGGAGGGAGCGGGGACAAGGTCAAGATCGGTGGGTCCCGCATCGTGGTGGACACCGCCTCGCCCTTCTTCGACGACGCCAAGGGCGTGCGGGAGATCTTCCGGCACGAGATGGCGCATTCGGTGATGGCCCCCCTGGACAACGGCGAGTTCGAGGTGTTGGGCGGGGACAACTGGATCATCGAGGGCTTCGCGGAGTTCATGGCCCACCGCGGCGAGAGCCTGAACGCGAACGGCCGCACACCCCAGACCCGCGCGTACGTGCGAGGGCAGCTCGACCAGCCGTTCACCGGCAAGATCCCCGACAATCTCTCCTGGGACGCCGAGGGCCTGACGAGCGTGAACTACCAGCTCGGCCACCTGGCGATCCAGCTGATCGCCGAGCGATACGGCGAGGAGAGGATGACGGCCTTCGTGGCCGCGTACTACCGGGACAAGAAGGCCGACACGGCGCTCCAGGACGTACTCGGCGTGAGCAGGCAGGAGTTCGAGCGGCAGTGGGCGCAGTACGTCCGCGGCAAGCTCGGCTGACCGGGGGATGACGAAGATGACCGACCCGCACCAGTCGCAGCCGTACGGTCCGGAGGACGCGGGGGCGCCCTACCCGGACCGGGCCCAGTACCCGCCACCGGGATACCCCGGCCAGACCTACCCGGCCCAGCCCCATCCCGGCCAGACCCCTCCGGGCCAGACCTATCCGGGCCAGGTTCCCCAAGGGCAGCCGTATCCCGCTCCCCAGCAGCCGTACCCGGGAGGGCCGCAGGGGCAGCCCTACCCGGGGGGTGCGCAGGGGCAGCCGTACCCGGGAGGGCCGCAAGGGCAGCCGTATCCGGGGCCGCCGCAGCAGCCCTATCCGGGCGCGCCGTACCCCGCCTCCCCGTACCCCGCCCCGCCGGTCCAGGGGTTCGGGGGGCCGTACGGGCAGGGACCGCGGCCGCCGGCGCCGCCGCGGCGCACCGGCAGGACCGTGCTGTTCGTGGCGCTCGGGCTGGTGGGGCTGCTGATCCTCGGCGGGGGCACGGCGTGGTTCGTCGCGAGCCGGGGCGGCGCCCCGGCGGGCGGAGCGGCGGCCGGGACGTGGAAGGTGCCGTTCGCGCAGCCCGACAGCTCGGACTTCGACGGCGAGCTGATGTTCGCCTCGTGGCTGACGGACACCGCGGTGGTCCGGGTGCAGCGGGACGGCGTGCTGGCCTACGCCTTCGGCACGGGCAAGCGGGTCTGGGGCACCCCGGCGCCCTCCGGATCCCTCTGCGGCGCGACCCCCACCCTGCAGGACGGCAAGGGCGTGATCGCCTACGGCGGCGGGGACGCCTGCGACCATCTGGCCGGCATCGACGCGCGCACCGGCAAGGTGCTCTGGAAGGCGCAGGTGGCGGCCGAGAAGCGGCTGGGAGGGTCGCGGTCCATCGAGGTGCCCGAGCTGGCGCTCGCCGGGGACGTCGTGATCGCCCAGCCCGGGGCGGGGTTGCGGGCGTACCGCCTCTCCGACGGCAAGGGGCTGTGGCGGGGCACGCCGCCGAGCGGCTGCCGTTCGACCGGCCTCGGCGCCGGCGCCAAGGTCGTCGTGGTCACCCTGAACTGCTTCCCGCGTGGTGCGACCTATGGGTTCGAGCCCGCGACCGGGAAGATCAAGTGGAAGTTCGACGCGCCGGACGAGGGGCCGGACATGGTGCTGTCCGCCGACCCGCCGGTGCTCATGTCGGGCGCCAAGGGGCAGCGGTTCACGGTCCTGGACGAGGCCGGCAAGCAGGTGTCGGACTTCTCGCCCACGGAGGAGATCGACCTGCTGTCGATGAGCCGTGCCATCGCCTTCGAGGGGGGTAACGAGCACCTGCGGATGACGGTCCACGGCGACACGCTGTATCTGGCCACCTTCTCCAAGAACGTGCCGGGCAAGCTGCGCTCCAGGGACTACGCCGTGGCCTTCGACATGCGGGGTGGCAAGCCGCTCTGGAAGTCCTCGGGCGGGTCGGACTGCAAGCTGAACTTCATCCGCGCCGACGACAAGGGGGTCCTGGCGCTGGAGACCGGTGACCATCGCGACCTGGCGCCCCGGGTGGTGCGGATCGACGCCGCCACCGGCAAGACGCAGGCCGTCGCCGAGCTGCCGCTGGAGTTCGGGCACGAGGGCGAGGACGCCGAGGTGTTCGAGCGCGACGGCACCGTGGTCATCGTGCCGTGGGCCGCCGTGGTGGCCAAGAACGCGATCAGCGTGGTGAACACCTCGCACTCCTGACGGGACCGTTCTGCGAGCCTTGACCGGGGCCCCGCGAGCCCGCCGTGGTGCGGAGTTCGCGGGGCTCTCGCGTGCGGCGCGGCATTTCCACGCGTTTACACCTCATGGTCTACACCAATTCCCGGCCAGTGAACCGTCGGTTAATCGCCGTGAATGATCCAAGAATTGGTATATACCACGGTTCGCGGGCCCGACTTTCGGCCGGGTGCGGACTCTCAGGCTCAATGGATTAGACCGCTATATTGGGGCCTAGCAGGGCAAACGCCCTCGTATGGGATGAGTGACGTTTCCTGCGGTAAATCGTAGGTAGAGTCCCCGGAACGAGGCGGAATCGGACGCCATTGAAGTCGTTGAAGGAGTCCCAGTGCCCAAATACGTATACGACTTCACCGAGGGCAACAAGGATCTCAAGGATCTCCTCGGTGGTAAGGGTGCCAATCTCGCGGAGATGACGAACCTGGGTCTTCCCGTGCCCGCGGGCTTCACGATCACGACCGAGGCCTGCCGCAGCTTCCTCACGGACGGCGGCGTCCCCGAGGGGCTCTGGGACGAGGTAGAGGCGCATCTCCGGGACATGGAGACGGGGATGGGCAAGCGCCTCGGCGCCGCCGGCGACCCCCTGCTGGTCAGCGTCCGGTCCGGCGCGAAGTTCTCGATGCCGGGCATGATGGAGACCGTCCTCAACATCGGCCTCAACGACGAGTCCGTCCACGGCCTGGCCGAGCAGGCCGGCGACGAGCGCTTCGCCTGGGACTCCTACCGCAGGCTCATCCAGATGTTCGGCAGGACCGTGCTCGGCATCGAAGGCGACCGCTTCGAGGACGCCATCGACGACGCCAAGCGGACCAAGGGCGTCGACAGCGACCTCGACCTTGGCGCGGCCGACTTCCAGCACCTCGTGGAGATCTACAAGGGCATCGTCAAGGACGCGACGGGCGAGGAGTTCCCCTCCGATCCCCGCTCGCAGATGCGGATGGCCGTCGAGGCGGTGTTCAATTCGTGGAACGCCCCGCGCGCGGTGGTCTACCGCCGCCAGGAGCGCATCCCCGCCGACCTCGGCACGGCCGTCAACATCGTCGCGATGGTCTTCGGCAACCTCGGCATGGACTCCGGCACCGGCGTCGCCTTCACCCGCGACCCCGGCTCGGGGCAGCAGGGCGTGTACGGCGACTACCTGCAGAACGCGCAGGGAGAGGACGTCGTCGCCGGCATCCGCAACACGCTGCCGCTGCAGGAGCTCGAGAAGATCGACCCGGCGTCCTACCGGCAGCTGATCGGCATCATGGAGACACTGGAGAACCACTACCGCGACCTGTGCGACATCGAGTTCACGATCGAGCGCGGCAAGCTGTGGATGCTGCAGACCCGCGTCGGCAAGCGCACGGCCGGGGCGGCGTTCCGCATCGCGACGCAGCTCGCCGACCAGGGCCTCATCGACCTCGACGAGGCCGTCGAGCGGGTGAGCGGCGACCAGCTCGCGCAGCTGATGTTCCCGAGGTTCGCGATCCACGCCGACCTGCGGCCCATCGCCAAGGGCATGAACGCCTCGCCCGGCGCGGCCGTGGGCAAGGCGGTGTTCTCCTCCGCGCGGGCCGAGGAGCTTTCCGGCCAGGGTGAGGACGTCATCCTGGTCCGCCGGGAGACCACCCCCGACGACCTCGCCGGCATGATCGCCGCCCGGGGCGTGCTGACCAGCAGGGGCGGCAAGACCTCGCACGCCGCGGTGGTCGCCCGCGGCATGGGCAAGACGTGCGTGTGCGGCGCCGAGCGACTCGAGGTGGACGCGAAGGAGCGGCGGTTCACCGGGCCCGGCGGCGTGGTCGTCGAGGAGGGCGACGTCATCTCGATCGACGGCACCACCGGCGAGGTGTACCTGGGCGAGGTGCCGGTCATGGCCTCGCCGGTCGTCGAGTACTTCGAGGGCACGGGCGGCACCGGCGACGCCCTCGTCCAGGCCGTGCACCGGATCATGACCCACGCCGACGAGCGGCGCCGCATGGCCGTGCGCGCCAACGCCGACACCCCCGAGGACGCGGCGCGCGCCCGCAGGTTCGGTGCCCAGGGCATCGGGCTCTGCCGTACCGAGCACATGTTCCTGGGCGAGCGGCGCCAGCTCGTCGAGGACCTGATCCTGGCCGTGTCGCCGGAGGAGCGCCAGGCGGCGCTGGACGCGCTCGAACCCCTGCAGAAGTCCGACTTCGTCGGCATCCTCGCGGCGATGGACGGCCTGCCGGTGACGATCCGGCTCATCGACCCGCCGCTGCACGAGTTCCTGCCCGACCTGACCGCGCTGTCGGTGAAGGTCGCGCTGGCGGGCGACGACGCCGCGGACCGGGACCGCAAGCTGCTCGCGGCGGTCAAGCGGCTGCACGAGCAGAACCCGATGCTCGGCCTGCGGGGCGTGCGCCTCGGGCTGGTGATCCCCGGCCTGTTCGCCATGCAGGTGCGGGCCATCGCCCAGGCGGCCGTGGAGCGCCGCGCCGCGGGCGGCGACCCGCGGGCCGAGATCATGATCCCGCTGGTCAGCGCCGTGCAGGAGCTGGAGGGCGTGCGCGACGAGACCGAGCGCATCCTGGAGCGGGCCGGAGTCGAGGCCTTGATCGGCACGATGATCGAGGTGCCGCGCGCGGCGCTCACCGCCGGCCAGATCGCCGAGGCGGCGCGGTTCTTCTCCTTCGGCACCAACGACCTCACCCAGATGACCTGGGGATTCTCCCGGGACGACGTCGAGGCCGCGTTCTTCTCCCGCTACCTGGAGCTGGGCATCTTCGGGGTGTCGCCGTTCGAGAGCATCGACCGCGCGGGCGTGGGCCGGCTGATGACGATCGCCGTCGAGGAGGGCCGTAAGACGCGCCCCGACCTCAAGATCGGCATCTGCGGGGAGCACGGCGGCGACCCGGAGTCGGTGCGCTTCTGCCACGAGATCGGCCTGGACTACGTGTCCTGCTCGCCGTTCCGGGTTCCTGTCGCCCGCCTGGAGGCGGGCCGCGCGGCCCTGAGCGGCGGCGGCTCCGACTCTCGCTGACGCGCGACGGCCGGCCCGCGGACGTCTTCACAAGATCCCGCGGGCCGGCCCGGCGAGCCCGAGCGCCGCCCGCGCCGTCCCACGCGGCCCGCCCGTCGTACGGGCCGGGCGTCCAGCGCGCCGGGGTGGCGGCGGTGTCCTCTAGGGGGCCGTACGGGGCTCCTGACCTGCGGGGAAAGACGAGACCCGCCAGACATCGTGAGTTTCCTGCATGTTTGTCATGTACCGCCGGTAGCGGGGGTAGCATCCGGCTACCGATGAGAGAGTACGACGAGTTCGATCAGGCCAGATGGGTGCCGGAACCTCCCGGCAACCCCGAGCGCAGCGCGTTCGAACGCGACCGGGCGCGGGTCCTGCACAGCGCGGCGCTGCGGCGGCTGGCCGCCAAGACCCAGGTGGTCGGGCCGGGAGAGATCCCCGACCACGGCCGCCACATCCCGCGCACCCGGCTGACCCACTCTCTCGAATGCGCCCAGATCGGCAGGGAGATGGGCAAGGCGCTCGGCTGCGACCCCGACCTGGTGGAGACGGCCTGCCTCGCGCACGACCTCGGCCACCCCCCGTTCGGGCACAACGGCGAGACGGTCCTGAACGAGCTGGCGGCCCGGTGCGGAGGCTTCGAGGGCAACGCGCAGAGCCTGCGGCTGCTGACCCGCCTGGAGGCCAAGGTCCTCACCGCCGACGGCCGCAGTGCCGGGCTGAACCTCACCCGCGCGACGCTCGACTCGGCGCTGAAGTATCCCTGGACCTCCGCCCACGGCGCCAAGTTCGGCGTCTACCCCGACGACCTGCCGGTCTTCCGATGGGTCAGGCAGGGCGTGCCGGCCGACCGGGTCTGCTTCGAGGCCCAGACCATGGACTGGTCGGACGACGTGGCGTACTCCGTGCACGACCTGGAGGACGCCATGCACTCCGGGCACGTCACCCCGGCACTGCTCAGGGACGCGGGAGAGCGGCGCGAGGTGTGCGAGCGCACCCTCAAGGCGTACGCGGACGACTCCTGCCTCACCGAGCTGGAGGAGACGCTGGCCCGCCTGGTCGCCGAGCCGCTGTGGCCGGCGCGGTTCACCGAGACCATGGCCGACCTGGTGGCGCTCAAGTCGTTCACCAGCGCGCTGATCGGGCGGTTCTGCCTGTCGGCGCAGAGGGCCACGCTGGAGGCGTACGGCCGGGGGTTCACCCGGCACGGCGCCGACCTGATCGTGCCGAGGGTCACCCGGCTGGAGTGCGCGCTGCTCAAGGGCGTCACGGCGCACTATGTGATGTCGCGGGACGACCACCACGCCAACCAGGCCCGGCAGCGCGAGCTGATCGCCGAGCTGGCCTCGATGATCATGCTGGGTGCCCCTGGGACGCTGGAGCCGGCGCTGCGGGCGGCCTTCGCCGAGGCGGCCGACGACGCCGCCCGCCTGCGCGTGGTGATCGACCAGATCGCCTCGCTCACCGACGGCTCCGCGATCGCCCTCCACCGCACCCTCGGCTCTCGCCACTGACCGGAACCGCCGCACACCGGCGCCGTCACCGCCGTACCCCGTCCCGCCGCCGCGGCGCCGAGTGTTAAAGCACCACACCGGAGGAGAATCGGGTGACCTCGTTCGTGTGTGTGCGTTGGCGCCGCGACGGCGAGTAGAGGTGTGGCGGCGCCGGCGCCGATGAGCGGTGGGTGAGCCGGAGGGGTTCGCGGGGGTTGGGCTAGCCCTTGGTGACGCCGTCGGGGTCGGCGGTCTGGGTGGGGACGGGGCGCGGGGGCTTCTTCTTCACCGGCTTGGAGGCGCACAGCGTCCGGCAGGGGGGCGTCGCGCCGACCCTGGAGCGCGCGGCGGCCACCTGCTGGGCGGGGGAGAGGGTCGGGTTGCCGTTCAGCCAGGCGTCCAGGTAGGTCCACGGATCGACCATTCCGCGCCGTACCCACCAGTACTTGGCGGCGGTGGGCCAGGAGACCGAGAAGTAGAGGTTCGCCCCCTCGCCCTTGGCGTTCCCCGAGTCGCCGACGCGCCCGAGCACCTGGCCCGCGCCGACCCGGTCGCCGGCCCGCAGCCCCGGCTCGACGGAGTCCAGGTGGCCGCCGAAGTAGCGCACTCCGTCCGCGCCCAGCACGGACACGAAGCGGCCCTCGCGGTCGGCTCCGTGGTCGGTCAAGGCCTTCCAGCGGTTGCTTGCGTTCACCTCGTGCACGACGCCGCCGACGGGGGAGACGAACGCGCAGCCCTTCCCCGCCCAGATCGTCGTCTTCGGCAGGACCAGCTGCTTGCGGGCGTAGCTCACCCGGCAGCCGCGCACGGGGAAGACGTAGGTGAACTTCGAGATCCGGGGCGGGGGCACGCGGACGGGGTCCTCGCCGGCCGGGGGCTTCACGGCGGACGTGGTCGCCGAGGGGCTGGGCTTCAGCGTCGCCGCGTCGATCTCGGCCCGCGCGCTGGGGGAGGCTTCGGCGGCTTCCAGCTCCACGCCGGCCCGGCTGGGAGAGGCTTGAGAGTCGAGTGCGTCCGGCACGCCGGCGGGCACGCTCTGCAACGGCGCGGGCGGCAGCGTGCTGATGCCGGGCACCCCGCTTGGAGCGGCGCAGGCGGCGCTGACCAGCACCGTTGCGGCAATGGCGGTGAGTCGCCCCGGTCGCATGATCTTCACCCGCTCGACGTTACCGAAATTAGCGTTTCCTTTGTAACCGACCTTCACCCCCACCATGACCCATTCGCGGAAAATCACCCATGCTGGACGGTTAGCGGGCCAGGCTGTCGGCGGCGAGTCGTAGACTCACGGCGTGGCAGGGCGGATCAGTGACGAGGACATCGCGCTCGTGCGAGAGCGCTCATCGATCGCCGAGGTCGCGGGGGAGCACATCCAGCTTCGCAACGCGGGCGGCGGCAACCTCAAAGGCCTGTGCCCCTTCCACGAGGAGAAGTCCCCGTCCTTCAACATCACCCCCTCGCGCGGCTACTGGTACTGCTTCGGGTGCGCCGAGGGCGGCGACGTCATCACCTTCGTCCGCAAGCTGGAGCACCTCTCCTTCACCGAGGCGATCGAGCGGCTGGCGCAGCGCGCGGGGATCCAGCTCCGCTACGAGCAGGGCGGCTACGTCCCCGGGCGCGAGCAGGGTGAGCGGAGCCGCCTGATCGAGGCGCACAAGGCGGCCGCCGAGTTCTACGCCTCCCTGCTGCCCACGCCCGAGGCGGCGCCGGGCCGGCGCTTCCTGTCCGAGCGCGGCTTCGAGCGGGTCGACGCCGAGCACTTCGGGGTGGGCTACGCCCCGGTCGAGTGGGACCGCCTCGCCCGCCATCTGCAGGGCCGCGGCTTCACCGCCAACGAGCTGATCAAGGGCGGCCTGGCACGGGACGGCCGCCGCGGGCCGGTCGACCGGTTCCGCGGCCGGCTGGTCTGGCCGATCCGCGACATCACCGGCGAGGTCATCGGGTTCGGCGCGCGCAAGCTGCTCGACAGCGACGACGGACCCAAATACCTGAACACCCCCGAGAGCCCGATCTACAAGAAGAGCTCGGTCCTGTACGGCATCGACCTGGCCAAGCGCGAGATCTCCAAGCGCTCCCAGGCCGTCGTCGTCGAGGGGTACACCGACGTGATGGCCTGCCACCTGGCGGGCGTGCCGACGGCGGTCGCGACCTGCGGCACCTCCTTCGGCGAGGAGCACATCAAGGTCCTGCGCAGGCTCCTGCTCGACCAGGCGGAGTTCCGCGGCGAGGTCGTCTTCACCTTCGACGGCGACTCGGCCGGGCAGAAGGCCGCCCTGCGGGCCTTCGCCGACGAGCAGAAGTTCGTCACCCAGACCTTCGTGGCCGTGCAGCCCGACGGGCTCGACCCGTGCGACCTGCGGGTCAAGCAGGGCGACGCCGCCGTCCGCGACCTGATCGCCGCCCGCGAGCCGCTCTTCGCGTTCGCCATCCGCAGCGTCATCTCCCGCTATGAGCTGACCACGAACGAGGGCCGCCTCGCCGCCCTGGACGCCGCGGCGCCGCTGGTGGCCGGCATCAAGGACTCCGCGCTGCGCGGCAGGTACGCCGTCGACCTCGACCGCTGGCTCGGGTTCATGGACGAGCGCATGGTGCTGCGGCGCATCCAGGAGGTCGGCGGGCGCCCCACAGGCGGCCGTGGCGCCCCTGAGCGGGGCGCCAGGCGGGCGGGGGCCGCGCGTCCGGCCGATCCCGCCGACCCGGTGGCGCGCATCGAGGCGGAGGCTCTGAAGCTCGCGGTGCAGCGCCCGGCGCTGATGGGGCCGGAGTTCGACGCGCTGGGGGCGCAGGCGTTCAGCGCGCCCGAGCACGTCGCGCTGTACGAGCTGATCATCACCGCGGGCGGCACGGTGGCGGGCGGACCCGGCGGACGCGAGTGGGTCGACCTGCTGGTCGGCGCCACCGAGGATGAGAGCCTGCGGGCGCTCGCCACCAGGTTCGCCGTCGAGCCCGTGCGGGCCGAGCTGGCGAGCGAGGAGCGCTATGGCCAGGCGGTGCTCGCCCGGCTGGCCGAGATCGCCGTGACGCGCGCGCTCGTGCAGGTCAAGGCCAAGATGGAGCGGCTCAACCCGGTCGAGCAGCTGCAGGAGTACAACCGGCTCTTCGGCGAGCTCGTGGCGCTCGAACAACAACGGCGTGTGTTAAGAGAACGCGCCGTCGGGGCGTAATTAACTTTACTTTCCGCTCCTCACCACGGCCAAACTTTTGTTTGATATCAATTCGGTAATGGCTTTGGCCTTACCTCCGGTGACAAAAATAGGCCTGCCATTTTCCGGTCCCTATACCGCAGACTATGTCCCGTGGGTACATCGGTGCTGCCAAGCGGACCGCCGTCGGTAGACCAGGTGGCGGATCTCGTCGCGAGAGGAAAGGAGCGCGGGAGCGTCACCGTCGACGACGTGGCCGCCGCGCTCGACCGCTCAGAGTTGCCGGCCGACGCGCTGGAGCGTGTCGTGCGGATGCTCGCCGAAAAGGGTGTGGAGGTGCTCGAGCCCCAGGGCGACGAGGACACCCCCCGCCCCGATGAGGAGGATGTCGGCAAGCGGGCGCCGACCAGCGACCTCGTCCGCATCTACCTGCGGGAGATCGGCAGAGTGCCTCTCCTGACGGCGGAGGAGGAGGTGGAGCTCGCCAAGGCGATCGAGGCAGGGCTGTTCGCCGAGGACAAACTGGGTGACATCGGTCTGCGACTGGCCAAACCGGAGTTCGAGGAGCTCGTCTGGGAGGGCGTGCGGGCCAAGCAGCGGCTCATCGAGGCCAACCTGCGGCTCGTGGTGTCCATCGCCAAACGCTATGTCGGCCGCGGAATGCTCTTCCTCGATCTCATCCAGGAGGGCAACCTCGGGCTGATCCGCGCGGTCGAGAAATTCGACTACACCAAGGGATATAAGTTCTCGACCTACGCCACGTGGTGGATTCGCCAGGCGATCACCCGGGCGATCGCCGACCAGGCGCGCACGATTCGAATTCCCGTGCACATGGTGGAGACGATCAACAAGCTGGTCCGCGTCCAGCGGCAGCTCCATCAGGATCTCGGCAGGGAGCCCGCTCCCGAGGAGATCGCGATGGAGATGGACCTTCCCGTGGACCGCGTGGTCGAGATCCAGCGCATCGCGCAGGAGCCGGTCTCGCTCCAGTCGCCGATCGGCGAGGAGGACTCCGACCTCGGCGACTTCATCGAGGACGCCGACGCCGTGGTGCCGATCGAGGCCGCGGCGTTCATCATGCTGCAGGACCAGCTGGACGACATCCTCGCCACCCTCTCCGACCGGGAGCAGCGCATCATCCAGCTCCGCTTCGGGCTGTCCGACGGCCATCCGAGGACCCTGGAGGAGGTCGGCCGGGAGTTCGGCGTGACGCGCGAGCGCATCCGGCAGATCGAGTCCAAGACCCTGGCCAAGCTCCGCCACCCGACGCGGGCGCAGATGCTGCGCGACTACCTCGACTGAGCCGCCCCGTGCCCGTCCAGGACCTGCCGGCCATGGGCCCTGGACGGGCACGGGCACCGGCCCGGGTCACGCCTCGGCGTGACCGGCGCCGGGACCGCGGCCGTGGCACCTGACGGGGGACACCCGTCAGGAACACCGTGCCAGGGAAGGAGGGAAGGCAGGAACCGCACTCCCGTCCTCCCAAGGTGACGGCCTGGGAACAGCGGTGACGGCCTTCGCCTCCTTGACGGCGACGGCCTCCTGCCGACGATCCGATGGACGCGCGGCTCGGCCTCGACGACGACACCGCGCTCGAGCAGGCCGCACTTGACGTGCTTGACGCGAACTGGACGGGATCGGCCACCGTGCCGGCCGTGGGGCGCTACCCCCACCAGTGGAGCTGGGACTCCGCCTTCGTGGCGATCGGGCTCGCCCGCCGCCGGTGGTCCCGGGCCTGCTCGGAGCTCCTGAGCCTGTTCGCGGGCCAGTGGAGCACCGGCATGGTGCCGCACATCGTCTTCGACCGCGCCACGGCCGCGGCGTACTACCCCGGCCCGTCGCTGTGGCGGTCCGGCGACTGCGCCGCCGCCCCGCGCGGGACGCTCACCTCCGGGCTCACCCAGCCGCCGCTCCAGGCCTGCGCCGTGTGGTGGATCTGGCGGTACGCCGCCGACCGGGACGAGGCGCTGGGGTTCGTCCGCAGGGCGTGGCCGGTCCTGGTGGCCCAGCACCGCTACCTGGCCTCGGCGCGCGACCTCGGCGGCGAGGGCCTGGCGTCGATCGTCCACCCGTGGGAGTCCGGCCTGGACGACAGCCCCGTCTGGGACGCCCCGCTCGCCGCGCTTCCCATGGTGCACTACGCCCACGGCCCGGAGGAGTGGTGGTCCGACAGCCACCACGACCGGTACGTGTGGCTGGCCATGCGCTACCGGGACGCCGGCTACGGCGCGGGCTACCTGCGGGACGAGCACCCCTTCGCCGTCGAGGACCCGATGTTCAACGGCATCTGGCTGGCCTCCTGCCTGGCCCTGGCCAACCTGGCCGAGGCCATCGGGGCCGACGGCACGCCGTTCCGCGAGGCCGTGGAGCGGATCCGCACGGGACTGCTCGGCCGCCTGTGGGACGACGCCTTCTACGCGCGGGACCTGCGCGCCGGGCGGCTCATCCCGATCCGCACCATCGGCGGGTTCGGCCCGCTGCTGGACCCCGGGATGCCCGCGCCGATCGTCGGCGTCCTGACCGAGCTGCTGGAGTCCCGCTTCCTCGGCCCCAGCGGGTATCCGGTGCCGAGCTGCGAGGTACGGGCACTGGAGTTCGACCGGACGACGTACTGGCGCGGCCCGTCCTGGGTGAACACCAACTGGCTGCTGCGGCAGGCGGCGGCCGAGCACGGGCTGGGAGGTCTGGAAGCGCTGCTGGCCTCGAGCACCCTGCGCCTGGTGCGCCAGGCGGGGTTCCGCGAGTGCTTCGACCCCTTCGACGGGATGGGCCGGGGCTGCCGGGACTTCTCCTGGTCGGCCGCGCTCACCCTCGACCTGCTCGCCGGGTAGCTTTCACCCATGCGATTTCCCTGGGGCGCGAGAACCCTTCCTCCGGAGGCCGGCGTGACGCTGGAGGCGGGCGAACGCGTGCTCGTCCACGCGCGGACGGCGGACGGCGGTTACGTGGTGGCCACCGACCGAGCGCTACGCCTGCCGGCCGGAGCCCCGCTGCCGTGGTACCGGATCGACCGGGCGGTGTGGGACGAGGAGGGCCTGCTCGTCGTGGGCACCGATGGCACCCAGCGGCGGGTGGACCTGCCCGATCCCGGGCGCCTGCCGGAGGCCGTGCGGGAGCGGGTCACCTCCTCGATCCTGGCCAGCCGCCACGTGCGCCTGGGGGATCGCGGGGGAGTGCGCCTGGTCGCGCGCCGGGTGCCCGGCCAGGATGCGGCCGAGTGGGAGTTCGTGTTCGACGCGGGCCTGGATCCCGCGGACCCGGGGCTGCGGGCCGCCGCCGAGCAGGCCCTGGAAGAGCTGCGGCGCAACCTCGGCGTCTGAAGACGGCAGGGCGGGCGCGGGGATGGAGGCGGCAGGCCGGGCGCGGATGAAGACGGCAGGCCGGGCGCGCCGATGAAGGCGGCAGGGCAGGCGCGCGGATGGAGGCGGCCCGCGGGCGGGGGTTGCGCGCGGGTCGCCTCCTTGGGCCGCCGATCAGGTGACGCGGTCCATCTCGCTGTCGGGCCAGCCGGTGCCCGTGTCGTCCTTGACGGCGCTCCAGCCGTTCCTGTGCAGGAACGGCACCCGGTCGCCGAGCACGTCGCCGAGCTTGTGCCTGGTCACCTCGGCCGCCTTGGACGCCTGGGCCCCGGCCACGCCGGCGGCCTGCTGCACCATGGGGCTGTCGGCGACCCGCAGTGCCATCCGCTTGATCTGCTCGTACCGTTCCCGCCCGGCCTTGCTACCGAGGACGTAGCCGACGGCCAGGCCTACGGCGAACGTGAATCGATATCGCATCTTCTACCTCCCGCGTGCCGCTGGCATCCCCCGCTCTCCGGCTCCCCTACCCCGGCTGGGAGCGGTTATGGTCCAGATGCGCCGCGTGTTCTGCCGGAAGGGCATCTGCGCGAAGCCCGCGCGATCTGGGTGCGACACGCACCCCCCGGAATGCGCTAATCTAGTTTCGCGCCGCAAGGGAGGGCCAACACCTTTCCCGCGACGCGCAAACGATCCCGTGTAGCTCAATCGGCAGAGCAGCCGGCTGTTAACCGGCAGGTTATAGGTTCGAGTCCTATCGCGGGAGCCACGCACACAGCCCCAGGGGAAGCCCCCTGGGGCTGTCGTCGTTCCCGGGCGCACCAACTCGTCTGCGATAAGGCGGGACAAATCACAGACGATGCCTCAAGATGTGGGTCTGCCGCACTTCGTGCCCCTGCGCATACGCGTCGGCGCTCATTGTCACCGTGGTCGCGGGAGACCCGGAGTCCGGTTGCCGCGGATCGTGCCGACCGCAGCGGGGAGGGCCGCTGCGCACAGGGCGTCAGAGCTCCCGGAAAGGCTATGACGCCCATGTGAATGATGTGGCGGTTGTCCTGTGTTGGGCTGGCTGAGGTCCCGACTTCCGGTAAAGTCTGCTGTCGCGGCGCGACGATGGGGTCGTACGACTCCTGTGCCGCCCCCTGAAGGGGAGGGCGTCTCCGCGTCCGTCCCCGGACAGGCTGGAGCCCCAATGTCGCCTTCCGGACGGAGCGAAGTCCCCCTGTCGATCTACGAAAGCGACGGCGTCCGCGGGTCTGCCGCGCGGAGCTGTCCCGTGGCCCTTCCGCTTCACCGTCCCGCGAGCGGTGACGGGGTCGTGGATCCCGACGAAGCCGACAAGTTCCTGCGCCTGTACTACACGGAGAACCCCTCCGCGGGCCCCTTCTGGCCTCGCCTGCACGAGGCCCTGGCCGAGATCACGGCGACGGGCACCTACACCCACACCTACGAGGAACTGGTCTTCGGCGCGCGCGTCGCCTGGCGCAACAGCAGCCGGTGCATCGGCCGGCTGTACTGGCAGTCGCTTCGCGTGCGCGACCGGCGCTTCGTCGACACCGCCGAGGGCATCGCGGTGGAGGCGGTCGAGCACCTGCGGGAGGCGACCGGGGCGGGACGGGTCCGTCCCACGATCACCGTCTTCGGCCAGGACCGCCCGGGCCGCCCCGGGCCGAGGATCTGGAACGAGCAGCTCATCCGGTACGCGGGATACCGGGGGCATGACGGGACGCTCCTGGCGGGCGACGCGCGCAACGCCGACATCACCGCCACGGCCCGCCGCCTCGGATGGCCGGGCGGCCCCGGCACGGACTTCGACGTGCTGCCGCTGATCATCGAGGCGGGCGGGAAGCCGCCGCTGCTCGCGACCATTCCGCAGGACGCGATCCTGGAGGTGCCGCTCGTCCACCCCGCCTACCCGTGGTTCGCCGAGCTCGGCCTGCGCTGGCACGCCGTGCCCGCGATCTCCGACATGTGCCTGGAGATCGGCGGCGTCTGCTACCCGTGCGCGCCGTTCAACGGCTGGTACATGGGTACCGAGATCGGCGCGCGCAACCTGGCCGACGCGGACCGCTATGACCGGCTGCGCGTCGTCGCGAAGCGGCTGGGGCTGGACACCTCCAGCGACCGCACGCTGTGGAAGGACCAGGCGCTGGTCGAGCTGAACGTCGCCGTGCTGCACTCCTTCGAGGAGGCGGGCGTCACGATCACCGACCATCACACCGAGTCGCGCCGGTTCCTCTCCCATCTGGAGCGCGAGGAGCGTTCGGGGCGCATGTGCCCGGCCGACTGGTCGTGGATCGTCCCGCCGCTGTCGGGCTCGCTGACACCGGTGTTCCACCGCTACTACGACGACGTGCAGCTCACGCCGGCGCTCGTCCATCATCAGCGCAAGAGCCAGTACGAAGGGTGATGGGGTCCTCCGTTTCCCGGGAACTCGTGTAGAACGTTATTCTGTAGCGGTCTCTCCGGGAGGTTCCATGTCCGATCTCGTGCTGTCGTCGCTGGACGAGGGCGTGCTGACGCTCACCTTCAACCGGCCCGACCGGCTGAACGCGTGGACCGACGCGCTGGGCAGGAGCTACTTCGACCTGCTGGAGCAGGCCGAGCGCGACCCCGGCGTGCGCGTGATCATCGTCACCGGCGCCGGGAAGGGCTTCTGCGCGGGGGCGGACTTCCAGACGCTCGCCGCGCTCCAGGACGGCTCCTACGACCAGGAGCCGGACGAGCGTCCGAACATCTTCCCGACGACGATCCGCAAGCCGATCATCGCGGCGGTCAACGGCGCGTGCGCCGGGCTCGGCATGGTGCACGCGCTGGTGTGCGACCTGATCTTCACGGCCGCCGAGGCCAAGTGGACCACCGCCTTCGTCCGGCGCGGGCTGGTCGCCGAGTACGGCATCGCCTGGATCCTCCCCCGGCTCATCGGGCAGGCGAAGTCGATGGACATCCTGCTCTCCGGCCGCACGTTCACCGGCGCCGAGGCCGTCGAGCTGGGCCTGGCGAGCCGCGCGGTGCCGGGGGAGCGGCTGCTCGAGGAGACCCTGACCTACGCGCGCGAACTGGCGACGCACAGCTCGCCCACCTCGATGGCGGTGATCAAGAGGCAGCTGTGGGGCGACTGGGAGAAGTCCCTGGAGGGCTCCGCCGCCGAGGCCGAACGGCTGATGGCGGAGTCGTTCGGGCGGCCCGACTTCGGCGAGGGCGTCGCGAGCTTCCTGGAGCGCCGCGCCCCCGCCTTCCCCCCGCTGACCGCCTAGCGGCACGCCGCTCCTGTTCGCCCGCGGCACCAGGGGATACGCGGTCGCAGACGGGTGTTCATCCACCGCGACCCCCTGCGTTGGCCAACGGGCTCCAGATGGTGTTGAATGGGAGCGGTTGTAGTGGAGGTTCGTTAACGTGTAGCAGCGCCTGCGGAGTTCTTACAGCGGGCGTTCCACCGTGCGAAGCCAAGTGTTTCAAGGGGCGGTCGGTCGCTAAACAACCCGAGGATCCACGCCGTGGACCTCGTAGATCGTCTCATGAGGAGATCAGTTTCATGGCTCAGGGAACCGTCAAGTGGTTCAACGCCGAAAAGGGCTTCGGTTTCATCGCTCCCGATGACGGCAGTGCGGACGTCTTCGTCCACTACTCCGCCATCGACTCCAGCGGCTACCGCAGCCTGGAGGAGAACCAGCGCGTCGACTACCAGACGACTCGTGGCCCGAAGGGCCCCCAGGCGGAGCAGGTTCGCCCGCTCTAAGCATCACGGCCGAAAGGCTCACGTGAAGGCGGCGCTGCCGCCTTCACCTCAAGGACGCAAGTCGGGGCGGTTTGCACCACCGCGAGCCGCCCTCGCGTCCGCGATTGGAGGTCCGTCATGGACCTGTCCATAAAAGTTCGCGCCGACTCGACCTTGTGCCGGGTCAGCGGGGACATCGACATCTCTTGCTCCCCGCAGCTACGGGAGCGGCTCATCGCCCTGCTGCAGTTGCCGCAGGCCCGGCTCCTTCTCGACCTGTCCGGGGTCACCTTCATGGACGCCAGCGGGCTGGGGGCGCTCATGGCCGCCCGGCGGCGTTCGGTGCTCCTCGGCGGTGACCTGCGGATCGTGGCCGCCTCGTCCTCCGTGCACCGGGTCCTTGAAGCGAGCGGGCTCCGTCGCCTGTTCCCCGTCGTGCCGGACACCACCGCTCCCGCCGCCACGTGCGCGTCGGCCGCCAAGGCGGTCCGGAGGGTCGTCCAGCCGGCCTCGCGCTGACGCGCCCGCACCTGTTCGAAGCATGATCGGAAGCGGCGTCCCCGCCTGCCGGGGGCGCCGCTTCCGTCTGCCCGCGCCTTGGCCGCCGCCGGAGGGCGGCGGGATCCCGCCGTCACCCTCCATGCGCACGCGGTCTTCCGTCCCACACCCTTCTCGGTGCAGGATGTTCGCCCTTCCTAGGATCGGCTCGTCCGGTTTCGTGCGAACCAAGGCGTGAGGGTGTTTCGTGCCGTTTATCGTTGATTTGACCCATAAGACCGTCGAGCGGGAGGACCGCTCGGCCGAGGCCGGCCACTTCGGCGGGTCCATCCTCGGCCTGCGGCTGCTGGCCGAACGCACGCCCGCGGGCCTCGCGCCGTACGATCCGCGGTCGTTGCTGTACGTCGCCGCGGGCGTCCTGGGCGGAGCGGCGGGGCCGGGGCTGGCCAAGTGCGTCTTCCTGGCGAAGTCCCCTCTCACCGGGATGGCGGGGGAGGCGCACGCGCTGGGGCCCTTCGCGGCCGGCCTGCGCGGCGCGGGGGCGAAGGCCCTGGCGATCACCGGCCGGGCCACCACGCTCTCCTACCTGCTGATCGAGGAGGGCCGCCTGTCGGTGCACGCCGCCGGGGAACTGTGCGGCCTCGGCACCGCCGCCACCACCGACGCCCTGCGCGCCCGGCACGGAGCCCGGGCCCACGTCGCGGCGATCGGGCCCGCGGGCGAGAACCTGGTCCGGTACGCCGGCGTGGTGACCGACCACGCGTACGCCGCCGCGCGGTACGGGCTGGGCGCCGTCCTCGGCGCCAAGAACCTCAAGGCGATCGTCTGCGTGGGGGACGCCCCGGCCTCTGTCGCCGACCCGGATGCGCTGACGGCCCTGGCGGCCTACTATCGGGCGGCCATGCCCGGCAACCCGCTCACCGCGTGGCAGCACGCCGAACCCGGCTTCGCGGGCTGGGCCGGTGACCGGCCGGACCCGGGATACGCCGCCGTGCGGAACTTCTCGGTGACCGGGGACGACGGCGGCCTGCGGACGCCCGGCCGGGCGTCCTACGACGGGCTGGCGGTGGCGACGGCGGGCGCCTGCCCCGGCTGTCCCAACGACTGCCTCAAGGTGTACGCGCCGCCCGACGCGCCCGAGCGGCGGACCGGCGGGCTCGGCCAGGAGGCGTTCCTGTCGCTGGGCTGGAACCTCGGCATCGACGACCTGGACGCGATCCTCGCGGCCAACGCCCTCTGCAACGACCTGGGCCTCGACCCGGTCTCGTTCGGAGGCACGCTCGCCTTCGCCATGGAGTGCGCGGCGCACGGTCTGTTGCCGGGGGGACCCGCCTTCGGCGACGCGGCGGCGCTCGCGGGCCTGGCGAACGACGTCGCGGTACGGGGAGGCGCGCTCGGCGACCTGCTGGCAGAGGGGTCGGCCCGGGCCGCCCGGCTGATCGGGCCGGAGGCGGCGCGGTTCGCGATGACCGTCAAGGGCGCCGAGGTGCCGTGCTTCGACCCCCGGGTCCAGCCGGGAATCGGCCTCGGCTACGCCGCCGCCCCGGGCGGGCCGCGCTACGACGCGCTGGAGCACGACCTGGACTTCGATCCGGTCCTCGGCCTGCCGTACTGCTTCCCGGAGGCCGGGCGGATCGGCGTCGAGCCCGCTCCCGCGCTCGCGCTGGACGCGGAGCGAGGCCGGCGCACCGCCCGCCTGCTGCGGCTGTGGAGCGCCCTGGACGCGCTCAACGTCTGCGTCTTCGCCGCCACCCCGACCAGGCCGCTGACCCTCGACCACGTGACGTCCCTGGTCACCGCCGTGTCCGGGACCCCGTCCACCGTGGAGGAACTTCTCGAGGCGGGCGGACGGCGTCTGGACCTGATGCGCGCCTACGCCGTTCGCGAGGGAGCCGGTCCCGACGAACTGCCCGGCCGTTTCCACGAGGAGCCGATCGCCTCGGGACCGCACGCCGGCGCGGTCCTGACCCGCGAGGCCTTCGGCCGCGCGCTCGAGGCCTTCCGTGAGGAGCTCGGCTGGGCCTGAGGCCGGATCGGCCCGGCCTTCCGGAGGGCGCTCGCCCGAGCTCAGCACGATGGGGTGCGCTTCGTCTCGCCGCCCAACGAGATCACCGCAGGCGTGAACACCGGCGGATTCGCCTGCTATTTTCGCGATCTGACGAGATCACTCTGGAGCTTGTCCAGTCGCCGGCGTTGAAGGGGGAACGGTGACCATCATCGATGCCCACCAGCACTTCTGGAACCTGGAGACCGGGTCCTATCCCTGGCTGACCCCCGACAGCGGGCCGATCTACCGGACCTTCGAGCCCGAGGAGCTCATCCCGCAGCTCGCCGCCGCCGGAGTCGACCGCACCGTCCTGGTCCAGGCGGCGGACTCCTACGCCGACACCGACGCCATGCTCGCGCAGGCCGACGCCTGCGACTTCGTCGCCGCCGTGGTCGGCTGGGTCCCGCTGCTGCGGCCGGCCGAGGCGGCCGAGGCGCTGGAGCGGTACCGCCGCCACCCGAGCTTCGTCGGCGTCCGGCACCTCATCCACGACGAGCCCGACCCTGACTGGGTGGTCCAGGAGCCGGTGATCGAGAGCCTCGGCCTGCTCGCCGAGGCCGGACTCACCTTCGACGTGGTCGCCGTGCTGCCCAGGCACCTCGAGCACGTCCCCGTCCTCGCCGAGCGGGTGCCCGGCCTGCGCCTGGTCATCGACCACCTGGCCAAGCCGCCGATCAGGGAACGAGAATGGGAGCCGTGGGCGTCGCTGCTCGCCCGCGCCGCCGAGCACCCCAACGTGTACGCCAAGGTGTCGGGGCTCAACACCGCCGCCGACCCCGCCACGTGGACCGCCGAGGACCTGCGCCCCTACGTGGACCACGCGCTCGAGGTGTTCGGCCCGGACCGGCTGATGTACGGCGGCGACTGGCCGATGGCCATCCTGGCGGGCGACTACGCCAAGGTGTGGCGGGAGACCGGCGTGCTGCTCGCCGGGCTGCCCGAGGCCGACCGCGCCGCCGTCCTCGGCGGCACCGCCTGCCGCTTCTACGGCAAAGCGGTATGGACCGGGCAGGCGATCTAGCGTTGAGCGCACACAGAACGACCGTGCCGCCGAGCCCCGGGGAAGGGGAGGCCGCCCGGCGCGGATGAGTGGCTACCGGCTACGGGCGGCGGGGGGAGATGCTGCCGGGCTATAGGAGGCGGCGGGCGCCGGGGGAGGGGGTGGCGGGGAGGAAGCGTGGGGGGGCCCAGCCGTGCTGGTCGTAGGCCTTGGTGACCTCCTCGCGGACGCGGTCCGCCCGGTCGTCGGCCACCAGGGCGATCGCCGAGCCGCCGAAGCCGCCGCCGGTCATGCGGGCGCCGCGCGCGCCGCCGCGGACGGCGGCCTCGACCGCCACGTCCAGTTCGGCGCAGGAGACCTCGTACTGGTCGCGCAGCGAGAGGTGCGAGGCGTTCAGCAGGGCGCCGATCTCGCGCACCGCGCCCGCGCGCAGCAGCCCGATCAGGGCCTGGACCCGGTGGTTCTCGGTCACGACGTGCTGGACGCGCTTGCGCTCGTCCCCGTCGAGCCGGGAGAGGGCCTCGGCCAGGTCAGTGACGTCCCGCAGCGCCTTGACCCCGAGGCGCTCGGCGGCGCTCTCGCAGTCGCGACGGCGGCGGGCGTACTGCCCGTCGGCCAGCTCGTGGTGGACGCCCGTGTCGATGATCAGGATCTGGAGCCCCTCGGCGGGCAGGTCGAGCGGCACGTTGCGCGTCGTCAGGCTGCGGCAGTCCATGAACAGGACGTGGCCCTCCTCGCTGAGCGCGGACGCCGCCTGGTCCATGATGCCGCAGGGCATGCCGACGAAGTCGTTCTCGGCCTTCTGCCCGATCAGCGCGAGGTCGATCTTGGCCAGGCCCAGCCCGTACAGGTCGTTGAGCGCCATGGCGACGGCGACCTCCAGCGCGGCGCTGGAGGACAGCCCGGCGCCCTTCGGCACGTCACCGTCGATCACCAGGTCGGCGCCGCCCACGTGGTGGCCGGCCTGGCGCAGCGCCCAGAAGACCCCGACGACATAGCGGGACCACCCGCCGGCCTGGTCGTGCTCGGTGATCGTCATCGGCCGGGGGCCGGCGTCCTCGCCATCCGAGCCGGCGGTGGCGTCCTGGAGGGACAGCAGCCTGAGGGTGTCGTCGTCGCGCCTGGCGACGGCGGCGGTGACGCCCCACGGCACCGCGAAGGGCAGCACGTAGCCGTCGTTGTAGTCGGTGTGCTCCCCGATCAGGTTGACCCGCCCGGGAGCGCGCCAGGCACCCTCGGGGTCGCGGCCGTATGCCGCACGGAAAGCATCGACAGCGCGCATGACGCGTTCTCCTCGTGTTCGGGGTCGGAGGTAGCCTACCGAGCCGCCTCCACCTCCTGGCGCGTGCCAAGCTGGGCCTGTGGACAACGGCGACACAGGTCCCGGGGGGCTGCGGCTGTCGCTGCCGAGCCCGCTGGAAGAGCTGCGCGACGACCGGCTCGGCGACGTCCGCCTGTTCCTGAAACGGGACGATCTCATCCACCCCGAGCTGCCGGGGAACAAGTGGCGCAAGCTCAAGTACAACCTCGCCGAGGCCGGCCGCCAGGGGAAGGACACGTTGCTGACCTTCGGCGGCGCCTACTCCAACCACATCCGGGCGACCGCCGCGGCCGGGCGCCGCTTCGGGTTCGCGACGATCGGGGTGATCCGCGGCGAGGAGCACCTGCCGCTCAACCCCACTCTCGCGCTCGCCGTCTCGTGGGGCATGCGGCTCTCCTATCTCGACCGCGCCACCTACCGGGCCAAGGACACCCCCGAGGTGATCTCCCGGCTGCGTGCCGAGTGGGGTGACTTCTACCTGCTCCCCGAGGGCGGCAGCAACGCCTTCGCGGTACGCGGCTGCGCCGAGCTGCCCGCCGAGCTTGACGCCCAGCTCGGCATCGAGGCCAGGGAAGCGGCCGTTCTCGGCGCGGAAGCCGGGGACGGCGTCGGGCTCGGCGCGCGGGCGATCGGCGGCGCTGGGGGGTTCGACGTCGTCTGCTGTGCCTGCGGTACGGGCGGCACGTTGGCGGGCATCGCCGCGGGGCTCGCCCCGGGACGCCGCGCCTTGGGCTTCCCGGTGCTGAAGGGCGGTGGGTTCCTGGCCGGCGAGGTGGAGCGCCTGCAGCGCGGGGCCCTCGGGGCGCCGACGTCGAACTGGAGCCTCGACTGCGGCTTCCACTTCGGCGGCTACGCCAGAAGGACGCCGGAGCTGGACGCGTTCATCGAGGACTTCGCCGCCCGGCACGGCCTGACGCTCGAGCGCGTCTACGTCGCCAAGATGATGTACGGCATCTTCGCCCTGGTCGCCGCGGGAGCGTTCGCGCCCGGCACCCGCGTCGTCACCGTCGTCACCGGCGGCCCGGAGCCGGTCGGCCCGCTGGGCTAGCCTGACCACCATAACGGCGAGTAAGGGGGATATATCGTGACCAAACGAGCTCTGGTGCTGGGCGGGGGCGGGGTCGCCGGGATCGCGTGGGAGACCGGGGTCCTCGCCGGGCTGGCGGACGGCGGCGTCGACCTCCGCGCCGCCGGCAGGATCATCGGGACCTCCGCCGGAGCGACCGTCGCCGCCCAGATCACCAGCGGCCTCTCCTGGGCGGAGCTGTACCGGCGGCAGGCCGACCCGGCACTGCAGAACAAGGAACTCCCCAGCGGGGTGCCGATCGAGGAGCTGATGGCCTCGCTGGAGGGCCTCTTCCAGCGGGAGCAGGACCTGCCCCGGCTCCGCAAGGAGATGGGGCGGCTGGCGCTCGCGGCCGACACGGTCGCCGAGCCCGTACGGCGCGAGGTGATCGCCGGGCGGCTGCCCCGCCACGAGTGGCCCGACGCCGACCTGGCGGTCGTCGCCGTGGACACCGCGACCGGCGAGCACCGGGTGTTCGACCGCGATTCCGGGGTGGACCTGGTGGACGCCGTCGCCGCAAGCTGCGCGGTGCCCGGGGTGTGGCCTCCGGTGACGATCGGCGCCGCCCGCTACACCGACGGAGGGGTCCGCTCGGCGACCAACGCCGACCTGGCCGCCGGGGCCGACCGCGTGCTGATCCTGGCGCCGATGGAGGATCCCCAGCTCGGAGGAGTGGTGGCGTCCCTCGGCGGTGAGTCCCGCGTCACGGTGGTCGCCCCGGACGAGGCGTCGCTCGCGGCCATGGGACCCGACCCCCTGGACCCGGCGGTCCGCACGCCCGCCGCCGAAGCGGGTCGCGCGCAGGGCCGGGCGCTCACCGAGCGCTTCCTGGCCTTCTGGGGCTGAGATCCGGCCGCGGCTGACAGGCGCGCGGAGGCGGCGGTTGCAAATGGTGGTAAGGGCGTGCAAGCGGGTGACATCACGGTGCGGCCACCGTTCCATGGCGATGTCATCAGGCTGTAAGCCATTTGCAGAGCGCCGACCTATGATTGCGCCGTGACACGGCGACTTGCGGAAGTGGCGAAGAAGGTCGGCGTCAGCGAGGCGACCGTCAGCCGGGTGCTCAACGGCAAGCCGGGGGTGGCCGAGGCGACCCGGGCCGCCGTGCTGACCGCGCTCGACGTGCTCGGGTACGAGCGTCCCACGCAACTCCGGGGCGAGCGGGCGCGCCTGGCCGGCCTGGTGCTCCCCGAGCTGGGCAACCCGATCTTCCCCGCGCTCGCGGAGGTGGTCGGCGGCGCGCTCGCCCAGCAGGGGTTCACCCCCGTCCTGTGCACCCGCACCGCCGGCGGCCTGTCCGAGGCCGACTACGTCGAGATGCTCCTGGAGCAGCAGGTGTCCGGGGTGGTGTTCGCGGGCGGCCACTACGCCGAGGCCGACGCGCCCCACGAGCACTACTTCCGGCTGCTGGAGCTACGCCTGCCCGTCGTGCTGGTCAACGCGGCCACCGACAGCCTCGACTTCCCCCGCGTGTCCACCGACGACGCCGTCGCCGTCGAGCAGGCGTTCGGCCACCTGATCTCGCTCGGCCACGAACGCATCGGGCTGGTACTCGGGCCGGAGGACCACATCCCCTCGCGGCGCAAGCTCGCGGCGTTCACCGCGTCGGCGCGCGAGGCCGGCGTCCAGGTGGGCCCGGAGTCGGTCGAGCACACCCTCTTCTCGCCTGAGGGCGGGCAGGCCGTGGTCACCAAGCTGCTGAAAAGGGGCGTCACCGGCGTCATCTGCGCGAGCGACCCGCTGGCCCTCGGCGCCATCCGGGCCGTGCGGCGGGTGGGCATGTCGGTGCCCGAGGACGTCTCGATCGTCGGCTTCGACGACTCGGCCTTCATGAACTGCACCAACCCGCCGCTGACCACGGTGCGCCAGCCGATCGAGGCCATGGGCAGGACGGCGGTGACCTTGCTGGTCAGCCAGATCGAGGGGGCGACGGTCACGGCCGAGGAGCTGCTCTACGAGCCCGAGCTGGTCGTCCGCGGCTCCACCGGGCCGGCCAGGGTTCGCTCCGGCGCGCCGGTGGAGTAAGGTCCCGGATTCGGGCCCTCGCGAGCGCTCGCGAACAGGGGCCCCACCGGAGACAACGCGGGACCCCTCGGCGGACCCGGCTGAAAGCCATAGAAGGAAAGGCAGGTCGGTCATGTCGCCCGATCGTCGAATTCTTTTCGTCCACGCGCATCCCGACGACGAGTCGATCGGCACCGGCGCCACGATGGCCAAGTACGCCGCCGAAGGCGCCCACGTCTGCCTGGTCACCTGCACGCTCGGCGAGGAGGGCGACGTGATCCCGCCGGAGCTGCGCCACCTCGGCGCCGACCGGGACGACCGGCTCGGGGAACACCGCGTGAGGGAGCTGGCGCGCGCGTGCGCGGCGATGGGGGTGGACGACCACCGCTTCCTCGGCGGGGCCGGCCGCTGGCGCGACTCCGGCATGATGGGGGCGCCCACCAACGACGATCCGGCGTGCTTCTGGCAGGCCGATGTGGACCTCGCGGCGGCTGAGCTGGTCGGCATCGTCCGCGAGGTGCGGCCGCAGGTGATCGTGACCTACGACGACAACGGCTACTACGGCCATCCCGATCACATCCAGGCGCACCGCGTCGCGTGGCGGGCCTTCGAGAAGGCCGCCGACCCGGCGTTCGGCGAGGGGGAGCCGTGGTCGCCGTCGCGGTTCTACGCCACCGCGACGCCGCTGTCGGTGCTGGAGCGGGCCGTGGACACCGGGCCGTTCGTACGGCTGAAGTCGGTCGAGGACTTCGGGTTCGGCGTCCCGGACGACCAGGTGACCACCAAGGTCGACGCGAGCGCCCACCTCGAGGCGAAGATCGCCGCCCTGCGCGCCCACCGCACGCAGATCACGGTGGAGGGCCGGTTCTTCGCGCTCTCCAACAACGTGGGCCAGCCGGTCCTGCCCGTCGAGTACTTCACCCGGCTGGCCGGCGACCCCGGCCCGCTCGACGACGAGGGCCACGAGACCGACCTCTTCGGCTGACGCCGGTCCCGGTTCAGCCGGAGAGGCGGATCCAGGCGGCGGTGTCGGACGGGAGGGCGTCGCCCTCCAGCGGGCCGCTGGTGAGGAGCACCTTCTCGTGGGGCGGGAGCGCGACCGGATCGGCGTTGAAGTTGACCACGCAGGCGAGCCCGGACTCGCGGGTGAAGGCCAGCACCCCGCTCGGCGCCTCAAGCCAGCGCAGCGCGCCGTCGCCCAGCTCGGCCCGCCGGATCCGCAGCGCCGTCCGGTACAGGCAGAGCATGGAGTTCGGGTCCGCCGACTGGGCCTCGGCCGTCAGTTCCTTCCAGGAGGCGGGCTGCGGCAGCCACGGCTCGCCGGTGCTGTAGCCGAACGGCGGTTCCTCACCCGACCACGGCAGCGGCACCCGGCAGCCGTCCCGGCCGGGGACGGTGTGCTTGGACCGCCGCCAAATGGGATCCTGGCGCAGCTCGCCCGGGATGTCGTCGACCTCGGGTAGCCCGAGCTCCTCGCCCTGGTAGACGTACACGCTGCCGGGCAGCGCCATGGCCAGCAGCGCCGCGGCCCTGGCCCTGCGCTCGCCGAGCGCGAGGTCGGACGGCATGCCGTCCCTGCGCTCGCCGTGGTCGAAGGAGGTCACCGCCCTGCCGTACTTGGTCACCGGCCGGGGGACGTCGTGGTTGGACAGGACCCAGGTCGGCGGGGCCCCGATCGGCAGGTGCGTCTCCAGCGTCAGGTCGATGGACGCGCGCAGCTCCCCGGCCGCCCACGGGCGGGCCATGAAGTCGAAGTTGAAGGCGGTGTGCATCTCGTCGGGCCGCAGGTAGAGGGCGAACCGCTCCTGGTCGGGCAGCCACACCTCGCCGATGAGGATGCGGTCGCCGTACTCGTCGGCGATCCGGCGCCAGCCCCGGTAGATCTCGTGGACGGCGTCGTGGTCGGTGTAGGACTCCTCGACGCTGTCGAAGTCCTTGATGAGGACGGCCGCGGAGTCGATGCGGATGCCGTCCACGCCGCGTTCGAACCAGAACCGGAGCACGTCGTGGAACTCCTCGACGACCTCGGGGTTGGTCCAGTTGAAGTCGGGCTGCTCGGGGGCGAACAGGTGGAGGTACCACTGGCCGTCGGCCACCCGGGTCCACGCGGGGCCGCCGAAGATGGACTGCCAGTCGTTCGGCGGCAGGTCGCCGCGGCCCTCGGCGAACCAGAAGCGCGCCCGCTCCCGCGAGCCGGGGCCGGCGGCCAGCGCCTGGAGGAACCATTCCTGCTGGTCGGAGCCGTGGTTGGGCACGATGTCGATGATCGTCTTGATGCCCACCGCGTGGGCTTCCTGAATGAACTTCTCCGCCTCCGCCAGCGTGCCGAACGACGGCTCGATGTCGCGGTAGTCGGCCACGTCGTAGCCGCCGTCCGCCATGGGCGAGGGGTACCAGGGGTTGAGCCAGATCGCGTCGGCACCGAGGTCTGCGAGGTAGGACAGGCGGGACCGCAGGCCGGCCAGGTCACCGATGCCGTCGCCGTTGCCGTCGGCGAAGCTTCGCAGGTAGACCTGGTAGATCGCGGCTCCCCGCCACCACGTTTCGGACATGCTGGAGTCTCTCCTTACAGATTCGGTGTACGTCCCGCGCCGCCGCGACCGGAGGGTGCGGGCCGCGGCGGGTGCGGCGGGTGTGCGCTGTGGTGGTGGCCGGTTACGGCCCGCGCCGGGTCATCCCTTGAGGCTTCCGGCGGTGAGGCCCGCCATGATGCTGCGCTGGAAGACGAAGAACACCACGATGGCCGGGATGCTGGCGATGACCAGCGCGGCCATGAGCACGTTCTGCGGCATCTGCGCCGACAGCGAGGAGATGCCCACGCTGATCGACATCTTGTCGCCGTCCGGCAGCACGAGCAGCGGCCAGACGAAGTCCTTCCAGACGCTCATCACCGAAAGGATGGACACCACGCCGATGATCGGCCGGGACACCGGCAGGACGATGGACCACAGGATCCTGACCGGGCCGGCGCCGTCGATCTCGGCGGCCTCCAGCAGCTCCCGGGGGATCGAGTCGAAGAACCGTTTGAGCAGGAAGATGAAGAAGCCGTTGGCGGCGGCGGGCAGCCAGATCGCCCATGGCGTGTTCAGCAGGTTCCAGCCCAGGATCGGCAGATCCTTGACCGTCAGGTAGGCGGGCAGCAGGATCACGGTCGGCGGGATCATCAGCGTGGCGAGCATCCCGCCGAGGACGACCTTGCCGAGCACCGGCCGCAGCTTCGACAGGGCGTAGGCGGCGGTGACGTCGATGACCAGGGTGAACAGCCAGGCGCCCGCCGCGTAGACGATCGTGTTGCGCAGGAACAGGCCGAGGTCGAGCTGGTCCCACGCCTCCTTGTACACGCCCCAGTCGATCGACGTGGGGAAGAACGACGGCGGGATCTGGGCGAGCTCGTCGGATGACTTCATCGCCCCGGTGACCATCCAGTACAGCGGGAACACGAAGATCGCGGTGAAGCCCACCACGACCGTGACGAGGATGATCCAGTAGATGATCCGCCCGTGGGTGGTGCTCAGGGTCTGCGGGGAGACCAGGCCGCGGACGGGGCGCTCGGGCGCCTTCCTGCGCCTGCGCGGCGGGCGCGAGGGCCTGCCGTCGCGGGCCGCGGGCGGCGGGGCGGGGCGCGCGGGGCGGCCCGGCCGGAGGTCACTGCTCGATCGCACGGTGCTGCTCGACATCGTCGCCACTCCCTCCTAGATCTGGTTGTCCCGCGAGACCCGCAGGTAGACGGCGGAGAACACCATCAGGACGATCATGAGCATGAGTCCCAGCGCGCCGCCGCCGCCGAAGTTCCCGAAGCTGAAGGCGTACTGGTACATCAGGTAGGCGACCGTCACGGTCGCGTTCTCCGGGCCGCCGCCGGTGAGGAGGTACGGCTCGATGAAGACCTGCATGGTCGCGACGATCTGCAGCAGCAGCATCACGAGCAGGATGAGCTTGGTCTGCGGGATGGTGACGTGCCATACCCGTCTGAACAGGCCCGCGCCGTCGAGTTCCGCCGCCTCGTACAGCTCGCCCGGGATGCTCTGCAGCGCCGCGAGGTAGATCAGCGTGCCGGTGCCGAGGTTCATCCAGGTCGAGACCAGTACCAGCGAGATCAGCGCGGTGCTGGTGGAGTCGAGCCAGCTCAGTCCCGGCAGGTGGACGAGGTCAAGGATCTGGTTGAACAGGCCGGGGCCCGGGTCGTAGAACCACTTGAAAAGCAGCACCGCGACGGCCGGCGGCAGCATCACCGGCAGGTAGACCACGAACCTGAGGTAGGCCTTGGCGTGCCTCAGCTCGTTGAGGACGATCGCCGCCACGAACGGCACGGCGTATCCGACGATCAGCGCCAGCCCGGTGAACACGGCGGTGTTGGTCCAGGCCGGGATGAACGCCGAGTCCTCGGTCACCGTGCGGAAGTTGTCCAGGCCGATCCACTCGGGCGGTCCGACGAAGTTCGTCTTCTGGAAGCTCAGCAGGAACTCCCGCACCATCGGGTACCAGGAGAAGAACGCGAAGCAGATCAGCGCCCCGCAGAGGAACCCGTACGCCGTCAAATTGCGGCGTACACGCCGCCGCACCGCCCCCGGGGTGCGGCGCCGTGATCCTCTCACGGACATCGTGGTCATTCTGAACTCCTGATCTCGATCGTGCCTGGACGGGGTGCCGGCCCTTGGCGGCCGGCACCCCTGAGCCGCATCAGCTGGACTTCGCCAGAATGTTGTCGACCTTCTTTTGCGCGTCCGAGAGGAGCTGGTCGATGTTCGCGTCCTGCCTCGTCAGCACGGCGGACATGGCCGTGTCGAGGACCGCGTAGATCTCCTGGGCCTTGGGCGGCTCCAGCTTGAACTCGACCGTGGAGTTCGCGTCGATGTACGTCTGGAAGTGCTCCACGGGGATCGTCGCGAACTGCTTGCGCAGGTCCAGGATCTTCTTTCCCGGCTCGGTGTTGCCGAACAGGTCGATGTCCGGCAGTCCGACCGGCAGCCCGTCGGCCTTGGCCCGCTCGTAGTTGAACTGGCCCTGTCCGGGGGTCAGGAACCTGTACTCCAGCCACTGAAGGCCGGCCTTGATCTTCTCCGGCGAGGCCTTCGGGTTGAACATGTAGCCGTCGCCACCGCTGAGGGACTTCGTGGCTTCCGGCAGACCGGCGACGCCGTAGTCCTCGAACTTGCCCTTGAAGGTGTTGTTGACCTCCTGGACGACGTTGGGGGCGCCGATCATCATGCCGAGCTTGCCGCTGCCCATCATGCGCATGAGGTCTTCCCAGCGCAGCAGCTGCTTGGTGCCCATGCTGTTGTCGGTCCAGCGCATCGTCTTGAGGTTCTCGAGGACGGCCTTGCCCTCGGGGCTGTTGAAGGCGGCCTTCTTGCCGTCGGGGGTGACGACGTCGCCGCCGCGGCCGAACAGGGAGGAGGTGAAGTGCCAGCCGCCGGTGTTGCCGGCGCTGTACTCGCCGTACCCGACATAGCCGGGACCGAGCGCGGCGATCTTCTTGGCCGCCGCCTGCACCTCGGCCCAGGTCTTGGGCGGGGCTTCGGGGTCCAGGCCGGCCTGGGTGAACAGCTTGCGGTTGTACACCAGACCCGTCGAGTAGTTGACCCTCGGGAGGCCGTAGACCTTCTCGCCGCTCTTGAAGACGGTCATGACGTCAGGACGGATGGTCTTCACCGCGGGGACGCTGTCGAGGTACGGCGTGATGTCCGCCGCCTGACCGGCGCCGATGATCTTCTGGACGTCGGTGTAGTAGACGTAGAAGAGGTCCTCCATCTCCCCGCCGGCCAGCTTGGCCTGGAACGTCTCGGGAACGATGCAGGGGAAGGCGTCCTTGCCCTCGACCGTGATGTTCGGGTGCAGCTTCTGGAACGCCGCGACGTCCGCGTCCCACTGGGCTACTTCCTTCGGGTTGTTCTTCGGAGGCTTGCAGCCGACCGTGATCGTCACCGGTGCCGCCGCGGCGGGAGCCGCTGAGCCCTGCGACGACTTGGCGTCAGGGGTGCTGCCGGTGCCGCTGCCGCATCCGGCAGCGGCGAGCGCGATCCCTGCGCTCAGCAGGATCGCAAGGTTGCGGGGTTTCATGGATGTGTCCCTCCTGGACTGCCCCCGACTACGAGGCTCAAGATCTGGTACAGCTTCGCGAACCGGTTGGGAGCAACATATAGAGGCAGACATATCCCAGCAAGACTCTGGCGTGCATGATGCAAAAAAGTGACAGTGCACCCAGCGGTAACAGCTCTGTGACCTTGACGTCACACCAGCCCGCCGGCCCGACATACCGCCCCGGCCTATGACCTGGGGTTCCGGTATGGTCTGCGGCCCGGGATTGCGGCCCTGCGGGTGACCGCTCGCTTCACCGGTGGCCCTTCCCGTCCGATGTGGGTGCGCAGAAGCGGGCTAGTCGCGCGTCCTGACCGGGCCGGTGGAGCCGCGGACGACCAGTTCGGGCTCGAAGAGGAGCTCCTCGGCGGTGACCGAGCCGCCGTCGATCTGGTTGACGAGCAGGGTGACGGCGGTCCTGCCGATCGCCTCTATGGGCTGGCGCACGGTGGTCAGCGGCGGGTTCGTGCAGTTCATGAACGCCGAGTCGTCGAAGCCGACCACGGAGACGTCCTCCGGCACCGACATGCCGAGGCGGCGCACCGCGCGCAGGACGCCGAGGGCCAGCACGTCGCTGGCGCAGATGATGCCGGTGATCCCGTTCTTGACCAGCCGGGTCGCCACGGCCTGGCCGCCTTCCAGGGAGAACAGGCTGTGCTCCACGGTGTCGGGGCCCGCCTCGAGCCCGGCCCTGCGGGCCTCGGCCTCGAAGGCCGCGAGCTTCCTGCGCGAGGGCACGTGGTCGCGCGGGCCGAGCACCATGCCGATGCGCGTGTGCCCGAGCGAGGTCAGGTGGCCGAACGCCTGCTCCACCGCCACCACGTCGTCGGTGGCGAGGCACGGGAAGCTCAGCTCGCCGATCGCCGCGTTGACGAGCACGGCGGGCAGGCGCAGGTCGAGCAGGCGCAGGTAGTGCTCGTGGGGCGCGTCGGCCTCCATGTAGTGCCCGCCGGCGAAGACCATGCCGGACACCTGCTGCTCCAGGAGCATCTCGACGTAGTCGGACTCCGACAGCCCGCCCGCCGTCCGCGTGCAGAGCACAGGAGTGAAGCCGCGCTGGGCGAGCGCGCCGCCGACCACCTCGGCGAGCGCGGGGAAGATCGGGTTGCCCAGCTCAGGAAGGACCAGGCCGACCAGGCGGGCGCGCTCGCCGCGCAGCTGCGTCGGCCGCTCGTACCCGAGGACGTCGAGCGCGGTCAGCACGGCGGCCCGGGTCGTGTCGGAGACGCCGGGTTTGCCGTTGAGCACGCGGCTCACCGTGGCCTCGCTGACGCCGACCTTCCTGGCGACCTCCGCGAGCCTGCGCGTCGTCGAACGCGGGGCGGTGCCGTCGATGGGCCGGGGGGCCGTGCCGTCGGTTGATCGGGAAGCCGCATTGTCGCTCGTCACGGTCGCAAATATACGGCAGTCATCTGCAAACGGTTTGCGCAGGGCCGACGCACCGTGCGACCTGGGCCTCTCGGAGCGTCTCCTCGGCCGCCTGGGGTCCAATAATGCCGTAATCTAGTCGTTACATTTCATGTTTTCGTCGAAACATTGCGGTTATCTGTCCGTCATCTTATGGTGTGGACAGTTCCGCCGGGCAAGCGACGGTCCGCGCGTCCCTGACCGCGAAACGTCCCGGCTCTTCGCTTCCGCAGAAGGGTCCGTCGATGAAAAAGACCGGCAGGCTGCGAGCCTGGACGATCGCCACGGCCATGGCGCTGGCGGCGGGCACGGTTTCCGTCCCGCTGCTGTCGTCGGGCGCGGTGGCGGCCACCGCGGCCGATTCGCCCTGGGATTTCGCCGGGCGCGGCGCCACCGTCCCCTTCACCGAATTCGAGGCGGAGGACACCGCGCACGCCACCACCAACGGCCAGGTCATCGGCCCCGACCGCCTCTACGGACACCTGCCCTCCGAGGCGTCCGGCCGGCGGGCCGTCACGCTCGGCGCGGTCGGCCAGTACGTGGAGTTCACCCTCACCAAGCCGGCCAACGCCATGTCGGTCCGCTACAGCGTGCCAGACAACGCCGCCGGCACCGGCCTCACCACCCCCGTCGACCTGCGGGTCAACGGCGCCTACCTGAAGGACCTCTCCTTCACCTCCAGGTACGGCTGGTACTACGGCGGCTACCCGTTCAGCAACAACCCCGGCGGCGGCAACCCGCACCACTTCTACGACGAGACCCGCACGCTGTTCGGCTCCACCCTCGCCGCCGGGTCCAAGGTGCGCATCCAGGTCTCCACCACCTCGGTGACCAACGCGATCACCGTCGACCTGGCCGACTTCGAGCTGGTCCCCGACCCGATCGCCCAGCCCGCCGGGTCGCTGTCGGTGGACGACTTCGGCGCCGCGCGCAACAGCGCCACCGACTCCACCGCCGCGTTCCAGGCCGCGGTCGACGCCGGCAAGGCGCAGGGCAAGACCGTCTGGATCCCCGAGGGCACCTACACCCTCTGGGACCACGTGGTCGTGGACGGTGTGACGCTGCGCGGGGCCGGTCCCTGGTACAGCGTGCTCACCGGGCGCCACCCCACCCAGCGCAACCGGGCCGCCGGGATCTACGGCAAGTACGTCCAGGGCGGCGGCTACGGCGGTGAGATCCGGGCGCACGAGGCAGGCGGGCCGAGCCGCAACGTCACGCTCAAGGACTTCGCAATCATCGGCGAGATCACCGAGCGCGAGGACAACGACCAGGTCAACGCCCTCGGCGGCGCCATGAGCGCCTCCGTGGTCGACAACCTGTGGATCCAGCACACCAAGGTCGGGGCGTGGATGGACGGCCCGATGGACGGCTTCACCATCCAGAACAGCCGGATCCTCGACCAGACCGCCGACGGCGTGAACTTCCACACCGGGGTCACCAACTCGACGGTGACCAACACCTTCGTGCGCAACACCGGTGACGACGGCCTGGCGATGTGGCCCGAGCGGGTGCCGAACGTCAACGACTCCTTCACCCACAACACCGTGGTGCTGCCGATCCTCGCCAACAACATCGTCACCTACGGCGGCAGGGACATCAAGATCACCGACAACGTGGTCTCCGACACCATCACCAACGGCGGCGGCATCCACGTGGCCAACCGCTATCCCGGCGTCAACTCCGGCCAGGGCACCGCCGTGGCCGGCACCATCTCCGTGGCGCGCAACACCCTGCTGAGAGCGGGCAACTCCGACTACAACTGGAACTTCGGCGTCGGCGCGATCTGGTTCGACGGGCTCAACGAGCCGATCAACGCGACGATCAACGTCACCGACACCGACATCCTGGACAGCTCCTACGCGGCCATCCAGTTCATCGAGGGCAGCACGCAGACCGTCAACTTCGGCAACGTCAGGGTCGACGGCACGGGCACCTACATGATCCAGGCGCAGTCGTCGGCGAAGACCACGTTCACCGATGTCCGGGCGGACCACATCGGCGCCGGCGTCGCGATCCACAACTGCGTCGGCACCGGCTTCTCCATCACGCAGGGCACCGGCAACACCGGCTGGAGCCCCACCTCCACGGTGTGCACTGGCACCTGGCCGGCGCCGAACTACATCTACCCGGGCGGTGGCGGCAACACGACCCCGAGCCCGACGCCCACCGTCCCCACGCCCACGCCCACGCCCACGCCCACGCCCACGCCGACTCCCACCCCGACCCCGACGCCCACTCCCTGCGGCCCGGGCACGGGCGACCTCGCGCTCGGCAAGGCGGTGACGGCCACCAGCCAGACCCAGGGGTACCCGCCGGCGAACACGGTCGACGGCAACGCGGACACCTACTGGGAGAGCGTCAACAACGCCTGGCCGCAGTCGATCACCGTCGACCTGTGCGGCGTCGCCTCGGTCCAGCGTGTGACGCTGAAGCTCCCGCCCGCGGCGGCGTGGGCCGCCCGCACGCAGACCATCGCGGTGCTGGGCTCCACCGACGGCGCCGCCTTCACGACGCTGTCGGCCGCCGCGGGCCGCGCCTTCGACCCGGCGACCGGCAACACGGCGACGGTGTCCTTCACCCCGGCGAACGCCCGGTACGTCCGGCTGACCTTCACCGGGAACACCGGCTGGCCCGCCGGGCAGCTCTCCTCGTTCGAGGTCTACGGCACGCCGGTCGCCACACCCACCCCCACCCCCACACCCACC
>NZ_JALLPO010000035.1 GCF_023276435.1 Sphaerisporangium perillae
CATGGGATGGCTAGGCCCGGTCCTGGACGTCGCCTGACCTGGCCGTATCCCGTCCGCCCTCGCACTCGTATCCATGGCCGAAGTATCTCAGCGACTTGCTGTGCACACGCACGCAGCGAGATCGTTTACAGACCAGGCACGCAACAGCCTCTATCGCTAGCCGAGCCCGCGCGGGCGCAGTCCTGAGTGCCGGTAGAAGCCGTCGATCAGCCGCAGGGTCGCCGCCGCGTTCTCCGGACCGGTCCGGACCCGCCCATGCGAGAGGACGGCTGCGGCGAACGCCCGGAGCTGGGCGAGGTAGGTCGGCTCGCCGGGCACGCGCTCGCGCCGCGTCTCGCCGCCGGCGCGCAGGACCAGGCGGTGGAACACCTGCGGCATGAGGTAGCCGCTCACCCGCAACTCGCCGCGTTCCCCGGTCACCCGGACCGATATCGACGGGCGGGCCGCGCTCCACAGCGAGCACCGGAACCGGCCGGTCGCCCCGCCGGGAAAGACGCACTCCCCGGTCATGGCACGGTCGACGCCGGGGCCGCGCAGCAGCGCCCGGGCTCCGGTCACCACCGGCTCGCCTGGGCCGACCAGGCGCAGGCAGTCGATCGCGTAACATCCGGCGATCATGGTGGCGCCACCGCCGAGCCCGTAGTCGTACAGGACACCGTCGAAGCGCGGGACGGGCCAGCAGTTGGCGGTCTCCACGTGGATGATCGGCCCGAGCGCCTCCCGCGCGAGGACGCGCATCCGCTCGGCGAGCGGGTGATGGCGGTAGTGCATCCCCTCCATGACGACCAGGCCGGTCCGGCGGGCCGCGGCGGCCACCTCCTCGGCCTGCCGGGCGTTCGCGGCCAGTGGCTTCTCGCACAGCACGTGCTTGCCCGCCTCCAGCGCGCGCAGCGTCCACTCGGCATGCGCGGCGTTCGGCAGCGCGATGTAGACGGCGTCCACGCCCGCGTCCTCCAGCAGCGCCTGGTAGCCGGGCCGGACGCCGGGAACCCCATGGCGGGCCGCGTAGCGGCGGGCCCGTTCGGGATCGCGGGCCGCGACCGCGACCACCTCCACCTCGGGAACGGCCCGGGCCGGGCCGAACAGCGCCTCCGGCGCGACGCGCGACGCGCCGAGCACTCCCATCCGCACCACCCGCATGCCGCGACGGTAGCGGCCGGCTTTCGAGCCGACCTCGAGCCGTCCTGCAGGAGGCGTCGTTAGCGTGCCGACCATGTCATCAATGGATGGGAAGGTCGCCCTGGTCACCGGGGCGAGCAGGGGAATCGGCGCGGCGATCGCGCGGGAGCTGGCGGCGCGCGGCGCCGCCGTGGCCGTCAATTACCGGAACTCCGCCGACGGCGCCGAGCAGGTGGTCAAGGAGATCACGGCCGCGGGCGGGCGTGCCCTCGCCGTCCAGGCGGACGTCACCGACGCCGGCGCCGTGCGCGAGATGGCCGAACGGGTCGGCGCCGGGCTCGGCCCGGTGGATGTCCTGGTGCTCAACGCGCACGGCTTCGACGAGAAGGTACGGGCGCTGCCGCTCGAGGTGGACGTCGAGGCGCTGGTCGACGTCGTCGGCGGGCAGCTGCGCGCGGCCATGCTCCCCGTGCAGGCCTTCGTACCGGGGATGGCCGAGCGCGGCGGCGGGTCGGTGGTCTTCGTCTCCGCGCTCATCGCCCGTGACCCGTGGCCGCTGTCGATCACCCACGGGGCGGCCAAGGCGGCGATGGAGCTGGCCGCCAAGGTGCTGGCGCGGACCGAGGCCCGGCACGGCGTCCGGGTGAACACCGTGATCGCCGGCATCACCCGTACGCAGGCCTCCGCCCAGATCCCGCAGGACAAGCTGGACAAGCAGGCCGCCCTCATCCCGATGCGGCGGATCGGCGAGCCGGAGGACGTGGCGCGCGCCGTCGCCGCGCTCGCCGGGGACGACACCGCCTACGTGACCGGCGCCTTCGTGCCCGCCTGCGGCGGCGCGCTCATCTTCTGACCGCCACGCCTTCCGAGCGCCACAGCTTCTGACCGCCACGACGCCGGCGGGCCCGGCGGGCCCGCCGGGGCCGGCCGCGACCTGACCTCTGCCCGGCGTCGAGTGCCATCGGCCAGCATTCCGGGCATGAGCACTCTTCTCGTGACCGGCGCGGCGGGTTTCATCGGCGCCAACTTCACCCGGTACTGGCGGCGCGCGCACCCCTCCGACACGATCGTCGCGCTCGATCTCCTCACCTACGCCGGCGACGAGGGCAACCTCGCCGGCCTGGCCGGGGAGATCGTCTTCGTCCAGGGCGACATCGCCGACCTCTCGCTCGTGACCGGCCTGCTCCGCGAGCACCGCGTCGACGTGGTGGTGCACTTCGCCGCGGAGTCGCACAACAGCCTCGCGGTACTGGATCCGGGGCTGTTCTTCCGGACCAACGTGCTCGGCACCCAGACACTGCTCGACGCCTGCCGGGTCGTCGGCGTCAGCCGGTTCCACCACGTGTCCACCTGCGAGGTGTACGGGGACCTGGCCCTGGACTCGCCCGACGCCTTCACCGAGGAGTCGCCGTACCGGCCGCGCACGCCCTACAACGCGAGCAAGGCGGGCGCCGACCACGCCGTACGGGCCTACCACGAGACCTACCGGCTGCCGGTCACCATCTCGCACTGCGCCAACAACTACGGCCCGTACCAGTTCCCGGAGAAGGTCCTGCCCCTGTTCGTCACCCAGGCCCTCCTCGGCGAGCCGCTGCCGCTGTACGCCTCGACCGGCAACCGGCGGGAGTGGATCCACGTCGAGGACCACTGCCGGGCGATCGACGACATCGTGCACCAGGGCTGCGACGGCGAGGCCTACCACGTGGGCACCGGGGACGAGGTGAGCGTCGAATGCCTCGCCGACCTGGTGCTCGACGAGCTCGGCCTGCCCGCGGACCTGAAGACGATCGTCCCCGACCGGCCCGGGCACGACCGGCGCTACCTGCTCGACTCCGGCAAGATCCGGAGCGAGCTCGGCTGGAAGCCGCAGGTGCCGTTCGAGCCCGGGGTGCGCGAGACCATCCGCTGGTACCGCGACAACCGGGCGTGGTGGGAGCCCCTGCTCGGCCGGCGCCCCGTCCACGAGCCTGGCACCTGACGCTCGGCGCCCAGGGCGCGTTCAGCGGTCCAGGCGCACCAGGCTGTGGTCCCCGAGGACGAGCCGGTGCGCCTTGGGCGCGCACTCGGCGAGCGCCACGGTGACGTCCTTGCCGACCAGCGAGTCCTGGATGCGGCGGACGCCCCGGATGACCGAGCGTTCCATGACGATGGAGTACTCGATCTCGGTGTGGGACAGCTCGCAGTTCGCGCCGATGGAGGTGAACGGGCCGACGTAGCTGTCACGCACCCGCGTACCGGCGCCGATCACGAGCGGGCCGACCAGGTGGGACCCGCTCACTTCCGCCCCCTCCTCCACCACCACCCGCCCGCTCACCCGGGTGCCGGCGCAGACGCGCCCGCTGACGCGGTGCGCGACCGTCTCCAGCACCATCCGGTTGCATTCGAGCATGTCCTCGACCCGCCCAGTGTCCTTCCAGTAGCCGGAGATGACGTGCGACCGGACATCGGCGCCCCGGTCGATCAGCCACCGGAGCGCGTCGGTGATCTCCAGTTCGCCGCGGGCGCTGGGCTCTATGGCCCGGACCGCCTCGTGCATACGCGGCGTGCACAGGTACACCCCGACGATCGCCAGGTCGCTCACCGGGTGCGCCGGCTTCTCCGCGACGCCGACCACCCGCCCGGCCGTGTCCAGTTCGGCGACGCCGAAGTTACTCGGATCGGGCACCTTGGTGAGCAGGATGTCCACGTCCGGCCGGGAGACGCGGAAGGTCTCGACGAAGCCGGCGATGCCGTTGACGATGAAGTTGTCCCCCAGGTACACGACGAAGTCGTCGTCGCCGAGGAAGTCGCGGGCGATCAGCACGCAGTGCGCGAGGCCGAGCGGCGCCTCCTGCGGGATGTAGGTGACGCGCAGCCCGAAACGCGACCCGTCGCCCACCGCCGCCCGCACCTCGGCGGCGGTGTCCCCGACGATGACGCCGGCCTCCCGGACGCCCGCCTCCCGCAGGGCCTCCAAACCGTAGAACAGCACCGGCTTGTTGGCGATCGGCACGAGCTGCTTGGCCGAGGTGTTGGTGATCGGCCGGAGCCGGGTGCCTCGGCCGCCGGCGAGCACCAGTGCCTTCATCGCGCTTCCGTGCCGGCCAGCTTCTCCAGCACCGGCACGAGCCCGGCGGGCGCCGGCTGCCGCTGGATGTCGGCCTGGACGCGCCGCGCCGCCTCGCCGTACGAGGGGTCTTCGAGCAGGCCCGCCACGATTTCGCGCACGCGCTCGGCCGTGGCGTCCGCGGGGAACAGGTGGTGCCCGGCGCCGGTGGCGGCGAGCTGCTCGATGCTGATGCGCGGCTCGGGCACCTCGGTGATGCCGAGCTGGGGAACCCCGCACACGGCCGAGGTGAGCGTCGTCCCGGCGCCGCCCTGGTGGACGATGGCCGCGCAGGTCGGCAGCAGCATGTGCAGCGGCACCCAGTCGACCAGGCGCACGTTGCCCGGCAGCTCGCCGAGGTCTCGCCGCAGCTCGGCCGAGCCGGCGAAGATCACCTCGACGTCGAACCCGGCGACGGCGCCCACCACGCGGCGGACCAACTCGGTCACGCTCTCGCCGAGGATTCGCTCCTGCGTGGTGCCCCAGGTGACGCAGACGCGGGGCCGTCCCGGGGGTTCGAACAGCCAGTCCGGAGACGCGCCGGGCCCGTTGTAGGGCACGTAGCGCTCCTGGTAGCGGTTGAGCGAGGCGGGCGCGGGCCGGATCGCCAGGCCCTCCTCCAGCCGCAGGATCGGGGGGCAGGGGTCGATCCACGCGGTCGGGTGGTGCCGCGGCTCCACGCCGAACCGCTCGAACAGCTTCAGGAAGCCGGGGAGCGGTTCGCTCCCGAGGTCCTTCATCTCGATGCGGAGCAGCCCGGGCGAGCCGAACATGTGCGCGACGGTGGGGACTCCAAGGACCTGCCCGGTCACCGGCCCCGCGAAGGTGACCGGGTCGTGCACGATGACGTCGGGCCGCCAGGCCCGGCCGTACGCCACCAGGTCGTCGACCATGGCCTCGCACATCGCGAACTGCATGTTGGCGAGGTTCTCGAGCATGCCCGACCACGCCGCCCGCTGCTGCTCTTCGGGGGTCTCCGCCTTGACGTCCCGTTTCGGCGCGAAGTCGCCGCGCGCGAGCATGGCCGCCAGGTCGAGGTCGTGGCCGACCGCGACGGCCGGCAGCCCCGACTGCGTGATCGTCTCGACCAGTGAGGGGGTGCTGGCCATCCTGACCTCGTGTCCGGCGGCCATGCAGGCCCAGGCGAGGGGGACCATCGGGTAGAAGTGCGGACGCTCGGCGAACGTGGTGAAAAGCAGGCGCATGCTGATCGCCCTTCTCGGATCCGTGAACAGGCCGTGCGAAATGCTCCCGGCGCGGCATCGAGTGCCGGTCGAACAGCGGTCGAGCGGGCTGCCCGCCCGTCCTCGCGGGAGCTCTGCGGCCGTCCGCGCAAGGACCTGTCCACCAGTCCACACGAGAGCTCTCCGCCCGTCCTCGCGAGAGCTCTCCGCCCGTTCTCGTCTCCCCCTCGAGGGCGCGTCGTCTTAATCGGGGATCTGACGCCTCACCTCACTATCGGAGCAAGACATGGACGGAAACGCCCTCACGGCCGCCGTTCCCTACGCGCCCGGATTCCAGGCCGACCCCTACCCCGTGCTGGCGCGGCTGCGCGAGACCGACGGGGTCGTGCCGATCCCCCACCCCTTCCTCGACGTCTCCACCTGGCTGGTCCTGCGGTACGCCGCGGTCCGCTCGCTGGTCACGAACGGACGGGTGGTCAAGCCGGTGGAGGAGGGCGAGCCCCCCTCGCTCAACAGCGCGCCGCCCGACCACACCCGCCTGCGCAGGCTGGTCCAGCAGGGCTTCTCCACCGGCAGGATCGAAGGCATGCGCTCCCGCGTCCAGCGGATCGCCGACGACCTCGTGGACGGCTTCGCCGGGCGCGGCGAGGCCGACCTCATCGCCGAGCTCACCGGCCCGTTGCCCGTCATCGTGACCGCCGAGATGCTCGGCGTGCCCGCCGGCGAGCACGACGAGGTGCGGCGGCGCACCGCCGGGTTCCTGCACGGGGAGTCGGCCGAGGGACGCGACGAGTCGTTCAAGCTGTCGTGGGAGTACCTCGTCGACCTCGTGGCCGCCAAGCGCGCCAGGCCGGGCCCTGACATGACCAGCGCGCTGATCGCCGCCCGCGACGACGAGGACCGGCTCAGCGAGGACGAGCTCGTGCGGATGCTGCTGACCCTGCTCGTGAACGGCTTCGCCACCACCATCTGGTTCATCGCGAGCGCCGTGCACGCCCTGCTGGCCGACCCCGGCCAGCAGGAGCTGCTGCGGCGACGGCCCGATCTGCTGCCCGGCGCGGTGGAGGAGACGTTGCGGTGCGAGCCGGTCGTCAGCGGCGTCACCTGGGTGGCCGACGAGGACCTCGTCGTGGACGGTGTGCGCATCCCGCGCGGAGACCTGCTCATCACCTCCTTCCAGTCGGCCAACAGGGACCCGAGGGTCTTCGCCGATCCCGACCGTTTCGACATCTCGCGCAGCCCCAACCCCCACCTCGGTTTCTCGCACGGCATCCACCGCTGTCTCGGCGCCCCGCTGGCCCGGATGGAGACGCGCATCGTGCTCGCCACCTTGCTGCGCCGCCTTCCCGGACTGGCCCTGGCCCGCGAACCGCGCTGGCAGCCGAACAAGGTCGTGCGCGGCCTGGAAGAGCTGCCCGTGACCTTCACCCCCACGCCCTGACACCGCGAACACCGTAGAGAGGCATCAGATGACGACGATTCCGTCCGCCCCGCACGTCAGCGACGTCGCGGCGGCCACCGCCATCGTGCGGCTGAACACCGCCTACACCGCGGCCAGGACCCTGCACAGCGCCGTGGAGCTGGGCCTGTTCGAGATGCTGGCCGAGGGCCCGGCGACGCTGCCGCAGATCCGCGAGCGGCTCGGGCTCCATCCCCGCATGGCGGCCGACTTCCTCGACGCCCTCGTCGGGCTCGGCCTGCTGCTCCGCGACGACGACGGCGGCTACGCGAACGCGCTGAGCACGGCAAAGCTCCTGGTGCCCGGAACCCCCGACTACATCGGCGGCACGGTCGCCAAGAGCGCGCGCCACCACTACACGATGTGGGGTGCGCTCACCGAGGCGCTGCGCGACGGCCGGCCGCGGTCGGCCGGGCTCGCCGACAAGGAGGCGATGAAGCGGCTCTACGGCAACCCCGAGGCCACCCGCGAATTCCTCGGCCACATGGACGCGCACAACGGCTTCTGCGGACGCGAGGTCGCGCGGTGCGTGGACTGGGGTCGGCACCGCTCCTTCGTCGACGTCGGCGGCGCGCGCGGCAACGTCGCGGCGCAGATCGTGGGCCGCCATCCCCACCTGCTGGGCGGCGTCTTCGACCTGCCGGCGCTGGAACCCCACTTCGACGAGCACGTGGCGCGGCTCGGCGTGGCGGACAGGGTGACCTTCCACCCCGGCGACTTCTTCGCCGACGAGCTGCCGGAGACCGACGTCGTGGTCATCGGGCACGTGCTGCACGACTGGCCGGTGGAGGTGCGGCAGATGGTCATCGAGAAGGCCTTCCGCGCGACCCGGCCAGGCGGCTTCCTCGTGGTCTACGACCAGATGATCGACGAGGATCGGCGCGATCCGCATCCCCTGCTCACCAGCCTCAACGTGCGCCTGGTCCGCGAGGGCGGCTCGGAGTACGCGGTGGCGGAGATCCGTGACTGGGCCGAGAAGGCGGGCTACAGGTTCGCCTACTCCGTCCCGGTCGCCACCATCGGCGACGACACGGTGTTCGTGGCCGCCAAGGACTGAGCCTTCCGAGCACAGTCCCTCACAGCGTCGTCGAGGACACCGACTTGACCTCACGGTAGTAGCGGATCGCGCCGGGGTGCAGCGGGGCGGGGGCGGTGAAGATGGCCGTGCGCTCGTGCAGGTGCTGGGCCTCGGCGTGGGCCGCGGCGAACTCGCCGCGGGCCTCGAACAGCACGCGGGTCAGCCAGTACGCCTCCCCCGGGTCCATCCGGTCGTTCACGACCAGCAGGTTGTGGATGCCGACGGTCGGCACGCTGCCCTGGGACAGGTTGTAGGTCATCGCGGGGATCGTCTTGCGGACGTACACGTCCTGGTAGCGCCGCTGCAGGATCTCCACGTACTCGCCGAGCGGGATCACGTGGATGGGTTTCGCGGCGGACAGGCCGGCGATGGCCGGAGTCGGCAGCCCGCCGGAGAAGAAGAACGCCTGGATCCGGCCGCTCACCAGCGCCTGCACCGAATCGGCGACGCTCAGGTGCAGCCGCTGGAGCCCCGAGAAGCGGGCCATGCCCAGCACCCGGTTGGCGACCAGTTCCGTGCCGGAGCCGGGGGCCCCGACGCCGACGTGGTGGCCGGACAGGTCGTCCAGGTGGTCCACGGAGGTGCCGCGGAGGCTGACGATCTGCACGTAGTCGTCGTAGATCTGGGCGAGCGCGGAGAGCGGCAGGGGCCGGGTGAACGGCGGCAGGCCGGCCACCGCGAGGGCGACCGAGTCCAGGCTGGCGAAGGCGACGTCGGCCATGCCGTCGGCGACCAGCTTGAGGTTCTCCACCGACGCGGCGGTGGCGCGGACCTCGGTGTCGGAGCCCCACTGGCGGTGCAGGTGGCCGGCGAGCGCGCGGCCGAGCTCGTAGTACACGCCCCCCTTGCCGCCGGTCGCGATCACCAGCCGCCGCAGCGGGGGGCGGCCCGCGGAGCAGGCGTTCAGGGCCATCGCGAGCGGGAGCGCGAGAGCGGCCCGCCGGGTCAAGGGTGGGGTGAGCCGCATGGCTCCTCCTCGGATCTCAAGATGAGGTGGCGCTCGGCAGCGGCAGGCGGACGCGGGCGTCGACGCCGGACGGCTCCGCCACGCGCAGTTCGAACCGGCCGCCCATCCGGGTGACGAGCGTCGCGCAGATGGCGAGGCCGAGACCGGAGCCGGGTTTGCTCTCGCTGCCCGGTCCTCGCCAGAAGGGATCGGTGGCGCGTGCGGCCGCCTCCGGTGACATGCCCTCGCCGTCGTCGAGGACCCGGATGTCCACACACCCCGGGTCCTCCGGGTCCTCCGAGTCCAGGACCTCCACCTGGACGGTCACGGTGGTGCCCGGCCCGCAGAACTTGATCGCGTTGTCGATGAGCGCGTCCAGTACGTGGATGAGCATGCCGCCGCTCGACACGGCGGATGCCGAGGCGCCCCCGGTACGGCGCAGCCGTACGCAGTGGCGCGCGGCGAGCGACTCCCACGCGAGGATCCGCTCGGTGGCGATCGCGCCCACGTCCTCCACGCATGTAGTGACCGTGTCGGACTCGGCCCGGCCCAGGGCGAGCAGCCCGTCGCAGATGCCGGTCAGCCGGTCGACCTCCTCCAGGGTCTCGGTGAGCCGGGTCGCGCCGGAGGAGTACTCCTCGCAGAGGCTCTCGAGCTGGAGGCGCAGCACCGCCAGGGGGGTGCGCAGCTGGTGGCTGGTGTAGGAGATGAAGGCGCGCTGCTTGTCGATGAGCTCCTCGATCATCTTGGCCATGGTGTTGAACGAGGTGGCGAGGTTGCGCAGCTCCTCCGGCCCGGTGGAGGCGTCGGTGCGCCTGGTCAGCTCCCCGGCGGCGATGGCGTTGGCGGCCTGGTCGAGCTGCCGGACCGGGCGCAGGATCCAGCGCGCCATGGGCTCCACGACGAGGCGCGCGAGTCCGAGAATGACCAATCCGCCCAGGACCAGGATCAGCCACCACGTCAGCGTGCTCATGCGGGCACGGTCGGTGGGCGAGAGCGTCACGGCCGCGCCGACGACCTCGCCCTCCACGACGATGGGCACGGCGACGACCAGAGCCGAGGTGTCCCACGGCCAGATGAGCGACGGTGAGCTGGCGCGTTCTCCCGACAGTGCCGTCTCGATGTCGTCCTTCTCCGCGACGCCGATGCCGGTGCCGGGCCGGGTGTCGGCCGCGATCCGGTTCTCGCGCGTCACCAGCACCGCTCGCACCCCGTACAGCGTCTGGTAGCGGTCCAGCTCGGCGGCGATGTCGGTCATCGGGTGGGTGGCGGAGGTGGGCTGGGCGAGGTGCGCGAAGCGTTCGGTGTCGCTCTGCCTGTCCAGGACCATGGTCTGGGTTATCGACTGGGCCGTCACCATCGCCGCCGGGATGGCCAGGCACAGCAGCGTGAGCACGATGAACGAGAGAAAGATCACCACCAGACGTCTCCGCATGGCCCGCCCAATCCCGAATCATCCGATGTGGCGCGTGGACTCCATGTCCGAGGGCACGACGATGCGATAGCCGACGCCGCGGATGGTCTGGATCAGGCTGGGGCGGCCGAGCTTGGCGCGGAGGTTGGTGATGTGCACGTCGAGGGTCCGCCGCGCGGCCTGGCCGGTGTCGTTCCAGATCTCCAGCAGCAGGTGGTCGCGGCTGACGACCTCCCCCGGGTTGGCCATCAGGCGGGAGAGCAGGGTGAACTCCTTTCTGGTGAGGGCGATCGGGGTGCCTCCGCGAAGGACGGTGTGGTTGACGTGGTCCACCGCGACGTCGCCGACCTGCACCGCGCCGACCATTCCGGTCCTCGGTCTTCGCATCACCGCCTGCATCCTGGCCTCGAGCTCGGCCATGCTGAACGGCTTCACAAGGTAGTCGTCGGCGCCGGTGCGCAGGCCGAGCACGCGGTCGTGCTCGCTGGCGCGGGCCGAGAGCATGATGATCGGCACGTCGCTGAACTCGCGGATCGAGCGGCACACCTCCAGTCCGTCCTCGTCTGGCAGACCCAGATCGAGGAGCATCAGGTCGTACCCGAACGTCTCGCGGGCCGCCGCTCCCGATGCGGCGTGGACCACGTCGTAGCTATGGCTCCTCAATAAGGAACCGAGAGCTTTTGCCATGCGTTCGTCGTCCTCAATCAGAAGAACCCGCACGCCGCCCCCAGATTATGAATGCGAACTTATCGTCCCATACTCATATAAAAGACCGACCATGACCATGATCTTGGACCTTAACTGATCGTCAGATCCATCTGTCATGACAGAATTTCGTTCGGCAGCAGGGGTGCCGCGCGCACAATCTCGACCGGTCCACCAGGCCCTGAGCCGCCCGCAGGCCCGTTCCACGGCCCGGGCCTGCGGAATCCGGCGACGCCCCACGGCGTGACGCGCCCCGGCCGGCGCCCGCCGGCCGGAAGGCGGCCTCGGATCGGCGGTCCACACTTCACCAAAACGGAGATTCATCAACGGCATAGCCTAAACAGTGCGATTCACCTCAAGTCGCGACTTTACTCCCCGGGTACGCTGTCGGCCGCATCAGGAAAGGTGGGGATATCGGATGCCTCTCGCCCCAGGAACGCCCGCGTGAGCGGCGCATGACATAGTTAAACTTTCACCTATTACCACCGGGGGACACCGCCGGCACCTGCCTGAAGCAGCGGATCCTCTGCCCGGGACGAGCGGCGCGGCGGACGAGGATCGACCGGGGTCCAGGGTGTCAGCCGACGTAGGGGCGTTCGCGTCTGAGCTCCTCGCGGGCGATCGAGCGGCGGTGCACCGCGTCGGGCCCGTCGACGATACGCAGGACGCGGGCCCAGGCGTAGAAGTAGGCGAGCGGAGTGTCGTCGCTCACGCCCATGCCGCCGAAGACCTCGATGGCCCGGTCGATCACCTTGGTCGCCATCGCGGGCGCGGCAACCTTGATCGCCGCGACCTCGGTGCGCGCGCCCTTCGCGCCGTACTTGTCGATCAGCCAGGCGGTCTTGTACACGTACAGCCGGGCCTGGTCGATGTCGATGCGCGACTGCGCGATCAGTTCCTGGACCACGCCGTGCCCCGACAGGTGCGAGCCGAACGCCACCCGGGACTTCGCCCGGTCCACCATCAGGGCCAGCGCGCGCTCGGCCATGCCGATCGCCCGCATGGCGTGGTGGATCCGCCCAGGCCCGAGACGCGCCTGGGCGATCATGAACCCGTCGCCCTCTCCCGACAGCAGGTTCTCCGCCGGGACCCGCACGTCGCGCAACACGATCTCGGCGTGGCCGTGCTGGTCGTGGTAGCCGAAGATCGGCAGGTCCCGCACGATCTCCAGGCCCGGGGTGTCCCTCGGCACCAGGATCATGGACTGCCGGCGGTGGGTGTCCGCCTCCGGGTCGGTCTTGCCCATCACGATGAACACCTGGCAGCGCTCGTCCGCCGCGCCGCTGGTCCACCACTTCCTGCCGTTGATCACGTACTCGCCGCCGTCGCGGACGATGCTCGTCGTGATGTTGGTGGCGTCGGAGGACGCCACGTCCGGCTCGGTCATCGCGAACGCCGAGCGGATCTCCCCGTCCAGCAGCGGCTCCAGCCACCGCTTCTTCTGCTCCTCGGTCGCGAACAGGTGCAGCGTCTCCATGTTGCCGGTGTCGGGAGCCTGGCAGTTGATCGCCTCGGGCGCGATCACCGGCGACCATCCCGAGATCTCGGCGACCGCCGCGTACTCCAGGTTCGACAGCCCCGAGACCGCGGGCAGGAACAGGTTCCACAGCCCGCGCTTCTTCGCCGAGTCCTTCAGCCTCTCGAGCACCGGCGGGTGGGCGTGCGGGTGGTTCTCCGCCCGCCAGCGCTCGTACTCCTTCTCCGCGGGGAACACCTCCTCCCGCATGAAGTCCCACATCCGGGCGCAGGCTTCCTCCGCCTTCGGCGACAGCGCGAAATCCATGTCCTCAGCCTTCCTGTCCGAGCCTGGCCAGGCCGCTCTCCGCGATCCTTCGCACCTCGCCACCGAGGTCGCCGAAGTCCTGCCCGGCCATCGCCCCGGCCGCCACCCGCGCGGCGATGCCCTGGGCGATCACGGCATATTTGAAATGGGCGAACGCCTCGTAGAACGCGACGTCACCGAGCGGGACGTCCATCCGCGCGGCGTAGCGTTCCACCAGGTGCGCCCGCCCCGGGAACCCCGGAGTGCGCGACACCGCCGGTATCAACGGCTGCGGCTTCTCCCCCGCCTCGCGCCAGTAGAACAGCAGCAGCCCGAGGTCGGTCAGCGGATCGCCCAGCGCCGACAGCTCCCAGTCGAGCACGGCACTCACCCTCGACGGGTCGCCGAGGTCCATCAGGCAGTTGTCCAGCCGGTAGTCACCGTGCACGATCGAGGAACGCCCACCGGCCGGCATCCGCCGCGCCAGCAGGCGGCCGAGCGCGTCGACCGCCTTCACCTCACGGGTCTTGGACCTCTCCCACTGGCCGGTCCACCGCCGGATCTGCCGCTCCAGGAAACCGGCCGGACGCCCGTAGTCGCCCAGGCCGACCGCCTCCGGGTCCACCGAGTGCAGATCGGCGAGCACGTCGACCAGCGCGTCCACCAGCGCGACCTTCTCCCGATCGGTCTCGGCGTACCCCTCGGGCAGCCGGTCGCGGATGATGTGACCGGCGACCTTCTCCATCACGTAGAAGGGCACGCCCAGCAGGTCGCCCATGGGCTCGTGCAGGACCACGCGGGCCACCGGCACCGGCGTGCCGGCCAGGGCCCGCTGGATCCGCGCCTCGCGGCCCATGTCGTGCGCGCTCGGCAGCAGATCGCCCGACGGGGGCCGGCGCAGGATCAGCGCGCCGGCCTCGCTGGTCAGCTGGAAGGTCAGGTTCGACTTGCCGCCGGCGATGAGCGCGGCCGCGAGCGAGCGCCACCGCTCGTCGCCCGTCGCCTCGGCGACGACCGCTCCCAGCCGGTCCGGCCGTACCAGGTCGTCGATGCTCATCGCGCCTCCCCCCGCAGCTCGCGCCGCAGGATCTTCCCGGTCGAGGCGCGGAGCGGTTCCTCCATCATGGGGACTTCGGTCACGTAAGAGCCCTCCTGAACAGACGAACAGATCGATCGCTCGCCAATCGACCACAAAAGCAAGCCTCACACTGCACCATACGTGCTGTCCAGCGGCATTCACGTAGTTTTCACCCGCGATCGGATTCGCCTGCGACTGTTCAGATATTCTGAACAGGTGAACACTCCGGCAGACCAGAGGCCGACCGTAGACCCGGTGGCGCCCACCGGACGGAAACCGACTGTCGAGCACAAGCCGACCGCCGAACCCGGACCGAGCGCAGAGCCCGGGGCGGCCGGCGAACACGGACCGAGCGCAGAGCCCGGGGCGACCGGCGGGCAGGGCCCGAGCGCCGGGCAGGCCGTACGGCGGCACCGGCTCACGCTCGGCGTCTCCCTGCGCGAGCTCGCCAGACGGCTCGCCGTCAGCCCCGCGACGGTCAGCGCCATCGAGAACGGCCGGACCGGGATGTCGGTCCAGCGCCTCCACCAGATCGCCGCGGCTCTCGGCGTACCCGCGACCACCTTCGTCGAAGATCCCGCCCGCTCCCCGGACCCCTGGGAGACCGTCCCCCAGGCAGGATCGAACCCCGCCGAGGCGGGACCGAGTGCCGGCGTGAAAGGGCCGGCGAGTTCTCTGGTCACCGGTGGCGGTACCGGCAACTGGCGCGAGTTCGGACCGCTGCCCATCGACAGCGTGCTGGCCGGCGCCATCCGCGCCTTCGTCGCCACCGGCTACCACGGAGCGAGCATGCGCGACATCGCACGGCAGTCGAGCATGAGCGTCCCGGGGGTCTACCACCACTACCTCAGCAAGCAGGACCTGCTGTCGAAGATCCTCGACCTCACTATGACGGACCTGATCTGGCGGGTGGAGAGCGCGCGCGACGAGGGAAGGGACCCGCTCGAACGGATCGCGCTCGTGGTCGAGGCGATGGCGCTCTTCCACACCCGCCGCAACGACCTGGCGTTCATCGGCGCCAGCGAGATGCGCAGCCTCGAGCCCGCCAACCGCCGGCGCATCGCCGCGATGCGCGACCACGTCCAGCACCTGCTGGACGGAGTGATCGACGCCGCCATCGCCCAGGGCCTGCTCAAGATCGGCGCCGACACCCGCAACGCGGGCAAGGCCATCGCCACGATGTGCACCGGCCTGCCCTCATGGTTCCGCCTCGACGGCCCCACCACCCCCGAACAGACCGCGAGACAGTACGCCCAATTCGCGCTCCGCCTGCTGGGAACCAGCACCTAGTTGTACGGACCACTGACGCTGGAGACGGCAGGGAAGCACCAGCAGCCCGGCCACACTGCGTAATCCCAGTTGGCGAGAGAGGCATTTGCGCGATACATCCGGGATCACACCGACCACGCGGCCTGACTTGACCCCAGCGCGAATCGCTCACACTGCGGCCAGGCGTGCATGGTCATGCACTGATGTGTATATAGTTGTGCTCATGTCCAAGGTGCTCACCTCCCTTCCAGTCGGTGAACGTGTCGGCATCGCCTTCTCCGGCGGCCTCGACACTTCGGTAGCGGTCGCGTGGATGCGGGAAAAGGGTGCCGTGCCGTGCACCTATACCGCCGACATCGGCCAATACGACGAGCCCGACATCGCCTCGGTGCCCGGGCGCGCCACCGCGTACGGCGCGGAGGTCGCCCGGCTGGTCGACTGCCGGGCCGCCCTCGTGGAGGAAGGGCTCACCGCCCTGGCCTGCGGGGCGTTCCACATCCGCTCCGGTGGCCGCGCCTACTTCAACACCACCCCGCTCGGGCGGGCCGTCACGGGCACCCTGCTCGTACGCGCGATGCTCGAGGACGACGTGCAGATCTGGGGCGACGGCTCCACCTTCAAGGGCAACGACATCGAGCGGTTCTACCGCTACGGCCTGCTCGCCAACCCCTCCCTGCGGATCTACAAGCCGTGGCTGGACGCCGACTTCGTCAGCGAGCTCGGCGGTCGCAAGGAGATGTCCGAGTGGCTGCTCGCCCACGACCTGCCCTACCGGGACAGCACGGAGAAGGCCTACTCCACCGACGCGAACATCTGGGGCGCGACCCACGAGGCCAAGGCGCTCGAGCACCTCGACGCGGGCATCGAGATCGTCGAGCCGATCATGGGCGTGCGGTTCTGGGACCCGGCCGCTGAGATAGCCGCCGAGGACGTCACGATCGGGTTCGAGCGCGGACGACCCGTGACGATCAACGGCAAGGAGTTCGCCTCCGCCGTCGACCTGGTGCTGGAGGCCAACGCCATCGGCGGCCGGCACGGCCTCGGCATGTCCGACCAGATCGAGAACCGGATCATCGAGGCCAAGAGCCGGGGCATCTACGAGGCGCCGGGAATGGCGTTGCTGCACGCGGCGTACGAGCGGCTCGTCAACGCGATCCACAACGAGGACACCCTCGCCGCCTACCACGACCAGGGACGGCGCCTGGGCAGGCTGCTCTACGAAGGCCGCTGGCTGGACCCGCAGTCACTGATGCTGCGCGAGTCGCTGCAGCGCTGGGTGAGTACGGCGGTCACCGGCGAAGTGACCCTGCGCCTGCGGCGCGGTGACGACTACTCCATCCTGGACACTTCCGGACCGGCGTTCAGCTACCACCCCGACAAGCTCTCCATGGAACGGACCGAGGACTCCGCCTTCGGGCCGGTCGACCGCATCGGCCAGCTCACCATGCGCAACCTCGACATCGCCGACTCCCGCGCCAAGCTTGAGCAGTACGCCAGGCTCGGCATGGTCGGCAGCCAACCCCCGGCGTTGCTCTACGCCGCGCAGACGGCCTCGACCGAGCTGATCGGCGCGATGCCCGAGGGCGGAGCCGAGGCGATCGCCTCCAGCGGACAGGTCCCCGGCGAAGACGACGAGCTGCTCGACCACGCCGCGATGGAATCCGGCACCGACTGACCGCCCCCCGACGCCTGGCCGTCGAGGCCGGGAGGACATCCACGGCGCCCTCCCTGCCTCGACGAGGCTCTATTTCCGAACTGCTCGGATGCGAGCAGGGGCTTTCCTACAAGGCGGCCTGGCGGGTGCGGCGGGCTTCGCGGCGTTCGACGAAGCGGGAGGCGGAGACCTCCAGGCGGGTGAGGAACTCCGACAGCTCTACGCGCGCCTTGTCTCCCTCGCCGTCGAGGTCGGCGCGGTCGAAGACGGCCCACTGGCGCAGGACGGGCATGAGGACGTCGTCGAGGTGCAGGCGAAGGTCGTAGATTCCGGCGTTGGCGATGGTCATGGCCTTGCGGGTGAAGCCTTCGATGCCGGCGCCGGGCATCTGGAAGGTGGTCACCACGTCGGTGACGGCGCGCATGGTCTGGCCCGGGCTGAGCTGGAAGGCCGCGTTGAGCAGGTTGCGGTAGAAGAGCATGTGCAGGTTCTCGTCGGCGGCGATCCTGGCGAGCAGGCGCTCGCAGTCCGGATCCTGCGAGACCTTGCCGGTGTTTCGGTGGGAGACGCGGGTGGCGAGCTCCTGGAAGGAGACGTAGGCCAGCGAGTGGAGCACGCCTTCGTAGGAGTTGGTGAACCCCTCCCCCATGTGCAGCATGCGGGCCCGCTCGAGGGCGACCGGGTCGACCGCGCGCGTGACCGTCAGGTAGTCGCGGATGGCGGTGCCGTGCCGGCCCTCTTCGGCGGTCCACCGGTGCACCCAGGTGCCCCAGGCGGCGTCGCGGCCGAAGGTCGTGGCGATCTCGTGGTGGTAGCTCGGGAGGTTGTCCTCGGTGAGCAGGTTGACGATGAGGGAGACCCGCGCCTCCTCGGGGATCGAGGAGTCGGTCTCGGCCCAGGCGTCGCCGCCGAACACGCCGTTGTAGTCGCGTCCCTGTGACCATGGGACATACTCGTGCGGAAACCACTCCTTGGCCACCGTGAGATGCCGGTCGAGCTCCCCGGCCACCACGGGCTCAAGCTCGACCAGCAGTTCGGTGTCGGTGAACTCTCGCACAGTAACTTCTCCCCACGTGGGCTACGAAACCGTAACCTACGCTAGCGTAAGTTCCTCCCTTCCGCGTCGCCGGGCAGGCCGCGTGTACACGGGGGAGAGAGATCGAACGCACGAAGCCCAGGTCTCCTATGGATCGGGAGCCTGGGCTTCGCCTCATGAGGGCCGGTCGATCTCCGGCGCGCCCAGGGCCTCGACGGCCCAGCCGCAGGAGCGCGCCCGAGATCTCGCGCGGCGGATCTCAGGCCGGCATGGCCGCCATGACGCGGCACGCCTCGGAGCACGCCTTGCACGCCTCACCGCAGCGCTTCATCATCGGGTCGCTGCTCATGGACATGCATGCCTCGGCGCACTTGGCGGTCACCTGGGCGCACATCTTGGCCATCTCCATGGCCATCGGCGACTGGCGCATCATCATGTCCGCGCACAGGCGGGTGATGTCGGAACAGTCCATGAGCGCGCCCATCATCGTCCGGTCGACGTGCTGGCCGCCCTGCTGCAGGCAGTACGTCATGGTCTGCTCACAGAGACTGTGGCTTTCCATGCACGCGTCAATGCATTTCTGCATTTCGGGACTGAGCTGTCCCTCTTTTCGCATAGTTCCTCCTCGTTAGCGACCTGCCCCACCGGGAGGCATGATCAATTCCCCTCTCATCTCGATGAATACCCTCGAACCGGATGGAAGGGCCGGGCGTTCTCCACGTTTTAACCGGCATTGCGATCATTTGGCGACGTTGGTCGGAGATCGGCCAGAGTCGAGCCCGGGCAGTGCCCGTATGCTCACCGCACGGGGGGACGGCGGTTGCCGAGGGCGCGAGAGAGCGCCAGGGCGGCGGTGTGCACCGCCGCGGGGGCGACCTGGTTCATGCGGTCGTCCTCGGGGCGGAAGGCGCCCAGCACCGTGACGACGCGCTGGAGGAAGGAGCCGTCGTCGCGTCGGGGAGGACATACCCGCCAACGGGCCTGCTCCGCTCAGGTCCAGGCGTCGATCGCCGCGCGGATGTCCTGGACCTCTCCGCTGGTCGCGGTCGCTTCCGCGTCCGCGGAGCGGGAGAACCGCGGCGCCGGCGCGGCCACCACGTCGTCGCCGGCCGCGGCGAGCGAGCCCCGGGCGGCGATGTGCGGATGGGCCGGCGCCTCGGCGAAGGTGAGCACCGGGGTGACGCAGGCGTCGGTGCCGGCGAAGAGCCGGGCCCAGTCGTCCCTCGGCCGGGTCCGGAACACCGCGGCGAAGGTGTCGGCCAGCGTGCCCCACCGCGTCCGGTCGTTCTGGTCCGGAAGCGACTCGGCGGACAGCCCCAGTCCCTTGAGCAGCAGGGCGTAGAACTGTGGCTCAAGGGCCCCGACCGCGACGAAGCGGCCGTCGGCGCACTCGTAGGTCCGGTAGAACGGCGCCGCGCCGTCGAGGAGGTTGCCGGCCCGCCGATCGTCCCACTGCCCCATGGCCCGCAGTTCCAGGATGGGCTGGACCAGGGCGCTCACGCCGTCGACCATGGCCGCGTCGACGACCTGCCCCGCCCCGGAGCGCTCCCGCTCCCACAGCGCGGCGAGGATCCCGGTCACCAGGAACATCGAGCCGCCGCCGTAGTCACCGGCCAGGTTGAGCGGCGGCACCGGATGGTCCGCCGGGCCGACCGCGTGCAGGGCGCCGGTGAGGGAGATGTAGTTGATGTCGTGTCCGGCGCTCCGCGCGAGCGGGCCGGACTGCCCCCACCCGGTCATCCGGGCGTACACCAGCCGCGGGTTGCGCTCCAGGCATGTCTCGGGCCCGAGGCCGAGCCGTTCGGTCACCCCTGGGCGGTATCCCTCCAGCAGGACGTCCGCGCGGTCGACCAGGTCGAGCACCGAGGCGAGGCCGGCCGCGTCCTTCAGATCGGCGAGCACGGTGGTGCGGCCGCGCAGCACGTGCGAGGTGTGCTGGTACTCCGCCGGTGGGGCGCTCGGGCGCACCACGCGGACGATTTCCGCACCCAGGTCGGCGAGGACCATGCCCGCGTGCGGCCCGGGACCGATCCCGGCCAGCTCGACGACCCGGAGTCCTGCCAGTGGTCTGCTCATCCGCGCTCCAGTCAAAGGATCGTCGTGGACACCGCTCGCTCGGCGGCTCCCCTCATCCCGCCTCCAGGGCGGGTCCATGCGTCAGCCTCCAACTTATTAGTTAGCGATCGCTCAGTCTAGGGCGTTTGGTGGGATATGTCGGAAATTCAGCCCTCACGGCCTGCGGGCTCGGCGTCCGCGCGGGCACCGTGTCCGCGTGCGGCTGGCCGAGTCGGGTTCGCTCGGGCGTCAGGCGGGCTTCTCGCCCATGCTGCGCCACCGTTCGAGCAACTCGGGGACGGCGCCGACCGTGTGCCCCGCGATGTCCAGATACCGGTGGGCGATCTCGTCGACCGTCAGCCGGCCGTCGGCGCGGTACCAGGTCGGGATCGCCTGGACCATGCCGAACAGGGCGCGCACGGTGTCCTTGGGCAGCGCCACGTCGAAGACTCCTGCCGCCACCCCGCCCCGCACCGCGTCCAGCAGCATGACCTCGATCTCGTCACGCCTGGCCGTGTACCTCTGGCGCAGCTCCGGCGACAACGACCGGATCTCGGCGTCCAGCGACGCGATCTTGTCGCTCTTCGCCATGAAACGGACCACGCACTCGATCAGGTTGGCGAACCGCACGGCCGGATCGCCGGACTCGGCCTGGGCCGCGCGGCACATCCGCCACAGGCGGTCGATCGACGAGTCGAGCAAGGAGAAGAGGATCGCCTCCTTGTTCTGGTGGTGGTAGTACAACGCGGGTACGGTGACCCCGACTCGACCGGCGATGTCGCGAACCGAGGTTCCGTGGTAACCCTGCTCGTAGAACGCGTCCAAGGCGGCGGTCAGAATCGGGGACAGGGCCAGCGCCGGCGACTCACGCCAGTCCAACTCCTCGTCGGAGTGCGCGGCAGGGGTGGAGATCATGGGCCCATTCTATCGCCTTATCTAGCGTTCGCTATGTGCGTTCAGGCGGGCGGCCCGCAGACCGTCTCGCCGGCGAGGCCGTCCCCGGTAGACCTCGTCCAGCGGTGCGTTGCGTTCAGCCGAGCGGGAGCCGGACGAATCGGCCGGCGACGTGCAGGTCGCGCTCGATGCGGGACGCGGCCTCACATAGCGGCGGCACCACGGTCTGGCGGGCCTGCTCGGCGGTGCGGCGGCTCGCGTGCATGGAGACGTTGACCGCCGCGACGACCGCCCCCGCGCGGTCGCGCACCGGGACGGCGACGGAGCGCAGCCCCTCCTCGAGCTCCTGGTCGACCAGGGCGTACCCGTCACGGGCGGTCTGGTCGAGAATCGCCGCCAGCCGCTTAGCCGAGGTCACGGTGCGGCGGGTCAGCGGGCGGGCGTCCACCCGCGCGAGGAAGGCGGCGCGGCCGGCCGGGGACAGGCCCGCCAGCAGGACGCGCCCCATCGACGTCGCGTACGCCGGGAACCTCGTGCCGGGGGTGATGTCGACGCTCATGATGCGCACGGTGGGCACGCGGGCGACGTACTGGATGTCGTCACCCGCGAGGACGGCCATCGACGCGGAGTCGTGGACCTGCCCGGCCAGCCAGGCCAGGTGCGGCTGGGCGATCTGGGGCAGCGTGAGCCTGGACAGGCAGGCGAAGCCCAGGTCCAGGACCCTCGGCGTCAGCCGGAACAGCCTGCCCTCCCCCGCCACGTAGCCGAGGTGCTCCAGGGTGATCAGGGCACGGCGGGTCGTCGCCCGGGCCAGCCCCGCGGCCTCGGCGAGCGCCGTGAGCGGCGCCTGCGGGCCTGCCTCCCCGAAAGCGGTCAGGACGCGCAGCCCGCGCGCGAAGGACTCCACGAACTCCGGACCGCCCCCGCGCTTCTCGGCATGCGCCGGCGACCCGGCGGGCACGGCCGCCACCGCCCCGGAGGAGGGCACGCCGAACGACGCGCCGCCCGCCGCCCCGGAGGAGGAGACGGCCGGGGACGTGGTCCCCACCGGGCCGGAGTACGGGCCGGCGGTGGACAGGGCGGCCTCCATCGCCGTGACCGTCTCGCGCAGCCGTGGCAGGACGGCGTCGCGCAGGGAGGCGGCGCTGTGCCTGCTGGTGTGGCTGACCACGCTCACGGCGCACACGTCGTGCCCGGCGCCGTCGCGCACCGGCATCGCGATGGCGACCAGCCCCGGCTCGATCAGCTGGTCGTCCAGCGACCAACCGTCCCGCCCGGCGGCGGCGATCCGCTGCTCGAAGGAGGCCGCGGCCCGCTCGACGCCCCCCGGCAGGACGGGGAACGCGGCGTCGCCGGGATCGGCCGACCGGCGCAGCCGCCACCGCCGCCGGTCGTCCTCCGTCCAGCCGGCCGCGAACAGCGCCCCGGGGGCCCCGCTCTCGGCGGGGATCAGATCGCCGACGTGGAAGGCGACCGACATCGCCCGCCTGCGGGTCACCTGATGGACGAAGCGCGTGCCGTCCCGGTCGGGGACCGCCAGGGAGACCGACTCGTCCAGCTCGCCGGCGAGCCGGTCGGCGAGCGGACCGAGCAGGGCGGGCAGCCGGGACGCGGCCAGGTAGGCGTTCCCCAGCTCCATCAGGGCGGGGGTGAGCACGGCGTCCCGGCCTTCCTGCCGGAGGTGGCCCAGGACGGCCAGCGTGTGCAGGACCCGGTCGACGGTCGATCGCGCGAGCCCGGTGTCCCGCACCAGGTCGCTGACGCCACGCCGCCCGCGCGCCACGGCGAGCGCGCGCACGACGGCCAGCCCTCGCACCAGCGGACCCACCGCCTCTTCCGGCGGCGCGGTGATCGCGTCGGTCATGCGCTCTCCATGGTGGGCGGAGCCTGGCCCGAGCCGTACCGTCCGGGTCGTTGACAGGTCCCGAGTCCAGGTACCAGACTTTATGGCACTATAATGAACAAAAGTTCGCCACGCGAACAGATTAGCAGAATACCCAGCCAATGCGTCGACGGGCCGTGGCCCTGCCGGTGCGAAGACGAGGGACATGGCCGACATCCATGCGCTCCCCCACGCGGTGGCGGAGCCGATCCGCGGCGGCGACGCGCTCAAGGCCGCCTGAGCCGTCCGCCATGACCCAGCCGCACGAGCCCGAGGAGCGCCGCGCAATGACCCAGCCGCCTGAGGGGATCCACGCATGACCGAGGTGTACATCGTCGACGCCGTCCGTACCCCGTTCGGCAAGTACGGCGGCGCGCTGTCCCGCGTCCGGCCGGACGACCTGGCCGCCCACGTCGTACGCGCGCTCGCCGACCGCAGTCCCGGCCTGGACCCGTCGCGCGTCGACGACGTCTTCTTCGGCAACGCCAACGGCGCCGGAGAGGAGAACCGCGACGTCGCGCGCATGGCCGTCCTGCTCGCGGGGCTCCCGGTCACCGTCCCCGGCACGACCGTGAACCGCCTGTGCGGCTCGGGCATGGAGGCCGTCATCCAGGCCGCGCGCGCGGTCGCCGCCGGTGACGCCTCCATCGCCGTGGCGGGCGGCGTCGAGTCCATGTCGCGGGCGCCCTGGGTGATGCCCAAGCCCGAACGCGCCTTCCCCGCCGGCCACCAGGAGCTGTACTCCACCACCCTCGGCTGGCGCATGGTCAACCCGCGCATGCCGGCCGAGTGGACCGTCCCGCTCGGCGAGGGCGCGGAGCTCATCGCCGACAAGTACGGGATCACCCGCGAGCAGCAGGACGCGTTCGCCCTGGCCAGCCACCAGAAGGCGGCCCGCGCGTGGAAGGAGGGCTCCTACGGCGGCGAGATCGTCCCCGTGGAGGGCGCCGAGCTCGCCCGTGACGAGGCCATCCGCGACGACACCTCGATGGAGTCCCTGGCCAGGCTCAAGCCCGCCTTCCGTCCCGACGGCGGCACCGTGACCGCCGGGAACTCCTCGCCGCTCAACGACGGCGCGGCCGCGCTGCTGCTGTGCGACGAGGAGGGGCTGCGGGCCGTCGGCCGCGAGCCGCTCGCCCGGATCCGGGCCTCGGCCGTCACCGCCATAGAGCCGCAGTACTACGGGCTCGGCCCCGTCGAGGCCGTACGGCGGGCACTCGCCCGCGCGGGCAAGGGCCTGGACGAGCTGACCGTCTTCGAGCTGAACGAGGCGTTCGCCGCGCAGTCCCTCGGCTGCCTCGCCGAGTGGCCCGGCCTCGACCCGGAGATCGTCAACCCTCGCGGTGGCGCCATCGCCATCGGCCACCCCCTCGGCGCCTCCGGAGCGCGCCTGGCCGGGGCGGTCGCCCACCAGCTCGCCGCCGCCGGCTCCGGCACCGGCCTGGCGGCACTGTGCATCGGCGTCGGGCAGGGTCTCGCCCTGGTCCTGGAAAGGTAGAGCGCACCATGACGACCCTCCCCCAGACCCCATCCCCCGAACAGGGGACGCCGCTCACGCAGGAGGTCATCAGCGCCGAGATCGCCCAGGCGCGCCAGGCCTACGTCAAGGCGGTCGAGGGCGGCGCGCCGCGCCGGGACCACCCCGACCGCGCCTACCCGCCCTACCGCAGCAGCGTGCTGCGCTACCCGCGGCAGCCGCTGGTCGACGTCCGCGACCCCGAGGCGGTCGAGCTGAGCGGCCCGGTGTTCGGCGTCACCGACGTCACCGACGTCGACTGGGACCTCACCCGGCAGCATCACGGCGAGCCCCTCGGCGAGCGCATCCACGTCACCGGCCGGGTGCTCGACCGCGACGGCCGGCCGGTGCGCGGCCAGCTCGTCGAGATCTGGCAGGCCAACGCCTCGGGCCGGTACGCGCACCAGCGCGACCAGCATCCGGCGCCGCTCGACCCGAACTTCACCGGCTTCGGCCGCTGCCTCACCGACGACGAGGGCCGTTACTCGTTCACCACCATCAAGCCGGGCCCTTACCCCTGGCGCAACCACGTCAACGCCTGGCGGCCCGCGCACATCCACTTCTCGCTCTTCGGCACCGCCTTCACCCAGCGGCTGGTCACGCAGATGTACTTCCCCGGCGATCCGCTGTTCCCCTACGACCCCATCATGCAGTCGGTGACCGACGACGCCGCCCGCGAGCGGCTCGTCGCCTACTACGACCACGATCTGTCCACCCCCGAGTGGTCACTCGGCTACCGCTGGGACATCATCCTGTCCGGCCCGTCCGCCACCTGGATCGAGGAGAGCCGATGACGCAGCAGCCCACCGCGTCCCAGACCGTAGGACCCTTCTACGGCTACGCCCTGCCCTTCGCCGGGGGCGGTGACATCGCCCCGGCCGGGCATCCCGGCACGGTCACGGTGCACGGCCGGGTCTTCGACGGGGCGGGCCGGCCCGTACCGGACGCCATGCTGGAGTTCTGGCAGCCGGCCGCCGACGGGTCACGGGCCGGAGCCCCGGGATCGCTGCGCCGCGACCAGGTCACCGGGGCGGTGATCGGGCGGCACGGCCTGGACTTCACCGGATTCGGGAGGGTCTCCACCGACGCCGACGGGCACTACGCGATACGCACGCTGCCGCCGGGCGGCGCGCCGTACATCTCGGTCTGCGTTTTCGCCCGCGGCCTGCTGCACCACCTGTTCACCCGCGTCTACCTGCCCGAACTCACCGACCCCGCCGCCGAGCCGCTGCTTTCCGCCCTCCCGGCGCACCGCCGCGCCACGTTGATCGCCGTCCCGGAACGCGAGAAGGTCTACGGGTTCGACATCCGCCTGCAGCACGACGGTGCGCACGAGGAGACGGTGTTCCTTGCCTTCGACTGACGGCTCCGAGTCGCGCCCACCGGCCGTCGAGCCGGCAGGTGGCGGCCAAGACGGGGCCGCGGACGCCGGCGGTGACCATCCGGCGGACTCCGGCCCGAGCGGGCCGGCCGACGTGGGGTTGCTCGCACCGGTGTGGGCGGGGTCGGCCGTCGAGGCGGCGACCGGGGACGCGGCGTTCGTCAGAGGCATGCTCGACGCCGAGGCGGCGCTGACCCGTGCCCAGGCCACGGTGGGCCTCGCCCCGGCGTCCGCCGCCGCCGCAGTCACCGCCGCGGCGGCCGGCACGGCGCGGTACGACTTCCGCGACCTGGCCCTGCGCGCCCGTTCGGGCGGCAACCCGGTCATCCCGCTGGTCGCCGACCTCACCGCGGCCGTCGCCGAGCGCGAGCCCGACGCCGCCCCGTACGTCCACCGGGGCGCCACCAGCCAGGACATCTGGGACACCGCGGCCATGCTCGTGGCGGTGCGCGCGCTCGAGCCGGTGCTGGCCGACCTGGAGCGAACGGCACACGCCCTCGCGGCACTGGCGGCCGCGCACCGCGACACCCCCATGGCCGGCCGCACGCTCACGCAGCACGCCGTGCCGACCACGTTCGGGCTCAAGGCCGCGGGCTGGCGCAGCCTCGTCCTCGGCGCCCGCGACCGCCTCGCGGCGGTCCGGGCAGCGCTCCCCGCCCAGCTCGGCGGCGCCGCCGGCACGCTCGCCGCCTTCCACGCCTTCGAGGAATTCGAGGACGGGGGCGCCGCCGGGGAGTCCGGCACCACGCCGGAGACCGGCACGGCCGCGGACGTCCGCGCCGCCGGGGGAGGCCCGGCCGGTGACATCGGGCTGCGGCTGGTCGCGGCCTTCGCGGCGGAGACGGGGCTCGCCGAGCCCGTGCTGCCGTGGCACACCCTGCGCGCGCCCATCGCCGACCTGGCCGGGGCGCTGGCGTTCGCCGCGGGGGCGCTGGGCAAGCTCGCGGCGGACGTGCTGCTGCTGTCCCGTACCGAGATCGGCGAGGTCTCCGAGCACGGTGGCGGCGGCTCCTCGGCGATGCCGCACAAGGCCAACCCGGTACGGGCCGTGCTCATCGCCGCGGCCGCCCGGCAGGTGCCCGCGCTGGCCGGCGTGCTCTTCGGCTCGCTCGCCGCCGAGGACGAGCGTCCTGCGGGAGCCTGGCACGCGGAGTGGCAGCCGATGCGCGAAGCCCTGCGCCTGGTGGGCGGCGCCGCCGATGCCGCCGCCGAGCTGGCCGAAGGGCTCCAGGTGCACCCGGCGCGCATGCGGGACGATCTCGCCCTGACCGGCGGCCTGGTCGTCGCCGAACGCCTCACCATCGCCCTGGCCGCCGTCATCGGCCGTGAGCGGGCCAAGCGGGTCGCGACGCGGGCATCCCGCCGCGCCGCCGAGGAGGGCGTCGGCCTGGCCGAGGCCCTGCGGGAGGAGCCGGACGCCATCGCGGCCCTTCCCGGGGACGGCCCGCGCGACCTCCTCGACCCGGCACGCTACCTGGGCTCGGCGGGCCCCTTGGTGGACCGCGCCCTGCGCGAGCAGGAGCCATCGTGACCGCCGTCGCCTCCCCGCCGCCGGAGAAGGAGACGACCATTCCGACCACCATCGCTTCCCGCGCGGAGACCACGTCATGACCACTGCCGCACCCCGCATGCTCCACCACCGCGTGGACGGACCGGCCACGGCGCCGCCGCTCGTCCTCGGGCCCTCGCTGGGGACGAGCCTGGCCGTCTGGGAGCCTCAGGTCTCCGCGCTGGCGCGTCACCACCAGGTGATCCGCTGGGACCTGCCCGGGCACGGCGGCTCACCCGCCGATCTTCTGCCGAGCACCGCGCCGGGCGCGACCACGGTCGCCGACCTGGGACGGCTGGTCCTCGGCCTCGCCGACGCGCTGGGCGTGGACCGCTTCGCGTACGCGGGCATCTCGCTCGGCGGAGCCGTCGGCCTCTGGCTCGCCCTTCACCACCCCGACCGGCTCGGTTCGCTGGCCATGGTGTGCTCTTCGGCGCGCTTCGGTGAGCCGGAGTCCTGGCACGAGCGCGCCGCCCTGGTGCGGGCCAAGGGCACCGATCCTCTGGCGGACACGGCCACCGCGCGCTGGTTCACCCCCGCGTTCGTGGACTCCCCGGCCGCGGCGGCGCTGACGGCGGACCTGCGCGCCGCGGACCCGGCCGGGTACGCCGCCTGCTGCGACGCGCTGGCCGGGTACGACCTGCGGGCCGAGCTGCCGGATGTCACCGTGCCCACGCTGGTGGTCGCCGGTCGCGACGACCCGGCCACCCCGCCTCGCCATGCCCGCGAGCTGGCCGACGGCATCCCGGGGGCGTCCCTCACCGAGGTCGCGCACGCCGCGCACCTCGCGGGCGTCGAGCGCCCGGCCCCCGTACTGGCCGTCCTGCTCGCACACCTGGCCGCCACCACCGGGCCGGCCGCGGATCCCGCCATCGCGTCCACCCCCGGCCACTCCGCCGGACCCGCCTCTGGCGCGCATGACGACTCCGCCGGCTCCGCTCCGGCCGCCGGGCGGCCGGGCGACGACCGCTCCCGGCACGAGGCCGGGATGGCCGTGCGCCGGGCCGTGCTCGGCGACCGGCACGTCGACCGGGCCGTCTCCGGCACCACGGCCTTCACCGCGACGTTCCAGGACTTCATCACCCGCTACGCCTGGGGTGAGATCTGGACCCGTCCCGGCCTCGACCGGCGGACCCGCAGCTGCGTCACGCTCACGGCCCTGGTGGCGCGCGGCCACCTGGAGGAACTGGCCATGCACGTGCGCGCCGCGCTGCGCAACGGGCTGACTCCGGAGGAGATCCAGGAGGTCCTGCTGCAGACCGCCGTCTACTGCGGGGTCCCGGCGGCCAACGCCGCGTTCGCCGTTGCCGACCGGGTGCTGCGCGAGGAGGACGAGGAGCGCCCGGCGTAGAGCGCGGGGAGAGGCCCGCCGGGTAGCCCCGGCGTCATCGGCGGCCGGTGGCCGGACCCGGCGGGGTCAGGCGCAGCTCGAAGGACGCCGCGGTGAGGCGCACCTCGTGTGCCGCCGGGAGGGCCGGGCCGCAGGACGCGGAGCCGATGCCCTGCTGCGCCAGATCTACGTGCAGGTACAGGACGTCCTCGGCGACCAGCGACCCCTCGTGCGGCGTGCTCGCCAGGCGGTGCGGCGAGTACCGGCTCGCGGTGAAGCCGAAGAGCGGCTCCCCCGCCAGCCTGACCCCGCCGCCGGGGCCGGCGGCCTCCACCCACGCGACGTCGAGCCGCTGCCCGTTCTCCTGCGGCCTGGCGTACGGAGTGTGCAGGTCGGCGACCGCGCGGCGGTACAGCCCGAACCGGGACGCCGAGCGCGTGTCGGCGTAAGCCTCGCCGGGGCCGCCGCCCAGCCAGGTGACCGAGTCGTACTCGGCGGGCAGCTCGAACGTCCAGCCGAGCCGGGCCACCGGGTGCTCCCAGGAGCCCTGCGGCGTAACGGCGATCGAGGCGGCGAGCACGCCGCCGTCGGCCCGCCACCGGTACCGGGTGAGGACGCCGTCCCGGAGTCCGGCCGCCGCGGTCCGCACCGTGAACTCGACCCCGTCGGGCTCCTCCCGCGCCGAGACGAGCCGGTGGGTGAGGCGGTGCAGCCCATCGGCCTCCCAGATCGCGGCCGGCGTGCCCTCCGGGTAGCGGCCCAGCCGGTCGTTGTCGGTGGGGGCGCGCCAGAGCTCCAGCCGGGGTCCCGCGACGCGCGTGCCCGCGAGTTCGCGCAACTCGCCGCGCGTCAGGTCGAAGACGGCCGGGCCGAGGCGAAGCAGCCGACCGTCTCGTACCGGCGCGACCGGTGCCCGCGTCAGGACCTCCGGCGAGGGCGCGGCCGGCCGAGGCTCACCCGGCTGGTACTCACCTGGTCGAGGCTCATCCGACTGGTACTCACCCGGCCGAGAGTCAGCCGGCTGGAATCCGCCCGCCTCTGGGGCGTCCGGCCGGGGCTCGCCAGGATGGGGGTCGGTCAGGGGGATCTGGCCCCAGGCGACGAGATGACCGGCGGGCGCCCAGGCGGTGGCGGCGGCCAGTCGCGCGCTCAGGTTGAGGAACGACCGGCCGGGGCCGGCGAGGGCCGCCGCGTCCGCGGGGACGTCCAGCTCGACGCTCTCCCACGGGGACAGCTCCGGCACCGCGAGGCCGCCCTTGCCCGCCTCTACGCCGTCGACCTCGACGGTCCAGCCGAACTCCAGGTGGGTGATGCCGATGTGGTCCTGGACATTGCGGACCCTCAGGCGTCCCGGGCCGGCCGCCTCCATGCGCACCGGCTCGATGATCTTGGCGTACTCGGCCATGCCCGGCGACGGAGTGCGGTCGGCGAACATCAGCCCGTCGCAGACGAAGTTGCCGTCGTGCGGCGACTCGCCGAAGTCCCCGCCGTACCCGAAGATCGCCCGGCCCCGCTCGTCGGTGGTGGCCAGGCCGTGGTCGATGTACTCCCACACGAACCCGCCCATGCACCGGTCGCTGGACTCCAGCACCTCGCGGTACTCCAGCAGCCCGCCCGGGCCGTTGCCCATCGCGTGCGCGTACTCGCACAGCATGTACGGCTTCGCCCGCCGGGCCGCGTCCTGCGCGGCGTCGGGCAGCGCCGGCTCGGCCCGCCGCGCGATGGCTGCCACCTGCCCGGCCGCCGGGTACATCTGGGACCACACGTCGCTGTAGCGGGTCTCCTGGTCCCCCTCGTAGTGCACGGGCCTGCCCGGGTCCGCCCGCTTCGCCCAGTCGTACATGGCGGCGAGGTTGGCGCCGGTTCCCGCCTCGTTGCCGAGGGACCACATGACCACGCTCGGGTGGTTGCGGTCGCGGGCCACCATGCGCCGCATCCGGTCGAGCAGCGCTTCGCGCCACATCGGCTCGGCCGGCGGGTTGCGCTCCCAGCCCCGCGACTCGAACCCGTGGGTCTCCAGGTCGCACTCGTCGACCACGTACAGTCCGTAGCGGTCGCACAGGTCGAGGAAGTGGGGATGCGGCGGATAGTGCGAGGTGCGCACCGCGTTCACGTTGTGCCGCTTGAGGATGAGCACGTCGTCGAGCATGTCCTGGAAAGTGAGCGCCCGGCCGCGCTCGGGGTGGAACTCGTGCCGGTTCACCCCGCGCAGCAGCACTTTGCGACCGTTGACGAGGAACGTGCCGCCCTCGATGGCGACGCGGCGGAAGCCGGCCGCGACGGTGACCCCACCGGCCGGCGTGGCGATCATCACCTCGTACAGCCGCGGGGTCTCCGCGCTCCACGGCTCGACCCGGCCGGCGGCCAGGTCCTCTCCGGTACGGCCGGACACGCCCAGCTCGGCGATCTCCACCGAGGCGGGCACGTCGGACTCGACGCGCAGCAGCCCGTGGCCGGTGGCCGGGTCGTAGCCGGCGTGCACCACCACGTCGGACGGCACTCCTGCCGGCAGCAGTTCCAGGCCGGCCGAGCGGAAGACGCCCGACAGCCACCACATGTCCTGGTCTTCGAGATAGCTCGCCGCCGACCACTGGTGCACCCGTACCGCCAGCACGTTCTCGCCGTCCACGAGGTGGCCGGTGACGTCGAACTCCGCCGGCAGCCTGGACCCCACGGTCAGGCCGAGCGGCTCGCCGTTGAGCCAGACCACGGCGGTCGAATCGACGCCCTCGAAGCGCAGCACGACCCGCCCGCCCGCCGCCACGGCGGCCCGCCAGTCCGCGCCGAGCAGGAACGACCGCCGGTAGGAGCCGACCGGGTTGTCGTCCGGGACGTGCGGCGGGTCGACCGGGAACGGGTACTGGACGTTGGTGTACCAGGGGCGGCCGTACCCGTGGAGCTGCCAGTGCGAGGGCACCGGCAGGTCGTCCCAGCCGCCGTCGTCGAACCCGGGCGCGGCGAAGCCGGCCGGCGCCCCGGCGGCCCGCTCCGCCCAGTGGAAGCGCCAGAGGCCGTCGAGCTCGACCCGCGGCCCCGGACCGGAGATGGCCGCCCGAGGGGCGCGCGTGCCGACCGGCGGCCCGGTCCAGGCGAGGTAGGCGGGAGTACCTTCGGGTGACAGGTCGTCGGAGAGCAGGGCGTCCAGATCACGCGGCACTGGTGGTCCTCTGGTCGTCGGGGAACCGGCTCTGCGCGAGCCGGGTCACGTCGGCCGGTCAGCTCCGGATCGGTCGACCGGTTCCGGATCGGTCGGTCCGTCTCCATGCTGGGAGCCGCGCGCGTCGAACGCCGCCCGGCCTGAGCGGGTGTCTCGCCACTCCGCCCGGCCTGAGCAGGTGCCTCGCTACTCCGGTGGGCGGGCGAAGAACTCGAGGTGGGAGCAGTGGGTGCAGCGGTACGCGTCGATGATCCAGCGGGGCTTGCCCAGCCGTTTGGCGCCGCCGAAGACGCCGCGTTCGAGCGCTCCTTCGATCCAGCGCGCATAGCCCCGGGATCCCTCGCCACTGTCCTCGACGAAGCCCGGCTGCAGGTCCCGCCGGTCACACTGGCTGCATCTCATTCACCGCAGTCTGCCAGGAGAGCCGCCTTCCTGACCATCGGCGCTCTCCTGGCACGACAGGGTGAACCGGCCTAAAGGCGTTCGATGACGGTGACGTTGGCCTGGCCGCCGCCCTCGCACATCGTCTGCATCCCGTACCGGCCGCCGGTGCGCTCCAGCTCGTGGAGCAGGGTGGTCATGAGCCGCGCGCCGGTGGCGCCGAGGGGGTGGCCGAGGGCGATGGCGCCGCCGTTCGGGTTCACCCGCGCCGGGTCGGCTCCGGTCTCCTTCAGCCAGGCCAGCACGACCGGGGCGAACGCCTCGTTGATCTCGACCACGTCCATGTCGGCGATCGACATGCCGGTCTTCTTCAGCGCGTACGCCGTCGCGGGGATCGGGGCGGACAGCATGCGGATGGGGTCCTCTCCGCGCGCGGAGATGTGGTGGACGCGGGCGCGCGGCAGCAGGCCGTGCGCCTTCACCGCCGCCTCCGAGGCGATCAGCAGCGCCGCCGCGCCGTCGGAGATCTGCGAGGCGAGCGCGGCGGTGAGCCGTCCGCCCTCCTCCAGGGGCTTGAGCCCCGCCATCTTCTCCAAGGAGGTGTCGCGGCGCGGGCCCTCGTCGGCCGACACGCCCTCCAGCGGGGCGATCTCGCGCTCGAAGCGTCCCTCGTCGATCGCCCGGATCGCGCGCTGGTGGGACTCGAAGGCGAACGCCTCCATGTCCCGGCGGGAGATGTCCCACTGCTCGGCGATCATCTCGGCGCCGCGGAACTGGGATACTTCCTGGTCGCCGTACCGGGCCCGCCATCCGCGCGAGCCGACGAACGGCCCCTCGGTGAAGCCGAGCGCGTCGGCGGCGCCGCGCAAGGCGTACGCGATCGGGATCTGCGACATGTTCTGCACGCCGCCGGCCACCACCAGGTCACTCGTGCCCGACATCACGGCCTGGGCCGCGAAGTGCACCGCCTGCTGAGAGGAGCCGCACTGCCGGTCGACGGTGACTCCGGGCACCTCCTCGGGCAGCCCGGCCGCGAGCCACGCGGTGCGGGCGATGTCCCCCGCCTGCGGGCCGACCGTGTCCAGGCAGCCGAAGATCACGTCCTCCACCGCCGCCGGGTCGACCCCGGAGCGGGACATGAGCTGGCTCAGCGCGTGCGCGCCCAGGTCGGCGGGGTGAACCGCGGCCAGGCCGCCGCCCCGCCTGCCCACCGGGGTGCGCACCGCCGCGACGATGTATGCCTCCGCCATCGGAACTCCTCAGGTTGTCAGGATCCCTTCCAGGACCATCGCGATGTACTGCCTGGCGATCTCGTCGGCCGACAGCCGGCCGTCGCTGCGGTACCAGCTCGCGGCCAGCCAGACCGTGTCGCGGATGAAGCGGTAGATCAGGCCGGTGTCGAGCTCGGCACGGAACATCCCGTCGGTGACGCCCCGGTCCAGGATCGACAGCCACGTCTCGCGGAACCGCCGCTGCGAGTCGAGCAGGTACGAGAAACGGGGGTTCGTCGATAGATGCTTGGACTCGTTCTGGTAGATCACCACGGCCGGCCGGTATCGGTCGATGCAGCGGAACGACTCCACGATCAGCGCCTGGAAGGTCTCCCTGGCGCCGAGGCCGGCGCCGATCACCTCGTCGTAGGCGGTCCACATGTCGTTGAGGAAGACCGAAAGGATCTCGTCGACCATCGACTCCTTGGAGTCGAAGTGGTAGTACAGGCTCCCGCCGAGCATGCCCGCCGCGTCGGCGACCTCCCTGACCGTCGTGGAGGCGTATCCACGGGACGCGAACACCTCGGCCGCGGTCGCGAGGAGCTCGGCCCGTCGCCCCGCTCGGGCGACGGCGGTGCTCTCGGAGTCTCGGCGTCGTGGGCTCATCGGAAAGTCGACCTCTCAGGGGTGCTGGCTGGAGACCGAGACGACCTCCCCGGTCATGTAGGAGGAGTAGCCGCTCGCGAGGAAGACGATAACGTTGGCCACCTCCCAGGGTTCCGCGTACCGGCCGAAGGCCTCCTTGCGGGTCAGCTCCTCCAGCAGCTCCTCGGTGGTGACCTTCGCCAGGTGCGGGTGCATGGCCAGCGACGGGGCCACCGCGTTGACCCGCACTCCGTACGGCGCGGCCTCGATCGCCGCGCACCGGGTCAGCGCCATGACGCCCGCCTTGGCCGCGGCGTAGTGGGCCTGACCCTCCTGGGCCCGCCAGCCGATCACCGAGGCGTTGTTGACGATCACGCCGCCGCCCCTCGGTTGCATGCGGGCCAGCGCGGCCCGGGTGCAGCGCATGGTGCCGGTCAGCGTGACGTCGAGCACCCTGGCCCACTGCTCGTCGGTCATCTCCACGAGCTTGGCCGTGCCGCCGAGCCCGGCGTTGTTGACCATCACCTCCACCGGGCCGAACCGCTCCTCGGCGGTGGCCAGCAGGTTCTGGACCTGCTCCTCGGAGGTGACGTCGCAGGGAACGGCGGTGACGCGGGCCGCGCCGAACTCCTTCTCCAGCCCGGCCAGGCCTTCCCCGAGCCGCCGTTCGTGGGCGTCGCTGATCACCACGCGCGCGCCCTCCTCCAGCATGCGCCGGGCGCAGGCGCCGCCGATGCCGGTGCCGGCCGCGGCGGTCACCACCGCCACCCGGTCGCGCAGCAGGCCGTGACCGGGTATGTATGCCGGCGGCGCGCCGGCCGTCGCCCGGGCCCGTTCCGGGACGGCCGGGTCCTCCTCGCTGAGCTTCACGTGGGTTACTCTATCAAATACTTGTTAGAAAGAATCGAGGGTCTCATGACCGTAGTGCGCTACGAGCGGCGCGGACCCGTGGCGGTCGTCACCATGAACCGCCCGGAGTACCGCAACGCGCAGAACTCCGCGATGACCTACGCCCTGGACGAGGCCTTCTACCGGGCCGTGGCCGACGACGAGGTCAAGGTGATCGTCCTGGCCGGCGAGGGCAAGCACTTCTCCGCCGGGCACGACATCGGCAGCCCCGAACGGGACGCGCACGTTTCTTTCGACCGCAAGGCGTCCCTGTGGTGGGACCACGTGGGCAAGGAAGGAGCGGAGAGCCGCTTCGCCCGCGAGTCGGAGGTCTACCTCGGCATGTGCCGGCGGTGGCGGGAGATCCCGAAGCCCACGATCGCGATGGTGCAGGGCGCCTGCATCGCCGGCGGGCTCATGCTCGCCTGGGTGTGCGACCTGATCGTCGCCGCCGACGACTCCTTCTTCGCCGATCCCGTGGTACGGATGGGCATCCCCGGCGTGGAGTACTTCGCGCACCCCTGGATGATGCCGCCGCGCGTCGCCAAGGAGTTCCTGTTCACCGGCGGCCGGATGCCCGCCTGGCGCGCGTACGAGGTGGGCATGGTCAACCGCGTCGTGCCCCCCGCCGAGCTGGAGACCGAGACCCTCGCGCTGGCCGAGCGGATCGCCACCATGCCGCGCATGGGCCTGGCCCTGACCAAGAAGGCGGTCAACCAGGCCGAGGACCTGCAAGGCATGCACGCCGGGATGGACTCGGTGTTCGGCCTGCACCACCTCGCCCACGCGCACAACGCCGAGACCTCCGCCGACTCCCTGGCCGGGATGGACCCCAAGAGCATGAAGGCGGCCGCCGATGGATCTTGATCTCTCGGCCGTCGAACCCTTCCGCGCCGAGGTCCGCGCGTGGCTGCGCGCCCACGTCCCCGCCACCCCCCTGCCCTCGCTGGAGACCGAGGAGGGCTTCGCCGCCCACCGCGCCTGGGAGCGCGAGCTGCACGCGGCCCGCCTGGCGGTGGTGTCCTGGCCGCGCGAGTACGGCGGGCGGGACGCGACCCCGCTGGAGTGGCTGGTCTTCGAGGAGGAGTACTACGCCGCCGGGGCGCCGGGCCGGGTCGGCCAGAACGGCATCAACCTGCTCGCGCCGACCCTGTTCCAGCACGGCACGCCCGAACAGCTCGCCCGCATCCTGCCTCCGATGGCCTCGGGTGAGGTGATCTGGGCCCAGGCCTGGTCCGAGCCGGGCGCCGGCAGCGACCTCGCCTCCCTGCGCGCCACCGCCACCCGCGCCGACGACGGCTGGCTGCTGAACGGCCAGAAGACCTGGAGCTCGCGCGCCGCCTTCGCCGACCGGGGATTCGGCCCGTTCCGCTCGGACCCGCAGGCCGAACGGCACCGCGGCCTGACCTACCTGATGTTCCCGCTGGACGCCGACGGGATCACCCGCCGGCCGATCGGCCGCATCGACGGCAAGCCCGCCTTCGCCGAACTGTTCTTCGACGACGTGTTCGTGCCCGACCGCGATGTCATCGGCCGGCCCGGCGAGGGCTGGCGCGTCGCGATGAGCACCACGGGCAACGAGCGGGGACTCACCCTGCGCAGCCCCGGCCGCTTCCTCGCCGCCGCCGACCGGCTGCTCGAGCTCTGGCGCGCGCACGGCGACCCCGCCGACACGGCGCTGCGCGACCGGGTGGCCGACGCGTGGATCAAAGCCCGCGCCTACCGGCTCAAGGGCTTCGAGACGATCTCCCGTACCGAGGACGTCGGGGCGGAGTCCAGCATCAACAAGATCTTCTGGTCCGAACTGGACCTGGCGCTGCACGAGACGGCCCTCGACCTGCTCGGCCCGGACGGCGAGCTGGCGGGCGAGTGGCTGGAGGGCTACGTCTTCTCCCTCGCCGGCCCGATCTACGCCGGGACCAACGAGATCCAGCGCGACCTCATCGCCGAACGCGTCCTCGGCCTCCCCAGAACAGGACGCTGAAACATGCGCCACCACACACGCGCGCGCGGGCGGAACCACTCGTACGACCACCGCGCCGTACACGAGCGCGACCGCGCACATGGCCGCATGCGGGAACACGACACGACCAGGACGATGAGGACGATCGGGAGGCGGCCGTGAGGTTCATCCTCGACGCCGAGCAGAAGCTGTTCGGCGAGACCCTGGACAAGCTGCTGACCGAGGCCGGCACGCCGGGCGTGGTCCGCGACTGGGCCGCCGGGACGCACGAGCCCGGCCTGGCCCTGTGGCGCTCGCTGGCCGGCGCCGGGGTCCTCGCGATCGCCGTGCCCGAACACGCGGGCGGCGCGGGGCTGCTCCCGGTGGAACTGGTGACCGCCTTCCACGAGCTCGGCCGGCACGGCGCGCCGGGGCCGTACGTCGAGACCGTCGCCGCCGCCGTCCTGCTCGACCGGCTGGGCGACCAGCCGCTCACCGGGGTGCGGGGCGATGGACCCCTTGCCGCGGCGTGGCTGCCCCGGATCGCCGAGGGCACCGCCGTCGTCTCCCTCACCCTGCCCCCGGCCGTCCCATACGCCCTGGACGCCGACACCGCCCACCTGGTCCTCACCGCGGACCGCCAGGTGTTGCACACCGCCACCCCCCGCGAGCCCTACCGCTCGCTGGATCCGGCCCGCCGGCTCTTCACCGTCGTGCCGGGCGATGTGCCGGCTTCCGGTCCGGCGGTGGCGGTGGCCGCCGCCGAGGCGTACGACATGGGTGTGCTGGTCTGCGCCGCCCAGCTCGTCGGGATCGGACGCCGGCTGCTGGAGGTGACGGTGGAGTACGCGAGGACGCGGCGGCAGTTCGGACGGCCGATCGGCGAGTTCCAGGCGGTCAAGCACCACCTGGCGAACGCGCTCGTCGGGCTGGAGTACGCCCGCCCGCTGGTACACGGCGCGGCCCTTGCCTGCGGCTCACCGGACTTCCCGCGCGAGGTGTCCGCGGCGAAGGTCGCCGCGTCGGAGGCCGCCTACACCGCGGCCAAGATCGCCCTCCAGGTGCACGGCGCCATCGGCTACACCGACGAGTACGACCCCACCCTCCTGATCCGTAAGGCCCGCACCCTGCACACCGCCTGGGGCTCCCCCACCACCCACCGAGCCCGCCTCATCACCACCTTGACCCGAATCTGACTTTCGGTCCGGCCATGGAGGAGGCAGGCGACTTGCGAGACGCCGCGCTCGGGCGGGATGTCGCCGTCCTGCCGGTAGGTCGCCCTGCCTGCACAGCCGGGTCGTATGGCGTTCAGTCAATTGGCTTCGTGCCCAGCGCGCGCAGGACGTCGGTGGCTTGGGTGATGATGGTGTCGATCAGCTCTTCGCAGGCCGGCAGGTCGTTGATGAGGGCCACGACCTGGCCGGAGGCCATTACGCCGAGGTCGGGGCGGCCGTCCACCATGGCGGCCTTCAGGAGCATCGGGGTGTTGGCGGCCATCAGGACCTGGGACCAGCTCAGCTCCTTGCCGTGCTTCATGGCGAGGCCGTCGCGGATCATCGCGGGCCAGGACATGCCGGAGATCTTCTTGAACCGCGCGGCGTTGCGGACCGCGCGGACCAGCCCCGACACCGTGCCCGATCGTTCCAGCCCGTCCACCAGCGATGTGCGCAGCACCCGGTGCGGCATGCCGTCCACCTGGCGGGTGACCACCGTCTCGGACATGCCGAGGTAGGCCTGTTTCACCGCGTCCGGAACCGAGCTGTCGGAGGTCAGCAGGAAGCGGGTGCCCATCGCCACGCCGGCCGCGCCGTACGCCAGGGCCGCCGCGAGCCCGCGCCCGTCGAAGAAGCCCCCGGCGGCGATCACCGGGATGTCCACCGCGTCGACGACCTGGGGCAGCAGCAGCGTGGTCGCGACCGGGCCGGTGTGGCCGCCGCCCTCGCCGCCCTGGACGAGTACCGCGTCGGCGCCCCAAGCCGCGACCTTCTCGGCGTGCCGCCGGGCGCCGACCGACGGGATCACCACGACGCCCGCGTCCTTCAGCTTCGCGATCAGCTCCTGGCGCGGGGCCAGGGCGAACGACGCGACCTTCACCTGGTTCCTGATGAGCAGCTCGACGCGCTCGCCCGCGTCGGAGGCGTCGGCGCGCAGGTTGACCCCGAAGGGTGCGCCGGTGCGGGAGCGGACCTCCTCGATCGCCGAGGCGAGCTGGCCGAGGGTCATCGTGGCCGAGGCGAGGATGCCCAGCCCGCCGGCGTTCGCCACCGCGGAGACCAGCCGTGGGCCCGCCACCCACCCCATACCGGTCTGCACGACCGGATGGCGGACCCCGGTGAGACGGGTCAGCGGCGTGTCCAGCATCTGCCCGATCACGCCCGGACCTCCCGGTCGCGCGCGGACGCCGGGTCGAGTACCTCGCGGATCAGCCGCAGTTCCTCATCGGTGGGACGCCGGGTCTCCGGGACGTCGCCGCCGATCTCCAGGTCGAACCCGGTCGCGGCCGACACCTGGCCGACGTCGACTCCGGGGTGCACCGAGACCAGCCGCATGGACCCGTCCGGCGTGCGGAAGTCGAACACGCCGAGGTCGGTCACCACGCGGCGCAGGGCGTGGAAGCGGGAGGCCTCGGGCCCCAGCTCGGCCGCCCGGTCGAAGCCGACGCCGCTGACCATGTCGACCTTCGGCACGAAGACGCGGGTCGAGTGCCGGGGGATCCAGTAGCTCGTCGGGTTGCAGATGGTGTTGCCGGGGGCTCCGCGCGCGCCGAGAAGCTGTGAGCTCGGCCGCGCCCAGTCACCGATGGCGGAGATGTTGGTGTTGCCGTGCCTGTCGATCTGGGAGGCGCCCATCATCACGTGCCGCCGCCCGTTCTGCACCAGCCACAGGTGCTCGCGGAAGGGCAGCCACCCTTCGACGGCGCCGGCGGGCGCGCCGAGCGGCACCGGCTCCGCCGTGAGCAGCGCGCCGCCGTCGGTGGTGAGCAGCCCGGGCTCGAACGTGAGCCGGGCCAGCCGGGCTCCCAGGATCGAGCAGGTGCCCATCGCCGCGGCCAGCATCTCGCCGTCGCCGCGCCACGCCTCGGCGCAGGCGACCACGCAGACCTCCGCGCGGGTCGCGCCGTTCATCGTCGCTCCTCCTCGTGCCACTGGCGTACCGCCTCCTGGTAGGCCGCCTCGTCGCCGGACAGGAAGCGGCCGGTGAACTCCGCCCACGCCTCCGGGCCGGCCGCCGAGGCCGCGTAGTGCCGCTGGAACGCCTCGTCCCGGGGCTGCCCCGGGCCGCGGTCGGTGAAGTGGCCGCCGTTCGGCGTCTCGGCCACCCCCGTGACGTGCATGCGGCTGACCAGCAGCGTCTGCGGCGGGCCTGCCAGCTCGCCGGGCTCGACCATCCGCTCGCAGGACAGGTAGCAGCGGACGGCGGCCTTGGCGAACAGGTCGTCCATGTAGGGGTCGGGGCCGAGGTACTGCCCGTTGCCGCGCGTGTCGGCGAGGTCGAGGTGCACGAGGGCCGCGTCCAGCGTCAGCGCGGGCACCGCGACCAGCTCCTCCCCGTCCTCGAACGGCGAGCGGACGGTGCGCAGGCCGGGGTTGACCCGCATGACGTCCGAGCCGAGCCCGGCCCGGGTGGGCAGGAACGGCAGCCGGTGCGCCGCGGCGAGCAGGCCGAACATGAACATGCCCTCGTCGTACTCGGTGAAGTGCACCGCCCCGCTCTGGCGGGCGGCCCTGAAGTGCGGTTCGAGGGCGATCGAGTCGAGCGTCACGAACGGGGCGGCCACCCGGCGGACCTTCCCCGCCGCGCACAGCAGCCCGACGTCCGGCCCGCCGTACGACACGATGGTCAGGTCGGTGAGGGAGGAACGGCAGATCGCCCGGACGAGGGCCATCGGCTTGCGCCGCGAGCCCCAGCCGCCGATCCCGATCGTCATGCCGCTCTCCAGCGAGCCGACGATCTCCTCGACCGACATCACGGCGCCCATCACTTCACCCCGTCGGCGACGAAGGCGTCACGGTGCCGGTCGCCGGCGCCGGTCAGGTTGAGCTCGAACGTGAAGCCCTGCTCGTACCGGTAGCTGCGCTTGACGTCGACCGGGTCGATGCCGTTCAGGGACTCCTTCGCCCGCCGGATGACCTGCGGATCCTTGGCGGCGATCTGGGCCGCCACGGCGAGCGCGGCGTCGCGGAGCCGGTCGGCGGGCACGACCTCCAGCACCGAGCCGAACGCGTGCAGCTGGGCCGCCGTGACGTTGCGGCAGGTGTACACCATCGCGCGCATCAGGTGCTGGGGCACCAGCCGGGCCAGATGGGTGGCCGCGCCGAGCGCGCCGCGCTCCACCTCAGGGAGCCCGAAGTAGGCGTCCTCAGCGGCCACGACGATGTCGGCGTTGCCTGCCAGGCCGACGCCGCCGCCCAGGCAGAACCCGTGCACCGCCGCGATCACCGGGACCTCGCAGTCGTAGACCGCCGCGAAGGCCGCATAGCAGCCCCGGTTCGCCCCCACCAGCGCGTCGAAGCCGGCGCTCGCCTGCATCTCCTTGATGTCCACCCCGGCGTTGAACCCGCGCCCCTCGGCGCGCAGCACCACGACGCGCGTGCCGGGGTCGCGTCCGGCCTCCCGCAGGGCGTCGGCCAGGTCGAACCAGCCTCGCACGGTCAGCGCGTTGACCGGTGGCGCGTCCATGACGACCTCGGCGATGCCGTCGCCGTGACTGCTCGTGGTGATTCCCATAAGCCACCTTTCGACCTAACATTTGTTAGAAATTTACGCTAGCAGAGCGGACCGTCTTTCTCGACGCCGCCGGCCGGCCGGTTTCCCCGGCGAGACCAGAAGGAGAGCACAAGATGATCTGCAAGGACCGGGTCGTCATCGTGACCGGCGCCGGACGCGGCCTCGGCCGCGCGCACGCGCTGGAGTTCGCCCGGCAGGGCGCCCGGGTCGTGGTCAACGACCTCGGCGTGGGCCCCTCGGGCGAAGGCGGTTCCGATGGGCCGGCGCAGGCCGTCGCCGCCGAGATCCGCGCGCTCGGCGGCGAGGCGGTGGCCGACCGCTCCGACATCGCCACCGGCGAAGGGGCGCGGCGGCTCGTCGCCACCGCCCTGGAGCGCTTCGGCCGGCTCGACGTGCTCGTCAACAACGCCGGGTTCCTGCGCGACCGCATGCTCGTGAACCTGACCGAGGAGGAGTGGGACGCCGTGACGCGCGTTCACCTCAAGGGTCACTTCCTGCCGTTGAAGCACGCCGGGCTGTACTGGCGCGCCGAGTCCAAGGCCGGCCGCCCGGTGGACGCCCGCGTCATCAACACCTCGTCCGGGGCCGGGCTGCTCGGCAGCGTGGGACAGGGCAACTACGCGGCGGCCAAGGCCGGCATCGTGGGGCTCACCCTGGTCGCCGCGGCCGAACTCGGCCGGTACGGCGTGACCGTCAACGCCATCGCCCCCGCCGCCCGCACCCGGATGACCGAGCGGGTCTTCGCCGCGACGATGGCCGCCCCCGAGGACGGCGCGTTCGACGCCATGGCTCCGGAGAACGTCTCCCCGCTGGTCGCCTGGCTCGGCTCGGCCGGGTCCAAGGACGTGACCGGGCGGATCTTCGAGGTCGAGGGCGGCCGGATCTGCGTCATGGATGGCTTCCGCCACGGCCCGGTCGCCGACAAGGGCGCCCGATGGGACGCCGCCGAACTCGGCCCCGAGATCGCCGCCCTCCTCACCAAGACCCCCCCACCCGAACCGGCATACGGCACCTGACCCGCGCCCGAGCGAGTGTGACCACGGCCGGACTCAGGGGCGAGGGGTTGATGACGGATCGGGGGCCGAGGGTGCTCATGACGGATCGGGGGGCTGGGGCTCATGACGGATCGGGAGTGATCCGGGCCAGTTCCGCCTTGACCACCTTGCCCGTCGCGTTGCGCGGCAGGCCGGCGATGATGACGACCTCGCGCGGCACCTTGAAGTTCGCGAGCCGCTCCCGGCAGTAGGCGACCAGTTCCCCGGGTGTGATGACCTCGCCCGGGCGCGCCACCACATACGCCCGGCCGACCTCCCCCAGCCGGGCGTCCGGGACGCCGACCACCGCGGCCTCGGCGACCCGCTCATGGGCGGCCAGTACCTGCTCGATCTCGGCCGGGTACACGTTGAAGCCGCCGACCACGAACATGTCCTTGGACCGGCCGGTGATGGTCAGGTTGCCCCGCTCGTCGAGCCGGCCCCGATCCCCCGTCAGCAGCACGCCGTCCCGCACCGTGGCCGCGGTCGCTTCCTCGTCGTCCAGATATCCCAGCATCACGTTGTGGCCGCGGACCAGGATCTCGCCGTCCTCCCCCACCGGAACCGGGGCGCCCTTGGCGTCGGCCACCACGACCTCCACCCCCTCGATGGGACGGCCGGAGGTGGTGGCCACCGTCGTATCATCGTCCTCCAGCGAGCAGGCGGTGACCGTGCCGCACGACTCGGTCAGCCCGTACGCGGTGAGGACCTGCGGGAACAGCTCCGCGCGCATCCGCTTGACCAGGGCGACCGGAACGACCGCGGCGCCGGTCACCGCGAGCCGCAGCGAGGACAGGTCGAACCGCGCCCGTTCCGGCGCGTCCAGCATCGAGATGTAGATGGTCGGCGCCCCGGGCAGGACGGTGATCTTCTCGGCCTCGATCAGCCGCATCGTCTCGCCGGCCTCGAAGACCGGCTGGAGCACCATCGTGGCGGCCTGAAGCAGGCACGCGAAGACCCCCGCCTTGTAGCCGAAGGAATGGAAGAACGGGTTGACGATCAGGTAGCGGTCGCCCTGGTGCAGCCCGGTCCTGCCACACCAGGCCTGATAGGTGCGAACGTTCTGGCGGTGGGTGCACATGGCGCCCTTGGGCCTGCCGGTGGTGCCGGAGGTGAACAGGATGTCGGCCACGTCGTCGGGCCGCACCGCCCGGGCGCGTGCGACCGCCTCCTCCTCCGGGACCGCCGCCGCCCCGGCGAGGAAGTCCTCCCAGCTCCTCGCCCCCGGCCGTGGCTCCGCATCGTAGGTCACCACGGCCGTGAGGGCCGGCAGCCCGAGCATTCCCGGCCCGGCTTCCGTGCCGGCGGCCTTCGCGAGCATGGCCAGGTAGTCGTTGCCGAGGAAGCCGTCCTCCACGAAGAGCGTCCGCACGCGGCTCCTGGCGAGCATCCACCGCGCCTCGTCGCCCTTGTACCTGCTGTTGACCGGGACCACGACCGCTCCCACGCTCAGCGCGCCCAGGGCGGTCACGATCCACCGCAGGCTGTTCGGCGCCCAGATCCCGATCCGGTCCCCCGGCTCAGCCCCGAGCGCGATGAAGCCTCTCGCCGCCTCGCGCACCCGGGCCTGCAGCTCCGCGTAGGTCAGCCTGGACGTGCCGTCCACCACGGCCTCCACGTCCGGGAACTCCTGGGCCGCCCGGGCAAGGACGCCGGGAATCGTCAGTGCCTCGTTGTCGCGCATAGCTCCCCTGCTCAGGTGCGGACGCCCTCCGCTTCCGGTGGCGTCTTCGTGGTGCGGGCGACCGCCGCGGTGCCGCCCGCGGTGGCACCGTGCGATGCCGCCCACGGGCGTCGAGACGGACACCGCGCGGCGCCGGCCGTTGGGAGTCGTTCGGACATCGCGCGGTGCCGCCCATGGTGTCGCGGCGATCGGGCTCAGCGGGGCGGCCGTCCCGCTGGCCGGTACCGCTCCCGCCGTCCGGCGGCGGCCGGCCCTACCCTCCGAGGGACTTGTGCGGCGGACACTGCGGGGAGGACAGGGTGGACGTGACGGTGGACTTCAGCGGCCGGGCCGTGCTGGTCACCGGGGGGACCAAGGGCATCGGCTACGTGATCGCCGAGAGCTTCCTCGCGGCAGGCGCGGGCGTGGTGGTGTGCGGGCGCAACGAGCCGGAGGTGTTGCCCGCCGCTGGGGGCAGGACCGCCCGTTTCATCCCGGCCGACATCCGGGACGCCGCTGCCGCGGCCGAGCTGGTGGAGCGGGCGGCCGGGCACCTTGGACGACTCGACGTGCTGGTCAACAATGCCGGCGGCTCCCCGTCCGCCGACGCGGCCACCGTCTCGCCACGGTTCGTCGAGCGGATCATCGACCTGAACCTGCTCGCCCCGTTCTATGTGGCGCAGCCCGCCAACAAGGTCATGCAGGGGCAGGAGACCGGCGGCTCGATCATCAACATCGGCAGCGTCTCGGCCGTGGACCCCCAACCCGGCACCGCCGCCTACTCGGCCGCCAAGGCCGGCCTGCTCGTGCTCACCAAGGCGCTGGCGCTGGAATGGTCCCCGAAGGTACGGGTCAACCACATCACTACCGGCCTCATCCGGACCGAGGCGGCGGCGTCGGTGTACGGCGAGGACGGGGGCGCGGCCGTGGCCGGGCTGATCCCGATGGGACGGATGGCGGTGCCGGCCGACGTGGCGAACACCTGCCTCTACCTGGCCAGCGACCTCGCCTCCTACGTCACCGGCGCCGACATCGCGGTACACGGCGGCGGCGAGGTCCCGGCACGTTACGTGTTGACCCGGCCCTGAGCTACGCCCATGACGGCCGGGCCGGTCAGCGTTCCGAGCCCGGCCAGGTCGAGGCAGTGCTTGGCCGATGCCGGATCCGGTACGCGGACCGTACTGCACACGCCGCAGATGAAGCATTTACCCACGTGACAGCGTGCCGCCCGGCGGTGCGGGGGACTCTCATGATCACACCTGAGTGCGTAAGAGAAACCTAAGAACCGGGCAAAAACGGAGATATCGTGGAAGATCGCCACTCGCCGGCGGTGCGCCGCCGTGACCTGCTGAGCCTGTCCACCGCCGCCCTAGCCGGCACGGTACCTCTCGCCGTCTACGCGGGATCCGGCACTCCGGCTCTCGCGGCGGCACGCGACGAGCACGTTCACCGGCAAGGGCACAAGCCGAAGGTGACACCGCCGGAGGACCTCATGCGCGAGCACGGCGTGCTGAAGAGGATCCTGCTGGTCTACCGGGAGGGGATCCGCCGGATCGAGAACGGCGAGGAGGGGATGACCGCCCAGCCGCTCAACGCCGCCGCCATCATCATCCGTGACTACATCGAGCGTTGCCACGAGCACCTGGAAGAACGGCACGTGTTCCCGCAGCTGCGCAAGGCGGGCGAACTCTGCCACACGGTCTCGATCCTGGAGTTGCAACACAAGCGCGGACGCGACCTGACCGCCCGCATCCTGGACGCCACCCGCGATTCTTCCAGTGCCTCGGCCCAGCGTTGCACCCTGGCGTCCGACATGGCCGACTTCATCCGGATGTACGAGCCGCACGAAGCCTGGGAGGACACCGTGGTGTTCCCCGCCTTCCGAAAGGTGACACCCGCCAAGGAGTTCCGCCGGCTAGGTGAGCTCTTCGAACGCGAAGAACACCGCCGCCTCGGCCCACGCGGCTTCGCCGGGGTCGTCGACGAGGTGGCCGACATCGAAAAGGCCCTGCAGATCCACGACCTGTGCCAGTTCACCCCGGAAGACATCGCCTCACCGGAGCAGGGGTAAGGTACGGCGCCGTGAGCGACGCCTTCTGCGTGCGCCGCCGGTGTCGTCCTCGACGTGCTCGGCCCTGACGAGCACGACGCCGCCGTCCGGCAGTTCGAGCTCCACGACCTCGGTATCCGCCACCCTGTGCCCCTCTCGGCCGGCCCACCCCCGCGGACAGCTTGGCTCGGCCCATCATCGGGCACAAGAGATCCCGGTGACCGGCCTTATGCGCAATTGACCGCACGTCAGCCGAATCACCCCGCAACCGGCGGCCGGGCTCGCCGGACAGCGCCGGCCGCGAACGACCCGGCGCCGAAGTACGTGCACGCTCCCTCGCCCAAGGGAGGTCGGCCGTGTCTGTCCCGCTCATTCGCCGGGACCCAGCACCAGGCCGCTGGTGGGTACGCCTGTGCCCGCCGTGACGAGTACGTTGCGCGCGTCGGGAGGCTGGTTCACGGAGGTGCCGCGGACCAGCCGGACCGCTTCGGCGATGCCGTTCATGCCGTGCAGGTACGCCTCGCCGAGCTGGCCGCCGTGGGTGTTGAAAGGCAGGCGCCCGCCCAGCTCGAGGTTGCCCTCGGCGATGAAGTCCTTCGCCTCTCCCCTGCCGCAGAAGCCGAGCTCCTCCAGTTGCGGCAGGACCAGTGGCGTGAAGTGGTCGTACAGGATCGCCGCGCCGATGTCTTCGGGAGCCAGGCCGCTCTGGCCGTACAGCTGCCGGCCGACCAGCCCCATCTCGGGGATGCCGCTGATCGTGGGCCGGTAGTAACTGGTCATCATGTGCTGGTCCTGTCCCGACCCTTGCGCGGCGGCGAGGACGACCGCGGGCGGGTGCGGCAGGTCGCGCGCCCGCTCCGCCGAGACCACGACCAGCGCCTGGCCGCCGTCGGTCTCCTGGCAGCAGTCCAGCAGCCGCAGCGGCTCGGCGATCCAGCGCGAGGCCTGGTGGTCGGCGAGGGTGATCGGCCGCTGGTAGAACCAGGCCGCCGGGTTGGCGGCGGCGTGCGCGCGGTCCACCACGGCCACCCGGCCGAAGTCCTCGCTCGTCGCGCCGTACTCGTGCATGTAGCGGCGCGCGAACATGGCGACCCACTGCGCCGGCGCGGACAGGCCGAACGGGGTCATCCAGGAGTAGGCGGCGCGGTCGGCACCGGTGTCCATCGGCCGGTCGGCCTGGCCGAGGCCGTAGCGTTCGCCTGAGCGCTCGTTGAACGCCCGGTAGCAGACGACCACCTCGGCGACGCCGGTCGCGACGGCCATGGCCGCCTGCTGGATCGTGCCGCACGCCGCGCCGCCGCCGTGCGGGATGCGGGAGAAGAACGTCAGCTCTCCGATGCCGGTGTTGCGGGCTATGTGGATCTCGGAGCTGGTGTCGGCGGTGAAGGTCACCATCCCGTCGACGTCGGACGGCTTCAGCCCGGCGTCGGCGACGGCGGCGAGCACGGCCTCGCAGGCGAGCCGCAGCTCGCTGCGGCCTGAGTCCTTGGAGAACTCGGTGGCGCCGATGCCGGCGATGGCCGCCGCGCCGGACAGGGGGTGTTGGCACGGGTTCACCGCACTGGCCCATCGCCGCCGGGTAGCTGCACGGCGACGGATCCTGTGACGTGGGCGCCCAGACTGTTGAGGCCGCGGACGGCGATTTCGACCCGGTGGCCCTCGTCGTGCTTGGCGGTGACGGTGCCGGTCAGCACCATCGTGTCGCCGGGGTGGTTGGGCGCACCCAGCCTGATCTTGATGGCCTTCACCACGGCGGCGGGCCCCGCCCACTCGGTGACGTACCGGTCGACCAGCCCGTTCGTGGTCAGGATGTTCATGAAGATGTCCCGCGATCCCCGCTCGACGGCGAGGTCCGGGTCGTGGTGGACGTCCTGGTAGTCACGGCCGGCGATCGCGGTCGCCACGATCATGGTGCGGGTCAGCGGGATCGCCAGCTCCGGCAGCCGATCTCCCACCGCCACCTCGCCGTACATCCTCCCGGACGGCGCGCCGATGCCGGATGTCGTACCGGCCGGGGACGGCGTGCTCATGAGGTCACCGCGGTGGCGAGTACGGTGCCGAGGCGGGCGAGGTCGGCGCTCGGCCCGCCCAGTGTGCCGGCGATCTGCCTGGCCCAGAGGAAGTACCGGTGCACGGGGTAGTCGACGTCGACGCCGATGCCGCCGTGGACGTGCTGCACCCGGTGGGCGACGGTCAGGCCGGCGTCGCCGGCCCACCACTTGGCGACCAGCACGGCGGCAGCGGCGGCACGTGTCGAGGTACCGGCCGCCGCATCGTCGTCCGAGGTGCCCGTCGCCTCGGTGCCTGCTTCCTCGAGGGTGGTGATGGCCTGCCAGAGGCATACGCGCATGGCGTCGATGTCGATGTAGCAGTCGGCGAGCTGGTGCTGCACCGCTTGGAAGGTGGCCAGCGGGCGGCCGAACTGCTCGCGTTCGCTGAGGTAGGTCACCGCGTGCCGCAGCGCGCCCTGGGCGACGCCGAGCTGGACCGCCGCGAGCGCGACGGTGGCGCGATCGACGATCCACTCGACGGCGCCGCCGCCGGGCGTGCCGACCGCCTGCGCGGGCGCGCCGGTCAGGATGAGAGTGCCGGCGAGGTCGTGGGTGGTGGTCTCGGCACGCTCCCAGGCGACGCCCTCGGCATCGGAGGCGACCAGGAACAGGCCCGGTCCCGCCTCGGTAATCGCCGAGACCAGCACGTGGCCCGCGCCGGTGGGCGAGGGGACGACGGCCTTGGTCCCGGTCAGCCGCCAGCCGCCCCGGGTGAACGCACCGTCCCCGTCCCGGTGGGCGGTGCAGTGTGGTGTGGTGGGGTCGGGCGGGCCGAACTCCTCCAGTGCGACGGTGAGCCGGGACGAGCCGTCCGCCGCCCCGGGCAGGAGGCTCGTGCGCTGCTCGGCGGTGCCGTACTCGGCGATCGCGAGGGCGCCGACGGCGGCCGGCCACAGCGGGACCGGGGCCACGAAGCGGCCCTGCTCCTCCAGCAGGACGCACAGGGCGTCAAGGCCGAGACCCGCGCCGCCCGCCTCCTCCGGCAGCGCGATGCCGAGCAGGCCCGCCTTGCCGAGCTCCGCCCACAGTTCCTCGTCGAGGTGGGTCGGGGAGTGCTCGACGGCGCGGACCCGGTCGGTGGTGGCGCGATCGGTGAAGATCTTGCTCGCCAGGCCGCGGACGGCTTCGAGTTCTTCGTCCAGGGTGAAATCCATCAGGGCTGATCCTCCTGCGCGACCGGCCGGAACACCGGCAGGGAGAGGCCGGGGTCGGCGTCGAGCCATTCAAGGGCGACGGGCATGTCGATCGTGACCTCTTCGGGGCGGACGCCGACCAGGTCGGTGATGAGCCGCGTGTCTTCCTCCAGTTCCACGACCGCGACGACCAGGGGGTAGGCGAACGCCGGGTGGCGGGGATGGTGGTTGACCACGAAGCTGTGGACGCGCCCCCGGCCGGACGACTCGACGGTGTCCCACTCGAACGAGCCGCACTTCGGGCAGCATGGCCCGGGCGGGTGGCGGAGTGCGCGGCATCCGGCGCAGCGCTGGATGACCAGCCGGTGCTCGCTCGCGGCCTCGAACCAGAAGGCGTTGTCCCGGTTGACGGCCGGGCGCGGCCGCAGCACCTTGGGCGGTTCGACCTGGGCGTCCGCCGCTGTCGAGGTGGGCCGGGCCGTGTTCGGGTCCCCCGGGTCCGCGGGCTTATGGGAGCGGTCCTTCGGGCGGAAGCGCAGGGTGCGCCAGCGCTGTACGGCCACGGTGGCGCCGTTGTGGTCTGTGTAGGTCCGCACGGTGGTCACGAACCGCCCGGCGCCGAGGGCGGTGGCCTTCTCGGGCGAGATCGACTCGACGACCTCCCGCACGCTGACGTGGTCGCCGGGGACGAGTTCGCGGAGGAACTCGAACTCGGAGTCGGTCGCCACCACCGAGGTGTAGCCGCCCTCGTGAAGCAGGGCGGCGAGTTCCTCGGCTCCGGGGCCGCTCCCCCGGCCCGCCACTGTGGCGGCGTACCCGCGCATCGTCCACGCCTGCGCCATCGACGCCGGCGCGACGACGCCCGGCCGGCCGGTCGCGCGGGCGGCCGCCTCGTCCAGGTAGACCGGATTGCGGTCGCCCATCGCCTCGGCCCAGTGGCGGATCATCGGCACGTTCACCGGGTCGGGGCCGGGCTTGGGCGGGACGAGTTCGCGCCCGGCGAAGGCCCGCAGCCGCTCCTCGTAGCTCGCGCCAGGTGTCCCCCGCTCACCCTGCTCGGCGCCCGCCGGCTCGCTCATGTTCAACGTCCCGTCCGGGGCAGGCCGAGGCCCTGGGTGGCGACCATGTCGCGCAGGACCTCGTTCACTCCGCCGCCGAAGGTGTTGACGATGCCCTGCCGGGAGAGCTGCTCGATCTGCCCGGCGAGCACGGCGCCCGGGGACCCGGGACGGATCCGCCCGCCGGCGCCGATGATGCCCGTCAGGGTGCGCTGCACGTCGATGTGGGTCTCGGTGCCGTAGATCTTGGCGGCGCCGGCGTCCGCGCCGGTCAGGGCGTCCCGCGCGACGGCGTCGGTCATCTTCCAGTTCATCAGCCGCATCGCCTCGAGCCGTGCGTAGGTGCGGGCGAGGTCGCGCTGTACCCACGGCAGCTCGATCGTGCCGTTGTCCTTCGCCCAATCCAGGACGCGCTCCCAGAGCTGGATCATCCGGCCGCCGAGCGCCGCCAGGCCGACGCGCTCGTGGTTGAGCTGGTGGGTGATGAGCCGCCAGCCTCCGTTGACCTCGCCGACGACGTCGCCGGCGGGCACCCGGACGCCGTCGTAGTAGGTGGCCGTGACCACCATGCCGCCCACGCACTGGATGGGGCTCCAGGAGAATCCGGGCGCGGCGGTGGGGACGATCAGGATGGAGATGCCCTTGTGCTTGGGCGCGCCGGGGTCCGTCCGGCAGGCCAGCCAGACGTGGTCGGCGGTGTTGGCGCCACTGGTGAAGACCTTGTTTCCGTCGATGATCCACTCGTCGCCGTCCCGGACGGCGCGGGTGGTGAGCGAGGCCAGGTCGGTGCCGGCGCCGGGCTCGGTGTAGCCGATGGCGAAGACGATGTCACCGGACAGGATGCCGGGCAGGAACCTGCGCTTCTGCTCCGCCGAACCGTGGCTCATGAGGGTGGGGCCGACGGTGTTGACGGTGACGAACGGGAAGGGGAGCCCGGCCCGCTGGACCTCGTCGAAGAACACGTACTGTTCCTCGATGGACCGGCCCTGCCCGCCGTACTCGGCCGGCCATCCGATGCCGAGCCAGCCGTCGGCGCCGAACCGCTTGACCACCTCGCGGAAGCGGGCGCCGCCCACGCCTTCCTCGCCGGCCCGGCGCCGCTCGTCCTCTGGCAGCAGGCTCGCGAAGTACTCCGGCAGTTCGGCGCGCAGCCGTCGTTGCGCGGGGGTCTCGCGCAGATCCATGTACCGCTCTCCTCCTCGGCCGTCGGGCCGCGTGTCTAGGGCAGGAAGCGCAGGCGCCCGCTCGCGCGGAACTCCTCGCGCAGCGCGTCCTTGTCCTCGCCGGTCATCAGGGTGTACTCGGGGGCGCCGCGGCCGGCCCAGCGGTAGACCGGGTCGCCGGTCCGCCAGCCGTCGTGCCGCATCTCCTTCTTGCGCAGCTTGCCCGAGCCGGTCGCCGGCAGCGCGCGGGAGACGCGGACGAACCGCGGGGCCCCCTTGGTGCCGAGGTCGGCCTGCCCGGCCAGGAAGGCGGGCAGGCCGAGGTCGTCGAAGGCGGAGCCCTCGGGGATCTCGATCGCGGCCATCACCTGGTCGCCGGAGCGCGGGTCGGGCACGCCGAAGACGGCGGCGGCCACGATGCGCGGGTGCCGGCGAAGCACGCGCTCGGTCAGCAGCGCGGAGATGTTCTCGCCGTCCACCCGGATCCAGTCGCCCGAGCGCCCGGCGAAGTGGAGGTAGCCGGCCTGGTCGAGGTAGCCGAGGTCTCCGGTCCAGTACCAGCCGTGGCGGACCCGCTCGGCGTTCGCGGCCTCGTTGTTGTAGTAGCCCTCGAACTTCGCCGCGCCGTCGACGTCCACGATCTCGCCGATGGCCTCCTCGGTGTTGGTCACCCGGCCGTACGCGTCCAGCATCGCCGGGGGGCAGACCCGCCGGGTCCGCGGGTCGACGACCCTGACGCCGGCGTGCGCCGGCCGGCCGAGCGCGCCCGGGGGGCCGTCCGGGGCCAGCTTGATCATGCCCGCGCTCTCGCTGGACCCGTAGGCCTCGACGAGCCGGCATCCGAAGCGGCGCAGGAAGCGGGCCTGGTCCTCCGGTGAGGCCTCGGTGCCGAAGCCGTGCGTGAGCGTGGTTTCGGCGTCGCCGGGCAGCTCCGGCGTGGCCAGGACGTAGGCGATCGCCTTGCCGACGTAGGTGAAGAACGTGACGCCGTAGAAGCGGACGTCGGGCAGGAACCCGGAGGCGGAGAACTTCGGTGTCAGCGTGACGGTGGCGCCCGCGGCCAGCGACGGCGCCCAAAGTCCCATCACCGCGTTGCCGTGGAACAGCGGCATGCAGCAGTAGGTGACGTCGTGCCGCCGGACGTCGTACTTCTCGGCGTTGGCGTGGCCGAGCCCGGCGAGCCGCCCCTGGGAGCACCGGGCCGCCTTGGACGCGCCGGTGGTTCCCGAGGTGAACAGCAGCAGCAGCTGGGTCTCCGCGGTGATCTCCGGGGCGCGGGACGGCTCGCGAGCGTGCGCGGCGACCAGCCCGGCGTACTCCGCGCCGTCGACCAGCAGGAAGCGGTCGCGCGGCACGCCGATGTCCAGGCCGTCGAGCAGCTTCAGGCCGGCCTCGTCGGTGACGAGGAGTCCCAGGTCGGTGTGCCTGACCTCCTGCTCGAGGGCGGAGCCGCGCCGGGTGGGGTTGACCCCGACGATCGTGGCGCCGGCCAGGGCCGCCGCGCCGAGCCAGAAGATGTACTCGGGCACGTTGTCGAGCAGGACCCCGATGTGGAACGGCCCGCCGTCGCGCAGGTCCCGCGCCAGGGATGCGCGGGCCGCGCTCTCGCGCACCACCTGGTCCCAGGTCCAGGTGCGCTCGCGGGTCCGCAGCCCGGGATGGCCGTCGCCGTCCCGGTCGAGAAGCAGGTCGGCGATCGTCTCTCGTCGCACCGTCGTGGCTCTCTCCTCAAGGCTCCGGCTCACTTCTCAGCCCTGCTCGTCCGGCAGGGATGAGGTTAGTCAGCGGGACCGGCCGCCGAGCGGCCGATCCCGCTGACCGGAAAGCCGCCGTCGCCCGGATACGACGCCCGGCGCGGCGGCCGCCCGGCGCCCGGCCAGGTGAGGTCACCCGAAGTGGGCCTGCCCGCCGTCGAGCGGCACGGTGGCGCCGGTCAGGTACCGCATGTCCGGCCCGACGAGGACGGCCACGGCCCGGCCGATGTCCTGCTCGCAGTCGCCGACGTAGCCGAGGGGGATCGTCCGGCGGAACTCCTCGGCCTCCTCGGGGTTGTTCTCGGTCCACCACTTCAGCCCCGGGGACAGCGCGTGCGGGGCGACGCAGTTGACGCGGATGCCGTCGGAACCCCATTCGACCGCGGCGGTACGGGTCAGCGAGCGCAGGGCCTGCTTGGCCGCCGCGTACGCCCCGTAGGTGCTCAGATCCCACCGGACCATGGCCGAGGTGACGAGGTTGACGATGCTGCCGCCGCCGCGCCGCTTCATGTGGGAGTGGCACGCCTTCATGAACGCGAAGGCGGCGAAGGGGCCGCTGCGGAAGCCTTTCTGGAAGCCGGCGTCGCTCATCGACAGCAGCGGGCCGAAGGAGCCGGAGTAGGCGTTGTTGACCAGGGTGTCCACCCCGCCGAACCGCTCCACGACGGCGTCGACCACCGCGGGGGTGGCCTCGGTGTCGCTGACGTCGCACAGGAAGGGCTCGGCCGCCGCGCCGCGCTCGTGGATGAGCGCGCAGGTCGTCTCGAGTTTGGCCATGGTGCGTCCGAGCACCGCGATGGACGCGCCTTCCGTGGCGAGGGCGAGCGCGATCCCCTGCCCCACGCCTTGACCCGCACCCGTGACAATCGCGACATTTCCCTCGAGGATTCCCATTACTTCCCGTTCCGCCGGTGGACCGCAATAAGTGGTGTCTACCGGCCCGCTCCGAGCGAGCCGTCCCGCTGACCGGAAACAGGCTCACCGAACGGAAAGCATCCGCCGTGAAGCAGTCCCGGTCACCGGGAGCGGATCCCCGGCCTGCCCTCCGATGGCCAGAATGAGCGCCGAAAGACGCACGCCGGCGTCGCGGCGCGGCAGCGGGAGAGGGAGAGGGAGCTGATGGGGACGTCGACAGATCCGAGAGCCGCCGCGATGGCGGCGGTGGCCCGCTTGACCGGCCCCGGCGGGGACTTCGAACTGGCCGAGGAGGAGGTCCTCGGCGCGCGCATGACGGTCTTCGCGAACCGCCGGCCCAACCTCGGGGAGGTGCTCGCCGCGTCGGCCGGGTTCGGCGACCGCGACTACATCGTGACCGCGGACGAGCGGCTGAGCTTCGGCGAGCACGCGCGCCAGGTCGCCTCGCTGGCCATGGCGCTGCGCGAGGACCACGGGGTACGTCCCGGCGACCGCGTCGCCATCGACGCGGCCAACCGGCCCGGCTGGATCGTGTCCTTCTGGGCGGCGGTCGCCGTGGGCGCGATCACTGTCGGCTACAACGCGTGGTGGTCGCGCCAGGAACTGGAGTACGCCCTCGGCCACACGACCCCGAAACTGCTGATCGCGGACACCAAGCGCGCCCGGGACGCCGAGCAGGCGGGGGCGGCGGGCGCGGGCACGACGGTCCTCACCCTCGAGGAGGACCTTCCCCGGCTGGCCGGCCGGTACCCGGACGCGCCGCTGGCCCCGCACGCCGCCGCCGAGGACGACCCGGCGGTCATCATCTACACCAGCGGCACGTCCGGCCGGCCGAAGGGCGCGGTGCACTCCCACCGCAACCTCACCTCGGTCATCGAGTACCACCGGATGAACGACGCGCTCAGCAAGGCGTTCGGCGATCCCACCGACCCGGCGCGGCGGCGCTACCTGCTCGCGCTGCCGCTGTTCCACATCGCGAGCCTGCACAATCTCGCCGTGCCCCGCCTGGCGACCGGCAGCGCGGTCGTCATGCACCAGGGCGCCTTCGACGTGGACCGGGTGCTGCGGCTGGTGGAGAAGGAACGGGTCACCAACTGGGGCGCCGTGCCCACGATGGCCAACCGGCTGATGGAGCACGGCGACCTGTCGGCCTACGACCTGTCCTCGCTGACCGCCTTCTCGCTGGCCTCCGCGCCGTCCTCACCGGCGTTCCAGGAGCGGCTGCGCACGGCGTTCCCGGTCGCCCGGCAGGCGCTGGTCGACAGCTACGGCCTGACCGAGTCCTCCACCGGGATCACCGTCGCCTCGCCGATGGACCTCCAGCAGGCCCCCGGGACGCTGGGCCGCCCGATCGCCACGGTGCGGGTGGAGATCCGCGACCCGGAGGGCAACCCGCTGCCCGAGGGCCAGGAGGGCGAGGTCTGCGCCCGCAGCCCGTTCAACATGCTCGGCTACTGGCAGGATCCCGAGGCCACCGCGCGGGCCGTCCGCGAGGACCGGTGGCTGCACACCGGCGACATCGGCATGGTCGAGGAGGGCCGCCTGCGCCTCACCACCCGCCGCTCCGACCTGATCCTGCGCGGCGGGGAGAACGTCTACCCCGCCGAGGTCGAGTATCCGCTGGCGGAACACCCGGGCGTCCTGGAGTGTGTCGTCCTCGGCGTCCCGCACCACGATCTCGGCCAGGAGGTCGCGGCCGTGGTCGTCACCCGCGCCGGGCACCGGACGGACGAGAAGGAGTTGCGCGCCTACCTCGAGGACCGGCTCGCCTACTACAAGATCCCGTCCCGGTGGCGGATCACCACCGAGCCGCTGCCCCGCAACGCCACCGGCAAGGTCATGCGCCACCGGGTGGAACTTCCCATCACCGGCCAATCGACTTCCTGAAGAATTTCTCCATATCCCTTTACCTGCCCCCCGGCGCTCGCGTTTCATACGCCTATCCCGATCTTCAGGAGGGCGCCGTGCTCGAGATCACTCGAAGGACCGTGCTGAGGGCCGGTACGGCGGTCGCGGCGGGGTCGGTCCTGCCGAACGCCGGCCCTCCGGCCGAGGGCGATCTCGGCCGGCGGGCCCCGGCGAATCTCAGCCGGTCAGACCCGGCCGATCTCGAGCAGCGCGCCCTGGCGATGAGCCCGCCGGTCTTCCTGCTCGAGACGGCCGTCCCGCCGCAGATGGCTCCGGGGGACGGCTCGGCGCTGGCTGTACCTCTTCGACAGGCTGCTGGCCGGGGCCCGGCCGGACCCGGCCCCGCCCTCGGCGGAGGAGACGGCCTCGCTGCGCGCGATGCACTCCCGCTACCACGACGAGTACCTCATCGCGCCGGTGAAGGTGGACGACGCCTCGGTCGCCGCCCTCGCCGCACAGACCGGCGCGCTCACCGGCCGTCCCGTCCACGCCTACCAGTCCCAGATCTACCCGCCGGAGATCGCGACCGAGCTCAAGGCGTTCGCCGACCCCGTCACGCTGAAGTCCTGCACCGACCTGATGAAGAGCCTGGCGCAGGCCCATCAGGCGGCGGGCGCCGGCCACCGTGCCACGCTGGCGTCGCTCTACCTGCGCGTCGTCGCCCACCTGCGCGAGCAGGGCTGGACCCGGGGCAGTTGCCAGGGCACCATCCACCACCTGGGCTACGACATGCGCGGCTACTACGACTCGGTCTACCTGATGCGCGACGCGCTGCGCGAGGCCGGGCTCCTCGAGGAGGTCCGCGCCGATCTGGCGTGGTTCACCGGGCTCGGCCGGATCTTCCGCGGCTGGCGGCACCGGATGGCCCACGGCAGCATCATGGACATCTTCAACACGACCTTCCGCGGCATGCTCGCCGCCGTTCTGCTCCGCGACACCGAGGCGGAACAGGTCGCCTACCTGCGGGTGCTGCGCGACTGGCTGAACACGGCCCTGCTGCCCACCGACGGCATCCAGGACGGCGTCAAGGTCGACGGGTGCGCCTTCCACCACGTGGGCTTCTTCCCCGACTACGTCCGCGACGGCTTCACCGGCCTGGCCCCGCTGGTCTACGTGATGAGCGGCGGCGCGTTCCGCATCTCGCGGGAGGCCCACGAGTCGCTGAAGAAGGCCCTGCTCACCATGCGCGTGTACGCCAACAGGACCAACTGGCCGATCTCGATCAGCGGCCGCAACCCCGGCGGGGCGACCTCGCTGTCGATCGTGCTGTACCAGTGGCTCGCGTTCGCCGGGACCCCCGGCGGCTCCGGCGACGTGGACCCCGAGATCGCCGCGGCGTTCCTGCGGCTGCTGCCCGCCGCGCCGACCTCGCAGCAGAAGGAGCTGGCGGCACGGCTGGCCGCCCGCGGCGTCACCGCCGAGCCCTCCCCCACCGGCAACTGGGCGCTCAACCACGCCGCGCTGGCCGTGCACCGGCGCGGCGAGTGGCAGGTCACCGTGCGCGGCCACAACCGGTACCTGTGGAGCACCGAGGTGTACGTCGGCGCGAACTGGTACGGCAGGTACAACACCTACGGGCAGATCCAGGTGCTGCACCGGGGAGACCCGGTGGGCAACGCCGGCAGCGGCTACTCCCAGCCGGGCTGGGACTGGAACCGCAGGCCGGGCAGCACGGTCGTCCACAAGCCGCTTGAGGAGCTGCGCGCCGACCTGACCGGCGCCATCGAGGAGATGCTGCTCACCGACGCGCGGTTCTGCGGCGCCCACACCATCGACGGCCGTCACGGCATGTTCGCCATGGACCTGCACGAGCATCCGAAGTACGACGGCTCTTACCGCGCCCGCAAGTCGGTCTTCCTGTTCGACGACCGGATCATCGCGATCGGCACCGGCATCCAGAACGCCGACACCGTGAACGAGACCGAGACGACCCTCTTCCAGACCCGGCTGGCGGCCAGGACGGCGCCCACCTACGTGGACTCCGTGGAACCCGTGGTCGCCTTCCCGCACGACGCGCCGGACCTCTCGCCGCGCTGGCTGCTGGACGACAAGGGCATCGGCTACCACCTGGCGGCCGGTCGGCGGGTGGCGCTGCGCCGCTCCACCCAGGCGTCGCGCGACAACGCCACCGAGCAGCCGACGAGCGGTGACTTCGCCACCGCCTGGATCAGGCACGGCGCCGCGCCGCGCGGCGGCCGGTACGAATACGCGATGCTGGTGAACACGACGCCCGGCAGGATGGCCGCGTTCGCCGAGGCGATGGAGGACCCCGCCCGCGCGCCGTACACGGTGCCGCGCGCGGACACCTCGGCGCACGTGGTGACCGACCGGGAAACCGGCATCACCGGCTACGCGGTGTTCGAGCCGGTGGACCTCACCCATGGCCCGGTGCGAAAGGTCGACACGCCGTCGATGGTGCTAATCCGCCCGGACGGGGACGGGTTGGTGCTGTCGGTGTGCGACCCGGACCTGAGGCTGTACGGCGGCATCGACCCCGACCAGTACGAGCGGGGCCGGTACGTCGGCCACTACAGCCCTTGGTCGCGGCCGTGGCTGACCGCGCCCAGCCATCCTCATCTGCTGCGGGTGACACTGGAGGGACGCTGGCGCCCGGACGGCGAGCAGCGATGCCGGACGACCATCCGGGGAGATCGCACCGTGGTCGAGTTCACCACCGCCCACGGCCGCCCCATCCAGGTACGGCTGCGTTAGTCCGGGCCTCGGTTCCCGCACGGGGCCGGAGGTCACCGGGCCCCCGCCCGGGGCCCCGGGGTGAGCGGCACATCACCGGGCGTAGCCCGCGAAAGGCGGTGATTCGCCGCATAATAGAGATGTCGCTACGTCTCGGGGGCCGTCCAGAGGAGCCCTATGACGTCCGCGGGTCATCCCCGGATGGCCCCGGTCGTCGCCGGGAACATGCGGAAGATGATCGGCGGCTGAGACCGTCCCGCGTCCCAGCCTGCCTTCGGGCGCGGCCTCGCCGGTGCGGCTCCGCCCGCTTCATCCGCAAGGGGAAAGGTGCCATATCTTCAGCATCGCCCGTGGAACCCGATCCGGGCAGCCACCGGTGTCACCCAGATACGACCACGCGCCCTTGCCCCGCTTGCGCCAGACGTGCGGGCCGTCTTGGTAACTGATCGGATCTCCTTTGATGCCGATCTGGCCGAGAGCCCAATAGACGTCCTTGGCGGGCGTCGCGCCTTTGATCTTCCCGTAGTAGACAGAGCTGGGACCGTCGACCTTGCTCCGGTCGACGTTCCCGGATTTCCGCCAGTACGCGTCGGCGAGGCGGCGACGGATGGTCTCGGTCAATTTCAGGTTCACGGCTTTTCCCGCGGCATTGTGAGCCGCGGGAACGGCACGCGCGGCGAACGCCACATCGGCGGTGAGGCTCGTTCCGAGGATGACGGTCGTCATTGTCACGGCCGTCAGGGCGGCTCTCTTCATGATCACCAATTTCCGGGAGAATGGCGCCCCGCCGTTCGGCGGGAAATTCGATACGGTCTAGGTCAGGCAGCCGTACACGCCGTATCCGGCGCCTCGGGTGAACGCCGCGATTCGCTGGGAGGCGCTTCCGTGGTCGCTGGCCCTGGTCCAGGGCGTCTTGTCGGCCAGCGCTCCGAGCGCGTCGGCCAGCTCTTCGACGTCGCCGTTCTCGAACCGCAGGATTCCGTCCCGGGCGGCTCCGTAGAGCGCCACCCCTGCCAGGCAGTCGGCCTGGAGCTCCTTGGCCCGTGACACCAGCCGCTGGTCCAGCAGCGCCTGGACGGCGTGACCCCACTCGTGCGCGATGATCAGATAAACCCACGCGTCTCCCGACCGGTAGCCGCGTCTCATGAGCGTGATGTCCCATGCGATGTAGTGGCCCTGTCCGCAGTACCACGCGTTGTTGTATCCGAGCCGTGCTCCGTCGCAGTACGGGGCTCTCCGCCCTCCGCCTCCGTAGGCGCCGAATATCCTCGGACGGGAATACCTTCCGGTGAAGTAGTACGGCCAGTGGGACGCCCAAAACTGATTGACCACGTCCACGGCGGTAGAAATGTCCTGATTCATGCTATCCAGCTGAACGGTGGACATCTCGGCTCTGGACGCGACGGACGTGGAAGCCGCGCTCGCGGTGGCGCCGAGTTCGGTCGAGAGGAGGGAAACACAGGAAACGATCGCGAGAGTCAGCCAGGTCATCACCCGTCGTGGCACGCGAAGACCGCCTTTCATCGGCCGGGCCCCACCGATAAGGGTAAATGTCGGTCTTCATTAGTGAAAGATGGAAGACATTACGAATCTGCCGCGCCGGCACCGGCTTCAGAATGGGAGGAAACGAGCGAGGGCCGTCTCGGCCTGGCGCAGCAGGAGCACGGAGCCTTGCGCGCCCGCCACGACCATCGCCTCCCGCAGCGGGGCCGACGCCTCCTGCGGAGACCTGCCGCGGGCCAGGAGCGCCAGCGCCCGCAGGTGCAGGTTCCTGGCCTCGAAGGCGCGCTCTCCCGTCCTGGCGGCGAGCTCGTCGGCCTCGTCGAGCCGGGCCAGCGCCGCGCCCGGCTCGTCCCGCCGGAGCTCCAGCTCGGCCAGCATCCCCAGGAAGCAGGGCCGGTTCAGCAGCGTGCCGGTACGGGACAGCTCGTCCAGCCCTTCTCTGACGCGCGCGATCCCGGTCTCCGGCTCACCCAGCTCCGCCTCCGCCCAGCCGGCCAGGATCGAGCCCATCACGCTGATAGGGGTGATGGAGTGCCGGCTCACCCGTTCGAGAGCCGCGGTGGCGTGTTCCCTGGTGAGGCCGGCGTCGCCGCGAATCCACGCGAGCCGCGCGGCGAAGATCAGGGCAAGGCCCTCCGGGACCGGGCGCGCGAGCGTGGCGGCCCGTTCCCGGGCCTCGCGGTCCAGGCGATCGGCCTCGGCGTCGTCTCCCCGCAGCGCCGCCGACAACGCGGCGATGGACCTGCCGTGCACCCGCGGATCGTTGAACCCGAGCGCGGCGGACACCTCCCCCGCGCGGTCGGCGAGGCCGATGCTCGACGTCAGCAGCTTGCTCGCCAGGTGCTGCTCTCCCCTGAAGAACACGATCATGCCCCGCGCGTGCACGGCGGCGAGCGCGGCCAGCGCGTCGTCGGGGTGCTCGGCGAGATCCAGGGCGATGCGCTCGGCCTCGTCCAGCTGCCCGCCGTTGATCCGCGCGACGCAGAGCCCCCACGGCGCGGGAACCCACTGGGCGCTCCGCAGGGCGCTGCGCGGGCTGAGATCGCGGGCGCGCAGGAAGGCCGCACGGGCCTGCGGGCTCGCGTACCCGTGCCTGCCGGCCAGCAGCGTGCCGAGCCGGACCTGGATCCGCAGCTCCTGGTCGATGCGGTCCTGCTCGCCGGGCAGGGCCCGCGCGAGCTCCAGGGCACGCCGCAGCAGCGTCTCGGCCTGCTCGTAGGCCAGGGTGCTCTGCGCCCGTCTGGCCGCCTCGAACACGTGCGGGAGCGCGACCGCCGGGCCGGTCACCGGCCACGCCTCCCACAGGTGGTGGGCGACCTCGTCGACGTCCGCGCCGGCCCGCAGCATGGCGAGCCCGATCTTCTCGTGCAACCGTGCCCGCCGCACATGGCCCAGCTGGTCGTACAGCGTCTCGCGGACCAGAGGGTGGGCGAACCGGTAGCGGCCGACCACGGCGGGGTCCTCTACGAGCAGGCCGGTGACGACGGCGGTCTCCAGGCTCTCCAGCAGGCGGTCCTCGTCCAGCCCGGTGACGGTGCGAAGCGGCGCCATGCCGAACTCCTGCCCGGCGACGGCCGCGATCGAGAGCATGCCCCGGGCGGAGTCGGGCAGCCGGTGCCAGCGGCGGCGGATGACGTCCCGGACCCCCGCGGGGATCTCCCGGGCCAGCCTGTGGCGGATGTCCTGGTCGGTGAGGGCGCGTTCGCTGCGCAGCATGCGGGCGAGCTCGGTGACGAAGAACGGGTTCCCGCCGGTCCGCTCGTGCAGGACGGCCAGGAGCTCGGGCGACGCGGCGGTCTCCGTGCAGTTCTTGACCAGCATGGTGACGTCGTCGATGTCCAGCGGGCCGAGCTGGAGCCTGCGCGTGCGCCGTTCCCGCACCAGGGAGGCCAGCAGGTCGCGGATGGCGGTGGTGTGCTCGTCGTCGCGCAGGGTCGCGATGAGCAGGACGGACGCTCGCCGCGTCTCGGCCGCGAGGTAGCCCACGAGCTGTACCGAGGGCAGGTCGGCCCAGTGCAGGTCCTCGAACACCAGCGTGAGGGACCGACGCTCCGCCAGCTTCACGACGACGCGCGCGATGGCGTCGTAGATCGGGACGCGTATGTGCTCGGAGTCGATCCGCGGGAAGCCGTGATCGGGGCGTGCGGTGGCGTTCACCAGCTCGGGGACCAGCGGTGATAGCAGCGGCGCGTACGGGCGGGCCGCGCCGGCGAACGCCTCGGGCAGTTCCTCGGCGAGCCGCCTGAGGAGCTGTACCCCGAGCCAGTACGGCGGCGTCGCCGCGTCCTCCACCGCGCGGCTCCACACGACCAGGGACCCGTGCGCCGCCGCGCGCGAGGTGACCGCCTCCGCCAGCCGGGTCTTGCCGATGCCCGGCTCGCCCACCAGCAGGATCGTGCGTCCCTCTCCCTCGAGGACCGCCTTCAGGTCGGTCTCGGCGAGGGTCAGCTCCAGGTTCCGGCCGACGAGCCGCTCGGCGGGGAAGGCGGGGGACCGCTCGGGCATGGTCAGGGGCGTGATCTCGGGAAGGGCGGGGTCGAGTGCGGCGGACTGGCTGAGGATCTCGTCGAACCGCCGGCGCAGCGCCGGTCCGGGGTCGATGCCGAACTGGTCGGCCAGCGCGAGCCGCACCGTGTGAAAGGCGTCCAGGGCCTCCGACTGGCGTCCGGCCCGGTACAGGGCGAGCATGCGCAGCGCCACCAGGCTCTCCCTCAGCGGATGTTCGGCCGTCAGCCGCTCCAGGTCCTCCAAGGCCTCCTGGTGCAGGCCGAGGGCCAGCAGGCTCTCCGCGTGCGTCTCCATCGCGATCAGGCGCAGGTCGCCCAGCCGCTCCGCCTCCTGCCGCGCGAAGGCGTACTCGGCCAGGTTCTCGTACGGCGTCGCCCGCCACAGCGCGAGGGCGCCCGCGAGGACGGCGCGGGCGTCGGCGGGCCGCCCCTTGGCGAGCAGGCTCCTCCCCTCCTTGACGGCGTCCTCGAAGACGAGCGCGTCGACCTGGTCACGGGTGACGGCGATCTTGTACCCGGGCGGCTTGGTGACGATGACCCGGGGAGGCTCGCGCGGGGCTCTGCAGGCCTCGATGACGGTGCGCAGGTTGGACACGTACGCGTGCACGGTGCCGGTCGCGGTGGGGGGAGGCAGGCTCTCCCACACCTCCTCGATGATGCGGTCGAGGGACATCACCTGGCCCGCGCGGGTGAGGAGCACCGCGAGGACCGCCCGCTGTTTCCGAGGTCCGAGGGGTAGCGGCCGGCCCTCCTCGGAGACCTCGAGCTGCCCCAGGACGCGGAACTCCATCGGACCCCCTTGGATGGCCATATCCGTGTACGTCCATGCATAGGACTTCCGAGCCGCCGGGACAACCCGATATTCGTGATCAGCGCGATCGAGGTGATGCTCTGCATCCGGGGCGGCCGGTTCGCCGAGGCCGAGACCCTGGCCGCCGCCTGCGCCCAGCGGGGCGTGACGGCGGGCGACATAGACGCCCACGGATGGTACCGAGCCCAGCTCGGGACGATCCGCTGGTACCAGGGCCGCCTCCCCACGCTGTCGGATCTGGTCAACTCCCCGACGCTCAGCACGATCGACAACGCCACCTTCGCCGGCCTCGCGGTCGCGGCGGGAGACCGCGAGCTGGCGGCCATCATGCTGGCTCGCGTGCGCGGCCGGGACCTCGCGCGCCTGCCCCGCTCCAGTAGCTGGCTCATATCCATGTACGGCGTGGTGGAGGCGGCGCATCTGCTCGCCGACACCGAGACCTCGGCCCAGGCCTACACCCTTCTCGCCCCCTTCGCGCACCGGCCCGTGCTGGTCAGCCTGGGCGTCGCCTGCGTCGGATCCGTCCACCACTGCCTCGGGGTCGCCACGCTGACCACCGGCGACGTGGACCAGGCCATCGGCCACCTGCGCGCGGCGGTCCGCGGCAATCTCGCGCTCGGGCACCGGCCGGCCGTCGTCCTGTCCCGGGCCCGCCTCGGCCAGGCGCTGGCGCTGCGGGACGGGCCCCGCGCCGAGGAGGCCCGGCGGCAGCTCGCCTACGCCGCGCAGGACGCGGCGGCGCTGGGCATGACCATGCCCAGCGTTCACGGGGGAGATGGACGGCGGGCGCGAAAGCTGGGAACAGCGCGCCCGCGAGGCCTCGTACGTGCCTCATCCCGATGTGACGAAGAAGGTCCGGCTCCTGGTCGCGGCCGACCCCGACACTCTGTCCGGCAAAGCCCGCAAGGCCCGCGGCTACGGCATCCCCATCGTCACCCCTGATGCCTTCGCCCGCATGATCGAATAATCACAGCGAGAAGAAGACCGTCCCCTCCTTCCGGCGCACCCTGTGCGCCGGTGCGGGGGTGCTTCAGCGTCCTTCGGACCTGGCGAAGACTGTGAGCGCCTCGGAGTCGGAGTAGGTGGTGGTCACGTATTCGGCCACCCACTGCTCGATCTCCTCGAACCCGCTCTCGGCGACCAGCCGGTCGGCGGCGGCCCGCGTGTCGAACGGGGTGCGACGCAGGGTCACCGCACCACTGGCCGAGTCGAGCAGCGCCCAATGGGCGCCCGCCGTGCCGTACGGCATGCCGACGGACCCCGGATTGACCACGAGCCTGCGGTCCACGAGCCGGACGAACGGCATGTGGGTGTTGCCCAGGACCACGCTGTCGGCGGTGACGTCGCCGAGCACCTCGGCCCATCGGGCGAGCGTGCTGTCGACGAGGATCATCTCGTCGTCCGCGCGCGGCGTGGCGTGCACGAACAGGGTGGTGCCCAGCATGCCGAGGTCGAGCACCTGCCGGGCGGGGAGGGCGGCGAGCAGTTCGACCTGGTCCGCACGGAGCCGCTCGCCCGCCCACTGGGAGATGGCGTACTCGCACCGCTTGCCCGCGGCCACCTCCACGAGCTCCCGATCGGCGTTGCCGTTGACCCACAGCGCCCGCCGCCCCAGCGAGATCAGCAGATCGAGCGTCTCCACCGGCTGAGGGCCCGCGGCGACGTCGCCAGTGAGGACGATCAGGTCGGCCGCGGCCACGTCAGGTTCGGCCAGCACGGCCTCCAGCGCTGGAAGCACCCCATGGATGTCGGAAAGCACGGCTACCCGCATGCCCCCACTGTGCCCGGCGATCCCGCCGTACAGCGCGGCGTTCGCGCAGCGCGGATCAGGTGCGGTCTGCCCACTTGCCGACGAGCCCGCCGTACAGCGCGGCGTTCGCGCAGCGCGATCGGATGCCGCCGTCCTCCTTGCCGCGCGGAGGCGACTGCGGCGCCTGCCCGTCCCGGTGTCGTGGTCTCAGATTCGCTCGATGATGGTGGCCGTGGCGTGGGCGCCGCCGGCGCACATGGTGATCAGGGCGGTGGAGGCGCCGGTCCGTTCCAGCTCGTGCAGCGCCTGGGTGATCAGGCGGGCGCCGGTGGAGCCGACGGCGTGCCCGAGGGCGATGGCGCCGCCGTTCACGTTGACCTTGTCCATGTCGGCCTCGTGGGCCTGTGCCCAGGAGAGCACGACGGAGGCGAACGCCTCGTTGATCTCGACCAGGTCGATGTCGGACAGCGTCATCCCCGCGGCGCGGAGCACGTGCGCGGTGGCCGCGATGGGCCCGTCGAGGTGATAGTAGGGGTCCGAGCCGACCATCCCCGAGGCGACGATGCGGGCCCGCGGGCGCAACCCGAGGCCGCGCGCCCTGTCCGCGCTCATCAGCAGCACCCCGGCCGCGCCGTCGCTGATCTGTGAGGAGTTGCCTGCCGTGTGGATCCCGCCGGGCAGGACGGGCTTCAGTTTCGCCAGCGCCTCGGCACTGGTGTCGCGCAGTCCCTGGTCCCGCGTGACGGTGGCGGTCTCCCCCGTCGGCCCGTCGGGGCTCATCACCGGCGCTTCGACCTCGATGATCTGCCCGTCGAACCTGCCCTGCGCCCAGGCCTCGGCGGCGCGGCGCTGCGAGCGCAGGCCGAGCGCGTCGGCGTCCGCGCGGCTGACGCCGTACTTGTGCGCGATCCGCTCGGCGGCGCTGAACTGGTCGGGCATGTCCAGCGACCAGGTGTCGGGGCGGGGGCTGCCGGTGCCGGGCGTGATCGCCTGGCCGAGGAAGACCCGGCTCATCGACTCGACGCCGCAGCCGATGCCGATGTCGACGGTGCCGGAGGCGATGAGGCCGGCGACCAGGTGCACCGCCTGCTGGGAGGAGCCGCACGCGCAGTCGATCGTCGTGCAGGCCGTGGTGTGCGGCAGGCCGGCGTGCAGCCACGACTGGCGGGTGACGTTGTTGGACTGCTCGCCCGCCTGGGTGACGCAGCCGCCGATCACCTGGCCGACCAGGTCCGGCTCGATCCCCGCCCGCTCGGTCAGGCCTCTGTGCACCTGGCCGAGAAGCTCGGCGGGGTGCAGCCCGGACAGCGTGCCGTTGCGCTTGCCGACCGGCGTGCGCACCGCGTCGACGATGACGGCCTCAGCCATGACTTCTCCTCGGTCGGGTCTTCCCGCAGGCTCGCCACCTGCGACGTCATGGAAGCGAGGCTAGAATTGATTCCGTTTTGACCGAGGGCGGTGTCCCGCTCAGTGGTCGCGCCCGCCGCGCCGCCTCGGCCGGGGAGGGCGGGTCGCGCACCCACTCACCGGGACCCGGAGCTGAGCTGAAACTGGAATACATACTAGTTTCCGAGCCACGTGATCCGACCGAGCAGGAGCGTGCACATGGGCTCGAACACCAGCCTCGCGGGCAGGACCGCCGTCGTCACCGGCGCGGGCGCCGGCCTCGGACGCTGCGAGGCGCTGGCCCTCGCCGAGCGGGGCGCGAACGTCGTCGTCAACGACGTGGGGTCGGCGGCCGAGGACGTCGTGGTCGAGATCAAGCGGCTCGGCGGGGAGGCCGTCGCGGTGACCGGTGACGTGGGCGACTGGTCCATGGGCGACCGCCTGGTGCAGGCGGCGGTGGACACCTTCGGCGGCCTGGACATCGTGGTGAACAACGCGGGCGTGCTCCGCGACAAGATGCTGTTCAACCTGGCGGAGTCCGACTGGGACGACGTCGTGCGGGTCCACCTCAGGGGGCACGCGGGGGTCTCCCGGGCCGCGGCGGCGTACTGGCGCGCGGCGAGCAAGGCCGCCGGCGGGCCGGTGTACGGCCGGGTCGTCAACACCTCCTCCGAGGCGTTCCTGTTCGGCTCGGCGGGCCAGCCGAACTACGCGGCGGCCAAGGCCGGCATCGTCGCGCTGACCCTCTCCACCGCCCAGGGCCTGGCGCGGTACGGCGTGCGCGCCAACGCGATCTGCCCCCGGGCGCGCACCGGCATGACGGCGGGGGTGTTCGCCGAAGGCCGCGCGGCGGGCGGGCTGGACATCCTGGCGCCCGAGCGGGTGGCCACGTTCGTGAGCTACCTCGCCTCCCCCGCCTCGGAGAAGATCAACGGCCAGGTGTTCGTCGTGTACGGCGACATGGTCGCGCTCATGGCGGCCCCGGTGGTCGAGCGGAAGTTCACCGCCGAGAGCGGCGCGTTCTCGGTCGAGGAACTCGACGCGCAGCTCACCCCGCATTTCCAGGACCGCGGGCCGTACCGGACCTACGCGGCCTACAGCGTGGCCGAACTCGACACCACCGGAACGCAGAACCCCGCCGCCCAGGGCTGACGTGTACGGCGAGTGCTCGATCTTGGGTCCGTCACTGTCAGTAGACGTCGGGGCCGCGGAGGGTGGCCTCGGCGCCGCCGTCCACGAAGACGATCTGGCCGGCCATGTGGGAGTTCTCCGGGGCGATCAGCCAGCGCAGGGCGTCGGCGATCACCTCGGGCTCGGCGTGGCCGTTCAGCGGCATCGGCACCGCCTGGTCCATGACGGCGCGCATCGCCTCGTCCTCGAACAGGGGCGCCGTCATCGGGGTGAGCACGACGCCCGGCGCGACCGCGTTGAGCGGGATGGCGCACCCGGCCCACTCGGGGGAGACCGCCCGGCTCCGCAGCCAGCGGGCGAGCGCGGACTTCGACGACGGGTAGAGCTTCCACCCTTCGCCGCGTTCGGCGGCCCGCTCGGCCAGCGCGACCGCCTGCGGCTCGGCGCCGTCCAGGCAGGCCCGCACCACCTCGGGGTCGGCCGGCTGGACGGCCGAGATGGAGGCGACCGCGGCGGCTCTCGGCTTCGGGGCCCGGGCCAGCGCCGGGCGCAGCCCTTCCAGGAGCGCGGTCACGCCGAAGAAGTTGACCCGGACCGTCTGCGCGGTCATCCCCGAGACCCCGGCGCAGGCGACGACACCGTCCAGCACGCCGTCCGACCTGGCCAGCACCGACTCGACGGCCAGCGCGCGGCCCTCAGGAGTGGACAGGTCGGCGCAGACGTCCGCGTCCTTGAGGTCGACGCCGATCACCTCGTCGCCCCCGGCCCGCAGCGAGGCGGCGAGCGCCTTGCCGATGCCCGAGCCCGAGCCGGTCACCGCGATCCTTCGAGTCACGTCGTCGCTCCTTGAGGTCAGAGTCACGTCGTCGCTCCTTGAGGTCAGAGTCACGTCGTCGTTCCGTGAGGTCAGAGTCACGTCGTCGTTCCGTGAGGTCAGAGTCACGTCGTCGTTCCGTGAGGTCAGGGTCACGTCGTCGTTCCGTGAGGTCAGGGTCGCGTTGTCGCTTCGTGAGGTCAGGCCCGGCCGGCCGGCTCGGGGACGGCGTTCGAGCGGGGTGCGAGCAGGAGCCGGGAGGCGATGCGGATGTCGCTCTCCGCGTCGGGGATCGAGATCCGCCCGTTGAGGCTCGACTGCAGTACGCCGTACCAGCACTGCATGAGCAGCCGGACCAGCGTGACGTCCATGACGGTGGGGTCGCCGACGCCGAGCGTCCGCAGGACGATCTGGCTGAAAGTGGCGTCGATGCGCCCGGCGTCGGCGACCGCGGCGGCGCTGGCGGCGTTCGCGGACTGGAGCATCGCGGTGGCGAGCGCGGGCCTGCGCAGCAGCTGCCGGCTGGCCAGCACGAGCACCTCGCCGGCGGCGTCCTCCGGGCTGGTGCCGGGATCGGGCCGCGGCACGGTCTCGCTGAACCGGTCGATCTGCTCGGCCATCAAGGCCGTGAACAGGTGGGTCTTGGAGGGGAAGTACCTGTACAGCGTCGCGATCGCGACGCCGGCCGCCTTGGCCACCTCGTGCATCTGAACGCGCTCGAGCCCCTTCTCGGCCCCCATCCGCGCCGCGGCCCGCAGGATGCGCAGGTGCCGGGCCCGCTGCTCCGGCGAGGTCGGCTCGGCCGGCGCCCTGACCTCGGCGATTCTCGGCACGCTCGCTCTCCCCTTGGTCGGTCCGGATATCGCAACGACGATACACACGGCGACCGGCGTACCCGCCAATCACCCATACCGGTGAGTGGGACGGGCTCTCCGCCGCATCCCCCGCTGCGCTTGCCTAGGTACCGCGACCGGCGGGAGGAGACGGGCATGGTGGCTGCCGAGCGGTGGGACGGCGAGTACGACGTGGTGGTGGCCGGGTCGGGCGCCGGGGCCATGACCGGCGCGCTGGCGGCGGCGGCGAGCGGGCTGCGCACGGCCGTCCTGGAGCGGACGGCGCTGCTCGGCGGCACCTCCGCCTACGCGGGCGCGGCCGTCTGGCTGCCGGGAAGCGCCGTGCAGCAGCGCGCCGGGATCGGGGACTCGACCGAGTCTGCGCGCGCCTACCTGATGGCCCTGATCGGCGAGGCGGAGGCCGAGCGGCGGGAGGCGTTCCTCGCGACCGCGCCCGAGGTCGTCGCGTTCCTCGAACGCGACCCGGCGATCGAGTTCGAGTGGCGGCCCTTCCCGGACTACTTCCCCGCCCCGGGCCGCGCGGAGGCCGGGCGCTCCCTCGTGCCGCTGGACCTGCCTGCCGAGCGGCTGGGCGCCCTCGCCGCCCTGGTGCGCCCGCCGGTGGAGCGCGACCGCACCGGGCGCGGCCACGGCGGCGGCCCGCTGACGGCGGGGCGGGCGCTGATCGGGCGGCTGCTGCTCGCCCTGACCGCGACGGGGAACGGCACCGTGCGCACAGGCACCTCGCTCACCCGGCTCATCGTCGAGGACGGCCGGGTGACCGGGGTCGAGGCGGCCACCTCCGGCGGCCCGGTGCGGTTGCGCGCCGCCCGCGGCGTCCTGCTGGCCGCGGGCGGCTTCGAGGGCAACGGCGCCATGCGCAAGGAGAACGGCGTGCCGGGGGCCGCCGAGTGGTCGATGGCCCCGGCGGGCGCGAACACGGGCGACCCGATCCTCGCCGCCGTCGCGGCCGGGGCCGCCACCGACCTGATGGAAGAGGCGTGGTGGTGCCCGGGGGTCGCCCTGCCGGACGGCCGGGCCGCGTTCACGCTGGGCTTTCACGGCGGTCTCATAGTCGACGGGACCGGCGCGAGGTTCGCCAACGAGTCGCTGCCGTACGACCGGATGGGCCGGGAGATGGCCGCCGCGCCCGGCCGCATACCGGCGTACCTGATCTTCGACTCCCGCTTCGGCGGGCGGCTGCCGGCGATCTCGCTGCCGGCCCTCCCGGCGGAGGAGCACCTGCGGGCGGGCACCTGGGTGCGGGCCGGCGACCTGGAAGAGCTGGCCGGGCGCCTCGGCGTGCCGCCCGAGGCCCTGACCGCCACCGTCGAGCGCTTCAACGGCTTCGCCGCGCGGGGCGTCGACGAGGACTTCCATCGGGGCGAGGACCCCTATGACCGGTTCTTCACCGGCGGCTCGGAGAGCCCGAACCCGTGCCTGGTCCCGGTGGACCGGCCGCCCTATTACGCGGCGCGCGTGGTCCTCGGCGACCTCGGCACCAAGGGCGGCCTGCGCACCGACCCGGACGGCCGGGTGCTCGACCGGGACGACCGGCCGATCCCCGGCCTGTACGCCGCGGGCAACACCAGCGCGTCGTTCTCCGGCCGCTGCTACCCGGGCCCGGGCATACCGATCGGTTCCGCCATGGTGTTCGCCTATCGGGCGGCGAACGCCATGGCCGGGGCCGGTAACCGCTGATCGGGACACCGGCCGGCCTGCACGCCTCAGCACCGCCTGCACGCCTCAGCACCGCCCGGGCGCCGGCCGGCGATCGGCTGCCGCACGGCCGTCCCCCACCGGGTGCGGTGTGCCGCCTCAGACCAGGTTGTCCTCGATGGCCAGGCCGAACTCGCCCTTGCCGTACATTGCGAGAGCCCGCTCGACGTCGTTGGCGACATGCACGCTGCCCGCGTGGGCGTCCCGCCAGGCGCGCTCGAGGGGGTTGCCGCGGCTGAGCGAGTTCCCGCCGGCGGTCTTGAACAGGATGTCGATGGCCGTGAGCGCCCGCTCGGTCGCGCGGACCTGGTCCCTGCGGGCGCGCAGCCGCAACTCCATCGGGATCGGCTCGCCCCGGACGGCGTGCTCGTACACCTCGCGCACGTTGCGGTCGGTCTGCAGGACGGCCGCGTCGATCTCCGACGCCGCCCGGGCCACCGCGACCTGGGCGAACTGGTCCTCGGCGAACCGGCCTCCGCCCAGGCTCAGCCGTACGCGGTCGCGCATGGACGCGACGTAGGACCGGTAGCACCCCGCCGCCATGCCGATCACCGGCGCGGTGATCGCGGTGGTGAACACCGTCCCGAACGGCATCCGGTACAGCGGGCCGGTGTTCACCTTCTGGCCGGGGCCGCGGAGCTGCGCCTGCTCGTAGTTGCGCATGGTGCGGTGGGCGGGCACGAACGCCTGCTCGACGATGATGTCGTTGCTGCCCGTGCCGCGCAGCCCGATGACGTCCCAGACGTCGTCGATCGCGTAGTCCGCGCGGGGCACGAGCACCGTCATGAAGTCGACCGGCTTGCCCTGGTCGCCCACGACCAGGCCGCCGACCAGCGCCCACGACGCGTGCTCGCACCCGGAGGAGAACCGCCACCGGCCGGAGAGCCGGTACCCGCCCTCCTCCGGGATCAGCCGCCCGACGGGGGCGTAGGAGGAGGACACCAGCGCGTCGGGGTCCTCGCCCCACAGCTCGTCCTGCGCGGCCTCGTCGAACAGGCCGAGCTGCCACGGGTGCACGCCGAGCACGGAGACCACCCAGCCGGTGGAGCCGCAGACCGCGGAGATCTCCCGGACCGCCTCGAAGAAGCTCACCGGGTCGCTCTCGGTGCCTCCATACCTCTTGGGCTGCAGCATCCGGAAGACGCCCGTCTCGACGAGCTCGCGGATCGCCTCCTCCGGGACCCGCCGGCCCTCGTCCGTGGACCGCGCCCGCTCGGCGATCTTCGGCAGCAGCCGGCGGACCGCGTCCAGGACCTCGTTGCTCATCGAAACTCCTTAAGCGTGGAGACCTCCGCCTTGAGCCGGGGGAGGGAACGCGGCACGGTGTGGAATGGTGTCTTGGAATCCCCCTCGTTCACGAGGGGAAGGACTCGGCTCTCCGTGTCACGCTCGTCGGACAGATGCCGTCCATGATGGTGCGCCGCGCCGTCGCCCGCGCGTCACGGCCATCCCGGCCAATGGGACTCGACGGTCCGGCGGGCAGCCGCACCTCCTACCTTGGCGAACTGAGAACGCGTGTCCTGAAGGGGTGGGTCGACGTGACCGCAGTAGAGGCCGGGAACAGCGGCGTCCGCAGGATCGAAGCCGAGGCGGTGCCGACGCGCTACGCCAGAGGCTGGCACTGCCTCGGCCTGTCCGCGGGCTTCAAGGACGGCAGGCCGCACACGGTCAGCGCCTTCGGCCAGAAGCTCGTGGTCTTCCAGAGCGGCAGCGGCGCGATCAACGTGCTGGACGCCTACTGCCGGCACATGGGCGCCGACCTGTCCAAGGGGACGATCAAGGGCGAGGAGATCGCCTGCCCGTTCCACGACTGGCGCTGGGGCGGCGACGGCCGCTGCAAGAAGATCCCCTACGCGCGCCGCGTCCCGCTCCGCGCCCGCACCGCCGCGTGGACCACCATGGAACAGGACGGCCTGCTGTTCGTCTGGAACGACCCGGAGGGCAACCCGCCGCCGCCGGAGGTCACGATCCCCCGCATCGAGGGCGCCACGCGCGACGACTGGACCGAGTGGGTCTGGAAGGAGATCGTCGTCGAGACGAACTGCCGCGAGGTCGTGGACAACATCGTCGACATGGCGCACTTCTTCTACGTGCACTTCTCGTTCCCGACGTACTTCAAGAACATCTTCGAAGGTCACGTGGCCACGCAGATCATGAAGGGCAACGGCCGGCCGGACGCCCGCCGGCCGGCCAAGGCCGGCGAGCCGCAGATGCTCGGCAACACCTCGGTGGCGTCGTACCACGGGCCGTCCTTCATGATCGACGACCTGACCTACCACTACGACGACATGGACCTCAAGTCCGTGCTGGTCAACGCCCACTACCCCATCGACGGCAACTCGTTCATGCTGCACTCGGGCATCATCGTGCAGCAGAGCGACAAGCTCTCCAAGGACGCGGCCGAGGCCATGGCGCAGAAACTGGGCGACTTCATCCTCAGGGGCTTCGACCAGGACGTGCAGATCTGGAAGCACAAGACCCGCATCGACAACCCTCTGCTGTGCGAGGAGGACGGGCCGGTCTACCAGCTCCGCCGCTGGTACGAGCAGTTCTACGTCGACGTGGCCGACGTCAAGCCCGAGATGGTGGAGCGCTTCGAGTTCGAGCTCGACACCACCCGCCCGGTCGAGGTGTGGAAGCAGGAGGTCGAGGACAACCTGGCCCGCAGGGCCGCGGAAGGCCGGCCGGCATGACGGTCCGCCCGGACGACCGCCTGCTCGACGGCGCGCCCATGCAGCCGCTGTGCTGCCGGCAGTGCGGCGCGGAGGTCGAGGTGCGCAAGGCGAGCTGGCACCAGACGAGCGTCCAGTGGAACGCCGAGGCCGTGAGCGCCTGCCTGGAGCGGCGCGCCAGCTCTCTCGGCGACGGCTCCGGCGTCTTCCCCGGCTGTACGGCGCTGCGCGACTCGATCGCGCGAGCGGCGCTCGAGGGCGTCATCGCCGTACCGGAGTCCTGAGGCCTCATCGCCTCCGGGGCACGCGCCGGCCCGCGTCGGTCGTCACGGGCCGGCCCGCGTCCGTCACGGGCCGGTGCTGCTCGTGTCACCCGCCGGACGCCTCGCCGGCCCCGGCCGGTGATCGTTCAGCCGGCCGCCTTGCCGTCCCCGGCGGCGGCGCGGCCGGCGCGGCGGCCGAAGAACGTGCCCTCGCCGAGCGACGTCCCGCTGACGTATCCCTCTCCGTGGATGCCCGCGGCGGTCCGGCCCGCCGCGTACAGACCCGGGATGGGCCGTCCCGAGTGGTTCAGCACGGCGCCGTCGGCGGTCGTGTGCAACCCGCCGAGGGTGAAACCGGCGACGCCGGTGCCCTCCTGGTCGTTCCCGCCGAACCCCGCCCGGGGATCGGCGGCGGCGAACGGCGGCTTGAGCGGCCGCAGCCACTTCGCGGCCTTGTGGAAGTAGGGGTCCTCTCCGCGCTCCGCGTGGTGGTTGTAGGCGGCGACCGTGTCCTCCAGCGCGCCCGCCGGCATCCCGAGCGACTCCTCCAGCTCGGCGAGGGTCTCCGCGACGTACCGCGGGCGCACGCCCCACAGATCCTGCGCGGGGATGGACTCGTAGCCCTCCTCGTCGATGATCGCCCAGTACGGCCCCGGCTGGTGCCGGACCGCGGCGGCGCTGAACAGGCCGGGGTAGACGTCCTCGTTGACGAACCGCCGGCCGAGCGCGTTCACGAGCAGCCCGCGCACGAGCATCGCCGGCAGCGCCGTCAGCGCGATCTGCACGACCGACATGCGCCGGGTGGCCGCGCCGGCGGCCGCCGCCATCCGGATGCCGCCGCCGTCGTCCAGGCCGTCGCTGACCTTGCCGTGGCCGAGGAGCACCGGGGCATGGTCCGCGAGCATCTCCTCGTTGTCGACGAAGCCGCCGGTGGTGAGGACGACCCCCGTGCGGGCGCGGTAGGTCACCGGCGTGCCGTACCGCTGCGCGACGACCCCGACGGCCCGGCCGTCCCCGTCCATGACCAGGTTGGTGGCGCGGGTGTCGGTGTGGCGGGCGGTCCCGGCGGCCTCCGCCGCCTCGACGAGCCGCTGCATGAGCAGCCAGCCGCCGAAGGACTCGGTCGCCGGCCGGTGGCCGCGCGGCGCCGGCCTGGCCAGGGTGTTGTACGGCCAGGCGTTCTCCCCCAGCCACATCAACCCGTCCGTCGTCGGCGGCATCCAGCTCGGCGCGTCGTACAGCGACTCGTTGAAGGTGAGGCCCCGGTCGCGGAACCACTCGAAGTGCTCGACGCTCCCGTCGCAGTACAGCCGCAGCTTCTGCTCGTCGGCGTGCGGGCCGAGCGCGGCGGCGAGGTAGGCGAACATGTCGTCCGGGTCGTCGTCGAACCCGCAGGCCCGCTGCACGGCCGTGCCACCGCCGAGGTACAGCTCGCCTGCCGACATCGCGGACGACCCGCCGGGCCCGCCGGCGCGTTCCAGCGCGAGGACCTCGGCGCCCGCCGTCGCGGCCTCGAAGGCGGCGGCGGCGCCGGCGCAGCCGAAGCCCACGACGAGCACGTCGCATTCGTGGTCGAACGCCGCGACCGAGCTCGCGGGGACGGGATCGACCGGCGGCAGGGCTCCGCTCACGACTTGGGGACGAAGGTCGCCAGCGGCTCCGAACCGGACCAGTCGTGGCCCCAGTAGCTGTCCGCGGTGATCTCCTCGGCGGTGTAGTAGGTCTCGTCGACGCGCATGCCCTCGGTGCCGTACTCGATGTCCCAGCCTCCGGGGGCGCGGACGTAGAAGGACACCATCTTGTCGTTGGTGTGCCGGCCCAGCGTGGAGGAGATCGAGAAGCCCAGCTTGCCCACCCGGTCGAGCGCCATCCCCACCGCGTCCAGGCTGTCGACCTCGACCATCAGGTGCACCAGGCCCGGGTCCCCGGTGTAGCCGGCGGGGCAGATCGCGAGGCTGTGGTGGCGCTGGTTGACGCCGAGGAAGCGCACCCGCCGCGTGGACTTCCTGCCGCCGACCTTCATGGCGCCGCGCGGCAGGAAGCCGAGCACCTCGGTGTAGAAGGAGATGGTCTCCTCCATCGCACTGGCGGGGAGCACCACATGGCCCATCCCTTGCGGGCCGGTCACGAACCGCTGCGCGAGGCCGGTGACGACCGGGCTGTGGTCGAGCACCGGGCCGAAGAATACCTCCACCGGGACGCCGGCCGGATCGATGAAAGTGATCACCTGCTCGGCGTCGCGCTCGGCCGCCTCCTCCGCGGAGAGCACCTTGACCGGCGTGCCGGACGCCTCCACCGCGCGGCCGACGGTGGCGAGCGCGAACTGGTCGCGGACCTCCCAGCCGACGGCGAGCACCCGGTCGGCGTCGCCGGGGAGCACGACGAGCCGCGATCGACGCTCGTCCATGCGCAGGTACAGGCCCTCGGGGTCGGGCCCGGATCCCTCGGCGAAGCCGAGCCCGTCGATCACCAGCTCGCGCCAGCGCCCGATGTCGCGCGTCTGGACCTTCAGGTAGCCGAGTCCACGGATCTGCGTCACTTGTCCTCAGTCCAATCTGCCGGTGTCGAGGTCGAGCATCAGAGCCCTCCGGCCTTACCTGGAGCGGGGCGGCCTCTCGTCGTCGCTGCCCAAGGTGGCAGACATCGCGGCCGGCCGCCCCCGGCCTCCCGCTGAGTGAGAGTCGCCTACGCGGTCCGGCCGCGCTGCGCGGCGCCCCTCCGCGGGGCGGCCCCGGGCGCGCCCCGACCCGGAACCACCCGACTGCGACAACTGCAGCGACAGGCCTAGGCCGCCCTCAGAGCCTGCGTAGTCCTATGAGCACCCTTTCCAGCAGGTTCTGGTTCGGCGCGCCGGCGTCCAGCTGCGGCTGGTAGATCCGGAGGAGCCCCTCGTACGCCATGTCCGCGATGAGCACTCTGGCGACGCCCAGCGGCATGCCGAGCAGAGCGGAAACCTCGGCCACTGACCTGATCTGCCCGCACAGCTCGCTGATCGCGCGGTACTCGCGGGTGTAGGTCGTGCCGAGCTGGATGGAGGTGGCCGAGGAGACCAGTGCCTCGATGGCCAGGTCCGTGCGCGGCGCCGTTCGGCCGCCGGTGAGCGAGTACATCCGCACGAGTGAGCTCTGCGGCTCCGGTGCGGGCTCGGGGTCACCGTAATGCGGGGACCCCTGCGGTCCATAGCCGTACGGCGAATCGCCGCCATCATTCCACGATGCCACGATGCCCTTCCATGACTACTAGGGACTCGCCGACGATGATTCCGCGCACATGTCCGTTCGCTCGTTCACGACTCCTCCTCGTTCCTGATCTCAGCCCGGCCCTTCCTGATGCCCTGCTGGAAGCTTGCGAGCCTGCTGCGTATCCGGTCAGGGGAGATGGGGGGCGCGGGCGAAGGGGGCGCGGAGGCGGCCGGAGCCACGGTGCCCGGCACGAGGTTGGCCTTGGGCTCTCGCTTGGGCAACCCGGACGCGGTCACTCCGCCATGGCTGGGCTCGCTCACCGCCGCTGCGGCCCGCCAGCCGGAGTCGGCCGGTGAGGACCAGACGTCGCCGGTGGCCGGCTTCTCGGCGGCGGGCTTTGCGACGGCAGGCTTCGCGGCGACGGGCTTCTCGACGACGGGTTCCACCTTTTTGAACCATCCGGACTCGACCGACGCGAAGATCGGCAGGTACTCCTCCTCGCCGGTGTCCATCGGCGAGGTTTCGAGCCTGGGCAGCGGGCGGGTGGCGTCCATCTCCCTGGGATCCCTGCGCAGCTCTTCGCGCAGGCGGCGGTCGAGCGGGCCTGGCTGGCTGAACGCCGGGAAGTCGGCGGAGGGCGGACCGACGGGGCCGAAGGCCCCTTGATCGAAGGGGGAGGCCTCCACCGGCGGCGTGCTGTCGAATGCGAACCACGTCCCGTCGGTCCGGGGCCCCTCCCTTGTCGGCACGCTCGCCGGCCTCGGGTGCGACCGGTCGAGAGTGTCAACCGGGGGCGGGGGGTCCAGCGAGGGATGCCCGTAGCCCGCGGGGCCCGTCGGGGCGGAGATGGTCGCCTGGGGCGTCACCGGAGTCTGCCCAGGGATCGGGGCGAGCAGGGTCTCGGGGATGAGCACTATGGCGGTCAGCCCGGCGACGTCGTGCTGGCGGAGCTGGATGCGGATGTTGTGCCGAAGGGCCAGCCGGCCGACCACGAACAGTCCCATGCGGCGAGAGACCGACACGTCGACCACCGGCGGGTTGGCCAGCCGCCAGTTCGCCTCGCCGAGATCGGCGGCATTCATGCCGATGCCCTGGTCGGTGATGGAGATCATCAAGCCGCCGTCGTCGATGCGGTTGCTGGAGATGACCACCTTGGTGTCGCGCGGGGAGAACGACACCGCGTTCTCCACCAGCTCGGCGAGCAGGTGGACGATGTCGCTGACCGCCTGGCCGGCGATGGCGACTTCCGACCGCACATGCGTCACGACGCGGTCGTAGCTCTCCACCTCGCCCTGAGACGCCCTGACCACGTCGATGAGCTCGACCGGCTGGCTCCACTTGCGCGCGGCGTCCTGGCCGGCGAGGACCAGCAGGTTCTCGCTGTTGCGGCGCATGCGGGTGGCCAGGTGGTCGAGCTTGAACAGGTCACCGAGCCGGTTGTCGTCGCGCTCGCCGCGCTCGAGCCGCTCGATCAGCGTCAGCTGCCGCTCGACCAGGGCCTGGCTGCGCCGCGACAGGTTGACGAACATCGCGTTGACGTTGGCGCGCAGCTGGGCCTCGTCACCGGCCAACCGTACGGCTTCGCGGTGCACTTCATCGAAGGCCCGCGCCACCTCGCCGACCTCGTCCTTGGTGAAGACGCCGATGGGTGCGACCTCGGAGGGGACCGCGCCGCCGCGGGATTCGCGCAGCCGCTGGACGAAGTCCGGCAGCCGTCGCCCCGCGATCTCAAGGGCCTCGCTCCGCAGGAGGCGCAGCGGGCGCTCCAGCGAGCGGGCGACTCCCGTGGTGATCAAGAGCACGACGATCAGCAGGGCGGCCACGGCGGCGGCGACCACGTAGGCTCTCTGCTGCTCGTTGGAGCTGAGCTCCTCGGTGCGAGTGACGATGGCCGTGGCCTGCCGCTGCTCGACCGTGCGCAACGCATCGACGACGACCTTCATCGCGTCGAACCACTCGCGGGCGTCGTCGCGCTTGCTCCGGTCGAGACCCCTCAGCGAGACGCCGGAGCCGGCCCTGATCAGTATGAGCTCCCGGAGGAACTGCGCCCGCTCGGCTGACCCGGCGTTGACCGTCTCGTCATAGAAGCGGCGCTCGTCTGAGGTGGCGTCGTCGGTGAAGGCCTTGCGTTCGTTCTGCTCTCGTGCCAGCTCGCCGAGGAACCGCTGGAGCTGATCCTGTTCGAATCTGCCCGCCACGAGCACCGTTGTCAGCAGCGCATGTTGCAGCGACACGCTCTCCTTGGCGCGGGCCAGTGCGTCGAGCGTCACGGACTGCTGGACCAGCACGTCGTCCTCGCTGCCCTTCCCCAGCTCGTCGTTGATCGAGATCAGATCGCCGATGACGGTGGTGTAGAGGTCGATGGCGGCGCCCGGCAACAGCTCCGAGTCGAGCGCCTGGTTGCGCAGTTCTGACAGGTCGTCGAGCCGGGTCAGCACGGTCTCGATCTCGTCACCGGTGCGGCTGTTCGTGTAGCCGCCAAGCAGGCGGGCGCTCTCGCGTACCTTCTCGGCCGCCTTGTCGACCTCGTTCATCTGATCGCGCACGGCGGAAGCCGCGCTGGTAGGGCGCCCGAGCGCGATGTACCAGGAGGTGCGCGCGCGTTCGGCGGAAAGTCTGTGGGTAAGCGCTCCCACCCGGTCGGAGAACTGGGCGAGCAGGTTGGCTTGGCTGTACGCACCCGCGGCGCTGGTCGAGTTGATGACCTGCACGCCACCGAGGAGCACGGCGGCGGCCGTCGGAATCAGGATCAGGGCCACGAGCCGTGCGCGCACGCGCCAGTTGCGCAGCCGCCAGCCGCCGCGCTCAGCGGCCCTCGGCTGCTGCTCGCCGATCTCAATGCTCACCGAACGCAACCTCTCGCGCGATGTCGGCGTATGTGTGTGCGGGGGTCTCATTGGTGAGGCTCTTCGGAAGATCCCAGCAAGTGCCCGCTATTTGAACACATCAGCACCACTAGGGCCAACAGAACATAACGTGACAAAAGATAGCCATGCGACGAGAGCATAGGGAAGGCCTGCGGTCCGCATTCGGGCTTCACGAAAATGTGATTAAGGTATACATGCAACCATACATCACTTTATGTGGCCTTTTAGGTGTTTGGTGCGTTCCATAATCGGCTGTTCCTGGTAACGACCCGTAGGCGCCCTGGTCTCTGGAAGATCACGACGTTGTGACTTGCGTTGTTTAGGTCATAGGTTTGACCCCCGCCGAGCCTGCCTCGGCAAATCGGACGGCGCCGAATACGAGGCCGCGAGCTTCTGGAGGAGAAAGTGGCAGCCGAGCGGAGTTCTGCTTCCGACGGTGCGGTAATCGAGGTCGCCGGACTGTGGAAGATCTTCGGCCCACGGTCCGAGAGGGTGCTGGCCTGCTCCGACAAGGACCTCGACCCCGCCGCGCTTCGAGAGAAGACCGGCTGCACGGCCGCCGTCAGGAACGTGAGCTTCCAGGTGCGACCCGGTGAGGTTTTCGTCGTCATGGGCCTGTCCGGCAGCGGCAAGTCCACCCTCGTACGCTGCCTCACCCGCCTCATCGAACCGACGGCAGGCGAGATCAGGATCGGCGGGGAGGATGTCGGCAGCGCGTCCCCTGCCCGTCTGCGCGAGCTGCGCCGCCACCAGGTCAGCATGGTGTTCCAGCACTTCGGCCTGCTGCCGCACCGGCGGGTGATCGACAACATCGCCTATGGCCTGGAAATCCAGGGCATGGCGAGGGCGGACAGATACAGGCGCGCCCGAGAGATCCTCACCTTGGTCGGCCTCGACGGTCACGCCGACTCCTATCCCGACCAGCTCTCCGGCGGCATGCGGCAGCGCGTGGGCCTGGCCAGGGCGCTCGCGGTCGATCCACAGGTGATGCTGTTCGACGAGCCGTTCAGCGCGCTCGACCCGTTGATCCGCAGGGACATGCAGGCCGAGGTGATGCGGCTGCACCGCGAGGTAGGCAAGACCATGGTCTTCATCACGCACGATCTGTCGGAGGCGCTCAAGCTTGGCGAGCGCATCGCGATCATGCGTGACGGTTCGATCGTGCAGCTCGGCACGGCTGAGGAGCTGGTGGGCGCGCCTGTCGACGACTACGTGGCCGACTTCGTCCGCGACGTGCCAAGAAGCCATGTGCTCTCGCTGCGCTGGATCTGCCGCGATCCCGAATCCGATGAGCACCTCGACGGTCCCGTACTGCCCGCCGACATGATCATCAGGGATGCCATTCCCGCGTCGACCGCCTCCGCCAGGCCGATCAGGGTCGTCCAGGGGGACGAGCTGGTCGGTGTGGTGGACCGCGTCGACATCCTCACCGCCATGACATCCGATGCGGGGGCGCCTGCCGTACACGCAGAGAAGGCGAGCGCGTGAGCGCGCCCGCCGTGCCGGTCACGGCGCCTCAAGGGACCCTGCGGTTACCCCGCTGGGCCGTGCTCGCGGGCATCGCGGTCCTGTTCACCGTTGGTTACCTTCTTTACCGCGGCACCGGCACGCTCCCGCACGACGACGAAGCCGCGCCCTTTCTCTTCATCAACGACGCGCGGGAGACCATCGACGCGGGCCGGAACGAGAACCCGCTCTTCCTCTACTTGATCAACTACCTGCGGCTGTTCACCGCCGGCCTCTACGACCTACTCGAGGTCGGCCTGACCGCCCTCGGCTGGCCCGGGCTGATCGGCGTGATGGGCGCGCTCGGCTGGCTCGCGGGCGGCTGGCGGATCGCGCTGCTCGCTGCGGCCGGGTTCGTGTCGTTCGGTGTGCTAGGCCTGTGGGAGGCCAGCGTGCTGACGCTCGCCCTCATCGTCGCCGCAGTGCTGCTCGCGCTGGTCGTCGGGATCCCGCTGGGCATCTGGACGGGCGGGTCGGCGCGGGTGCGCAGGTTGATCACCCCGGTCCTTGACGTCATGCAGATCATGCCGACGTTCGCGTACTTGGCGCCGATGGTGCTCTTCTTCCAGATCGGACCGGCCTCCGCGACGGTCGCGACGCTGATCTACGCCCTGCCGGTCACGATCAGGATCACGGCGCTCGCCATCGAGCAGGTCTCACCCACCGCCATCGAGGCGTCGGCGTCGCTCGGCGCGACCCGCCGGCAGACCTTGCGCAAGGTGCAGCTGCCGATGGCGCGGGAGACGATCGCGCTGGCGATCAACCAGACCATCATGATGGCGCTCTCGATGGTCGTCATCGCCGCGCTGATCTCCGCGCCCGGCCTCGGCTCCGACATCGTCCGCGGCCTGTCCAGAGCGAACGTCGGCTTCATGCTCCCCGCAGGCGTCGCGATCGTGATCATGGCGATCGTCCTGGACCGGATGACCATGGCCGCGGCCCGCAGGCGCGTCTCCGACCGCGTCAGCTACGTCGCGGCCGGGATGCTGGCGCTCGCCGGCCTGGCGCTGGCCGCCGTCCTGCCGGCCGAGTTCCCCGAGGAGTGGCGGATCAGCTTCGCCGGTCCGGTGAACGACGCTGTCACCTGGGCCAAGTTCAGCTGGTACGACGTCACCACGGCGATCAAGAACATCAGCAGCGAGGCCCTGCTCAACCCGCTGCAAGGGCTGCTCACTTCCGCGCCGTGGTGGCTGGTCGCCGCCGCGGTGCTGGCCGTGGCCTGGTGGTCGAGCGGGGTACGTCCGGCATTGACCGCGCTCGGCTGCCTGGTCGCGATCGCACTGCTCGGCCTCTGGGAGCACGGCATGGAGACGCTCACCACCGTGCTCGTCGCGGTGGCGCTCACCCTGCTCATCGGGCTCCTGCTCGGCATCGCGGCGGCGCGCTCGCTCAGGTTCTCCGCCGTGCAGCGACCGCTGCTCGACGCGGCGCAGACCATGCCCGCGTTCGTGTACCTGCTCCCCGCGCTCGCGTTGTTCGGCGCCACCAGGTTCACCGCGATCTTCGCCTCGGTGATCTACGCGGTGCCACCGGTGGCACGCCTGGTCGAGGAGGGCATACGCGGCGTCCCGCCGACCGTGGTGGAAGCGGCGGTCTCCACAGGATCCACCTCGGGGCAGTTGCTGTGGAAGGTGCAGTTGCCCATGGCCCGCAGGGCGATCCTGCTCGCGGCCAACCAGGGCATCGTCATGACCCTCGCCATGGTCGTGGTCGGCGGGCTAGTGGGCGCGGGCGGGCTCGGTTACGACGTCGTATCCGGTTTCGTGCAGCGCACCGACTTCGGCATGGGCTTCACGGCAGGCGTCGCCACGGTGCTGCTCGGGATCATGCTCGACCGCATCACGCAGGGTGCCGACAGGCGCCCGTCCCCTTAGAAGAAGAAGAGGAACGCATGAAGATCGGAAGTAGGGTTCACCTGCTCGCCGGTGTTCTCACCCTTGGAATCGCGATCGCCGGATGCGGCGGCGCCAAGGTGGGTGAAGGCACCGGTTCAGCGGCCCCGCAGGCGAGCTCGGGCGCACCGGCGGCCGCCGGCACTGTCAAGATCGCCATCAACCCCTGGGTCGGATACGAGGCCAGTGCCGCCGTTCTGGCCCACGTCTTGGAGAAGGAGGGCGGGGTCAAGGTCGAGAAGAAGGAGCTGACCGAGCAGGTCTCCTGGGAGGGCTTCGAGACCGGCGAGGTCGACGTCATCGTCGAGAACTGGGGCCATCCCGAAGAGGTGAAGAAGTTCATCGACGAGAAGAAGGTCGCCCTCTCCGCCGGTTCGACCGGCAACAAGGGGGTCATCGGCTGGTACGTCCCCAAGTGGATGGCCGACCGGTACCCCGATATCACCGACTACAAGAACTTGAACAAGTACGCGGACCTGTTCAAGACCTCCGAGTCGGGTGACAAGGGCCAGCTGCTGTTCGGTGACCCCTCCTACGTCAGCAACGAGGAGGCGATCATCAAGAACCTCAAGCTGGATCTCAAGGTCGTCACCGGCGGCAGTGAAGCGGCGCTGATCGAGGGCGCCACCCAGGCTCAGCAGCAGAAGAAGCCGCTGCTGTTCTACTTCTGGAACCCACACTGGCTGTTCAGCCGGGTCGAGCTGGCCCGCGTCAGCCTGCCCGCGTACACGGAGGGCTGTGACGCCGACGCCAAGAAGGTCGCCTGCGACTACGCGGAGCTCGACCTCGACAAGATCGTCAGCAAGAAGTTCGCTGACACCGGTGGCAAGGCCTACCAGATCGTCAAGAACTTCCAGTGGACCAACGAGGACCAGAACTCGGTGGCCAACGACGTACAGAACAATGGCCTGTCCGCCGAGGACGCCGCCAAGAAGTGGGTCGACGCCAACCCTGCCAAATGGCAGGCGTGGATCCCTCAGTGACATGACGACCGTGGCCCCCTGCCCGGGGGCCACGGTCCGGAGGCTCTGATGAGAACGAAACAGTTCGCCATGGCCCTCGCGATCTGCGTGATCCTGACCGGCTGCACGTCCGAGGAGCCGGGATCGGCCGCGAAAGGGTCCAAGGGTACGGTCAGGATCGCGATCAATCCCTGGGTCGGATACGAGGCGAGCGCCGCCGTGCTGGCCTATCTCCTGACGCACGAACTCGGCTACAAGGTGGAGACCAAGGAGCTGCCCGAGGCCGAATCCTGGGAGGGGTTCGAGAGCGGCGATATCGACGTCGTCGTCGAGAACTGGGGCCACCCCGAGTTGAAGAAGAAGTTCATCGAGGACAAGGGGGTCGCGGTTTCCGCCGGGCTCAACGGCAACAAGGGCGTCATCGGGTGGTACGTCCCCAAGTGGATGGCGGACAAGTATCCGGACATCACCGGCTGGCAGAACCTCAACAAGTACGCCGGCCTCTTCAAGACCGCCAAATCCGGAACCGCCGGTCAGGTGCTCGACGGCGACCCGTCCTTCGTCACCAACGACGAGGCTCTGGTCAAGAACCTCAACCTGAACTACAAGGTGGTCTACGCGGGCAGCGAGGATGCTCTCATCAAGGCGGCCAAGGAGGCCACCGCGCGCAAGACGCCGCTGCTGATGTATTTCTACGAACCGCAATGGCTGTTCACCGAGATCAAACTGGCCAAGATCAATCTGCCCCCTTATGCCATCGGCTGTGATGCCAGTCCCAAGAGGGTTGCCTGCGACTACCCGCCCTACCTGCTCGACAAGATCGTCAGTAAGAAGTTCGCCGGCACCGGCGGCAGCGCCTATGAGCTGGTCCGGAACTTCGTCTGGAGCAATGACAACCAGAACGCGGTCGCCAACGACATGACCAACAAGGGCATGTCCGCCGAGCAGGCCGCAAAGAAATGGGTCGAGGCCAACAAGCTCATATGGAAGGACTGGCTGCCCAAGTGACCCTCACCAGTCCTTCGGTGGCCAGGCGGTCGAGCGGGCCGTAGAGGGTGCCCGGCCCCAGGCGGACTGCCGGGGGCCACTCCTATGGGAGCGGCCCCCGTGCTCAGTGGGTGAGCCGTGTGGGTCACAGGATCGGCTCGGCCTCGCCTACCGGCTGCCTGGTCCAGGCGCGCGCTGCAAGCCGCCGGCGAAACAGAGTCCCTTCTCGTGGACCTCGCAAAGGCCATCACCTTCGGCTTCGGCTGCGCGCGCCCGGGCCGGGTCAGATCATTGAGCGCATTGGGCCGTGGGGGGGTTCGATGTCGAGTTGGGTCAGGGCGGAGACGTGGAAGACGGCTCCGGGGACGTGGATGGCGTGGGTCAGGCCGACGTGGGCGTCGCGCCAGAAGCGCTGGATGGGGTTGTCCATCCGCATGGCGTTGCCACCCGACCGTGCCACGATCTCGTCCACGGCGCGCACCGCCCGCCAGGCCGCCTGGACCTGGGTGCGGCGGCCGACGGCGCGCTCGTCGAAGGTGACCTCGCGGCCGGCGGCCACGATGTCGTACATCCGCGACGCGTTGTCCAGCAGCGCCGACCGCGCCGCGGCGATGTCGGCCGCCGCCTCGCTGATCGCGTAGAGCACGTACGGATCATCCTTGATCTGGGTGCCGGTGATCTGGACGCGTCCCTTCTGATAGGCCATGTGGTGCGCGAGCGCGCCCTCGGCGGCGCCGATCACCGCGGCGGTGATGCCGAGCGGGAACGCGGCGGAGAACGGCAGGTGGTAGGTCGGGTTGGTCAGGCCCGCCTCCTTGGCCGCGGTGCCGTCGACGACCTTGGCGTACGGGATGACCCGGTGGTCGGGGACGAAGGCGTTCTCGACGATGACGTCCTTGCTGCCGGTGCCGCGCAGGCCGACCACGTCCCAGGAGTCCTCGACGATCCGGTAGTCCGACCGCGGGAGGATCAGGTGCAGCGACACCGGCGGCCGGGCCATCTTGCCCTCCTGGTCGCCGAGCATGCCGCCGAGGAAGATCCAGTCGCAGTGGTCGGTGCCGGAGGAGAACTGCCAGCGGCCGTTGAAGACGTAGCCCCCCTCGACCGGCCGGGCGATGCCCATCGGCGCGTAGGGCGAGGCGATCCAGGTGTCCTGGTCCTCGCCCCAGACCTCCTCCTGCACCTTGGGGTCGGCGTACGCCATCTCCCACGGGTGCACGCCCACGACCCCGGCCACCCAGCCGGTCGACCCGTCCAGGCTCGCGAGCTTCATGACGGTCTCGGCGAACTCGCGCGGGTGGAACTCGAAGCCGCCGTAGGTCTTCGGCTGGAGCATCCGGATGACGCCGGCCTCGCGCAGCACCTTGGCGGCCTGGTCGTCCAGCCGGCACAGCGCCTCGTTCGAGGGGCCGAGCGCGCTGATCTCCTCGGCCCGTTGTGTGATCGCTTCGAGTACCCGGTTGGCCATGTCGTGTCTCACTTCTTCGCCGCGAGGGCGACTGCGATTTCGATGAGCTGGTCTTCCTGGCCGCCGACGAGGTTGCGGCGACCGGCCTCGAGGAGGATCTCGGCGCCCGGCACGCCGTACTTCTTGGCCTGGCGGTCGGCGTGCTTGAGGAAGCTCGAGTAGACACCGGCGTAGCCCATGGTGAGCGACATCCGGTCGAGCAGGCACTCGCCGTCCATGATCGGCCGGACGACGTCCTCGGCGGCGTCGATGATCTTGATGGTGTCGATGCCGGTGCGGATGCCGAGCTTCTCGGCGACGGCCGCGAACGCCTCCACGGGCGTGTTGCCGGCCCCGGCCCCGAACCTGCGGGTCGAGCCGTCGATCTGCACGGCGCCCGCGCGCACGGCGATCACCGAGTTGGCGACGCCGAGGCCGAGGTTCTCGTGGCCGTGGAAGCCCACCTGGGCGTCCGGCCCCAGCTCGGCCACCAGCGCGGCGACCCGGTCGCCGGTCTGCTCCATGATCAGCGCGCCGGCCGAGTCGACGACGTACACGCACTGGCAGCCGGCGTCCGCCATGATCCGGGCCTGCTCGGCGAGGGCCTCGGGCGGCCGGCTGTGCGCCATCATCAGGAACCCGACCGTCTCCAGGCCGAGCTTCCTGGCCAGGCCGAAGTGCTGCACGGAGATGTCGGCCTCGGTGCAGTGGGTGGCGATCCGGCAGACGCTCGCGCCGTTGTCGGCGGCCTCGCGGATGTCGTCCTGGATGCCGAGGCCGGGCAGCATCAGGAAGGCGATCTTCGCGCGCTTCGCCGTCGCCACCGCCGCCTTGATCAGCTCCTGCTCCGGCGTGTGGCTGAAGCCGTAGTTGAACGACGAGCCGCCGAGCCCGTCGCCGTGCGTGACCTCGATCACCGGCACGCCCGCGTCGTCGAGCGCGCCGACGACCGACCGGACGTGCTCGACCGTGAACTGGTGCCGCTTGGCGTGCGAGCCGTCGCGGAGCGAGGAATCCGTGACCCGGATGTCGAGGTCGGCGCTGTAAGGCATGGGTCGATCTCCCTGGTGTCTAGGAGCGCTCGGAGAGGATGCGCCGCGCGAAGCCCTCGCCGACCTTGGTGGCGGCGGCGGTCATGATGTCGAGGTTGCCGGAGTACGGCGGCAGGAAGTCCCCCGCGCCCTCGACCTCGAGGAACACGGCGACCCTGGCGAGCCCGCCGCTCATCGGCGTGGGGTCGTCGAACTGCGGCTCCGCGCGCAGCCGGTAGCCCGGCACGTACGACGCCACGGCGGCCACGACCTCCTTGATCGAGACGGTGATCGCCTCCCGGTCGGCGTCGACGGGGATCGCGCAGAACACCGTGTCCTGCATGAGCATCGGCGGCTCGGCCGGGTTCAGGATGATGATCGCCTTGCCCTTCCCCGCGCCGCCGATCGTCTCGATGCCCCGTCCGGTGGTGCGGGTGAACTCGTCGATGTTGGCGCGGGTCCCCGGACCGGCCGACGGTGAGGCGACGCTGGCGACGATCTCGGCGTAGGCCACCTCGGTGACCCGCGAGACCGCGTGCACGATCGGGATCGTCGCCTGCCCGCCGCAGGTGATCAGGCTGACGTTGGGCGCGTCGAGGTGGGCGCCGAGGTTGACGGCGGGCACCACGGCGGGCCCGAGCGCCGCGGGGGTCAGGTCCACCGCCTGGATGCCGAGGGCCAGGTACTTCGGCGCGTTCTCCTTGTGGACGTACGCCGAGGTCGCCTCGAAGACGATGTCGGGCCGTTCGCCCTGGTCCAGCAGCCGGTCGACGCCCTCGGCCGAGGCGGTCAGGCCCGCGGACTCCGCGCGCTTCAGCCCGGGACTGTCCTGGTCGACGCCGATCATCCAGCGCGGCTCGATCGCCTCGGAGCGCAGCAGCTTGTACATCAGGTCGGTCCCGATGTTGCCCGAGCCGACGATCGCGGCGGTCGCCTTGGTCACTGTGTCACCCTCATTCGAATCGCGCGGTCACGGAGCCGAGTCCGGCGAACTCGGCGCGGAAGGTGTCGCCGGGCCGCGCGTCGACCGCCCTGGTGCACGACCCGGGAAGGACGACGTGCCCGGCCTCGAGCTTCACCCCGAAGGAGGCCACCTTCCTGGCCAGCCAGGCCACGGCCGTGGTCGGGTTCCCGAGGACGGCGCTGGTGTTGCCCCTGGCGATCTCCTCGCCGCCTGCGTAGAGCACGGCCTCGATGTCGGCCACGTCCAGGCCGGCGGCGTCCAGCTCGGCCGGGCTCATCCGGGCGGAGCCGAGGAGCACTCCGGCGGAGGAGGCGTTGTCGGCGATGGTGTCGGCCAGGCGGATCCGCCAGTCCCTGACGCGGCTGTCGATCAGCTCGATGCTCGGCACGACGTAGGCGGTGGCGGCCAGGACGTCCTCTTCGGTGCACCCCTCCCCCGGCAGGCTCGCCCCGAGCACGTACCCGATCTCGACCTCGACCCGGGGGTAGCAGTACCGGCCCGCCGGGATCGGAACCTCCTCCGAGAGCACCATCGTGTCGAGCAGGTGGCCGTAGTCGGGCTCGTCCACGCCCATCATGCGCTGCATCACCGGGGAGGACAGCCCCACCTTGTGCCCGTACACCCGGGCGCCCGCGGCGAGGCGGCGCCGGATGTTGGCGAGCTGGATCTCGTAGGCGTCCACCGCGTCGATGCCAGGGCAGGTGTCCGTCAGCGGCTCGATCGGCTCCCGATCACGCTCCGCCGCCCACAGCCGTTCGGCCAGGGACGCTCGCCGCGCCTCATCCAGCATGCGGTCCTCCCGCGTGTCGGGTCTCGTACCGCGCTCGCGCCGCGGTTCGATGGGGATGGTCAACGGTGGTGCAAAGCTTCCCGTCATGGCGTCCCGGCCGGGGCCCGCTTCCCGCTCAGTGGGAGCCGCGCGAGACGGGGAACGGGATCAACCGTCGTAGGTGACCTTGAGCCGCTCGCTGACCGGGATCGCCTGGCAGGACAGGATCAGGCCGTCGGCCAGGTCCTGCCGGTCGAGCACCGTGTTGCGCTCCATGGTGACCTCGCCCTCCAGCAGCACGCAGGCGCACGCGCTGCAGGAGCCCTCGCGGCAGGAGTACGGCGCGTCCATGCCGGCCGCGAGCAGGACGTCCAGGAGCCGGTTGCTCCTCGGCCAGGCGACCGTCCTGGTCTCCCCGTCCAGCTCCACCTCGACCGTGCTCGCGGGGCCGGAGGCGTCGATCGGCGCGACGGACCCGGTGAACGGGTCGGTGGCCAGCGACTCGAAGCGCTCGACGTTGACGCGCGGGACGCCCAGCCGCTCCAGGGTCCGCGTCGCGAGATCCATGAAGGGTCCCGGTCCGCAGACGAACGCCTCCCGGCCGGCGTACGGCCGGGCCAGCGTGGCCAAGCCCGCCTCGGTGGGCAGGCCCTGCACCGACTCCAGCCAGTGCACGACGGTCAGCCGCTCGCCGTACTCGGCGGCCAGCGCGACCAGCTCGTCGCGGAAGATCACCGACTTCTCGTCCCGGTTCGCGTACAGCAGGGTGACCGCCCCGGTCCCGGCGCGCAGGCACGACTTCAGGATCGACATGACCGGCGTGACGCCGCTGCCGCCGGCCAGGAGCAGCAGGTCCTCGTCGAGCGAGGCGGGGGTGAACGTGCCCGAGGGCCGCAGCACCTCCAGCACGTCGCCCTCGGTGACGTTGTCGCAGATCCAGTTGGAGGCGTAGCCGCCCGGGGTGCGTTTCACCGTCACCTTGAGCTTCTCGTCGCAGACCGGCGAACTGCTGAGGGAGTAGCAGCGCGCCGCGCCGCCCTCGCGGGTGGTGGGCACCCGGATGGTGAGGAACTGGCCGGGCCGGTAGCCGAACCTCGCGTGGTCGCCGTCGGCGGGCTCCAGCACGAGCGAGTGCGCCTCGGCGGTCTCCCGGATCACCTCGATGACCCGCACCGCGAGCGGTCCCGGCTGCGGCGCGCGTTCACCGGCCGGCGGTCCCGGCTGCGCCCCGCCTTCACCCGCCGGCGGTCCCGGCTGCGTCATGCCCTCACCCGCCCGTGGTCCCGTCCATGCGCGACCGCTCGGCCGCGTGCCGGGCGGCGATGTACCCGAAGACGATCGAGGGGCCGATCGTGGCGCCCGGACCGGCGTACTCGTTGCCCATCACCGACGCCGAGGCGTTCCCGGTGGCGTACAGGCCCTCGATGACCGAACCGTCCTCGCGCAGCACCCGGCTGTGCTCGTCGCACACCAGCCCGCCCTTGGTGCCGAGGTCTCCCACCTCGACGCGGACGGCGTGGTACGGCGCCTGGTCGATCACGTCGAGGTTCGGGTTCTTCAGCGTCGGGTCGCCGTAGTAGCGGTCGTACGCGCTGTCGCCGCGCCCGAAGTCCGCGTCCTTGCCGGCCCTGGCGAACCCGTTGAACCGCTCCACCGTCTCGGCCAGCGCGTCCGCCGGGACGCCGATGCGCCCGGCCAGCTCGGCGATCGTGCCGGCCTTGAACGCGATGCCCTGCTCGTAGAACTCCTTCGGGATCGGCATCCCCGGGAGGATCTGCGCGAACGGGTAGCGCGCCCGGGCCTTCGCGTCCATCACGAACCAGGCGGGGACGTGCCCGCCCGCGAGCTGGTCGTGCACGAAGTTCACGTACGGCGAGGACTCGTTGGTGAACCGCCTGCCCTCCGCCGACACGATGATCGACGGCGGGATGCACCGCTCCGACACCAGCGGGATGGTCGCACCGGCGGGGTGCCGCACGGCCGGCATCCACCAGGCGTCGTCCATCAGGTCCAGGGCCGCGCCGAGCCGCTCGCCCGCCTGGATGGCGTCGCCGGTGTTCTCCCGGGCGCCCATGCCGAAGTCGGCCCGGGCGCCCTCGGGCAGGTACTTGGCGCGCATCTCCTTGTTGTGGTCGAAGCCGCCGGCCGCCAGCAGCACGCCGAGCCTGCCGCCGACGCGCACGGGCTTGCCGTCGCGCTGGGCGACGATCCCGGTGACGGCGCCGTCCTCGCCGGTGACCAGGTCGGTCATGGGGGTCTTCAGCCAGAGCGGGATCCCCGCGTCCTTGAGCGCCATCCGCATCCGGGCGACGAGCGCGCGCCCGCCGGTCGCCATGTGGCGGCGGCGGACCAGGTTGGAGGAGACCCGCCAGGCCGCGACGACCGAGGCCCAGCGTCCGCGCCAGGTGCGCTTGACCATGGCCAGGTCGTGGTAGTCCTTGCTGGTCACCCACAGGCCGAGCGGGCCCTTCATGCTGTTGGGGCGCTGGTGCCGCTCATCCTCGCCGAGCTTGCGGGTGTCGAACGGGAGCGCCTCGATCGATCGGCCCCGCGGCCGGCCGCCGTCCAGCTCGGGGTGGTAGTCGGAGTAGCCCTTGGTCCAGAAGAAGCGCATCCACCGGCTCTGGCCGAGCAGCTTCATCGCGGCCGGGCCGTGGTCCACGAAGGCGTCGAGCCGGGCGGCGGGCACCCGTCCCCCGGTCAGCAGGTCGAGGTAGCGGCGGATCGACTCGCGGCTGTCGTCGTGGCCCTTGGCGCGCAGCGTCGGGTTGTTGGGGATCCAGATGCCGCCGCCGGAGACGGCGGTGCTCCCGCCGTACTTCGAGCCCTTCTCGACCACGACCACCGACAACCCGCCGTCGTGCGCGGTCAGCGCGGCGGCCATCCCGCCGCCGCCACTGCCGACGATGACGAGATCGAACTCGTGGTCCCAGTCGCTCACCGGTCGTCCTTCCTGGTCAGGAAGGCGAGCACGACGCTCTCCCAGGCGGCCTTCTGCTCGATCATCACCCAGTGGCCGCAGTTGGGGAACACGTGCAGCTCGACGTCGGGGATGGTCCGCATCGGCACGATCGCCATGTCCAGCGGGCTCACCCGGTCGTCACGCCCCCACGTGATCAGCGTCCTGGCCTTCAGCCTGTGCAGCATCGCCCAGTACGGCGGGGCCTCGGATCTGGCGGCGGCCGCCGTACGGGCGGCGAACGCGGCCCGGCCGTACATGCGGCGGGCGGCGGCCAGCGTGGCCGGGTCGGTGGCCTGGGCCCAGCGCTCCTCGATCAGCTCCTCGGTGACGATCGCCGGGTCGTGGACCATCGAGGTGAGCCACTGGACGAGCGCCTCCCGGCTCGGCCGCTCGGTGAACTCCATGAGCAGGTTGATGCCTTCGCCGGGGCCCGGGCTGAACAGGTTCTGCCCGATGCCGCCGATGGTGACCAGCCGGCGCACCCGGTCGGGGTGCGCGATCGCCACCTGGGTGGCCACGATGCCGCCCATCGAGTTGCCGATCACGTCGACCTGCTGGAGGCCGAGCCCGTCCAGGAAGCGGGTCACCGCGCCGTGCGCGGCCACCATCGGATGCTGGTCGGTCGGGTCGCTGACCCCGAAGCCGGGGAACTCGAGGACCAGGCATCGGAAACGCTCTGCGAGGACGGCCAGGTTGCCGCGGTAGTTCCGCCAGCCGGTGACACCCGGACCCGAGCCGTGCAGGAGCAGCAGCGGCGGGCCGTCGCCGGCCTCGTGGTAACGCAGCACGCCCTGCCCGGTCGCCAGTTCACGCGCCGTCGACTCGTAGGTCAGCTCGGTGGTCATCGCCCGTCCTGTTGATAGGAATGTCGGCTTCCGGGAAGCTAACCGACATGGCGGACGGGCGTCATGATCATCCCGATCAGCGAGACCGGGGCCGGGCCACCGGACGGCCGGACGGGCCACCGTCCCGGGTGGCGAACCCCTCCCACTCAACGGGATCCCGCTGTCTGGGCGCCGCCTTGGGGTTTGTAGGTTCATCGCGTGAGCCGCCGCGACGCGGCGGGTGTGACTCCGCACCCGAGGGGACCCCCATGACCGCTGCATCCGCCGACTCCGCGCTCACAACGCCCCCATCAGGCGCCACCGCGCCCACCCCTTCGGAGTTCCGGCGCGCGATGGGGCTGTTCGCGAGCGGCGTGACGGTGGTCACCGGCATCGACGGCGGGGAGCCGGTGGGCTTCGCCTGCCAGTCGTTCGCCTCGGTGTCCCTGGAGCCGCCGCTGATCCTGTTCTGTGCCGACCACAACGGCCGGACGTGGCCGAGGATCAAGAGATCGGGACGGTTCTGTGTGAACGTGCTGGGCGAGGACCAGGTCGACCTCTGCGGCCGGTTCGGTTCCAGCAAGGGCAAGAAGTACGAAGGGCTCGACTGGGAGCTCTCCCCATGGGGCGCGCCGGCGCTGCCGGGCGTGCTGTTGCGCGTCCACGCCGAAGTGCGGGACGTGCACGTCGCCGGCGACCACGACGTGGTGATCGGCGCGGTCCTCGCCTTGGAGCAGGTCATCGAGCAGCGCCCGATGCTCTTCTTCCAGGGCCGGTTCGGCCTCGACCGGCACGAGACGCCCGATCAGGCGCCCCTCGGCCCCAACCTGTGGGGCTGGGGCGACCACTGGGGGTGACCCGGCCGTGCGGGACCCCGGCGGGGTACGCCCGCCGCCCGCCTCCGCCGCCCGCCGCGGAGGAGCTCAGAGCCAGTCGCCGTTCTGGCCGACGGCCAGGAACCGGTTCATGGTCTCCATGGACCACGTCCGGTCCGGCGTCCGGCCGGCGTAGCGGGACGCCCGCGAGGTGCGCTGATCGGAGAAGAGCGCGAGCGCGGTCTGCCGCACGGCGTCGAGCACGAGCGGGGCGACCTTCTCCAGCGGCGTCCGGGCGTCGCCCACCAGGGAGATGCTCGCCACCGGCCCCTCCTGGCCCCGGATGGCCGCCGCCACGCAGGAGATGTCGGGGAAGCACTCCCCCCGTTCGAAGGCCAGCCCCTGGCGCTGCCGGATCCGGTTCAGCTCCTGGTGCAGGGTGTTGATGTCGGCGATCGTCTGGTTGGTCAGCCGGCTGATGGAACCGCCGATCAGCGCGTCGACCTGCTCGGGCTCCAGCCAGGCGAGGATCGCCTTGCCGAGCGCCGTGCAGTGGGCCGGCGCCCGGCCGCCGACGCGGGAGGGAACGGACGTGGCGAACCGCCCGCCGACCTTGTCCAGGTAGAAGACGTCCGAGCCGTCGAGGACGGCCAGGTGGACGACCATCCCGGTCCTGATCTGGAGCCGGTGCAGCAGCGGCGCGGCGGCCTCGCGGATCTCGCCGTGGCTTCCGTCCCTGCCTCCGAGGCCGAGGGCCCGCTTGCCCAGGCTGTAGCCGAAGGAGGTGTGATCGAGCCAGTCCAGCCGTACGAGCTGGTCGAGGATCCGGTGCGCCGTCGAGCGCGGGAGGTGGGTGCGGCGGGCCACGTCCTCCAGCGTCAGACGGGTGGAGCGGCCGGTGAACTCATCCATGATCAGCGTCATCCGCTCGACCATGGAGGGCGGCAGCTCTCGCCGTCCGGGGACCGCGGGCTCGGATTCAGCGCTGAGAGCGGGCATCACACCTCCCAAAACTGAAATGAATTCTCGCTTGGAATCTAGCAACGAGACGCGGCCGAGGGAAGAGGCGGCAAAGCACCCATAACCGGCCCGCCGCCTGACTCCGGTCAGCGAGACCCGCAGGCACGGCTTCTTCCTCCTCCACTAGAAAGACTTCCGCCGGCGGGGTCAAGACGATCGGGTCCGGTAGCCGGCCGCCCCAACGGCCAGGCCGGGCGAACCGGTCTCGCATACGCCGTCCCGAGACGAAGGTCTCCGATCGCGCCTCCACCGGCGCCGGAGCGGGGGACCTTCGTGCCGATTGTCGGGAAAGCGGTAACCTGACCGCCGTCGGGCCCCACGGCCGAGCCGCGAGCCTCGGGCCTTTACTGAAGGGGGAGCCGGCACGTGGCGGCGATCGGGGGCCCGGTGGGGAATGGCGGGCGTGGGCGGATCGCCCTGCGGCTGGACATGGCAGGGAGCATCCTGGCCACGATCTTCTTCTGCCTGTCCCTCACACCATCGCTGCTGCCGCGTTCGTGGTTCCTGCAGGGCCTCATCGCGGGGGTGCTCTCCGCGACGGGCTACCTGGTCGGGGTGATCCTCAGCGCGGTCGTCCGCCGGATCACGTCCTGGCGCCCGGGCCCCGAGCGGCTGCGCATCGTCCGGTGGGTGATCTCGATATTGGGGTCCGGCCTCTGCGCCGCCTCTTTGGTCCTCGGCGTCGGCTTCCAGCGCGAGATATACGCGTTGATGGGGTTACATCCGCCCGAACGGCTGGGCTACCTCGGCGTGCCCCTGGTGTCGACGGCCGTGTTCCTGGCGTTCCTCGCCCTCGCCCGGGCGTTCCGGGTCGCCGCCCGGGCGCTGGGCCGCGTCCTCGCCAGATGGATCCCGCCCTCGGTCGCCCGGTTCGGCGGGGTGCTCGGCGTCACGTTGCTGGCCTTCTCCCTGACAGACGGCGTCCTCACCGAGGCACTGCTCAAGGGGGCCGACAGCAGCTTCGCCGCGCTCAACCGCGAGACCAGTCCCGGCACGTCACCGCCGCGGGCGGCCACGCTGTCGGGCGGCCCCTCCTCCCTGGTCTCCTGGGCCTCTCTCGGCCTGGAGGGCCGTGACTTCGTCGCGGGCGCGGCGGCGCCGGACGAGCTGCGGAGGTTCAGCGGGCGCCCCGCGACCTCGCCGATCCGCGTCTACGCGGGGCTCGACTCCGCAGCTACCGTGCAGCGGCGGGCCGCCCTGGCCGTACAGGAGCTGGAACGCACCGGCGCGTTCAGCCGCAAGGTGCTCTGCGTGATCACGACGACGGGGACGGGGTGGGTGGATCCGCAGGCGGCCGCCGCGCTGGAGTTCATGTACGGGGGCGACACGGCGCTGGTCTCCATGCAGTACTCCTACCTGCCGAGCTGGCTGTCGTTCGTGGTGGACCGGGAGCGCGCCCAGGCGGCCGGACGGGAACTGTTCGAGCAGGTGTACGCCCGGTGGGCCCGGCTTCCCGCGGGGCACCGCCCGCGGCTGCTGATCTTCGGGGAGAGCCTCGGGGCGTTCGGCGCCGAGTCGGCGTTCAGCGGCGACCAGGACCTGCGCGCCCGCACCGACGGGGCGCTGTTCGCCGGCCCGCCCGACAGCAGCCAGCTGTGGCGCAGGTTCGTCGACGAGCGCGACTCCGGCAGCCGGGAGGCGCTGCCCGTCTATCGCAAGGGCGAGACCGTGCGGTTCGCCAACCGGCCGCCCGACCTCACCTCGCTGACCTCACTGTGGAGCACGCCGCGGGTCGTGTACCTCCAGCACCCCTCCGACCCGATCGTGTGGTGGACACCCCGCCTCATCCTCCACAAACCGGACTGGCTGCGGGAGCGGCGCGGAGACGACGTGCTGCCCGAGATGCGGTGGTACCCGTTCGTGACGTTCTGGCAGATCACAGCCGATCTGGCGGTCTCCCTGGAGGCGCCGCCCGGGCACGGCCACGACTACGCGGGCGAGGTCGTCGCCGCGTGGGCGCGCATCGCACCACCGGACGGCTGGGACGACCTCCGCACCGCCGCCCTCACCGGCCTCCTCCAACACCCCCCTCTGTGACAGACGACCCGGGGACGGGAGACGGCGGCGGGGAGGTCAGGGACGGATCTCGCGGGGTAGGCCGAGGACGCGTTCGGCGATGATGTTGCGCTGGATCTCGTTGGAGCCCGCGTAGATCGTGTCCGCGCGGGAGAACAGATACAGCCGCTGCTCGTCGCTCAGGTCGTACGGCGGCCCGTCGGCGATCATCCCGGCGGCGCCGAGCACGTCCATGGCCAGCTCACCCAGCTCCCGGTGCCAGGTGCCCCAGACCAGCTTGGAGATGGACGACTCCGGGCCCGGCGCGCCGGCGGCGATGCCCGCCATGGTGCGCACGGCGTTGAGCCGCATGGCCTCCAGCCCGATCCAGGAGCGGACGAGCCGGTCGCGCAGCAGCGGGTCGTCGAGGGCGCCGGTCTCGCGGGCCAGCGCGATGATCCCTTCCAGCTCGCGGCGGAAGCCCACCTGCTGGCCGAGGGTGGCCACGCCGCGCTCGAAGCCCAGGGTGGCCATGGCGATCTTCCAGCCGTCGCCGGGGGCGCCGATGATGTTGGCCGCGCCGGTGACCGCGCCGTCGAAGAAGACCTCGTTGAACTCGCTGGTCCCGGTCATCTGGACGATGGGCCTGATGTCCACCCCGTCCTGCCGCATCGGCACCAGAAGGTAGGACAGCCCGTGGTGACGCGCGGATCCCGGCTCGGTGCGGCACAGCACGAAGCACCAGTCGGCCTCCATGGCCAGCGAAGTCCACACCTTCTGCCCACTGACCCGCCACCGCCCGCCCTCCTCCCCACCGTCCAGCCCACCGACCGACCGTGGGCCGCCACCCTGCCCACCAACCGACCCGCCACCACCATCCCGCTCGCTCCCTGCCGCACGGCCGCCACCCTGCCCGCCGACGGCCCCATGGTCATCGACGAGTTCCGCGCGGGTCTGGACGTTCGCGAGGTCGGAGCCGGCGCCAGGCTCGGAGTAGCCCTGGCACCACAGCTCCTCGGCCGCGACGATCGGCGGCAGGAAACGGGCGCGCTGCTCATCGGTGCCGAACGCGATGATCGTCGGGCCGAGCAGGTTCTCGCCGATGTGGTTCACCCGGGCGGGCGCCCTGGCCAGCGCGTACTCTTCGTGGAAGACGACCTGCTCCTCGACGCTCGCGCCCCGGCCGCCGTATCGCTCGGGCCAGCCCAGGCAGGTCCAGCCGGCCGCCGCCATGTGCCGCTCCCAGGCCAGGCGGACGTCGAACGCCTCGTGCTCGCGGCCGGGCCCCCCAAGCCCCCGCGCCCCCGCGAACTCGCCCGACAGATTCTCCTCCAACCAGCCCCGCACCTCGGCCCGGTAGGTCTCGTTCGGCTTCACGCCTGGCACTCTACCAAACGGTTGTTAGATAATAGCGAGGGAACGCTCCGCCGAACTACCCTGGGACCGCCATGATCGTGACTGACGAGCAGGAGGAGTTGCGGCGTACCGTCCGTGCTCTTCTCGAGCGCAACCCCCCGGCACGGCCCGCGGCCGACGGTGTGCCGGGCTACGACGAGGGTGCCTGGCGGCTGCTCGCCGGGCAGGTCGGCGCCTTCGGGCTCGCCGTACCCGAGGAGTACGGCGGGGCGGGCTGCACACCGGCCGAGACCCACATCGTGTGCGAGGAACTGGGCCGCGCCCTCACCTCGGTGCCCTACCTCGGCTCGGCGGTCCTCGCCACCCAGGCCCTGCTCGCCTGCGGGACGACCGCCCCGCTCCCCGGCCTCGCCGACGGCACCCTCGTCGGCGCCCTCGCCTGGGCCGAGAACGGAACCTGGGACCCGGCCGCGATCCGGACCCTCGCGACGGACGGTGAGCCGACCGCGACCAGGGAACGGACAGCAGAGCCGGCTGGGGGCAGAGAACCGGCGGCGGAGCTGGTCGGGGTCAGGGAGCCGGCGGCGGAGCTGGTCGGGGTCAAGGAGTATGTGCTGGATGGGGCACGGGCCGATCTGTTCATCGTGCCCGCGCGGACACGGGACGGCGACCTCGCCGTCTACGCCGTCGAGCCGTCAGCTCCGGGCGTGCGGGTCGAGCCGCTGGTGACGCTCGACCGGACCAGGCCGCAGGCCCGCGTGACCTTCCAGGCCGCCCCCGCGCGGCTGCTCAGCACCGACGGCGACCGCGTCTGTGAACGGCTGCTCGCGGTGGCCGCCACCGCGCTCAGCGCCGAACAGCTCGGCGGCGCCGCGCGCTGCCTGGAGATGACCGTCCAGTACGTGAAGACCCGGGAGCAGTTCGGCCGGCCGATCGGCTCGTTCCAGGCGGTCAAGCACCGGCTGGCCGACCTGTACGTGCTGGTCGAGTCGGCCCGGTCGCTCAGCTACGACGCCGCCCGCGCCCTCGCCGAGGACGCCCCCGACCTGGCCGTGCGCGCGTCGACCGCCCAGGCGTACTGCGCCGAGGCGTTCTCGGCCGTCGCCGCCGAGACCGTCCAGCTGCACGGCGGCATCGGCTTCACCTGGGAGCACGAGGCGCACCTGTACTTCAAGCGCGCCCACTCCTCCGCCCACCTCTTCGGCACCCCCACCTGGCACCGCACCCGCCTCGCCCCGACCGTGCTCGGCCCTTGGCCGGGAGACCTCAGTCGCCGCCTCTGACCCGCCAGCTCGCCGAGGAGGCCGAATACGGCAGGCTGTGGCGCGGCCTGTTCCGCGACCTGGACGGGGTCTGGGCCCTGTCCTTCGCCGTCAACACCATCAAGCTGGACAGGTCCGCCCTGCTGTGGGTGAGCGTCCTGGCCAACACCGTGGCCCTGGCGGCCATCCCCTGTGGGCCACGCTGTCGGACCGGATCGGGCGCAGGCCGGTGTTCATCTTCGGCACGGCCGGCTGCGCCGTGCTGATGGTCGCCTACCTGTGGGTGATCTCCTTGGGCGGTTACGCGCTCATCTTCATCGTCGGCGTCCTGCTGCTCGGGGTCGTCGGCAGCGCGGCCAACGGACTCCAGCCGGCGTTCTACGGCGAGATGTTCTCCACGCCCGTCCGGCTGTCGGGCGTGGCGATCGGAACCCAGATCGGCTACGCCATCGCCGGGTTCTCCGCCACCTTCGCGGCCTCGATCGCCGGCCCCGACGGCACAAACTGGCAGGGAGTCGCGGTGCTGGCGGCCGTCCTGTGCGCAATTCCCGTCATCGCCGCGGCGACCGCGCGGGAGACGTACCGCATCCCGACCGAGCGGCTGGGTATGAAGCCGGCGAAGGGAGCGCCGGCGGAAGCGCCCGCCTGACCCGAACGGACCCCCACCCATCTGTCCCGGTTGCTGGAGAAGAAGGCAAGGATGGCCTCCCACCTGATCGGCCTGATCGGCTCGGGCGTCGGCCCGTCCCTCAGCCCCGCCCTGCACGAGCGGGAGGCCGACCACCACGGTCTCCGTTACCTCTACCGGGTCATCGACATCGCGCGGCTGGGCCTCGGCCCGGCCGCGGCCGGTGACCTGGTGCGGACGGCGCGCCGGCTCGGCTACACCGGGCTCAACATCACCCACCCGTGCAAGCAGACGGTCATCGAGCACCTCGGCGAGCTGTCACCGGACGCCGAGACGCTCGGCGCGGTCAACACCGTGACCTTCGACGGGGAGCGTGCCATCGGGCACAACACCGACTGGACCGGGTTCGCCCGGTCGTTCGCACGGGGGCTGCCGGACGCGGCGACCCGCAGGATCGTGCAGATCGGGGCGGGGGGCGCGGGAGCGGCGGTCGGGCACGCGCTGCTGACGCTCGGCGCCGACCACGTCGTCCTCGCCGACGCGCTGCCGGAGCGGGCGGAGTCGCTGGCCGCCGAGCTCGGGCGGCGCTTCGGCGCCGGGCGCGCCGGCGCCGTGTCCCTCGCCGAGGCGGGCCGCCTGCTCGACGGCGCGGACGGGCTGGTCAACGCCACCCCGGCGGGGATGGCGGCCTACCCGGGGACGCCGGTGCCGGTCGAGCTGCTGCATCCCGGCCTGTGGGTCACCGACGTCGTCTACCGCCCGCTGGAGACCGAACTGCTGCGGAACGCGCGCAGGCTCGGCTGCCGCACGCTCGACGGAGGCGGCATGGTGGTCTTCCAGGCCGCGCACGCCTTCCACCTCTTCACCGGCATCGAGCCCGACGCCGAACGGATGCTCGCCCACCTGACCGATCTCGTCGCCGCCTGAACCCGGGAGAACGGCATGCGCACGTCCATCGCCATGTGGCGCTGACCCAGCCCTGGCACCACTTCGACGAGGCCGTGCTGTTCTACCGCGCCGTCCTCGGCCTAACCGAGAGCCAGACAGTCACCTGATCGGGCGGGCAAGTCCGTCGGCAGCGGCGTGCTCGTCGAGGCGGCGGGCCAGCGCGCGCACGAGATCGCGCAGGGCGGCGGGGTGTTCGATGACGAACGGACGGTCCAGAGCGGCGAGTACGGGGGGGAATCCAGTCCAGCCGTTCGGCTCGAATCCGGACGTGGACCCATCCGGTGCGTTCGTCGGCTGCCGCGGGGCCGTTTGAGCCGTCGGGGCGGGTGTCGCCTGTGTCGGCCCGGTTGGCGTCGTCGGGTGTGGCCGTGGCCGGGATCGTGGACAGGGTGGCGATTTCGGCCGGGAGGTGGCTGCGAATGTGCTGGACGCTGTCGCGGATCCGCAGCGACACATCGTGGGTCCAGGGCGTGTGTGCGAGGCTGTCCAGCACTGTGGCCACCGGGTCGAATTCTGCCGGGACGACGAACGAGCCGGACTGCACGGTCATGGCGGCGATCCGGTCCAGCCGGAAGGTGCGTACCTCCCCCCCGGCCGGGTCGGCGCCGGTCAGGTACCACCGTCCTGCAGCCGCACCGTGGCACTGTTCGGCGCCGACTCCGCCCGACCGGCCGCCAACCGCACGGTGATCACCGAATTCCGCGTGGCCGACGTCGACGCGGAATACCGGCGTCTGACGCCCCTCGGCTGCGAGTTCGTCCAGAAGCCGACCACGATGCCGTGGGGCAACCGCTCCCTCCTCTTCCGGGACCCCGACGGGAATCTGATCAACTTCTTCACGCCCGTCACTCCCGACGCCGCGCAGAGGCAAGATCGCTAGGATTTGTCGTCAAATGCCACGCCCACATCAGGAGCAATGTGAGGGCGATGGCTGCCTCGTGGACCACCACGTTGAACGATGACTCCTCGGGCCACGGGGTGCGACCGGCGGCCGGTCAGCGGGTCCGCGCGGCCTCGTCCGGGTAGGCGGCGGCGCGTTCGGCGCGGCAGGCGGGGTCCTCCTCGGCGGCGCGGGCGAGCCGGTCGGACAGCAGGGCGGCGACCTCGGCGAGGTGCGCCATGCGGTCGGTGCCGAGCGTCTCGAGGACGAAACCCCGGACGGACTCCTCCCGGACCTGCCGCGCGCGCACGGCGGCCTCACGGCCGGCGACGGTGAGCGAGATGTCCCAGCCGCGGGCGTCCTCGGTGCAGGCGACGCGTTCGAGCAGGCCGCGCGCGCTCATGCGGGCGACCTGGTGGGACAGCCGGCTCTTCTCCCATTGCAGCGCCCAGCGCAGCTCCAGCGCCCTCATGCGCGCGCCCGGGGCGTCGAGGAGGGCGTCGAGGATCTGGTAGTCGGCCTCGGACAGGCCGGTGGCCCGGGTGAGCTCGCGGGCGAGGTGGCTGGCGAGCTGCGCGTGGACGGTGGTGTAGCTCCGCCACACGTCCAGGTCCGGCGTGCGGGCGCTCGCCGGTGGCTGCTGGACGGTCATGGTCCCACCTTACGTCAGGGAGGTTGATACGTCACCCAAAGGCGGTATGGTTGATATGTCTACTATTTCTGGTGGAGGAGCTCATGCCCGACTATGGTCACGATCTGCGGTTCGGGTCGTTCATCACCCCGCAGAACCGCCGTCCCGAGGCGCCGGTCGACCTCGCCCGGCTGAGCGAGCAGGCGGGCCTGGACCTCGTCACCTTCCAGGACCACCCCTACCAGCACGGATTCCTGGACACCTGGACGCTGCTGAGCTGGGTGGCCGCCAGGACCGAACGCGTGCACCTCGCCGGCAACGTCCTCAACCTGCCGTTGCGCCCGCCGGCCGTGCTGGCGCGCTCCGTGGCCAGCCTTGACCTGCTCTCCGGCGGGCGCATCGAGCTCGGCCTGGGCGCGGGGGCCTTCTGGGACGCGATCGAGGCCATGGGCGGCCGGCGGCTCACCCCCGCACAGAGCGTGGAGGCGCTGAGCGAGGCCATCGACGTGATCCGCGGCGTGTGGGACGCCGACGAGCGCCGCGTGCTGCGGGTGGACGGCGACCACTACTCCGTCCACGGCGCCAAGCGCGGCCCCGCCCCCGCGCACGAGGTGCCGATCTGGCTCGGCGCGTACAAGCCCCGCATGCTGCGCCTGGTCGGCGCGAAGGCCGACGGCTGGCTGCCCTCCCTCGGCTACCTCCAGCCCGAGGACCTCCCCACGGGCAACAAGATCATCGACGAGGCGGCGGCCGAGGCGGGACGCGACCCGCGCGAGATCCGCCGGTTGCTCAACCTCACGGGCGCGGACTTCCGCGGGTCCGGCGGCGGCCTGCTGCAGGGCCCCGCCGCCACCTGGGTGGAGCAGCTGCTGCCCTTCGCGCTCCAGGAGGGCGTCAGCACGTTCATCCTCGGCTCCGACGACCCGGAGGCGATCCAGATCTTCGCCCAGGAGGTCGCCCCCGCCCTGCGCGAGGCCGTCGCCGCCGAGCGCTCCTCCATCGGCAGTGGCAGCGCCACAGGCCCGGCGCGTCCGGCGCGCGCGCTCGCGCTGCGGCGTACCGGGATCGACTACGACGCGCTGCCCGGATCGCTGGCCGCCGAGGCCGTCGAACCCGGCGACCGCGCCTACGAGAGCGTGCGCTCCTCCTACGTGTGGTCCGGCTCCCCCGGCCTGGTACTGCGCCCCTCCACGCCGAGCCAGGTGGCCGACGCCCTGGCGTTCGCGCGGCGCCAGGACGTGCCGATGTCGGTGCGCAGCGGCGGGCACGGCATCAGCGGGCGCTCGACCAACGACGGCGGCATCGTCGTCGACGTCCGCGCGATGAACGCCGTCGAGGTGCTCCACCGCGAGCGGCGGCTGGTGCGGGTCGGCGCCGGCGCCCGCTGGGGAGAGGTCGCCGAGGCCCTCGCGCCGCACGGGCTCGCCATCAGCTCCGGCGACTACGGGGACGTGGGCGTCGGCGGCCTCGCGACCGCGGGCGGCCAGGGATTCCTCGGACGCTTCTACGGGCTGACCATCGACCACGTCGTGGGCGCCGAGGTCGTCCTGGCCGACGGGCGGATCGTCCGCGCCGACGCCGGGCAGCACCCCGACCTGTTCTGGGCGCTGCGCGGCGCGGGCGGCAACATGGGCATCGCCACCTCCTTCGACATCGAGGCCATGGAAGTGGGCGACGTCGTCTTCGCGGCCCTGCTGCACGACGCCTCGGACACCGCCGCGTTCCTCCAGGCGTGGGGCCGGCTGGTCGAGGACAGCCCACGGCGGCTGACGGCCTTCCTGTCGATGTTCCCCGGCCAGGCCGCCAACCCCGTCCTCGCGCAGAGCCTCATCGTGTGGGCCGGCGACGACACCGGCGCGGCCGTCGCGGCTATCGAGCCGTTCCTGGAGCCGGCCCCCGTGCTGCAGCAGCAGGCCCAGCTCGCCCCCTACGCCGCGATCGTCGCGCCGCACCACAACCGGCACCACGGCCAGGCCCGCCTGCGCAGCCGCTCCGCCCTGGTCGACCACCTGGACGGCACCACCTCGGCAGTGGTGGCCGACCTGTTCGCGGCCGGCGACGCCGGCATGTTCCAGGTGCGCTCGGTCGGCGGCGCGGTCAACGACGTCGCCCCGGACGCCACCGCCTACGCCCACCGCACGCAGAACTTCTCCCTGACCGCGGTCGTGAACGAGTCCCGGCACGCCCGCGCCGACCAGGCATGGGAGCGGCTCGGCGTGGACGCCGTCTACCTGAGCTTCGAGTCACACCCCGACGACGGCTCCCTGGCCAAGGCCTTCCCGCCCCCGACCCTGCGCCGCCTGCGCCAGATCAAGGCCGCCTACGACCCGCACAACGTCTTCCGCCACAACTTCCCCATCCCCCCGGCGACGGACCAGCCGGCTTCGAAGACGCCTCCGGTGGCCTCGTAGCGGGCTCACGGATACCGTCATCGCCGACCGATACCGTTATCGGGGATCGATCGATACCCTCGACTCGGTCGGCGATGACGGTGGAACGGCGAGGACGTGAGCGTGGCGAGGCTGGAGGGCGGACAGCTGACCACCCGCGAAGCGGACGCCCTCTGCCGCGACGCCGAGCTTCTTCTCTCCAGCGCCCGGACGTTGCTCGGCGAGTACGCCGAGGTCCACCAGGAGGCCGGGCGGGCGCTCGGGGCGCTCCGCTCCGAACTGGCCAAGGCCGAGCTCGGCGCGATACCCGTCACCCGCCTCAAGGACGTGACCGACGGCCGGCTCCGCGTCGGCCTCCTCGAGAAGGCCGGTTACACGACGGTCCTGCAGGTTCTGGAGACCTCGCCGTACCAGCTGCAACTGCTTCCGGGAATCGGCGCGCACACCGCGCGGCAGATGCACGCGGCGGCCGGCGAGATCGCGCAGGCGGCCGAAGAGGCCGCCGGCATCCGCATCGACGTCGAGTGGCGCGACCCGAAGACCACCGACCTGGTGATCGCGCTCCACCGGCTGGTGGACGCCGGCCCCGACCTCCCCCGCGCCCGCGACATCGCACGCGACCTGGACGAGCGGCTCGCACCACTGCTCGCGGACGCGCGCCCGGCGCGCGGGCGGCTGCGGATGCTGTTCGCCGGTTCCGAGCGCCGCGACCGGGCCCGCGAGGCGCTGGCGACGATGGCGCGCCTACTGGACGGCGCCCGCGACATCCGGCTCCTGATCACCCAGGTCACCACCGACCTGCTCCGCCCACCGGCGCCGGAGTTCGAGGCGTGGACCGACTTCGAGTTCCGCTCCCCCGAGTACTACGGCGTGCTCGCCGAGCTGGCCGGGGAGCCCATTCCGGTGGACCAGGGGCTCCTGCCCGCCGACCTGGCCGCGAAGGTCAACGCCCAGGAGCTCGACGACACCCATCGCAGGGTGTCCCTGCGCGGCTACCAGGCCTTCGGCGCCCGCTTCGCGCTCGCCCAGCGCCGCGTGATCCTCGGCGACGAGATGGGCCTGGGCAAGTCGATCGAGGCCATCGCCGCTCTGGCGCATCTCAAAGCGAAGGGCGGCGACCATTTCCTGGTCGTCTGCCCGGCGAGCGTGCTGGTCAACTGGATCCGCGAGATCGAGTCGCGCAGCACCCTGAACGCCTACCCGTTGCACGGGGCCGACCGCGCGGCCGCCCAGGCGGAGTGGATCCGGCGGGGCGGCGTGGCCGTGGCCACCATGGACTCCCTCTACCGGCTGGAGAACCCCGCCACGGTCACGGTGGACATGCTCGTGGTCGACGAGGCGCACTACGTCAATTGCGCCGTGCCGCCTACGCGGCTCCCGACACCTCGGCCAAGTTGAAGCGGCTGCTCGAACTGGTCGAGGACGCGCAGGCCAACGGGCTCAAGGTGGTTATCTTCTCCTACTTCCGCGACGTGCTCGCCGCCGTCCAGGCCGCCTTGCGAGGGCGGGCGCACGGACCGATCTCCGGCGACCTCCCCCCTGTCCGGCGTCAGCGGGTCGTGGACGGGTACTCCGGCGTCAGGGGGCACGCCGTCCTGCTCAGCCAGATCCAGGCGGGCGGAGTGGGACTGAACCTGCAGGCCGCCTCTGTCGTGATCCTGTGCGAGCCGCAGGTCAAGCCGAGCATGGAGACCCAGGCCGTGGCACGCGCCCACCGGATGGGCCAGGTGCGCAAGGTGCAGGTGCACCGGCTCCTCACCGTGGACACGGTCGACCAGCGCATGCTCGAGATCCTGAGCGCCAAGACGGCGCTGTTCGACGCCTATGCCCGGCGCAGCGACCTGGCGGAGTCCAGCACCGACGCCGTGGACATCTCCGAACGGGCACTGGCCCGCCAGATCATCGAGGAGGAGCAGCTCCGGCTGAGGATCACCCCGGACGGTCCAAGGGATGAGCCGGAGCCCCTGTGATCAGAGGGTGCGCGGGCGGGTCCGGAGTTCGTTCTTGCGCACCTTCCCCGTCGGGGTGCGGGTGGAGTAGGCGAAGGACTCCAGATCGAGCGCGCCGCCGACCGGCAGTGTCTCTCCCGTCCTGACCACCTGGCCGAGGACGACGGACGCGTGCGGGTTGCGCGCAGCGGCCGCGCCGAGGAAGGCCAGCCGCTCCTGCGGATCCGGGACGCTGACGCACTCCCGGCCGGGCCACGTGCCAGTCGAATCTGCGAGGCGGTAGCCGCCGAAGGTCTCCATGTCGACGCTCAGCATGATGAGTCCTCTCGGACAATTGAGTTAACTCAGCTACCTGAAATTTAAGAATAGGCCGGGGGGCGAGGGGGGGTCAGGGCATCAGTCCTTGATCTCGCAGATCACGGAGCCTGCGGTGAGGGTGGCGCCGACGGTGGCGGACAGGGCTGTCACGGTGCCGGATTTGTGTGCGGTGAGGGGTTGCTCCATCTTCATGGCTTCGAGCACGACGACGAGGTCCCCCTTGGCGACCGTCGCGCCGTCCTCCACGGCCACCTTGACGATGGTCCCCTGCATCGGGGAGGTCACCGCGTCACCGCTCGCGGCGGCACCCTGCCTCGCCCGGGCGGCGCGCCTCGGGCTCGCCGCGCGCCCGTTCCCGTTGCCGGTCGGCTGCCGCTGGACGCCCAGCCCGGCGGGGAGGACGACCTCCAGGCGCTTGCCGCCGACCTCGACGACCAGGCGTTCCCGCTCGGCCGGCTCCGCGGTCTCGGTCGCTCCCTCGTACGGGGCGATGGTGTTGTGGAACTCGGTCTCCATCCATCTGGTGTGGACGGCGAACGACCGGCCGTCCCCCACGAACGCGGGGTCGCCGAGCACGGCGCGATGGAACGGGATCACCGTGGGCATGCCCTCGACCGTGAACTCGGCGAGGGCTCTGCGCGCGCGTTCGAAGGCCTGCGTGCGGTCCCGGCCGGTGACGATGAGCTTGGCCAGCAGCGAGTCGTAGGCGCCGGGCACCGTCTCGCCCTCGGTGTAGCCGGCGTCCAGCCGGACCCCGGGTCCCGACGGGACCTGCCAGCGGGTCAGGGTGCCGGGTGCGGGGAGGAAGTTGCGGCCGGCGTCCTCGGCGTTGATCCGGAACTCGATGGAGTGTCCGCGCACGTCGGGGTCGTCGTAGCCGAGGGGCTCGCCGTCGGCGATGCGGAACATCTCGC
>NZ_JALLPO010000036.1 GCF_023276435.1 Sphaerisporangium perillae
AAGCACGCCGCCAGCGTTCGTCCTGAGCCAGGATCAAACTCTCCAAACAATGTCTGAAGAAATCCCGGCGGACACCACACACACATGTGCGATGCCAACCAAAGGAACCATCCCCGCACCCACAAAAAGAGGCACGAAAGACGGAGGTTAATGCATAATCATGCACTGGCTTTTAACACACTGTTGAGTTCTCAAGAAACGGACGCGTACACCATCACCCAGACCCTAAGGCCCGAACTCCGGGGCTTCCATCTCGTATGCCCTCATCCTACCGAACCCGCTTGACCAGAAGCAAACCGCGCCGTTACCGACACTTGACTTCCAGCCACCCGAACCCACTAGCATTCGAGCCACCCCGTCTCCAGGGCAACCCCTCGAACTTACCCGGCCGGATCGAGCGACGCAAATCGTTCGGTCAGACCTACATAATTTGAGGGATTTCGGTCATCACCCGCACGTGCCCACGCCAGTCCGCCGAAGCGATGGTGTGGGGTTGCGCCGGGCGATGCCGACAACAGAAGATTAGCAGCCTTTGGGAGCGTCAGAGCACACTTCGATGTCGCGAACACGCGTCACGCCTCTGAGGCGACCAAGGCCGCGGCCATAGACTCGCCACGTGAGCAGCGACACGCCTCCCGTGGCGAAGAAGGTCCCGGCCGAACGGACTCATCACGGCGACACCGTGATCGACGAATACGCATGGCTGACCAACAAGGAAGACCCGGACACGGTCGCGTATCTCGAGGCGGAGAACGCCTTCACGCAATCCCGGACCGAGCACCTGAAAGACCTCCAAGAGAGCATCTTCCAGGAGATCAAGGGCCGCACCCTGGAGACCGACCTCTCGGTTCCCACACGCAAGGGCGGCTGGTGGTACTACTCCCGCACCGAGGAGGGCAAGCAGTACGGCATCCAGTGCCGCCTGCAGGCCTCCGGCGACACCCCTCCGGAACTGAAGCCCGGGGAGCCGCTGGAGGGCGAGCGGGTCCTGCTCGACGGGAACAAGCTGGCCGGCGACAGCCCGTTCTTCGCCATCGGCACCTCGGCCGTCAGCCCGGAGGGCACGACCCTCGCCTACTCCACCGACTTCAGCGGCAACGAGCGCTTCACCCTGCGCTTCAAGCGGCTGGACACCGGCGAGATCCTGGACGACGAGATCCCGGGCATCTTCTACGGAGGCGCCTGGTCGGCGGACGGTTCCGCGTTCTTCTACACGATCATCGACGACGCCTGGCGCCCGTACCGCGTGTACCGCCACATCCTCGGCACCGCGGCCGACGACGACGTCCTGGTCTACGAGGAGACCGACGAGCGGTTCTGGGTGGGCATCGGCCTCACCCGAAGCGAGCGCTATCTCGTCCTGAGCGCGGGCAGCAAGATCACCAGCGAGGTCCGCATCCTGGACGCCGACTACCCCACCGGGGAGTTCAGCGTCGTGCGTCCCCGCGAGACCGGCGTGGAGTACGCCATCGACCACGCGGGCGACCGCTTCCTCATCCTGCACAACGAGGGCGCGGAGAACTTCGAGCTGGCCACCGCGCCCATCGACGACCCCGGCACGTGGACGCCGCTGATCCCCCACCGCGACGACACCCGGCTGCTCGACGTGGACGCGTTCTCCGACCACATCGCCGTGCACTTCCGCCGCGACGGTCTCACGGGCATCCGGGTGCTTCCCTCGGACGAGGAACCGTACGAGATCTCCTTCCCCGAACCCATCCACACCGCCGAGCCGGCGGGAAACCCCGAGTTCCACACCAACAGGCTCCGCCTCGCGTACACGTCGATGGTCACGCCGCCCTCGGTGTACGACTACGACCTCGCCAGGCGCGAGCTGATCCTGCTGAAGCGCCGGCCCGTGCTCGGCGGGTACGACCCTGGCGACTACGAGCAGTTCCGCGGGTGGGCGACCGCCGACGACGGCACCCGCATCCCGATCTCGATCGTCATGAAGAAGGGCACCGAGCGGCCCGCGCCGACCGTGCTTTACGGCTACGGCAGTTACGAGAGCTCCATCGACCCGTCGTTCTCCGTGGCGCGGCTCAGCCTGCTCGACCGTGGCTTCGTCTTCGCGATCGCCCACGTCAGGGGCGGCGGCGAGATGGGCCGCCGGTGGTACGAAGAGGGAAAGCTGACCCGGAAGAAGAACACCTTCAGCGACTTCGTGGCCGTGGCCCGGCATATGAAGAGGTCGGGCTGGTCGCGCGAGATCGTGGCCAGGGGCGGCTCGGCCGGCGGCCTGCTGATGGGCGCGGCGGCCAACCTCGCTCCCGACGTGTTCGGGGGCGTCGTGGCGGAAGTGCCCTTCGTCGACGCGCTGAACACCATCCTCGACCCGTCACTGCCGCTGACCGTCATCGAGTGGGACGAGTGGGGCGACCCGCTCCACAACGCGGACGTCTACGAGTACATGAAGTCGTACACGCCGTACGAGAACATCGACGACCGGGTGTACCCGCCCATCCTCGCGATCACCAGCCTGAACGACACCCGCGTGCTCTACCACGAGCCGGCGAAGTGGATCGCCAGGCTCCGCGACATCGCCGGCGGCGGGCCGTTCCTGCTCAAGACGGAGATGGGCGCCGGCCACGGCGGGAGGAGCGGGCGGTACGACGCGTGGCGCGAGGAGGCCTTCACCCTCTCGTGGATCATCGACCGGGCGGCCTCGCTGAAGAACGAAGAAATAGGGGAGATCCAGTGACGTACTCGGCATCAAGCGACCGCTATGGGCGCCAGCCGTACAACCGGACGGGGAGGAGCGGCCTGAAGCTGCCCGCCGTCTCGCTCGGGCTGTGGCACAACTTCGGTGACGACAAGCCGATCGACACCCAGAGGGCGACGCTGCGCAGGGCGTTCGACCTGGGCGTGAGCCACTTCGACCTCGCCAACAACTACGGCCCGCCGTACGGCTCGGCCGAGACGAACTTCGGCCACATCTTCGCCCAGGACTTCCGGCCGTACCGCGACGAACTGATCATCTCCACCAAGGCCGGGTACGACATGTGGCCCGGCCCCTACGGCGAGTGGGGTTCGCGCAAGTACCTGCTGGCCAGCCTCGACCAGTCGCTCTCCCGCATGGGGCTCGACTACGTCGACATCTTCTACAGCCACCGGCCCGACCCCGACACCCCGCTCGAGGAGACGATGGGGGCGCTGGACACGGCCGTGCGGTCCGGGCGCGCGCTGTACGCGGGCATCTCCAACTACACGCCCGAGCAGACCAGGGAGGCGGCCCGGATCCTGCGCGAGATGGGCACTCCGCTGCTCATCCACCAGCCGCGGTACTCGATGCTCGACCGCTGGATCGAGGACGGGCTGCTCGACACCCTGGAGGCCGAGGGCGTCGGCTGCATCCCGTTCTCGCCCCTGGCCCAGGGAATCCTGACGGACAGGTACCTGCAGGGCGTCCCCGAGGGCTCGCGGGCTTCTCAGGAGAGGTTCCTGCGGCCGAGCCAGCTCACCGACGACCTGCTCCGGCGGGTCCGCGCGCTGAACGACCTGGCCGCGAGCCGTGGCCAGTCGCTGGCCCAGATGGCCCTGGCGTGGGCGCTGCGGGACTCGCGGGTGACCTCGGTGCTGATCGGGGCCAGCAGCGTCCGGCAGCTGGAGGACAACATCGCCGCGGTGGACCGCCTCGACTTCTCCGCCGAGGAGCTCGCCGCCATCGAGAAGGAGATCGCCGAGCCGGGGGCTCGCATCGTCTGACCCGCCGGCCCAGAGCCCCGAGGGTCACCGGCCCGAGGGGCTCAGGCCGCCGGGCCTCCGGCCCTCAGGGCTCAAGGAGGCAGGCCGCCGACCCCTCGGGCACGGCGGCGGGGTCGAAGGTCAAAGGGCGCCGTGCCGCTGGAGCCAGGCGAAGGACGCCCATCCGGGCAGCACCGGCAGCCAGAACGTGAGCAGCCGGTAGAGCAGCACGGCGGACGTCGCCACCGTGGGCGCCAGCCCGGACAGCGTCAGGCCGACGTAGAGGGCCCCTTCCACAGCGCCCAGCCCGCCGGGGGTGGGCGCGGCCGAGCCGATGGCCGTGCCGGCCAGCACGACGATGGCCACCGCCGCGAAGCTGAGCGAGCCGCCGAAGGCCCGGACGCAGGCGGCCAGGCAGACGACGAAGGCCAGCGTGAGCAGCAGCGTGCCGCTCAGCCCTTCCAGGATCTTGCGCGGCGACTGCAGGACGTCCAGTAGGCGGGGCATCACCCCGGAGAACAGCGACCGGATGCGCCCGGTGATCAGGCGGCGGAGCGGCGGCACGGCCAGGACGATCAGTACCAGGACGGCGCCGGACAGCAGCGCGATGACCATGCCACGCGAGGGGCTGACCGACGGGGCGGCCTTGATGCCGGTGAGGTAGCCGAAGAGCAGGAGCAGCAGGATGTGGCAGGCCAGCCCCACGAGCTGCGAGGCGCCCACACTGGCCACGGCGAGCCCAGGTGCGATGCCGCGCTTCTGCAGGAAACGGGAGTTGATGGCCACTCCCCCGACCGCGGCGGGCGCCACCAGCTTGACGAACGAGGCCGCGAACTGGGCCAGGACCATGGGGCCCAGCGGCAGCTTCTCGGGTACGAAGCCCCGGATCATGAGCGCCGCCGCGAGGTAGCTCAGGCCGGCCGCGACCAGGGCGACGCCGGCCCAGCCCCACTCGGCCCGGGTGACGACGTCGGCCAGGTTCACCCTGCTGAGCTGCGAGAGCAGGAAGTACGCCGCCAGCGCGCTGGCGATGATGGTCACCAGGGTGCGCGGCTGGAACCGCTCCAGGCGCACCTCCTCGACCTCGACCTGAGGCGTGAGGGCGACGATCTGCTCGCGGAGCGCGGGAAGCAGCGCCTTGTTCCTGCCGACCTGGGCGCGGGTGCCCCTGGTGAGGGCGATGCGCTGGAGCAGGGGCAGCGCCCCCGCGAGCGACCGCTTCGGGATGACCTTGGAGGCGCACATCACCGAACGCTCGGGGCCGACGCGCAGCGCCAGGTAGGTGAGCAGCTGTGCGATGTCGAGCCGGAGCAGCAGGTCACCGGCCGCGATCTCGCCGCTGCGGGCGTCCATCAGCACGACCTCGCCGTCGCCGTCGACGTGGATGCTGTCGCCGGTGAGCCGCCGGTGGGCCAGGCGCTGGGCCTGGAGCAGCTCGACCTGCTTCCAGATCTTGATGAGCAGCTCGTCGTCCAGCTCGTCGTCGGGGACGTCCTCCAGCGCGCGCGTGTCCAGGTGCTCGTAAGCGAGCAGCGCGGCGTCGGTGCCGATCTCGCTGGTGCCGACCAGGCACGGGGTGTTCACGCCGGCGGCCTGGGCGGCGTAGGCCATGAGCGCCTCGCGCTCGAGCTCCGCGCGGAGCGAGCGGATGGCCCGGCGGCGGGTCTCCGAGCTGAGCCGGATGCCGCGCCAGAGCCGGTAGAGGACCCCGGCGACCTGCCGGTCCCTGTCGAGCACGGTGACGTCGAACCGGCGCCCGTCGGTCATCGTCACGCCGTAGCGGCGGCTTCCCTGGGCGTCGTCGGTGATGCGCCGGGCCCTGGCGGGGACGAATGCGAGGCGGCGCAGGGCGGCGACCACGGTGCTGCCCGGTGGCCGGGTGTTGGGGCTGCCGACGACGTAGAGGGTGGCGTACCCGACGGCCAGGCCGACGAGGTAGGTCACGAAGACGCCGAGCGCGGTGGCGTCGGCGCTGGTGAACAGCGCGAACACGTCGAGGGCGATCGCCATCCACATCATCGCCCGCCAGGTCGGGCGGCGGGAGATGCGCACTGCGGTGACGTAGGCGACGACCGAGGTGAGCAGGGTGTTGAGCGGCTCGACCTGGCGCCCTCCGGTGAGCAGCAGGCGCAGGTCGCCCGGGCCGGCCGCGGCCAGCCACTCGCCGAGGACGAAGGAGACGAGCATCCCGATGATCGCCGCGATCAGCCCTTCGGCCACCCGCAGCCCGTCGCGGTGGAACACCCGCTCGACGGCGAACGCGCTGGGCACGGCCAGCACGGCGGTGCCGGCGAGGAAGCTCGCCACGCCGATCAGCAGGTCGGGGGCCCGGCTCGTCCCGTCGGTGACGTCTCTCTCCAGGCCGTTGAGCGTCTGCTTGGCGATGAGCGCGAGCAGGACGATCGCCGCCAGTGTGAGGAGGGTGATGAAGAAGCGCAGCGCGTCGGACGGCCTGCGGATGCGCTGGGGCAGCAGCGGCTCGACGACGAGCACGACGGGATCACCGGACGCGGCACGCGAACCCTCGGGGGTCTCCGTACCGGAGGTGGGGTCGCCGGCGGGGACGTCCGAGACGTCCGAGGCCTCCGAGGTGTCCGCAGGAGTGCGCGGGCTCTCTGGAGTCACGGAAGAACCGGCCGCGGAGATGTTCTCCCCCGCGGCCTCCTCTGCCTCGTCGCGCTCCCGTATGTCGGTCACCGCTGACGTCTACGCACGTCTCGGGGCATATGATCTTTCCCTAGGCTGTCTTCACCGGTGCGGGCGCGGAAGCCCACCGGAGTCCGTGCGACCCTCCTCGGGCTCACGCCTCAGCGGTCGTCGGCGAACCGGTGCACCCCGGCCATTCGCTGACACTCTACGGCGCACCCGGCCGTGAGCGATCTGCGATATGGGCATCCCTCATGGTGCCGGTGCCGCGGCCGGGAGCGCATCCACCGTAAGTATGGGGCGGTCATACCACCCCAGGTCGAGTAGTGAATGTCACCAGGCGGAACTCCCGCCCACCATGTGGTGATATGGGCGATCCAGGTACCGTTCTGCCCATGAGCCGTGAGCTGAATGTTCTTGGTGCCTGCCCTCTGGACTGCCCGGACACCTGTTCGTGGGTCGTCACCGTGAAGGACGGCGAGGCCGTGCGCCTGCGCGGCAACCATGACCAGCCCTACACGCGCGGCGCTCTGTGCGTGAAGGTCAACCGCTACCTGGAGCACACCAAGGCCTCCGACCGGATCCTGTACCCGATGCGCCGGGTCGGGCCGAAGGGGTCGGGGCGGTTCGAGCGCATCTCCTGGGAGGAGGCGCTCGACGAGATCGCGGAGCGGCTGACGGCGATCGTCGACGAGTTCGGCGGCGAGGCCATCTGGCCGTACCAGGGCACCGGGACGCTCGGTTACATCCAGGGTGAGTCGGGCCAGGCCGGGCGCCGGCTGTGGAACGCGCTGGGAGCGTCGTACCACGACCTCAACATCTGCGCCCGGGCCGGGAACCAGGGTCTGACCCGCACGAACGGGACGCCGGGCGGCATGGACCCGGAGCAGTTCGCGCTTTCGAGGCTGATCCTGCTGTGGGGCACGAACACGCTGACCAGCGGGCACCACCTGTGGAAGTTCATCCAGGAGGCGCGGGCCGCAGGGGCGCACGTCGTCGCGATCGACCCGGTCAGGACGCGCACCGCCGACCAGGCGGACGAGTACCTGGCGATCCGGCCGGGCACCGACGCCGCGCTCGCGCTCGCGCTGATGCACGTCGTGCTGGACGAGGGCGCCGAGGATCGGGAGTTCCTGGAGCAGCACACCACCGGCTGGGACGACTTTGAGCGAGAAATCCGGAAATATCCCCCCAGCGTGGTGGCGGAGATCACCGGTATCCCCGAGAAGGACATCCGCGCCCTCGGCGTACGGCTCGCGCACACCCGGCCGACCGGCATCCGGGCCACGATGGGCATCCAGCGCCACCGGGGCGGCGGCACCGCCATGCGGACGATCGCCTGCATCCCGGGCGTGACCGGTGACTGGAAGCACCCCGGCGGCGGCGTCGCCTACTCCACCAGCGGCCACGTCCCCATCCAGGCCGACGTCCGGCTCGACCTGCTCGACAAGCCCGTCAGGACGCTGACGATGACCCGCCTTGCCGAAGGTCTCGAAGACACCGAGCATCCGGTGAAGTGCCTGTGGGTCTACGCCGCCAACCCGATGGGCAGCACCTCCGACCAGAACCGCGTCCGCAAGGGGCTGCTGCGGGAGGACCTGTTCACGGTGGTGATGGAGCAGTTCCCCACCGACACCGTGGACTACGCCGACCTCGTGCTCCCTGCCACCATGCAGATCGAGCACACCGACCTGCACGCCGGGTACGGGCACATGTACCTGATGTGGAACGAGCCCGCCGTGGCCCCGCCCGGCGAGTGCCTGTCCACGACCGAGACCTTCCGCCGGGTCGCCCGCCGCCTCGGGCTGACCGACCCCTCCCTGTACGACTCCGACCTCGAGATCGCCGAGCAGCTCCTGTCCACCGCCCACCCGGCGCTGGACGGGATCACCGTCGAGCGGCTCCGCGAGGAAGGCTGGGTCCGCCTCAACTACCCCGACCCGTTCCTGCCGTTCGCCGACGGGTTCCCGACGGCCTCGGGGAGGCTCGAGTTCGCGCCGGAGAACCAGGGATACATCCCACCCTTCTCGGCGAACACCGACGGGCCGTACAAGCTGGCGTTGATCACTCCGGCGGCCCACACGTTCCTCAACACGGTGTTCGGGAACAACCCCGAGCTGGCCCGCCGTGCCGGAGCCCCTGCGGTCCTGGTCAGCGAGAAGGACGCCGCCGACCGGGGGCTGAGCGACGGCCAGCGCGTCCGGGTGTTCAACGACAACGGCGAGATGACGGTCGAGCTACGGGTCAGCGACCGGGTCGCGCCCGGCGTCGTGGCGACCACGAAGGGCAACTGGCCCAAGCTGAGCCCGGGCGGGGTCAACGCCAACGTCCTGGTCGACGAGCGCGACGCCGACATGGGCAGGGGCGCCGTCTACCACGACAACCTCGTGGAGATCGCCCCCGTGGCCTGACCCGGACTCCGCCGGCGTCAGAGGCTGAGCTTGAAGCCCACGTGGGAGTCGACGAAGCCGAGCGAGGTGTAGAAACGGTGGGCGTCGGCCCGGGCCTTGTCACTGGTGAGCTGCACCATCCGGCAGCCTCGCTCGCGGGCGCGGTCGATGGCCCACCGCATCATCGCGCGGCCGAGGCCCTGCCCCCGCATCGAGGCGCCCACGCGTACGGCCTCGACCAGGGCTCGCTCCCCGCCCTTACGGGACAGCCCCGGGATGAACGTGATCTGCATCGTGCCGACCACCCGCCCGCCGTCCTCCGCGACGATCAGCTCCTGCCGGGGGTCGGCGTCGATGGCCTCGAAGGCGTCGAGGTAGACCACGTCCGACGGGTCCCCTTCCCTGGCCGCGGCGATCGGGTCGTCGGCGAGCATGGCGACGATCAACGGGACGTCTTCCCGGCGAGCAGGACGAAAGATCACAGACATGGTCAAAGGCTATCGAGGCCCTGGTGATCCCCTCCGAACCGGTGGCCTCGCGGGCCGGCGTCCGGCCGTGGAGGTCGTCTCCCAGGGGTCAGGGGCAGATCAGGGTTCGTCCCCGATGTGCCGATGCCGTGACGGAGGGCAACCTGGGTGCATGAACGAACTGACTCGACGCGACGAGATGTCGCTCGCCGGCGCGGCCCTGCGCGGCGCGCCGTGGAAGACCGCGGCGATCACTGGTGGGGCGAGTGCGGCGATCAGCTTCATCATGGGCGTCATCCTCCCTGGGCCCGCCGACCTCACCTGGGCGCTCTGCCTCGGCATCAGCCTCTTCAGCGCGGTGGCCGCCATCGGCGCCGTCAGCAAGCCGGATGTGGGAGACCGCGTGACCCGGCAGGCCCGGCTCTGGTCGCTGCGGCATCCGTGGAGGTTCGCCCTCTATCCCGGCATCGGGGCGGCCGTCCTCATGTACCCGGTACAGCTGATCTTCGACCAGGAGGGCGTGTTCGGCGCGGCCTGGGACGCCGCCTGGGGCGGCGCGCTGGTCTACCTGATCGCCGCCATCGGCACCATCTCGCTCAAAGGAAGGGCCAAGTCGGCACAGTAACGCGTCCTCCGGGGCCGCCTCACCGGCGTGCCCCCCGCCGCCCGGGCGATGGAGCCACCCGCTCCGTCTCCCGGGCGATGCCGTTTCCGGTTCGCGTCTCAGACGACAGTGTTTCCCCGGTTCGCGTTGTCGTCTTCGCTGGGCCGGGTACGACGTGCTACTCGTCCGGGAGATCCCAGAACGGGGCCTCTGTTATCGGACCTTAGCAAACATCACATTCGTCCTCATTGCGTGGTGAGGCATCTCACCGGGCTCCGGCCCGGACTTGTACCAATTTCTCGAAGGACGCCTGAAACATTTCCTGATACCCGGACATGTGTGGTGACGAGTGGCTCCTCTGGCCAGGCTGAGGGGAGCAGACCCCATCGGGAAGGAAAGCGGCGTGGGACCACCCGACCCCAGGCAGCGCTTCGAGGAGATCTACATGGCGAACTATGCGGATCTGCTCGGATACGTCCGGCGGCGTACCGAGTCCCCCGACGACGCCGCCGACGCGATCTCGGAGACGTTCACCACGGCATGGCGCCGGATCGACGACATCCCTGAGGGCGAACAGGCGCGGCTCTGGCTGTACGGCGTGGCCCGGCGGGTCCTCGCCAACCACCACCGCGGCGAGACACGGCGAAGCGCCCTCGCCGTACGGCTCCGCGCGGAGCTGGCGGCGTGGGAGGACTCCCAGCCGCACCAGGACGTCGGCGCGATACGCGAGGCGTTCCAGCGGCTCAGCCCGGAGGACAGGGAGTTGCTGTCGCTGGTGAGCTGGGAAGGCCTGGACACCGCGCAGATCGCGACGGTCCTGGAATGCTCGCGTGGAGCCGTGCGCCTGCGCCTGCACCGCGCGCGCAAACGCCTGGCAAGGGAGCTGGAGGCCGCCGAGCTGGACCTCCTCGCGTACGGCCCGCGTGCGGTCGCGCTGCTGAAGGGGCAATCGTGAAGACCGACATCGACCGGAGGGTGGCCTCCATCGCTCCCGACGCCGGCCCTGGCATGACCCCCGGGGCGCTCGAACTGATGGAGGAGATCACGACGGGCATGGCCTGCGTACCGGCGACCGGGCCGCGAGCTCCCGCCCATCGCAGGAGTCTCCGCCTGCCGCGCCGGAGGAGAACAGGCTCCGGGCAGGAGCCGGGTTCGCCGCAGGGATCGCCGAGGTCGCTCCGCCGCCTGCGGATACTCGCTCCTCTCGCGGCCGCGATCGTGCTGCTCACGTGGTTCCTGCCGGACGCCGCCGGCCTCGGGCCGCACCCGGCCTCCGCCGCGCTCGACATCACCCGAATCGGCCCGAACTACCTCATCACCGTGAAGGATCTCTTCGCCGATCCCCAGCGCTACGAGAGGGAGTTCAAAGCCGTCCACCTGAACATCTCGCTGCGCCTCAAGCCCGCCACCCCCAGCCTCGAGGGGGTGATCATGACGTTGAACAACGACATCACCGCCCTCGAACGCCCCGGCGGCTGCGGCTTCGCGCGCCTGCGCGGGTGCGAGATCGGCATAAGGGTTCCGGTCGACTTCAAGGGCAGCGCCCACATCGTGCTCGGGCGCAGGGCACGCCCTGGTGAGTTCTACGCGGCCAGAGCGTCACTGGCCGCCGAAGGCGAGCCGCTCCACTGCGTCGGCTTCGTCAACCAGCACCTGCCCGCCGTGCTGCGGATGCTGCGGGAGCGAGGGGTGCCGGGCGCCGAGCTGGTGACCTACCACGGCGGCAGGTCATCGGTACCGGATTCCTGGTACGTCCACGACGGCGTGATGAGCAAGCCAGGCACGGCGCTCATATTGGTGGATCCCGCGCCGCGCCCGAACTCGGTGGTCACCCTCGAGAACTACTGCCCCGAGAGCTCCTGAACGCCGATCGCCCGCGCGTAGCGGGCACGGGATCGCCGCGCAGCACGGCGGCAACGACGGGCGCGCACACCGGCACCGGCGGCGCCGCGGCACCTGACCTGAACCTGGCGGCACCGTCCGCGTCGCGGCACCTGACCTGAACCTCGCGACACCGCCGATGCCCGATCACGCCCACCATCGACCACGCTGCGCGCATGCCCTGACGCGGTGCGTCATCGCCATGCCCTTTAACGAATCGGACCGTGATGCTGACCCTCCCCCGCATGTCACCGCCCGCCGCCCTTCAGCGGACCCGGCGTGTCTTCGGAACCCACCGGCTTTTCGCGATCACCCTGGCCCTGGCGGCCGCGCTGCGCGTGGTGACGATGCTCGGATACCGGCCCGCGCAGCTCTATTGGTACGACTCGTTCAGCTATCTGGACGTGGCCTCGCACCTACGGCCGTCCCTGGGGTTCCATCCGAGCGGCTATCCCCTGTTCCTATGGCTGCTGCGGCCCTTGCACAGCGTGGCCGTGGTGGTGGGCGCGCAGCACGCGATGGGGCTCGGCATCGGATTGATGATCTACGCGGTGCTGCGCCGCCGTGGGGTACCGGCCTGGGGCGCGTCCCTGGCTGCGGTACCTGGGCTGTTCGACGCTTCGTTCCTGCGGCTCGAGCACGGGGTCCTGTCGGACACCCTCTTCATCTTCCTCATCGTGGCGGCGCTCGCGATCCTGGGATGGTCGGTCAGGCCGTCGATTCGCGCCTGTGCCGCCGCCGGCGCGCTGCTCGCCCTCGCCACGCTGACCCGGACGATCGCCCTCCCCCTGCTCGTGCTCGTGCTGCTCGTCTTGGCCTCGCAGCGCGTGGGCGTGCGCCGCCTGGCGGCCGTGGCCATCGCGGGCGCGCTGCCACTGGCGGCGTACGCGGGCTGGAACGCCCAGGTCAACGGGAGGTTCACGCTGACCGGAGGCGAGGGGGCCGTGCTGTGGGCGCGCACGATGACCTTCGCCGACTGCGCCGTGATCAGGCCTCCCGTGGCGGAGCGGGGCCTTTGCCCCAACGGGGCGCACCAGGACGCGGCGTCGGAGTACGTGTGGGACCCGGGCGCCTCGCTCAACCGGCTGCCGGGCGGGCGGGACGGCAACAACGACCTGGCCCGTTCGTTCGCCGTCCGGGCCATCCTGGCGCAGCCGTTCGACTATCTCGCGGACGTCGTCCGGGACACCGCGCTGACCTTCGCCTGGACGCCGGTACGGCACCCGGAGCGGGTCACGCCGGCGTTCGGCTTCGCGCGGGGGCAGTGGTCACTGCCGGACTACCCGCTCGTCCGGAAGGCCCGCGAGGAGTACGACCCGGGCATCCGCGGCCTGGGGTCGGTCGACCCGTACGCGGGGTTCCTCATGGCCTACCAGTACCCGGCCTACCTGCGCGGCCCGGTGATCGGGCTGATCCTGCTGGTGGGCGGGCTCGGTGCGGCGGTCCGGCCACGCAGAGCGCTGCTGCCGTGGATCGCGGCGATGTTCCTGCTCGTGGGGCCGATCGCGGCACTGGACTTCGACCACCGATACGTCCTGCCGGTGATCCCGGTGGCCTGCCTGGCGGCCGCACTCGCGGCGACCGACCTCGCGAAGGCGCTACGCGGGCGGAAGCGGAGCCGTCCCTCGAAGGGGCGTGGGCGCGCTAGCCAAGTGGTGAACACCACGTTCGTCCAGTTTTCTAGGGGTTACTGGCGGGTAGCATTCGAGGTAAGGTTACTGACCAGTACGTTCTAAGCCGCATGCCCGGTTTTCGAGGAGACGCGCAGCCATGGGCCACTACAAGAGCAACGTTCGCGACCTTGAGTTCAACCTCTTCGAGGTGCTCGGCCGCCGCGAGATCCTCGGCACCGGGCGGTTCGCCGAGGTCGACGAGGACGTCACCCGGAGCATCCTGGAGGAGGTCGACCGCCTGGCCACCGGCCCGCTGGCCGACTCCTTCGCCGACGCCGACCGCAACCCGCCGGTCTTCGACCCGGCGACCGGCACGGTGCGGCTCCCCGAGGCGTTCAAGCGGTCCTACCAGGCGCTGCTCGACGGCGGCTGGACCCACCTGGACCTGCCCCAGGAGCTGGGCGGCCCCGGCCTCCCCCGCAGCATCGCCTGGGCGGCGGCGGAGATGGTGCTCGGCGCCAACCCGGCCCTCTACATGTACGGCGCCGGCCCGAACTTCGCCTACACGATGTGGAAGATCGGCAACGACGCCCAGAAGCGCTTCGCCGAGCTCGCGATCGAGCGCGACTGGGGCGCCACCATGGTGCTGACCGAGCCGGACGCGGGCTCCGACGTGGGCGCCGGCCACACCAAGGCGGTCCAGCAGCCGGACGGCACCTGGCACATCGAAGGCGTCAAGCGCTTCATCACCAGCGCCGAGCAGGACATGACCGAGAACATCTTCCACCTGGTGCTCGCCCGCCCCGAGGGGCACGGCCCCGGCACCAAGGGCCTGTCGATGTTCCTGGTGCCGAAGTACCACGTCGACCTTTCGACCGGCGAGCTCGGTGAGCGCAACGGCGTCTACGTGACCAACGTCGAGCACAAGATGGGCCTGAAGGCCTCCACGACCTGCGAGCTCACCTTCGGCGAGAAGCACCCGGCCATCGGCACGCTGGTCGGCGACGTGCACGAGGGCATCAAGCAGATGTTCATGGTCATCGAGCACGCCCGCATGATGGTCGGCACCAAGGCGATCGCCACCCTGTCCACCGGCTACCTCAACGCGCTCGAGTACGCCAAGCAGCGCGTCCAGGGCGCCGACCTCACCAGGTCGGGTGACAAGACCGCCCCGCGGGTGACCATCACCCACCACCCGGACGTGCGCCGCGAGCTCATGCTGCAGAAGGCCTACTCCGAGGGCATGCGCGCGCTGGTCCTCTACACGGCGACCTTCCAGGACACCGTCCAGATCGCCGAGTTCGAGGGCGCCAGGAACGCCGAGGCCGAGGCGATGAACGACCTGCTGCTCCCCCTGATCAAGGGCGTCGGCTCCGAGCGGTCGTATGAGATGCTGTCCCGCTCCCTGCAGACGCTCGGCGGCTCGGGCTACCTGCAGGACTACCCGATCGAGCAGTACATCCGCGACGCCAAGATCGACTCCCTCTACGAGGGCACCACTGCCATCCAGGGCCAGGACCTGTTCTTCCGCAAGGTCCTGCGCAACCAGGGCGCCGCGCTCGGCACGCTGCTCGGCGACATCAAGGCCTTCGCCGCCTCCGAAGCAGGCAACGGCAGGCTCAAGGAGGAGCGCAAGCTCCTCGACGAGGCCGCCGGCGAGATCAAGGCGATGGCCGACACGATGGCCGGCTGGGCGATCGGGTCCATGGAGAACCCGAAGGAGGTCTACAAGGTCGGCCTCAACACCACCCGGTTCCTGGTGGCCCTCGGCGACCTCGTGATCGGCTGGCTCCTGCTCCGCCAGGCCGAGGTGGCGCTCAACGCCCTCGGCGCGTCCGACCGGGACAAGGCGTTCTACACCGGCAAGGTGGCCGCGGCCTCCTTCTTCAGCCAGACGGTGCTGCCGCGCCTGTCCGCCGAGCGCCGCACGCTGGCCGCCACCGACCAGAGCCTGATGGAGCTCCCCGAAGACGCCTTCTGACGCCCGTCGCGGCAGGCCGTCCGGGGGGCGACTCGCGACAAGTAGTGGCAAGGGGAGGGAGCCGGCGCGGGCTCCCTCCCCTTGCCGCGTCCGGCGCCCGCGATCCGCCGTTCCGGGAGCGGCCTCGGCGGTGCCCCACAGGCAAGGGGAAAGATCGTGCTTTAAGGGGCGGCGGATAGGTAGTGTTAGCGCGCGGGGCGGGGTATTACCCTGCCGCGAGGCGTTCTTTACCTAACACGAGTCCCGGAGGTCTGCATGGGCATCGGGGTCAGCATCTTCTTCCTGACCATCGGGGCGATTCTGAAGTTCGCGATCGAGCCCGACGTGCTGGGCAGCAGCGTCCACATCGACATCATCGGCGTCATCTTCATGATCGTAGGCGCCGTGGGAATGCTGCTGAGCTTCTTCCTCCTGTCCCGCCGCAGCACGGTCTCCGAAGGCGAACTCCAGCACCGCGAGAACCCTCCCTCCGTCTGACGGCCCGGGTCACGCCGGGCCTGCCGGACGGCCGCCTCAGAAGGAGTACTGCACCGAGGCGCGGTTGGCGACGATCGGCCTGATGATGTCGGCGATCACAGCGCGATGCACCGGATGGTCTCGATAGACCAGGTAGTCCTCGGCCGAGTCGAAGTCCGCCACCACGGCGAACTCGTAGTTACCGGGGGTGATACCCGCGTCGGTACCGATATCGTAGCGGCGAATTTCGGGGATGACCGCCGGCAGCCCTTTGAGCCCGGCCTCCACCTCGGCCTTCTGCTCCTCTGTGGCGCCCGCGACCCAGGTGAACATCACAACATGCCGGAACATCGTCTCTCCTTCAGAATGTCTGAGCCGCCAGCGTACGGCCCACCCCCGGCGCCCCTGTCCCGGAGACCATGACTTGCCCCCCGCTGAAGGCGGCCGTCCGGGATGTTCAGCGGCTCGGGGCGGGTCCTGCGGGGAACGCCGTCACGGTGGCGCCAAGGTGGGTCGGGTCGGGGGTGTGCCTGACCAGCGGCTGGGTCAGGTGGGCGTCCTCGGAGCCCCGCGAGGGAGCCGCCTCCGCCGGGCCGCCCGCGTTCGAGGTGGCGCCGTCGGTCTGGGCGGCCACCAGGCTGGCGTACCGGCCGCCGAGGAACATGAGCTGCTGATGGGTGCCGCGCTCGACGATGCGGCCGCCGTCCACCACCAGGATGAGGTCCGCGTCACGGATCGTGCTGAGCCGGTGCGCGATGACGATCCTGGTCTGCGTCAGCCGGGCGAGGTGGCTCTCGATCGCCGCCTCGCTCTCGCTGTCGAGGTTGCTGGTGGCCTCGTCCAGCAGCAGGATCTTCGGCCGGGAGAGCAGTGCGCGGGCGAGCGCCAGCCGCTGCTTCTGGCCGCCCGACAGGCCGGCCCCCTCGGTCAGCATGGTCTCGTACCCCATTGGCATCTGCTTGATCTCGTCGTCCAGGCGGGCGATGCGCGCGGCCTCGACGATGCGCGCGAAGGAGGCGCCCGGGTCGTTCAGCGCGATGTTCTCCCGGATGGTGCCGGTGAACAGGGACGGATCCTGGGTGACCACGCCGAACTGCCGCCGCAGCGTGTGCAGGTTCAGCTCGCTCACCGGCACCCCGTCGTACCGGATCTCACCGGTGGTCGGGGTGTGCAGGGCCAGCAGCAGCCGGGCCAGCGTGCTCTTGCCCGACCCCGATGACCCGACCAGGGCCACCTTCTGGCCTGGGGCGATCTTCAGGGAGATGCCCTGGAGCGTCCAGGGAGCCCTCGGGTCGTACCGGAAGCCCACATCCCGCAGCTCGACGGCGCCGCGCAGGCGCAGGACCTCGATGCCCTCCGCCGGTTCGGGGTCGGAGGCGAGGATGTCGGAGAGCCGGTCGAAGTGCGCGCCCGCCTGCTGGAGGCTCTGCAGGCTGGACATCAGCGACGACAGCGGGGTGAGCGCGGCGACGGCGATGGCGTTGAGCGCGAGCAGTGCCCCAAGGGTGAGCTGCCCGTCCAGCACCCGCCAGGCCCCGATCCACAGCAGGCCGAGAGGGGCCAGCACGCGGATGGCGCCGAGGGTGGCCTCCAGCAGGCCCTGCGTGATCCCGCCCCGTACGTCGGCGTTCAGCTGGGTTGTGAAGTTCCTGGACCACTGCTCGACCGCGTGCCGCTCGGCCCCGGACGCCTTGAGCGTCTCGATCCCGCCGATGGCCTGGATCAGGTTGCTCTGCGTCGCGGAGAACGCCGTCAGCTCCTGTTGTGCCAGGTAGTTGACCCGGCGGGTGGTCACGAGCAGCAGCACGATCTGCAGGAGGGCGATGCCGACCAGGCACGCGCCGAACAGCGGGTCCCGGATGAAGACCAGGATCAGGTATCCGACGGCGAGCGGCCCGTCCAGGAGCGCCGACAGGATCTGGCCGGTGAGCATGTCCCTCAGCACGGCGACGCTGCTCGCCCGGGTCACGAGGTCTCCGGTGCCGCGCAGCGCGAAGTACCGGAACGGCAGGGCGATCAGGTGGGAGATGACTCCCCGGGTCAGCTCGGCGTCGGCGCTCGCCCGCACCGACACCAGCAGGATCGACCGCAGCGCCCCGACGACGAACTGCGTCAGCGTGGCCAGCAGCAACCCGCCGCCGAGCAGGGCGAGGAAGGCGTCCGCGCCCGTGGGCAGCACCTGGTCCACCAGCACCTGGGAGAACAGGGGCAGCGCCAGGCCGAGCAGCTGCAGGACGATCGAGGCGAGCACGACCTGCGCCAGCAGGCCGCGCCGGCGCATGAGGAGGGTCTTCAGGAATTGGCGGCGCCAGGCGCTGGCCGCGCTGGAGCTTCCCCGGCGGAAGGCGGGGCCCGGCTCGAACGCCAGGACGACGCCGGTGAACCCCTCGTTGAACTCCTCGGCGGTGAGCCTGCGCCGCCCGGGTCCGGGGTCGACGATGTCCACCCGCTCGGGCGTCCAGCGTTCGACCACCACGAAGTGGTTGAACTCCCAGTGGACCACGGCCGGCATGGGGATGCGGGCGAGGTCGGCGGGTTCCAGGGAGAACGCCTTGGCGTTCAGCCCGGAGTCGCGGGCGCCGGACACGATGGCGAGCGCGGTCAGCCCGTCCCTGCCGATCTGGAGCCGGTCGCTCAGCTCGTGCAGTGAGATCCGGTGCCCGTGGTACGACAGGATCATGGCCAGGGACGCGGCTCCGCATTCGGTGACCGAGTTCTGCAGGATGACCGGCACGTGCCTTCTCATGAGCCGCCTCCGAGCAGCAGGGTTCCGGCCGCGACGGTCCCGCTCGGGATCACGGCCTCGCCGGACCGGCGCAGCAGCCCGTCAGGCTGCTCTCCGGTGATCTGGCAGGACAGCACGGCGAGGCGGGCGGGCCCGGTGGCCGTGGCGAAACGCTTCTTGAGCCGCTCCACCGTGACCACGGGACCACCGGGGTCGGTGACGTGGCAGCTAAGCGGCCGCGCCCGGCCCGCGAGCCGTACGGTCGCCTCGTCGCCGGCCCGAGGCAGGTCCCGGTCCTGCGGCACCTGGGCCGTGACGTCGAAGTGCGAAGCCGGCTCGGCCTGGTATCCGGTGACCATGACCTGGACGGTCACCAGGTTGGGCACCTGGACGACCGCCAGCCCCGCGCCGGCGGCGCCAAGGAGGGCGACCAGCCCCCAGAACAGGACGAACCACGCTTTGCGGATGACCAGCGGTTTGTCGGCCTGCTGCTCCCGGACGCTGTACCGGCGCAGCGCCTCCTCGCGGTAGATCGGGCGGCTCACAGCCAGTGCCATTCGATCGACGCGCGGCCGCGGCGCTCGGCGAGCCAGGCCGCGAAGGCGGCACGCCCCGCGGCGGCCAGCGTCTCGGCGTCGTCCTCGGCCGGGCGGCGGTTCAGGACGGCGCCGGTGAAGAATCCGGTTCCCTGCTCGACCGGCCCGGCGACGGCGCCGGCCTCGGCGTCCCGCAGGGGCTCCGGCAGCTCGCCGGCCCACCGGTCGCCGATGGTCACCTGGGCCTCACCGGTGCTCGCCGGCAGCATGGCCAGCAGCTCCGCCGGGGTGGCGGCGGTCCACCGCTCGGAGCCGACCGCCCAGACGGCGCGTGCCCGGTCGAACCGTGAGCGGTGCCCGGCGAGGTACTCCGGGGCGAGCTCGGCCTCCTTGCGCCGCCGGAACCTGCGCCGGCGGGCGATGCCGCCGATGTACTCCTCGAACTGCGCGGGCGACATCCCCATCTGTTCGAGCCAGGCGACGGTGGCCGCGCGGTCGTACAGGCCGCGCCCCCTGCGGAACTCGTCGGCCGCCGCCTGCAGGTCCTCGGTGGTGAGCGGCTCGTCGTCGGACATGACCTCGTTGAGGATCAGGCACTGGTCGACGATCTCGTCGTGCGGCGTCATGTCGCGGCGGGAGAGGGAGCGCAGCATGGTGAGCGCCTGCGCCACCGAAAGGTGGACGTCGTCCACGCTGACCAGCTGCCCGGCCGCCCAGTGGGTCGAGTGCTCGATCAGCCAGGGCACGCCCTCGTCGGACGGCGCGGTCAGCGCCACCGTGCCGCCGCCGGGGTGCGCGAGAAGGAGGTCGTAGTCGACCACGGGCGTACCCGGCCGCACGTCGACGACCAGTTGCGCGCCGGCGGCGGGGTGCTCGTTCCCCCACTCCGCCGCGGCTCTGCGGGCCTCCTCCACGCGGGCACGCCTGCGCGGCAGCCTGCGCAGCAGCTCCACGCCGGATTCCAGCACCGCGCCGAAGTCACTCATCGCTCTCTCCTTGGGCCAGCCAGTCGGCGATGGCATCGCTGATGGGCAGCCCGGTGCGCGTCTCGACGAACCCCCAGGCTCCGTTCGGGTTGATCTCCAGGAAGACGTACTCGCCTTCGGGCGTGAGAATGAGGTCGATCGCCCCGTACGTGAGCCCGAAGGAGGCGACCAGCTCGGCGCAGCGCCTGCGCACGTCTCCGGGAAGCTCGTGCGCGGCGTACCTGACCCGGTCGTCGTCGTAGTGGCGCCAGTCCTCCCTGGCCGTCCGGGACGCCTGGGAGTCGATCTCCGCGGCGAACACCTTCTCCGCGACGACGATCACCCGCAGCTCCACGGCCTTCGGCACGTACGGCTGCAGGATCACCGGCTCGTGCCGGAGCAGGTGGCGCGAGGTCAGGTGGCGGCGGGTCAGCACGGTCGTGTACGTGCGGTGGTCGGCCCCGTCCACCGTGAAGGAGTCGGAGTTGATCTGCTTGGCGATCAGGCGGCCCTCGGCGCGCTCGTACGCCGGGACGAGCTCGGCGGGATCGTTGGTGAACACCGTCTCCGGCACCGAGAAGCCCAGGCTCGCCGCGCGGGCCATGTGGATGATCTTGTTGTGCGCCTGACGCTCGGGCTCGCGCCGCGAGGGAAGCCACCGGGCCGGGATGAGGTCCCAGGCCCCGTCGAGAAGGAACTGCGCCTGCCAGTCGACATGCGCGCGATGGGTCGGCTCCGACACGTTCGCGGACGCCGCCGAGCGGGTGGGGCGCCTGCGCCACACCGCCGTCACCGTCGACAGATCCAGCGGGCCGTCCTCGGTGTGGAGGGTGATCCGGTGCCCTCCCGCCGAGAAGGCCGCCGTGAGCCGGCTCCTCGCGGGGAAGTCACCGCTGTCCCACCAGGTCACCGGGACGTTCCGCCGCCGTAGCTTCGGCAGCACCAGGTCGACCGTGTCGTCCAGTCGCTCGCTCAGTATGAGAATCATGTTCCAGCTCGCCTCGCTCGCGGTATCGCGCCGCATAAAAGCGGCGGAGCGGGACAAGCCCGCTCCGCCGGAACGGAAGGAGATCGGCGGACGGTCCGTGCGACCGGCCTCGGCGGCCGTAGGCCCCCTCGGGCGCCCCCGTACGCCCCCGTACGCCCGCTTGGCCCCCGTACGCCCCCTCAGGCGCCGCGTGCCACCCCCCGTGCACGCCCCCGTCGCGCCCGCCGACCCTTCCTGATCGAGACCCGCGTGACGCGGGTCAGTTGTTGGTGCCCTCCCACTCGGAGGGCTTGCCGCCGGTGTACCAAGAGACGTGCATCCGGCCGCCGGCCACGTCGCCGAGCTCGGCGTCGGTCAGCTCGGCACCGTCGATGGCAAGGTCGTTCAGCATGATCTTCGACATTTCGGTTTCCCCCCGCCGCTCGCGCGGCGAACTCTCTCATTCGTTGTGATGCGCAGGTCTCCGGGCACCGTGTGCGACCGGGACCCCGGCCGGGCTCCGCGATGAAGCCCGGCCGGTCCACGACGTCCTTGTGACGTCGTGTCCCTCTCAGCGCGGAGCCGGCAGGCCCCGCTCAGCCGCGGTCCGGCTGGATCAGTTGTTCACCCACTCGGCGGGCTTGCCGCCGATGGTCCAGCTCACCGACCAGCGGCCGCCGGCCACGTCGCCGAGCTCGGCGTCGGTCAGCTCGGCACCGTCGATGGCAAGGTCGTTCAGCATGATCTTCGACATCTCGTTTTTCCCTCCCGCCGCTCGCGCGGCGAAATCTCGTTCCCCTGGTGTCCCCCCGGGGATCCGTCGTGCTTGTGATGACGAAGTTAGGCAGCCCGACTTGGATCACACTTGTTGATGACTGTGGGCATGACTTGCGGCCAACTTGAGAAGCCTCTGAGCTGCGGGAACATCGCGAGAACAGCTCTGAAGAAGCCGAAAGGGGCCGGAGGGGAGCCCTTCACGGCCCCTCTCCGCCCCCTCTCGCCCTCCTTGGAGGACTAGCTCCAGGCGAGCATGCGCAGCGGGTCCTGCAGCATCGCGCCCACGTCACGCAGCACGTACGAGCCCACCTCGCCGTCGACGATGCGGTGGTCGAACGACAGCGCGAGCGTGGTGACCTTGCGCGGCACGATCTGGCCGTCCACGACCCACGGCAGGTCGCGCACCTGGCCGAACGCGAGGATCGCCGCCTCACCGGGGTTCAGGATCGGCGTGCCCGCGTCCACGCCGAAGACGCCCACGTTGGTGATCGTGATGGTGCCGCCTGTCAGGTCCGCGGGGGTGCACCGTCCCGACCGGGCCTTCTCGGTCAGCTCGCCCAGCGCCCTGGCGAGCTCGGGGAGCGGCAGCGCCTGCGCCTCCTTGACGTTCGGCACGATGAGCCCGCGCTGCGTGGCCGCGGCGATGCCGAGGTTCACATAGCGCTTCACCACGATCTCCTCGCCCGTCCAGGTCGAGTTGATCAGCGGATACCGCCGGACGGCCGTGATCAGCGCCTTGGCGACGAGCAGCAGCGGCGACACCTTGACCTCGGCGAAGTCCGGCAGCTCGCGCAGCCGCCGCACGGCGTCCATGGTGGCGGTCACGTCGACCTGGAGCCACTCGGTCACGTGCGGGGCGGTGAAGGCCGAGGCGACCATGGCCGCGGCCGTCGCCTTCCGCACCCCCTTGACCGGGATGCGCTCCTCCCTCTCGCTCCCGGCGTACTCGCCGTATCCGGCGTATCCGATCGCCGGCGTGACCGCGGGCGCGGTGGCCCCCTCGGCGGCCGCGTGGACGTCGTCCCGCGTGATGGAGCCGTTCGGCCCGGTGCCGGTGATCGAGGTCAGGTCCACGCCGAGATCCCTGGCCAGCTTGCGCACCGGCGGCTTGGCCAGCACGGCGACCCCTTGGCGCGACGCCGCGGCAGGGCCGGCCGGCTCGCGGACGGCGGCCGGCTCGGCGGGGGCGACGGTCCGCTCGGCGCCCGTCCCCGCGTACGCGCCCGCCGTGGCGGGCGCGCCCGGGGCCGAGGGCGCCGGGCTCTTGCGGGGACGGCGGGTCGTGGCCCCCGGCTTGACGCCGTACCCGACCAGCACCGGCGTGCGGACCGGCTTCGCCTCGCCTCCTTCGGCGGGCGGCGCGGGGACCATGTCGTCGGCCGGCGCCGTCTGCCGGCCCGCGGGAGCGCCGGTACCCGAGACCGCGGCCGGGGCGCCACCGGAGGGCGGCGGGCCCTCCTCGCCGGTCTCGACGGCGATGATCGGCTTGCCGACGTCGACGGTCTCGCCTTCGGCGGCCATCAGCGCGCCGACCACGCCCTCGAACGGGCAGGGCAGCTCGACGACGGCCTTGGCGGTCTCGATCTCGACGATCGTCTGGTTGATCACCACCTTGTCGCCGGCCGAGACGTGCCACTTGATGATCTCCGCCTCGGTCAGCCCTTCGCCGACGTCGGGGAGCTTGAACTCTCTCAGCACAGCCCCTCCTAGAAGGCGAACGTACGGTCGACCGCGTCCAGGACCCGGTCGAGGTCGGGCAGGTAGTGGTCCTCCAGCCGCGACGGGGGATAGGGCGTCGAGAAGCCGCCGGCGCGCAGCACGGGCGCCTCGAGGCTGTAGAAGCACGCCTCGGTGATGCGGGCGGCGAGCTCGGCGCCGAGCCCCGAGAAGACGGGCGCCTCGTGGGCGACCACGCACCGGCCGGTCCTGCGGACCGACTCGAAGACCATCTCGGTGTCCAGCGGGTTGAGCGACCGCAGGTCGATGACCTCCAGCGAGCGGCCGTCCTGCTCGACGGCGGCGGCGGCCTCCAGGCAGGTCTTGACCATCGGGCCGTAGGTGAGCACGGTCACGTCGGTGCCCGGGCGCACGATCTGGGCGCGGTCGAACGCCAGCGGGGCCGCGCCGCGCTCGACCTCGGCCTTGTCCCAGTAACGACGCTTGGGCTCGAAGAAGATGACCGGGTCGTCGCAGCGGATGGCCTGCTGGATCATGTGATAGCCGTCCACCGGGTTCGAGCAGGCCACGACCCGCAGCCCGCCCGTGTGGGTGAAGTAGGCCTCGGGCGACTCGCTGTGGTGCTCGACCGCGCCGATGCCGCCGCCGCAGGGGATGCGCACGACGACGGGGAGCTTGATCTTGCCGAGCGAGCGCAGCGGCATCTTGGCGAGCTGGGTGATGATCTGGTCGGCGGCCGGGAACACGAACCCGTCGAACTGGATCTCGCACACCGGCCGGTAGCCGCGCAGTGCGAGCCCGATGGCGGTGCCGATGATGCCGGACTCGGCGAGCGGGGTGTCGATGACGCGGCTCTCGCCGAAGTCCTTCTGGAGCCCGTCGGTGACGCGGAACACCCCGCCGAGCTTGCCGACGTCCTCTCCCATGATGAGGACCTTGGAGTCGTCCTCCATGGCGGTGCGCAGGCCCTCGTTGATCGCCTTGGCGAGCGTGAGCGTGGTCATCGCTCGCCTCCCTCGAAGCTCGCGAGGTAGGCGGCGTACTGCTCGCGCTCTTCGGTCAGCAGGGCGTGCGGCTCGGAGTACACGTGCTCGAAGATCTCCAACGGGTGGGGATCGGGCATCTCCAGACACCGTTTGCGCACGTCACGGCCGAGATCGGCGGCCTCGGCCTCGATGGAGTCGAAGAAGTCCTGGTCGGCGAGCTGGTTTTTGAACATGTAGGCCTTGACGCGCTCGATGGGGTCCTTGAGCTTCCAGGCCTCCAGCTCGCCCGCCACGCGGTAGCGAGTCGGGTCGTCGGAGGTGGTGTGGGCGCCCATGCGGTAGGTGAAGGCCTCGATCAGCGTCGGGCCCTGCCCCTCGCGCGCGTTCTTGAGTGCCTGGCGGGTGACGGCGAGGCAGGCGAACACGTCGTTGCCGTCCACCCGGATGCCGGGGAAGCCGAAACCGCTGGCCCGGCGGTACAGGGGGATCCTCGACTGCTTCTCGAGCGGCTCGGAGATGGCCCACTGGTTGTTCTGGCAGAAGAACACCACGGGGGCGTTGAACACCGACGCCCAGATGAAGGACTCGTTGACGTCGCCCTGGGAGGTGGCGCCGTCGCCGAAGTAGACGATCGTCGCGGCGTCGGCGCCGTCGCGCTGGATGCCCATCGCGTAGCCGACGGCGTGCAGGGTCTGGCTGCCGATCACGATCGTGTAGAGGTGGAAGTTGTGCTCGGCGGGGTCCCAGCCTCCGTGGTTGACGCCGCGGAAGAGCCCGAGCAGGTTGACCGGGTCGACTCCGCGGCACCAGGCGACGCCGTGCTCGCGGTAGGTCGGGAAGGCCATGTCGGCGTCGGTCAGTGCGCGTCCAGATCCGATCTGGGCGGCCTCCTGGCCGAGCAGTGATGCCCAGATGCCGAGTTCGCCCTGTCGCTGGAGTGCCACGGCCTCCATGTCGACGCGCCGCACGAGGACCAGGTCGCGGTAGAGACCGCGCACCTCCTCCGGCGTCAGGTCGATGTCATAGGCGGGATGCTCCACCCGCTCACCCTCGGGGGTCAGCAGCTGTACGAGCTCGGGGGGTGCCTCGGCACCACGAGAGGCGTCGAATGTCACGTGCCGCTCCTGTGCGTTCAGGGCCACGCTGATGGGATCACCATCTTTCGGCCGGTTAACACGCATTAGTACCTTCTGGTGGTGGTACCTCAGCGTTTGGGGACATCGTGGCAGACATCACAGGCCGCTGCGCAAGACCGGACACCCTCTTATCCACACTTCTCCCGTTCCCGATGCGTCCCATCGCACACCCGCCCGGCACCCCAGGTGCGAGGGCGGGGCGGGGACGGCCGGCCGGGCCGCCACCGTTAGGCTGGTGGCGCCGGAAAGCATGCCGGTCCCCGCGAGGGCCGGCGGCACGATACAGGAGGACCACGTGGCACGCGTCATCGTCGACGTCATGCTCAAGCCGGAGATCCTCGATCCGCAGGGGCAGGCGATCGCCAGGGCGCTCCCCCGGCTCGGCTTCTCCGGCATCAGCGAGATACGGCAGGGCAAGAGGTTCGAGGTCGAGATCGAGGGTCCCGCCGACGAGGCCGCCCTCGCGGACGTCCGCAAGATGGCCGAGACCCTTCTCGCCAACACGGTGATCGAGGATTACTCTGTGCGCGTCGAGGCACAGTAGGACCCCTCCTGCCCGCCCCAACTCTTCGCAAACCACGCAAAAGGGAATCTTGGTCGGACCAGAAAGCAAGCGTCTGACCAACACTAAATAACAACAGCGTGATTCTGCGGTTAGCCCTGATTCTCCGGGGAACCTCCCCAACGTGACTTTCGGCGCCACGGAGGGGTCCGGTGGATATTGAGTTCTCGTTGGCCTTGCCAAGGGATGCCATGGGCATCCCGATGGTCCGGCGGGTTCTGGGTGACACCCTTCGCTGCATCGGCGTCACCGAGGACTGCGTGTCCGACATGCTCCTGGCCACCTCCGAGGCCTGCGCGAACGCCGTGCGGCACGGCGGTCCCGCCAAGCGCTACGCGGTGATGGCCGCCATCGGCGGGGGCCGGTGCGAGCTTCGCGTCGTCGACGGCGGCCTCGGGCTCGGGGCGATCCCGCGGCAGTATCCCTCCGGGGACACCGAGCACGGGCGCGGCATCCTGATCATGCAGTCGGTCGTCGACGAGCTCTCCTTCGACATCACCCCCGGCAGCGGCACCACGGTCTGCCTCCGCAAGGAGCTCGACTGGGACGAGGAGTTCCTCGCCAACCACGACCGCGAGCTGGCCGCGGTCTGATCCCCCTCCCGCTCCCGCCCGGGCTCGCGCGGTTCCCCTCCTTCGCCTGGTCGCGCGGTTCTCCTTCCCGCCGTGGTCCCATCCCCGCCCGCCTCCGCGCCGTGGTCGCGCTCACGCCCCCTGCCGCGGTCTCGGTCTCGTGTGGGTAACAGGTAGCCTGGATGTACCCGCCGCAGGCCGCCGTCGATGAGTCAGACGCCGGCGCGGCGCTCGCATGTGGAGGGGTACGAGAGCCATGAGTGCTGCCCGTGTGGGCGTGGTCACTTTTCCCGGAACTCTTGACGATCAGGACGCGGCACGAGCCGTCAGGCATGCGGGTGGAGAGGCGGTCCCCCTGTGGCACGCCGACCGCGACCTGAAGGGCGTCGACGCCGTCTTCCTGCCCGGCGGGTTCTCCTACGGTGACTACCTTCGCTGCGGGGCCATCTCCCGCTTCGCGCCGCTGATGGAGGAGCTGATCCCGGCGGCGCGCGCCGGGCTGCCCGTGCTCGGCACCTGCAACGGCTTCCAGATCCTCTGCGAGGCCCACCTGCTGCCGGGCGCGCTCACCCGCAACGAGGGTCTCCACTACGTCTGCCGCGACCAGCGCATCCTCGTGGAGAACGCCGCGACGGCCTGGACGGGCGACTACACCCCCGGCCAGGAGATCCTGCTGCCCGTGAAGCACGGCGAGGGCCGTTACGTCGCCGACACGGCGACGATCGGCGCGCTCGAGAGCGGCGGCCAGATCGTCTTCCGTTACCTCGGCGGCAACCCGAACGGCTCGATGAACGACATCGCGGGCATCAGCAACGAGGCCGGCAACGTCGTCGGCCTGATGCCCCACCCCGAGCACGCCGTCGAGGAGCTGACCGGCGCCCCGAGCGTGGACGGCCGCGGCTTCTTCACCTCGATCCTGAAGAGATTCGTGAACCTGTGACCAAGGCCATGGGCGAAGCCGATGCGAGTAGGGCGCGAGGAGAACACATGATCGACTCAGTCACGCGGGCCACCGAGACTCCGGACGAGCCGCAGCCGTACGCCGAGCTCGGCATGAAGGCCGACGAGTACGAGCGCGTCCGCGCGATCCTCGGGCGGCGGCCGACGTCGTCCGAGCTCGCCATCTACTCGGTCATGTGGAGCGAGCACTGCTCCTACAAGTCCTCCAAGGTGCACCTGCGCCAGTTCGGCACCAAGGCCCCCAAGTCCGACGCACTGCTGGTCGGCATGGGGGAGAACGCCGGTGTGGTCGACATCGGCGACGGCTGGGCGGCCACCTTCAAGATCGAGTCGCACAACCATCCCTCGTACGTCGAGCCCCACCAGGGCGCGGCCACCGGCGTCGGCGGCATCGTCCGCGACATCATGTCGATGGGCGCGCGGCCGGTGGCGGTCATGGACGCCCTGCGCTTCGGCGCGCTGGACGCTCCGGACACCAGGCGGGTGCTCCCAGGGGTCGTCGAGGGCATCAGCTCCTACGGCAACTGCCTCGGCCTGCCCAACATCGGCGGCGAGCTGGCCTTCGACCCGTGCTACATCGGCAACCCGCTGGTGAACGCGCTGTGCGTCGGGCTGCTGCGCAAGGACCAGATCAAGCTGGCCACCGCGCCCGGCCCGGGGAACAAGGTCGTGCTGTTCGGCGCGCGCACCGGCCCCGACGGCATCGGCGGCGCCTCGGTGCTCGCCTCGGCGACGTTCGAGGACGAGTCGCACGCCAAGCGCCCGGCCGTCCAGGTCGGCGACCCGTTCATGGAGAAGCTCCTCATCGAGTGCTGCCTGGAGCTCTTCGAGGCCGACGTGGTGGTCGGCATCCAGGACCTCGGCGCGGCCGGGGTGTCCTGCGCGACGACCGAGCTGGCGGCCAAGGGCACCGGCGGCATGCGCGTCGACCTCGGCCTCGTCCCGCTCCGCGACCCCTCGCTCCTCCCCGAGGAGATCCTGATGAGCGAGTCGCAGGAGCGCATGATGGCCGTCGTGACGCCGGAGGACATCGACGCGTTCATGGCGATCTGCGCCAGGTGGGACGTCCCCGCCACGGTGATCGGCGAGGTGACCGACACCGGGCGGCTGGTGATGACCTGGAAGGGCGACGTCATCGTCGACATCCCGCCGGGCACCGCGGCCGACGAGGGCCCGGTGTACGAGCGGCCGTTCCACGAGCCCGAGGCCCAGGCCGCGCTCAACGCCGACGACCCCGTCCGGCTCGCGCGTCCCGACGACCTGCGGGCGACGCTGCTCACGCTGCTCGGGTCGTCGAACCTCGCCTCCAAGGAGTGGGTCACCTCCCAGTACGACCGTTACGTCCGCGGCAACACCGTGCTCGCCATGCCGGCCGACGCCGGCGTGCTGCGCATCGGCGAGGTGATGCCCGGGGCGGAGGAGACCGACCGCGGCATCGCGCTGGCCACCGACGGCAACGGCCGCTACGCGCGGCTCGACCCCTACGCCGGGGCGCAGCTCGCGCTGGCCGAGGCGTACCGCAACGTGGCGGTCACCGGGGCGCGCCCGCTGGCCGTGACCAACTGCCTGAACTTCGGCTCCCCTGAGGACCCCGAGGTGATGTGGCAGTTCGCCGAGGCCGTGCGCGGCCTCGCGGACGCCTGCAAGACGCTGGGCGTGCCGGTGACCGGCGGCAACGTGTCCTTCTACAACCAGACCGGCTCGACGCCGATCCACCCGACCCCGGTCGTGGGCGTGCTCGGCGTCCTGGACGACGTCCGCAAGCGCGTACCTCACGGTTTCACCGCCCCCGACCTGAAGATCGTGCTGCTGGGCGACACCCGTGACGAGTTCGGCGGCTCCGAGTGGGCGCACGTCGTCCACGGCCACCTCGGCGGCCTTCCCCCGGCGGCCGACCTGGAGGCCGAGCGCTCGCTGGGCGGCGTCCTGGTCGACGCGGCCGGCCGTGGCCTGATCGAGGGCTCGCACGACGTGTCCGACGGCGGCCTCGCGGTCGCCCTGGCCGAGGCGTGCCTGGCCCGCGGCGTGGGCGGCACGGTGGAGCTTCCCGGTCCCGATGCGTTCGTCGACCTGTTCAGCGAGTCCACGGCCCGGGTCCTGCTCGCCGTACGGCCCGAGTCCTACGACGCGCTCGCCGAGCTCTGCGCGCGGCGCGAGGTGCCCTATTACTGCCTCGGCATGACCGGGGGGCCGGCGCTGCGGGTGGAGGGCGTGCTGGAGGTCCCGGTGGAGGAGCTGCGCGCCGTCCACGAGGGGGCGCTTCCGGCCGTCTTCGGTTCCTGATCGGCCGTTCTGGACCGGCCGGCGTCTCGACCGGCCGGCTCCGGACGGGGGCAGGGCGGTGGACCCCCCACAAGATCCACCGCCTCCATGGCCTGAACCGGCCACCCAATATGGGATTAATAGGGCCAGGCACCGCCAAACTAATGGATGTTTCGGGCATTCCAGTACATAGCTGCGGCTCGTTTCGATCTCGATATTCCACCGGCCATCGTCACCGTTCGCCCGCTGCCTAACTGGAAGGGATAATCGGCAGGTTCGGGGGGAACTCGACTGGCTGATGCGGAGGCGACCGTGCCGTCGAATGATCACACGCGCCCACTACGCAGGCCCGTTCCGGGGGCGGCTTCCATGCCGGTACCCGGCGGGGCCGCCGGAACGGAGGCGGACCCCGCGGCACGGCCGGCCGCCGGTCCGGGATCCGGCGCCGACCTGCGATCCGCCACCGCCACCGCCCTCGAACCGGCCGCAGGTGAGGGCACGGGCGAAGGCGGCGGGCTCTCGCCGTACCTGCCTCCGGCGACGCACCCCGTGCGGGGCATCGTGTGGGCGATCCACATCGCGGTGCCGCTGATCGGCCTCTGGCTGCTCGTCGCCTATCCCAAGCAGCTGAACTTCCGGTGGGAGCACCCGCCGAGCCACTTCTGGCTGATCGTCGGGGTGGCGGGCGTCAACGTCGTCCTCGGCGTGCTGATCAGCCAGGCCGCCACACGGCACAAGGACGCACGGCTGCTCCTCGTCTCGCTGGTCTTCCTGAGCAGCGCGGGATTCTTCCTGCTGCACGGCCTGGCCACGCCGACGATCATCCTGGAGCACGGAAGCTACGGCTTCGACATCGGCCAGCCGGTCGGGCTGGCCGTCGCGGCGGTGCTGGCCTTCGCCTCCTCGCTGCCCCTCGGTGAACGGGCCGCGGCGGCCGTGCTCGCCCGCGCCGACCTGCTGCGGGCCGCTCTCGTGCTCGTCCTGGTGGCGTGGGGGTGGGCCTCCCTGGTGGAGGGCCTCACACCGCTGAGCGACCCGCCCCCGCCCGGCGGGGCCACCATCGGCGTCTTCTCCTGGATCGGCGCGGCCCTGTACGCCCTGTCCGCGGCGCTGATGTTCCGCATCCACCGCCGCCGCCCCTCGGCGATGATCGTGAGCCTGGTGACGGCGTACGCCCTGCTCGGCGAGGCCATGGTGGCCGGGTTCTTCCGGCCCAACTGGGTGCTGTCGTGGTGGGAGTGGCACCTGCTGCTGACGACGGCCTTCGTGTTCGTCGCCTACAGCGCCTACATCCAGTTCCGGCGGGAGGGGTCCAGCCAGGGCCTGTTCGACTCGGTGACGCTCGCCGCGACCGTCCGCCGCATCCAGGCGCAGTACGACGAGGCGCTGGAGGAGCTGGTCGGCCACCTGCGGCGCATGGGCGAGAGCGGCGCCGCCTCCCGGGCGCCGGTCGCGCTGCGGCTGGCCGGCAAGTTCCGGCTGAACGAGGGCCAGGCCGCCGTCCTGGACCGGGCGGGCCAGGCCCTCGCCGCCGAGCGCGAGTTGTCCCTGCGGCTGGGCGCGCTGGTCGAAGTCGGCCGTCAAGCCCGCGTGAGCCTGGGGGAGGACAGGCTGCTCGCCGGGGCGCTCGAACGCGTCCGCGAGGCCTACGGGGACGTGCGTATCGGCCTGTTGTCGCACGGCGCCATCAGGCTGGGCGACCGCGCGTACGGCCTGGACGAATTCAAGGCCACCGAGACGATCAGCGGTGACGGGCGGGTGATCCACCCGCTCACCGTCAAGGGAGTGGTCGCCGGGGCGCTGGAGGTGCCCGTGGGCACCACCCGCCAGGACGAGGCGCTGGCCGCCACCCTGGCGAGCCAGCTGTCGATCGCGCTGGAGAACGCACGGCTGTACCGCGAGCTGGAGACGCTGTTCCGGCAGTACATGTCGCCCGATGTGGCCGCCTCGCTGCTCGCCGACCCCGACCAGGCGGCGCTGGGCGGCTCCCTGGTAGAGCTGACCGCCCTGTTCGCCGACCTGAAGGGGTTCACCTCGTTCTCCGAGCGGGTGTCACCGGGCGAGATCGTGGAGATGCTGAACCGCTACCACACCGCGGCGGTGCCGTGCATCCTGCGGCACGGCGGCACGATCGTGCAGTTCGTCGGGGACGCGCTGCTGGCGCTGTTCAACGCCCCGGCCGCGCAGGAGATGCACGCGACCCAGGCGGCCAGGGCGGCCCTCGCGATGCAGGCCGCGGCCGAGGAGATCGCCGCCGGCAACCCCGGCTACCCGCGGTTCCGCATCGGCATCAACACCGGCCTGGCCCTGGTGGGCAACATCGGCAGCCCCGAGCTGCGCGGGTTCAACGCGATGGGCGACGCCGTGAACGTGGCGTCGCGCCTTGAGTCGATGGCCGAGCCCGGCACGGTCGTCATCGGCGCCACCACCCGCGAGCAGATCGGCGCCGCCGCGAAGGTGCGGTCGCTGGGCGCGCTCAGCCTCAAGGGCAAGGAGCAGAGCGTGGCGGCGTTCGTGCTCACCGCGCTGGACTGACGCCGGTAAAAGGACGCGAATCCCCGGCATGTGTACCGGGAGAACGACCGGGCCCAAGGCGCGGCCGGGTGGACATAATCGAGCGTTGCCCCTCAATCTGGAGGAACGATGACGTCTTCGTCAGCCCCCGAGCCGGGAGAGTTCCTGGCCCTGCTCACGAACGACGAGATCACCGAGCTGTGCGCCAGCGGCCGCAGGAAGCGGTGGGAACGCGGCACCACCGTGATGACGGAGGGCGACACCTCCGAGTGGGTGCTCGTGCTGACCTCCGGACGGGTCAAGGTCTCCTCGCACACCGCCGGAGGGACCGAGGTCGTGCTGGCCATCCGGGGCCCTGGAGCGCTCCTCGGCGAGATGTCGTTCATCAGCGGGGAGCCTCGTTCGGGCACGGTCACCGCGCTGGAGCCCATCGAGGGTGTCGTGGTCCGCGACTTCTCGGGCTTCCTGCACGACCACGGCCGGGTCGCCGTCCTGCTGCTTCAGCTCGTCGTCGGCAGGCTGCGCGACTCCGACCGCAAGCGGGTCGAGTACGGCGCGTTCGACACGACCGGCCGGGTGGCCACCCGGCTGGTGGAGCTGGCGGAGCGCTTCGGCGAGCCGACCAACGGCGGGGTCAGGGTGGCGCTGCCGCTCTCCCAGGACGAGCTGGCCGGGTGGACTGGCGCCTCCCGCGAGGCGGTCAGCAAGGCGCTGCGCTCGCTGCGCGACCGGGGACTGATCGAGACGGGCCGGCGTCGCGTGATCATCTACGACCTGGACGGCCTGCGCAAACGGGCCCGCTGACCGGACGGTCTTCCCGGCCGCGCCCCTTAGGCGGATCTTCCACCCCGCACCACCGACAAACCGGACGTACGGCGTACGTCAGACTAGGGGCATGGTCGCCCACCCCCTCCAGCAGGCCACGACCCTTCTCCCCGGAACCCCCGAATACGCGAAGAGGCTGCGCTACGCCTGGCGCGTCTGCTCGGTCACCAGCCTCGGACTCGTCCTCATCGGCGTCAACGCGAGCACCCTCAACGTGGCCCTGCCGTCGGTGGTGCGCCATTTCCAGGCCGGCGCGTTCGCCTCCTCCTGGATCCTGCTGTCGTACCTGCTGATCAACACGGCGACGCTCGTATTCTTCGGGCGGGTGGCGGACCTGCTGGGGCGGCGCGAGATCTACCTGATCGGGTTCGCGCTCTTCACCGTCTGCTCGCTGCTCGCCGGATTCTCCCCAAACGTCGGCCTGCTGATCGCCATGCGGGCGCTGCAGGCGCTCGGCGCGGCGATGATCCTCGCCAACGGCACGGTCATCATCACCGACGCCTTCCCGCCCGACCGGCTCAGCCAGGGCATGGGCGTGTACATCGGCACGCTGTCGGTGGCCCAGCTCGCCGGGCCGACCCTGGGCGGCCTGATCGCCGACACCGCCGGCTGGCAGTGGGTGTTCTGGCTGAACGTCCCGCCCGGGGTGATCGCGCTGATCTGGGGGTGGACGACCCTGCGGAAGGTGCCGGCCGGGCCCCGTACGCCGGTCGACGCGGCCGGGAACCTCATCGTCTTCGCCGCGCTGACCGCCGCGCTCATCGCCCTGTCCGAGGCCGGTTCGCGCGGGCTGTCCAGCCCGGTCGTGATCGCCGGCGGGCTGATCTTCGTGGTCCTGGTCCCGCTGCTCGTCGTGGTCGAGCGGCGCGCGTCCCACCCGGTGCTGGACCTGCGCCTGTTCGGCGAGCGCATGCTGACCTTCGCCAACCTCGCCTCCTTCTGCACCGCCCTGTCCCGGTCGGCCCTGGTCCTGCTGATCGCGCTGTACTTCCAGGCGGCGCGGGGCATCGACGCGTTCACCGCGGCGCTGGCCGTACTGCCCGTCCCCATCGGCATGGCGCTCGCCTCGCCCATCGCGGGCACCCTCGGCCGCCGGATCTCGCCCTACGCCCTGTCCATCGGCGGCTGCGCGCTCAACTTCGCCGGGCTGCTGAGCCTGATGCTCTCGACCGGTACCACCACTCCGTACTGGATCATCGCGATCGGGCTGTTCCTCGCCGGGTGCGGCAACGGGACCTTCCTCACCGGCAACACGACGCAGGTGATGAGCGCGCTGCCGCCGGGGAGCCTCGGCGTGGTGAACGGCTTCCGGCTCATGATCATGAATGTCGGCATCGTGCTCAGCGTCGCCACGACCCTCACCGTGCTGAGCAGCGCCGTCTCTCCCGAGCTGCGCGACCTGGTGTACGCCGGCACGCTCTCGCGCCTGTCCCCTGTGGCGGTCGAGCAGCTGATGTCCGGGTTCGAGCGGACCTACCTCGTGCTCGCGTCGGTCGCGCTCGCGGGCGTCCTCGCCGCGGCCTGCGCCCGTCCCCGCCGCCGGCCCTCCCGGCCCTAGGACGAAGGGCGGGCGGCCAGCGTCTCGATGCCGGCCAGCAGCAGGTCGACGCCGAAGGTGAAGTACCCCTCGACGTCCGGCGGCTCGGCGAGCGTCGCACCGTACTCGACCATGTGCGGGTAGCGGTCGCGCGGCAGTGACTCCAGCTTGAGCCTGCGCTGCCGCCGGGCCTCGGCCTCCTCGGCGTCCAACGGGCGGCGCGAGCACGCGGGCCGCCCCTTGACCAGGGCGATCGTGCCGTTGAGCAGGTAGGACGAGATCTGGAAGCCCTCGCGCAACGTGAACCCCGCCGCGGTCAGCACGTCGAGTGTCGCCTCGGTGGCCCGCTTGAAGCTCTCGAGCTCGTGCTTGTCCTCCACCTCGGTCAGCAGGTCGGGCACGCACGGGTATTCGCGCATGACCCGCACCAGCGCCTCCACCATCACCCGCAGCCGCCGGTGCCAGAGATCGCCTGGAGAGACGTCGGCGGTCACGCGGGAGAGCACATGCTCCGCCAGCGCCGACATCAGCTCTTCCTTGTTCTTGAAGTGCCAGTAGAGGGCCATCGGGGTGACGCCCAGGCTGCCCGCGAGCCGCCGGATCGTCACCGCGCCCACGCCGTCGTCGTTGGCCAGCGTCAGGGCGTGCTCGACGACGGTCTCACGGGTCAGCTTCTCTTGGGCCACTTGACAACTATACGCCGTACAAGGTCTGCTGTACGACGTACATGTACGACGTACAAGTACATCGTAGAGGAGGACTTTCGTGAATCGTCGATGGTGGGCACTCGTAGCGGTCTCGCTGGCCACTTTCATGACTTATCTCGACAACAACGTCGTCAACGTGGCGCTCCCGACCATCCAGCGGGACCTTGGCCTGACGATCTCCGGCCTGGAATGGATCGTCAGCGGCTACATGCTGGTGTTCGCCGGACTGCTCATGGTGGGCGGCCGGCTCGCGGACCTGTTCGGGCAGCGGCGCGTCTTCCTGATCGGCCTCGTCCTGTTCACGCTGGCCTCCGCCGCGGCCGGCCTTTCCGGGGACGGCACGACGCTGATCCTCAGCCGGGCGGCACAGGGCCTCGGAGCCGCGCTGCTGGCCCCCACGGCGCTGTCCCTGATCCCGCTGACCTTCCCCGACGCGCGGGAGCGAGGGATCGCCGTGGGAGTGTGGAGCGCGATCGGCGCCCTCGCCCTCGCCCTCGGCCCGCTGGCCGGCGGCCTCATCAGCGAGAACTGGCACTGGGGCTGGATCTACCTCATCAACGTCCCGATCGGCGCCGTGACCTTCGCCCTCGGCGCGTGGGCCATCGGCCGATCCGGCACCCCGGCGCGGCGACGGCTCGACCTGCCCGGCCTGGTGACCTCGACGCTCGCGCTGTTCGCGCTGACGTACGCGCTCATCGAGGGCGAGAGCGAGGGCTGGACCTCCGGAGCGATCGCGTTCGCGTTCGCGCTGGCGGCGGCCGCGGCCGTGACCTTCGTGCTGTGGGAGTCACGCGCCGAGGAGCCGATGATGGAGCTGTCGCTGTTCCGGGAGCGGGTCTTCAGCGGCGGCATGCTGGCCATGGGGCTGTGGTCGTTCGGGGTCTTCGGCATCTACTTCTTCACCGCGCTGTGGCTGCAGAACGTCCTCGGCTTCTCCCCCACGGAGGCCGGCGCCGCCTTCGTCCCGATGGCGCTGCTCATGGCCGGGCTCGCCGTCTTCGCCCCGCGGATCGCCGCGCGCTTCGGAACCGGCCCGACCGTCGCCACGGGCCTCGGCCTGATGGCCGGGTCGATGATCGCGATGTCGTCCATCGGTGAGCACGGCACCTACGCCGGCCTCTTCCCGTGGCTGATGCTGTACGGCCTGGGCGCGGGCCTGCTGGTCCCGCTCACGAACGCCATCCTCGGCGCGCTTCCGGCCGGGCGCGCGGGCCTGGCGTCGGGGGTGCTCAACGTCTCCCGCCAGGTGTTCGGCCTGCTGGGCGTCACCGTGCTCGGCACCGTCCTGAGCGCCCGGCAGGGCACCGCCGCCAGGGCCGGGGCGGGTCCGATCACGGCGTTCCTGGACGGGTACCAGCTCGCGCTGATCGTCGCGGGGATCATCGTGGCGATCGGAGTGCCGGTCGGCCTGCTGTCCCTGCGGACCCGGCCCGCGGACACCGGAGTCACCCCGGAGCGATCGACGGTGCCCGAGCCGGTCGCCTGAGAACCGGGGACAAGGCATCGTTATTTGATCGTTAGGCCCCATCGCGCACAAAACAGCCTGCTCAGATGTCTCACATATGGAACGCATTCGGACCAACATCCGAGCGAAGCACGTATATGAGGAGTAGACCGTGAACCCCCTGAAGCGGACGGCCCCCGCGTTGCTGGCCCTCGTCGCCCTTGCCACCGCGGCCGGCTGCTCGTCGGACGCGCGCGCGGCACAGCCCGCGCCAGGCGGGGTCACGGCCGGGACGGACGCTCAGCCCCAGGCCACGGCGGGCAGCCCGTCCCCGGCCGCGACGAGGACCCAGACCCAGACCCAGGCCAGAGGCGCCACCAGCGCCCTCCGGCCGCTCAAGGCCCCCCTGCGCATCGCCGACATCACACCGATGGGCGACAAGAAGGAGAAGATCGGCGTCGGCTCGCCGATCATCGTCACCTTCGACCAGGCCGTGAAGAACCGCACGGCGGTCGAGTCCGTGCTCGAGGTGCGGCCCGACAGGCCGGTCGAGGGCGCCTGGCGCTGGATCTCCGAGCGCAAGGTCGTGTACCGCACCAAGACCTACTGGCACCCGCACCAGAAGGTGCGCTTCTACGCGCGACTCAGCCAGATCCCCGGCAACGAGAGCGTGAAGGACACCGGCCGGCGCTTCGCGATCGGCGCCTCCAACATCGCGGTGGTCGACACCAAGAAGCACGTGATGAAGGTGCGGCGCGACGGCAAGCTCGTCAAGACCATCCCGATCAGCGCCGGCCGCGGCGGCCTGGTCAGGAACGGCACGGACGTCTACCTCACCACCAGCGGCGTCCACCTCGCCATGGACAAGAAGCCGGTGGAGACCATGACCTCGGGGTGGATGGGCGTCACCGACCCCAAGGACCCGCTGTACTACAAGCTGGAGATCCCCTGGGCGGTGCGCATCTCCGACAGCGGCGAGTACGTCCACCAGAGCGCGGGCGACTACCAGTTCCTCGGCAAGTCCAACCAGAGCCACGGCTGCGTGCGCGCCACCCCGGCCGGCGCCAAGTGGTTCTACACCATCGCCCAGCGCGGCGACGTCGTGCAGGTCACCGGGACCAAGCGTAAGCTCGACTGGCGCAACGGCTGGAGTTTCTGGCAGCTGAGCTGGAACCAGTGGAAGAAGGGCAGCGCCCTCCCCACGGCCACTCCGACTCCGACTCCGACTCCGACCACCATCGACGACGACCAGAGCTGAACCGGCCGACCCCCTGGAGGACGTCTCCATGCCGTCGCACTCCGCCCCCGCGGCCCTCGCGCCCGATGGCGCCATCAAGAGGCACCGCACCGCGGACGCCACCGTCACGGTCACCGTGGACGGAGTGCCACCGGCCGGCCAGGAGGTGGTCGTCGCGCAGCGGCAGCACAGGTTCCTGTTCGGCTGCGCCGTCCAGGCCATCCCCATGGCGGAAGGCGATCCGGACGCCGGGGAGCTCATCGAGCGGCTGCTGGAAACGCTCGGCGTCAAGCTGAGCGGGCTGCCGCCGACCTCGCTGGCGATGATGCGGTCGATGCTCACCCATCCCGAGGCGGCCTCCTCCGCCCGAGCCGCGCTGGGCGGGCAGATCGACCAGATCGGCGCGGCACTCCCCGGCGACGACGCCCGCCTGCGCGCCGCGCTGGTGACCTCGGTCATGATCGGCGTCACCATCGGCCACCAGCTGCTCGACCTCGACCCGCTGCGCGACGCCCCTCGCGAGGAGATCGAACGGCTGATGCGTCCCTGCCTGCTCGCCCTCCTGCACCCGGCATGATGGACTCGTGGCCGCTCGCAAGATTGACCTGGAAAGGGCACGCGCCGCGCTGGACTCCCAGCTGACCGAGCTCGGGGAGCATCCCTACGACGGCCCGGCGCACGGCGCGCCGGACGCCGCCGTCGATGTGGTGCTGCGGGTCTACGACAGAGGGCTGCGCCCCGAACGCGACATCGCGCGCCTTGCCGTACGGCACCTCCTGGAGCGCCTGGCCGAGAAGGCGCCAGGGCGGACGGTCGAGGTGCGCGTGCCGCCGTACGCGGCGGTGCAGTGCGTGGCCGGCCCGAGGCACACCCGCGGCACTCCGCCCAACGTCGTCGAGACCGACCCGCGCACCTGGCTGGAGCTCGCCACCGGGCGGCGCACCTGGCAGGACGCGATGGAGGCCGGCAAGATCAGCGCGAGCGGCGCCCGCGCGGACCTGTCCGACCACCTGCCCCTGCGCTGAGCCGCCCGGTCACGGCGCTTACTGGCAGGGGCTCTGCACGCCGATCATCCCGCGCTCACCGGGACGGTTGCTCGATGCCGGTCACCCGGCGCTCACCGGGCTGGGTGCTGGATGTCGGCGCTCAGCCTCTGCTCGACGCAGTGCTGTACCTCGGGCTGCGTCGGCAGGTTGAAGCACTCGCTGAAGTTGCTCACGAACCACAGGAAGCCGATCACGGCGAGCACCATCGTGAGCACGCTCAGCACGATGCCGATGATCGCACGCCCTCTGTTGTTGTTCTTGACCACGGCGATGATCCCGACCACCAGGCCGGCGATCGCCGTGAGCACGCCGACGCCGCACAGGAGCAGCAGGAACAGGCTGACGATGCCGAGCACCAGCGCCGCCGTGCCGAGCCCCCCACCGCGCCGCCCGGCGCCCGGCGGCTCCTGCCCGTAGGGAGAGGGTCCCCCGTAGGGCGGCGGGCCGTACGGAGGAGTACCGCCCGGAGGAGTGCCGTACGGCGGCTGCCCACCCGGAGGAGTCCCGCCTGGCGGCTGCTCGCCGTACGGCGGCTGGCCACCCGGAGGGGTGCCGTACGGCGGCTGACCACCCGGAGGGGTCCCGCCCGGCGGTGGGGCGCCCCACGACGGAGAGTTGTTCGGATCGCCAGGTGTCGTCACGGTGTGCTCTTTCGACCTGTATGGGCATGCCGGAACCCCCACTCTCCCCCGATCTCCCTTCCCAGCACGGGGCCGACACGGCAAAACGACGGGGATCTTTGCCCCATGGCGCGCACAGAAAGCCCGCCGAGGAGCGCCGGAGACCGACCTGACCTGACCCGGATTACCAGGCAACGAGACGTCCAACTTAGACTGAAGCACGTGCTAAAGGGCGACGGCCGGCTCGGCCATGACCTTGACCCCCGTGACCGCGCGCCGCAAGACGCCTGTGGTGTCTTCGGCGTATGGGCGCCAGGGGAGGACGTCTCCAAACTCACCTACTACGGCTTGTACGCGTTGCAACATCGCGGGCAGGAGTCCGCGGGCATCGCGGTAAGCGAAGGCAGCAGGATCCTCGTCTACAAGGACATGGGCCTGGTGGCGCAGGTATTCGATGAGTCGGTGCTGGGCACGCTACGTGGCCACCTGGCGATCGGGCACTGCCGCTACTCCACGACAGGATCCAGCGTATGGGAGAACGCCCAGCCGACCCTCAGCTCCACCGACGGGGGCGGCCTCGCGCTCGCCCACAACGGCAACCTCATCAACACCCCTGAGCTGGCCATGCGTCTGCCGACCGGCGTGATCAGGGCCACCACCGACACCGAGGTGCTCACCTCGCTGCTCGCGCACGATCGCACCAAGTCCATCGAGGACGCGGCCGCGGAGCTGCTTCCGCAGGTCAAGGGGGCCTACTCCCTGGTCTTCATGGACGAGAAGACCCTGTACGCCGCCCGTGACCCGCAGGGCATCCGCCCGATGGTCCTCGGCCGCCTGGAGCGCGGATGGGTGGTCGCCTCCGAGACGGCCGCCCTCGACATCGTGGGCGCGAGCTTCGTCCGCGAGGTCGAGCCGGGAGAGCTGCTGACGATCGACGAGCAGGGGGTGCGCTCGCGCCGGTTCGCGCTGGCCGAGCCCAAGGGCTGCCTGTTCGAGTACGTCTACCTCGCCCGCCCCGACACCACCATCGCGGGGCGCGGCGTCCAGGCGACGCGGGTGGAGGTGGGCCGCAGGCTCGCCAGGGAGCACCCCGTGGAGGCCGACCTGGTCATCCCGACCCCCGAGTCGGGCACGCCGGCCGCCATCGGCTACGCCGAGGAGAGCGGCATCCCCTACGGGCAGGGGCTGGTCAAGAACTCCTACGTCGGCCGCACGTTCATCCAGCCGTCGCAGACGATCCGCCAGCTCGGCATCCGGCTCAAGCTGAACCCCCTCCGGGAGGTCATCGCGGGCAAGCGCCTGGTGGTGGTGGACGACTCGATCGTGCGCGGCAACACCCAGCGGGCGATCGTCAAGATGCTGCGCGAGGCGGGCGCCGTCGAGGTGCACGTGCGCATCTCCTCGCCGCCGGTGGCCTGGCCGTGCTTCTACGGCATCGACTTCGCCACCAAGGCCGAGCTGATCGCCGGATCGAAGTCCGTGGAGGAGATCTGCGCGTCCCTCGGCGCCGACTCGCTGGGGTTCATCTCCCTCGAGGGCCTGACCGACGCGACGACGCTGCCCGCCGAGCGACTGTGCCGCGCCTGCTTCGACGGCAAGTACCCGATCCCGATCGACCGTGACAACGTCGGCAAGTTCGTGCTCGAGGCCAAGGCGTGACGGCGTGCAGCCGGAGCCGCCTGAGGGTCCAGGGGCCGGCGAAGGAGGTCCCATGACCAGCTATGCCGCGGCGGGCGTCGACATCAAGGCCGGCGACCGCGCGGTCGAGCTGATGAAGTCACGGGTCGCCCGCTCGCGGCGGCCCGAGGTGGTGGACGACGCCAGCGGCTTCGCGGGGCTGTTCGACGCCTCGGCGCTGCTGCGCTTCAAGCGCCCCCTGCTGGCGACCTCGACCGACGGCGTGGGCACCAAGGTCATGATCGCCCAGGCGCTCGGCAGGCACGACACGATCGGCATCGATCTGGTCGGCATGGTCGTCGACGACCTGGTGGTGTGCGGGGCCGAGCCGCTGTTCATGACCGACTACATCGCCTGCGGCAAGGTGGTCCCCGAGCGCGTCGCCGACATCGTGGGCGGGGTCGCCGAGGGTTGCCGCCTCGCGGGCTGTGCCCTGGTGGGCGGCGAGACCGCCGAGCATCCTGGGGCGATGGGGGCCGACGAGTACGACCTCGCGGGCGCCGGCACCGGCGTCGTGGAGGCTTCGGAGCTCCTCGGGCCCGACCGCGTGCGGCCGGGTGACGTGGTCTTGGGCCTGTCGTCGTCCGGAGTGCACTCCAACGGCTACTCGCTGGTCCGGCACGTCGTCCGCACGGCGGGTCTCACGCTGGAGGCGTCCCTTCCCGAGCTCGATCGCACGCTCGGCGAGGAGCTGCTGGAACCCACCCGCATCTACTCGCTCGGCTGCCTGGAGCTGACCCGCTCGGTGGAGGTCCACGCCTTCGCCCACATCACCGGCGGCGGGCTCGCGGCCAACCTGGCCCGCTCGCTGCCCGCCTCCGTGGACGCGGTGCTCGACCGCTCGTCGTGGACGCCTCAGCCGATCTTCGAGGTGATCTCGGGGTACGGCAAGGTGCCGCAGGAGGAGATGGACCGCACGTTCAACCTCGGCGTCGGCATGTGCGCGATCGTGCCGGCGGAGGCGGCCGACGCCGCCTTGAGCACGCTGCGTGACCGCGACCAGCATGCCTGGGTTCTCGGGGAGATCGTCCCGGGGACGGGCGAGACCCGCTTCACCGCCTGACCGTCACCGCGCGCCCCGGTGCCCTCATGGGCCGGGGCGCCGGCATGGTCAGGCGGGCGCCGGAGGCGGGGGCTTCTACCCTGAAACACGACGAAGAGCTCCTTGCCACCCTGAGGGGCAAGGAGCTCTTTCGGTGTGCGCGAAGGAGGCACTCGGCGAGCCGCTGCCCACCGGGTGCCCTACCAGCGTCAACCCGAAAATCGCCTAGCGGCGTCGGGACCTGTCGTCCTCGTCATCGTCGCCTACGTCGGCGGCGTAATCGGCGTACCGATCGGCCAGCTCATCGTCGATGACGTCATCATCGTGTTGGTTGGAGTCGTGATTGACTCCGAGCTCCTCGCGAAGACGGTCAAGATCGGTGCCGCCGCTGTTGTACTTGAGCTGGCGTGCAACCTTCACCTGCTTGGCCTTGGCTCGGCCGCGCCCCATCGGCTCGACCCCCTCATGCGGGGTCGTGCCCGACCCCTCGTCGCTAACGCTCCACGCGCTGCTGCCGCCTGACTTCCGGCCTCAGCTCTCGTTCGACTACAACCGTACCTGTTTTGTGCGCCGCTCGGTACGCCGTATGGACGTCCGCCGTCAGCGGCCCAGCCAAATACCCCTAAGCCGCCCGACTTCCGACATTCTGCGCTCCGCCAGCCTATCGGCCGCTGCCGCCGGCGGTACCCCTTCCTCATCAGCGATCGAAAAGATCTTCAATGTCGTGTCGAAGATCTGCGTCGCCTTTACTCTGGCGCGGTCCATGTTGAACCCCTCGATCTCGTCCGCGACCTGGATCACGCCGCCGGAGTTCACGACGTAATCCGGAGCGTAAAGGATTCCCCGCTCCGCGAGCTGCTTCTCCACGCCGGGATGCGCGAGCTGGTTGTTGGCGCCGCCACAGACGATCTTGGCCCGCAGCCCCGCCACCGCGTCGTCGTCCAGCCCGCCGCCGAGCGCGCACGGGGAGTACACGTCGATGTCCGCGAGCTTCATCGCCGCGGCGTCCGCCACGACCTCGACCTGCGGGTGGATCTTGCGGACCCGTTCGACGGCGTGCTCGCCCACGTCGCAGATCACGACCTCGGCGCCGTCCTCCAGCAGGTGGTCGACCAGCCGGTAGCCGACCTTGCCGACCCCCTCGACGCCCACGCGCCTGCCGCGCAGGGTCGAGGCGCCGTAGACGTACTGGGCGGCGGCCCGCATGCCCTGGAACACGCCGTACGCCGTCAGGATCGAGGAGTCGCCCGCGCCGCCGTGGGCGACCGTGCGCCCGGTGACGAACGTGGACTCCTTGGCGACGATGTCCATGTCCTCGCTGTAGGTGCCCACGTCGCACGCGGTGAAGTAGCGCCCCCCGAGCGACTGGACGAAGCGCCCGTAGGCGCGCAGCAGGGCCTCGCTCTTGTCCCTGGCCGGATCGCCGATGATCACGGCCTTGGCGCCGCCGAGGTCGAGCCCCGCGAGAGCGTTCTTGTACGCCATCGCCCGTGAGAGGTTGAGCACGTCCGCGAGGGCGGCCTGCTCGCTCTCGTAGGGGTAGAAGCGCGTGCCCCCGAGGCCGGGGCCGAGGGCGGTGTTGTAGATGGCGATGATCGCGTGCAGACCACTGCGGTCGTCCGAGCAGAAGACGACCTGCTCGTGTCGTGCCTGTCCGATCGATGGGCTCGCGTCCTTGTGGGACAGCCCGAAGACGTCGGTCACTATGGTGACTCCCGGTCGTTCTCGTCCGCCGCCTCGTCGCGGCGGATCCCGCAACCACCCTATCCAGCGGCCCCCGCCACCACCATGATCGTCCGCATTGCGACACTTCAGCGTCGCGCCGCGCATGCCTCGGGGCCACGCCGCCCGCGCCACTCACTCCACTCCCGTCCTCTCGCTCGCGTCGGCTCACCGCGACGTGGCACCATTCGAGATGTGCTGCCCTACGCCGCCTATCTCCGTGTCTACGAGCCGTTGTCCGCGTTCACCGAGCGCGAGCGCGCCTACTGGACGGCGTACGCCGACTCCAAGGACCGGCCCCGCCGCGCGTTCGCTCTGGAAGCCGAGCACGCGGAGGCCGTCCGGCGGCTCCTCGGCGTCTCGGCGATGCCGGCGCCCGGCGGTGAGAGCACGAACGCCTACCTGCGCCGCATCGAGGAGACGCTGTACGTCTGCCCGTGGCAGAGCAGGCTCCGGTCCTGGCTGGCCTTCTCCCGCTTCCGGGGCGCCACGCCGATCAAGCTCGCCGACCGGTTCGTCCCGCGGGCCATCGCCGAGCAGACGGCCGACGACTTCGACCGCTACAAGCAGAGGGGCGGCTCCTCGTCCCTGAGGACGCACATCCGCACCAGCACCTGGCATATCCCGGCCCCGTGGTTCGTGCCGTTCGACTCGGCCGAGCGCTGGCTGGTCCTCGGCCGCCAGGAGGAGTCTGCCGCCGAGCCCACCGCCTCGACCACCACCGCGCCGGCGAGGAACCTGCTCTACGTCACCTCCATGGCGCAGGCCCGGCGCAGGGTCGCGCGGGCACTCGTCGTCATCCGCCGGCACATCGGCGAGGTCAGCACCCTGACCGAGGTCGAGGAGGTCGGGCGCTGGCTGGAGGAGTTCCACCCGCACTCTCTGGTGGAGCTCGACTACGGCGGCCTGGTCCACCTGATGGACGACGCGACGTTGCAGGCCGACCAGTCCGCCGCCGAGCTGGCGGCCGCCCTCACGGGGTTGGACACGGGTCAAGAAGAGCTGGCCTTCGCCATGTATCAGCGCGTGATCGTGCGCTGGAAGTCAATACAAGCCCTCGAATCGGCGAACTGAACCGCAAATCATGCACGTGACCTGCAAAAGTAGGTAACGGGAGTCACCAGCTCGCTTCTGCGAACTGAGTAGTTTGCCGTTTTCACTGCGATACCACGAAACGTGTCGCTAGAATCACCGAGCGTGACATCAACCCGTGGACAAGGCGTTGTACTTACAGGGCTCGCCAATCGCTCTACGTGGCTGTATGGTCACATCGGGTGATACCACATATGGTCCAGAAAAATCCGTACAAATGGATCATTGAGGGACATCCGTGACAAGCGCCAACACAAGTCGCAGGATCGCTGTCGCCGGTCCACGGAGGAGAGGCCGCACAAATGTCAGCTCGTACACCCGAGGCCGAGCCACTGCTCACCCCGGCGGAGGTCGCCACCATGTTCCGCGTCGACCCCAAGACCGTTACTCGGTGGGCGAAGGCGGGCAAGTTGACGTCCATCCGCACCCTTGGCGGTCACCGGCGGTACCGGGAGACCGAGGTCCGTGCGCTGCTCGCGGGCATCCCGCAGCAGCGGTCGGAGTGAGGCGGGACCGCCAAGGACCTAGGGGGAGAACCGGCGCGCTCGCGTCACGTATGTGAGCGCGTCCACACACCCATGATCGTGAAGCGGACCCGGGCTACCCGGGGGCCAGATGCCCCCACTGCGCGCCCGAGCGACCGTGACCGCGGCCATGGATCCGGTGTGAGAGGCGCCGCCCGCCCGGCGCCACCTCACCCGGCTATGCGGGTACGTCCCGGTGGGTAACGGAACTAGGGCCTCCACCGCACGGAAGCCCTACCACCGTTGTCCCGCACGAATGACCCGCGCGCCCCACGCGAAAGACGACCCCACCCCATGCCCCGAACGACCCCGCGCCGTATGACGACGGACGTCACCCCAAGAAGGCCACCTGCCCTCATGCCCGGCAGGACCTACTCGCCCGAGCCCTGCTCCGGGCGTCCCGACGGGAAGTCCGGGAGCAGCGCGCCGACCTCGCCATCGTGGCGGGTGGCCACCTCAAGGAGCGCCACCATCTGGTCGACGAGCAGGCGTTCGAGCGTCGGGCGCTCGATGTCGCGGTTCTCCAGCCAGTCGAGCCCCGCCGTCTCGACGGAGGCGATCCACGACCTGAGCGTCGTGCGCAACGCCGGAGTCGGCTCGCTCACGCCGAGCTGATTCGTGATCATCTTGAAGAGGCGCTTGCGGACCCCCTCGACGATCTCCCCCACCTCGCCCGCGCGGTTCGCCGGCCCTCCCCGGAGCAGCGCCGCGAAGCCCGCCGCGTGGTCCTCCACGAAGTCGAAGTACCGCGTCAGACCGGCCGCCAGCTCCTCGATGGCGGTGCCGCCCTGCACGGGCCGCAGCCGGTCCTCCAGCTCCAGCGCCGCGCTGCGCAACGCCGCGACGTACAGCTCCTGCTTGCCGCCGAAGTAGTGATAGACCAGTGCCCGTGAGGCCCCGGCCGCCGTGGCCACGTCGTCGATCGAGACATCTTCGGCATCGCGCTTGCTGAACAGCTCCAGCGCCGCCGCCATGAGCTCCTCGCGGCGGCGGTCCACGCTCAGTCTTCTGCGAACCGGACGTCCGTCGCCAGGGTCAGCGCTCTCCCGCTCACCTGGGGCTCTTGATCTCGCACCCACAATGCGCACACTATCGGAGGGGGTGCCAATAAGCGCGGCCCCGATGACCATCTGCCGAGGCGCACGACAAACCCGTACCCTCTTCGCGACTCGATCGTTTGGTCTGACAGGTGCACATCCACTCAGCGTGGGGAGAACCATGTCAGGACCGTCCATGCAGACGACCGATCGGTACCGTGCCGATCTCGGCGCGACCGAGCCAGGCCTCGGCGACGCCCAAGGGCCGCGCCCTCGGCCGACGATTCGGAACGTTGCAGAACGCGCGGGCGTCTCCAAGTCGTTGGTCTCCCTGGTGCTGAGGGGCTCCCCCCACGTCAGCGAGCACCGGCGCGAAGCGGTGCTCCAGGCCGCCAGGGAGCTGGGCTACCGCCCCAACGCGGTGGCGCGCAGCCTCGTCGAGGGGCGCACCCACCTGGTCGGCGCGCTCGTCGCCGACCTGCACAACCCGTTCTTCGCGGAGTTCCTCGACGGCCTGCAGGAGAGCCTGCACGGTGACGGCCTCCGGTTGCTGATCGGCAGCGGCCGCTGGGACCCGGCGTTCGAGGAGGAGGCCGTCGAGGCGTTCCTCGAGCTGCGCGTCGACGGGCTCGTGCTGCTCGGCGTCGCCCCGTCCAGCGAGACCCTGGCCGAGGCGGCGGCCTACACCCCGACGGTCGTCGTCGGTGAACGGGACGTCGAGCTGGACAGCGTGGACATCGTCGTGGACGACGACCAATTGGGCGCGCGCCTCGCGGTCGACCACCTCGCCGAGCTCGGCCACCGGCGCATCGCGCACATCGAAGGCACCCCCTCCTCCTCTGCCCGGTTCCGCTGCGAGGGCTACCTCGTCGCGATGCGCAGGCACGGGCTCGCGCCGCACATCATGGTCGAGCACGGCGACTTCACCGAGGAGGGCGGACGGCGGGCGGCCCGGGCCCTGCTCGAGCGCACACCCCGCCCCACCGCGATCTTCGCGGCCAACGACATCGTCGCCCTGGGCGTGCTGGTCGCGGCGAGCGAGCTGGGGCTGCGCGTCCCGGAGGACCTCTCGGTCGTCGGGTACGACAACACCCACCTGGCCGCCGTGCACCACATCTCGCTGACCACGCTCGACCAGCCGAGACGGGCGATGGGCAGGTCGGCCGCGGCGCTGCTCAGCGACCGCATCACCGACCCGGGGAAGACCGCGAGGCTCCGGCAGGTAACACCGCGCCTGGTCGTGCGGCACAGCACCGGCCCGGCTCCAAGTGATCCCCAAGGGTGAGTCAACATCCACGGGATCGGCACCGTCCCCGTGTTGACTCGTAGCATGGCGCCGGTCCTCCGGCGTGCCGGACCGGTCCGACGAGGGCCGGACGCTCGCCTGTCATGGTGGCAGCGGGCGGAAGGCGGCCGGCGTCCGACCGGGGGGTAGACATGCGTGATCCGGAACTGGTCTCCTGCGCACAGCGCGCGGCGGCCGAACTCGAACGTGCGTGGGCGCACTGGCGGGCCGCCCGGGGCAAGGACGACGAGGGGTCGACGGAATCGGTCGCCAGCTACGTCGCCCACTCCATCGACCATCCGTGGGGCCGTCCGCGCGTCGTCCTGGGCCTGGACGCCGAGGACGCGAGGGAACTGGCCGCGCTGCTCCAGAAGCAGGATCTCGGCGAGCCTGCCTGGTAAGCCCGACGATCTCCCACGTAGAGGCCGGTCCATCATTCCGTTGCGCGTAAGTTGGTGGGCGACGGTCGTCTGCGGAGGGGATAATCGTGACAGGTCGAGCACTCGCCGTAACGCTCCTGGCTCTTTGCGGGCTGGGGGTCTCAGCGTGCGGTGGAGCGGCGGGTTCCACTGCTTCCGGCTCGGGCCCGGCCGCGGCCTCGGAGATGAAGGCCGTGTCGGCACGACCGGCGTCCGCCTCGGCCCGGGCCGCGACGGCGGGCACTCCGAGCCATGCCCGGCCCCTCGAGGGGAAGGTCATCGTGATCGACCCCGGTCACAACGGCGGCAACTACCGCCGCCCCGAGATCATCAACAAGAAGGTCGACGTCCGCACCGAGTGGAAGCCCTGCGACACGACGGGCACCGCCACCGACGACGGCTATTCCGAGGCCGCCTTCACCTGGGACGTCGCCAACCGCATGGTCAAGCTGCTGAAGGCGGAGGGCGCGACCGTCGAGCTCACCCGTGACAGCAACACCGGTGTCGGCCCGTGCATCACCGAGCGCGCCGACATCGGCAACAAGGCCCACGCGAACGCCGCCGTCTCCATCCACGCCGACGGCGCCGCGGCGTCGGCTCGCGGCTTCCACATCATCATGCCGAAGAAGATCGGCGGCCCGGTCGACCCCGTCGTGGCCCGGTCCAAGAAGCTGGGCCTCGCGCTGCGCGACGCGTACAAAGAGGGCACCGGCATGCCGTACTCCACCTATATCGGCAAGAACGCCCTGAACTTCCGCAGCGACCTCGGCGGGCTGAACCTCTCCACGGTGCCGAAGGTCTTCATCGAGACCGGCAACATGCGCAACCCGACCGACGCGGGCATGCTCAAGGACCCCCGCTTCCGGCAGCGCATCGCCACCTCCCTGGTCGAGGGCCTGCGGAACTACCTCGGCTGACGGCGGGTTCGCCTGCCCGGCGTCCGGGGTTTGGCATGATCTAGGCGTGACCGATCTGATCCCGCGTCCGCGCGTCCTGCGTACCGCTCCGGGCTCCTTCACGTTCATCCCGGGGGCCCCGATCTCGGGTCCCTCTGATCTGGTGGACGCGATACGGCTGACCCTTGCCGTGCTCGATCTAGGACAGGCGGGCGCCGGCGGCGCTCAGAACGTCCCTGAGGCGGCGATCACCGTCGAGAGGGACACAGAGCTCGCCGCAGAGGCCTACGCCGTCACAGTGACCCCTGAGGGCGTACGGATCGTCGCGGGGGACGCGGCGGGGGCGCTGTACGCGGGCCAGACGCTCCGCCAGCTGCTTCCCACGGAGGCGTTCCGCTCGGTGGCGGTGCCCGGCGTCCGGTGGACGGTGCCGTGCGGGCACGTCGAGGACGCGCCACGGTTCTCGTGGCGAGGAGCCCACCTCGACGTGTCCCGACATTTCATGCCGAAGCGTGAAGTGCTGCGCATGATCGACCTGCTGGCCGTCCACAAGCTCAACCGCCTCCACCTCCACCTGGTGGACGACCAGGGCTGGCGCGTCGAGAGCAAGGCCTACCCGCTGCTGCACGAGATCGGGTCGCACCGGGCGCGGACCACCACGACGCACTTCCACGGCGGGGAGCCGCGGTTCGACGACACTCCGCACGGCGGCTTCTACACGCTGGCCGACCTGGCCGAGATGGGCGCATACGCACGTGCCCGGGGCGTCACGATCGTCCCCGAGATCGACGTCCCCGGCCACGCCTCCGCCGTCCTCGCGGCGTACCCGCACCTCGGCGCCGACCCGGCGCGGTCCTGCGACGTGCTCGACCGCTGGGGGATCTCCCCCGCGATCATGTCCCCGCTGCCCGGCACCGTCGACTTCCTCGCGACTGTCTTCGCCGAGATCGTCGAGGCCCTCGGCCCGGTGCCCTACTTCCACATCGGCGGCGACGAGTGCGTGCTGGACGACTGGGCGTCCTCCGCCGAGATCACGGCATACCGCGAGTCGCTCGGGCTGGCCTCCCCCGCCGACCTGCACGCCTGGTTCCTGCGCCGGCTCGCCGACGTGCTCGCCGGGCTCGGCTGCCGCGCGGTGGTCTGGGACGAGGCCTTCGTGAGCGGCATGCTCCGCGACGACACGATCGTCATGCCCTGGCGCGGCATGGGGGTCGGGCGGCGGGCCGCGGCGGCCGGACACGACATCGTGGCGACCCCCGTGTTCCCGCTGTACTTCGACTACGCCGAGGCCGCGTCGCCCGAGGAGCCCGTGGCCATCGGCGACACGATCACCGTGGAGGACGTCGCGGCCTTCGACCTGGTGCCGGTGTCATGGACGCCGGAGGAGGCCGGCCGGGTGCTGGGCGCGCAGTTCCAGCTGTGGACCGAGCGCATACCCGACGGCCGGACGCTCGACTACCGCGCGTGGCCTCGCGGGTGCGCCCTCGCCCAGCTGGCGTGGTCGGGAGACGCGGGCGGGTTCACCGGCGCGCTCCCCGCGCACCTGCTCCGGCTGGACGCCTACGGCGTGGAGTACCGGCCGCCGGCGGGTCCCCGGCCCTGGCAGCGGGGAGGGACCGGCGCAAGGCGGCACCAGCCGGGGGCGGTCCCGGTGAGCGAGGTCATGCGCCACCTGGAGGAGCTCACCCACGAAGCCGACTCCACCCGCCCCAGCCTGGGCTGACCGTCCCGGGCCCACCGGCGGATCGGGCCGCTCACCCGCCACGGCCCGGGCCTGCACTTCCGTGCCGGCCCGGCCGGCCGCGTTCAGACCGCCTGCGTTCAGGGCCGCCTGCATTCGGACTGCCCGCGTTCAGGCCGCCTGCTCGCGGCCCACGCGGCCCACCACCTCGCGGATCGAGGAGTACCCGTGGCGGCGGAGCCGGCGGGAGAGCCCCCGGTTGATCCGCCAGGCCCACAGCGGGCCCTCGTAGATCATCGCCGTGTAGCCCTGGACCAGGGTCGCGCCGGCCAGCAGGCGTTCCCACACGTCGTCCACGTCCTCCACGCCTCCGACCGACACCAAGGCCAGCCGGTCGCCCACCCGGCCGTACAGCCTCCTCAGCACCTCCAGCGAGCGGCCCTTCAACGGCCGTCCGGACAGCCCGCCCGCCTCCGCCGCCCCGGCGGCCCCGGCCTTGGACAGGCCTTCCCTGCTGATCGTGGTGTTGGTGGCGATGATGCCCGCCAGCCCCAGCTCGAGCGCGAGGTCGGCGACGGCGTCGATGTCCTGGTCGGCCAGATCGGGGGCGATCTTGACCAGTAGCGGCGTGCGCCCGGCGGCGCGCCGCACCTCGGAGAGCAACGGCCGGAGCAGCTCGACGGCCTGCAGGTCGCGCAGGCCGGGAGTGTTGGGCGAGCTGACGTTCACGACGAGGTAGTCCGCGAGCGGAGCGAGCCTCCTGGCACTGGCGACGTAGTCGCGCACCGCCAGCTCCGCGGGGATGACCTTGGTCTTGCCGATGTTGACCCCGACCACGACCGGAAGGCTCCGCGGCCGGCTCAGGCGGCGCGCGGCCTGCTGAGCGCCGCGGTTGTTGAACCCCATGCGGTTGACGACGGCCCGGTCGGAGAGGAGCCGGAACAGCCTCGGCCGGGGGTTGCCCGGTTGGGCGTGGGCGGTGATGGTGCCCACCTCGACGTGGCCGAACCCGAAGGCCGCGAGCCCCTCCACGCATCCGGCGTCCTTGTCGAAGCCGGCCGCGAGCCCGAAGGGGCTCGGGAAGTGCACCCCGAACGCCTGGATCCTCAGCGCCTCATCGTGTGGCGCCAGCCTTGTGTACAGCCGGCGCTTCACGATGGGAGCGATCGAGAGGACCCGGAGCGCGCGGAGGGTCAGGTGGTGCATTGTCTCGGCGTCGAACCGCCGGAGCACCTGCGCGAAGAGCAGTCGATACATCACCGCCCAGGGTAGCCGGGATCAGGCCGGGGGCGCCTGCTCGCCCAGGATCTCGGCGGCCAGGTCCGCCACGCGGCGGCGGCTGTCGCGCGCCCGCTTGCGCAGGCCCGTGAACGCCTCAGCGGCCGTCAGGTCGTGTTTGCCCATGAGGTACCCGATGGCCCGCTCGATCACGATGCGGTAGTCCAGCGCGTATTGCAGCTGGTCGGCCAGCGCGCTCTTCTCCTCCGCCTTCACCGCCGCCGCGAGCACTTCCTCGATGACGTGCGCGTAGGCGAGAAGGGCCTGGGTGTCGGACTCCTCCCAGTCGTGCGGCTCGGCCTGGTAGACGTTGAGGGTGCCCACCGGCCCGTCCCCGAGCCGTACGGGCACGCCCGCCACCGCTCGCACGCTGGGATCCAGCAGCTCGGCCAGGTCGGGCCATCGCTCGTCGTTCTGGACGTCACGCGTGGTCACCGCGGCGTTGCTGAAGAACGCCGACACGCACGGCCCGTGGCCCAGAGCGGCCTGCGCGTGCTCCAGGCTCCGCCCGGCCTCGTCGGTCGTCACCAGGTAGCGCAGCGCCTTGCCCTCGTCGGCGAACATCAGGCCGGCTCCGGCGTAGCCGAACAGCCGGTCCACGACGCGCACGACGCGTTCCAATTGATGCACGACGCCGGTGGTCTCCGAGGCCTGCTGTACGCCTCTGAGGCTTGCGACCAGTGCCTCCGCATCTATACGTGTCATTTCCCATCCTCTTGTTAACCTCACCCCTACGCCGGCGCGGTCATGGAGAGGCATGCGGTTTCGCATTACTTCTGCCCGAAATCGGGCACAACAGTCCCGCTTTCGGTACGCCGGAGAGCGACAGCCTGAACAACCCGGACGGCGTGGTGGTCCAGGAAACGGAATCAGGCACGCCGACCACGCCGTCTGCCGGACGGAAGGGATCGACGAGCGCGGCCGACGGCATGCGATTCCTCAGCGCGCTTGACATGGTCAACGCCGGTGCCAATAGCGGTGCCACCTCCATATGAGGAAGCTCCGCGGACACAGGGCGGAATGATCTGCGGCAAAGCGTAGTGCGACGCGGTGATTCCGGCCAAGTGGTTCGCACACCTGGTGGAAAGAATCACCCCGGCGAGCGGGGTTCGTCCCCCCTCGTACGGCTTTCGCGGCCTCGCCGCGCGGTTGAGGCGCGGGCACGCGCAGGGCCTCGCCGAATGGCGATCGGTTCCGGCGACTGCTCGATGAAATTGAACGCGCGGCCCCGTGGCGGCCTCCGGGCGCCAGCACCTCGTCCGAGGTGCGCCGGTGTGGAAACAGGCGCGGGGCTTCCTGTCAGCCTATGCGTGACCAGGCACTACGCCCGACCGCGCGCCGCGGAGGAGGTGGGCGGCTCTCGGGTCTTCAGAAGGAAGACGGCGGTACTCCACGAACGCGTGGTCGCCGTCGGCGAGCCGTTCACCGGTAGACCAGGCCGGACAGCCGCCAGGCGAACCCGCGGCGGAAGGCGGGGATGCGTGCCAGCGACCGCAGGACGAGGTTCCTCAGCGGCCTGACCCGCCGATCGGCCGTGGCGAGCCGGGTGAGGCGGTCGGCGAGGGCCACGACTTTCTGGGCCACGGGCCTGCGGTCGGCGCCGTAGGCGTCGAGCAGTTCGGGCGATCCGCCGGCGAGCACGGCGTCGAGCGCCTGGGCGAGGGCCACGGCGTCGGTGATGCCGGTCACGCCCTCGCCGTCCTGTTCGATGGACGTCGCGGTGTACGGGCGGAGCACCCGGCCGCCGAGCTCGGTGAGGCGCTCGAGTAGCACGGCCTCGGTGACCTCCTGGGAGATCATCAGCGTGTACGGGTAGGCGGTGGGCAGCCCGCCGAAGGGCACGGGGACGAGGATCTTCCGGCACCCCTTGACCCGCGCCGGCCGGCCCTGCGCCCCGGCCGGCGACGGCTGACATCCGCTTGCAGTGAGCGTTCAAGGCGGTTGAAAGCGGGCCGTCACACACTGCCGTCATCACGAAAGAGAGGACCGCTTCCGATGACGATCACCCGCACCCTGACCGGTCTGGCCATTGCCGCCGCCTTCGTCGCGATCGCCCCCGTCGCCGCCAACGCCGCCACCGGCACGTCGGACGCGGTCACCGCCGGCTCCGCCGCCACCACGTGGGGCTCCTACTACGCCCCCGGGAAGGCCGCCAAGGCGTTCGGCTCACTGAAGGCCACGGGCGAGGACCACGCGGACATCCCGACCGCCGACACCGTGAAGATCTCCGGCAAGGTCTACGACCTCACGCGCAAGTCGAGCTGCGGCTGGGCGGTCTTCCGCGTCACCTACCGCAACGCCTCCGGCGACCTGCCCTTCAAGCACCGCAGCGTCCTCGACTGCTCCTACGGCACACCGAAGAACTTCACCTTCAAGTATCACGACGTCTACCAGGTCGAACTGAAGGTCTGCTCGGAGCCGAAGGCCGCCAAGCCGTCGCTCAACTGCCTGTACGCGGGCACCTGGAAGACCCTCTACCTGTCCAAGTGACACCCGGCACAGGCCGGCCCGGCGCTACCGGATCGTCGTGGCCGGGCGGCCGATCCCGGCGATCAGCTCCAGCTGGCCCAGCTGCGCGTCCAGAGAGGGTGCGGCGATGCGGCAGACCACGTGCTCCGCGCCCGCCTCGGCGTAGCGGGCCAGCGTGGCGGCCACCTCCTCGGCGGGGCCCGCGACCAGCAACTGGATCGTCCGCACCGCCTCGGACGGCAGCCCGTACGTGGCCCGGCAGTAGGCGTCGAGCTCCCGCTCGCCGCGCTTCACATCGTCGGTGACCAGAACCGTGACGAACAGCGCCGGGGTGACCGCGCCGGCGGGGCGCGCCGCCGCCTTCGCGGCCTGCCGGACCGCCTGCAGTCCCACGTGGTAGTCGGCGACGTGCGGCGGGTAGGGCAGCCACCCGTCGTACAGCCGGCCGGTGCGCTCCAGCGCCGAACGGCTCGCGCCGCCCAGCCAGATCGGCGGCCCACCCGGGCGGTGGGACGGCGTCGACTCCGGCAGCCCGTCGAAGCGCAGCACCTTGCCGTGGAACGTCCTCTCCCCCGCCCACAGCGCCCGCCACAGGGCCACCGTGTCGTCCAGCCGCGCGAAACGCCGCTCCCAGGGCACCTCCGACACCGCGTACTCGACCTCCGACCGGCCCGGGAAGCCCGCGCCGACGGTGACGACCAGCCGCCCGGCCGACAGGTGGTCGACGGAGGCCAGCTCCTGCGCGGCCATGACCGGGCGGCGGAAGGCGGGCAGCAGCGCCGCGGTGCCGAGCGTGACACGCTCGGTCGCCGGGGCCAGGGCGGCGAGCATCGCGAGCGGCTCGACGCGCGCGCCCAGCAGGGTGTCGTTGGCCCAGACCGAGTCGTAGCCGAGCCGCTCGGCCCGGACGCCGAAGTCGACCAGCCGCCGGGCGTCGTCCCACTGGCTGTGATTGGTGGGGAGGAGGACTCCCAGCCGCATCCGCATGGGTCAGGCCCCGGGGAACATGTAGTCGGTGGTGATCCGCCCGTTCACGTCGAGTTCGACGAACTCCAGGCCGCCGCCCAGCGGCTCACCACCGCCGGCGGACAGGGCGACGTAGCGGGCGGTCAGGTCCTGCGCATCGATATCGATCACTGCATCTCCTCGGTTCTCGTGTGTCCTTTCGAAATCCTGCGAGAAAGGGAGCAGGCCGACAATTCCTCGGAGGGTATGGCCCCGGCTTCCCTAGAGCCAGCCGTACTCCTCCGCGATCAGCGCGGCCTCGGCCCGCGTGCCGGCGCCGGTCTTGCCGATGGCCGCGGACAGGTGGTTTGACTCCTCCCCGGAAGCTGCCGTTTGTCACGACCGACCCACGACAGACGTCATGGGGTTCACGGCCGCGGCCTCCGCTGAGAGGACCGCCGTGCGGAGTCCTGCTACGGGGTGTCGAGGATCGCGCCGGCCACGCTGTCGACGTACCACCGCTGGTATCTCTCCGGGGACCAGCCGCGTTGGCGTACGAGCCAGTCGTAGTTGCGGACGTCCATGGCCAGCCAGAGGACGTCGGCGACGCTGCCGGCGTCATGGCCGGGCCGCAGACGGCCGGTGGCGGCTAGCTCGGCGGCGAACATGGCCATGCCGCGCCGGCGTTCCTCGATGTTCTTGCGCCAGATGGCGGCGGCGTCCGGGTCGGCGGTCGCGGCGCCGGCCAGCGCGATCATCACATCGGCCTGCCGGGCGTGGGTCTCGGTGAGGTGCCGCGCGTAGCGTTCGAGCTTGGCCCGGGGGTCGGCGAGCGCGCGGATGTCGGCGACGAAGGGCCGGTCGGGCAGGCTCAGCGGCTCGTCGTCTCCGGCGACGGTGACGTCGACCAGCTCGGACAGCAGCTGACGCTTTCCGCCGAACACCGCGTACACGGTCTGGATCGCCACCCCGGCCTCGGCGGCGACGGCGGTCAGCGGCGTGGCGGCGTAGCCGGGATCGACGAACAGCCTGCCCGCCGCCTCCAGGATCGCCCGCCGGGTCTGGCGGGCCTGGTCCTGCCTGCGTGCCGATTGGTAGCGCCTCTTGACAGCCACGTTGTGAGTGTAGTCCTCTATTCGATAGAGGCTTGCTCTATCGAAGGAGTGGTTCCATGCCGTTCGGAGTGCTGCAAGAGATGCCCGGAGTCGGCGAGCAGGAGTACCGCCAGGTGGAGAAGCACCTCGGTCCCGGCCGTCCGCCCGGCCTGCTCGCCCACGTCGCCGGTCCGACCGAGGACGGCTGGCGGATCATCAACATCTGGGACAGCGAGGAGGCGTTCCGCCGGTTCCAGTCCGAGCGGCTGATCAGAGCGGCCGGTCTGGCCGCCCAGGAGGACGGCTTCGACCCCGGCAAGGCCGCCGGGTTCACCTCGGTCACCGTCGACGGCACCGAGATGCCCTTCTGATGGCCGACACCGCCACCCTCCGGGCCCGCAACTTCGCGTTCTGGACGCAGACCGCGCCCGGGTGGGTCCGGCACGCCGACCGGCAGGACGAGATCGGCCGGCCTTTGGGCGCCGCCGCCATGGACGGGCTGCGGCCACGGCCCGGCGAGCGGATCCTCGACGTCGGCTGCGGCTGCGGCGGCACCACGGCCGAACTGGCGGCGGCGGTCGGGGCGGGCGGTGAGGCCGTCGGCGTGGACCTGGCCGAGTCGATGGTGACCGCCGCCCGCGAGCGGTTCCCGCGCGAACGACACCCCCGGCTGCGCTTCGTCACCGCCGACATCGAGACGATCGACGCCGTGCCGGGCGCGCCGTTCGACGCGGCGTTCTCTCGCATGACGCTGATGCTGCTGGCCGACCCCGTCGCGGGTTGCACGACGATCCGGCGCTCGCTGCGTCCCGGCGGCCGGCTCGCGGCCACCGTCTTCCGGGACGGCGGAGCCAACCCATGGCTGGCCGCCGCCATGCTCGGCGCCGCACCGCACGTCCGGTCGCTTCCACCTCTGCCGATCGGTGACGAGCCGGGCCCGTTCGCCTTCGCCGACCCCGCGCGGGTGAAGCGCGTCCTGGCCGCCGCCGGCTTCGGCGCCATCGCGATCCAGCCCCACGAGGTCACCCTGGACGCCCCCGACGAACCCGGCACCGTGGCCGAATGGCTCATCGAGGTCGGCCCGGCCGGCGCGGCGTACCGGGCGACCGCGCCGTCAGGACAGGCCTCCGCGCGCTCTTCGGTGGCACGGTTGCTCGCGCGATACCGCACCCCCGGCGCCGGCTACCACCTCCCGGCAGGCCTCTGGCAGATCACCGCCGCCACGGACCCGGTCAGAGGTGGGCGACGACGCCGAGCTGGGTGAGCATCTCCAGTTGGTCGTAGTACACGCGCAGGCTGGCGATCAGCCCGTTCTCCATGGTGCGGACGTCGCAGCCGCGGACGGCGACCCGCCGGCCGCTCCCCTCGAGGACCTCTCCGGTGTGCAGCAGGAACGGGCCGGTGTGGGTGCTGGTGACCGTCCACTCGATCACCACGAGGTCCCCGCACGTGTCCTTGGTGTGGGGCGTGACGATGACGTCCGGGAACGCCGTGAAATACAGCGCGAAATAGGACGCGATCTGCTCGGGCCCCTCGGCGAGGCCGCCCGGACACACGTACGCGCCGCGCGGGGCGAAGAGATTCGCCGCCCTCGCGGAATCATGCGCGTTGAACGCGTCTATCAACCCGTCCCTGATCTCGTGATCAACGGACACCATCAGCCCTCCGAATCGGTAGTGCGCCGGCATGCTCCTCGCACGGCCGGTTCCAGCGGTCACCATCACGCCCCGGGACACTCGGGAGCCGGTCAGGGTCCGCCGAGCGGGCGCGCGGCCCCCCCGGCGACGTCGCGTACGCCGGGAGAAAGCTCGCCGGGGGGCGGACTCCCCCCGGTCGTCTCCGTCAGGGGCAGCCGAAGCACGAACCGGGCACCTCGCGGCGAGTCCTCGACCACCAGGGTTCCGTTGTGGCCGTGGGCGATGTCACGGGAGATGGCCAGGCCGAGCCCGCTTCCTCCGGGTTCACGGCGCCGCCCGTCGTCCAGGCGGACGAAGCGCTCGAAGACGCGTTCACGGTCCTGCGGCGCGATGCCGTCACCGTCGTCGGTCACCGTGACGACGGCCTGGCCGCCCGCACGCTCGGCGGTGACCTCGACTCTGGTGTCGGCGTGCCGCCGGGCGTTGGCCAGCAGGTTGCCGAAGACCCGGATCAGCTGGATCCGGTTGCCTCGGACGATCACACCAGGACCGGCGTGGACGTGGACCGGCACGCCGTCCGCCTGGGCTTTCACCTCCTCCGTGACGAGCGCGCCGAGGTCGATCGGCTCGTGCTCCGCCGGGCGGCCGGCGCGGAGCCGGGCCAGCACCAGCAGGTCGTCGACGATCGTCTCCAGCCGGTGGGTGGCCGACAACGCGTCCCGGATGACCGCGCGGGGGTCGACGTCGCGGGGATAGAGCACCGCCTCCTCCAGCCGGGTACGCAGACCGGTGAGCGGGGTCCTGAGCTCGTGGGAGGTGGTGGAGGCGAATCGGCGCTGCTGCTTCACCGCCTCCTCCAGCCGGGCCAGAGTCCTGTTGGCGGTGCGGGCGAGCAGCGCGTACTCGGTGCTACCGGACGGCTCGGGCACCCGCAGGCTCAGGTCGCTCACCGTGATCTCGGCCATGGTCGCCCGGATCGCGGCCACGGGGCGCAGCGCGCGGCGCCCCAGCCACCAGTTCCCCCAGGCGATGAAGGCGGTGGCCAGCAGGACCCCGCCGACGGTGAAGAGCTCGAGACGATCACCGCTCAGGATGGACGGCTGAACCATCCCGGCGTAGACGTAGTGGGGCTCACCCCGCCAGATCTCGCGCGTCTCGAGTGGCGGGACCCGGATGACGGTGAACATGACGCACCCCAGCGTGGAGCACGCGGTGCCGTCCTTGATCCGATCGTCGAGGGGCGGCTGCACCGTGCCCAAGGGGGGCCTGCCCGCCGCGGCCGCGCTGGCCGCCACCACGTGGCCGTGAGCGTCGACGAGCTGGAGGAGGTCGATGCGGGTCTTCGTGACCGCCTTCGGCATGTCGCCCGGCTGGAAGGTCCCGAGCCAGTTGGTGGCGACCCGCTGCGTCTCCTGGGAGACCTCGCCCTGGACCTTGTCGAGGACGAGGAAGTCGAGGCTGGCGCCGATCACGGTAAGAAAGAGCAAAGACAGCCCCGCGACACCCAGCGTCGTCCGCGCCAGAAGCGAGTGTGGAAGAAGCGACACCAGTTTGGATCTCAAACGGCTCTCTCCTTCAGGCAAAGGTCCAGGTCAGGTCACTTTTACGGTAACCTCCAACGAAGAGAGCGTTCAACGAACGGCCCATATCCGGACCAAAAGCAGGCCGGTATATTACTCGCACCAGAACAGCGCTTTCCGGTCGGTGGCGCGGAGGGCTACTCGAAGCCGAATCCCCACGGGAGCGGCTTCCGCTCGAACAACCCGGCCGGGACGGCGTCGGCGAGCGCCTTGTAACCCGCCGGGTTGAGGTGCAGGTGGTCGCCGACGTCGAGCGTCGCCAGGAGCTGCCGGGGGTTCGCCGGATCTCGTGCCGCCAGATCGAAATCGATCACGCCGTCGAACCGGCGGCTGGTGCGGATCCACTGGTTGACCGCCTGCCGAGCCGCTTCCCGGTATCCTCCCGCGTCGTCGTACGTGGCGTTCCCGCCGAACGGCGTCAGCGTCGCGCCGTACACGCGGATGCCCTGCGCGTGGGCCCGGAGGATGATCTGGTCGTAGGCGGCGATCAGGTCGGCCGACACCTGTGTCTGGGCGGCCTCCGTGGCGGCGGCCGTGCCGATGTCGTTGACGCCTTCGAAGACGATCTGCCATTCGACCCCGCTCTGCGCGAGCACGTCCCGATCGAGCCGCGCGAGGGCGTTGGGGCCGAGGCCGTCGTTCAGCACCCGATTGCCGCCGGCCGCCTGGTTGACGATCGCGATGTCGGCCGTGCCGCGGTGGGACTGCAACCGGTCGAGCAACTGGTCCGGCCAGCGGTTGTTCATGTTGGTGGTGGAGCCGCGCCCATCGGTCAGCGAGTCGCCCAGGACGGCGGCCGCCGCGGTGGTGTGCTTGGACCACACTTCCACGCCGCTGAGGAAGTACCAGTGATCGACGGGGGTCGCCCCGGGCAGATCCTCGGCCTCGGCATGGTCGCCGGCCAGCAGGTAGGAGGTGGTCCTCGAGCCGGGGTGGGAGGTGATGGCATTCGATTTCTGGCCTTCGGCCAGGTAGGTCGTCACAGTGATGTTGGACCGAGGGGCCAGGGTGAAGTTCAGCGGATCGGAGACCATCTGCGCCCCGACCGGGATGACCACGGAGGACCGGCCATGGAAGGTCACCGGCTGGGCGGTCCCCGCCTTGATCCCGCTGACGCCGGCCTGCCCGCCGAGCGGGAGTGCCACGGAGACCCTGGTGATGGGCAGTGCCGTGCCCCCGAACGCGTTGGAGAAGCGCAGCCGCGTCTGCCGCCCGCCGACCGAGATGTGCACGGTCTGCCGCAACGTGCTGTCCGCGAGGACGAGGTTCTCCTGCGTGAACGGCGCGGGCGGCATGTTGTTCGGCTCGGTGAGCTGCGGCATCGAGACCCAGGTGCCGACCCAGTGGCCGTTCATCTGCGGCGCGACCTTGGCGCCGGCCGGGCTGCCCTGGGCGCCCATGGCTCCGAGCGCCGGTGACGCCGCGACGACGGCGACCGCGATGGCTCCCGTGACGGCCAGCCTGACGATCGACGGCATTCTGTCCATGGGGTGCGCGAGCGCGGGCGGCGCCGGCCTGGGCCTCTTCGACGTGGGGGCACGGCCGTCGTGCAGTGCCGACAGGAGTGCGGAAAGGAAGCCTGGCATCGCTGTTCTCCGATCGGCTTCGCCCGTGACGGGCGCATCGGCTCCGAAATGTTTCGAACTATTTCCGAATCATTTCTGGGCAACGTACGTCGTCTGGATCAAGCGGTCAATGGACTTCGTGAACTCCGCCGGACCGGCCGCCGCCCGATAGCGCCGCTGCCACCTCGAACGCCTCGTTCACCCCTCGGGCGGCCGGCGACAGCCGATGAACGCTTCTTCGACCCGTGGCCGAACTGCCGGCGGTACGGCCGGGACCGATCGGCCCGCGCAACCTGTGGCCGCTGGACGGCTCGTACCAGGGCATCCTGTCCGGTGGACCAGAGCGATTCACGGTCCGGTCCGCGGTCCAGGCGATCCGCGACGGCCGGGCCGGCGATGCGGTGTCCCCCGTTAGTCTGGGCGTCATGGTCGGGATCTTCCTCCTCGCCGGCGGCGCCGCCCTCAGGGCATTCCGGTGGTGACCACCACCGACCCCGGCGTCTCGCGCTGGGATCGCGCCTGGCCCGCTCTGCCGTACCTGTTCATCCTGCTTCCGGCGGTCTTCGCCCTGCTGCGGGACTGGAGGCCGGAGACGCTGGCCCTGGCGTCGTTCGCCGGAGCCTGGCACTGGTTCATGGTCACGTCGCGCCCCGGCCGGATCGAGCGGCCGGCAGCGGTGATCGTCTACTTCGTCGTGACGCTCGCCGTCATCGGGGCACTGGTCAGGATCGATCCGCTGTTCACGGTGACCGGCCTCGGGGCGTTCATCCAGTCCTTCTCCCTGCTGCCCGGGCGGTGGGCGTACGGCGGGGTGGCCGCGACGGCCGGCGTGCTGGTCGCCGCTCGCCCTGACACCGGGCGGCCTTCGAGCGAGACGCTCTCCTCCTTCCTCATCGCGGTGCTGGTCGCCTCCACGGTCGGCCTGCTGATCCGGACCGTCTCCGCGCAGAACGATCAGCGCAAGGTGATGATCGCGCAATTACGGGAGACCGGCGCCAAGCTGACCGCGCTGGCGGAGGAGAACGCGAACCTGCAGGCCCGGCTGCTGACCCGCGCTCGCGAGGCCGGTGTGCTCGAGGAGCGGCAGCGGATGGCCAGGGAGATCCACGACACCATCGCGCAGAGCCTGACCGCCATCCTCACCCAGCTCGAAGCCGCCGACGGTGCGAACGACGACGTACCCGCCACTCGGGAGCGCCTGGACACGGTGCGCGCGTTGGCCAGAGAGAGCCTGAGCGAGACCCGCCGATCGCTCCAGGCGTTGCGCCCGGCGCCGCTGGAGGAGGCCCAGCTCGCCGCCGCCCTCCACGTCATCGCCGCGAAATGGTCGCAGACCACGGGCGTACCCGCCTCCGTGTCGGTCACCGGCGACGCTCGGCCGCTGCACGCGGAGGTGGAGACCACCTTGCTGCGGGTGGCGCAGGAGGCGCTGGCCAACGTCGGCAAGCACGCCTCGGCCACCCGGGCCGGCCTCACACTGTCGTACATGGAGGATGTCGTGGCCCTGGACGTACGTGACGACGGGGCCGGCTTCACCCGTGAGGCCGCGGGCTCCTCGGACGCGGGCGGCTTCGGGCTCATCGCGATGCGTCAGCGCGTCACCCGGCTGGCCGGGAACTTCGAGATCGAGACGGCCCCCGGCCAGGGAACGGGAATCTCCGCCACCGTCCCCGCCATCCCCGCCGACGCGGATCCGGGATCCGCCGGCCGCTCCAGAAACGCGATGTGAGACATGGCCATCCGTATGATCATCGTGGATGACCACCCGGTCGTCCGCGACGGGCTCCGCGGGATCTTCGCCGGCGACGATACCTTCGAGGTCGTCGGAGAGGCGGCCGACGGGCCGGAGGCGCTCGTCGTCGCCATGCGGACCAACCCCGATGTCGTCCTCATGGACCTGCGCATGCCGAAGATGAGCGGCGCGGAGGTCATCCGCCGGCTACGCGAGCAGACGCCCGGCATCCGCGTGCTCGTCCTAACCACCTTCGACGACGACGCCGACGTCCTGCCCGCGATCGAACAGGGCGCCACCGGCTACCTGCTCAAGGACACCCCGCGCGCCGACCTGCGCCGCGCTGTTCAGGCGGCGGCCCGCGGTGAGACGGTGCTGTCCCCCTCCGTGGCCGGCGTGCTGACGCAGAGAATGCGCATGCCGGAACAGCGGACGCTGAGCCGCCGGGAGGTCGAGGTGCTGGGGCTCATCGCCCGAGGCGCGACCAATCGCGAGGTGGCCGCGAAACTGTTCATCACCGAGGCGACGGTGAAGACGCATGTGCTGCACATCTTCGCCAAACTCGAGGTGAACGACCGGGCGGCCGCGGTCGCGGCGGCATACGAGACCGGCCTGCTCAGACCGGCCGGCGAATCCGACCAGAGGCTTCTGGAGAAGGCCCCCGATCAAGGGGCTTCCTGAAGAGGCTTCCGATCAGAGGGCCTTTCAACGAGCTTCCGGCCACCGGGACCACGTCGCCTGCTCATCTATCCGTAGGTGGGATGCTGCGGCCAGCCGGGCGGTGAGTCCTCCCAGTCCTCCTGGCGGCCGTACGGGGTGAGGTCGAGGATGCTGTTGACGAAGACGAGCCGGTCAACGCCGCGGGAGGTGGTGTTGTAGGTCCGGTAGACGTCCTCGCCGTCGCGCAGGAACACACTGAGCATGAAGCCGCCACCGGCACCGCAATCGTCGGTGAACGAGGTGCCGTGCGACGACACGAACGGCACCGTCCAGCCCATCCGCGCCTTGTACGCCTCGATCTGGGCGAGCGGCATGTTCGACACGGTCACCCACGTGACCCCGCGGTCGGCCAGTAGAGCCGGCCCGGCGGCGGGAACGCTGTTCGTGAACCAGGTGCAGCCCGGGCAGTAGTGGTCCGGCCCGTTGTCCATGAACTGGTAGACGACCAGCTGCCCCCGGCCCTCGAACAGCTCGAGCAGGGTCTTCGTGCCGGTCGGCGTGTCAAACGCGTACCCGTTGCCGAACTTGACCATCGGCAGGCGGCGGCGCCGCGCGGCGAGCGCGTCCAGCGCGCGGGTGGCTTCCTTCTCGGCCTTGAGCAGCTCATCACGGGCCAGCTGCCACTCTGCGGCCGAAGCGATCTCGGGTCTCTCCATCCGCCGATTGTGCCCGACGGCACCGACAAGAACGCACCTCATCTCCTGGTGCCGGTGGCGACGGTGGCTGTGGCGAGGGCGATGACGAATGCGGTCGCGATCGCTGCGGGGAGATCCGTCGTGGTCTCCGCCTACCGGGTGAACAGATCGGTCCGTCGCACGACGAATTCTTCGATCGTCTGGGCCGGTCGCCCGGTGATCAGCTCAACGGTGCGGGTCGAACGGTCGTACCGGTTCTGACGATGCAGACGGGCCATGGTGACGATGTGCTCTTCGGCGTGCGGCCCTAGTCCGGCGCGGGAGAGGACCCGGTCGACCCAGATGTCCAGCGGGACGTCCACGTAGGACACCGGCCTGCCCAGCGCCCGCGAGTACTCCTCGGCGACACCGGTCATCGCCTGGGACCGGGGTCCGGTCAGTTCATGGACCTGTCCGATATGCGGCCGCGGATCCCGCAGAACCGTGGCTACGACCCGGGCGACGTCATCGGCCGCGACCGGTGAAGTCCGGCCCGTCCCGAAGGGCAACTGGAGGGTTCCGCTGTCCGCGATGGATCGCGCGGCAAGCGTCGTGAACAACGGGTTGTCCAGGAAAATGGTCGGCCGGATGTGCACGACCGGCAGCGCGGACCAATTGAGCACCTGCTCAGACAACCAGTGCAACCGCTGCTGATGTGACTCCTCGGTGCTCAGCACGTCCATCTGCGACACGGTCATCTGGGAGATGCCGACCAGAGCCTCGAGTTCGCCGACCGCACGGGCCACGGTCGCGACGGTGGCGGCAGCCTCCAGATAGGACGGTGACACGCTCATGCTGAAGAACATCCGGCGGACGCCGTCGAGGGCCCGCGCCACGTCGGTGGGCCGCGTGAGATCCCCGGCGACCACGTGCGCGCCGAGCTCCCGCAGGGCTTCCGCGCGCTCGTCGTCGTGGTGCACCATCGCTCGTACGGCGAGACCATGCTCGCGCAGCAACTTGACGACGGTGCGGCCCACGCCTCCAACGCCCCCGCCGGCACCGGTCACCAGAACGAGGCTGTCCTCGGCCACGACTTTCGCCTCCCTACTCTGACCAGGTTAAACGCCGCTCCTTGACGTTGCTTTCCGCCATCACCTTCCCGAACTCCGTCCAGCTCACCAGCGTCAGGTCCGTTCCCAATCCAGTGGTTCGGCGCTTACGACATGAAATCGTGGACCTCAGGCTGGGAGCACTGCGGCTGATCAGAGGCCTGTTACCCCGGGACCTGGAACTGCCGTGGCTCGGGCTCTGTCCGCAAAGTAGACGTGCCAGGTGGCCGCCCGAGCGCCCACCTGGCTATGCGCCGTCTGTAGAGTCCTTGGTGATCTAGGAGCGTGGCGACGAACCGGCCGGGACGTCCGTGGTGCAGGTCAGCGGGGCATCGTCGGGCACCAGGCCCATCGAGACCGCGACCCGGCTCGGGGAGTCGGGCTGGTAGCCCTCTGTCCTCATGCCGATGATCAGCTTGGTCGCCGGGGGCATCGCCGATGGCGTGATGACCATCACGGGGTTTTGGCCAGAGTGATCGTCCTGCTTGACGTCCTTGTTGATGTTGGGCTTCTTGCCCTGCAGGGCGTCATTCTTGCGGTCACGCTGCTCGTCCTGCTGGGCGTCCTTCTTGAGGTCACGCTGCTCGTCCTGCCGGACGTCACCCTTGGCGTCGGGCTGCCATTCCTCCCCGACGACCTTCTTGAGGTCCGCTTCCAGGTTCTGCGACTCGTCCGTTGGCTGGCACCACTTGTTGATCGTGATCTGGGCGGGGATGCCGGCCTGGGCAAGTGTCCGCTGCATGATCTCCGGGTCGAGTGACTCCTGCTTGGTCATTTTCACGGTGACCGTGCCGTCGGGGTTGGTGTCGACGGAGAATGCGGCCAGGTGCACGTGCACCTCATTGCCGGCGGCCACCGGCGGTGCGTTCACCTGGGGGCTGTCGATCGCCAGCGTCAACGCCAGGCCCGTCGCCAATGCGGCGCCGGCCGTCGTCCCCGCGATCCTGCGGCGGCGGCGAGACCGGCCCGCCGCCACGAGCTGCTGCACCGGCGTGTGCATGTGCACCTCGGCCATCGCGTCCCGCACCGTGCCCAGTACGTCATTGTCGTTCATCGTTCGCCCTCCTGGCTGTTGACTGTCGCGAGTTCGCCGCGCAAAGCCGCGACAGCGCGCGACAGATGTGCGGTGACGGTTCCTGGAGCGATCCCGAGGGCCCTGGCCGCGGTTTCGGTGTCCAGATCGAGGAAGACACGCAGCGCGACCACCTCCCGCTGCCGTCGTGGCAACCGCCGCAGCGCCGCCAGCAGAGCGGGGTCCACGTCGGGCCCGTCGGCCGCGGCGGGGACCACGGCTTCGTGACCTGTCAGGGCGACCTCGTGGCGGCGTCGTCGCCACCAGGTGACCCGGGTGTTCAGCGCCACGCGAACGATCCAGGCGTGCGGCGCTGGATGCCGGCTCACCTTTCGCCATGACATCCACGCCCGCGTGAACGCCTCAGCGACCAGGTCCTCCGCCAACTGCCGGTCACCCGTGGTGGCTAGCACCGCCCGGAGGCAGGCATCCCGGCTTTCCTCGTAAAACTCCTCGAACTCCAGATGCTCCACATCCCCTATACGCACAAGCACAGCCAGACGCTTACCAACTTCTCGCGTCCCGCTCGGGTCCGTGCCGTGGTGCGCAAAGCACAGCGATGCCGTTCAAGGACACTCACCCAGGTCACTGTCTTTGCGAGCGCTCAAACGTCAGTGGCAAACGCGAAAGGTTCCCTGTCACAGGACACTAGAGAAGAGGGTCGCAGTTTCGAATGCCTCGACAGGAGGTCGCGTGAGGACGATGACGGGCAAGACCTGCCTGGTGACCGGCGCGACCAGTGGGATCGGCAAGGAGACGGCGCTGCGGCACATGCTCGGCGCCGCAACTGGCGCCGAGACCTCGGTGTACCTCGCCGGCTCGCCGGAGGTCGCCAGCGTGACCGGAGGCTACTTCGTCAAGTGCAAGCCTGCCGAGCCAAGCGCCCTGGCCAGGAACGCCTGGGCTGCCGCGCGGTTGTGGGCGCTCAGCGAGGAACTTACCGGCCCTGACCCAGGCCGGTGACCAACAAGACGAACGGAAGCCGGACCAAGGGCGCGATGCACTCGCTTGTGCAAGCCGTACCGGCCGGCGGCGTGTTCCTCGATGACGTGAGCGGCGGCCAAGCGGCGCAGCAGGCATGCCGCCGACGTGACGTCGGCGCCGATCAGCGTGGCCGCCTCCTGCGCGGTGGATTCCATGCAGGGAAGCAGGCCCAGGCGGCGGAACAAGCGGCGGGCGTCTTCCGCGAGCGTCGCGTACGAGGCGTCGAAGGCTCCCCTGACCCCGCTGTGCGGGTCTCCGTCCACCTCCAGGCCGTCGAGTCGGTTGGCGGCCAGGGCGGCGACAAAGGCGGCGATGCTGGTGTGCGGGCGGGCGGCCAGGTTGGCGGCGGCGACACGCAGCGCCAGCGGAAGGTTGCCGCACAGCGTGGCCAGTTCCGCGGTCGCCTTCGGGTGTGCGACGGCCCGGTCGGCGAGCAGGTCGGCCAGCAGGTCTCGGGCCTCGCGGTCGGACAGGACGTCGAGGACCATCGAGCGCGCGCCGTCGCGGGCGATCAGCCCGGTCAGCCGTTCCCGGCTGGTGACCAGGGCGACACAGCCGGGGCTGCCAGGCAGGAGCGGCCGCACCTGCCCGGCGTCGCGGGCGTCGTCCAGCAGCACCAGCACCCGTTTGCCGTCCAGAAGGCTGCGGTACAGGGCACTCGCCTCATCCACATCGGCGGGCACCCGGTCCACGCCCAGTGCTCGCAGGAGCCTGGCCAGGGCCTCGATCGGGGGCACCGGGCGGCTCCCGCCGTACCCGTGCAGGTTCACGTAGAGCTGCCCATCAAGGAACCGGCCGCGTACCCGATGCGCCCAGTGCACCGACGGATGATTCCGGGGGGTATCGCCTTGCCCTGGGTGGCGATGAGCCCCCACGAGGGCGGCGAACACCTGCCGGAGCTTGTCGGCCTGCAGATAGAGGTCGGTGCCGGTGGTCCCGTCAGGGAGCGCCGATGACGGCCGTCATCAGGCGGCGGCCTGGCGGATGAGGGTGGCGACCGCGGCGGGCTGCGACAGGTAGACCGAGTGGCTGCCCGGCGTCTCCGCGATGGTCGCCCCGGCGCGCTGGGCCATGGCGTGCTGGGCGGGCGGCGGGATCATCCGGTCGTCGGTCGCCACCAGGTACCAGGACGGCTTGGCGCGCCACGCGGGTTCGGTGACCGCGCCGCCGAGGGCGTCCACGCCCCAGGGGACCTGCGAGTCGGCCATGAACGCCGCCTGGTCGGCGGGCAGGTCCCCCGCGAACGACGCGGCGAACTTGTCCCGGTCGAGGAAGAGGAATCCGTTCACCGGGGGCAGGATCGGCGGGACGGGCGCGCCGGGCGGCGGGTCGGCGATGAGCGTGTTGACCGACTCGCCCTTGTCCGGGGCGAAGGCTGCGATGTACACGAGTGCCGCGACGTCGGGGTGCGTACCGGCCTCGCTGATGACGACGCCGCCGTAGGAGTGGCCGACCAGGACGCACGGGCCGTCCAGGCCGTCGACGACCTGGTGGGTGGCGGCGACGTCCCCGGCCAGGGACAGGGTCGGGTTCTGCACGACCGACACGCGGAAGCCGTCGGCGACGAGCAGGTCGTAGACGGCCTGCCAGCCCGAACCGTCGACGAAGCCGCCGTGGACGAGCACGATGTTGCGGATCATGTCGCTCCTCTGTGAGGGGAGAAGGGGTGGGAACACGACCCACGGTAGGAACCGGGCGACTCCCCTCGCGTACGTCAAATGATGTAATCGCCCTCCCGCGCGGCCATGAGACGGCTCAGCTCGCCGCGCGTGGTGATGCCGAGCTTGGGGAAGATGCGCGACAGGTGCGTGCTGACCGTGCGGGGCGAGACGAACAGCCGCTGGCCGATGTCGCGGTTGGTCAGGCCGTCCGCGACGAGCTGCGCGATCTGGAGCTCCTGGGCGGTGAGCCGGTCGCGGGTGTCGTGCTTGCGGCGGATCCGCTCGCCGCTCGCGCGCAGCTCGCGCAGCGAGCGCTCCGACCAGGGCACCGCGCCGAGCGCGTCGAACGCCTCGGCCGCCGCGCGCAGCGGCGCCCTGGCCTCGGCGGCACGGCGCTGGCGGCGCAGCCACGCGCCCCACGCGTGCCGCAGCCGCGCCCGTTCGAACGGCCAGCCGACCAGGTCCTCGCGCAGCGCCTGCGTGAACAGCTCCTCCGCGGTCTCGTCGGGCGCGGTGATGGCCCTGACGTAGGCGAGCGCCACGTGCCCGACCGGCGACCCGCTCTCCTCGATCACCGGGGCGAGCTCGTCGGCGACCGCGCGCAGCTCCTCCTGCCGTCCGCTGAGCAACGCCGCCTCCGCCAGGTGCGGCAGCGCCCACAGCCGCACGTACTGGTGGTAGCTGACCTCGCTGGGGTCGAAGATCGGGCGCAGCGCGTCCCAGGCCGCGCCGAAGGTCCCGTCGGCCAGCTCGGCGGCTCCGCGCGCGAGCTGCACCAGGGCCAGCATCGGATGCGCGCCCGCCGACAGGAACCCCCGTTCGGCCTGCGCGGCGAGGTCGCGCGCGACATCCGTCGCGCCGCGCAGCGCGTGGATCTCGGCGGATACGGCGTCCGCGGTGAGCACCCACTGCGGCTGCCTGGTCTCCACGGCCAGCGCCCTGGCCTCGGCGGCGGCGACGACCCCGAACCGGGTGTCGGCGAGTCGCGCCGCCGACGTCGCCTGCCCGACGAGCGCCTGCGCGAGCGACCCGAACGGCCCCCGCGCCCGCATCCCCGCGATCGCCTCCGCGTACAGCCGCGCGCCCAGCGGGAACGCCCCGACCGCGTCCGCCGCGAAGCCCAGCTGTAGCAGGTTGCCCGGGCTGACCCAGCTCGCCCTGCTCAGCGAGTCGAGCCGGGCCAGCACCTGCCTGCCGCGCTCCACCGGGGCGATCACCGCGAGCGACGTGACGATCTGCGGGTCGTCCGGAGGCACGGCCAGCCGTTCGATCGCGGCGAGCACGGGCGCGCGGACCTCCCGCGTGGGGTTGGAAAAGAACCAGCGCATGCTGACCCAGGCCAGCCAGCGCAGCGCGAACGCCGAGCCGTCACGTGCGCGCATCTCGTCGAGGAACCCGGCGAGGTCGGACAGCCGGTCCACGCCGGTCCACACGTAATGCAGGCTGATGTCGCGGAAGTAGGTGAGCCTGGACCGGTCGATCGGGGCGAGGTCGGCGTCCTCCGCGCGGCCGACGAGGCGTTCCAGGGCGGCACGGTCGCCGATGTCGAAGGCCATCATGGCGGCGTCGATCAGCCGCGCGCCCCGGCGGGACGGGTCGGCGCTGAGGTAGGCGGCGCGCTCCATCGCCTCCAGCGCGAACCCCGACGCGCCTCTGCCCTCGGCGCGCAGCGCGGCGGCGGCGAGCCCGGCTGCGACGTCGTCGTCGTAGGACGTCGCGGCGGCCGCCCGGTGCCAGATCCTGCGGTCGTCGTCATCGGGCAGGGCGGCGGCGAGCGCGGCGTGCGCGTCGCGTACCAGGTCGGCCCCGGCCGCCTGGGCGATCGCCGACCTGATCAGCGGGTGCCGGAACCTGACGCGCACGGCGTCGGCCACGATCAGTCCCGCCCGGGTCGCGGGGGCCAGCGCGGCCGCCTCGATCGGCGCGCCCGCCAGCAGGGACGCGGCCCGCGTGTTCTCCTCGATCGCGTCGTCCTCGTTGACGGCGGCGACGAGCGCCAGGGTCCTGGTGTCGGCGGGCAGCGCGGCGAGCGCCTGGGCGAACGCGCGCTCCAGCCGCTCCGTCAAAGGCAGCCTGCTCGACGCCAGCACCTCCTGGTCCTGCCGGGAAGCCAGCGCGGCGAACTCCATCAGCGCGAGCGGGTTGCCCGCCGCCTCCGCCAGCACGCGGGCGCGCAGCGCGGCGCCCAGGTCGGGCGCGACCCTCGCCAGCAGCTCCGCCGCCGCCTGGTCGGTCAGCGGCGGCACCGTCAGCGCGGGCAGCCCCGACGCGGTGAGCCTGGCCAGCGCGTCGGCGTCATCGCGCAGGGTCGCCAGCAGCACGACGGCGTCCGAGCGCAGCCGGCGGCCGACGAACGCGAGCGCCTCCCAGCTCGGCTCGTCCAGCCAGTGCGCGTCCTCGACGGCGAGCACCACGGGCGTGTCGCCCGCCAGCGCGGACAGCCGGTGCAGCACGGACATCGCGGTGCGCAGCGGCCCGCCTTCGAGGTCGCCGGGCGCGAGCCCGGTCCCCGCGAGCAGCCTGCGCAGACCCTCGTACGGGACCTGGGCTTCGGCGGGCACGCCGGTCACGGTCAGCACGCGCGCGCCCCTGGCCGCGGCCTCGGCCGTGGCTGCTCCGAGCAGCGCCGACTTGCCGACGCCCGCCGCGCCGCTCAACACGAGCGCGCCGCCGCCCTCCTTCACGCCGTCCAGCAGTGCCAACAGGTCACGCAGTTCGGCGTCTCGTCCCACGAGGGCGTGCAGTGTCACGAGGTCGATGCTCACACCGCACGCCCCGCGCCGTCCAGCTTCAGCCCGCGCCCTGCCGTCCCGACGGGATGTGCGTGAGCACCGCCAGGACGCGGCGGTGTGAGTCGGGCGATTCGTGCAACCCCAGCTTGGCGAAGCTCTGCGCCACGTGCGCCTCGACCTACGCTCGATGATCGTCAGCCGGGCCGCGATGGCGCGGTTGGACAGCGCGGACAGCCCCTGGGGCGACCTCGACGCGCCGGGTGCCGGCTCGCTCCGGCTGACGGACCGGCCGCTCGGGCTCCAAGGAGGCGTGTTCGCCGGCTGGAGAGATACCCCCGCCATTTCGAACTCCGGTGGGAGGTACTGGTCGGCCCAGGCGATCAAGGCTGGTATCCGATGTGGCGCAGGAGGACCTGCAGTCGGCGCTCAACCTGTGCTGCGGTCATGTCCTGGTCATGATGGAGAAGGACGGATCCGATGGAGCTGGCGAGGATGTCCTGGATGACGCTCGGATCGGTGCCCGGTGGGAAGCGGCCGGCGTCGATGGCCTGCTGCGCGATCTGCGCCAGGGCATCCAGCCGCGGCTGGAGGTAGCGCCTGGTGTAGGCGGTTACCAGTTGCGGGTAATCCACCGAGGCGCCGATGACTCGCGCCATCAGCGCGCGGAAGCGGGGGCGGCTGAGGAGCTCGGCGATGGACGCGACCAGCTCGTCGATGGACTGCCCGGCCGGGGCCGCCTCCATGTCGGGATTGCGGGCGCGCTCCAGGGCGGCCATCAGCAGGTCCTCTTTGGCTCGCCAGCGCCGGTAGACGGTCAGTTTCGCCACGCCGGCGCGTTGGGCGACCGCTTCGATGCTGGTGCCCGCCGCGCCGCGTTCGATCAGCAGGTCCAACGCCGCGTCCAGGATGGCGGCGTCGTTTTCCGGGTCGCGTGGGCGGCCGTGGCGTCCTACGCCGGCCACAGCACCTGGTTCAGCCATGCGGTCAGTTTGTCGGGTGCCGGACGGCCGCGCCAACCGATGTGCCCGTCGGGGCGGATCAGCACCACGTCGTGCGAGTTGGGCTCAACCGGGGTGAGCGCGGTGACCATGTCTGTGCCCAGTTGTGCGGCGGCGGCCTGAGCGTGGCGGTCGGCGATGTGTGGGCCGGCGGCGACCACTACCCAGCGTCCAGAGATCGCGGCGTGGAGTGTGGTCTGGCTGCCGTCGAGGCGTCGGCAGGTGAGGTCGGGCATCCGGTCGCCTGGATGCAGGCCGGGCAGCCACCGGTGCGAGGTGGGGGCGAGCGGCCCGCCCCGGTAGTTGATGCCGAGTTGGGAGGCGGCCAGCCACAGCCGGCGCTGTACGGCGGGCAGGCGGACGGCCGGCAGGACCAGCTTGTCGCGGACCAGACGTTTCCACAGGTTGTGGGGCAACATGATGTCGACTGCGGCGCTGGTGGCGCGCAGGACGTTGCGGGCCAGTGGGCGCCGCTCGCCTTCGTAGGTGTTGAGGAGCCGCTGGTCGGCGCGGCCGCGGGCGACCAGTACCAACTTCCAGGCGAGGTTTTCCGCATCGCCCAGTCCGGTGTTCTGCCCCTGTCCGCCGGTGGGGCTCTGGATGTGCGCAGCATCGCCCGCCAGCAGGATCCGACCGTGGCGATAGGCGTCGGCGAGTCGGCGGTGGATCCGAAACTCGGAGGCCCAGCGGATTTCGGTGACCGTGTCGAGGCTGACGCCGCTGCGGTGGGAGAACTCGCTCAGCACCCGATCGGTGATCTCGCTATCGGACAGCTGGTCGGGCAGGTCTGGCGATGGCTCGGTGAAGACCCGCCAGGTGTCGTCCGGCAGCGCGGTGACCGAAAGCATGTGCCCGGACTCCATCCAGGTCGTGCTGCCGTTCTTGTCGAATGGCCACTGAGCCCGTACGTCGACCATTAGCAGGCGTTCTAGGAGTTTGCGGCCGGGAAAGCCGATTCCGGCGAGTTTGCGTACCGTGCTGTGTGCACCGTCGCAGCCGATTAACCAATGGCCCTCGATCTGTTGCTCGGCGCCGTCGGCTGTCTGGACGGTGACGGTGACGCTCGTGGCCTCCTGTTGGGCTACCGCCAGCCGGGTCCCCCACTCCACCGTGCCGCCCAGTTCGGCCAGCCGCTGCCGCAACGCACCTTCGACTTCGGCCTGCGAGATCAGCAGCGCCTGTTTCGGCCGGTCCGCAACGGCCTGGCCGACGTGGAGGCGCAGCACGGTGCGCGATCCTTCGTTGTAGGACATGTTGAGGGAGGACTGGGAGCGTTCCGGCAGGTCGCCGAGCGCGCCGATCCGTTCCAGCACCTCCACGCCGCGTGGTTGCAGGCCAAGAGCCCGGGAGGTGGTGGCAGGGCCGCTAGCGGCGTCGATGACGCGAACGGGGACGTCGTGCAGTGCCAGATGAATGGCCAGGGCGAGCCCCGTGGGGCCGGCTCCTGTGATGAGTACAGTGTCAGTCACTTAATAAACGATACGGTACCGATTACTAAATGGCCATCAGGGCTCGTGTGAGCAAGGTCACCGACCTCTACGGCCGGATGGCACGCGTCCCTGCTCGCCTTGGCCGACTGGCTGCGCTGCCAGAGCGTCACCCTGGTCGCCATGGAAGCGACGTCGGACTATTGGAAGCCCGTCTACTACCTGCTAGAAGCCGAGGGATTCACCTGCTGGCTGCTGAACGCCAAGCACGTCAAGAACGTCCCCGGACGACCCAAACCGACAAACTCGATGCAGTCTGGCTGGCCAAGGTCGTCGAACGCGGCATGTGCCGGCCCAGCCTGGTGCACCCCAAGCCGATCCGCCAGCTCCGCGACCTGACCCGGTATCGGCGCAGCCTGGTACGCGAACGAACCCGCGAGAAGCAGCGGGTGGAGAAACTGCTGGAGGGGGACTTCCCGGGACCGGTCCCCGACGAGCAGAGCTCGCTGGCGTCCCCTGCTGTTCGTGGCGGTTGTCACTCGGTTGGTCACTCACCCTTGCTCGCGAGAGCTGCTGGGATTTCTAGCGCCAGTGGCAGCCCCGCCCCGCGGGGGTTGGACACGCCGGGTAGAGCATCGGATTAGTCCCCGATCTCCCCGCGGGAGAGCCCGTTTTGGGCTGAAAGTCGAGGGTGGTTGCTCGCCGACGTCGTTTGCTTCTTGGTCCGGGTTGAGGCCGTGGATTAGCCGGACGCCGAGAGCCGCGCCATGGGCCCTTCACTGTGCTTCGAGCACGCGGATCAGCTTCGCTCTGTCCCTTGCGGCACCCAGCTGAACGTGCAAGAGGCTCGTCACCGGCTCGCCAGTCCGCGGCAGCCGGTTGAGCACACCGCCAGCGCCTGAGGTGGTCAGCAGCAAAAGTGCAGGTAGTTCTGCAAGTCGCCGAGGATGCGGGCGATGGTGCCGCTGTTCAGCGACTATCGCTGTTAGGTCACATCGGTGTCGGAGCAGGGGCCATCGGGGCGAGGCCGAGGTCGGCGAGCGCGGCCGCGCCGCGCTCGGCATGGTCGCCGCCGGCGAGCACCAGCGTCCGTGCGGACTGGTAGCGGCAGCCGGCGGCGTCAAAGGCATCTGCCGTGGCGAGCAACGCCTCCTGGTCGCCATCGAGCAGGGCTTCGGCTCGCTCCACGATGGCACCGGCGACCGGGTTGCCGGCCACGATGGTCCGGGCCTCGGCCACACGGTCGCGAGCGTCGGGGCTCCCGGCGAGCACGGCGGCCTCGGCGCGCAGCGCCACATACCAGTGAAGCCAGATCCAGGTGACCCACTGCCACACCTCGGCGGGCTCAGGCGCCATCCGCTCCAGCGCCTCCGGTGCCTGCCCACGGTGGAGCAGAAGCATCGCATCGAAGACCGCCCCATAGCCGTAGGTATTCCCCGGTGAGGAGTCAAGCTGAATCAGCACCGCGCTCCAGTCACGCCGCGCGTCGTGGTCGTCGCGTAGACCGTGGATCGTCGCCACTGCGGCCGCCGGCGGACCGAGGATGGACCTGGCGGGGCCGCCGGCCCGCTGCCACGCGTCGAGGAACCGAACGCTGCCGGCGAGTATCTCCTCTACGTTGCCCGCCAACGCGTCGGCCACAAGTAGCCAGCCCGTGGCACGATGGCCGACCTCCGCCAGCAACGGATGATCCGCGAGTTGCCGTGCCCACCGGCGGGCAGCCGGCAGGTCCCCCGCGCCGAGGCTGGCCTCGGTGGCCTCACCAAGCGCCTCGATCAGCTCGTGGGTACCGGCCGGGGTATCCGGTGTGGACGAGAGCAACGTGATCCGGCGCCGAGCCGTGTCGGCGGCGGCGAACGTGTCACCGGCCCAGCTCTGGGCGCCGGCGAGCGTATCGAGTGCGGCGGACTCGGCGAGCGGGTCACCCGTGCGGTGAGCGAGTTCGACCGCTCGTTCGGCGCGCGCGATCGTCACCGGGACCGCGGTGTCGTACAGGCCCTGTGCGGCACCGATCGCGTCGGTGAGCGCCCGCCCGGCCTCGGCCAGCGCCACCGCTGCCTGGGCGGCCGGGTCGTCGCCGGCCAGCTCCCGCGCCTGGGCCATGAGCGCGATCGCCTCTTCCTGTGGCAGCTTCCGTACGAACTTGCTGGAGAACCTGTAGGCGTTGGCGGCGGCGGTCGCCAGGTCACAGGCGGTGCCGGCGGTGTCGCCGGACCGGCGGGCGGCGTCCGCGGCCGCGCGGTGCAGGCGGGACATGTCATCACCATGCATCCGGCAGCCGGCCACGGCCGCGGCCTGCCGGAGCATCGACGCGGAGACGGCGGGGTCGTCGGCAAGCGCGGCGGCCTGCTCATAGCGCCCCTGGGACTCGCCGATCAGGTGACGGGTGAAGGTCAGCTCCGCCAGGGAACGGGCGAGGCGGTACGCGTCCGTGCGCTGTTCCGGCCGGTCGGCCGCCCACGCCAGGGCGGCGCGCAGGTCGTCCGCCACCGAGTCGAACCGAGCCCGCCAGTCCTCCCGTGCCACCGCCAGCTCGGCGGCCTTGGCCAGGCACCAGCGAACGTGGCGGGATCGAGTGTCGACCAGCTCACCGGCCTCGGACAACCGCTCCATCCCGTACTGGCGGATGGTCTCCAATGCCCGGTACTCGGTCCTGCCGGGGGACGCCGTCACCACTAGCAGGCTCTGTTCGGCCAGCCGGGCCAGTCCCTCGGCGACAATGCCTTCCTCGCCCCCGGCTACCTCCGCCGCTGCCACGGTGGTGAACGGCGCCACGAACACCGACACCTGGCGAAGCAGCGCCCGGTCGGCCGGCTCCAGCAAAGCATGGCTCCAGTCCAGCGCCCCCCGCACCGAACGGTGTCGCTCATCGGCACGGGAGCCGCCGGTCAGCATCCGCAGCGGGTGGAACAGGGCGGCGGTGATGCCGTCCAGCCCGAGCGTGGGATACCGGGCAGCGGCCAGCTCGATCGCCAGCGCCATCCCATCCAGCCGCTCACAGATCGAGGCGATCTGGTCGCACAGTGCAGGATCCAGCGACCGGCCCACCGCCGCCGCCCGCTCCATGAACAACGCGACCGCGTCTGACTCACCATCAACGGGCAGCGACAGCGGCGGGACCGGATACACCCGTTCGAACGGCACCATCAGCCGGGCCCGGCTGGTCGCCAGCACCGTCACCCGAGAGCACGTCACCAGCAGCCGCTCAAGAAACAGCGCCACCCCGTCCACCACTTGCTCGCAGTTGTCCAGCACCAGCAACGCATGACGGTCGGCCAGCGCAGCGACCACGGACTCGGTCATGTCGCGGCCGGGCTGCTCACCGAGGCCGAGCGCCCCGGCGACCGTAGTCGCGATCATGCCCGGATCGGTGACCGGAACCAGGTCGGCGAACCACACCCCGTCGGCGTACGCGCCGGCTACTTCGGCAGCCACCGCCAATGCGAGCCGGGTCTTGCCCACTCCGCCGGGACCAACCGCGGTCACCTGGCGGTGTGCCTTGATCATCTCGGTCAGCTCGGTCCGCTCGCTCACCCGGCCGATGAACGAGGTCAGCGGGGCCGGCAGAACCGGTGCCGGGTGAAACGGGCCGGAGCCGGCCGGCTCGGGCGCACGCTGGGCGAGCGCCCGCCGATCCGGCACCTCCAGCTTGCGCAGCAGCGAGGAGACGTGACTCTCCACGGTACGCACCGAGATGCACAGCCGTGCCGCGATCTCGGCGTTGCTGAGATGGGCCCCGACCAGTTCCAGCACCTCGGCCTCCCGAGGTGAGATCTCCACTCCTGTCACCACTGTCCCAGTTTGCCGCACCCCCTCCGCACCCCCATCCGCAATGGCCACCGTCCGCGATCCGTGCCGTCGATCCGTGGGCGGTTCCGTGGTCACCACGGATGCGGACCGGCCAGACCGGAAGAAAAGCTGTGAATACGCAAACAGCGGGTCGATGTGACCCACGACTACAGGAGTGACCATGACCGGCTCTTCCACCCAGGGAATCAAGACCGTGCTACACCCCGTGTCCAACCTGGCAAAGGCCAAGGCGGTGTATGAGGCCCTGCTCGGTATCCCGCCGCAGACCGACTCGACCTACTACGTCGGCTTCGAGGCCGAGGGCCAGCACATCGGACTGGTGCCGGGCGGTGGACCGCAGGGCATGACCTCACCGGTGGCCTACTGGCACGTACCGGACATCGAGGCGAAGCTGGCCGAGGTGACCGCCGCGGGGGCCACCGTGAAGGAGGCCGCGCACGAGGTCGGTGGCGGCCGCCTGGTCGCCACCGTCACCGACCCCGACGGCAACGTCCTCGGGCTGATCCAGGACCGGTGAGCGCCGACCTGCCCCTGCCATACCCGCCGCGTAGCGGCCGCCGACAAACCCACCTCGCTCAAAGGACCTGCCATGACCTCCTTCGAATCCGTCACCCTGGAAGTTCCCAACCCCACGGCCGCGGACGCCTTCTACAACGCCTTCGGTCTGGGCTCTTACGTGAACGTACGCGCCTCGGATGCGCCGACGACCGGCTTCCGTGGGTTCGCGCTGTCACTCGTGGTGTCCCAGCCGGGCAACGTCGACGCCTTCATCGGCGCCGCCCTCGACGCCGGCGCCACGGCGCTGAAGCCCGCCACGAAGGGGTTCTGGGGCTACGGCGGCGTCGTATGCGCCCCGGACGGGACGATCTGCAAGGTCGCGACCTCGAAGAAGAAGGACACCGGCCCTGCCGCCCGGCGCATCGACCAGGTCGCGCTCCTGCTGGGAGTGGCGGACGTCAAGGCGAGCAAGCGGTTCTACGTCGAGCGCGGCCTGGCCGTGGCCAAGAGCTTCGGCGGCAAGTACGTCGAGTTCGACACCCCGTCGTCGGCCGTCACGCTGGCGCTCTACCCGCACCGCGCCCTCGCCAAGGACACCGGCGTCTCCCGGGAGGGCATTGGATCGCACCGGCTCGTGATCGGCAGCGATGCCGGGCCCTTCACCGACCCGGACGGGTTCGTGTGGGAGACCGCATCCGTCTGAGGCAGGCAATGGGCCGACCTCAACACCATCATCACGCAGGTACGGGCCAGTGGTGCCGAGGTCATCCAGGGAAACCGACAGGGCAGCCGCCGTACGGCGCCCCCGATTCGGGGGGCAACCCAATGAGCCGCCGATGGACTCGAATCTCCCGCGTCGCGCATGAGCTCGCGGTCGGGCAGGGCCAACCACGGCCCGGTGACACCGACCCGAGGACCATGAACTCCGAACATCAAGATCTTCAAGGGGGAAGTTCCGCCATGAGCAGCACCGAAAGCAGCACGTACGAGGGATTCACGGTCGAGGAGCGTGCCGCGATGAAGGAGCACGCCAAAGATGGGAAGAAGGCAGCGCGACGCGGCTCGCGCGCGGACAAGGCGGCGGAGGCGGCGCGGGACGTGCTCGCGAAGATCGCCGAGATGCAGGACTCGGACCGGATCATGGCCGAGCGCGTCCATGCCGTCATCATGGCCAGCGCTCCGGTCCTAGCACCGAAGCTCTGGTACGGGATGCCCGCCTACGCGCTGGACGGCAAGATCGTCTGCCACTTCCAGCCTGCGGAGAAGTTCAAGACACGCTACGCGACACTCGGGTTCAGCGACCAGGCGAAACTGGACAAGGACACGATGTGGCCGGCCGCATTCGCCCTGACCGAGGTGACACCCGAGGTGGAGGCGCGGATCAGCGCGCTGGTGAAGCAGGCGGTGAGCTGAGGCGCGGCCGGAACGGGATTGCCCATGACCGCGTCGCCGGCGGTCGGGAAACAGGATCTTCAAATGGTGCGAGACAGTGGACTGCCCCACTGCGGACGCGGCCACGATCTCGCCCCCGCTCATCGGCGCGACCGCCGGGCCGGCAGAACCGGCATGTAGTCGATTACATGGCTGCAAACGGGTATGCGACTTGTCTCACGGCACCGAGGGCCGGCGATGGGGTCCGGCCCTCGGGGGGACGCGCTCAGCTCTCGGCTCGGAGCTTCAGCGCCTGGTTCAACGCGGTGAAATCCCGCTCGGTGTTGTCGATTATCTTGCCGACGAACGGGACGAGGATCCCGGAGAAGTCCTCCCGCTGCACGACGCGCGCGCCTTCGACAGTGGGCTCCAGGATGAACTCATGGGCGCCGTCGAAGACGCCCGGCATGATGAACCGCCCGATCCAGCGAAGACGCCGCCCCGGATCGACGGTGAGGACGCGAGGGTGGAAGGTCCGCGCCTTGCCCTGCGCGGGACACATGAGGAGTTCCAGGGTCGCTCCTTCGGCGAGGCGGCCGGAGGCCTTCTGGATGAACGGGTTCCACTCCTGGTAGCGGTCGAGATCGGTGAGGACCATCCACACCGCCTCGGGCGGGGCCTTGACCTCGATGGACGTGCTGATCTGGCGCATGTTGGGTCCTTGTCTTACTTGGGTGCGAGGCTTCGCGAGGTGGCGCGGAAAACCAAAGCGCTCGACGGGCTTCGTGCAGGGTGGCGCTAACGAGGCGAACCGGTCCGTCTCGTTAGAAGAGTGCCACAGGCCCGCGATCGCGTCAAGACGAACCGAATCGTCTCGTTTGGCGGTAACCTTGGCGGATGCCGACGCCTTCGCCGAATCCGGCTCGCCGCAGCCAGCAGTCCCACGACGCCGTCCTGCGGGCGGCCTGGGAACTGGCCTCCGAGGTCGGCTACGCCGGCCTGAGCATCGAAGGCATCGCCGCGCGTGCGGGCGTGGGCAAGCAGACCATCTACCGATGGTGGCCCTCGAAGGGGGCGGTGCTGCTCGACGCGCTGCTTCCCCAGGCACAGGCGCGTTCGCCGTTTCTGGACACGGGCGACATCGTCACCGACCTGCGGAACCAGATGACGGCCGTCGCCGCGCTCATGGCCGACCCCGATCTCGGACCCCAATACGCGGCGCTGATCGGCGAGGCGCAGCAGCAGCCCGACATGGCCAAGCTCATGGCCGAGCGGCTGATAGGTCCGATTTACGCCGCCGCCAAGCACCGCATCGTGCAGGCCCAGCAAGAGGGCCAGTTGGCTACGGCGATCCCGGCCGACCTGGTCATCGCCCAGCTCTACGGGCCGCTCTACTATCGCTTCCTGATCATCGGCGACCCGCCCGACGCCGCCTTCGTGGAAGGCCTCATCGCCGCCGCCTTCGCCGGCCTCGGCCCTGAGAGCTGAAGCCGTGTCCGAGCTGTTCGCGACCGGGACTGAGGCGGCGTCGGAGTCGCTTCCCGCCATGGCTGAGGAACTGCTCGCCGTGACGTTCGACCGCGGACCGGTCCGGCGAGCTGCGCCGGGCGCTCGATCTCGGTGGCGTGTCGTCTACGAGAACTCGTAGATCAGGTTCTCGCCCTCCACGTCGCCGCCCACGCTCGCGTACACCCACACCCGGTCCTTGCCCGGCACCGCGGTCAGGGCGCACACGCGCGGCCTGCCGTCCGGGCGGCGCGGCAGGGCGGCGGCGCGCCACTTGCCGCCCTTGTAAGCGCGAAGGTACGGCCCCGCGGCCAGCCACGCACGGCCACCGGGGGCCGCCGCGATGGCGTCCACCTCGGCGCCCTTGAACGCCACCCGCACCCGCTTCCACGCCGTGCTTCTTGACGCAGGGACCAGCGCGTCTGGGGTCGGAGACGGCAGGATCTCAGCTGTCTAGCGTTGCTTGAGGCGGAGTGCTTCTTTGCGGGCCTCGGCCTGGATGGACCGCTCTCGCTCCAGCCACGCCGGGTTCTCCGCTTTCAGCGCATCGATCTCAGCGGTGGTGAGCGGTCCGGTGATCCCACCTCTGATCAGACCGGAAACGGAGACCCTGAGCTTCGCGGCGATGACCTGCTTGGGGTGCGGGCCATTGCGACGCAGGTCAGCGAGCCAGGCGGGTGGCGTCGACTGCAACTCGTTCAGCTCGTCCCTCGAGACGACACCCTCCTGGAACTCGACGGGAGTGGCCGAGAGGAGGACACCCAGCTTCTTGGCCGCGGTCGCGGGCTTCATCGTCTGGATGGTCTTCGGTTTGGGCGAGGTCATGGCGCCAAGAGTAGTCAGTCGGAACGGGTTCCCCTGACATCGCTACCCTGAAGAAGTGACTGATGGAGAGACCGGCAAGGTGTTTCGGCTGGCGTACGTGCCCGGGGTGACACCCGCGAAATGGGTCAACGTCTGGACCGAGAGGATGCCCGGCGTGCCGGTCAGCCTGGTCGCGGTTCCTGCCGCCGAGGTGGTGGGACTCCTGCGGAATGGCGGCGCCGACGCCGGATTCGTCAGGCTGCCGGTCGACCGGGACGGGCTCAGCGTGATTCCTCTCTACGTGGAGACCACGGTGGTCGTGGTGCCTAAGGACCATGCGGTGGCCGCCGACGACGAGGTGGCCATCGCCGACCTTATCGACGACGAGGTGCTCCATCCTCTGGACGACACCATCGAGTGGACGGTCCGGCCCGGGCTGCCCGCGTTCACTCGCCCGGCTACAACGGCGGACGCGGTCGAGCTGGTAGCGGCCGGCGCTGGGATCCTCCTGGTTCCGCAGTCGCTGGCACGCCTCCACCACCGCAGGGATCTCACTTACCGGCCGGTGCTGGACGCGCCGCGGTCTCAGGTCGCGCTGACCTGGCCCACGGACGCGACCACTGACCTGGTGGAAGATTTCATCGGCATCGTCCGCGGCCGGACAGTGAACAGCTCGCGGGGCCGTACCCCTGCCTCCCCTGCGGAGAAACCGGCACATCGGCAGGCACAAAAACCCGCACAGAATGGTTCCGGTCGCCGGGCCATACCAGCCAGCCGTAAGAGGAAGGGCCACCGGCCTCGGTGACCTGCGCAGCCCCGAACCTGGTTCGGCCCCGCCACGACGGAACAGGGATGCGCTCAGGCTGAAGGGTGTCATTACTCGGCTCGGCTTCGTCACCTTGGCTGATGCAGTGACTGGCGTCGGGCATTCTCGACGCCCGTGGTATTCCGCCGCGGACGGGACGAGCGCTGTTAGTGCGGTTCCGGCCCGCACCGGGTGCACCGGTGTGGGGTGATGATCTGGCAACGGTGAATTAACTGCGGCCTACTTGTCGGGAAATCTGGGCTTTCTAGCTTCTGAGCCATGGATACGGGGCTGTATACAGACTCGAATACACCGATCAAACTGCGGCGCGACCAGGTGTACGGCGAGTTGCGGCGCAGGCTCATGGTGGGCGAGTTCGGCAGCAGGACCCGCCTGGTGGAGGAGCGGGTCGCCGGGTTGCTCGGGGTTTCGCGGACCCCGGTGCGCGAGGCGCTGGTGCGGCTGCTCGCCGATGGGCTTGTCGAGCGGGGTGACGACGGCGGTTACTACGTCGCCCAGCCCGACCTATCCGACCTCAGAGATCTGTACGAGCTGCGGATCACCCTGGAGATGCGCGGGATCAGCCGCGCCCTGGACGCCAACGTGCGCGGGCACGACGTGGCCGTACTGGAGCCGCTCCGGGATCAGTGGCGGGCGCTGCGTGACGACCAGCCGGAGCCGGACCCGCAGTTCGTACTGATGGACGAGGACTTCCACATCACGATGAGCCGCGCCTCGGGGAACGCGACGCTGACGAACACCCTGGCCTCCGTAAACTCGCGGATCCGGGCCGTACGCATGTACGACTTCCTCACCGCGGATCGCATCACCCTGACGATCCTCCAGCATCTGGAGATAGCCGAGGAGGTCCTGGCAGGCCGGCTCGCCGAGGCTCTGACCGCGATGCATCGCCACGTGGGGGAGTCCATGGACGTCGTGGAGCGGCGGGCCGCCCACGCGATTACTCAGATGGCCCTCAATCGAGGCAGGCGCCATGACCCTGACCGAAGCCAGTCCTACTGATATCACCGACATTCCTCTGCTCGCCGTGCGCGGGCTGACCCGCAGGTTCGGCGAGGTGCTCGCCAACGACGCGGTCGACTTCGACGTACGGGCCGGTGAGGTGCACGCCCTCGTCGGTGAGAACGGCGCGGGCAAGAGCACCCTGCTCAAGCTCGTGTACGGCGTGCACCGCCCCGACTCCGGCGAGGTTTCCGTAGACGGCGCGAAGGTACGCATGACCAGCCCTGCGCAGGCCCGTTCGCTGGGCATCGGCATGGTCTTCCAGGACCTCCGCCTGGTCCCCGCCCTTACGGTCGCGGAGAACATCGCGCTCGCCCTGCCGGGCAGGCCGAAGCTGGACCGGCTCTCCAAGAGAATCACCGAGGCCGCCGCCGAGCACGGACTGGCGGTCGATCCCCGGGCCAGGATCTCCCATCTGTCCATCGGCGAGCGGCAGCGCGCCGAGATCCTCAAGGTCCTGATGACGGGATCACGGGTCGTGATCCTGGACGAGCCGACAAGCGTCCTCGCGCCGCAGGAGGTCGCCGCGCTGTTCGAGGTGGTCGGGCGGCTGCGCGACACCGGCTACGGCGTCGTGATCGTCACCCACAAGCTGAACGAGGTGCGCGCGATCGCCGACCGCGTGACCGTGCTGCGCGGCGGCAAGGTCGTGCTCAACGGCGCCGATCCGGCGGCGTACGACGACGCCGAGCTGGTCGAGGCGATGGTCGGCAGGGCCGTGCCGCCGCTGCCCGCGGACCGTCCCGCGCCGCCGCAGGACGCGGGGCCCGCGGCGCTGCACCTGTCGGGCGCCAGCGCGTACGGCGAGAGCGGGGTGCTGCGGCTGAAGAACGTGGATCTCGACGTGATGCCCGGCGAGCTGGTCGGGGTAGCCGGGGTGGCGGGCAGCGGACAGCGGGAGCTGTGCGAGGTCGCCTGCGGGCTGCGGCCCGTCTCCTCGGGAACGGTGACGGCGGCGGGAACCCCGTTGACCGGCCCCCGGCAGGCGCTGGCCGCCGGGGTGGCGGAGGTGCCGGAGGATCCGGTGGCCGACGCGGTGGTGCCGGGGCTGAGCGTCGTGGAACACATGGCGCTCGGCCTCGCGGAGATCCCCCGGCGCATGCTGAACGTGGACTGGCGGCGGGTCGGCGCGTCGAGCGACGAGCTCGGCGAGCGGGTCGAGCTGCGCATGGCGGCCGGGCACCGGCGGGTGGCCGAGCTGTCGGGCGGCAACATCCAGCGGGTGATGCTCACCCGGGCGCTCGGCAGGGAGGACACCGTGCTCGTGGTGGCCGCCTACCCGAGCAGGGGGCTCGACGTCGCCACCACCCGCCGCACCCAGGAGCTGCTGCTCGAACGGCGCAACGCGGGGGCGGGGGTCCTGGTCGTCTCCGAGGACCTGGACGAGCTGATCGCCATCAGCGACCGTATCGCGGTCATGCACAACGGCGAGATCGCCGGAATCGTCTCCGCCAAGAACGCCGACCGCCAGGAGATCGGCCGCCTGATGCTGGGTGGGGCCCGATGACGACGACCCTCACCCCTGCAGAACCCGTCAAGGTCCCCTCGCGACGCTCCGCCGACCTCCTTGACGGAGTACGCAGGTGGGCCGGCGCCCTGGTCGGCGCCGTCGTGATCTTCAGCGCGTTGCTGCTGGTCAAAGGAGCCGACCCGATCGCCGCACTCGGCGACATGGTCGCCTCGATCTTCACCTCGGCCAGCATCGAGCAGATCGCGATCAAAGCCACGCCGCTGATCCTCGCGGCGATGGCCGTGGTGCTGCCCGCGCGGACCGGTCTCGCCAACGTCGGCGGCGAAGGACAGGTGATCATCGGGGCGGTGTGCGCGGCGGGCGTGGGGCTGGCGTTCGACTCGATGGGGCCGGTGGCCCTGGTCGCGATGCTCGTGGCCGGCGCCGCGGGCGGCGCGCTCTGGGCCGGGATCGCGGCGGCGATGCGGCTCACCGTCGGCGTGAACGAGGCCGTCACCACCCTGCTGCTCAACTATGTCGCGCTCGACGTGATGCTCTACCTGATCTACGAGCCATGGAAGGACCCGAACGGCTCAGGCCAGCCGGCGACCCGGCCACTGGCCGTCGCGGCGAGGCTGCCGCTGATCGGGACCACGGCAGTGCACATGGGCCTCGTGATCGCGCTGGTCGCGGCGGTCCTGGTCTGGCTGGTGCTGCGCGGCACCGCGTTCGGGTTCCGCCTCGGCGTCACAGGAGGCAACCCCGAGGCGGCGCGGCGGGCGGGACTGCCGGTGAAACGGCTGCTGCTCACCGCGATGCTGCTCGGCGGTGCCCTCGCCGGGCTGGCGGGCGTGATGCAACTGGCCGGAGTGGAGTTCAAGCTCCGTCCCGGCCTGACCGCGAACATCGGCTACATCGCCTTCCTGGCCGCGTGGCTGGCCAGGCACAAGCCGCTCCCGGCCGTCGGCGGGGCGGTGCTGCTGGCCGTGATCAGCATCGGCGGAGACAGCCTCCAGCTCGACAGCGGCCTGCCCGCCGCCACCGTGAACGTCCTGATGGGCCTGGTGCTGCTCGCAGTGCTCGGCTGGGCCTCGAAGGGAACAGGAAAGAGGACCGATGCTCTTCGTTGACGTGCTCGCCGGAGGCGTACGCGGTGGCACCGCGATCATGTTCGGCGCACTCGGGGAGACGGTGTCCGAGCGCGCGGGAGTGGTCAACCTCGGCACCGAGGGCTGCATGCTCATCGGGGCCCTCGGTGGCTACGCCACGGCCGCAGAAACCGGGAGCCCCTGGCTCGGGCTGCTGGCCGGAGCGGTGGTGGGCGGCCTGCTCGCCCTCGTGCACGCCCTGCTGGTCATTTGGCGGCGCGCCGACCAGTTCGCCACCGGCCTGACGCTGATGTTCCTCGGCCTCGGCCTGACCAGCCTGTACGGCGCCACGTACGTCGGGAAGGCCGCCCCCGGCTTCGCCCCCGTCAACGTGCCGCTGCTGGCCGATATCCCGGTCATCGGCGAGGTGTTGTTTCGGCACGACCCGGTCACCTACCTGTCCTTCGTCGCCGCCCCCGCGCTGTGGTGGTGGCTGCGCAACACCAAGGGCGGCCTCCTGCTCCGTACGGCGGGGGAACGCGCCGACGTGCTGCACGTCCACGGCTACCGGCCCGGCCTGATCAGGGGCAGGGCGGTGGTCGCGGGAGGCGCGCTGGCCGGGATCGGCGGCGCGCAGTTGTCCACGGCGTACGCGCACGCCTGGTTCGAGGGGATGACGGCGGGCCGGGGGTTCATCGCCGTCGCCCTGGTGATCTTCGCCGCGTGGCGGCCGATCTGGGTCATGGCGGGGTCGTACCTCTTCGGGGCGGCGCTCGCGCTGGCTCCCGCGTTGCAGGCCAGAGGGTACGCGCTCAACCAGTTCGCCCTCGACGCCCTGCCCTTCGTGATCACCTTGGTGATCCTCGCCGTCCTCGGCAAGCGCACGCTGCGCGCGGCCCCCGAGGAACTGCGCCGCGTCTTCGAATCCGCTCCGTCCAAGTAGGAGATGCCCTCCCATGCGTAAGATCGTCATCTTCGCGGCCGCCGCCTTACTGGCGACCGCCTGCTCCGCCAACACCGCCGGAACCTCCGACGCCGCGGCGCCCGGCGCCGCTCCCGCGGCCCCCGGCAAGGACGCGACGTCGGTCGGCTTCATCTTCGTCGGCCCCAAGGACGACTACGGCTACAACCAGGCCGCCTACCAGGGCAGCCAGGTGGTGGCGAAGGCGTTCCCCGATCTGAAGGTGATCACGGCGGAGAACGTGCCCGAGGACGACAACGCCGCCCGCGTGATGAACTCGATGATCGCGAAGGGCGCGAAGATCATCTTCGCGACCTCGTACGGCCACCTCGACGCGGCGCTCAAGGTCGCCGCCGAGCACCCGGACGTGGCGGTGGTCCAGCAGGGCAACCTGATCACTGGGACGCCCCCGAAGAACGCGGGCACCTTCTTCGGCACCGTCTACGAGCCGGTCTACCTGGCCGGGATCGCCGCTGGCAAGGCCACCAAGACGGGCAAGCTCGGCTACGTCTACGCCTTCCCGATCAGCCAGTCGATCGACAACATCAACGCCTTCGAACTCGGCGCCCAGTCGGTGAACCCGTCGGCGAAGACGTACACGGTCAACACCTCCTCCTGGTGTGACCCGGCGAAGCAGGCGGAGGCGGCGGCGAACCTGCTCAAGCAGGACGTGGACGTGATCACCCAGCACCAGGACTGCACCGCCACGGTCATCAAGGCCACCGAGGCTGCGGGTAAGTACAGCGTCGGCTACCACGCCGACGCCTCCTCGATCGCGCCCAAGGGCTGGCTGACCGGCTCCCAGTGGAACTGGGGGCCGCTCTACACCGACATCGTGAAGACGGCGCGGGCCGGGTCGTTCACCGGGTCGAAGTACAACGCCAACTTCCGGGTCGGCTACAAAACCGGCGACAACCCCTTCGTCCAGTCGCCGTATGGGCCCCTGGTCGACGCCGGCACCAAGGCGGCGATCGACAAGGCGAAGGCCATGCTCTCCACCGGCTCCCCGTTCGCCGGGCCCATCACGGACCAGGGCGGCAAGGTCCGCATCCCCAAGGGCACCATCCCCGACTACGAGACGATCGAGAAGATCGACTACTTCGTCTCCGGTGTCGTCGGCTCCCTGCCGAAGTCGTGACCGTGGTCGAGGGCACGACGCCGTACCCGTGGCCCTGGGACGGCGGCCTGGACCCGCCTGGCCCTGCTCGCCGTCTCCTGCTCCCACCTCACCGGGCAGGACCACCCGGTCGAGAAGCTGACGGCGACCGTACGCGAGCTCGGTCTGATCCTCTCGGTCCGCGTACGTCCCCCGCGCCTCCCGCGCGTACGCCCTCGGGCGCACGGCCGTCGCCCGTACAGGCCCCGCCGGCGGCGGGTGGGATTTTCGGAGCGGTCGGTGACAGCACAACCGTCGCGAACGCTCTTCATGTCCTGACGACCGAGAGGACGATGTCATGAAGTATCCGACGATAGAGGCCGAGCCCTACGGCTGGCCGTTCAACGGCGAGCTGGATCCCGCGACCACTGCGGTGATCTGCATCGACTGGCAGGTCGACTTCTGCGGTACCGGCGGTTACGTCGACAAAATGGGCTACGACCTCTCCCTCACCCGGGCGGGCTTGGAGCCCACGGCCGTCGTGCTCGCGGCCGTACGGGAGCGGGGCATCCTGGTGATCCACACCCGCGAGGGGCACCGGCCCGATCTGTCCGACTGCCCGCCCAACAAGCTCTGGCGTTCACGCAGGATCGGCGCGGGGATCGGCGACTCAGGGCCGTGCGGGCGGATCCTGGTCAGAGGCGAGCCCGGCTGGGAGATCGTGCCCGAGGTGGCTCCGATCGACGGCGAGCCGATCATCGACAAGCCAGGAAAGGGCGCGTTCTACGCCACCGACCTGGACCTGCTGCTCCGCACCCGGGGGATCACTCACCTCATCCTGACCGGCATCACCACCGACGTGTGCGTGCACACGACGATGCGCGAGGCCAACGACCGGGGCTACGAGTGCCTCCTGCTGACCGACTGCACGGGCGCCACCGACAAGGGCAACTACGAGGCGGCACTCAAGATGGTGACGATGCAGGGCGGCGTCTTCGGCGCCATCGCCCCGTCATCGGCACTCCTGCGCACCCTAGGGGCGGCCGAGCGTGTCGGCTGAGCAGGAAATGCGAGAAGAGACCAGCAGGACCGCAGAGAGCAGAGAGCCCACGCACCCCCCTACGGCCAGGGAGTCAGGTACGGCCAGGGAGTCCAGCGCGGCCGAGGCGATCGGCGCGGCCGGAGAATCCGGCGACGCGGGTCAGGGGAGGGAAACCCTGGCGGCCAAGGTCGTCGGGATCTTCCAGAGGATCAAGGAGCGAGGCGACGACGGGGTCTGGATCACCCTTAGGCCTGAGGAGGAGGTCCTCGCCGACCTGGCCAGGCTCGATCCCGGTGGCCGGTTGTACGGCATGACGTTCGCCGTAAAGGACAACATCGACGTCGCGGGCCTGCCCACGACGGCCGCCTGCCCGGCCTTCGCCTATCACCCGGAGCGCTCGGCGCCGCTGGTGGAACGGCTGGTCGCGGCTGGAGCGCTGCTGATCGGCAAGACCAACCTCGACCAGTTCGCCACGGGCCTGTCGGGCATGCGCAGCCCGTACGGGTCGTGCGAGTCTCCGCTGGTGGCCGGGCTGATCTCGGGCGGGTCCAGCTCGGGCTCGGCCGTCGCGGTGGCCGCCGGGCTCGTGGACTTCGCCATCGGCACGGACACGGCCGGCTCGGGCCGGGTCCCCGCGGCGATGACGGGGACGGTCGGGCTCAAGCCGTCCCGTGGCCTGGTCCCGATGCTCGGCGTGCTCCCCGCGTGCGCGTCGCTGGACTGCCCGAGCGTGTTCGCGAGATCGGTGTCCACGGCCTCCGCCGCGCTCGCCGTCATGGCGGGGCCGTACGCGGGCGCCCCCTGGTCCCGAGAGTTGCCCTCGCCTGTGCCCGTCACGCCCGTACGGGCAATGCGGATCGGCGTGCCCCGGAGTCCGGACTTCCTCGGCGACACGGGCGCGGCGGAGGGCTTCGCCGAGGCGACCGCCCGCCTGGCCGCCCTCGGCCACGAGATCGTCCCGATCGACCTGACGCCGTTTCTGGAGGCCGGGAGGCTGCTCTACGAGGGGCCGTGGCTGGCCGAGCGGCTCGCGACGGTGGGGGACTTCCTCGCCGCGCATCCCGGCGAGGTGCATCCGGTGACCCGCCAGGTGCTCGAACGCGGTCGGCAGATCACCGGAGTGGACGTCTTTCAAGGCCGGCACAGGCTGGAAGAGCTACGTGCGGAGACCGCCCGATCCTGGGGCGAGATCGACGTGCTGGCGGTGCCGACCGTGCCGACCACGTTCACCCTGACCGAGATGGCCGCCGACCCGATCGGGCGAAACGCCGCCCTTGGCCTCTACACCACCTTCGCCAACCTGCTGGACCTGGCCGCGGTGGCCGTACCGGCCGGAATGACTCCCGCGAGCAGACCCCACGGAGTTACCCTGCTTGCCCCCGCAGGCTTCGACGGTCTGCTCGCGGGTCTAGGCTCGACCTTCCTCAAGGAGCCCACGCCACCCTCCACGGCTTCCATCGGGATCCAGCCTGTGCCGGAACCACCCGAAATCACCCTGCTTGCCGTGGTCGGCGCCCATCGCACAGGCCAGCCCCTCCACCCCCAGTTGGCCGCCCTCGGCGCCGTGCGCGACAGCCTGGCCCGTACGGCCCCTGTCTACCGCCTGCACGACCTCGGAGACCGCCCCGGCATGATCAGGGATCCCGCCGGAGCGCACATCGAGGTCGAACTCCACCAGATGACCCCAGAAGCCCTGGGCAGACTCCTGATACGCATCCCGCCCCCACTCGGCCTCGGCACCGTAGAGCTGGAAGACGGCCGCCAAGTCCACGGCTTCCTCTGCGAACCCCACGCCCTCACCCATGCCCCCGACATCACCACCCACCAAAGCTGGCCCGCCTACCTCGCCTCCCGCCCCTGATCCGCGGGGAGTGTCCGGCAAACCAGTGGAATCGGAAATGGCGCCGGCCCGGCCGAGGTGGGATACCTGGCCGGGCCGGCGCGCTACCCGGCCTCGGCAGCCGGCGGCTGAACAAGCTCAACGCTCAGGACGTCCGGCTCTTCATCACCCGCACTCGTACGGAGTGCCAGTGCTGCAAGCACGGATGGGACGCCTCCCGGGAGGTGCCCGTTTGCTGTGCGGCCAAGAACGGCGAGTGCTGCGCCTCGCGGTTGTCGACCCGGATGGTTCAGTCAGTGCATGCCGTACTCCGGAACGCCTTGGAGTGCGCGGTCCGCGAGGAGATCATCCCGCGCAACGCGGCCAAGCTCGTCAAAGTCCCGGTGCCCAAGTACAGGGTCAACCGCGGCCTGACCGTGCCGCAGTCTCGTGCGGTCCTCAAGGCCGCCCAGGATCATCGACTCTTCGCGCTGTACGTCCTGGCGCTCTGCCTCGGCCTGCGGCACGGTGAGCTGCTCGGGCTCCGCTGGGAAGACGTCGACCTCGATGGCGAGAAGCTCGAAGGGGTCCAGACTCTCCTGCGGGTCGCCGGCAAGCTCCGGTTCGTCGCGAGTAGGTAGAAGATCTAAGAGGCACGGCCTAGATCGTGGCGATGTCGATCACGAATCGGTAGCGGACGTCGCTGGAGAGCACCCGCTCGTACGCCTCGTTGATCTGGTCGGCTCGGATCAGCTCGATCTCGGCGCCGAGGCCATGCTGGGCGCAGAAGTCGAGCATCTCCTGGGTCTCGGGAATGCCGCCGATCATCGATCCGGCAAGACTCTTGCGCCCGCCGATCAGCGGGAACAGGTTCAGCGAGATCGGCTCCTCAGGAGCCCCCACGTTCACCAGCGTGCCGTCCGTCTTCAGCAGGGCCAGGTACGCGCCGAAGTCCAGCGGTGCGGACACCGTGGAGAGAACCAGATCGAAGGTGCCGGCCAGCGACTCGAAGGTCTTCGGGTCGCTGGTCGCATAGTAGTGATCGGCGCCGAGCTTGAGCCCGTCGTCCTTCTTACGCAGCGACTGGCTGAGGACGGTGACCTCGGCACCGAGGGCGTGTGCGATCTTGACCCCCATGTGGCCGAGGCCGCCCATGCCCAGGATGGCGACCTTCTTGCCGGGGCCCGCGTTCCAGTGCTTGAGCGGCGAGTACGTGGTGACGCCCGCGCACAGCAGCGGCGCGGCCACGTCCAGCGAGAGCGAGTCAGGGATACGGAGGACGTAGTTCTCATCGACCACGATGTGGGTGGAGTAGCCGCCGTAGGTGGGCTCGCCATTCTTGTCCAGGCCGTTGTACGTCGCGATGTTGCCCCTGACGCAGTACTGTTCCAGACCCTGCTTGCAGTACTCACACTCGCGGCACGAGTCGACGAAGCAGCCGACACCCACCCGGTCGCCTACGGCGTACTTGGTCACGCCCGAGCCGACTTCGGCGACGACACCGGCGATCTCGTGGCCTGGCACCATCGGGAAGATCGCCTCGCCCCAACCCTCGCGGGCCTGGTGGATGTCCGAGTGGCAGATGCCCGCGTACTTGATCTCGATCAGGACGTCGAACTCGCCGACTGGGCGACGCTTGATAGTGGTGCGCTCCAGCGCAGCCTTGGCGGCTGGCGCGGCGTAAGCGGCAACGGTGCTCATCGGGAAGTTCTCCTCAAGGGGTGGTTCTTTGCCCGGCGGCCTTGTCTACCAGGCAAAACGAGTATGCCACCACGGCAAGGGCACACCCAGACCGCCCCGATTCCTACGTCCAGCGGTCCTACTAGCGAGGGCGGCAGGCCGACGCCGTCGCGACGCTGCGCGCCGTACGGCAAGAGCTCGCCGAAGAGCTCGGCATCGACCCCGGCCCCGCGCTGCGCCTCAGCTGGCGGCTGCGTCCTCGTGCTCGCCAGCGGGCCCGCGAGCGCGAGGCGCTCACAGAGAGTTCAGCCAGGCGATGAGCCGGGCTCCCTCACGTGTCATGATCTCCGGGTCTCGCAGCGCGTTGGCCAGCAGCGACATGCCCTGATACGCGCTCACTAAGGTCACCGCGAGCCCGTCGGGATCCGGCTGCCCCAGCTCTGATCGTTGTCACGGGTGCCACAGGGAACATCGGCCGGGCCCTGGTGCGGCTGCTGGCCGGGATGGGCGAGCAGGTCACCGCGGTGGCTCGCCACATCACGGAGGCCGACTGTCGTAGACGTGGCGGCGCACGAGCTTCTCGCCCAGCGCGATAAGTAGCTCAGCGCGTTCAGCGTGTAGTGGGGTGGCATGGCCGGAAATGATCACTCTAGAGAGTGAGGGCAATGGGCTGATAAATCCTGATAATGGGCGGATGCTTGCAGCGGGCCGGGTTGATAGGGCGGTTGACGCGGCCCTTGCGGTGGGAGTGGTCCTGGCTACGGTGGGGCCGCTTCTACTGCCCGATCCTAAACCGTGGTGGATCATCGGGCTGGGGCTGTTGGCGTCGGTCCCGGTGTGGTGGCGTAGGCGGGCGCCGATGGTGGTAGCGGTGGTGGTTGGGACGGCGATGTCGGTGATGGTGACGTGGGAGAAGCCGTTTCTGCCCTTTGGGCCGTTGCTGGCCGTCTACACGATCGCCGACCTGAGCCCCACGTGGAAGAGGCTGGCGGCGACTCCGGTGATCGTGGCGGCTGTGGGTATCTCGCTGGTGCTGCCGGGGGAGAACGACGAGACCTTCCGCCTGGTGGGGACTGCCTTCGTGGCCGCATACGCGCTGGGCACAAGTGTCAGGGCGAGCCGCTCGCGAGCTGCCGAGCTGGCCGAGCGGGCGCGGCGGCGGGAGCAGGAGCACATCGCGGCGGCGGCCGAGGAGCGCACCCGGATCGCGCGCGACATGCATGACATCGTCACCCATTCCGTTGGGCTGATGGTGGTTCAGGCCGAAGCCGGGCCGGTGGTGGTGCGCAGCGACCCAGACAAGGCCGAGGCGGTTTTCGATGCGATCGCCGGCACGGGAAGGGGTGCGCTGGCCGAGCTTCGAGGGGTGCTCGCCGCGCTGCGGAGCCAGAGCGAAGGTGGCGGACCGGCGTGGGGCCATGCCGGCGAGCGCCTGGGCGAGATGCTGCTTCAGCCCCGTCTGGCAAACCTCCCTGCGCTGGTCGAGCGCAGCGGCCTCGATGTGGTGAGCACGACCGTCGGTATCCCGCGCCCGGTCGCCGAAAGCGTTGAGGCCGCCGTCTACCGCATCGTTCAGGAGGCGCTGACCAACGTGCGCAAGCACGCCGGTACGCGTGCCGTACACCTCACTCTGACCTGGCGGGAGAGCCTGACGGTGGAGATCGCCGACGACGGCCGGGGGCCGGGTGAGGGCGGCGGGTACGGGCTGGCTGGGATGCGGGAACGGGCGGCGGTATGCGGCGGGACGCTCAGGGCCGGGGCGGGACGAGACGGGGGATTCGTGGTGGAAGCTGAATTTCCGCTTGAATAGCCCGCATGTTACGGGTGCTCATCGCCGACGACCAGGACCTCTTCCGCGCGGGGTTCGGGCTGATCCTGGACGCGCAGCCGGACATGGAGGTGGTCGGCGAGGCCGCCGACGGCGAGGAGGTGATCGCCGAGGCCAGGCGGCTCCAGCCGGACGTGGTCCTGATGGACGTGCGCATGCCGGGCAAGAACGGCATCGAGGCGACCAGGGAGATCTGCGCCACCACCGCCGCCAAGGTGCTCGTGCTGACCATGTTCGACCTCGACGAGTACGTCTACGACGCGGTCCGGGCGGGAGCGAGCGGTTTCCTGCTGAAAGACATCCGGCGCGACGAGCTCGCCCACGCTGTGCGTACCGTCGCCTCGGGTGAGGCCCTGCTCGCCCCGGCGGCGACCAGGAGACTGCTCGAGGACCTGGTGCGCAGGCCCGCCCACGGCGTCGCCCCCCGGCTGGCGGCCAGGCTGGACGCACTGACTGAACGCGAGCGCGAGACGCTGAAGCTGGTCGCGCGCGGCCTGTCGAACGCGGAGATCGCCGCCGCGCTCGTGGTCACCGAGCACACGGTCAAGACGCACGTCAGCCGCATGCTCACCAAACTGGACCTGCGGGACCGGGTCCAGGCCGTGGTGCTGGCCTACGAGTCCGGGCTGGTGGTCGCCGGTGAGAGTGACAACGGAGATCACACCCGAGACTGACGCGCCGGCAGGGTGGGAAAAAGCACGATCGTCGGCATGGAACGCATCCTCCTCACCCTCGCCTCCGCCGTCCTGATGCACTTCGGCACCGGTCTCCACCCCGTCTGGTGGCTCACCTGGCTCGCGCCGCTGCCCGTCCTGTTCCTGGCTCGCCGGGCGGGCACGGGTACGGCTTTCGCCGCCGGGACGCTCGTCTGGCTCGCCGGCCAGGCGCAGATGTGGCCGTACTTCACCCGGACCCTCGAGATGCCGCCCGCGCTGGCCGCCGCCCTCATCGCCGGCCCCGCGCTCTGCTACGGCCTGGGCATGCTGCTCTTCCGCACCTTGCTCGTGCGCGGAAGGCCGCTCCTGGCGGCGGCAGCCGTACCGGCCGTCTGGGTCACCACCGAGTACGTCATGAACCTCGCCGGACCGCACGGGGCCTGGTGGAGCCTGGCGTACACGCAGGCCGATTTCCTGCCCGTGCTGCAGACCGCCTCCGTCACCGGGGTCTGGGGCATCACCTTCCTCCTGCTGTTCGTGCCCGCCTCGATCGCGGTCCTGCGGCCACGCGCGGCGCTGGTCTCGGGCGTGCTGGTCGCGCTCACGCTCGGCCATGGTTTCGTACGGCTCGCGACGCCCGCCGACACCGGAGGACGGAAGGTCGCGCTGGTCGCGACGGACAACTCCGAGGATCTTGTCCGCCGGTACGGCGAGGCCATTGACACTGCGGTGGCTCGCGGTGCGGAGATCGTGGTGCTGCCCGAGAAGGTTTTCAAGACCGCCGACCTGCCGTTCGCTCGCCCGGGCGTGGAGGTCGTCGCGGGGATCGCCATGGAGACCAACAGCGCGGTGAGCTACCCCTCCGGCGTGCGCTACGACAAGCACCACATGATCCCCGGGGTGGAGCGCAAGTTCCGGCCCGGCACCAGCTTGGCCTTCCTCGACGGCAATCGGCTCGGCCTCATCATCTGCAAGGACCTCGACTTCCCCGGCCTGGTCAGGGAGTACGGCAAGGCCGGCGTCGCCGCCCTGCTCGCGCCCGCCTGGGACTTCGACGAGGACGCGTGGCTGCACAGCCGCATGGCGGTGGTGCGCGGCGTAGAGAACGGCGTGGCGGTGGCCCGTGCCGCACGCGAGGGATGGCTGACAGTCAGCGACAACCGCGGCCGGATCGTGACCGAGCGCTACAGCGACAGAACGGGCATGACCACGGTCACGGCCACCCTGCCTCGGGAGGGCTCGCCCACCCTCTACATCGCCCTGGGCGACTGGGTCGCGTGGGCCTCGGCCGGATTGCTGCTGCTCACGCTCGGTGCGCTGGCCCGTACGAAGACTTCCAACTCGGTGAGCGAGAGCCCGACAGGCGGGACCACAGTGGACGCCCCACCTACGTCCGGTGCCTAACCGTGGTGGAAGGCCAGGGCCCGTGGTATCGGCTCGTCACAGGCGGGCGGCTCCCCCAGACCGCCCTCACTCCCATGCCAGGGTTTCCTGAACCTGACATCCCGACCTGCCGAGGAAGCGGTTGTCGTCAAAGCCAAACAAGAACGCCCCGAGCGAGATCCGCTCGGGGCGTTTTGGCTGTTCAGGTGATGTGGTCAGGGGCGGGGTCGAACCGCCGACCTTCCGCTTTTCAGGAGTAGGCACCATGATCGCTCACCTAGGTGTTCCGGCCTCACCAGCACTCCGGGTGATTGCTGAAGTGTGGGTGCATGGGCTGGTGTGAGCTCGGACGATTCGATCGAGGTCTGAGGCTTTGACCTGCGGGCGCGGCGTCCGTGGACGTTCGCTCAGTTCCGCCCTCGTTCACCCTCTTGGCTGTACCCGTGGCTGTACAGCCAAGACACTCGTTCAGCCATTTCAACTAACGTGAGCCCATGAATAGAGAGCGTCGACTTTGGTGGGCCATGGCGCTGCAAGCACTTGGGCTGGTAATCGTGCTGAGCGGTTGCTCGCAGCCCGTCTCGTGCGGGCCTTGCCCTGGGTACGGGTTCTATGCTGACGTCCCTCTCGCGCTGGCAAGCCGCGCTCACGCCCTCGATGTATGCCCAACAGGGCATCCATGCGCGACACAGGTATGGGGCGACCCCAAAACCGGTGTCGCAGAATACAAGGGCGAGCGAGCAATGTTGGGAATCAGCGCTCCCCGCTATGACGGCACCATAGATTTGGTACTCAGGGATAAATCAGGCGATGTTATTGGACGTGGAACAGTCTTATACCAGGAAGGCGATCACAGCACATGCGAGTGCCGAACGACCCACGTCCGGGTCGAATAGAGGGTTCGCCCTAACGCACCTTGCCTATCCTAACGGGCACGCAACGGGCACGCCGAGCACCGAGCGTCGAAATGATGAAGCGGGTTGCAGTCGACACCTGGCAAGGTTTGCGTGTGGACGCACAGATAGAGCTGGCCGAGCTGGAGGATCGTTGGCTTCTGCCCTACCGGGGGATGCAGGTGATTCACGTTCGGGTGAGTTATCAATTGACGCTGCTCCTGGACAGCGGTGCTCACGTGGACATAGAGGCAGAGGCGATGCTCAGCCACGGTCCACTGAGCGCTCCAGACGCGACGATGGCTCGGCTCGTCCCCGAGCGCCAGGAAGTAGCGCCGGCTCTGGCTCTCTTCGGCGTAACGGTTCTCATCGGTCGCCTTCAAGTCCGGTGCGCTGCGGTTGGTCTTCGACACCGGGGCACATCTGAGCGTGAAACCTGATCATCAGTACGAGGCGTGGAGCGCACACGGTCCGGGCGCTCTGCTCCTCGTTTCCCTGCCGGGCGGTGATCTCGCGGTTTGGCGATGACCAGAGACACCAGTTTGGAAGATTTCGGCTCACGATCACCTGACCTGCTGCGCCGCTGGTCAGAGACCGTGTGCCTCTGCCAGCGACTCCCCGTGATTCCCCCTTGATCACCGCCTGATCGGGCACGCAACGGGCACGATCGGTATCCCTGCGGCCATCGTTCCCGCGCTGACGGATCACCTTCGTGACTTCGTCGCGGACGATCAGGACGCCTTTGTCTTCCTCGGCGTTCGGGGCGGCTTCCTGCGGGGTGGCAACTTCCGTCGTGAGGCCAAGTGGGCGGACGCGCTCAAGGAGATGGGTCTCAAGGGTCTGCACTTCCACGACCTTCGACACACGGGCAATACGCTCGCCGCGCAGTCAGGGGCGAGCCTCGCGGACCTCAAGGCACGGATGGGACATGACAGCGACCGGGCCGCGCTGATCTACCAGCACGCCACGGGCGATGCTGACCAGAAGATCGCGGATACCCTGAGCGCGCGCGTGGAAGCGGAAAGGAAGGATGGCGATGATGGCTTGGCCGGCGCGCTGGTCCCGGCGGGCTGATGGCACGTTAATGGCACGAACGCCACTTTCCCTGATGCGGGAAGCGGCGTTTTTGCTGGTGGAGCCTAGGGGATTCGAACCCCTGACTGGGCGCACACACTACCCCTTGTGCTGATGCCAGCGCTCAGCGGGCGGCTACGCTATGGCCTGCGGCCCCCGCACGATCTTCGTTTGTCGGCACACGTACACGTTGCCCCCCGCGTCCCGTCTGCCGTCGATCAGGCATGCTAGGCGACATGCCCAGCGCCGACCTCCCTAGTCCGCTTCCGCATTTCTTCGATTGCGGCTGTCCCGATATCTACTTCTGTCCGACCTCACAGGAGGTGGAGTGTCCCCGGCACAGCGGGTTCACGGTGTGCTGCGATGCGGTCGACCGGCACATACCCGCGCGGACGCGCACACCTGCCCCTGACTGATTGCCCCGTATGCCTCGACCCACCGCGAAGCGGCAGCGGGCCGGGGACGGCGGGGCAAGCCCGTCTTGGCGTGTACCTGTTCCCGGTGAGCTTCCTCGCCCGCTGGTTGCCCTACCGGCACAGACGGGCTAGCGCCGGAGGAGCCGGTCTGCTGGGCTCCGCCTGGGTCGTGGCAGGCGGGGTGATCAGGCTTCCACCTCAGCAGGCTACGGCCTCCCGCTCTTGCGCGGGCGATCACCCCCCGCCGATCTTGGCTCACCTGCGGCAACGCAGCTCACAGCGCTGACCTCGTTCCCCGCGACTCCCCGCTGTTCCCCCTTGTTCCCCGCCCCATCGGGCACGCCACGGGCACGGCGGTACCCTCATCAAGGACAGTCTCCGGCATTGCGCCGCCCCTCCCCGCAGGGGTACGGCTTGGTCCGCCAGGCCGTAGGCGCTCGGGCACGACATCGGGAGGCTGGATAGCACCGGAGACCGTCCTCACTCCTGCGTAACAGGGAGCCAGCCGACTCGGAAAGCTGCGGATTAAAAGAAGACGCCTCGATCAAGGACTGCGGCTCTGACCTGGGTGTTCGGTGTCCGTGGATGTTCGCTGAGTTCCGCCGATGTTCGCCGGCTTGGCTGTACTCGTGGCTGTACCAGCCTGTCCTGGCAGCGGGCCTGCTCCGGCGCCTACAACCGAACCCAGGTCGGGTTGCGGGCAGTAGGCTTCGCCGATGACCGAATCCATGCCGCCCGGCGGCGCGGCGCTCGATGCAGACGGGCTGATGAGAAGATCGGGATGCTTCGAAATAGCAAACACAGTACTCGCAAGATTGCCGGAACCGCTGCACGCCCTTGCGCTGAAGCACCGTGAGCTGCTGAAGTTCGCGGTGGTGGGTGGAACAGCGTTCCTGGTGGACAACACGGTGTTCTATGGGCTGAAGCTGACCATTCTGGAACCGAAGCCGGTGACCGCGAAGGTCATCGCGGTGCTCGTGGCGACAATCGTGTCCTACGTGCTGAACCGTGAATGGTCGTTCCGGACCAGAGGCGGTCGCGAGCGCCATCACGAGGCTGCGCTGTTCTTCCTGATCAGCGGCGTCGGTCTGGTGCTCAGCTCCGTGCCGCTATGGATCTCCCGGTACGTGTTCCTACTGGAGACCCCGGACGTGAGCCTGGTCACCCAGGAGATCGCCGACTTCATGAGCGCGCAGGTCATTGGCACGCTGATCGCCATGGTCTTCCGTTTCTGGGCGTTCCGGAAGTGGGTCTTCCCCGACGAGGAGGTTCACCCTGGCCGCGTGCGGCTGGCTCCAGCTCCCAAGCCCAAGGACGAGGCGGCCTGATCCGACCCTCCACTCGCCGGGTAGCCGCGGTGCATTGCTGCATCGAGGCTCCCTCACCTTGTCATTCAACCAAGGAATAACTCGGTCACGACCCTGTCGGCCCAGGCATGCGACCGGACAGTCGGGCGGCGGGTGGACTGTCTCGGATTTCATGTCACTGGAAGCCCGCTGGGCGGACGCCTGGCGCCACCTTTCGCAGCCGGAATGATCTACGGGCCAGTCAGCAGCAACTGCTCGGCGGCGATCAGCCACCGTGAACGGTGAGCCAGGGTGAGGAACGAACCCTGGATCGTCGATCGCCCCCAAGCACGTACCGTGGCCAGCCATGCGGTGGCGATCGTAGGGCTGCATCTGTGCGGCGGTACGGCAACCCCGGTCGGTGCGTTCGGTTGGTATGGCGGGTCGGCGTGCGGTGGCCGGCCCGGTGTCCCGCCGCCGTTCGGGACCGGCCCCCAGGCCGCACGCCCGGACAGCGGGCGGGCGGAGGGCCGGAGGTACGGAGGTACGGCGGCGCGCCGCGCCGCCGCTTGATACGGGCACGCTGCGGGTCGAGCAGACCTTACAGCGGGTCGCCGGCGAACTTCGGATCAACGTCCCCAAGACCCGGCGCTCGAAGCGAGTCGTGCCCCTGCCCGACTTCTGCATCACTGCGCTGGAGGAGCGACAGAAGATCCAGGCGGAGGAGCGGGCAGAGGCGGGCTCGGAGTGGGAAGACACGGGACTGATCTTTACTACCTCGTCGGGCAGGCCGATCGATCCGCGAAACCTCCTGCGCCACTTCTACGCGGTGCGGAAGCGGGCCGGGCTGGAGGCGTACCGGTTTCACGACATCCGGCACACGGCCGTCTCACTCCTCCTCGACCTGGGCGTTCCTCCGCACGTGGTTCGCGAGATCGTCGGGCACAGCGCCATAGAGGTCACAATGGACGTGTACGCGCACGCGTCATTGGAAGAGAAGACGAAGGCGCTCAAGCGACTTGGAAAAGAGATCGCTTAACGGGTTGATGTACCCGTTGATGTAAAAACCCCGAACCGTGATCATGGTTCGGAGTTTTCGCTGGTCTAAAGGTGGTCAGGGGCGGGGTCGAACCGCCGACCTTCCGCTTTTCAGGCGGAACAACCACCCTGCTCCCCTGCCTGAGACCGAGGTCAGAGGGTGGTGCACGGCTGCGGCCCGATGCCGCTGGTGGCCGACGTTGCTGTCACCGCTGCTGTCGCGGCGAGCCGCCGCCCTCGTTCCCTACCTGCAAGATCTCGACAGCTTGGAGTACGTCCGTGACCACGTGGTCGGCCTGGTGATCGACACCGGGCCAGGTGCCCCGGTCGATCCAGATCGTCCGAAGACCCGCAGCGCGTCCGCCGGCGATGTCGGCGGTGAGGTTGTCGCCGATCACCCACCCGCCCCCGGTGAGAGTCATGCCGCAGCGCTTGGCCGCGATCTCGAACAGGGCGACATCGGGCTTGCGGACTCCTTCGACTCCCGACAGGGCGTAGGCGTCTACGGCTTTGGCCAACCCGGTCTGCTGGATCTTCCCGAGCTGGTTGTCCGCCATCCCGTTGGTCACGATCGCCACGCGCCACCCGGTCGCCCGTAGCCGGGCCAGGCCGTCCAGGACTTCGGGCTGACAGCGCACGAGGTGGGGCATGCGTCTCCGGTAGCGGCTCCACAGCTCCTCAACCGACTCCGGCAGCGTGAAGCGCTCACGGACCGTGGCGAAGAACACCTCTCGGTGAGGAAAGCCCTCCCGGTCAAGAGCGATCAGCCAGTCAACCGCTTCAGCCCCCAGGTCATGCTCGCCGGCGAACTCCGCGACCCACACCCGGAACGCCTCGTCAAGGTTCACAAGAGTGTTGTCCAGGTCAAAGAGCGCAAGCCGTTGCACAGAGCGATCCTATGAGGCTGTACGTCCAAGACTGCGGCCCCTCAGGTGTGCGATCATGGGGCCATGACGACCAGAAAGGCTCATGCCTGCTGACCGCCGGCTCGCGCTCCACGCGACGCTCCCCGACCGCTACGCCCGTTTTGAGGTCCTGGCTTCGACCGTCGACCATCTCGGCCGGCTCGTCGCCCTGGTTGCTGATCCCGCCCAGGGCTTCGTCTCCATCCCTCACTTCTCCGCGCTCCGGCCGCCTCCGCGCTATAACGCGATCGCTGTCATCTGCGACGAAACCGAAATCCACGAGATCCCGCTGGACGACCTCGGCCTGTGGTTCACCGACATCGACACCCTCGGCGACGGCGTCGTGCTGGCGGCCGCCCGATGCCCTCCTTCCGGCATACCGTACGAGCGCTACCTGGAGCCGGTGCCCAGTGATGAGCTCCTGCTCACCGCCAACGTCCGGCTGATCGACGGCGACGGGTGGACCCGGGCGGCCTTCTACGCGGGTGACGGCATCGAGCAGCTCATGACCGACCCGCAGGGGAACATCTGGACCAGCTACTTCGACGAGTCGAACTACTGGGCTGCCAACCCGGACGGCACCTGTTCCAACCGATTCATGCTCGGCCTCGCCCGATGGGACAAAGGTGGAGGCCCGCCGTGGCTGGCGTCCGACACTCCAGGTGTCGTCTGGTGTGACTGCTACGCACTGAACGTCGGCCGCGAGACGGTCCACGCCTGCCCTTACACCGACTTCCCGCTAGTCCAGATCGACGCGAATGGCATCCGTGCCGTCACGCCGAACCCTGTCACCAGATGTAGCGGCCTGGCCGTCTGCGGTCCCCAACTCGCCTCTCTGGATCAGCGCGGTGTAAACGGCAAGTATCACTGGGAGATCCGCAGGGCCCGCAAGGAGGGCGGAGCTGTCGTGGAGACTGGCCGCGAGCCCCTGGTGCTGCCGGAAGGCCGGCTGCCGGCGGGCTGGGCGCGCGGCAAGATCGGCCGGGACTGGACACTGTGGCTGCACGAGGACGGCGACCGGCGGCGCTGGTACCGGTACGAAATCGATAGTTAAAGCCTGCCTGGCTCCCCGCAATCCGCCAGGGCTCGAACCCCGAACCTACGGATTAAAGCCGGAAGAAGATCGTCTCCTGACGCCCATCGGCATCTCTTTGCCCCTGCCCAGAGCCCCAATTCACTTGATCGGCCTCTACCGGCATCTACGGCCGTCTGGGGACGCAGTTAGCATCCGTGTTAGCAAGGTCATCGATCCAGCCGTACCCTCCATGCCTGATCGCACAAGAGGTGAGCTCTTCGATGCGAACTGCGGGCGGGGCCAACGTCGCGAGGCGCTACGACCGCGCCGCGTACCGGTGGTGTGTGCAGCCCGCCGCGAGATACATTCCGGTTGTCTGCTGTGTGTAGGCGAGATGCTTGCATATTGTGCGGGACTGGGGCGGGGGCCACAGGCATGGGAGGGTCCTTGGCTGTTTGGCTGAGTATCGAGAGTGAGAACGCCTCCGATACGTTGCGAGACCTCTACGGCTGGTTGTCGGAGGAACCGGAGTCGCGGGGGCGGGTGAAGCTGCGGGAGCGGGAGCCTGAGCCGGGTGCGCTGGGGCCGGTCGTTGAGGTATTGCAACTCGCGCTGGGCAGCGGGGTGTTTGCTTCGACGGCCACCGTGCTGGTCACCTGGTTGCGGACCCGACGCGGCACAGTGAGCCTGAAGCTCAGTCGTGAGGGCCAGGCAAGTTTGGAAGTGACGGCCACGGGTGTCAAGAATCTGGACGCGGCAGCGACCAAAGCGCTTACCGAGCACATCGCGCAGGTTCTGAACGACGCCGGGGCGAGCGATGAGACCGGATGAGTCGCATGGGTTGATGCTGGCCCGGCCAGGTGTTCGGGTGCTGCTGGTCGGATCCGGCGCATACACGATCGAATCGCGGCTGTCCTCCGTGCCCGCGGTTGAGCGAACAGTCGCCGATCTGGGCCGCTGTTTGATCGAGCGGGCCGGACTTGATCCGGATCACCTGAGCATGCTGGTGAACCCGAAAGATCCTCAAGAGGTCGGTTCTGCCCTGGTCGACGTCGTCGGCCAGGCCGAGGACGTCTTGATGTTGTACTACGTGGGCCATGGTCTGCTTGACACGCGTGGTCAGCTGCATCTGGGCACCCGCTCGGCAGTGGATCTGACCCAAGGTATCGCCAGCCATCAGGCGCTGCCTTATTCCACGATCGCTGAGGTGCTGTCGGGGTGCCGGGCGAAGCTCGTGTTGATCGTGCTGGATTGCTGTATTTCCGGGCGGGCGCACGCGGTGATTCAGCAGGGCCTGGATCCGGTATTCGCTCCTGCTCGACATGGTAGTTACGTGCTGGCTGCGGCGGGGCGCGATGAGGCGGCCTGGGCGGTGGAAGGGGAGCGGCATACCGCTTTCTCCGGGGCATTGATCTCCGTGCTGGCCGGAGGTGACCCAAGGGCCGGGCTGTACCTGACAGTGGACGATGTTTATCGGTCGCTGTCGGTCGCGCTGGACGAGCAGGGGTTGCCGGTACCTCGCCGACAGGCCACCGGATTCGGTGAGCGGCAGCCTCTGACCATCAACCCGGCCCGCTCTCACCTAGACGGTGAGCAGGTTGGACGGGAGAGCCCCTATCCGGGGTTGGCTTCGTTCGGGCCGCAGGACGCGAACGTCTTCTTCGGCCGGAGCGAACTGACTGCTCAGCTAGTTGATCGCGTCGCCGACCAACTGGTCCGCCAGGAGCCTTTACTTGTGGTGGGCCCTTCTGGGGCGGGTAAATCGTCGTTGTTGCGGGCCGGGCTGATTCCCGCGCTGGAACAGGCGCAGGGAACCGGGGTGGTGGTGTTCACGCCCGGCCAGGACCCGGTGGGCGTGCTGGCGCAGCGGTTTGCTCCCCTGGATGGCTCGCTGCCGGGTGAGGTGAGGCAGACCCTGATGTCCGATCCCGATCGGCTGCGGGTTTTGCTGGCCGGGTCTGAGCAGCGGGTTCTCATTGTGGATCAGTTCGAGGAATTGTTTACTCAATGTCAGGAGGAGTCGCAGCGTCGCGTTTTTCTTGCCACGTTGCACGCCGCGTGTGCCGTCGCGGTTGTCGTCATCGGGGTGCGCGCTGACTTTTTCGGTAAGTGCGTGGGTTACCCCGAGTTAGCAGCCGGTCTGGAACATCCGGTGGTCGTCACACCGATGACGGTGGCGCAGTTACGTGCGGCCATCGAGGGGCCGGCTCGGGTGGCTGGGCTCACCGTCCAGCCCGGCCTGGTCGGCCTGTTGCTAGAGGATGTCGGAGCTGACCTGGACGCCAGTGGCTCCGCAAGCGTGTTGCCGTTGTTGTCGCACGTGTTGTTGGCGATCTGGCAACGTCGCGAGGGCGATATGTTGACCGTGGCCGGCTATCTGGCGACCGGGGGGGTCAGTCGGGCGTTGGCTAAGACGGCCGATGCGACTTTGGCGGGGCTGGATTTACCTGGCCAGTCGGCCGTCAAGCAGTTCCTGCCCCGGTTGGTGCGGCTGGGAGAGGGTGCCGAGGACACCCGCATCAGGATCCCCATTACTGACTTGCTACCGGTCGCCGATGAGCGTGATGGGGCTTGGCGGCAGGCCCTGGACCGTTTTGTCGCAGCGCGTCTGCTGACTGTGGACGCGGACACGGTCGAGATTAGTCATGAGGCGTTGATTCGCGCTTGGCCTCGATTACGCGAGTGGATCGCCGTTAACCGGGCTGCGTTGCTGGCCCGTCAGCGGCTCGATCACCAGGCTCGGGACTGGGCCGATCATCAGGAGGATCCGTCCTATCTATTCAGCGGGACTCGGCTGGTCGACGCTGAGGAAGCGCACGCGCAGTGGAAGGGAGATCCGGCCGGGTCCCCGCTAGTCTCGGAGCGCTCTGAGCGGTTTCTCCGCGCCAGTATCCAGGCCCGGCAACGAGCGATACGGGCCAGTGATCCGCCCTACGCTTTCCGGACAGCTGCTTAACGGCTAATTCACGCTGCGAGCTGCTGGTTCAGGTACTCGTCGTGGACCTGTTGCGGGGTCCGGTAATCGAGTCCTGAGTGGCGGCGCCTCGAATTGTATCGGAATTCGATGTAACGAGCAACGTCGCGGCGGGCTCGTTCGCGAGTCGGATATT
>NZ_JALLPO010000037.1 GCF_023276435.1 Sphaerisporangium perillae
GGGAGTGGGGGGCGGGGTGGGGGTGGGCGTCGGAGTCGGGGTGGGCGTCGGGTCGGTGCCCGGGCCGGGCGGGTCCCCGTAGATCTTGGTGCCGCCGGAGTACACCGGGATGTTTCGCACGGTCACCGGCGTCGCGCCGGGGGTGGTGGCGACCCCGGTGTAGGACCAGTCGTTGGCCGGATCCCAGGACCCCGACGAGCTAGCGATGCGGAACTGGACCTCCCGCCGCGACTCCGACTGCCCGGCGGGGGCGATGGCCGTGCCCGAGCAGTCGATCGTGACGTAGTAGACCTTGCCGGAGAACTGCGTCGGCCCGATCGGCGGCTTGCACTGGGTGTAGGCGGACGACAGCGTGATCTGGCTCGGCGTGGTGGCGCCGTCCAGCGTGAAGTAGTAGCGGAACGTGCCGTCCGCCAGCGCGCGTGCGGGCCAGGCCGAGTGGTTCACCACCAGCGCCTTGATCTCGGTGTAGGTGGTGCCCGAGGAGTTCACCGAGGCCTGGAGGTAGATCTCGGGCCCGTCCGGCGTCTCGGCGACCGGGAAGTTCGGCAGCGGGGATCCGCCGTACTCGCGGTACAGCCGGGCGAGCGCGCCGGTGAAGGCGGCGTTGTAGTCGGTGGCCACCTCGTTCATCACGTAGTCGCTGCGGCTGTCGGTGTAGGCGTCGTCGTTGGACTTCGGGCCGCCGACCAGCGCGCCGTACAGGATGTGCCTGCTGTCGGCCGGCTCGTTGAGGTTGTTGGACCAGGAGCCGTGAGCCGTACGGTGGTGCGGGCTCTTGGGCGGATTGGCGCCGAAGCCGATTACGTAAGAGGATTTGCGCGGGTTGTCGCCCAGCGCGTAGTTGATCTGCCTGACTCCGAAGTCGTGATATCTCGCCTTACGGGTGGCGTCGGTCAGCCAGTCGCTGTAGACGAGCGCGACGAACGAGGTGTTGGCCGCGTAGCGGAGCGAGCCCCACGAGTCGAGTGCGGCCTCCCCGCCCGGCGAGTAGTTCACCTTGGCGCCGTTCACGCCGATGGTCCACCAGTCGAGCCAGCGGTTGGCGTCGTCGGCGTACTTCTGCTTGCCGGTGAGCTTGGCGAGCAGCACGTAGGCGCCGTACGACTTGTCGTCCCAGGCGATGGTCCACTTGTAGGAGCGCGTCGTGGTCTGCGGCTCGGTGCCGAGGTTGTCGTAGTACGTCTCGGCCTTGGTCAGATACGAGGCGTCGTTGGTGGCGCGGTACAGCCAGATCGCGCCCCAGACGAGCTCGTCGTTGTAGCCGCTCCACGACTGGTAGTACCCGGCGGCGTCGGTGACGCAGTCGCTGTACTTCTTCCGCACCGTGTCGGCGAAGGTGTAGAGCTGCTTCGCGTGGCTGACCAGCGTGTCAGCATAAGTCGGATTTGTCGGGCGGAAGACCATCGACGAGGCCGCCATGGCCGCCGCGGTCTCACCCGCGAGGTCCGAGCCGCCGCACGATGCGTCGATCTTGTACGCCGGGCGGTCCATCGGCATGACCTCGGCGGGCCCCCACCACGCGTGGTCGGTGCCGCCGTTGCCCACCTGCCCGTACAGCACGTTCGGCGACGGGTGCGCCTTGATGAAGTAGTCGTTGACCCACTTGAGGCTGTCGAGCAGGTACGTCAGCTGTCCGGAGCTCTGGTAGGCGTCACGGTACTCGACACCGCCCCAGGCCAGCATGGTCGCGCTGGCCGCCATCGGCAGCCCGAACTTCACATGGTCACCGGCGTCGTACCAACCTCCGGTGAGGTCGAGGCCGGCTGACTTGCCGTCGTTCAGGCCGGAGTCGCCGCGCCAGGTGACGCGGTTGCCCGCGGGGAGGTCGCCGGAGCGCTGGGCCTCGTAGAAGAACAGCGACTTCTGCAACGCCTCGCCGTAGTTGTAGGAAGCCGCGGCCGCGGAGGAGGTGAGCACGGGGAAGAAGGTGGCCGACACGGCGAGGACGGCCAGGCCGGTGAGCGTGCGTCTGAGGGACATCTATGGCCTCTCGAACTGGAAGTGCAGGTGGAGCCTTTGGCCGCCCGAGATGGTGGTGAGCGGGGTGCGGTAGGGGTCAGGCCTGCCGCACCCCGCTGTCCGGGGGCGCGGTGGAGTGTCAGGCACCACCGCACCCCGCTGTTCGAGGATGCGGCGGAGTGTCAGGCTCCCCCGCATCCGCGGGCGGGTCGGATCAGGGGAACAGCCGGCCGTACTCGGCGAGGGCGACGGCGACGTCGACCTGCGCCCAGAAGCGGTGGTAGTTGAACGACGGCACCGCGCCGCCGTTCAGGTAGGCCTGGACCTTCGGCCAGTCCGGGTCGTTCTTGTACCAGGACCGGATGGAGATGAAGGTCGAGCTGGAGTTGATCGTGTCGCCGTTCGGCATCTTGCCGGTCCAGCCGGATGGGATGTAGATCGGGTCGTCCAGGCGGCTGTAGTCCGGCTTGGCCTCGGCCACCGACACGCCCTTGGCGTCCTGGTCGTTCTTCCAGATGCCGTCGAGCAGCCCCTTGGCCATGTTCTGCGCGGCGGTGTCGCCGGCCTTGGCGGCGTAGTACATCAGGACCTTGGCGTAGGCGCCGGCGACGCCGACATCGGTGGTGTAGTCGGCGATCGACACGTGCAGGCTCGCGTTGGAGCCCGGGCTGGACGCGTTCCATGTGTCCGGCTGGCCGGTCCACCTCAGCGTCGAGGGGATCTTGTAGGTCCCGTCGGAGTTGATGGTGGTGTTGGCCATGGCCCACTTGACCCACTTGTCGAGGATGGCCTTGGCGGTGGCGTTGCCGGTCTGGTTGTAGTACTCCGCCACCCGCTCCATCGACCATGCCTGGAAGCCGAACCACTGGTTGGACGGCGGGTCGTGGTACACCGGCTGCCAGTCGTAGGCCATGCCGTAGAAGGTCGGCGTGCCCGACGGCGGAGCGGCGTAGTGACCCTGCCAGCTGTTGGTCGCGCCACCCGCGATCGCACCTTCGGTGGACTGCAGCCAGCGGTAGAACTCCAGCTGCCGGGTCAGGCTGGTGCTCCAGTCGGTGACCGCGGTCGCGCCCTTCGGCTTGAGCACGTCCACGTTGGACAGGGCCCAGGCCGCGAGCGGGTTCTGGTAACCGGAGTGGTTGTGGCTGGAGCCGATGCGCCATGCCCAGCCGGCGGAGGTGTCGGTCGCGCCGCCCCAGGCGTAGTACCAGGAGAGCAGGTAGGCCGAGCTGTCCTTGCCGGTGCCCGCCGCGCAGGAGGTGCTGGTACAGCCCTGCTTCTTGAAGTACTTGTCGTACATCGCGTAGCGGAGGTAGTCGCCCATCTTCGCGGCCTTGGCCACCGTGGCCGAGATCTGCGAGTCCTTGCCCTGCGCCTTCGCCCAGGTGTACGCCCAGTACGCGGCCTGGACGGCGCGCGCGTCGGCGTCGGGGGCGTTGGTGTACTTCCACTGCTTGGCGTAGGAGCTGTCACCGGTGAACAGGTCCAGGTAGCCGTTCGGGCCGCCGAACTTCATCATGTCGCAGGACGGCTGGGGCACGGTCTCGAAGACCGACTCCTCGGGCCCGCGCTGGTAGGTGTTGATGTAGGCCGGCTTGGTGGTGCCGTCGCCGCAGCGGCCGAAGCCGTAGGTGTTGTCGACGTCGATCAGCCAGTGCATGCCGTAGATGTCGCGGGTGCCGTAGGCGCTCTGCAGCTCCGAGGCGATCGGGTCCCTTCCGACCGAGACGCTGTTGTCGAGCTTGGACGGGTACTGCTTGATGTCGTCCCACTCACCGGCGTAGGTGGCCGGCTTGCTCGCGTCGTAGAAGGAGTTGGTCGGCTGGTCGGCCGTGGCGGGGATGATGTACTTCTCCATGATCCCCCAGGCGTCGTTGAACCTGGTCCACGTGCCGGTGACCTGGCCGTACACCGCTTCCAGCCACAGGTAGTAGCTGAACGCCTCGGAGGTGGTCTCGTGGCCGTGGTCCGGCGCCTCGACCATCAGGGTCTCGACCGAGTGGTACGGCACGCCCTGCGGCGAGAAGTACCCGTTGGCCGGGTCGTGCAGCTTGTTGTACAGCGTCGTGAAGCGGGTGATGTACTCGTTGCCGCCGCTGCCACCGTCGTTGTCGGCCTCGGTGGCGGTCAGCGAGCCGCCGGTCCAGCCGCTGGCGGTGGAGTTGAACGTCGCCGTGCCCGCCGTGCTGTCGGAGTCCTCGGCCGCCCTGATGGTGACGGTCTGAGCGGTGTTCCAGTTCGACGTGGTGAACGTCAGGGAGCCGCCGGAGGACACGGTGAGGTCCGCGTCACCACCGCCGGCCTTCGAGGTCGCCACGGTCACGCTGCTCGTGGGGGCCTGGGACAGCTTGACCGAGTAGCCGGCGGTGCCGCCCTCGGGGACGACGAGGGTCGTCGGGCTCACGACGATGCTGGGCGTCGAGGCGCCGGAGACCGTGATGCCCACCGGGGAGGAGGTGGTCGCGGTGCCGGCGTTGTCGGTCGCCTTGGCGGTGAGCGAGTAGCTGCCGGCCGCGACGTTGGTCCAGCTGTAGGTATACGGGGAGCTGGTGTCGGTGCCGAGCAGCGTGGTGCCGTTGTAGAAGTCGACCTTGCTGACGGTGCCGTCGGAGTCGGCGGCGGTCGCGGCCAGGTTAACGGTCGCGGGCGCGGTGAAGGTCTGCCCTGCCGTCGGCGAGGTCAGGCTCACGGTCGGCGCCTGGTTGCCGGGGTTGCCCCCGCCGTTGCAGGTGGTGCCGTTGATCGTGAACGAGGCCGGCTTGCCGTAGGTGCCGGAGTAGGTTCCGTTGAAGCCGATGCTCGTCGACTGACCGGTATTGAGGTTGCCGTTCCAGCTCACGTTCGTGGCGGTCACGTTCTGACCGCTCTGCGACCAGTTGGCGTTCCAGCCCTGGCCGACCTTCAGGTTTCCTGGAAGGGTGAAGGCCAGGTTCCAACTGGTCCAGGCGTCACCGGTGTTCGTGATCTTCAGGTTGGCGCCGAAGCCACTGCCCCAGTTGTTGTCGGTGTACTCGACCGAGCAGGCGACGGCCGCGGATGCCGGTACGGAGGCCAGGACGGTGAAGAGGCCGGCCAGCAGGCTGGTCAGCGCTAGCCACACGCCACGTCTTTTCATCCCTAACCATGGGAGCGCTCCCGCCCCAAACGATGATGTTGACATTCTGGACGTACTCCAAAGTGATGAATGGCGATGGACGGTACAGAAGTTGGCACAGTGTCGGTCTCGTACCGGGTGGGGAAGATGAGGCGTGATGGGAGCGCTCCCACATCGGATTCTGGTGAGTACACCAAAGATGTCAATGACGTGTCAGGCGGATTTCACGTCGTAGCGGCGCCCATCCTCGCCAGCCTGCCCGTTCTTACCCGGGCCTTATGCCGGTCCGGTGAGAGGACCTGAAACTTTCAACTGATCGAGCGGCGTCGCCACGGGCGGTGCCGATACGGCGTCCACCGTCGTGCCGGGGATGAGGGCGCATGGGGGAGGGGCGCGTCGTGGCGGGCGCGGCGGCCGGGGCCGGCCCACGTCGCGGGCGGAAACCACGCGGCCGCCGATCTCTCGTCGCAGGGACGACGGGCGCGTCCCTGGACCGCTCGCATCGGGGGACCTAGATCACGAACGGGTCACAGGTGTGAGATATGCCGCTTTGTCAGGAGGTGACGGTTTCCGCTCGGGGGGTACAGGGTGGGGTTATGAACAGAGTCGATCCGAGAAACCTGAGCGTGCGAGACCTGCGCGCCGAGCTGCAAGAGCTCGAGGAGTCATGGATGGAGACGCTGCTACGCGGTTCTGAGGATGCCCTGGAGGACTTCGCGGATCGCACGCGCGAGTTGGAGGAGGAGTTCGATCGCCGCAAGGCAGGAGAGGCCCCGCCACCGGCCCCGGCCGGTGCCCACCACGGGGACGACGACGCCGCCGGCCCGGCGGACGTCCCGGAAGGAAGGTCGCCGGGGGAGGCGGCCTAGAAAGGTTCTCTACAGCGTTCGGGGCCCGTCCGAGGAGATCGGACGGGCCCCGCGAGCGTTCAGGCCGTCGCGTCCAGCCGGTGATGGAGACGCCGGGACGGTGCTGCGCCTGCCCGGGCAGACGGGCCGGGTGATGGTGTCGGTGTCCAGGGTGACGCCGCTGGTGCTTACCAGGACGCGGCCGTTCACGGTGACCCCCGTGCCGGCGGTGGCCGGGGTGAGCGCGAGGATGTTGCCGGCGAACGTCGCGCCCGCCCCGAACCCTGTCACGGTCATCCCCGGGCTCGCTCCGACCTTCCCGGTGCGACATGGGGAAGATTTAAATCCGAGCCCATCTGCGGATAAAATGGAAATGTGTCCCGTTGCCGGTGAATCGGGCCCCATTTTCCGTCCCCGGCCTTTTAGCGTGGCCCTGGTGAATCAGCCGGCAATAGTGCGGCCGTTTCGCGGGCGACGCGGGCGGGCGGTGCGCGCCCGCCCGGTCCTGCCTACGAGCAGATGAAACTCGCCGGGGCCGGCGTCGAGGGACCGTTGGCGGTGAAGCCCACGGAGACCGACTGCCCTGCGGCGAGGGTGGCCGCGTAACTCGGGGCCTTCGCGGTGAAGGTCGTCCCGCTCTGGGTGAACGTGGCGTTCCAGCCGCTGCCGAGGGTCACCCCGGACGGCATCGTCCAGCGCACCGACCAGTCGTTCCACGCCGCTGTGCCGTTGTTCTTGATGTTCAGCTCGGCCTGGAACCCGCCGGACCAGGAGTTGGTGATGGTGTACGTCGTCCCGCAGGTGGTGGACGTCGGGGTGGGCGTCGGCGTCGGGGTGGGCGTCGGTGTTCCGCCGCCACCGCCGCCGGCCGGCGGGATGAGGTAGGGCTGCAGGATGCTCTGCTTGGCCTGGTCGACCGTGGCCCAGTCGTCCTTCAGGATGCCGCCGGTGTCACCGGAGTTCGGGTTCCAGGACCAGTAGGTGAAGGACATGCCGTTCACCCCGGTGCCGGTGTACTTCATCAGCTCCTGGAGCCAGATCTTGTCGGTGTTGCTGGCCAGCGTGGTGCCGAACTCGCCCATCATGATGGGCGCGATGTTCTGCTTGTACAGGTAGCCCCAGAACTTGTCCCAGATGGCGGGCATGTTCGCGGGGTAGCTGGGGTCGTCGAACCAGGTCTGGTGGTAGACCGAGGTGGCGTACTCGTGGGGAGAGTAGACGAGCCGGTTGGCCACGTTGAGCCGTACGGGGTAGTCCTTGGCCTTGGACAGGTTGCCGCCCCACCAGCCGCACGGCTCGTCCGGGATGTTGTCCCAGGCGTTGGCGTTGCCGCCGCTCGGGCAGCTCACGCCCTCGACGAAGATCAGCCAGTTCGGCTGCACGCCGAGGATCGCGTTGCCGGCGCGCTCGGCGGCGAGCCGCCAGTCGCGGGCGGTGTCGCCGCAGCCCCAGCAGGAGCCGGTGCTGTTGGGCTCGGTGCCGTCCGCGTGCGGCTCGTTGTGCAGGTCGGCGCCGATGACGGTGGTGTTGCCCGCGTAGTGCTGGGCCAGCGTCTTCCAGTCGGCGATCCAGGTGCTCTCGGGCACGCCGCTGGTGTACCAGAGCGCGGTCTGGCCGGCCGAGGTGGGCCGGTGCCGGTCGAGGATGATCCGCATCCCCTTGCTCCCGGCGTAGTCGACGACCTTGTCGAGGATCTGCATCGGGGACAGGCCCACGAGGTCGGGGTTGCTGTAGGTGTTCACGCTGGTCGCGACCGCGCCGGGCTTGATCGCGTCATCGGAGAACGGCACCCGGATGGTGTTGTAGCCGAGGCTCGCCATGAGGTCGAGCTGGCTCTTCCAGGGGTTGTTCGCCCACAGGCCGTGGAAGGTCTTGTTGTCGGTTTCCATGCCGAACCAGTTGATGCCGGTCAGCCGGACGGTGGCGCCGGTGCTGTCGACGATCTTGTTGCCGTTCGTGTGGAGGTAGCCGGTTCCGGTACCGCCCGCCGCCTGGGCGGGGATCGAGCCGAGCGTGACCGCCAGCACGGTGGTGGCGGCGGTGGTCGCGACCGCGGTGAGCGCGGCCTGCCACCTCCTGCCGGTCCATGGAGATTTCATCGGGTGCCCTTCATGACTGAGGCGTGGCGCGACGGCCGGATACGGCGAGGCCGCTGGTACGCCGGGTCGCGCTGGTCATGGTTCGGCCGGATTTTCCGCCACGTCAACGGGAGCGGGGCGGTTCCCGTGATGACCTGGGCTGGGGCATGTAACTTTCAGCCAAACCTGGGAGCGCTCCCACGCCAGCCGGGACCGGAGACGCCTCCTCGATCGCGCCAGATGATCGCCCTGGACGGCATCGGCGTCGTCCCGGCTCCGATCCGGCCGTTTCGGCTGAACGCCGCAACCGGTCGCCCGGCCGATCTCAGTCAAGAACTCGTAGTCAAGAAGGCCGGCCGGTGGCGAAGGCCCCGATATTCCGGCCTATTCCGTGACCCAGGCACCGGTTCACTCAGGCGGCTCTCTCGAGCGCGGCGCCGATCAGCGTGAGCCCCCGCTCCAGTTCCTCCCGGACGCCGGAGGACAGGCTGCCCTCACGCACCCGCTCGTCGAGCTTCTTGCGCACGTCCGCGAGCCCCTTGCCGGGGTCGTCCAGGGACTGCAGGAGGTTGTGGACGACCTGCCGCAGGTCGAGCGCGACGTCGGCCCGGATGGACCCGACGCTCTCGCCGGCCTCCAGGGCGGCGTCGAACCGCCCTACCGCCTGGGTGAGCGTGGGTACGGCCTGCGTGTCCGGCGGGCCGCCCGTGCGCTGCCCGTCGGTGGACGGGGAGCGCGCCGGAGACCGTGACGGCCCGGGCGACAGCGAGGCGGTCCGTGAGGGGGAGGGGACGGGAGAACCGGACGGTGCGGGTTTCCCGCTCGAGCCCTCGTCCGCGTCGGAGATGGGCTCGGCCAGTGCTCCCGAATGCTGTTCGGTACGGCCGCTCGCCGATGGCGTGGCCTGAGCCGGCTCGGAGGTCCGGGTGCTGAGGGCCGCCGCGACCGGCGGGGGCAGGTCCGGCAGTATCCACAGCAGGGCCGCGGTCCAGGTGGCCAGCGTGACGGCGGCGACGGAGGCCATCCGCGCCCGCCGCACCCAGACCGCCGTCTCGCGTCCGGCGGTCGCCGAAGCGGTGAGCGAGGCGGTGAGGGTCTCGGCCACGTGCTGGGCACTCGGCCGATCGCCGGGCTCCTGGGCCAGGCAGTTCGCGCACAGCGCGGCCACCTCGGGCGGCAGGCCGGGCACCCCGCATGGGACCGGCGGCGGCCCGGTGCGGCGGGCCGCCTCCAGCGCCTCCCACGTGGTCTCCGGGTACGGGGGAGCGCCGGTGAGCATCTCGAAGATCAGCACACCGAGCGCGTACACGTCGACGGCGGGGTGGACGCTGGCGCCGGTGAGGCGTTCCGGCGCCACGTACGGGGGCGTGCCGAACTCGTCCAGCCGCTTGTCGACCTCCTCGCCGACGAACGCCGCTATCCCGAAGTCGAGCAGCTTGGCGCCCTCGGGCGTGAGCAGGACGTTCTCGGCGGTGACGTCACGGTGGACGATGCCACGCTGGTGGGCCGCCGCGAGCACCATCGCCACCCTGGCTCCGATGACCGCGGCCTCCCGCCAGGGCAGCGGACCCTCGTCGATGATCCTCTCCGAGAGCGGCCGCCCGTCGAGCAGGCGCATCACCACGTACGCGGCGAGCCGGCCACGTGCGGTGACCGTCTCACCGTAGTCGTAGACCTCGATCGCGTCCGGGTGGATCAGGCGGGCGGTCGCCCGCGCCTCCCTCCGGATGAGATCGCGGCCGCCGTGGTCGCCGCCGACGCAGCCGTCCAGCACCTTGATCGCGACGGCCCGGTGCAGCGACTGGTCGAACGCGCGCCAGATCGCGGACATGCCCCCTGATGCGATCTGCTCCACGAGCCGGTATCGGCGCGTGAGCACATCGCCTTCCTGCATGCCCCCCGAATCAAGTTGATTCACGTACCACCAGCTCCGTGGGAAGGATCGGGTTGCCGTGCGGGACGTCGTCTTCCGAGGTGATCGACATGAGCAGCATCCTGGCGGCGAGCACCCCGAGTTCCTCGACCGGCTGGCGGACGGTGGTCAGCGTGGGCGAGGTGTGCCTGGCGAGCGGGGCGTCGTCGAACCCGACCACGGCCACGTCGTCGGGCACCCGGCGTCCCGCGCGCCGCAGGGACTGCATCGCCCCGGCCGCCATGGGGTCGGAGGCGGCGAAGACCGCGTCGAGGTGCGGCGACCGCTGCAGGAGCCACTGCATGGCGTGCGCTCCTGACGCGTGGGTGAAGTCGCCGTAGGCCACAGGGACGTCGTTCATCCCCGCGGCGTGCAGCGTTCTCAGGAAGCCGTCGAGCCGGTCGCGGGCGCCGGGCAGCGTGGGCGGCCCGGCGATCACGGTGATCGCGCGGCGGTTCGTCAGGAGGAGGTGTTCGGCCGCCTGGCGTGCTCCGTCCATGTTGTCCATGTCGACGAACGGCAGGTCGATGCCGTCCGGCGGCCGCCCCGCGCTGCGCACGGCGATGCCCGAGGCGGCCAGGGTGACCGCCAGAGGATGTCGCTCCCTGGCGCCCGCGAGCAGGACCCCGTCGAAGGAGCCCGTCACCAGTGGTGGCGCGGCGATCGTCGAGGTGGCCGGGGTGGCGGTCATCACGACGAACGGCACGCCGTAACTGGTGAACACCTCGTCGGCGGCGGAGAGCAGCCGTGCGTAGAAGGGTTCGGAGAACATGCGTTGGGTGTGCTCGCAGATGACGGCCGCGACGAGTTGGTCGGACCGCCGGGCGGACGTTCCGCGAGGCGCGCGATGCCGTACGTAACCCAGACGTGACATGGCGTCGTGGACCTGACGGCGGGTCGAGGTGCTCACCCGGACGGAGCCGGTGAGCACTCGTGAGGCCGTGGCGGGGGAGACCCCTGCTTCGGCTGCTACCTGGGCAAGCGTGGGCTGGTCAGCCATCCGGCTTCCTCCGCTTTCAAGGTAAATCGCGAAGGCGTGGGAGCGCTCCCATTACAATAACAGCGTTTCTTGCGTGTCAACAGATGTTTCCGGTAAATGTTCCACGCCCGATCTGGAGGCGATGTTACGGACATATTCCATGCGAAGAAAGGTCCCAGTCAGAGATTCCTGGTCAGGTCGGGGGCCACGGGGCGCCCGGCGAAGCGCCGGGCGGGAGTGCCGCCCGGCCTCCGGTCCGCGGTGGACCTGCTCAGTCCCCTACCGCACGAGACGGACGCGCGCTCGTAACACTCGCCCGCGCTGGCGTAAGTGTTACCGCGGCGTTACCGGAAGTCTCTGGCGGGTGGTTGTTCCGTTCCATGCGGACTGAGCCGTCTACCCGTGTTACTTGACCTATGTCGGCTATACGGCCTTTGCGGGGATACGAGGGATTTAGTGTTCGCTGTCCTTCATGCCGTACGCCTCGGCGATCAGCTTGAAGGAACGGAGCCGCGCCGCGCCGCCGTGCACCCCGGTAGTGATCATAAGCTCGTCCGCGCCGGTGCGGTCGCGCAGCGCCTCCAGCCCGGCGCGCACGGTCGCCGGGTCCCCGTACACGACATTGGACAGCCAGTCCTGGACGAACTGCCGCTCGACCGGGCTGTAGGGGTAGGTCTCGGCCTCCTCCGGCGTCGGCAGCGGCCCGGGCCGGCCGCGCCGGAGCCGCAGCATGCCGAGCGCGGTCGTCCTGGCCCTGCGGAGCGCCTCCTCGGCCGTGTCGGCCGCCAAGGCGTTGACGCCGATCATCGCGTACGGCTTGTCGAGCACCTCCGAAGGCCGGAATCCCGTGCGGTACATCTCCAGCGCCGGGATCGTGTTGGTCGCGCTGAAGTGATGAGCGAAGGCGAACGGCAGTCCCAGGAGCGCGGCGAGCTGGGCGCTGAAGCCGCTGGATCCGAGCAGCCAGATCGGCGGGCGGCCGGAGCCCGGGGCGCTCGCCTCGCCGGGGACGGCCCGGATGTGCTCGTACGGATGCCCGGCAGGGAAGTCCGCGTCGAGGAAGGCGGTCAGTTCGGCGAGCTGCTGGGGGAAGTCGTCCGCGTCGGGGGTGGCCGTGCGGCGCAGCGCCCGGGCGGTCGCCTGGTCGGTCCCCGGCGCGCGGCCGAGGCCGAGGTCGATGCGCCCGGGATGCAGAGCGTGCAGAGTGCCGAACTGCTCGGCCACCACCAGCGGGGCATGGTTGGGCAGCATGACGCCACCGGAGCCGAGCCGGATCTCGCGGGTGCTCGCGCCGAGGTGGGCGAGGATCACGGCCGGCGAGGAGCTGGCGACGCTCGGCATGCCGTGATGCTCGGCCACCCAGAACCGGTGGTATCCCCATTCCTCGGCCCGCCGCGCCAGCTCGGTGGTGACGCGCAGGGCATCGGTCGGCGTGTCACCCGATCCCACGGTGGCCAGGTCGAGAATGGACAGCGGAACGCTCGCCTCGCCACGGGCGGCACCACGGATCAGCTCAGTCACAATCGCGACAACCGGGGCTGAAGTTCCGCTATTCCTCTAGTGCGTGCCGCTCAGGCCGGCGGCCGGTCGTTGGCGGGGACAGTGACGAGCTCGACCGTGCAGAACGCGCAGCGGCGGGCGTCGATCGGGATGTCGCTCAGGCACTCAGGGCACTGCTTCTCGCTGCTCTCCTTGTCCCGGTCGAAGAAGCCGATCAACCGGGTCATCGGCATGACGACCAGCCAGTAGATCACCGCGGCGATGATGAGGAAGGTGAGCAGGTGGTTGACGAAGTCGCCGTACTTGAACACGGAGCCGTTGACCGTGAAGGAGTACTTGGAGAAGTCGGGTTGCGCGCCGCCGGTCACCGCGCCGATCAACGGCGTGACCAGGTCGGCGACCAGCGCCTGCACCAGCCCGCTGAAAGTGGCTCCGACCACCACGGCCACGGCGAGTTCCACCAGATTGCCGCGCATCAGGAACTTCTTGAATCCGCCCATCCTTGAGCCTCCGGGGGGAGAGTTCGGGTGAAAGGGATCGGCTACCCAGACGTTTCCCCGCAAACCCGGCCCAGGTAGCGCGGTCGTGCGGTGCGTGCCCGCGGCCTCAGGACCCGCCGGTCATGTGAAGGCCGCCGGCCGCGCTCAAGGATTCATCGGCCGCGTAAGGATTCATCGGCGGCGATCGGAACCCCTCCCGTTATCGGAACCTCTCCCGCCATCAGGACCTGCCCGCCGTGATCAGGACTCGCTCGCCGTGATCAGGATCTCTCGGCCGCGAGCAGGTCGAAGTCGAACCGCCCCTGCTTGGCCGCCTCGATGAACGATCTCCACTCGGCCCCGGAGTAGACGAGGATCGGCCCGCCGTCGTGCTTGCCGTCACGTACGCCGATGAAGCCGCCGTCGTACGCGACCTCGACACAGCTGCCGTTGTTGCAAGCCGCGTACCACGTCACGCCGTGGAACGCAGGTCCGCTTGTCATGCGCCTCCTTCCCATGAAACCTTCACCCCTATTTCGCGCCCGATATTGCGCTCGGCGAAATTATAGTGGATCGCCTCCTGGAAAAAACGGGCGTCTCACGCTGGTGTTCCAGGAATCACAGGGATTGATGTGGCCAATGGGGTGGCCGATCACACCGGCGCCGGTGAAGGGCACGTGCGCGGACGCCGCCGTTCGGCGTGGGCGGCAGAAATATCGGAAATGAGCGGAAGAATCTCGCCCAGGCGGGAATTCGGCGGCATGGCCGGCCGGAGAAAAGCGAAGGCGGCGCCGGGACATCTGACCGGCGCCGCCTGCTCGGCTCTTCATTTGGATTCCACTGTCACGCATCATATGGGAAGCGGTTCTCCTGCGGCCGGCCGGACGCTCGTAACGTCCTCCGGACCGCCACCGTCTGCCTTCCGGTGAAGGACCCGGTTCTCCCTTCAGCGAGCGTCAGGGCTCAGAGGTCGAATTCCCCTGCCTTGACGCCGCCCACGAAAGTGCGGAACTCGTCGCGGCTGAATTCCAGGACCGGACCGCGGTCGCCGTGCTTGTTGTCACGGATGCCGACGCCGCCGTGCGGAAGTTCGGCGACCTCCACGCAGGTCCCGTTGTTGCATCCGCTCGCGGTCTTCCACTGCAGGCCGGAGTATCCGGAAGGGCGATGCGTCGTCATTGTCTCTCCTATGTCACGAAGGACCCCTCGTCCGTGACGCGCCCGCCGAGGGATCGCGTCCTCCGGGCAGGCGCGACCGACATGATCGGGCCGGATAAATAGGCATGAGCCCCCGCTGGAGAGGTGGCCGCGGAACGGCCGAGCTCTGTGTGCGGGGGCTCCTGGTGATCATTTATCGCAGTGACTGGGGACATGTCAATACGATCAAGGGGTTGAGCTGGTCGAAGTTGGAGAGATCTGTATTTACCCGGGAGCTTTCATCCCTTGTGTCCGCAGGATCTGTGCCCGATATAGACCTTTCGTCCCGAGTGTCGTCGTAGCGACTGCTAGCGCGCGCAGTACGGTTTGGCCGGTTTGCGCAATTCGTAGCCCTGGGTGGTCGGAGTGCCGCGGGCTCAGGTCACGGAGCGTAAAGCTTGCGCATGTCGGCGATCAGCGAAACGGAGTCACGCGGATTCAGCGCCGCCGCCCGCAGATGGGTGATGACCTCGCGGAAGCGCTCGAGCTCGCGCGGTTTCTCGAGATAGAAATCGCCCATCAAAGACTCGACATAGACGGTGTCCGGCACCATGTTGTCGGGGAATTCGAGCAGGATGAACATGCTGTCGAAGCCGATGTGCGCCCCGACCGTGAAGGGAATCACCTGGACGATCACATGGGGAAGGGCGGAAAGCTCGATCACGCGTTCAAGCTGGGCGTGCATTACGGCGTGCCCTCCGACGTGCCGGTGCAGGACCGACTCGTCGAGCAGCACCCAGCAATTGGGCGGGTCGTCCTGGAGGTGCAGGCGCTGCCGTTTCAGGCGGGCGTCGACGCGTTCTTCGAGGACCTCCTGCTTGATGCGCGGCAGGCATCCGCGGATCACTTCCCGGGCGTAGTCCTCGGTCTGGAAAAGGCTAGGAATCGTGGTCGTCTCGTACATCGTGATCGACGACGCCTCGCCTTCGAGGCCGATATAGGGGTCGAGGTCCAGATCCTCGTACTCCTGCCACCACCCCGCCTGCCGCGCCTCGCGGGCCATGGTGATGAGGGCGTCGGCCTCGGCCTGGTCGAGGCCGTAGATCTGGCACAGGTCGCGGACGTCACGGGGGATGACGCTGCGCTGCGCGGTCTCGATCCGGCTGATCTTGGCCGTGGAGCACTCGAGCCGCTGCGCGGCCTCCTCGAGGCTCAGCCCGGCGTGCTTGCGCAGCTCGCGCAGGCGGGTGGCGAGCTGACGGCGCCGTAGGGTCGGATTGGCCCCGGCCATCGACGCTCACCTCTTCCTGCCGCGGCGATCGCCGCGCACCCCGCATTCTCCCAGGCAGCCGACGCTGCTGACAGCCCACACTATGGGCCGCCGGCCGGCATCCGAGGTATCCGGCGGCGACACTTTCCTGTGGCAATTGCCAATGGCGGTTGCTCTTGGCACGAACCAGGGTAAACAGAAGGTTAGCCCCTAACAGAGAGGACGTCGCCCCCTTAAATGAGCCGCTCCCTCGCGGGTGGCCATCCCCTGCGGGAGGGGGAGGGCCCCGCCCGCGAGGTCGGCGGTCGAGGGGACCGTCTCTGGGGCCGCACGCAAGCCGGGTCCGGTGGTGGGGCATCGACCGGCTCCATACCACCGCGCAGCCGGAGCGAGAGGATCCGACCCATATGAATGTGACCCCCGCCGGGATCGCCGTCAACCTGTGGACCCACCTACGTGAGCAGGCCCTGGCCCGCCACTGGGAGCTCAGCGACGCCGTCTTCGCTGAGATCGACGGGTTCGCGTGGGTACAGGGATGGGCGATAAGCCGGCGTCGGACCCGCCACACCTATCGTGACCCCCGCTTCGACAGGGTGGTCGTCTGCTGTACCTGCGGGGGAGACGGCAGGGGAGAGGGCGGCCGTCCGTGCCGCACCTGCAAGGGCGACGGCCTGCTCAACTTCTTCGAGCCGCCGGCCGCCAAGAAGAGCGCCTGACCCGGTACGGCGGGGCCGTACCGGGGGCTTGACGCTGCTCTGAACTGCGCGGACCAGTCTCGCCGAATCCCGGCTCCCGCGTGCCCGACGGCGCCCATCGCCCGGTGTGCCTATGCCCAAGATTTCGCAACATGCCTCACCAGCGGTGTCCACCCGCCCGCTCGTGACCATGTTCATGTGACCTTCCTGTTACCGGCCGAGTGTCCCGGGGGGCCCGGCCCGGGAGGTCGAGTAGCCTGGCACGGGCCGCGCCAATCGCGCGGCGTCCCCGGTCGGCGCGGCATCGCGACAGCCAGGTCTTGGACGAAAAGTGCACGATGTCCCCCCCGCGGGAAGTGAAGAGCGCACTGAGCTGCGCTGAGGTGCATGGTCGGGGGAACATGGGGGCAAATCCCTATCCGGGTGGTGACATGATCGAAATTTGGCCCGGCGACCCCTATCCGCTCGGGGCTACATATGACGGCGCGGGAACCAACTTCGCGCTCTATACCGAGGTGGGCGAGCGAGTCGAGCTCTGCTTCTTCGATGACGACAACAAGGAGGAACGCGTCCCTCTCACCGAGTGCGAGGGCTTCGTGTGGCACGGCTACCTGCCCGGCATAGGCCCAGGGCAGCGGTACGGCTATCGCGTGCACGGGCCCTACGACCCGGCGCGGGGGCAGCGCTGCAACCCCAACAAGCTGCTCCTGGACCCCTACGCCAAGGCCATCGAGGGTTCGGTCAAGTGGGACCAGGCCGTGTACGGCTACCGCTTCGGCGAGCCCGACAGCCGCGACGACACCGACTCGGCCGCCTACGTGCCGAAGTCCATCGTCGTCAACCCCTTCTTCGGCTGGGGGCACGACCGCCCGCCGGCGACGCCGTACCACGACACGGTGATCTACGAGGCGCACGTCCGCGGGCTGACCACCCAGCATCCGCGCATCCCCGAGCGCATCAGAGGCACCTACGCCGCGCTCGGGCACCCCGAGATCATCGATCACCTCAAGGGGCTCGGGGTGACGGCGGTCGAGCTGATGCCGGTGCACCAGTTCGTCACCGACGACACACTCGAGCAGCGCGGCCTCACCAACTACTGGGGCTACAACACCATAGGCTTCTTCGCCCCGCACAGCGCCTACTCCAGCTCCGGCGAGCGGGGCGGGCAGGTGCTGGAGTTCAAGGCGATGGTGAAGGCCCTGCACGAGGCGGACATCGAGGTCATCCTCGACGTCGTCTACAACCACACCGCCGAGGGCAACCACCTCGGCCCGACGCTCAGCATGCGCGGCATCGACAACGAGGCGTACTACCGCCTGGTCGACGACGACCAGCGCTACTACATGGACACCACGGGCACGGGCAACAGCCTGCTGATGCGCTCGCCGCACACGCTCCAGCTGATCATGGATTCGCTGCGCTACTGGGTCATCGAGATGCACGTCGACGGCTTCCGCTTCGACCTCGCCTCGACCCTGGCCAGGGAGCTGCACGAGGTCGACCGGCTGTCGGCCTTCTTCGACCTCGTCCAGCAGGACCCGGTGCTCAGCCAGGTCAAGCTGATCGCCGAGCCGTGGGACGTCGGGCCCGGCGGCTACCAGGTCGGCAACTTCCCGCCACGGTGGACCGAGTGGAACGGCCGCTACCGGGACACGATCCGCGACATGTGGCGCGGCGAGCCGGCCGCGCTGCCGGAGTTCGCCTCGCGGCTCACCGGCTCCAGCGACCTCTACCAGGACGACAGCCGCCGCCCGGCCGCGTCGATCAACTTCGTCACCTGCCATGACGGCTTCACGCTGCGCGACCTGGTCTCCTACAACAACAAGCACAACGAGGCCAACGGCGAGGGCAACCGCGACGGCACCGACGACAACCGGTCGTGGAACTGCGGCGAGGAGGGCCCGGGCAGCGTCGCGGTGGAGGGGCTGCGCGAGCAGCAGAAGCGCAACTTCCTGGCCACGCTGTTCCTCTCGCAGGGCGTTCCGATGCTCTCCCACGGAGACGAACTGGGCCGCACCCAGGGCGGCAACAACAACGCCTACTGCCAGGACAACGAGATCAGCTGGGTCGACTGGTCCGACATCCGGGAGAACTGGCTGCTGCTGGAGTTCACCCAGCGGCTGGCCCGGCTGCGGCGTGACCACCCGGTGTTCCGGCGCAGGAGGTTCTTCTACGGGCGCGCGGTGCGCGGGTCCGGCGGCGAGCTGACCGACATCGCCTGGCTCACACCATCGGGCATCGAGATGACCGACGGCGACTGGCAGAACGGCTACGCCAAGTCGCTCTGCGTCTTCCTCAACGGCGAGGCCATCACCGAGCCCGACCGCCGGGGGCGCCGCGTCGTGGACGACTCGTTCCTGTTGATGTTCAACGCCTACCACGACACGATCAGCTTCGTGATCCCGAAGGACTTCGGCGACGCGTGGGTCCCCGAGATCGACACCGCGGTGCCCATCGCCATCGACACCAAGCTCTACCGTCCGGGGGAGGAGGTGCCGGTGGCGGGTCGATCGGTCCGAGTGCTGCGCCGTGCCTGACCGGCTCCCAGGGATGCCCGACCGACACTCAGAAGGACACGACGTGACCGAATCAGCGAAGCCCACGGCGACCTACCGGCTCCAGCTGACCCCCGACTTCGGGTTCGGGGACGCGGCGGCGCTGGCCGGCTACCTGGCGGAGCTCGGGGTGAGCCATCTGTACCTCTCGCCGATCCTGCAGGCCGTGCCGTCGTCGCTGCACGGTTACGACGTCACCGACCACACGCGGGTCAGGGCGGAGTTCGGCGGCGTCGAGGCGCTGCGCGGGCTGGCGGCCGCGGGCCTGCCGCTGGTCGTGGACATCGTGCCGAACCACATGACCGTGCCCGTCCCCGAGTCGGGCAACGCGCGGCTGTGGGACGTCCTGAAGCACGGTCCGGAGGCGGCCTCGGCGCGGTGGTTCGACATCGACTGGTCCGGCGGCGGGGGCAAGGTGGCGATGCCCGTGCTCGGCGGCGACACCGACGTCGAGTCCGAAGTGGTGGCCGACGGCGACGTGCTGCGCTACTACGACCACGAGTTCCCGGTGCGGCCGGGCGGCGACGGGCGCCTGGAGGAGCAGTACTACCGGCTGGTGCAGTGGCGTGAGCCTCCCGGCTACCGGCGGTTCTTCGACGTGTCGTCGCTGATCGGGCTGCGGGTGGAGGACCCCGAGGTCTTCGACGCGACCCACGAGGTGATCCTTTCGCTGGTGGCGGAGGGCGTGATCAGCGGGCTGCGCGTCGACCATCCCGACGGGCTGGCCGACCCGCGCGGCTATCTGGCCGGGCTCCGCGAGCGGGCCCCGGTGTGGACGGTGGCGGAGAAGATCCTCATCGACGGCGAGCGGCTGCCGGGCGACTGGGCCTGCGACGGGACGACCGGGTACGACGCGCTGAACGTGGTCACCCGGCTGTTCGTCGATCCGGCGGCCGCGCGGCCGCTGATCGACACCTTCGTCCGGCGCACCGCCTATCCCGCTGACTACGAAACCATCCGCTATGAGGCGAAAAAGCAGGTTCTGGCGCAGTTCTTCACGGGTGAGGTGGAACGGCTGACCCGGGACGTCCCCGAACTGCGCGACGCGATGGTCGAGCTGCTCGCCGCCATGCCGGTGTACCGCGCGTACACCGTGCCCGGCGAGGAGCCGCCCGCGGAGACGGTACGGCTGCTCCGCGCCGCCGCCGCGGACGCCGCGAAGCACGCCGACCCCGCCGCCGTCGACGCGGCGGTGGACCTCGTCCTGTCCGGCCCGGCCGAGACCGTCACCCGCTTCCAGCAGACCTGCGGCCCCGTCATGGCCAAGGGCGTGGAGGACACCGCCCTGTACCGGTGGTACCCCCTGGCCTGCCTGAACGAGGTCGGCGGCGAGCCCGACCGGTTCGGCGTCTCACCCGCGGAGTTCCACGCCTACTGCGCCGGCATGGCGCCGTACACGATGACCACCCTCTCCACCCACGACACCAAGCGGTCCGAGGACGTCCGCGCCCGGCTCGCCGTGCTGTCCGAGCTGCACGAGGAGTGGGCCGAGTCGGTCGCCCGCTGGTCCGAGCAGGTCTCCTTCGACCCCAAACTCGACTACTTCGCCTGGCAGAACCTCATGGCCGTCTGGCCGATCAGCGTCGAGCGGTTCGGCGACTACCTGTACAAGGCAGCCAGGGAGGCCAAGACGTCCATCTCCTGGATCAGCCCGGACGCCGCCTACGAGAAGGGCGTCCGTGACTTCGCGGCGCGGGCCATCGACGCCTGCGGGCCCTCCGTCGCCGCCTTCACCGAGCGCGTCGACCGGTACGCCCAGGTCAACTCGCTCGGCCAGAAGCTGGTGCAGCTGATGATGCCCGGTATCCCCGACGTGTACCAGGGCAGCGAGACGACCGACTTCTCGCTGGTCGACCCCGACAACCGCCGCCCGGTGGACTTCGCCTACCGGCGCTCCCTGCTCGGTGCCGCGCGGAGCGACGGCTGGGACGCCGCCAAGCTCCTGGTCACCACCTCCGCGCTGCGCCTGCGCGCGAGGCTCGGCCACGACCAGCCCTACGTCCCGATCGGCACCGGCGAGGACGGCGCGGGCCGCGACCACGCCATCGCGTTCGCCAGAGGCGAGGACGCCGTGGTGGTCGCCACGCGGCTCCCCGTGGGCCTGCGGCGGCGCGGCGGCTGGGGCCCGGCGACGCTCACCCTGCCCCCGGGCCGGTGGCGCGACGTGCTCGCCGGCGCTCGCCACACCGGGCGCATCCCGTTCGCGCACCTGCTCGGGCGTTATCCCGTGGCGTTGCTGGAAAGGGATTAACAGGCGACAGCCGCCGACATCACGGGGAGGAACATGTTCGAGGTCTGGGCACCGACGGCCGGTCGCGTCGAGGTGGAGATCGACAAGACGCGGCGCCACGAGATGGTCCGCCGCGGTGACGGCTGGTGGACGGCGGAGGTGCCCGGCGCCTCGCACGGCACCGACTACGCCTTCAGCGTCGACGGAGGAGAGGCGTTCCCCGATCCCAGGACGCGGCGCCAGCCGTACGGCGTCTTCGGGCCGAGCCGGGTCTACGACCACGACCGGTACACCTGGAGCGACCAGGCCTGGCGCGGGCGCGACCTCCCCGGCTCGGTGATCTACGAGCTGCACGTCGGCACGTTCACCCCCGAAGGCACCTTCGAAGCGGCGATCGGCAAACTCGGCCACCTGGTCGCGCTCGGCGTCGACTTCGTGGAGCTGCTGCCGGTCCCGCCCGTCCCCGGGCGCCACAACTGGGGGTACGACGGGGTCGACCTCTACGCGGTGCACGAGGAGTACGGCGGGCCCGACGGGCTCAAGCGGTTCGTGGAGGCCTGTCACCGGGCGGGCATCGGCGTGCTGCTGGACGTCGTCTACAACCACCTCGGGCCGTCGGGCAACTTCCTCGCCAAGTTCGGGCCGTACTTCCACGAGTCGGCGTCCTCCTTCTGGGGGCAGGCCGTCAACCTCGACGGCAAGCACTCCGACGAGGTACGTCGCTACTTCATCGGCAACGCGGTGCAGTGGCTGCGCGACTATCACGTGGACGGCCTGCGGCTGGACGCCGTGCACGCCCTGCACGACAAGCGCGCCGTGCACTTCCTGGAGGAGCTGGCCGTCGAGGTCGACGCGCTGTCCGCGGCGCTCGGACGGCCGCTGACGCTGATCGCCGAGTCCGACCTGAACGACCCGCGCCTGGTCACCCCCCGGGAGGCCGGCGGCTACGGCCTTGCCGCCGCCTGGGACGACGACGTGCACCACGCCCTGCACTCCGCCCTGACCGGCGAGCGGCACGGGTACTACTGCGACTTCGGGCCGATGGACGTGCTCGCCAAGGTGCTGACCCGCGCCTACCTCCACGACGGCACCTACTCCACCTTCCGGGGGCGCACGCACGGGCGCCCGGTCGACCGGTTGCGCGTGCCTGGGTACCGGTTCGTGTGCTGCCTGCAGAACCACGACCAGATCGGCAACCGGGCGATGGGCGACCGGCTGCCGCCCGAGGTCCTCAAGGTCGGGTCCGGCCTGCTGCTGACCTCGCCGTTCACCCCGATGCTGTTCATGGGGGAGGAATGGGGGGCGAGCACGCCGTTCCTGTTCTTCACCGACCATGTGGAGCCGCACCTGGCACAGGGCGAGAGCGAGCGCAGGGAACGGGAGTTCGTCGGCTTCGGCTACGACGACTGGGGCGCCAAGGCCCCCGACCCGCAGGACGAGGCGACGTTCCACGCCTCCAAGCTCGACTGGAGCGAGCCGTCGTCACCGGTCCACGAGGAACTCCTGATCTGGTACCGCGACCTGATCGCGCTGCGGAAATCCTGCCCCGACCTCGCCGACCCGCGACTCGATCGCGTGTCGGTGGAGGTGAACGAGGAAGGCCGCTGGATCGTCGTCCACCGGGGCGCCCTCCGCGTGGCCGCGAACCTCGGCGACTCCCCGGTCTCGCTGCCCCTGGCCCCCGGCACGATCCTCCTCGCCTCCGACCCCAAGATCACCCTGACCGGCCCCGAACTTACCCTCCCACCCCGCACCCTCGCCATAACCCGCCCCACTCCCTCGCCATGACCCGCCCCACACCCTGCTATGAGCACTGTCGCCCCCTCTTCCTACGCTCGGCGTGGTCTGTCCATCCGGCGCCGCGGCGGTGGGAAGGGGTACGGCGATGTCCGGCGCCGCCGTACGTTGAGCGACCCGGCGGTCTCTCGTGCCCTCGGCGGGTCAGGCCGCTATCGGGGACAGCAGGGATGAGAGGCGGCGGAGGCCGCGTGCCGTCCGGGCCTTGACGGTGCCGAGCGGCACGTGGAGCCTTTCGGCGATCTCGCGCTGGGTGAGGTCCCCGTAGTAGGCCAGCTCGATTGCCTCACGCTGCGGCTCGGGCAGTACGGCGAGAGCCCGCTGGACCTGGTCGCGACTGCCCAGCATGTCCGCCGTGTCGCGGCCGTCCCCGTCCACGGGCTCGCAGATGCTCTCCAGCGGGACGGTCGTGAGCGCCCGCGCCCGCAGGTGGTCGATGGCGCGGTTGCGGGCGATGCCGAGCAGCCAGCCCTCCAGGCTGCGGGCGGGGTCGTACCGGTGCCGCGACCGCCACACCTCAGAGAAGACCACCTGCCGCACGTCCTCGACGTCCTGCGGGGGAACGAGCCTGTGAAGGTAGGCGGCGACCAGCGCCGCATGGGTCCGGTAGCACTCCGCGAGCGCCGCGTCGTCCCCGGCGGCCAGCCGGATTTCGAGTGTGCCCGTCATGGAAACCCACCTTCGATCAAACCAAAAAGCTACTCAAAACCTATTCATATGCGCCCGCCCTACCTGGCACAACCAAGGCGCCCCCACGCTCGCCTCATGAGTGACCAAAACCGCCGTCCCATGTCGGCGCCGTTGGGCGGTGGGTCACCGGGCGGGCGCGGGGGACGCGTTGGCCTTTCCTTCGAGGGTGGTGCGGATGCGGGTCACGGCGTCGTCCAGGGAGGAGGCGCGGGTGACCCGGGCGGGTAGTGCCTCGCCCCACCAGCCCGGCCCGCCCACGATGACCCGGCTCGCCGGCCGCAGCGCCGGAAGGGTGCTCAGCGGAGTGGGATCGCCGGTCGCCCCGAGCTGGGACCAGACGAACACCACAAGTGGACCGAGACGGCGCATGGCGTCGGCGAGCGCGGGGTACGGCGTCCGCGCCCCGAGGACCCGCGTCTCCAGGCCGTGCTCCGTTGTCAGCGTGGCGGCCAGCGCGTACACCGGCAGGCTGTGCTGCTCGTCCTCGGCGCAGGCCAGCAGGATGGCGCGGGGATGGACGGGCCGTTCCGGCCGTCCGGTGAGTCGGCTGAGCGCGCTGAGCAGTCGCTCGCTGAACAGGTGCTCGATCTCGATGCCGCAACCCGAGGACTCCTGCCGCCTGCTGATCGCCCCGAAGACCGGCCGGACCAGCCGATCCCACGTCCATGCCACGCCGTGCTCGTCCAGAGCCGCGTGCAGCCCAGCGATGACGGTGTCCTCGTCGAGGTTCAGCGCGGCTCGGGCGAGGGCTGCGACGCTCGGGACCCGCGTCGCATCGCCCGCGCGCCGCCCATGCGCCCGCTGCGCCCGTTCCGCAGGCGGTGCGACGCCTTCGGCCGGTTCCCTGAGCTCGGCACGCGGTGCGACGCCTTCCGCCGGTTCCGCAAGTTCGGTGCGGCGCGGGGCGTCGCCAGCCGGCTTGATGGGCTTCCCGGCGGCGACCCGCAGGGCCGCCTGGGCGGCCTCCGAGGGAGGCAGACCGGCTTTGACGAGCCGGTTCATCTCCTCCAGGCGTCGCAGGTCGGCGCTGTCGTAGCGGCGGTGCCCGCCGGGGCTGCGGTGGCTCGGTCCGATTCCGTAGCGCAGGTTCCAGGTGCGCAAGGTGGACGCGGGCACGCCGAGCCGCCGCGCGACCGCCCCGATCCCGTGACCAAGCGCCTCGCCGGCCACCTGAGACGCGTGACCGAGTGACTCGCCGGTCGGTTCGGTGTCGTGATCGGGGTCGCCGGCCGGCGTGCCGCCCTGGTCGCCGGTGCCGTCGTCCATCTGTTCCGTCCTCCCGTCGAATTCTTCGTGCGGTCGCCCGCCCACGGACGCAACCGTTCAAGGGGCATCCTGCGAAGTCACCTTCGTGGACACCGTCATCGTGCTGCTCACCAGGGATCTGCGTGTGCACGATCATCCCGCTCTGGCGGAGGCCTGCGCGCGGGCCCGGTCGGTCGTGCCGCTGTTCGTCCTGGACCAGGGGATCCGCGGGCGTCACCGGCAGGGGTTCCTGATCGAGGCGCTGCATGATCTTCGATCGTCCCTGCGGGAGCGCGGAGGGGACCTGGTGGTGCGTGCCGGCGATCCGGTCACCGAGGCCGTCCGGCTGGCGACCGAGCTGGGGGCGGACGGCGTCTTCACCTCCGCCGACGTCAGCGCGTACGCCCGGGGGCGGGAGCGACGCCTGACGGAGGCGTGTGCCGCCCACCGGTTGCTCCTCCGGCTGTTCCCGGGTGTCACCGTCGTGCCCTCGGGCGAGCTGCGGCCGCTCGGTGGAGACCACTACCGGGTGTTCACCCCGTACTGGCGTGCCTGGTCGAGCCTCCCTCACCGGCCCGTCCTGCCGGCGCCGGACGTGGTCAGCCTGCCGGAGGGCGTCGATCCGGGAGGGTTGCCCGGGTCCCCGTACCCGCCGTACGGGCGCCTGCGCGGCGGGGAGACGCCCGCGCGGCGGCGCCTGGACGGGTGGCTGGCGCACGGCCTGGCCGGTTACCCCGATGGCCACGACGAGCTGGCGGCGGATCGGACGTCGATGCTCAGCCCGTACCTGCGGTTCGGTTGCGTGTCGCCGTCGGAGGTGGCCGCGCGGGTGGCCGGCCGTCCGGGCGCCGGGGACTTCCTGCGCCAGATCTGCTGGCGTGACTTCTACTACCAGGTCGCGCTGGCCTTCCCGGATCTGCCGCGTCGCGACTACCGGGCGCGGGACGTCGACTGGATCGACGATGAGAACGCCGCCCAGGCGTGGCGCGAAGGGATGACCGGGCTGCCGATCGTCGACGCGGGCATGCGGCAACTCGCCGCCGAGGGGTGGATGCACAACCGCGCCCGCCTCATCACCGGCTCCTACCTGACCAGGCGGCTGAAGGTCCACTGGCGGGTCGGCGGCGAGCACTTCGCCGACCTGCTCCTGGACGCCGACGTTCCGGACAACTGGGGCAACTGGCAGTGGGTGGCGGGTACCGGGAACGACACCCGGCCGAACCGCGTGCTGAATCCGATCCGCCAGGCCGGCAGGTTCGATCCGGACGGCGACTACGTCCGGCGGTACGTCCCCGAGCTGGCGGACCTGCCCGCGAGGGCGATCCACGAGCCCTGGAAGCTGCCCGTCCCGGTACCCGGGTACCCGGCGCCGCTGGCCGCCCTCGACAATGAGTAGATGATCGTAGCTTTCTCGGTGACCCCGCTCGGTGTGGGCGAGGGCGTCTCAGAACCGGTGGCGAGGGCCGTGCGCGTGGTCCGCGACAGCGGCCTGCCGAACAGCACCGACGCGATGTTCACCACCATCGAGGGCGAATGGGACGAGGTGATGGACGTCGTCAAACGCGCCGTCGAGGCGGTCGCCGAGGTCGCGCCCCGGGTGAGCCTGGTCCTGAAGGCGGACGTCCGCCAGGGCGTCACTGACGCCATGACCTCCAAGGTCGAAGCCCTGGAACGCCACCTGGACCAGGGGTGAGATCGTCTACGGCGGCTCACCGTCATGGTCCGCGGCCCTATTCGTGATCGACGGGGTCCACGTCATCTCCTCCGGGAGGTGCCGCGCATCGCCTCGGCGGTTGTGCGGTCGGTTTCGGTGCCTGTGAGCAGTCCGGTGACGACGCCTTCGATGTCTTCGGGGCTGCGGTTCTGGCTGAGCTTCCACTTCGCCTCTACGCGGGTGATGACCACTTCGATCCCGACGATGGCCCGTAGCTGCCCTCGAATATGGGCCTCGGGCGCGTCGTCCACCGTCCACGGGGCCGGGCGGGCCGACTCGTGCTTCTCGGTGAGGCGCCTGACCAGGGACTCGGTCCAGGCCGGGTCGTCGTGCGCCACCAGCCTGCCGTAGACGTGCGCCGTGACGTAGTTCCAGGTGGGGACGACGCGCCCGTGCTCGCGTTTGGTCGCGTACCACGACGGCGTCACGTAGGCGTCCGGCCCCCTGACGATCACCAGTGCTTCGGCGTCGTCCGAAGCGTGCCGCCACTGCTCGTTGTTGCGGGCGAGGTGCCCGAGCAGGGCGCCGTGCTCTCCGGCGGAGGGGTCGAACACGAACGGCACCAGGGTGGCCACCATGCCGCGCGGGGTCATGGTGACCAGGTCCGAGGCTCCGGAGCGGTCCAGCAACTCGGCGACGGCGGCCGGGCCGGGGGCGGCGAAGTGCTGGGGAATGTACATGGTCACTCCGGGGACGCGGGGCGATGCGTCGAGGTCCGCGACGATCAGGACGACGCGATCAGGACGACAGGATCAGGACGACGCGATCAGAATAGTTTGAGCTGCCCGGTGCGCTGGGCGTTGGCCTCCCCGAGGCGCAGTGCCACGACGGCGGCGAGGACGAGGAGCGCCGACAGCGCGGCGAGCCCCAGGAGGTCGGGTGCCAGTTCTGCGAGCGTCAGCCCGTCGAGGAGCGGAGCAGCGTGGCGAGGATCTTGATGGTGGTGGTCTTGCCGGCGCCGTTCAGCCCGAGCAGGCCGGTGACCCGTCCCGGCGGGATCGAGAGGGTGAGGCCGTCCACCGCCGTCTTGGTGGTGCGGCCGGCGCGGAAGTCCTTGCGCAGGTCCTCGGTGCTGATCATCAGTAACTCCTCTCCATGGCACGCCGCTCGGCGTGCGGCAGCCACAGCAGTCCAGCGACGGTGTAGGCCAGGCCGGGGGCGAGAGCGACGGCCAGCCGGACCGGTGCGAGGCCCGTGCCCGTGGTGAAGACCCCTCTGATGAGGTCCATGGCGGCCGTGGTGGGGACGGATTCGCGGCGACGCCGAGGGTGGCGAGCGCGATCAGGGCGTCTGCCACGCCGCTGGCCGACAGGCGCACGCCGAGCGCGTAGGCGCAGACGAGGAGCACCGCCACCTCCAGGGCGATGGCGGTGAACGCGAACGCCGCGAAGCCCAGCAGGTAGGGGAGCCGGCCGGCGGGTGCCACGAGCAGCGCGCCGAGCGTTCCCTCACGCTGTTCCTGGATGAGCGCCTTGGCGACCCAGAGGATGCCGTGGGTGGTGAACATGAACGCCGCGCCATCCACGGTGTGAGCACCCAGCGGCCCGACGAGCAGGCGGCGTTCGCCGCGGCCGAGGGCATCACCTTCCCGCTGCTCTCGGACATGGACCTGCGTTTCGCCGCGGCGCTGCGGCTGCCCACGTTCCGGGCGGGCCAGGGAGTCAGGCTCAAGCGCCTGATCCTCGTGGTGGACCCGGCGCGGATGATCCGCCACGTGATCTATCCCGTGATCGACATCCCGGCCGCCGTCGGCGAGGCTCGGGACATGGCCGTGAAGATCGCCGACGGCTCCTGAGCGCCTACCGCGGCCTGCGGCCGGTGTTCGACGAGCCGCCCGAGAACAGGGCCGGCTACGCAGGAAGCCACAGAGGTGCCGCGTGAGCACGCGGTACGGGCTGAATCCCCGGCCTTCAGGCCGAGGAGCGCGTCAAAGGTCCGGTGCTTTGGCCCTCGTCAGCTCGCGGACGAGGGTGTTGACGAACCTGCCACCGCGCTTTTCGACCTTGCGGAGATAGTAGGGCTGGACGGGATCGTGCTTGCGGCCGAAGCCCCATGATCCGCGGGGGCTGTCGATCGGGCCGATCTCGCCCAGCGCCCGCGCGATCCCCCGGCCGTCGGCGGTGCCGGGCCTGGCGAGTGCGGCGTCGAGCACGGCGGCCGCGTCGTAGGCCTGCACCGCGTAGACGGTGGGCCTGGCGTTGAAGGCCGCCTGGTAGTCCGCGACGAACTTCTTGTTCTTGGGAGTGTCGATGAGGTCGGTGTAGTGCAGCGAGGTCTGGGTTCCCTCAGCGGAGATGCCCTCCGCGTCCAGCGCGCCGCCTTCGGTCACGAATCCGGTGCCGAACAGCGGGAGGTCGCCGGCCAGGCCGAACTGCGCGTATTGCTTGACGAAACTGACGGCTTCGGCTCCGGCGTAGAAGCAGAAGACGGCCTTGGCTCCGGAGGCCTTGATCGTGTCGAGGTACGGCTGGAAGTCCTTGGTGGTGCCGAAGGGGGTGTAGGACTCTCCGGCGACCTTGCCGCCGGCCGCCTCGAACGCCTTCTTGAAGCCGCCGATCATTTCCTTGCCCGCCGAGTAGTCGGCGCTGATGAGGTAGACCGAGCCGTCGCCGACCTGCTTGGACACCTCGGCTCCCAGCGACGCTCCGACGGTGCCGTTGGTGAACGAGGTCCGCCAGATGTAGGGGGAGCCGTTGGTTCCCGTGACGCCGTCGGCTCCCGCGTTGGCGATGATGAGCGGGGTCTTGGAGTCGATGAAGGTGTCGCGCACGCCCATGGCGGTCGCGGAGTTCACGATGCCCACGACCGCGGCGACCTTGTCCTCCTTGATGAGCTTGGTGGCGGCCGGAACTCCGGTCTGCGGTCCTTCGCCCTCGTCGACGACCTTCAACTCGACATCCTTGCCGCCGAGCCTGCCCGCATGCTGGTCGAGATAGAGGTCGAAGCCGTTCTGCATGTCGATGCCGAGCGAGGAGTAGACGCCGGACAACGGCACGATCAGTCCGATCTTGGCCATGCCTACGGCGGGGTTCCGCGTGGTCTCCTCGGCGGGGGGCGCCGAGCCACCGCAGGCGCTCAGCGACGCCGCCAGCACCGCTGTGGCGATCAGCGAGAAGCCCCGGCGATGGACGGGCGAAGACATGGGCATGGGGGTGTCCATCAGATCCGGCTCCTCGTACGCGTTCGACCGCCCCGTGAACGTACCATCGCGGAGGTGCCGCTCATGAGATGTGATATCCGTATGAACCAGATCTCGCCGGGGTAGTGCCCATCTGACCGGTATGAGCGTGGGATGAGGAGTTCTCATGGTGCACGAGCGCGCTGGGCAGCCGGCGCAGGCGTCCGATCTGGTCGACGTACCCCGTCTCGTGACGGCGTACTACGCCCTGCACCCTGACCCCGGCCGCCCCGGGCAGCGGGTCTCCTTCGGCACCTCCGGCCATCGCGGGTCGTCGCTCGCCACGGCGTTCAACGAGGACCACATCCTGGCCACCAGCCAGGCGATCTGCGAGTACCGGGCACGGCAGGGCACCGACGGGCCGCTGTTCCTCGGCGTCGACACCCACGCGCTCTCCGAGCCGGCGCGCGTCACGGCGCTCGAGGTCTTCGCCGCCAACGGGGTCACCGTCCTCATCGACAGCCGCGACGGCTACACGCCGACACCGGCGGTGTCCCACGCGATCCTCACCCACAACCGGGGGCGCGCCACCGGCCTCGCCGACGGCGTCGTGGTCACCCCGTCGCACAACCCGCCGAGCGACGGCGGGTACAAGTACAACCCGCCGAACGGCGGCCCCGCCGACACCGACGCCACCTCGTGGATCCAGGACCGCGCGAACTCCCTGATCGCCGGAGGGCTGAAAGAGGTCCGGCGCATCCCGTACGAGCAGGCCGTGACGGCCGAGACGACGGGACGGTACGACTTCCTCGGCGCGTACGTGGACGACCTGCCCTCGGTGATCGACGTGGCGGCGATCCGCGGCGCCTCGGTGCGCATCGGAGCCGATCCGCTGGGCGGCGCGAGCGTCGAGTACTGGGGGGAGATCGCTGAGCGGCACGGGCTCGACCTGACCGTGGTGAATCCCGAGGTCGACCCCACTTGGCGGTTCATGACGCTCGACTGGGACGGCAAGATCCGCATGGACTGCTCGTCTCCGTACGCGATGGCCTCCCTGATCGCGAACCGGTCGGCCTTCCAGGTGTCGACCGGCAACGACGCGGACGCCGACCGGCACGGCATCGTGACCCCCGACGGCGGGCTGATGAACCCCAACCACTACCTGGCGGTCGCGATCTCCTACCTCTGGGCCCACCGTCCGGGATGGCCGGCCGGGGCCCGGGCCGGCAAGACCATGGTCAGCAGCAGCATGATTGACCGGGTCGTGGCCGACCTCGGCCGCGAACTGTACGAGGTGCCCGTCGGCTTCAAGTGGTTCGTCGGCGGTCTGCTCGACGGGTCGCTCGGGTTCGGCGGCGAGGAGAGCGCGGGCGCGTCCTTCCTGCGGCGCGACGGCTCGATCTGGACCACCGACAAGGACGGCATCATCCTCGCCCTGCTGGCCTCGGAGATCGTCGCGGTGACGGGCAGGTCTCCGAGCGAGCACTACGCGGACCTGGCCGGCAGGTTCGGCGACCCCGCGTACGCCCGGGTCGACGCGCCGGCCACCCGGGAGCAGAAGGCCGCGCTCGCCCGCCTCTCGGCCGGCGACGTCACCGCCGACACCCTGGCCGGGGACCCGGTGACCGCCGTCCAGACAGCGGCGCCCGGCAACGGCGCCCCCCTCGGCGGGATCAAGGTCTCCACCGACGTCGCCTGGTTCGCCGCCCGCCCGTCCGGGACGGAGGACGTGTACAAGATCTACGCGGAGTCCTTCAAGGGGCCGGATCACCTCGCCCAGGTGCAGGACGAGGCACGTGACCTGGTCACCGCGACCCTCACTCGCGCGAGCGGCCCCGCCTGACGTCCCGCACCGCAAGGCCCGCGCGAGCACGCGGACGCCCGCGGTGTCTCCGCCGGCATCGAAGGCCGGCGGAGGTCAGCGGCGGGAACAGGGACAGATCAGGGGAGTTTCCACTCGACCGGCGCGGCGCCCTGCTCCTCGAGGAGCTGGTTGGCGCGGCTGAAGGGGCGGCTGCCGAAGAAGCCGTTGCGGGCCGACAGAGGGCTCGGGTGCGCGGACTCCACGCACGGCACCGGCCCGAGCATCGGCTTGAGCGAGCGGGCGTCGCGGCCCCACAGGATGGCGACCAGCGGCGTGCCGCGGGCGACGAGCGCGTGGATGGCCTGTTCGGTCACCTGCTCCCACCCCTTGCCGCGATGCGAGGCCGGCTTGCCGGGGGCGACGGTGAGCACCCTGTTGAGCAGCAGCACGCCCTGCTCGGTCCACGGGGTGAGGTCGCCGTTCGACGGCGGCGGGTAGCCGAGATCGGCGTTGTACTCCTTGAAGATGTTGACCAGGCTGCCCGGAAGCGGGCGTACGTCCGGGGCCACCGAGAAGCTCAGGCCGACGGGGTGGCCCGGCGTCGGATAGGGATCCTGGCCCACGATCAGCACCCGTACCTGGTCGAACGGCTGCTGGAAGGCCCTGAGCACGTTCGCGCCCGCCGGGAGGTACTGGCGGCCTTCGGCGATCTCCGTACGCAGGAAGTCGCCGAGCGCGGCGACGCGCTCGGCGACGGGGGTCAGGGCGGAGGCCCACCCCGACTCGACGACTTCGTGTAATGGACGACCGGTCATGACCGGATTTTAGCCGCGGAGCCGCGTTCCCGGGTGCCCGTCTGCCCCCGCGAGACGGGCACCCGGGAGAGGCGGCTACTTCACCGAGCCCGCGAGCAGACCCTGGACGAAGTAACGCTGGAAGGAGAAGAAGAGCACCAACGGGATGATCAGCGACAGGAAGGCTCCCGGCGCGAGGATGTCGACGTTGGTGCCGAACTGCCGCATCTGCGACTGCAGTGCCTTGGTCATCGGCTGGGCATCGGTGTCGGCGTAGACCAGCGCGACGAGCAGGTCGTTCCACACCCACAGGAACTGGAAGATGCCGAGCGAGGCGACCGCGGGCTTGGCCAGCGGGAACACCACCGTCGCGAAGATCTTCCACTCGGCCGCCCCGTCCATGCGCGCGGCCTCGAGCAGCTCCTTGGGGATGCCGACGAAGAAGTTGCGCAGCAGGAAGATGGCGAACGGCAGCCCGAAGGCGACGTGGAACAGCACCACGCCGGGGATGGATCCGAAGATCCCGAGGAACCCGTACATCTTGGCGATCGGGATCAGGGCGATCTGGATCGGCACCACCAGCAGGGCGATGACCACCAGGAACAGCCCGTCACGCCCGGGGAACTCGATCCAGGCGAACGCGTACCCCGCCATGGCGGCGATGCCGATGACCAGGATGGTCGCCGGCACCGTGATGGCCACGGTGTTCCAGAAGGAGGAGGTGAACCCGCTCGCCAGCAGGTTGCTGTAGTTGTCGAACGTGAGCTGAGCGGGCTTGGTGAAGAACGTCCACCAGCCGCTGGAGTTGTTGTCGGTGTCGCCGCGCAGCGACACCACCAGCAGGCCGAGGGTGGGCAGCAGCCAGAACAGGGCGAGCACGATCAGGATGACCTGGACGAGTCCGCCGCCGACCTTGTCGAGCACCCGCGAGGCGATCCCCCGCTGGACGCCGCCCGCGCTGCCCGTCGTGCCCGGCTGGGACGCGGTGAGAGTCGTCATGCCTGCTCCCTCCGGAACCGCCGAATGTTGATTGCCATGAACGGCAGGACCAGCACGAGCAGGAAGATCGCCAGTGCGCTGCCGAGCCCCTGGTTCCCGCCGCCGCCGAACGAGACGCGCCACATCTCCAGCGCGATCACGTTGGCGTTGGGCTGCACGGACCCGGGTGCGATGACGAAGACCAGGTCGAAGACCTTCAAGGTATTGATGATCATCGTGACCAGGACGACGAGCAGCACGGGGGAGAGCAGCGGGATGGTGATGCGGCGGAACACCTGCCACTCCGTCGCGCCGTCGATGCGGGCCGCCTCCAGCGCGTCACGCGGGATGGCCGACAGGCCCGCCGCGATCAGCACCATGGCGAATCCGGCCCACACCCAGATGAAGGCGCCGATGATGGCCGGGGTGATCAGCGCGGGGCCGAGCCAGGTCACCCCGCCGAACGGCTGGGTGAAGTTCGACTGCGGCAGCCGCACCTGGTAGGTGCCGGCGGGGAGCCCGGCGAAGTGGAAGGTGCCGTCGGCGGCCGTCGTGGTGGTGGCCTTGACCGCGCCGCCGGAGACCGCCTCGACGGTGATCTCGGGCAGGCCCTTCTCGTTGCCGTCCATCTGGTTGACCGTCCCGCCGCCTGGGGTGAAGTCCAGCCACACCGTGCCGGAGAGCCCTCCGGGCGTGGCGGGGGCGGACCTGGCGGCGGCGGCGTCCGAGGGCAGAGCCTCGGGCTTCATCCCGACCAGCGGGATGAGCACCTGCTGCCCCGCCTGGACGGGCTGGCGGGTGACGACCGCGCCCTTGTCCACGAGCGCCGGCGCCTGGTCGTTCTCACGAGGACGCGCGCCGGGGTAGCCGCTGCTCGCGGCGAACACGTCGTGCACCGAGGTGATGACGGCGTTGGCGAGGCCCTTGTCGGGGTCCTGCTCGTAGACCAGCCGGAAGATGACTCCGGAGGCCAGCAGCGACACCGCCATGGGCATGAACACGACCAGCTTGAAGGCGGTCGCCCAGCGGATCCGCTCGGTCAGCACCGCGAAGATGAGGCCGAGCACGGTGACCAGGCTCGGGGCCACGACGACCCAGATCAGGTTGTTCCTGATCGTCGTGAGCGTGCCGGAGTCACTGAAGATCGCCCCGTAGTTCTCGAGGCCGACGAACGTGCCGCCGTTCGCGTCGTACAGGCTGCGGATGATCGAGTAGACGATCGGGTAGACCACCCAGGCGCCGAGCAGGATGAACGCCGGGAGCAGGAAGTAGATCGCTACTTTGGGGGAGGGGCCGAGGTTGCCCGAGCTGCCGAAGGCGGCGGCCTTGCGGGCGGCCGTTTCCGTGGTCTCGCTTGTCTCGTGGGTCGCGTCTGGTCCGGGGGAGCCCCCGCGGGCGACGACGTCGTCATCGTCGCCACGCGAGGTCTGCGGGCCGTCCAACCGATCGGTCACGGCCTACGCCCCTACTTCTTCCAGGCCTTGGCGGCGTCGGACTCGAGCTTCTCCTGAATGCCCTTGATGTCCTTGGGGTTGCGCAGGAAGTCCTGGAGGGCCTTCCACTCGCCCTTGCCGTCGGTGCCGCCGAAGGCGCTCGGCGCGAGGTCGGACATGTCATACCGCACCGACTCGCCGGCCGAGATGATCGTCTGCGCGAGCTGCTTGGTCAGCGGGTCCGGGTAGTTGTCGGGGGAGACGTTGCGGTTCGGCGAGAGGTAGCCGGGGTTCTTCGCCCAGATCGAGCCGCCCTCGGCGGAGGCGAGGTACTCAAGCAGCGCCATGGCGCCCTTGGAGTCCTTCATCGCCACCGCGACGTCACCGCCGAGCACCACCGGGGCGGTGTCACCGGCCTTCGGGAACGGCATGATCTTGGCGTCCTCGCCGACCTTGGCGCCGGACTGGACGGCCGAGGAGGCGACGAAGTCGGCCTCGATGACCATGGCGGCCTTCTTCTGGCCGTAGACCTGGGTGGCGCAGGTCGGGAAGTCGGTCTGCAGGGCGCCGGAGGAGCCGCCGAGCATGAACTCCTTCTTGCCGAAGATCTGGCCCAGCTTCTCCAGCGCGGTGGTCACCGAGGCGTCGGTCCACGGGATCTCGTGCTTGGAGAGCTTGTCGTAGTTGTCCGGGCCCGCCGTGGAGAGGTAGACGTTCTCGAACAGGTCGGTGAGCGTCCAGCCGGAGGCGCCGCAGAGCGCGAACGGGGCGGTGCCGGAGTCGGCCAGCGTCTGGGCGGTCTTGCCGATCAGCTCGTCCCACGTGGTCGCGGGCTGGGTGCCGGCGTCGTCGAACGCGGGGGCGCGGTACCAGATCAGCGACTTGTGCGCGGCCTTGACCAGCACGCCGTACACCTGGCCGCCGGCGGAGCCGAGGCTCTTCCAGTACGGGGTGTAGTTCGTGTCGATCTGGGTCTGGACCTCGGTCGACAGCGGCTTGAGGGCCTTCTGGTCGGCGTACTGCTGCACCAGGCCGGGCTGCGGCAGGACCGCGACGTCCGGCGGGTTGCCGCCCTGGATGCGCGGGCCGAGGTAGGCGCCGGTGTCCTCACCGGTCGAGGCGTAGGTGACCTTGGCGCCGGTCTTCTCCTCGAAGGCGGTGAGCACCTTCTGGAAGCTCTTCTGCTCGTCGCCGGTCCACTTGGCCGCGATCTCGATCGTCGTCCCCGCGAGGGACTTGGCGGCGGGAGCGCTGGCGCTTCCGCTGGCCGAGGGCGTGGTCTCGTTGGACTGACCGCCGCACGCGGCGGCGGCGAGCATGAGCCCGGCCACCACCACAGTCGTCTTGGCACGCATGGTGCTACCTCCTGTTTGAGGCCTTGTATCGAATGTTGAGTTTTTTGGGATGAGGGGGCGGCGGGGGGATCGCCCTCGCCTAGGGGGTGCGAATGATCTCGCTGAGTTGTTGCTTCAGGGTGGCGACGGTCTCGTCGCTGGGTTTCCTGAGGTTGAGCGCGTCGGAGACGGCACTCGAGATCACCAGGCTGACCTGGTCGTATTTGGAGCTGACCGGCCTGGGCCGGGCAGACATGATGCTCTGCTTGAGCACCGGGAGATAGGGATAGCGCTTGATGAGGGCCGGGTCGTCGTACAGCTCGGACCACACCGGGGGGAAGGATCCGTCGGTGAGCACGCTGCGCTCGTTGGCCAGGCCGGTGAAGTAGCGGATGAACTCGAGCGCCGACTTCTGGTGCTTGGAGTACGCGCTGATGGCCAGGTTGAGGCCGCCGAGCGTGCTGGACCCGGGCCCGTTGAGGCCGGGGAGCCGCGTCACCGCGAACTTGCCGGCGATGGCCGAGCGCGTGGCCGGGCCGTACGCGTGCGGCCAGTTGCGGGCGAACAGCAGCTTGCCCTGCTGGAACGCCAGGCGGGACTCCTCCTCCTTGAAGGCGAGGGACTCCTGCGGGATCCAGCCCTGGCGCAGCCCGCCGACCAGGAAGTCCAGCCCGGTCGTGGCGGTGCCGAGGTCGAGGGTGACCTTGGTGCCGTCCGGGCTGAGGATCTGGCCGCCCGCGGACTGCACGGCTTCGGTGAAGTTGACGGTCAGTCCCTCGTAGGGCAGGAACTGGCCGGCGTACCCGTCGAGCTTGTACTTCTTGCCGAGGCGGGTGGCCTGGTCGCGTAACTCGGCCCAGGTCTTGGGCGGCTTGAGGTGCTCGGCGTCCAGGATGTCCTTGCGGTAGTAGAGCAGCCCCGCGTTGCTGGTGTACGGCACCGCGTAGAGCTTGCCCTGGTACAGCGCGGTGTCCACGACCGGCGGCAGCAGCTTGTCCAGCGGGAACATGCTCCGGTCCAGGGGGACGATCCAGCCCGCGTCCGCGAACTCCGCCGTCCACACCACGTCCAGGCCGAGCACGTCGTACTGCTCGCTGCGCGCCTGCAGGTTGGCGACCATCTGCGCCCGCTGCTCGTCGGCGGCCTCCGGGAGCTCAAGGAGGCTGACCTGCTCCTTGGGGTGCGTCCGGTTCCACTTGTCGATCAGGGGCTGGATGTAGCCGGTGGTGTCTCGCCCGGTCGCGAAGGTCATCGGACCTGTGCCGTCCGTGGCCCCGCTCTGGACCGTCTCGCGCTCTCCCAGCCCAGCGCAGCCGCTGACCAGCAGCGCTGCGATGAGTAAGGGAGCCAGGCGCCGCACGTGTCCTCCGGGTTTTGATTGGGTTACATACGTGTTAGGTAGATGCATGCATGTTATGCATAGCGATAATGTGGACGTCAACGGATCACTCCGTAACACTCCGGTAACGTGAGGCCCGAGGGAGGTGGGGCGTGCGGCTCCAGTTGCTGGCGCTCCTGTCGAAGGAACCTGCCCACGGGTATGAGCTGAAACAGGCACTCGAGCAGATATTCGGCACCGCCTACCCCTCTCCGAACATCGGGCAGATCTACGTCACGCTGGGGAGGCTCGAGAAGGACGGCCTGGTCCGCAGCGTCGACGTCGAGCAGTCCAACCGTCCGAACAAGAAGGTCTACTACTGCACGGCTGAGGGTCGCGAAGCGCTGGACGAGTGGGTGGATTCCGCCACGGAAGGGCCCAGAGTACGGGACGAATTCTTCATGAAGCTCGTGCTGGCGCCCATGACCGGCATCGCCGACCGCATGACGTTGATCAACCGGCAGCGCCGACATTACCTCGCCATCATGCGCGATCTGGTAGAACTCGCCCAGCAGACCGATCAGGACAACCGCCCAGCGCACCTGCTGATCGAAGGTGCCATGCTCCATCTCCAGGCGGATCTCGACTGGCTGGAACGCTGCCAGGAGGATCTGCTCTGATGGAGTGAACCAACAGAAAAGTGGTGAGCGACCAGTGACCACCGCGACCCGACCCCGCGCCGTCCTCACCGGCGGCCTCGCCCCACGCGAGCGGGGCGAGCGCCGATGAACACTCCAGCGATGCACACGGTCAATCTGGTGAAGATCTACCAGACCGGTGGCCTGCCGGTGCCGGCGGTGCGCGGCATCGACCTGCGGGTGGAGCGCGGCGAGTTCGTGGCGATCATGGGCCCGTCGGGTTCGGGCAAGTCCACGCTCATCCACATGCTCGGCGGCCTGGACACCCGCACCAGCGGCGAGATCTGGGTGGAGGGCAAGCGGGCCGACACCCTCAACGAGAGCGCGTGGGCGATCCTGCGCCGCCAGAAGATCGGCTTCGTGTTCCAGTTCTTCAACCTGGTCGACAACATGACCGTCGCCGACAACGTGGAGCTGCCGGCGCTGCTGGGCGGCGCGTCCCCCAAGCACGCCCGCGAGCGCAGGGAGTACCTCCTGTGCGAGCTGAACCTCACCGACAAGGCCGACGCCGCCCCCGCCCAGCTCTCCGGCGGCGAGCAGCAGCGCGTCGCCCTGGCCAGGGCGCTCGCCAACCAGCCGCAGGTGCTGCTGGCCGACGAGCCCACCGGCAACCTCGACAGCCGCAACACCCGGGACGTCCTGCGACTGCTCGGCGAGGTGCACCGGCAGGGCCAGACGATCGTCATGGTGACCCACGACGCCCGCGTGGCCGGGCTGGCCGACCGCGTCGTCACCCTCCTCGACGGCCAGATCATCGACGACGGGGCCATCGCCCCCACCCGCCGCCGCCCCAAAGGCGGCGCCGGCGACGTCGTGGAACTCCGCGGATGACCCCGCGAGGCCGCGCCGGTGTTCTGAGGGAGGAAGGCGGAAGTGCGAGGAACGAGTGCTTCCGCCTGACGACCGAAGAGCGCCGGCTTAAGGGCGGCCTCGCGCTGCGTGAGCGGAGCGAGCGCCGTGAACACAGCTGAGTGGCGGTGGGTGCGGGCCGATCTGCGGGCCAGGCGGGTCCAGGCGCTGCTGACCGTCCTCGCGGTGGCCGGCATCGTCACCGCGCTGATCACGGCGGCCACCCTGCTGGAGGACGGCACGAACCCGTGGCGGGGCCTGTTCACCCGCGGGAACGGCGCCCATGTCTGGCTGCACACCAAGGACGCCCCCGACCCGGCGACGCTGAAGGCGCTGGACGGTGTCACCGACGTGGCGGGCCCGTACCGTAGCGCCCCCGCGACGCTGGTCCAGGGCGGCAAGAAGACGCCGGTGGCCCTGTGGGAGATGGCGGCCGTGCTCCCGGCGGTCGGGCGTCCCGTGGTGCGCGAGGGCCGCTGGCTGGATCCGGAGGACCTGGGCGGGGTGGTGGTGGAGCGCTCGTTCGCCCGCGCGGTCGGCCTGCGTCCCGGCGGGTCGTTCTCGGTCATCGGCCTGAACGGCGCCACGCACGCGCTCAGGGTGATCGGGCTCGCGGAGAGCGGCGACCAGGGCTTCTATCCGGAGTGGACCCCCGGCCTCGCCTGGACGCTCGCCGGCACGCTGGACCAGGTCGAGCCGGCGCTCGGCCGCAGCGAGTCGGTTACCGGGCTGCGGCTGGCCGATCCCGACGACACTTCCCTGGTGGTCCAGCGCACGATCACCGAGTTGGCGGGCCAGGTGCAGCGGGTGTCCACCTGGCGTGAGGTACAGGCGTCGATGGAGCTGGACAACCGGCTGCTGGGAGTCCTGCTCGCGCTGTTCGGCGTGGCGGGGCTGGTGGCGGCGGCGCTGGCCATCGCCAACGCGACCGGCGGCCGGGTGCTCACTCAGCGGCGTGACATCGCCACGCTGAAGTCGCTGGGGTTCACCCGCCGCCAGGTCGTCCGCATGCTCGTCGCCGAGCACGGCGCCCTCGGGCTGGGGGGCATCGCGGCCGGGGTGTTGTGCGGCCGGCTGATCACCGCGTACGCGCTGGCGGAGACCGTCGTGGTCCCGCTCTCCTCCGCCCCGCTGCTGGCGATCGCCTTCGGGACGGCCCTGGTGGTGCTCGTGGCCGTCTGGCTGCCCGCCTGGCGCGGCGGACGCACCCCACCTATCCCCGCCGCGCCGGTGGCCCCGCCGCGCGGCCACCTGTCGCGCATGGCCCGCCTGGCCCTGCTGGTACGGCTGCCGCCCGCGCTCGTGCTCGGGGCCAGGGACGCCTTCACCCGCAGGCTGCCGGCGCTGCTGACGACGTTCGGGGTCGCGATCCCGATGATGATGATCACCATCGGCCTCGGCTGCTGGGCGACGCTGGACGCCTTCAAGAGCAACCCCGAGCAGGTCGGCCAGGCCGCCGCCCTGACCGTCCGGCCGGGCAGTCTCACCGCGGGGGACGCCAACCGGCTCGCGCTCGCCGACCCCGACGTGGTGGCGGCCTTTCCCGGCACGGAGGTCGACGCGCTGGTCCCCGGCCAGACGCGCACCGTACGCACCCGGGCGCTCGGCACCGTCACCGACCCCTACCCGTTCTCGGTCGTCGAGGGACGCCTGTTCCGCGACCGCGGCGAGGCCGTCGCCGGGCAGGGCCTGCTGGACCTGCTGCACGTCCGCATCGGCGACCGCACGCGGCTGACGATCGGCGGCACCCCGCTGATCGTCAGGATCGTCGGGCGGGTGCTGGAGCCCGAGCAGGACGGCGAGGTGCTCTCGGTCCCGCTGGACACCCTCGCGCCGAAGGACGCGCTGCCGCCGCAGTACTACAGCCTGGCGCTGCGCAAGGGCGGCGACCCAGCGGCCGTACGCTCACGGCTGCAGGCGCAGGGCCTGGAGGTCTCCCAGGCGGTGAACCCCGCCGACCGCCTCTCGGTGATCCGCGTGATCATCGTCGCGCTGGTGGCGGTGCTGGCCCTGCTGGGCCTGGCCAACCTGCTGACCGCGAGCGCGGTCGGGCTGCGCGACCACGCGCTGGACCTCGCCGTGCTGAAGGCCATGGGGCTCACCCCGCGCCAGGTCATGGCCACGCTGGTGACCGGCACCGGGCTGCTGGTGGTGCTCGGCGTCGGCGCGGGCGCGGCGACGGGAGCCCTGGTCTCGGCCGGCCTGATCGACCTGCAGGGGGCCGCCAGCGGCATCGGGGCCGGCATCGGCCGCTCGCCCGCGCCGGCGACACTGCTCGTCGCGGTCCTCACGGCCATCGGCGCGGCCCTGCTGGTCGCGCTGATCCCCGCCCGCAAGGCCGCGCGGGCGAGGGTGCCGGTGACCTCGCGCTAGAAGCCATGGATCCCCGGTGGCCGGTGCCTCCGCGCTGATAGCGATGGATCCCCGGTGGCCGGTGACCCGGCGCCGGGGTTGAGCGATCCCCGGTGGCGGGTGGCCACCGGGGATCCGGGGCTCACCGCTCGGTGAGGGAGAACCAGTAGAAGCCGTGACCGGGCAGGGTGAGCAGGTAGGGCAGCTCGCCGATGACCGGGAAGTTCACTCCGCCCCGGCACTCCACCGGGGTCATGCCCGCGAACCGCCGCAGGTCGAGCTCGACCGGCTGGGGGTGCTTGGAGAGGTTGTTGACGCACAGCATCCGGTCGTCGCCCTCCTCCCTGACGAACGCCAGCACGCTGAAGTTCGGCGACCACAGCTCGGTGTAGGCGCCGGTGCCGAACACCGCGTGGCGGCGGCGGATGGCCAGCATGTTCCTGGTGAAGTGCAGCAGCGACGAGCCGCTCTTCATCTGGGCCTCGACGTTGACGGCCTGGTAGCCGTAGATCGGGTCCATGATGGTCGGCAGGTAGAGGCGTCCGGGGTCGCCGCCGGAGAAGCCGGCGTTGCGGTCCGGGCTCCACTGCATCGGCGTGCGGACCGAGTCGCGGTCCTCCAGCCAGATGTTGTCGCCCATGCCGATCTCGTCGCCGTAGTACATGATCGGGGAGCCGGGCATGGACAGCAGCAGCGCGGTGAACAGCTCGATCTGGTCGCGGTCGTTCTCCAGCAGGGGGGCCAGCCGGCGGCGGATGCCGAGGTAGGCCCGCATGCGCGGGTCCTTGGCGTACTCCGCGTGCATGTAGTCGCGCTCTTCCTCGGTGACCGTCTCGAGCGTCAGCTCGTCGTGGTTACGCAGGAAGATGCCCCACTGGGCGTTCTCAGGGAGCTTCGGGGAGCGGGACATGATCTCGGAGATCGGCTCCCGCGACTCCCGGCGCACGGCCATGAAGATGCGCGGCATGAGCGGGAAGTGGAACGCCATGTGGCACTCGTCCCCGCCCACGGTCGGGTCGCCGAAGTACTCCACGACGTCCTCGGGCCAGCCGTTGGCCTCCGCCAGCAGCACCCGGTCGGGGTACAGGCGGTCGATCTCGGCCCTGATCCGCTTGAGGTAGGCGTGCGTCTCGGGCAGCCCGGAGCAGGCGGTGCCCTCGCGCTCGAACAGGTACGGCACCGCGTCCAGGCGGAAGCCGTCGATGCCCAGGTCCAGCCAGAAGTTCAGCACCTCGACCATGGCGTCCTGAACGGCGGGGTTCTCGTAGTTCAGGTCGGGCTGGTGGTGGAAGAACCGGTGCCAGTAGTACTGGCCGCGCACCGGGTCGTAGGTCCAGTTCGACTCCTCGGCCCCGACGAAGATGATCGGCGCGTCGGCGTAGCGCGTCGGGTCGTCCGACCACACGTAGAAGTCGCCGTAGGGCCCGGCCGGGTCGTGCCGGGAGGCCTGGAACCACGGGTGCCTGTCACTGGTGTGGTTCATCACCAGGTCCGTGATGATCCGGATGCCCCGCTTGTGCGCCTCTTCGATCAGCTCAACGAAGTCGGCCAGGTCGCCGAACTCCCGGAGGATCTTCATGTAGTCGGCGATGTCATAGCCGCCGTCGCGCAGCGGCGACTCGTAGAGCGGCAACAGCCACAGGCAGTCGACGCCGAGCCACTGAAGGTAGTCGAGCTTCTCGATCAAGCCCCGCAGGTCGCCGGTGCCGTCACCGTTGGAGTCACGGAAACCGCGGACCAGCACTTCGTAGAAGACGGCTCTCTTGTACCACCGGGGGTCGGACGAGATGAAGTTCTCGGAAACAGATTCCGGGCATGGTGAAGCGCTCATAGGTATCGCTCGCATGGAAAGAGTAGGGCGGTACAACACAGGGGCTCGCGCCGTCGGAGCCGTCATCCCTGCGGCTCCCGCCCGACGCCGTCACCGAAGGGGTGGCTCGGTGCTCAGCGTGTTTCGGCGCTGTTTCGCGGAAGACTAGCAGGCCATTAGGGCTGCCCGAAGACGATCAGCGGAGGTCACTCAGCGTGCCAACCGCGTAATCGTCCGCACTCCCTGGAATGCTCACGTATTCCGGCGGCCACCCTGCGTGCTTCCGCTGGTAGAGCGCGGAATTCGCCCTCGTTGGTGAAGCGGTTCACAAGGCGCTCGCCCAGGGTGGTGTGAGATCGCCGAGGACGTCCTCGTAGTCCGTCAGCCAGGAACCGAAAAGCACCAGACCACGGAGCCAAAACCGCGAGTTCCACGAGCCGAAGGCCGTCAGCGCGTCCGGGCCCTGGGTGACCACGTCCAGCATCGGACCGGACATGAGCCCGGGGATCGTGGCGGCCTTCACGAGCATCCGGTGGTTCCACTCGCGGGCCGCCGGGCCGCCCGAGCGGAGCGGCACCCGCCGGTGCGGCAGCGCGCCGTTGGTGGACGGCAGGGCGGCCACGCGCGAGTTCGCGGCCCGCAGGATCTCCCGGTAGAACCTCCCGCCCTCCTTGCGGTCCACCGGCACCGACAGCGCGGCGTCGAAGAACTCCGGATGCAGGAAGGGGAACACCGGAGTGGCCTCCGGCCCGACGAGGTTCACCGGGGAGCGGGCGATGCCGCGCGCCGTCCGGGTATGCAGCACGCTCAGCGGCAGCTCCGACCGGTGGCCGCGCAGCATCGAGGTCGCCTGGGCGAACGCCGTGCCCACCCGGTCGTCGACGAAGGCGAGCGCCTGGTCCGACAGCATCGGCAGGTGCGGCTCGCCGGTCGCCAGCGCGGCGAGCAGCGCGGACTGACGGTCGGCGGAGGTTCCGGCGCCCACGGCGTCGGCGGTGATGAGGAAGTTCTTCATCAGCGGCCCGCCCGCCAGGCCGTCCACGACCGCCCGGCCCGCCTTGTGCACCTCGCGGGCGAAGGGGGAGTACCAGGCGTGATGGCTGGTGAGGTACTCCAGCCGGCGTGCCGCCCACCGCGCCTCGCCGGGATAGGCGGTGGCGTCCTGCGGCACGATGCGGTGCGGGATGCCCAGCTCGCGGGTGACGTAGCGGGCGAAGTCGATGTCGTTGTCCAGGCCGTCGTCCGGGCTCGTCGTCCACGACTCGACGTCCATCTTGCGCGCCATCGCCACCGAGGCCAGCAGCCGCGAGTCGTATCCGCCGCTCACCGGCACCAGCAGCGGCCGGTCGTCGAAGGGCTTCAGCGCCTCGTGCAGCAGCGCCACGACGTCCCCGGCCGTGACACCCCGGTCGAACGGCTCCTCGCGCACCCAGCGCGGGGCGCGCTTCTCGACGGTGATCCTGCGCTGCGGGCGGGACCAGACCAGGGCCGTCGAGCCGGGCAGGCGCCTGACCTGGCGGTAGGGGGTGTCCTCCAGGAGCGGGTAGGTCAGCTTGAGAATGGCCGCCCAGGCGTCCCAGTTCACCTCGTACGGCCGCCGCGCCAGCGCCAGCAGCGGCTCGATGTTCCCGGCGAAGTACAGCGCCTCGCCGTCGGGGCCGGTCTCGCTGAGGTAGTAGACGTCGATCAACCCGAAGGCGCCGGTGTGCAGGGTCACCGTGTCCGGCTCGTCGATCAGCCCCGGGGTCTCCCAGGTCTCGGCCGCCGCCCACCACGGCGCCGCCCGGTCCGGTACGCGCTCCGCCCACGCGAACCACGCTCCCGGGGGCGGCGGGCCTGAGCCGGCGGGGGACGTCTCCGGGGCTGGGCCGCCGGCGGGCGGGGAGCCCGCGTACGGGGGGAGCGGTGCGGAGCTCAGCAGTGCCGCGCCGGGCGCCCGGTGCACCTCGCGCACCGACGGACCCGCGTTCCTGAGAACGTCGAGCCTGGCCGGGTCGTAGGCCCCGATGGCGCCGCACACGTACGGCCGCGCCCTGTGCTCCGGCCACTTCCCGTTGCGCACTGGATCTCTCCCCTCAGCGAGTACCTGCCGAGTGTACGGACTTGTGACGGTTCGAGAAGGTCGGCCCGGATCTGCGATTATTCTTGCTCGACCTCTGGGACACGGTGATGGCATGAGTGAAGAGCTGGAGAGCACCCGTCAGGCGCTCGAAGCGGCCGTGGCGGCCGCTGCGGGCGCGGCCGAGCTGACCCGGCTGCTGGCCGACTACCAGGAACGGCTCGCGAGGGCCGCTACCTCCGAGGCCGAGGCCCTGACCCGCCTGCGGGAGGCCGAGGCCAGGCTGAAGGCCGCCGAGAAACAGGTCACCCAGCTCGCCAAGAACCTCGCCGAGCAGCGCTACCAGGCCGAGGCCGCCCAGTGGCGCCTTGAGTCGGTGCAGGCCAGCCGGTGGTCCAAGCTCGGCGACGCCATCCACACCAAGAACCCCGGCGAGGTCGCCCGCACCCTCCGCGCTCCCATCAGCAAGCGCCCGGCGCCCAAGCGGTCCGACTTCAGCCCGGCCCCGCCGGCCCTCGACGTCGCCCCGGTGCCGCCCGTCGTGCCCGCGACGGCCGGGCCGGCGGTGTCCACGGCCATGGCCGAAGGCTTCGTCGTCCCCAAGGGCCCCCTGACCCGCCCTTACCTAACCGTCGCCGCCATCGTCGACCGGCAGTCCGAGGCCCTGTTCCGCTACGAATGGCGCCAGGTCACCAACTTCGGCCCCGGCAACTGGCAGGCCATGCTGGACCAGCACCGGCCCCACCTGCTGTTCGTCGAGTCGGTCCAGCCGGGGCCGCGCCAGGGCAACGGCGGCCGGTGGCTGGAGGAGCTCGCCGGCCGCAGCCGGGGGCTGCGCGACCTCGTGGAGGAGTGCGCCAGGCGGGGCATCCGCACGATCTTCTGGCACTCCGGTGGCCCCCTGTCCGCCAGCGTGCCGATGGCCACCCTGTTCGACCAGGTGCTGGCCACCTCGGAGGCCAGGGCACGCGAATGGCGGGCCGCGCTGCGCCACGACCGCGTCGGCGTGCTCCCGCACGCGGTCCAGCCGCGCGTCCACAACCAGATCCGTGCGGCGGAGGGCCGGTCCGGGGTGGGCCTGCTCGGCACCGCCCTGCAGGGCGACCTGCCGCCGGACGCCGGATGGCGGCCGCTGATCACCGACAAGGCCACCTACGACGACCTGCTCACGACATACCGCGCCGTCTCGATGGTGCTCGCCGGGCCGGACGCCGACGCGCGCACCGTGGAGGAGCTCTCCGCCTGCGGGACCCCCATCATGCAGCTCACCACGCCCGTGGACCAGGCATCACTGCCGCAGGCGCTCGACTCCGTCCGCGAGAACCTGGCGGCGGAGATCGAATGCGCCTCCGAGGCCCACCTGGCCTGGCGGGCCACCGCGCCGGTGACCCCGCTCCTCGATCCGATCCTGGACACCGCCGGGGTCCCCTCGGTGCGCAACGCCGCCACCGTCACGGCCGTCACCGCCGTCTCCGGCCCGGCCGAGCTCGACCACCTGCTCACCCAGCTCCGCCGGCAGTCCCACACCCCCGGCCAGCTCGTCATCGTCGCCGACGGGCTCGACGCCGCCGTCGTCGAGAAGGCCGCGCGAGGCGCCTTGGCCGGGCGGGGATCGTCACACGCGGAGGGCGACCTGGTGATCCGCGAAGCCGGTACCCCGATGACCCGCGGCGCCGCCCTCGACCGGGCGCTCCGCCTCGCCGACGGCGACCTCGTGGCCGTCCTCGACCCACGAGACCTGTACGGCGAGCACTACCTGGCCGACCTGACCCGCTACTTCACCGCCGTCGACGCCGACATCATCGGCAAAGCCTCCTTCTACGCCCACATCACCGGCACGGGCGGGGGCGCCAGCACGGGGACGGGCACGGGCGGTACGGGGACGAGCACCGGCACGAGGACCGGTGGCGGCGCCGGCGCCGGCGCCACGCTGCTCCGCCAGCCCGGGGCCGACCACCGCTTCCTGCCCGAGGTGGCGGGAGGCACCCTTCTGGCCCGCCGCCAGGCCCTGGTCGAGCTGGGCATCGCCGACGTGTCGGAGGAGTGGGACGAGGTCCTGATGCGCCAGTGCCGCACGGACGGCATCCGCGTCTACTCCGCCGACCGCTACTCCTACGTCTGCGTCCGCCCCTCCACCGAAGGCCGCCTCCTCACCTCCGCCCACTTCGAGGGCTACGTCCAACCCCACCCCCTGGCCATGATCTGACCCCCGGACGGGCCGGTGCTGAAGTTTCCTCGCGGTGAGTGGGAGGCGTTCATCGCCGGAGTGAAGGACGGCGCCCTGGCTCCGTGAGCGGCTGGGCCCTGCGAGGGCGCCGCCATGGTGTGACCATCGGGCCGGGGGGCGACCCGAGGCGTGGCTCGGGTCGCTTCCCATGTTCGTGAGGGCCTTGAAGGCGCGGGGTCAGTGTGAACCCTGGAGGCCGCTGGCGATGAATATCGCGGCGAGTAGGGCGAACAGGTATGCCTGCAGGAACTGGATGAACATCTCGAACGCGGTCATCAGGATCGTCATCACCACGCCGAGCGCGCCGACGCCCACGCCGAGCGGGCTGAGTTTCTCGAACAGGAACCAGAAGCCGACCGAGCTGAAGAAGGCCAGGATCATGTGTCCGGCGAACATGTTCGCGAACACCCGGATGAAATGGGTGAACAGCGAGTTGATGAAGGTCTCGGCGAGGATCAGCGGGGCATAGAGCCCGTACGCCCAGCCCGGCAGCCCGGGCAGATAAACGACGCCTTTCAGGTAACCGCGCACGCCGTGGTGCTTGACGCCCATGTAGAGCTTGATGCCGTACACGTTGATCGCCAGCACGAGGGGAAAGGCGATGTGCGCGGCCACGGGGAATTGGATGAGGGGAATGATGCCCATCAGGTTCCAGACCAGTACGGTCAGGAAAACGGTGAGCAGGAGGCCCATCCACCGGTCGGCGTCCTTGCCGAGGCTGGGCTTGGCCACCTGTTCGCGCACGAACACGTAGGCGTACTCGCCGATGCTCTGCCAGCCCCGTGGCACGATCTTCGGTTTGGCGAACGCGGCCCAGCACACGGCGATGATGACGACCGAGCTGAGCATGGCGATCAGTACCGGCTTGGTGAGCCATTCCGGCCCGCCGGGGAAGATCGGGGAGAAGTGGAGAAGTTCGAGTCCCGGGGCTTCGAAGGTGCCGGGAGAGGTGATCAGGATCGTCGTCCGCACGGCGGTCCTTTCTGGGGTTATCCACGCTGGACAATCACCTTAACCGGATATATCGGGTGGCCTTTATCATGGGTTTCATCCGTCAAAAACCATGCAATGCGGTAAAGCCGTATCCCGGTGCGGCCACCGGTGGCCACTGCGCTCGACCTCCCAGGTCGTTCCGTGTGGAATCTGTGATCGGCAGGTACATACCGACTGGTCGGTGTGTGTGGCAGTATCTGCAGATGGTCGATCCTCACGTCGCTCGCCAGGCATGGCGTCGCCTCGAACCGCTGCACGGCATGATCTACTTCGTGCCGGAGGCCCTCAAGCGGTACGCAGCCGTTGGCCTGGCCGATCCTCGGCATGCGTACTTCGCGTCCCGCGCCGCAGCCTTCGGGCCCGCCTCGCCCGAAGTGGTCATCGCGACCTTCTACAACTTCTCTCCCCATCTCGTACGGCAGGCCCTTCCGGCGGCCTGGGAGGTGACGAGCCCCGAGCAACTGCGTGCCGCAAGACTGGAGGCGGCGGACGCGGCCCTGCGAAGGGCGGGCATCCATTCGAATCCCGAGCTAGAGCTGGAGGAGACGCTCGCGCTGGCCCGCAGGGCGGCCGAGGCGGCCTGCGAGCGACTCGACGGGCGCCCGCTGTTCGCCGCGCACGCGGCTCTTCCCTGGCCGGACGATCCGCTGCTCGATCTGTGGCACGCCCAGACGCTGCTGCGCGAGTACCGCGGCGACGGCCACATCGCGGTTCTGGTGAACGAGGGACTGACCGGCCGCGAGGCGCTGATCCTGCACGCGGCCACCGGGGACCTGCCGGTCGTCTTCCTCAAGATCAGCCGAGGCTGGACCGAGGAGGAATGGGCCGAGGGAGAGGACGGCCTGCGCTCGCGGGGCCTGCTGGGCGAGGGGCTGACCCTGAGCGATCAGGGCCGGGAACTTCGCGCGCGAATCGAGAGCCGCACCGACGCGCTCGCCCTGCCGGCCTACGCCGCACTGGGCGAGGAGGGGTGCGCCCGTCTGGCCGAACTGGCCAGGGGATTCGGCCGGGCCGTGGTGGACGGCGGCCTGCTCAAGCTGGCCATATGACGGCCTGACAGCGGGCGCGCCGGGACAAATGGCACGGCGCTCAGGTGACGTGGAGGGAGCCGTCCTCGTTGAAGTCGAAGGCGCCCCAGGCGATCTCCCACAGGTAGCCGTCCGGGTCGGTGAAGTAGCCGGAGTATCCGCCCCAGAAGGTGTCGGCGGCCGGTTTGACGAGGTCGGCCCCCGCGGCCGCCGCGAGGGCCAGCACCTCGTCGACCTGCTGCCGCTCCCGGACGTTGTGCGCCAGCGTGATGCCGGTGAACCTCGACCGTGGCTCGTCCCAGCCCGGGCCGACGTCCTCGGCCAGCTTCGCGTACGGGTACAGCGCGAGGGTCACCCCCGAGGTCTGGAAGAACACGATGCCGTCCTCGGGCTTGCGGGTCGTGGGAAGCCCCAGGCCGTCTTTGTAGAAACGGTACGAGCGCTCCAGGTCGGCGACGCCCAAAGTGATCAGCGACACACGAGGTTCCATGGCGGCAGTATGCCCGCCACCACCGACAGAACCGCCGGCCGAAGCGTCAGGGGGCGTTCCGGCCGGTCGGCACGCGGCGGGCCGCGAGCTTGGCTTCGAGGCCGTCGAAGATGGCCTGGAGGCCGAACTCCTTCTAGGCCGTCGGCGTCCAGGAGTTCGATGGCGGTCTGTTCGCTCGGCCCTCGCCCTGGCAGCGACGATCATCGCCTGACGGGACCGCGCAAGTGGTGGAAAGCTCGCTCCACGGCCCCCGGGCCGCGCGGATACCTTTACACCCGGTGGAGGCGAGCGGCGGCCGGTCGCGTCGCCTGGGCGAGAGCGGCAGGACTGTTGACGCGTGACTATTTGGTCACGTATTTTGGACAGGTGACCGACGACGACCGCGTGTTCAGGGCGCTTGCCGACCCGACGCGCCGGTTCCTGCTCGACCTGCTCTTCGAGCGTGACGGCCGCACGCTCACCGAGCTGGAGTCCGAGCTCGCGATGACCCGTTTCGGCGTGATGAAGCACCTGCGGGTGCTCGAGGAGGCGGGCCTGGTGGTCGCGCGGCGGTCCGGCCGGGAGAAACTCCACTTCCTCAATCCGGTGCCGATCCGGTTGATCCACGACCGGTGGATCGACAAGTACACCGAGCGTCAGGTCTCGGCGCTCACGGACCTGAAGGCGGAACTGGAGCACGAGGCCTGAGGACCTGGCGGCCACGCCGGGTCCTCAGCGAGCTCAATGGCGGCCGGGACGGTCATGTGATCTATCACGTCGAAGCCCTGCGGCGCCCCTCCGCCCGGGCTGCCGGCCCTGCGAGCCACCGATCACGCCACGGCGGCGCGCTGCGGTGCGCGCGAAGGCCGGACATCGGTCACCTCGCCGCCGGAGGAAGCACCGTAGCGTGAGCCCTGTGGTCGTCCGGCATGCCGAGGGGGTGATCGTGGAGAGGCTGCGCGCCATCCTCGGCTCGTCTCCCGTTCCGCAGGGGTCGTGGGAGCGGGAAGCGGCGTACGTCTCGACGGCGGCGCTGAGGCGGGCGGGCGCGCGGGCGCGCGAGGTCGCCGAGGAGCTGGCGGTACGGCTGCGCGCCGAGCCGGGAGTGCGGGCGGTCCACGTGCGGCCGAACGGCTTCCTGGTGATCGAGGTGGCCGAGCCCGGCGAGATCGTCCGCGAGATCCTGGCCGAGCCCGCCAGGCCCGCGCCGGCGCTTCGTGACCGGGCGGAGGCGTCGTGGCCGGACGCGCCGCGCACGTGGGACAACCCCGGATTCGTCGTGAGGTACGCCTACGTGCGGGCGGGAGCCGTCGAGCGGTGGTGCCGCGACCTCGGCATGGACGTCCAGATCTTCCGGCCCGGGCTGCTCGGCGATCCCCGCGACCGGGCGGTGCTGCGGGTGCTGGCCGAGGCGCCGAGCAGGCGGGAAGGGCAGGACGCGGGCCGGGTGGCGTATCTGGAGCGGCTGGCCGGGGTCTACCACGACGCGTTCGAGCATGTCCCGGCGATCCCGAAGGGCGACGAGGCGCCGACCGGCGCCCACGCGGCCCGCGTCTGGATGGCGCGAGCGGTCCGGAAGGTCCTCGGGGAGGGGTTGACAGAACTGGGGGAGACCCCTTCCGAGAAAATATGACCAAAACCGGCAAATAGCAGGAAGTGGTACGCCAGGCGGCCTGCCGTTCTGGAGATCTTTCATGTTGCCGTCTCGCAGGGTGAGCATCGGGCGCAGGGGGATCACGAGGTCGGATAGCCTCGTTCGGGTGAGTCGATTCGCCCATCCCGCCGGTGACCGGCACGCGGAAGTGCCGCACGAGGAGCGTCCTCCCCAGGCCCCCGCCGACCTCAACACGCTCGTCCCCACGATCTGGCCGCGAACGTCCGGGCGTGCCGGCGGCGCGCTCACGATCGCCGGCGTGGACGTGCGCGACCTCGCGAGAGAGTACGGCACGCCTCTCTACGTGGTCGACGAGGACGACTTCCGGTCGCGCTGCCGTGACTACAAGGCCGCCTTCCAAGGTGACGACGTCTATTACGCGGGCAAGGCGTTCCTGTGCAAGGAGGTCGCCCGCTGGGTCGACCAGGAGGGCCTGGGCCTCGACGTCTGCAGCGGCGGCGAGCTGGCCGTGGCGCTGAGCGTCGGCTTCCCGCCCGAGCGCATCGCCCTGCACGGCAACAACAAGTCCTACTCCGAGCTGGAACGGGCCCTCGAGGCCGGCGTCGGCCACATCGTGGTCGACTCATTCCAGGAGATCGCCCGCGTCGGCTACCTGGCCGACAAGCTGGGCGTGCGGCCCAAGATCCAGATCCGGGTCACCACCGGCGTCGAGGCGCACACGCACGAGTTCATCGCGACGGCCCACGACGACCAGAAGTTCGGCCTCTCCCTCAACAGCGGCGCGGCGGCCGAGGCCGTGCGCCGCGTCCTCGCGCTGCCGCAGCTCGAGCTGGTGGGCCTGCACTCCCACATCGGCTCGCAGATCTTCGACACGGCGGGCTTCGAGGTGGCCGCCCGGCGCCTGGCCATGCTGCTGACGCAGGTCAAGCAGGAGCACGGCGTGGTCCTGCCCGAGCTCGACCTCGGCGGCGGGTACGGCATCGCCTACGTCGAGGGCGACGACGCGCCCGACATCAAGGTGGTCGCCGACAGCCTGCGCGAGATCGTCACCCGGGTCTGTGAGGACGCCGGCCTGCCCGTCCCCCGGCTCACCGTCGAGCCCGGCCGGGCCATCTCCGGCCCCGGCGGGGTGACGGTCTACGAGGTGGGCACGGTCAAGGACGTCGAAGGGCTCCGGTCCTACGTCAGCGTCGACGGCGGCATGAGCGACAACCTCCGCACCGCGCTGTACGGGGCCGACTACACCTGCGTGCTGGCCTCGCGGTGCAGCGACGAAGCGCCCATGCTGTCGCGCGTGGTCGGCAAGCACTGCGAGAGCGGCGACATCGTGGTCCGCGACGTGTGGCTGCCCGGTGACCTCGCCGCCGGCGACCTGCTCGCCGTGCCGGCGACGGGCGCCTACTGCCGGTCGCTGGCGCACAACTACAACTACCTTCTCAAGCCCGCCGTGGTGGCGGTCAAGGACGGCGCGTCGCGCGTGATCGTGCACAGGGAGACCGAGGACGACCTGCTGAGGGGGCAAGTATGAAACCGGTCGAGCCCGAAGGGCCACAAGGCGAGAGTCTCGATCCGTCGACCGCCGGCGAACGGGGGCGGCACGAGAGAAACGGTGACCCGGGAAGGCCGCTGAAGGTCGCCCTGCTCGGCTGCGGCGTCGTGGGGTCGCAGGTCGTGCGGCTCATGCACGAGCAGGCCGGCGACCTCGCCGCCCGCATCGGCGCCCCGCTGGAGCTGGCGGGGGTGGCGGTCAGGCGGCTCGCCCGCAAGCGCGACGGCGACGTCGACCCGGCACTGCTGACCACCGACGCCGAGGCCCTGGTGACCAGGGACGACGTCGACATCGTCATCGAGGTGATCGGCGGCATCGAGCCGGCCCGGTCGCTCATCCTGGCCGCCATGTCCGGCGGCAAGTCGATCGTCACCGCCAACAAGGCCCTGCTGGCCGAGGACGGCGCGACGATCCACGGCTCGGCCAAGCGCCAGGGCGTCGACCTGTACTTCGAGGCCAGCGTCGCCGGGGCGATCCCCCTGCTCCGCCCGCTGCGCGAGTCGCTGGCCGGTGACCGCGTCCACCGCGTGCTCGGCATCGTCAACGGCACCACCAACTACATCCTCGACAAGATGGACTCCACGGGCGCCTCGTTCACCGACGCGCTGGAGGAGGCCCAGTCGCTGGGGTACGCCGAGGCCGACCCGACGGCGGACGTCGAGGGCTTCGACGCCGCCGCCAAGGCGGCCATCCTCGCCGAGCTGGCCTTCCACAGCCGCGTGACGGCTGCCGACGTGCACCGCGAGGGCATCACCGAGATCACCGCGACCGACGTCGCGAGCGCCAAGGCCATGGGCTACGTCATCAAGCTGCTGGCGATCTGCGCCCGGTCCGAAGACGGGCGCTCGGTCGGCGTCCGGGTCCATCCGGCGATGATCCCGAGGAGCCACCCGCTGGCCGGGGTCCGCGAGGCGTACAACGCGGTCTTCGTGGAGGCCGAGTCCGCCGGCCAGCTGATGTTCTACGGCAAGGGCGCGGGCGGCGCGCCCACCGCCTCGGCGGTGCTCGGCGACCTTGTCGCCGTGGCGCGCAACCGCCTGGCCGGCACCCACGGCCCGCAGGAGTCCACCTACGCCGACCTGCCCGTCCACCCGATGGGCGAGACGGTCACGCGCTACCACGTGTCGCTCGACGTCGCGGACAAGCCGGGCGTCCTCGCCAGGGTCGCCGACATGTTCGCCAAGCACGACGTGTCGATCCAGACCGTGCGCCAGGAGGGTCACGGCGACGACGCCCAGCTCGTCCTGGTCTCCCACCGGGCCAGCGACGCCGCGCTGTCGGCCACAATAGACGGGCTGCGCGAGCTCGACATCGTCAGAGGCGTGACGAGCGTGATGCGCGTCGAGGGCGACGGCACGCCCTGACCCGGGTGCTCCGGGACGTCTTCCCCCGCCCCCGGCGGGGCCGGACCTGAAAGGGTGACGTGTTGGGAGAGGGCGATCCCACACCGCTCGGCTACGTGCGGACGCCGACGGCCGGACCGGCCGATCTGTCCTTCGAGGACGGCAGGCCCCTGCTCGCCGGGCAGGCGGCGGACCTGCCGCTGACGGCGGCCGACGTCGTACCGCTCCGCCCCTGCGACGGGGTGCGCGTCCGCTGGCCGCGGGGCCGGGCCGGCGTGCTGGAGACGATCCACGCTCTCGCCGCCGCCGGCGTCCCCGTCCACGCGGAGGACGTCCCGGCCTGGGTGAAGGAGGCCGACCCCGACCTCGCCGGGCTGCTCGCCTCCTGGGCGCCGGCTCCGCGTGCGGAGACGCCGCGGTCGGTGAGCGACCTGCGCCGGGAGGAGCACAGCCTCCGGCTGCGCCGCCACGCGCTGCGCCGGGGCCCGGCCGCCGCGACGCCCAAGGTGAGCGTCGTGATGTCCAGCAAGCGGCCCCACCTGCTCGGGTCCGCGCTCGCCCAGATCGCGCGCCAGCGCCATGTCGAGGTGGAGGTCCTGCTCGGCCTGCACGGCGTCCCGGCCTCGCACGAGGACGTGCGCCGGGCCATCGCCGCGTTCCCGTCGCCGATCACGGTGGTGGAGGCGGACGAGGCCACGCCGTTCGGCGAGGTGCTCCACCAGGTGGCGGCCAGGGCGAGCGGCGACGACATCGCCAAGTGGGACGACGACGACTGGTACTCCCCGGAGCACCTGTCCGACCTGCTGCTCGCGCGCGCCTACAGCGGGGCCGACATCGTGGGCACCGCCGCGGAGTTCTTCTACCTGGAGCCGCTGAACGTCACGGTGCGCCGCACGGACTACACCAGCGAGATCTGGTCCGATCACGTGGCCGGCGGTACGATCTTCCTCGCTCGTGCGAAGTACCAGGAGACAGGCGGGTTCGAGGGGGTGTCACGGGGGGTGGACGCCCAGCTGCTCAAGACGGCCCACGCCGCCGGCGCCCGCATCTACCGCACCCAGGGCCTGGGCTACGTCCTGCGCCGATCCCTCGCCTCCGGCCACACCTGGCAGCTGCCCCTCGCGCACTTCCTGCGGGTCGCGACGAACCAGTGGCGCGGCTTCCGCCCGAGCCGGATCCTGGAAACCCCATGACCCGCCCCCGGACCCCTCTGACCCGCCTCGACGCGCCCCGCCCCGACATGCGTCCGGCCCGTCCCCTCACCAGTCCGACGCGTTCACACGTCCCCCTCACCGGCCCCGGGAACCTCTCATGACGCGGCGAATCCGCGGCAACGACTACACCGTGCTCGACCCGCCCGCGCTCGGCGCCTGGACGCCCGGCATGCGGGTGAGCGTCGTCGTACCGGCCTACAACGGCCAGGACAAGCTCGACCTGGCGCTCGCCGGTCTCGCCGCGCAGACCTATCCCGAGGAACTGATCGAGGTCGTCGTCGTCGACAACGGCAGCAGCCCGGCGCTCCGCCTGCCGGAGATCCGTCCCGCGGGCGCCCGGCTGATCGTCTGCGACGTGCCCGGCAGGGCGAGCGCCCGCAACGCCGGGCTGGCCGCCGCCACCGGCGACGTCGTCCACTGGCTCGACTCCGACGTGGTCGCCGACCGGCACGAGGTCGAGGCGCACATGCGCTGGCACCACCTCGCCCCCTACCTCGTGGTGACCAGCTACCTGCGGTTCACCACCGCCGCGCTGCCCTCGCCGGACGTCGTGGCCTCCACCGCCGACCTCGCCGAGCTGTTCGAGCCGGCCGAGCCGCACGAGTGGCTGGTCGACCTCGTCCAGCGGACCAACGGGCTCACCGACACCCCGAGCCGGGCCTTCAGCCTGCACGTCGGCGGCGCCACCTCGGTCGGCCGCCGGCTCATCGAGGCCGCCGGCCCGATGGACGAGGAGCTGATCCTCGGCCAGGACACAGAGATGGGGTACCGCCTGGCGCAGGCCGGAGCGGTGTTCGTCCCTGAACCGCTCGCCCGCGGCTTCCATCTCGGCCCCTCGATGCGCATGCGCGACAAGGACCCCATCGACCGGGTCAGCCACGCGCTGATCGGCGACCGCATCCCCCAGTACCGCTGGCTCCGGGCGCACCCGGCCCGCCAGTGGAAGGTCCCCTACCTGGAGGTGGTGGTCGAGGCCGAGGGGTACGAGGACACCCGCGCCACCGTGGACGCCGTCCTGGCCGGCACCGTGCCCGACGTCTCGGTGCTGCTCGTCGGCCCGTGGGACACCCTGGAGCCCGAGCCTCGCGCGCCGCTGACCGACCCCCGGCTCGACCTCGCGCTCATCCAGGGCCACTACGCCCACGAGAGCCGGGTACGGCTCACGCCGGACGACGCCGAGCGCCTGGCGCCGTTCCGGCTGCGCCTGCCGGCCGGGTGGGTCCCGGGGGAGGACACCCTGGCCCGCCTGCTCGACCTGGGGGTGGACGGCGGCCACGGGCTGGTCGGCGTCCTGCTCGCCGAGAGCCCCGAGGGCATCGTGACGGCCCGCCTCGAACGCCGCGCCGCCTTCGCCCGCGCCGCTCTCATCCTCACCCCCGAAGCCTCCGCCGGTGGGGCCGCGCACGACGGCGACGCGGTGGACGACGCGGTGGACGACGTCTTCGGCACGGTGTGGACCGACGGGGAGACGCTGGGCTTCGTGCCCGCCTCGCAGACCTCGGCCGCCAAGGGACGGCGGATGGCCTATCGCGCCCGGCTGGAGACCGAGGCCGAGGTGGTCAAGCTGACCAAGGAGATCGAGCGGCTGCGCGGCCAGGTGTCCAAGTGGCGCGAGGAGGCGGGCCGGTGGCGCAAGAGCGCCGTCGACCTGCGCCGCGAGGTCGGCGCCCTGCGCCGGGAGGTGTCCCGGCTCAAGGCCGGCCGCCTGCGAACCATGATCAAGCGTATCTCCGTCAGGCGCACCACCCCGGCCGCGATCGAGGGCCCGAACGGCTCGAGCCCCCTCACCCCCCGAGAAGGCCCCCCGGCGACCCCCGCCGGGTGACCCGCTATCGGCCTCGCAGGGCCGTGCGGAGGCGTTTGACCAGCTTTTCCGGCGCCAGTCGCGGGGTCGGCGGGACGGGCTTGCGCGTACGGCCCGTGGAGCCGGAGCCGCCCGGCTCGCCCGTGGAGGGCTGCTCCGGAGAACCGGCCGATCCCTGCCCGGCCTCGGATCCGGCACCGGACCCGGACGTGGACGCAGGCTTGGCGTCCGGCTTCGACCCGGGCTTGTCGCGCTGGGACGGGGGCCAGAACTTCGCCGCGTCCGCGCGACGTACCCCGTAGGTCTGCTCGATCACCTCGGTGAGGTCCTCGCCCGGTGCCGCGAGCAGGCGGGCGCGGTTGACGGCGTCGGTGCGCTCCAGGCGTGCCGTCCGGCCGTCGGGGAACTCCACCACGAGCAGCCCGGCGCGGTCCTCCGTGACCGCCTTGATCATGAGCTCCAGCGCGCGGCGGTGCAGCGGCACGTCCACGGGCCCGACGTACCGGAACGGGACGGGGGCGGGGTCGGCGGCCGCCTCCGGGGCGAGCCGGACGCCTTCGTCGTGCTGGAACTGCTCACGGATCAGCCGTAGCTCGAACCTCGGGTCGTCCAGCACGCGATGGCGTCCGTCGGACAGCTCGTCCCACGGTCCGGTCAGCGTGACCCGCACGTCCGGCAGGCTCCCGCCGAGCGCAGCGCCCACGGCCGCCCGCACCTGCGGCTCGGTGTGGCCCGCCACGTCCAGGACGACCTCGGCGTAGGGCACCAGCCAGCGCCTGCCGCGTTCCTTGCGCAGATCGCGGCGGAGCGGGATGCGGTGGGCCAGGTAGGGGGCCACGACTCGGACGGTCGACTCGGTGTCGACACGCTGCGCGGGAAGCCCAAGGTGGGCGGCCCGCGCCTCCATGTCGGGCACGAACACGGCGCCGCTCATGGCGAGCCGGTAGGCGAACTCGGTGTCCTCGCCCCTCAGCACCTGCGGATCGAGGCCGCCCACCCGGTCGAAGAGGGCGCGGCGGAAGGAGACGGTCGGCCCGGTGCAGACGTGGTACGGGTTCCGGCTCGCGCGCAGCCCGTCCAGCCGCCGGATGGTGGCCTCCGTGGAACTCGGTACCGCCCTCGTCATGTCGAAGAGCGTGTCGAAGGCGCCGTCGCGCACGGCGCCGTGGACCCGCGTCGTCGTGAGGGCGGGTTCCTGGACGAAGACCTTGGCGCCGATGGTCACCACATAATCGGTGAGGTGGTGCCAGCGCATGAGCGCCTCGATGTGCTCCCGGCAGATCACCATGTCCGAGTCGAGGCGCTGGACGATCTCGCCCTCGGCGAGTCGCACGCCGGTGTTGAGCGCGTGCGCCGTGCCCCAGCCTCCGGGCCCGCTCGGGACGACCCGCGTGTTCTCCGGGCGGATGTCGGGAAGGCGCAACGGCGGCTCGCTGCCGTCGTCTACGACGATGACCTCCATGAGACCCGGCGGGTAGGTCTGCGCGGCGAGCGCGGCCAGCGTGAGGTCGAGGCGATGCTGCCCGCCGTGCGCGGGGATGACCACGCTCACCGGGAGGGTGGGCGTCCACGCGCCGAGCGGTGGCAGGGTGAGCGGCGAGTAGTCGTTGTGGCGGATCCTGGGCCTGAGGCCGGTCTTCGCAGGGCTCGTCCGCGGGGAGGCGGTCAAGATGATCGCTCCTTAGTCGGGTTCCGTTCGCCGCCGGAGCCGACCCTATACAAGGAAGCTGGGAGCTTCATGAGAGGCCCGGCGCATCACCACCTGGGGATCTTCCCCTGCCTGGTGGAACATGCGGCCACCCGCGTTCTTTTACCTCCGTCTTTACCGCTCCTCCGTCCGGCCTGGTCGGGGCAGGGCCGAGGTGGGCGCCGCGATCACCATGGGGCGTTTGGCCGTGGGCGGCGGTGGCGGGATCTCGCGACCGGCGGGGTGCCGCACCCGGCGGTAGGCCGTGATCAGCCGCCACGCCCGCGACCGGCGCAGCCGGGCGATCAGCTCCCGGTACTCCGCGAGGCGGCCTTCCAGCTGTCGTACCCGGTGTCCGAGACGGGTGGTCTCGGCGCGCAGCTCGGCGTTGCGGCCGAGCAGGTCCTCGCTCGCGCGGGTGAGGGTGAGCTCGCGCGCGGCCAGCTCGGCGCAGCGGGCGCGAAGCTCGGCGATCTGCCCGTGGAGGAGCCGTTCCCGCTGGAGGAACGCGGTCTCGGCCCGGCTCAGCGCGAATCCGGGCGTGCCGCGCGGCTCGTCCCGGCGCACCGCGACCCCGGCGAGATGGTGGCGCAGCACGGTCAGCTCGCGGATCTCGAAGAGCGGCTCCACCAGGTGGCGCATGCTTCCGTGGTAGAAGACCCGGCGCCGCTCGGCGTCGCCGTCCTCCTCGCCTGCCCGCCGCTCGTCCCGCCGATCCGTCTCAAGCTCGTGGCCCACGGCGCGCGCGATCTCCGGCCCGTCTGCGGCGGCGCGCGGGATCTCCCGTTCGTCCCCGGCGGCGCGCGCGATGCGCAGTACCTCGTCGCTCACCCCGTACGGGACCGTGAAGACGAGCGTGGCGCCCGGCCGGAGCGTCCTGCGGAGCGTTTCGAGTACCTGTACGGGGTCGGCGACGCGGTCGAGGATCTCGCCGGCCACGGTCGCGTCGAAGGCTCCCTCGGGCAGGCCGTCGAGCCCGTGCGCGTCTCCCACGGTGAAGTCCACGCGCGCGGCGACGTCCGCCGGGAGCCGGCCGGCCCGCCGGCGCGCGTTCGCGATCGCCGGCGCCGAAGGGTCGATCCCGGTCACCTGGTCGCCGCGCTCGGCGAGCAGTAAGGAGAGGTCGCCTTCACCGCATCCCAGGTCGAGCACGGCCATCGGGCGGCCCGGGCGGCTCGCGGGCAGGTGGTCGAGGATCCAGTGCAGGCGGTCGCGGTCCCCGGCCCGCGCGGTCTCCACGCCTGTGCCGTGACACGCGTGGAAGACCTGGTCGTCGGTCACGGCGACGTTTTCCCTCCGGGCATGCTGATGTTGCCCCAATTGTGGGGCAAAAGATGCTAAAGAGACAGTGTGCTTTCGGGGTTCTTTCTGGATGCGGTATCTGCCGCTTCCCGGGCCCGGCCGGGCCCGCTTGGCCGAGTATTGACATGGAGAACCTTAAGGACGGTCCAGCCTGTGGACGGGCGACGCGGCGGGGCCCGGCCCCCCCGTAGACTCGATGCCTGATACCGCTGGTAGCGGACCCATGGTTACGCGCCCTCGTGCCCGCTCGGGCCCGGGCGCGGGAGGAGCGATCATGTTCAGGGCGTGGCGTGGCCTTATCGAGGAATACCGTGACCGGCTTCCCGTGACCACGACGACGCCCGTGGTCACTCTGCTGGAAGGCGGCACGCCGCTGGTCCCCGCGCGCCGCGTCTCCGCGCTGACCGGCTGCGAGGTCCATCTCAAGGTCGAGGGTCTGAACCCCACCGGCAGCTTCAAGGACCGCGGCATGACCGTGGCCATCAGCAAGGCCGTCGAAGACGGCGCCAAGGCCGTCATCTGCGCCTCCACCGGCAACACCAGCGCCTCCGCCGCCGCCTACGCCGTCCGGGCCGGGCTGACCTGCGCGGTCCTGGTGCCGCGCGGCAAGATCGCGATGGGCAAGCTGGCACAGGCCCTGGTGCACGGCGCCAAGCTGCTCCAGGTCGACGGCTCGTTCGACGACTGCCTCGAGATGACCCGCAAGCTCGCGGAGAACTACCCCATCGCGCTGGTCAACTCCGTCAACCCCAACCGCCTGCAGGGGCAGAAGACGGCGGCCTTCGAGATCGTCGACGCTCTCGGCGACGCGCCGGACGTGCACTGCATCCCCGTCGGCAACGCCGGCAACATCTCGGCCTACTGGATGGGCTACCGCGAGTACGCCAAGGACGCCCTGGCGACGCATACCCCGCGCATGCTGGGCTTCCAGGCCAGCGGTGCGGCGCCCATCGTCAACGGCGCCCCCGTCACCCACCCGCACACGATCGCCACGGCGATCCGCATCGGCAACCCGGCGTCCTGGCGCCTGGCCGAGGCCGCGCGCGACGAGTCCGGCGGAGCCATCCAGGCCGTCACCGACCGCCAGATCGCCGCGGCGTACAAGCTCCTCGCCCAGGAAGAGGGCGTGTTCGTGGAGCTCGCCTCCGCCGCCAGTGTCGCGGGGCTCCTCCAGGCCCACGAGCAGGGCCTCGTACGGCCGGGCGAGCGCGTGGTGTGCACGGTCACCGGCAACGGCCTCAAGGACCCCGACTGGGCGATCTCCGGGGCGCCGACCCCGCTGACGATCCCGGTCGACGCCTTCGCGGCCGCCGCCGCGCTCGAACTCGCCTGACTCCCTGCCCGTGCGCCGGCCCGATGCCTCCTGCGGCGCGCTCGCCCGCCGCCTCGGGCCCGCGCTCGCGCTCTGCCTGAGACCCACGGCACGACCGTAGACCGGCCGAGATGGACGAAATCCCGAGGAACCGCATGTCATCGAGCAGCACCGTCGTGGTCCGCGTGCCCGCCACCAGCGCGAATCTCGGACCCGGGTTCGATTCGCTGGGGCTCGCCCTCGGCCTCTACGACGAGGTGGAGGTCGCCGTCCTCGACGACGTGCCCGGCTCCCCGGGCGGCCTCGACCTGGACGTCCACGTCGAGGGGGAGGGCGCCGGCGAGCTCGACCTCGGTGAGGGCCACCTGATCGTCAAGGCCATGCGCGCCACCTTCGACCGCGCCGGCGTGCCGCAGCCGAGGCGGCTCAGGATGCGCTGCCTCAACCGCATCCCGCACGCGCGCGGCCTCGGATCCTCCTCCGCCGCCATCTGCGCGGGCGTCCTCGCCGCTCGGGCGCTCGCCGCGCCGGCGCTGTCGGACGACGAGGTCTTCGAGGTCGCCACGCGCATGGAGGGACACCCCGACAACGTCGCTCCGTGTCTGTCCGGAGGCCTGACCATCGCCTGGACCGAGTTGTCCGGAACTCCGCGTAAGCTGAAGCTGAGCCCGCATGGGGGCGTCCGACCTGTGGTGTGCGTGCCGAGAACCCGGCTCTCCACCGAGGAGGCGCGCGGGCTCCTGCCGAAGGAAGTGCCGCATGCCGACGCTGCGGCCAACGCCGGACGCGCCGCCCTGCTCGTCGCGGCCCTTACCCAGCGGCCCGAGATGGGGTTGTTGCTCGCCGCCACCGAAGATCGTTTGCATCAGGATTACCGTGCGCCTGCGATGCCGGCCACCGCTGATCTGGTAAAACGTCTCCGCGTGGCAGGAGTGCCCGCCGTGGTCTCGGGAGCCGGTCCGACGGTTCTCGTGTTCGGAACGGCGGATACCCATGATTTGATCGCGTCGGAAGTGGGTAGTGACTGGCACATCCAGCCATTGGACGTCGACCGGTCCGGCGCGAGCGTTCAATTTCCCGAGACACGCTGATGCATCTTCGACCTTCAGGGAATAGCAGTGTGCGCTGGTGATGTTAGGCTGATAGCCGCACCAGATGCCCCCGTTGCGGGTGCGTGCTTGTCAGCCATACATCGCTGGATCGCGCCTTGCGTCGCAAGACACAGGCCGCACAGCGGGCTTCCCGAATTCATAGCCTCCGGTTGGTCCACATCCGGTTGGCGTGTCGAGAAGCGGCGTAATCGGGGACATGCGCGTTCGACTGACATCGACATCTGGTCGGCGGTAACCAGCCGGGGGGCGACCCCCGGGCCCCCAACGGCTCGCGAATCTCGACGGTGACGGCCACGCGCCGGTTCGACGCACCGGTCTGCCGACACCTTAGAAATTCGTTTAGCCCGACCCGGTCTGTCCCGCCGGGTCGCACCACCGGGACGCCTGGCTGATCGTGGCCGACGCCCGACCCCTGGGAAGGACCTTTTAGTTGAGCGACACCACCGAACTCCTCTCCGACGCCACCGGCACAGTGCCGCCGGCCGCCGGCGACACCCCCACCCGCGCCGCGGCCAGGCCGCGTCGTCGCTCCGGCACCGGCCTGTCGGCCATGGTGCTGCCCGAGCTGCAGGCTCTCGCGTCGAGCCTTGGCATCAGCGGGACCGGACGGATGCGCAAGAGCCAGCTCATCGCGGCCATCCAGGAGAAGCAGGGCGTAACCGCCGACGGTGCGACCACTCCCGTCGAGCCCGCCGCCGCGGCTCCCGCGGCCACCGCCGAGCCCGTGGCCGAGCGCCCGGCCCGCACCCGCAGGGAACGTTCCCGTCCCGCGCCGGTCGAGGCCGTCGCCGAGACCCGCGAGGAGCGGACGCCCGTCGCCGAGGCACAGCCCGCCGAGCAGGCTCCCGCCGCCACCGCACCCGCCTCCGTCTCCACGCCCGCCGAGGCCCCGCAGACCGAGGGCCGTACCGACCGTGGCGAGTCCCGCCGCGAGCGCGGCGACCGCGCCGAGCGTGGCGAGCGCCGTGGCCGTGGCACCGACCGGCGTGAGCGTGGCGACAACCGCCCCGACAACCGCAACGACAACAGCCGTCCCGAGCAGCGCGCCGCCGACGCGGGTGAGGCCCCGGGCCGCCGCGAGCAGGGCCGTGACCAGGGTCGCGACCAAGGCCGTGACCAGGGTCGCGAGCAGTCACGTGACCAGGGTCGCGAGCAGTCACGTGACCAGGGCCGCGAGCAGTCACGTGACCAGGGCCGCGAGCAGTCACGTGACCAGGGCCGCGACCGCGACCAGGGTCGTGACCGCGACCAGACGCGTGACCAGGGCCGTGACCAGGGCCGCGACCAGAGCCGTGACCCGCAGGGCGACGACGACCGCCGCGGCCGCCGCGGCCGGTTCAGGGAGCGCAACCGTCGCGGGCGTGACCGCTTCGACAGCAACGAGCCCGTGATCGGTGACGACGACGTCCTCATTCCGATCGCCGGCATCCTCGACATCCTCGACAACTACGCGTTCGTGCGCACCAGCGGCTACCTGCCGGGTTCGAACGACGTGTACGTCTCGCTCGCGCAGATCCGCCGCAACGGCCTGCGCAAGGGCGACGTCATCACCGGAGCGGTGCGCCAGCCCCGCGACGGCGAGCGCCGCGAGAAGTTCAACGCCCTCGTGCGGCTCGACACCGTCAACGGCATGGACCCCGAGCAGTCGCGGAACCGCCCCGACTTCTCCAAGCTCACCCCGCTGTACCCGCAGGAGCGGCTGCGGCTGGAGACCGACCCGAACATCCTGACGACCCGGATCATCGACATGGTGGCCCCGATCGGCAAGGGGCAGCGTGGTCTCATCGTCTCGCCGCCGAAGGCCGGCAAGACGATGGTGCTCCAGGCGATCGCGAACGCGATCACCAGGAACAACCCCGAGTGCCACCTGATGGTCGTCCTGGTGGACGAGCGTCCGGAAGAGGTCACCGACATGCAGCGGTCGGTGAAGGGCGAGGTCATCCACTCGACCTTCGACCGTCCCGCCGAGGACCACACCACCGTCGCCGAGCTCGCCATCGAGCGTGCCAAGCGGCTGGTGGAGCTAGGCCACGACGTGGTCGTGCTCCTCGACTCCATCACGCGCCTCGGCCGCGCCTACAACCTGGCGGCCCCGGCGTCCGGACGCATCCTGTCCGGTGGTGTCGACTCGACCGCGCTGTACCCGCCCAAGCGATTCTTCGGCGCCGCCCGCAACATCGAGAACGGCGGCTCGCTGACGATCCTCGCCACCGCGCTGGTCGAGACCGGCTCCAAGATGGACGAGGTCATCTTCGAGGAGTTCAAGGGCACCGGCAACGCCGAGCTGAAGCTCAACCGCTCCCTGGCAGACAAGCGGATCTTCCCCGCGGTGGACGTCGACGCGTCCGGCACCCGTAAGGAAGAGATCCTGATGTCCAGGGACGAGCTGCAGATCGTCTGGAAGCTGCGCCGGGTGCTCCACGCCCTCGACATGCAGCAGGCGCTCGAGCTCCTGCTGGAGAAGATGAGGGAGACGCAGTCGAACGCGGAGTTCCTGCTGCAGGTGCAGAAGACCACCGTCAGCTCCGAGCGCGACTAGTCGCCGCCGCATCACACGCGACACCTCCGCCGTCACCGGGCCGAAGGCCCGGTGGCGGCGTTTGCGCTTTTTCGGCGACGCGCCCGGGGTGGTGCTGGCCGCATCCCGACAGTTGGTGTCCTCCCCATGGCGTGACGGCCGCGGGCTTGGCAGGCTCTTCCCGTACGGCCGGACCGGCCGGGCGGCGGCTCGACGGGAGGGGCCTGGGATGTCCGGCGAGGCCGTGACCGGTCGGCCGCCATTGCGCCAGAGGGTGCCGCTGGGGCCGCGCGGTCCCCTCGGCCTGCTCGTCGATCCCATGACCTGGCGGGCCGTGCCCTACCTGCTGCTCAGCATGATGCTGGGCGTCGCCTGGTTCGTGATCCTGGTGACCGGCGTGACGGTCTCGCTGTCCATGGTGGTCGTCTGGGTGGGCGTGCCCTTGCTGGTGCTGACCCTGCTCGTCTGGCGGGGAGGCGCCATGCTGGAGCGCCGGCTGCTCCGGCTGGCTCTCGGTGTCACCATCCCCGACCCCTACCAGCCGCGCCCGGCGCGCGGCGTGGCGCGCCATCTGCGCTGGCTCTTCGGCGATCCGGCCACCTGGAAGGACCTGGGGTACCTCCTTCTGCTGCTGCCGCTCGGGCTCGTGGAGTCCCTCGCGTCGTTCACGCTGTGGGTGTGCTCCGTCGAGCTGCTGGCGCAGCCGGTCCTGCTGGGGTTCGGCGTGCGCACGCAGATCGGCGACCGGCTGGCGCTCGACGGCGTGCTCGGGGCGATGCCCTGGGCGCTGGGCGGTCTGCTGCTCCTGGGGGCGACGCTGTACGTGGTGCGGGGCATGGCGTGGATCCACGGCATGCTCGCCGTGGCGCTGCTCGGCCCCGGCGACGAGGCGCGGGTCATGCATCTGCGGGCGAGCCGGGCCAGAGGCGTGGACGCCGCGGAGGCCGAGCGCCGCCGGATCGAGCGCGACCTGCACGACGGCGCCCAGCAGCGGCTGCTCGCCGTGGCCCTCGACCTGGGCATGGCGCAGGCGAAATTCGACTCCCATCCGGAGGAGGCGCGCGAGCTGCTGGCCCAGGCCCATGCGGGCACCAAGGCCGCCATAAGCGAGTTACGCGACCTCGCCCGCGGCATCTACCCGGCCATCCTCACCGACAGGGGGCTCGACGCGGCGCTGTCGGCGCTGGCGGCCCGTGCCCCGGTCCGCGTGGAGGTGTCGGTGGAGATCGCCGACCGCCCGCCGGCCGCGGTGGAGAGCATCGCGTACTTCATCGTCGCCGAGTCGCTGACCAACATGGCCAAGCATTCGATGGCGACGGAGGCGTCGGTCCGGGTCGGCCGGGACGGTGATCGCGTCGTGGTGGAGGTCCGTGACAACGGCGTCGGCGGCGCGCAGGCCCGCCCGGCCGGGGGCCTCGCGGGGCTCGCCGACCGTGCGGCGACCATCGACGGCACGCTGACCGTCGAGAGCCCGCCGGGCGGGCCTACGCTGGTCCGCGCCGAGCTACCGTACGAATGGTGAGGCCCGTGCTCTGGCGTGCCGCGTCCAGGGTTACCGTACGAATGGTGAGAATCCTGCCCGGGCGGCCGCCGTGCGCGTGGTGATCGCCGAGGACTCCGTCCTGCTCCGGGAAGGCCTGATCAGGCTGCTCGCCGACGGCGGCATCGAAACGGTGGCCGCGGCGGGCGACGGCCCGGGTCTGGTCGAGGCCGTGCGCGCGCACCGGCCCGATCTCGCGGTGGTGGACGTGCGCATGCCGCCGAGCCACACCGACGAGGGGCTCCGCGCCGCGCTGGAGGCCCGCTCCCTGGTGCCGGGGCTGCCCGTGCTGGTGCTGTCGCAGTACGTCGAGGAGCGGTACGCCGCCGAGCTCATCGGGCGGGGCGCCGCCGCCGTGGGCTATCTGCTCAAGGAGCGGGTCGCCGACGTCGCCGAGTTCCTCGACGCGGTCCGGCGGGTCGCCGCGGGCGGCACGGTCATCGACCCGGAGGTGGTGGTGCAACTGCTGAGCCGCCGCAGGCGCCAAGAGCCCATCGAGTCCCTCACCTCCAGGGAGTCGGAGGTGCTGGGCCTGATGGCGGAGGGCCGGTCGAACAACGCGATCGCCTGGCGTCTCGGCGTCACCGAGGGCGCGGTCGAGAAGCACATTTCCAGCATCTTCTCCAAGCTCGGCCTGGATCCCGCGCCCGACGACCACCGCCGTGTCCTGGCCGTGCTCGCCTACCTCCGGCGCATTTGACGCCCCTGTTGCCGCACTTTTTGCGGTGCCCTGGTGGAAAAATGGGGCGAATCGCCGATCGGCGGCCTAGGCTCGGCGGGTCGCCGCAGCCGCTCCGGCGGCGCGTGCCGAAGCTCCGGCCCCCGGGGAATGCGCGGTGGCCTGGCGGGGTTACAGGATCTGGCACACTGGTAGCCGAACCACGGCGGTTCCGGTTCCCGCCCGACCGCGTGTCACCTGACCGCGAGATACGAAGGCGACCCGGCGACCGCGCCAGAGAGGATTGAGATGAAGCCCGACATTCACCCGCAGTACGCCACCACGCAGGTGACGTGTAGCTGTGGCAACAGCTTCACCACCCGCAGCACCGCCAAGAACGGCGTCATCCACGCCGACGTGTGCTCCGCCTGCCACCCGTTCTACACGGGCAAGCAGAAGATCCTGGACACCGGTGGCCGGGTGGCCCGCTTCGAGAAGCGCTTCGGCAAGAAGCCCGCGAGCAAGTAGCTCCCTCAACGACGCCGGCTCGGAATCGCCCCCGCGTGGGGGCGTGCCCGGGTCGGCGTTCTTGATGATGGCCCAGGTTCTCGCCGGTTGTGAAGGGAAGAAGGACGCACGGTGAATCTCGACGAGTTGCTCAACGAGTACGCGGAGCTTGAGCAGAGGCTCGCCGATCCCGCTGTGCACGCGGACCAGAACACGGCGCGCACCCTCGGCAAGCGCTACGCGCAGCTGACCCCCATCGTGTCGGCCTACCGCGAGCTCGACGGCGTCCGCGACGACCTGCAGGCGGCCAAAGAGCTCGCCACCGAGGACGCGACGTTCGCCGAGGAGGCCGTCCAGCTCGAGAGCCGCATCGGCCCGCTGGAGGAGCGGCTCAAGCACCTGCTCATCCCGCGCGACCCCAACGACGACAAAGACATCATCATGGAGATCAAGGCCGGTGAGGGCGGCGAGGAGTCCGCACTGTTCGCCGGAGACCTCCTTCGCATGTATCTCCGGTACGCCGAGCGCGTCGGCTGGAAGGCCGAGATCATCGACGCCCAGCACTCCGATCTCGGCGGCTACAAGGACGTCACGGTCGCGGTGAAGGGCAAGGGCGCCGACGGCGTCTGGTCGCGCCTGAAGTACGAGGGCGGGGTCCACCGGGTCCAGCGGGTGCCGGTCACCGAGTCGCAGGGCCGCATCCACACCTCGGCGGCGGGCGTCCTGGTGTACCCCGAGGCCGAGGAGGTCGAGGTGCAGATCGACCCCAACGACCTGCGAATCGACGTGTTCCGCAGCTCCGGTCCCGGCGGTCAGAGCGTCAACACGACCGACTCGGCGGTGCGGATCACCCACGTGCCGACCGGTGTGGTCGTCTCCTGCCAGAACGAGAAGAGCCAGCTGCAGAACAAGGAGTCGGCGCTGCGGATCCTCCGCGCGCGGCTGCTCGCCATCGCGCAGGAGCAGGCCGACGCCGCCGCGTCGGCCGAGCGCAAGTCGCAGGTGCGCACGGTCGACCGCTCCGAGCGCGTCCGGACCTACAACTATCCGGAGAACCGCATCTCCGACCACCGCGTAGGGTTCAAGGCCTACAACCTCGATCAGGTGCTGGACGGCGACCTGTCCGCGGTCATCCAGGCCCTCACCGACGCCGAGATGGCGGACAAGCTCGCCGCCCACTCCTGAACGATGAAACCGACGTATCCCCTGGCAATCACGTAACCCGCGAAGACTCCCATGACCCTGCTGATGGACGAGATAGCGCTCGCCACCGCCCGGCTCGCCGAGGCGGGGGTGCCGTCACCGCGCACCGACGCCGAGGAGATCGCGGCCTTCGTCCACGGCGTGCGCCGGGGCCAGCTCCACACGGTGCCCGATTCGGAGTTCGACGCGCTGTTCTGGGAGGGCATCGCGCGGCGTGAGGCCCGCGAGCCGCTCCAGCACATCACCGGACGCGCCTACTTCCGGTACCTCTCGCTCGAGGTCGGTCCGGGGGTGTTCGTGCCGCGCCCCGAGACCGAGGTGGTCGCGGGCTGGGCCATCGACCGGCTGCGCGAGATGGACGTCGCCTCCCCCGTCGTGGTCGATCTCGGCACCGGATCGGGCGCCATAGCCCTGTCGATCGCCCAGGAGGTCGCGCTCGCGCAGGTGCACGCCGTCGAGGTCGACCCGGTCGCCTACGGCTGGGCCAAGCGCAACATCGTCGAGCACGGTCAGGGCCGGGTGTCCCTCCATCCGGAGGACCTCGCCGACTGCCTTCCCGAGTTGGACGGCCAGGTGGACCTGGTGATATCCAATCCGCCCTACATCCCGCCGGGCGCGGTGCCGCGCGACCCCGAGGTGCGCGACTACGATCCCTCCCGTGCCCTGTACGGCTCGGGGGAGGACGGCCTGGACGAGGTCCGCGCCGTCGAGCGCACGGCCCGGCGGCTTCTGCGGCCCGGTGGCCTGGTGGCCGTCGAGCACGCCGACCAGCAGGGTTCGGCGGTCTACCTGGTGTTCTCGGAGGAACGCGGCTGGCGTGACGCGCGAAACCACGCCGATCTGGCGAACCGCGACCGTTTCGTCACGGCGCGCTTCGGCCAGGAATGAGGGCCGCGCCCCGGGATCCCGGCTCGGGCGGGCCAGCCTACGTGGGAGGATGACGATTCGTGAGTCGACGTTATGACTGTACGAACACCGAGCAGCGTGCCGCCGGCATCGCCGACGCCGCGTCCGCCATCAGGGCCGGCGAGCTGGTGGTCATCCCGACCGACACGGTCTACGGCATCGGGGCCGACGCCTTCACCCCCTCGGCCGTCACGGCACTGCTCGAGGCCAAAGGTCGCGGCCGCGACATGCCCGTGCCCGTGCTGGTCGGCACCGTACGGGCCGCGGCCGCCCTGGTGGACGATCTAGGCTCCTACGGGCAGGACCTGATCGACACGTTCTGGCCGGGGCCGCTGACGCTGATCTGCCGGGCGAGCCGTTCGCTCAACTGGGACCTCGGCGACACCAAGGGCACCGTCGCGATCCGCATGCCGCTGCACGCCGTCGCCCTCGAGCTGCTCAAGGAGACCGGCCCCATGGCGGTGAGCAGCGCCAACCGGTCCGGCGCCCCGCCGGCGACCACGGCTGCCGACGCGGAGGAGCAGCTCGGGGAGTCCGTCGCCGTCTACCTCGACGGAGGCGCGTGCTCCGACAGCGTCCCTTCCACGATCATCGATCTGACCACGGCCGTGCCGCGCGTGCTGCGCAAGGGCGCGATCCCGGTGGAGAAGCTGCGCGGGGTGATCGGGTACGTCGCGACCGACGCCGGCCCGGACACCGACATCTCCGGCACCACCGGCGCCACCGAGGCCCTCGCCGCAGCCGCCGAGCCCGAGAAGCCGGCCGCGATCGAGCCCGAGAAGCCGGCCGACGCGATCGAGCCCGAAAAGCCGGCCGACGCGACCGAGAAGTCGGCTGAGACGGCCGAGCCAGAGAAGCCGGCCGAGGCAGCCGAGCCGGAGAAGCCGGCCGACGAGGTCGGGCCCGAGCAGCCGATCGGCGCCGATGAGCCGGAGAAGCCCACCGAGGCGGCCGAGTCCGAGAAGCCGGCCGATGCGGCCGAGCCTCAGAAGCCGGTCGGCGCCGATGAGCCCGGACCTGCGGATAAGCCTGGTCCGGCCGGTGGGTCCGCGGGCAAGGCCGAGGGCGGGGCCTGAGAACCGCCTGGGACTCCCACGTGCCTGTCACGACTCATGCCGTATGGCTATCGCGGAGCCGTACGGCATGGGCGTCTCAGTAGCGTGAGGTGCGCCTGTGCTCTTGAGCGACGGCCGGTGGCGAGGGAGCATGGCTGCGAGCGGGGCACGAGCCCTCTCCTGAGGCGCACCAGGGGAGCGGCGGCCACGAGCACGGGAGACGCCCATGGGCAAGCTGGACGGAATGGACCCCAAGCTGGTCCGTGAGCTGCTGGCCGAGGTCGGGCGTGCGGGCACCCGGATGCGCAGCGTCGAGGGCCTCATCACCCGGCTGACCAGCTCAGCGGGCCTGTCGGTCCCCGCCACGTACCGTCCCGTCCAGGTCGCCGATGCCGGAGAGACGCTCATCCGCGACGTCACCGCCCGGCTCGTTCTGCTGGAGAAGAAGGAGAAGCAGAAGGACCCGGACACCGGCCCCAAGAGCATGAAGCAGACCGCTCCCGACAAGCAGGACGCGAAGCCCGACGCCACGAAGTCCGACAAGGACGACACCCCCAAGGCCGACAAGACGGATAAGACCGACAAGCCGGACAAGGCCGATAAGGACGACGCCCCGAAGACCGACAAGACCGACAAGACCGATAAGCAGGAAACTCCGAAGGCCGAGAAGCCGGACAAGCACGAGGCGCCTCAGGCTGACAAGCCTGACAAGACCGAGACTCCGAAGGCCGAGAAGCCCGACAAGCACGAGGTGCCTCAGGCCGACAAGCCTGACAAGACCGACAAGCACGAGGCCCCGAAGGCCGAGAAGCCGGACAAGCACGAGGCCCCGAAGGCCGACAAGCCGGATCCTGCCCCCAAGGCCGACAAGCCGGACGCCGCGCCCAGGAACGAAGTCGCGCCCCAGCCGGAGGCGCCCAGATCCGATACGGAGCCCAGGGCCGATCCGGCGCCGAAGCCCGACCCGGCGCCCAAGGCCGATGACACGCCCACGGCTGACCCGGCGCCGAAGCCCGATCCGGCACCTGATCCCGATGGCACGAGGCCCGAGGCCGAGCAGGTTCCTCCCACGGCGCCGGTTCCCGAGGGGGATCAGCCCCAGTCCGCGCCTCCGACGACCGACGTCCCGCAGCCCACGCCTGATGGGCAGCAGACGACCCCCGACGTTCCGCAGCCCACGCCTGATGGGCAGCAGACCACTCCCGACGTTCCGCGGTCCCCTGACGTTCCGCAGACCACCCCTGATGTTCCTCAGCCCACGCCTGATGGGCAGCAGACCACGCCTGATGTTCCGCAGGTGACTCCGGAGGGGCCGCAGGCCGGGCCTGATGTTCCGCAGGTTGCTCCTGATGGGCAGATGGACACCCCCAACGTCGACAACCCGCAGGACATCGACACCACGGGGGAGCGGACGCGGGTGATCGACGTGGACGGCGTGCGGGTCGTCGAGGTCACCATGACGCCGCCCACCACCGAGCATCTCCGGTGGCTGGCGGAGAACATGGACAAGATCCCGCCGCTGGACCAGCCGGTGGTGGTGCCGTCCGACGGGCTCCAGGCGGGCCATCCGCACGCCGATGGGCCGGTCGGCTACGTCGAGCCGGAAGGGCCGTCGGGTGCCGCCAAGCCGTCGGCGCCTCTGCCTCCCGACTCGGGGGGCTCGGCCGCCGACCAGGGCCTTACGGCTCCTCAGGGCGTCGTGCAGCCGGGTGCGCACGTGCAGTCAGGTGTGTACGCCGCCGGGGACGACGAGGCCCTGTACGGCGGGTTCAGCCCCGATGACGGGGACGCCGGAGATGGTCCGTCGCCGGAGCGTGGTTCCGCCTCGCCGTCCGGTTCGTGAAGGAGGGCCGTTCGAGATGTACGCCGATCCGCCGGCACCGAAGCCGCTCCAGCCCGGGGAGACGCCGCCCGCGTCCTCCTCCGACCCGTTCAGCCCGGACGGGCAGGCGACGAGCTGGCGGTTCAACCCCGAATACCAGAAGCTGGTCGACCTGTGGCAGCAGACGCTGCCGTTGCTGGAAGGGCTCACCACCTCGCTGGACAAGGCGTACCAGATGGCCCGCAGCAGGGACGTCTGGGACGCGCCGGTCGCGGAGCGCTATGTGCAGGACATGACCGAATGGCGCAACAGGCTCGGCATGTACCGCCAGGCGGTGCTGACCGCGATCAGCGATCAGGCGGCGGACACCCCCCGCTGGGTGCCGGCCGCCTCGACCGCCCCGCACGCCTACAGCTGACCGGTAGGCCCGGGACCGGCCCGGGCTCGGGGCTTACAGTGGGGAGGTCGGTGTCCTCACCGCGTGCGGTCTCGTGCGGGGGAAGGAGTGGTGAGCCAGCCATGCATGCGAAACGGCGCGACCACGAGCACGCTGAGGAGTTCTACGGGCCCGACTTCTCCCAGCTCCAGCGGGAGGATCCGGAGATCGCCCAGGTGCTGCTCGACGAGGTCGGACGCCTCCGCGGCGGGCTCCAGCTGATCGCGAGCGAGAATCTCGCCTCGCCCGCCGTCATCGCGGCGCTGGGGTCGACGCTCACCAACAAGTACGCCGAGGGCTATCCGGGCAGGCGCTATTACGGCGGCTGCGAGGTCGTCGACCGAGCGGAGCGGCTCGCGATAGACCGGGCGAAGGCCCTGTTCGGGGCGGATCACGTCAACGTCCAGCCCCATTCGGGCGCCTCGGCCAACCTGGCCGCGTACGCCGCGCTGCTCCGGCCGGGGGACACGATGCTGGCGATGGAGCTGTCCCACGGCGGGCATCTGACCCACGGGTCCAAGGTGAACTTCTCGGGCCGCTGGTTCGACGTGGTGGCGTACGGGGTGCGGCGCGACACCGAGACGATCGACTACGACGAGGTGCGCGAGCTGGCGGTGCGCCACCAGCCCAAGCTCATCGTCTGCGGCGCGACGGCGTATCCGCGGCTCATCGACCACGCGGTCTTCCGCGGCGTCGCCGACGAGGTGGGGGCGTGGTTGCTGGTGGACGCCGCGCACACGATCGGCCTGGTGGCGGGCCGTGCGGTGCCCTCGCCGGTGCCGTACGCCGATGTGGTGACGTTCACCACGCACAAGGCCATGCGCGGGCCGAGGGGCGGCGGCATCCTGTGCACCTCCGAGCTCGCCTCGCGCATCGACCGGGCGGTCTTCCCGTTCATCCAGGGCGGTCCGCTGATGCACGCCATCGCGGCGAAGGCGGTGGCCTTCGGCGAGGCGTTACGGCCGGAGTTCCGGGCGTACGCCGAGCAGGTGATCGTCAATTCCAGGGCCCTGACGGAGGCGCTGGCGGCCGAGGACATGCGGCCGGTGTCCGGCGGAACCGAGACGCATCTGGCGCTGATCGACCTGCGAGATCTGGGGGTGACGGGTGCTGAGGCCGAGCGGCGGTGCGCCCGGGCGGGCATCATCCTCAACCGCAACACGATCCCCTATGACCCGGAGCCGCCGACGGTGACCTCGGGCATCCGGCTGGGGACTCCCTGCGTGACGACTCAGGGCATGGGGGTGACGGAGATGAAGGAGATAGCCTCGATGGTCGCGCAAGCCGTGCGCGATCCGGGTGCGATAACGTCGGTGGCCGAGCGGGTGACGCAGCTCACCCGCGGTCATCCAGCGTATCCACGCGGTTAATGTGTAGTTCTGTGCAATTTTTCGGTCACATTTGACCGAACAATCCGGGAAACTGGGGTCGTGCGCGAATACCTCCTCATGGCGTCGGTGTCGGCGGTGGTCACCTATCTGCTGGTCCCGCTGGTCAGGGTCTTCGCGCTGCGCATCGGCGCCGCGCCGGAGATCCGTGAGAGAGACGTGCACACGGTCCGCACTCCGCGTCTCGGCGGCCTCGCGATGTACGCGGGGATGCTGGCGGGGTTGTTCGTCGCGAGCCACCTGGAACACATCGGCCCCAAACTCGCCGACCCACGGATGGGCGGCGGCCAGACGGTGATCGCCCTGGCCATCGCGGGCGGTGTCATCGTGCTCACCGGCTTCCTGGACGACTGGCTGGACATGGACGCCATCGTCAAGCTCGGCGGCCAGATCGCCGCCGCCGGCCTGCTCGTCGCGTTCAAGCTCACCCTGCTGTGGATCCCGCTGCCCAACGGCGGCACGGTCAGCCTCGACAACACGCTGACCACGGTCATCACCATCCTGGTCGTCGTCGTCGCCATCAACGCCGTGAACTTCGTGGACGGCCTGGACGGCCTGGCCGCGGGCATCGTCTGCATCGCCGCCATGGCGACCTTCGCCTGGACCGTCGCCCTGACCGACAGCCTCGACCAGGGCCGTCTGAGCGTCACGGCGGCCATCACCGCGATCCTCATCGGGATGTGCCTGGGCTTCCTGCCGCACAACTTCCACCCCGCGAAGATCTTCATGGGCGACACCGGCGCGATGCTGATCGGCCTGGTCCTGGCCACCTCGGTGGTCACGGTGACCGGCACGGTGGACTACAACGGCGCCGCCGGCGACATCAACCGGTTCCCGGTGGTCCTGCCCATCCTGCTTCCCCTCGCGGTGATGGTGCTCCCGCTGGCGGACCTGGTCATGGCGGTGGTCCGGCGCACCTCCTACGGCAAGTCGCCGTTCTCGCCCGATCGCGGTCACCTGCACCACCGGCTGCTGCAGGTCGGCCACTCGCACCGGCGCACGGTCCTCATCATGTACGCCTGGACGTTCCTGTTCGCCGCGACCGTCGTCGGCCTGTCGGTCGGCGGCGTGCCACTGATCGTCTTCCCGGTGGTCGTGCTGCTGGCGCTGGTCGTGCTGGTGATGATGGGGCTCCCGCTGTGGCGGTCCGGCCGGGGCGGCCGGGGCGGCGGCGCCCACGCCGGCAGAGGGCCGGAGCCCGGCTCGGGCCCGGCCTCGGAGGACCCTTCCGTCCCTGGTGCGGCGAGCACCCCCCGCGCCACGGCCCCGACCGGTTGAGTAGCCGTTCACCTGCACGAAAGCCCAGGTAAAGGCATCACTCCATGAGCTTGTGATATCTTTCACTAGCAAGGGCGGAGCAGGGCTCGCTCTGTAAGGTAGCAATCGCTCGCTTGACAACTTTGCTTTGGAGCACCGATGCAGGCCAACGACGTGCGCGCACTCAAAGGCGCGGCCATACCCACCATCGCGGTGGGGCTGGTCGTCGTCGTGGTGGCCGCCCTGCTGGGCGGAGGCGCCGGCGCTCTCGGAGCGGCGATCGGGCTCGTGGTCGTCGCCGCGTTCTTCACCGCCGGGCTCGTGGCCGTCACCTGGGCGGGGCGCGTCTCACCACAAATGATGATGCTGGCCGCCGTGCTGGGCTATCTGGTCAAGGTCGTCCTGCTGATGGTGCTGCTGAGCGCCTTCGCCGACGCCACGGCGTTCTCGCCCCGCGCCTTCGGATGGGCCGTCATCATCTGCACGATCGTCTGGACGATCGGCGAGGTCCGCGCCTTCCTCAAGCTGAAAATGCTGTACGTCGACCCCGAGGCCAAGGTCCCCGGACAGGGTGGACCGCGATGAGGCGTAGGATTCCCCGTGGCGGTACGGGGTCCGATATGACTAGTCCCCTGCCTGCCTGCTATCGTCGTGCCCGCGATGAGCGAGCAGCGCAAGCCCGAGGAAGACGGTCGCGACTTCGCCAATGCCGCCTGGTCAATCCCGAGCACTCTTCTCGCCGGGATGCTGGTCTGGGGTGGCATCGGCTGGTTGCTGGACCGTTGGATTGGCGTGGGCGCGTTCTTCCCGATAGGCGTCATCCTCGGGGTCGTGCTCGCCGTCTACCTGGTCTATGTGAAGTACGGCCGCTGAGCGCGCCGACCACATCCCGCAGTCTTCTGTTGATCCACCATCTTGGAGGGAACGCCGCGTGAGCGCGCTGACGGTCCTCGCCGCCGACGGAGAGTTCGAGGCCCCCGGGCCTTCGATCTTCAACTTCCCCCCGCTCTGGGACGGCGGCCCCGCGTGGGCCTCCAAGCCCGTGCTGTTCGCCCTTGTCGGCGCACTGATCGTGTGTGTGCTCGCCTGGGGCGCGTTCGCCCGGCCGAAACTCGTGCCGCGGGGCATGCAGAACATCGGCGAGCTCGGCTACCTCTTCGTCCGCGACCAGGTGGCGCGCCCGTTCCTGGGCAAGGACGCCGAGCGCTGGATGCCGCTGATGGTCTCGCTGTTCTTCCTGATCCTCCTCTGGAACCTGTTCGGCGTCGTGCCGTTCGTCCAGATCCCGATCGCCTCGCACATCGCCTTCCCGGCGGTCTTCGCGATCACGATCTATGTGATCAAGATCTACCTGGGCATCAAGCACCAGGGCTTCATCGGCTACTTCAAGAACATGATGTTCCCGCCGGGGCTCCCCAAGCCCATCTACCTCCTGCTTGCCCCGATCGAGTTCCTCTCGAACCTCATCATCGCGCCGTTCACGCACGCGGTCCGACTCTTCGCGAACATGTTCGCCGGCCACATGCTCCTGGCGTTCTTCAGCATGGTCGGCTTCTGGTTCCTCATTGAGAGGCCCACCATCGCGGGTGCCGCGGTCGGCGTCCTCGGCGTGGTCATGACGATCGTCATGACCGGCTTCGAGATCTTCATCGAGTACCTGCAGGCGTTCCTGTTCACGATGCTGGCCGCGATGTACATCGGCGGCTCGCTGCACCCGGAACACTGAGTCACTTCCACTGACCTGGTCCTGACCGGTGAACCCTCACCGGCCGACAAGTAAAGGAAAGCATCACAATGAGCCTTCTTGCTGAGGTCTCCGGCAACGTCACCGCCATCGGCTATGGTCTCGCCGCCATCGGCCCCGGCATCGGCGTCGGCATCATCTTCGGTCAGGGCGTGCAGGCCATCGCCCGTCAGCCCGAGGCTTACGGCCTGATCCGCCAGAACATGCTGCTGGGCTTCGTCCTCACCGAGGCGCTGGCGCTCATTGGTCTGGTCGCGCCGTTCATTTTCCAGGGCATCAAGTAACGCGAACCACCCCTGACGGAAGGCTGCAGCCATGACTCTGGGAGCCGGACTCCTCGCCGCGGAGGCGGAAAATCCGCTCATCCCGCATGCTTACGAGCTCATCGTCGGCGGCTTCGCGTTCCTTGTCGTCTTCGTCGTCGTCGGCAAGATCCTCACCCCGCGCATCCAGAAGACGCTGGAGGAGCGGACCGAGGCCATTGAGGGCGGCATCAAGAAGGCCGCGGAGGCCCAGGCGGAAGCCCAGCGCACGCTGGAGGACTACCGGGCCAAGCTGAACGAGGCACGTCACGAGGCCGCCCGCATGCGCGAGGAGGCCCGTGAGCAGGCCGCGCAGATCAAGGCGGAGCTCCGCGAGGAGGCCCAGGCCGAGGCCCGGCGTCTCATCGAGGCGGCTCACGCACAGATCGAGGCCGACCGCAGGCAGGCGTTCACGCAGCTGCGCGCTGAGCTCGGCCGCCTGTCGACCGAGCTGGCGAGCCGCATCGTCGGCGAGTCGCTGGAGGACGAGACCCGGCAGAGCCGCGTCGTGGACCGGTTCCTCGACGAGCTCGAGTCCGCCGGTGAGGCGGCGGTGCGCTGATGAGAGGTCTGAGCCGTAGTTCGTTCGCCGCTGTCGAGGAGCGTTTCAACGCGGTGGCCGCGACGGCGGACCTCGGCCGGCTGGCCGAGGACCTGTTCGCGGTCGCCGTCCTGCTCGACCGCGAGCACGGACTCCGCCGGAACCTCGGCGACCCTGCCCGCCCGGCGGAGCAGAAGGCCGACGTCGTGCGGTCCCTGCTGGACGGCAAGATCAGCGACGCCGCTCTGGAGACGGTCATCGCGGCCGTCTCCGCCAAGTGGTCGAGGTCGGTGGACCTGTCGGACGCGCTGGAGCGGCTCAGCGTCATCGCCTCGGCCGCCGAGGCCGAGTCCCTCGGCAGGCTCGACGACGTGGAGGACGAGCTCTTCCGGTTCGGCCGCATCGTCGACGCCAACCTCGCACTGCGCCTCGCCGTGGTCGACCCGGCCGCGCCGGTGGAGGCCAAGCGCGGGCTGCTGAACGACCTGCTCGGGGACAGGGTCGCCCCGGCGTCGCTGCGCCTGATCACGCAGCTCGCTCTGCACCCGAGAGGGCGTAGTTTGGAAAGAGGGCTGGAGGAGTACATCCAGCTCGTGGCGGAGCAGCGACAGCAACTTGTCGCCGTGGTGCGCAGCGCGGTTCCGCTGACCGACGGGCAGAGGCAGCGCCTCGCCTCGTGGTTGCGCACCACGTACGGACGCGACGTCCACCTCAACACCGAGGTGGACCCGCGAGTGCTCGGTGGGTTCTCGGTCCGGCTCGGAGATGAGCTGATCGACTCCACCATCGCAGGACGTATTGAAGAAGTCCGCCGCCGGTTGGCCGGCTAGGAGTGTCAGGGCGGCCGATGATTAGGGAGACTGAAGAGAGATGGCGGAGCTGACGATCCGGCCGGACGAGATCCGGGACGCGCTTGAGCGCTTTGTTCAGGCGTACGAGCCGGAAGGCGCGGCGCGCGAGGAGATCGGGACCGTCGTCGACGCCGGCGACGGCATCGCCCACATCTCCGGCCTTCCCTCGGCGATGGCGAACGAGCTGCTTGAGTTCGAGGACGGTACGCGTGGCCTGGCACTGAACCTGGACGTCCGGGAGATCGGTGCCGTTATCCTGGGCGAGTTCAGCGGTGTCGAAGAGGGCCAGTCGGTCCGGCGTACGGGCGAGGTCCTGTCCGTGCCGATCGGCGACGCGTTCCTCGGTCGCGTGGTGGACCCCCTGGGCAACCCGCTCGACGGCAAGGGCACGATCGAGGCGGAGGGGCGCCGTCCCCTCGAGGTGCAGGCGCCCTCCGTGGTGCAGCGCCAGCCGGTGAAGGAGCCGCTGCAGACCGGCCTCAAGGCGATCGACGCCATGACGCCGATCGGCCGCGGCCAGCGCCAGCTGATCATCGGTGACCGTGGTACGGGCAAGACCGCGATCGCCGTGGACACGATCCTCAACCAGCGCGAGAACTGGGCCACCGGCGACCCGACGAAGCAGGTTCGCTGCGTCTACGTCGCGGTCGGCCAGAAGGGCTCGACGATCGCGCAGGTCAAGGCCCGTCTGGAGGAGGCGGGCGCGATGGAGTTCACCACCATCGTCGCCGCTCCGGCCTCCGACCCGGCAGGCTTCAAGTACCTGGCGCCCTACACCGGTTCGGCCATCGGCCAGCACTGGATGTACCAGGGCAAGCACGTGCTCATCGTCTTCGACGACCTCACCAAGCAGGCCGACGCCTACCGCGCCGTGTCCCTGCTGCTGCGCCGCCCGCCGGGCCGCGAGGCGTTCCCCGGTGACGTCTTCTACCTCCACTCCCGTCTGCTGGAGCGCTGTGCCAAGCTCTCCGACGACCTGGGCGCGGGGTCGATGACCGGTCTTCCGATCATCGAGACGAAGGGCAACGACGTCTCGGCGTTCATCCCGACCAACGTGATCTCCATCACCGACGGTCAGTGCTTCCTGGAGACCGACCTGTTCAACGCGGGCGTACGCCCGGCGATCAACGTCGGTGTCTCCGTCTCCCGAGTCGGCGGCTCGGCGCAGATCAAGGCGATGCGGAAGGTCGCCGGCACGCTGCGCCTGTCGCTGTCGCAGTACCGCGACCTGGAGGCCTTCGCGGCCTTCGCCTCCGACCTGGACGCGGCCTCCCGCGCCCAGCTGGAGCGCGGCGCCCGCCTGGTGGAGCTGCTCAAGCAGCCGCAGTACACCCCCTTCCCGGTCGAGAAGGAGGTCGTCTCGGTGTGGGCCGGCACCAGCGGTGAGCTGGACGACGTGCCCGTCGAGGACATCGCGCGCTTCGAGGCCGAGTTCCTGGAGTTCCTCTCCACGACCTTCAAGGGTGTCCTGGACGCGATCCGCGAGACCAAGGAACTGGGCGACGACACGGTCACGACCCTCAAGGACGCGATCACGGACTTCAAGAAGACCTTCCAGACCTCCTCCGGCGAGCTGCTGGTGCAGGACGAGCCGGTCGAGGCCCTGAGCGCGGACGAGGTCGGCCAGGAGAAGATCGTGAAGCACGTCCGCAAGACCGAGAAGAAGTAGCTCATGGGTGCCCAGCTAAGACTGCTGCGGCGGCGGATCCGGTCGGTCAGGTCCACGGCGAAGATCACGCGCGCCCAGGAGCTCATCGCCTCGTCCCGCATCATCAAGGCGCAGCAGCGCATGGAGGCGGCCGTGCCGTACGAGCGCGAGATCACTCGCGCGGTGTCGGCCGTCCTCAGCAACAGCGCGGACATCGACCACCCGCTGACGGCCGCCAAGGAGCGCCCGGCCAACGCCGGCGTGCTGATCGTGACCAGCGACCGGGGTTTCGCGGGAGGCTTCAACGCCAACATCCTGCGTGAGGCCGAGGCGCTGGCCGGTCACCTGCGCGGCCGGGGCGTCGAGGTGAAGCCGTTCGTCGTAGGGCGCAAGGGCATCACCTGGCACCGCTTCCGCAGCCGGGAGATGAGCGGGGAGTGGTCGGGGTTCTCCGACAAGCCGCTCTACGCCCACGCCAAGGAGATCGCCGGCGCGCTGATCGGGGCCTTCGAGGACGAGAACGGCATCGACGAGATTCACGTCGTCTACACCGGGTTCGTCTCGATGCTGACGCAGGACGTGCAGGCCAAGCGGATCCTGCCGCTCGAGGTGGAGGAGACCACCGAAGAGCCGCCCGGGGGACCGCTGCCCTACTACGAGTTCGAGCCGACCGCGGGTGAGGTGCTGAACCAGCTCCTGCCCCGCTACATCGAGTCGCGCATCTACAACGCGCTGCTCCAGTCGGCCGCCTCGGAGCACGCCTCGCGTCGCCGGGCCATGAAGTCCGCGACCGACAACGCCAACGAGCTGATCCGCGTGTTCACCCAGCAGATGAACCAGGCTCGCCAGGCCGAGATCACCCAGGAAATCAGTGAGATCGTCGGTGGCGCGAACGCGCTCGCCGACGCCTCAGCGGGGAAAGAGTGAGAAACCACAATGACTGTTGAGACCGTCGCGACCGCCGTTGGTCGTGTGGCCCGGGTCACGGGTCCCGTCGTCGACGTGGAGTTCCCCGTCGAGGCCATGCCGGAGATCTACAACGCCCTGACCACCGACGTGACGCTGGGCGAGACCACCAGGACGCTGACCATGGAGGTCGCCCAGCACCTGGGCGACAACCTGGTGCGCGCCATTTCCATGCAGCCCACCGACGGCCTGGTGCGCGGCGCCGCCGTCATCGACAGCGGCGGCCCGATCTCGGTGCCGGTCGGCGACGTCGTCAAGGGCCACGTGTGGAACACCCTGGGCGAGGCGCTGGACACCCCCACCGCCTCCCTCCAGATCAACGAGCGCTGGGGCATCCACCGCCGCTCCCCGGCGTTCGACCAGCTCGAGTCGCGCACCGAGATGCTGCCCACCGGCATCAAGGTCATCGACCTGCTCACCCCGTACGTCAAGGGTGGCAAGATCGGCCTGTTCGGCGGCGCGGGCGTCGGCAAGACCGTCCTCATCCAGGAGATGATCCGCCGGGTCGCGCTGAAGTTCTCCGGCACGTCGGTGTTCGCCGGCGTCGGTGAGCGCACCCGTGAGGGCAACGACCTGTGGCTGGAGATGGAGGAGGCCGACGTCCTGAAGGACACCGCCCTGGTGTTCGGCCAGATGGACGAGCCTCCGGGCACCCGCCTTCGCGTCGCGCTCTCCGCGCTCACCATGGCGGAGTACTTCCGCGACGTCCAGCAGCAGGACGTGCTGCTGTTCATCGACAACATCTTCCGGTTCACCCAGGCCGGTTCCGAGGTGTCGACCCTGCTCGGCCGCATGCCCTCCGCGGTGGGCTACCAGCCGACGCTGGCCGACGAGATGGGCGTTCTGCAGGAGCGCATCACCTCGACCCGCGGTCACTCGATCACCTCCATGCAGGCGATCTACGTCCCCGCGGACGACATCACCGACCCGGCCCCGCACAACGCGTTCGCGCACCTCGACGCGCAGACCGTTCTGTCCCGGCCGATCTCGGAGAAGGGCATCTACCCCGCGGTGGACCCGCTCGACTCCACCTCCCGGATCCTCGACCCGCAGGTCGTCGGCGAGGAGCACTACCGGGTCGCCCAGGAGACCAAGCGGATCCTGCAGAAGTACAAGGAACTGCAGGACATCATCGCGATCCTCGGCATCGACGAGCTCTCCGAAGAGGACAAGGTCACCGTCCAGCGGGCTCGCCGCATCGAGCGCTTCCTGTCCCACCCGATGTACGCCGCCGAGGCGTTCACCGGTCAGCCGGGAGAGTTCGTGCCGGTCGAGGAGACCATCCGCTCCTTCAAGGGCCTGTGCGAAGGTGAGTACGACCACCTGCCCGAGCAGGCGTTCTTCATGGTCGGCGGCATCGACCAGGCCATCGCCAAGGCCAAGGAACTGGCCCGCTGATCACTGAATGCCGGTACGGCCCGGCCGTACCGGCATTCGAGGAAGGTGTGTGATGGCAAAACTCCGCATTGGCGTGGTGTCGCCGGAACGTGAGATCTGGTCCGGCGAAGCCGACATGGTGATTGCCAAGACCGTGGACGGCGAGATCGGTATTATGCCGAACCACGCACCCGTGCTCGGCGTCCTCGTCGAGGGCGGCGTCCTTCGCATCAAGCGGGGGGACGGCGACATCGTCGCCGCCGTCCACGGCGGGTTCATCTCGGTGGCCAGCAACGACGTGTCGGTTCTGGCCGAGACGGCCGAACTCGGCTCCGAGGTGGACGTCGCGGCGGCTCGTGACGCGCTCCAGCGCGCTCTCGCCTCCGTACAGGCCGACGGCGAGGACGCCGAGGCCCAGGTCGAGGCCAAGCGTGCCAGGGCCCGGCTGCGTGCGGCCGGCGAAGAGGTCTGATAGATACACAACATGAACGTGGGGGCGACGATGGCGGCGCTTGACATACTGATAAGCGTTGTGGTGATCGCCGCCCTGCTCGTTCTCCGCGGGATCCTGCTCGCACGGTCCAGGGGCAACGTCGTATGTAGCCTGAGGACGGGAGACCGCGCCTGGAGGAGTGGAGTAGCCCGCTACGCGGGCGGGGAGCTCCACTGGATCCCCTTCCTGGGACTGCGACTGAGGCCGCGCCACGCGATTGCGAGGCGCGGCCTCATGGTTTCCACCCGGCGTCCCCTCACCGGCGAGGAAGGCCCCGCCGGCTACTGGACGGTCGACTGCGCCGGGGTCTCGCTCGCCATGAGCGAGGACGCCCTCACCGGTTTCCTCGCCTGGGTCGAATCCGCCCCGCCCAGCGCCCACCTCGACGCCGCGTAGCCGTGTTTTCCGGCCTCGCTTCGCTCGGCGGGCTCGGGGCGCGTTTGAGGCGGCGGTCTTCGTCGTCGTCCGGGCTCGTTCCTCACCATCTCTCCTCCTCAGACCGCCGCCGCGCCTCTCGCGTGCTTTAGCGGGTGCCGCCGGGCTTCCAGAGGAGTTCTCGGCCGTCGGCGGCGATGCGGCAGAGGATGAACATCAGGTCGCTCAGCCGGTTGAGGTATTTGGCGGTGAGCGGGTTGACGTCGTCGTGGGTCTCCAGCGCCGACCAGGTGGTGCGCTCGGCCCGCCGGACGACCGTTCGGGCGACGTGCAAGAGAGCGGTGCCGGGCGTGCCTCCGGGGAGGATGAAGCTGCGCAGCGGCCGCAGCCGCTCGTTGAACAGGTCGCACTGGGCCTCCAGCCACTCCACGTACGACGGTTCGACGCGCAGCGGCGGGAACTCCGGGTCGGGCGTGACGGGCGAGCACAGGTCGGCTCCGACGTCGAACAGCTCGTTCTGCACCCGGGCCAGCACCTCGACGATCTCCGCGGGCAGCCCGCCGAGCGCCACCGCGACGCCGATGGCGGCGTTGGCCTCCTCGACGTCGGCGTAGGCGGCGAGCCGGGGGTCGGTCTTGCGCGTGCGGCTCATGTCACCGAGGGTCGTGGTGCCGTCGTCTCCCGTGCGCGTGTAGATCTTGGAGAGGACGACGGGCTTGTCGTTGTCGGCTCGCGTCATGCCGTCCAGCGTAACCGGCGGTGGATTTCCCGTCCCTCCCGCCGCCGCCGTGAAGCCGGCGCTCCGGGCACTTGACCAGGTGGGAGGCATGGGCCTCGCCAGAGCGGGCAGGGAGACCCTGCGGCCTGGAACGGGTCGCCGGACATGAGGAGGCGGCATGCGAAGCCGGATGAGTCCGGGATGCCAGGTGGTCCATGTCGGGTCCCGTCTCGACGTGGGCACCGTCGCGACGCTACGACCCCGTCTGCACGAGGCGGTCGAGAGCGGCGACGGTGACATGATCGTCGACTGCTCGGAGCTGGAGATGATCGATTCCGCCGGTCTGGGGGTTCTCGTCGGAACGCATCGCCGCGCGCTACGCGCGGAACGCCGCCTTGTCCTACGGGGGGTGCCACCGCGGGTCATGCGGTTGCTCGCCATCACCCGGCTGCACCGGGTGCTCCGGGTCGAGCTTCCCATGGCCGCCGTGGCCTAGTCGCGGGTCCGGCGTGCGACGGGGGTGCGCCGGCGTCGCTCATATCGAGGGGGCGCCCTGTGGCGCCGTTCTCAGGTTCGGGGGTGGGACGGCCGGTCGGCGCCCGCCCTCCGGCCTTTCAGGGCCCGGAGCGACGCTTGCTGATCGTCTCCGGCGGTCAGGAGCCGAAGCAGCGGCGGAAGATGTGGACGGCCGTCTCGATGAGGTGGTCCAGCGGGGGCCGCTCGTCGGCCAGCACCCACTCGATCAGCAGTTCCTGCAGCGCGCCGACCATGCCGAGCGCGAGAAGGTGCGTCCGGCCCGGCAGGCCGCCGTGCGCGTCTCCGAGGCTCTCCTCGATGATCTCGGTGAAGCCCTGCACCGCGCGCTGCCGGTGGGTGGTGAGGATGTCGCCGGCCCGCCGCACTTCGAGGTGCATGATGCGGGCGCGGCGGCTGTCCCGGGTGACGAAGGTGATGTACTCGCTGATTCCCGCGCGGACCCTGCTGTCGGCGTCCGCCGGCGCCTCGCCGATCGCCTTGGACACCGCGAGGAGGGTCTCCTCGACGCAGCGCTCGTAAACGGCCCGCATGAGGTCTTCACGCCCGGTGAAACATTCATAGAACGCGCGGTTGGAGATGCGTGCCGACGCGCACAGCCGTTCGATGGTGGTCGCGGTGAATCCCGCGGCGGCGAACAGCGTGTAGGCAGCGGTCAGCAACCGCTCCCTGCGGTCGGCTAATCGCTGCTCCGCGGTCATTCCCCGGTAGTCGCGTCCCGTCGTCACTGCACACCTCACGTCCTGCTGGCCCCGTAGGAACCCATCATTATGGACGCAAGATCGTTTTTGGGGAAGTATCAGGACAACTAGCTTCTCCGTCGACCATGGAGGAACGTGACCAACTTCACAAGACGCTCCATCTCCGCCGGCGTGCGGCCGAAGGAGGTGAGGTTCATTCCGGGGAGGGCGAACCGCTGCCGGCTGATGGCCTTCGGCCGGGCGAACTCGCGCAGCCCGTCGGCGCCGTGGATGCGCCCGAAGCCCGAGTCGCCCACGCCGCCGAACGGGAGCGCCGGCACGCCCGCGAAGGAGATGACCGAGTTGATCGCCGTCATGCCGGTGAGCATCGTGCGGGCGAGCTCCATGGCCCGGCGGGCGTTGCCCGAGAAGATCGTGCCGCCCAGGCCGTAGGAGACGGCGTTGGCCTTCTCCATCGCCTCCTCCACGGTGGCGACCTTCCGCACGGTGATCGTCGGCCCGAAGGTCTCCTCTCGCACCGCGCTGGAGTCCTCGGGCACGTCGGTCAGCACCACCGGGTCGACGTACGGCGGCCGTACGGACTCCGTGCCGCCGACCACGGCCTTGCCGCCCCCGGCGAGGGCGTCGTCGACGTGCCGCCGGATCACCTCGGTCTGGGACGGCATGGTGATCGGCCCGTAGTCCTCCCCGCTGCGCACGGCCTTCGCCCGCTCGGTGAGCTCGCGCATGAACGCGTCGTAGACGCGCTCCACCACGTAGACGCGTTCGACGCCCACGCAGGTCTGGCCGGAGTTGGACATGGCGCCCCAGACCGCCGCGTCGGCGGCGGCGGCCACGTCGGCGTCCGCGTCGACGATGAGGGCGTCCTTGCCGCCGCACTCGGCGACCATCGGCGTGAGGTTGGCCGCGCAGGCGGCCATGACGCGCTTGGCGGTGGCCGTCGAGCCGGTGAAGGCGATCTTGCCGATCCCCGGGTCAGCGGCGAGCGCGGCCCCGGTCTCCCCGAGCCCGGTGACCACCTGGAACACCGGGCGCTCCGGCACGCTCTGCGCGAACAGCTCGGCCAGCAGCAGGCCGACCCCCGGGGTGAGCTCGCTGGGCTTGAACACCACGGCGTTCCCGGCGGCGAGCGCGTACGCGATCGAGCCCATCGGGGTGAACACCGGGTAGTTCCACGGCCCGATGACGCCCACCACACCCAGGGGGAGGTACTCCAGGGTGGCGGCGAGGTTGATGCCGATCAGGCCGGTCGGGACGCGGCGGGGGCCGAGGACCTTGCGCGCGTTGCGCGCCGCCCAGTCGAGGTGCGTGATCGCGAGCACCGTCTCCAGGGTGGCGTCGGCGACCGGCTTGCCGGTCTCCTCGTGGATCAGCGTGGTGATGCGGGTGAGGTTGCGCGTCAGGACGGCCTTGTAGTCCAGCAGCCGCCGCCTGCGCCCCTCGTATCCCAGCCCCGCCCACCAGCGGCCCGCCTCGGCGGCGCTCTCGACGGCCGCCCGTACGGCCGCGGCGTCGTGCACAGGGTGGGTGCCCACGACGGCCCCCGTGGCGGGGCCGAGGGAGTCGAAGGTGCGCTGCTCGGTAGCCGTTGCCATGGCGTCTCCTTCTCGGGCCTCTGCGGTCGCGCTCGCGCCCGGACGCGGGCGTTCCGGGGACCACGCTCTTCCCCCTCGGGGGTCTGTGGCAACCTTAGCCCCGTCGTTGCGATGGGAACCATCTCTGCTGGAACAATATTCGGTGCGAGATCGTGCGGCCCCGAGATGGTTCAGAGCAGGCCGCGGGAGAGTGCGGTGGTGACGGCGGCGGTGCGGTCGGAGACCCCGAGCTTGCCGAAGATCCGCAGCAGGTGCGTCTTGACCGTCGTCTCGCTGATGAACAGCTCCCTGCCGACCTCCGCGTTGGTCAGGCCGCGCGCCACCAGCGCCAGCACCTCGGTCTCCCTCCTGGACAGCGACTCGGCCGCCGGCGCCCGCATCCGGGTGACCAGCTTGGTCGCCACCGACGGGGACAGCACGGTCTCGCCCCGGGCGGCACCGAAGACGGCCGCGACCAGGTCGGCGCGCGAGGTGTCCTTCAGCAGGTATCCCGCGGCGCCCGCCTCGACCGCGCGCACGATGTCCTGGTCGGTCTCGTAGGTGGTCAGGACGATCACCCGCGTCCGCGGGCCGGCGGCGAGGATCGGCGGGATGGCCCGCACCCCGTCGCCGCCGGGCATCCGCAGGTCCATCAGGATCACGTCCGGGCGAAGCTCGCGGGCGCGCACCACCGCCTCGTCGCCCGACCCCGCCTCTCCGGCCACGGTGATCCCGGGATCGGCCTCCAGCATGCCGCGCAGGCCCTCCCTCACCACGGGGTGGTCGTCGACGATGAGCACACGTATCACGAGAAGTCGCCCTCCTGAGGGAGCCGGACGCTGAGTTCGGTGCCGCGCCCGGCCGCGCCGTCCACCCGCAGGGTGCCACCGGCCTGCTCGACGCGGCTGCGCATGGCGCGCAGGCCGTAGCCGGTGGTGGGCGTGGCCTCGCCGAACCCCGTCCCGTCGTCGCGGACCCGCAGGACCACCTCGTGGTCCCCGTACGTGAGGACGACGGTGGCCGACGAGGCGGCCGCGTGCTTGCGCACGTTCGCCAGCCCTTCTTGGGCGGCCCTGATCAGGACGACCTCGGTGCCCGGTGGCAGGGGGCGCGAGGTGCCCTCGATCGTGAAAGCGACGGGTATGCCCAGTTCCTCGCCCAGCCGGGCCGTGATCCTGCCGAGCGCCTCGTCGAGGGTCGATCCGTCCAGCGGGGCGGGGGTGAGGGTGGCGATCAGCCCGCGGGCCTCGTCCAGGCTCTCCCTGGCGGTGCGCATGGCCAGCGCGAGATGCCTGGAGGGGTCCGGCTGCGCCTCGGCCGCCTGGATGAGCATGATGATGCTGGTGAACCCCTGGGCGAGGGTGTCGTGGATCTCTCCGGCCAGCCGCTCGCGTTCGGCGAGCGCGCCCCGCTCGCGCGAGAGCCGTTCGACCTCGGCCCGGCTGGCCGAAAGCTCCTCGATCAGCTCGCCCCGCTCGGCGCTCTGGTGGATGATGCGGGTGATCCACGGGCCGAAGACCATGGAGGTGATGATCACGAGGGTGCTGGTCGCGGCGAAGGCGACGATCTCTTCCCATTCCAGGCCGGGCTGTAGTGCGAACCGGACCGCCGGGCTGACGTTGAGGAGCAGCACGGTGGCGACCGCCCAGCGGGGGCGCAGCACCATGAACGTCTGCGGGCAGAGCGCGAAGAGGGCGAAGGAGGCGGCCGGGGCGATGACCGTCGCGGGGACGAACGCGACGATCACGAAACCCGCGTAGTACAGCCCGACCCGGGAGTTGGCCTCCTCGTCCTTGATGGCCCGGCGGCCGACGAGCAGGTAGACGACGGCGCACAGGCCGAGCAGGGTGATCGCCGTCGTCTTGGCGGCGGGACCCGTGCCGCCGTCGACCACCACCAGCACGAGGGTGACCGCGAAGGCGAGGAGGAAGAGGGCCTCCCAGCCGCCGAAGCCCTCCCAGGCGTTGGCGACGGGGCCGCTGGAGGCTCGCGCCTCCGGCCGGCCCCGCCGCACGGCGAAACGCGCACCGGCCGTCATCCGTCGCGGCGGCTCTTCCAGCGGAACGTCGTCAGGCACAGGACAAGACCTCCGACGGCCCAGGCTGCCAGGATCAGCGCCACGCGGTCCAATTCGTAGGACTTCGTCAGCTCCAGGGCGGCCCCCGCGTCGCCCAGGAACACCGACCTGAAGCCCTGGCACATCCACTTCAGCGGGAAGAGGGAGGAGATCCTGATCAGCCATTCCGGGAGCTCGCTGAACGGGATGAACACCCCGGAGATGAACTGCAGCACCACGAACGGCATGCTGATCACGGCGGTGGCGCTCTTCGCGGACCGCGGCAGGCTGCTGACCGCGATGCCGAGCAGCGCCGACCCGGTGATGCCGAGCACGAAGACCCAGGCGAAGGTGACCCACCGGCCGAGCTCTGTGGGAAGCGTCAGGTCATAGGCCGCCACGCCGATCGCCAGCAGGATCGCGACCTCCAGCAGGGCCACCAGCAGGACGCTGAGGATCTTGCCGACGAAGTACGCGCTGCGTGGCAGGGGTGTGCCCGCCAGGCGCTTGAGCGTGCCGTCGTCCCGGTCGACGGCGATGCCGATGCCGAGGTTCTGGAAGCTGGCGCTCATGACCCCCGCGCCGATCAGCCCGGCCGTGTAGAGCTGCGAGACGGTGATCGGGCTGCCCTCGAGCCGCCCGCTGAAGATCGCGCCGAAGATGACGAGCAGGATGATCGGGAAGGCGAAGGTGAAGATGACCGCGTCCCGCTCGCGGAAGAACATCTTGGTCTCCACGGCGGCCCTGGACCAGCCGAGGGCGAGGACCGAGGGCAGCGGGTGGGAGGTGGCGGTCCGGCCGGCCGTGGCGGTGGCGGTGGCGGTGTCGTTCACTGGGTCACCTCGGCGAGGGGTGAGGAGATGAGGCGCATGTAGATGTCCTCCAGGGAAGGCCGGGTCACGGTCAGCTCGGGCACCTCGCCGTCGAAGCGGCGGGTCAGCTCCAGCACCGTCTTGGTGGGGGTGTCGGTCTCGACCTGCTTGCGCTCGCCCTCGTCCAGCCAGCTCACCCGGGCCTTGGCGCTCGCCCGCCCGCCGAGGGTGGCGGGCCGGTCCTGGGCCACGACGCGGCCTCTGGCGATCACCGCCACCCGGTCGGCGAGCGCCTCGGCCTCCTCCAGGTAGTGGGTGGTCAGCACGATCGTCGTGCCCTCGCGGGCCAGTTCGTGGATCAGGTCCCAGAACCGGTGCCGGGCCTCGGGGTCGAAGCCGGTGGTCGGCTCGTCCAGGAACAGCAGCTCGGGGTCGCCGACGACGCCGAGCGCCACGTCGACCCGCCGCCGCTGGCCGCCGGAGAGCTGCCTGATGCGCTTGCCGGCCTGCTCGGTGAGCCCCACCTGGGCGATCACCTCGTCGGGATCCCTGGCCTGCGGGTAGTAGCCGGAGAAGTGGCGGACGGTCTCGCGTACCGTCAGCTCCGCCGTGTCGTTCGCCGTCTGGAGCACGATGCCGACCCGGCCGCGCCACGGCCGGGTCGGATGCTCGGGGTCGATGCCTAGGACGGTGACCTCGCCGGCGTCCCGCTTGCGGTACCCCTCGAGGATCTCCACCGTGGTCGACTTGCCGGCGCCGTTGGGGCCGAGGATGGCGAACACCTCGCCGGCCGAGATGTCCAGGTCGATGCCGTCCACCGCGCGTACCTCGCCGTACCGCTTGGTAAGGCCGCGGACCCTCACCGCTGTCTGCGTCATGTACCCGAGCATCGCGACCGCACGGCTCGCGCGGCACCATCGACGGACCGACCCCGATGTCCTCCGTTCGGTGGACACGCCGCCGGGAAACGTGCGGCGGCGGGCCTCGGAGAGGGCGCCAGGCGGGCCAGGCGGGCCAGGGCAGCGTGCGCCGGCGGGGCGCGTGCTAGACCGGCGTGCCGAGCGAGCGGTCGGGCAGCTCGCGGCGGTCCTCCAGGTCGGCCAGCAGGGCCCCCCACTGGGCGCCGATCACGTCCATCTCGTACTGCGCGGAGGTGGCCAGCGCGTTGGCGCCGAGCCTGCGGCGCAGCTCCTCGTCCTCGATCAGGCGGCAGATGCCGGCCGCGAGCGCGGCGGCCTTCTTGGAGCGGACCAGCAGCCCGTCGTGCTCGTCGGTGATGATCTCCTTGGGCCCGTGCGGGCAGTTGAAGCTCACCACCGGCACGCCCTTGCTCATCGCCTCCAGGATCGTCATGCCGAAGCCCTCGTAGCGCGAGCTGACGGCGTAGATCGACGACTTGGACAGCTCGACGCCGATCTCGGGCGTGCTGCCCATCAGGAACACCTTGTCCGACAGCCCCGCCTCGTCGATGCGGTTCTGCAGCTTCTCCTCGCGCTCGGGCGTGCCGCCGCCGTAGATGCGCAGCACCCAGTCGGGGTGTGCCACCGCGACCGTCTTCCAGGCGTTTACCAGCCGGTCGAAACCCTTGGCCCAGACGATGCGGCCGATGCCGACCACGACCTTCTCCTCGAGCGAGGAGACCTCGCCCGCGAGCTTGGGAATGGCGTTGGGGATGCGCAGGAGGCGTTTGGGCGGTTGCGCCTTCAACGCCTTGGTGTAGTCCTTCAGGTCGGCCTGGGTGAGCGTCGTGAATGCGTCGAGCTTGCCGTACCGCCTCTTGATATCGGCCTGCAGCGCGGGCCCGTGCGATTCGAGGGTGACGTGCTCCTGGCCGACGGTGAGCACCTCCGGCGGCGCGAGCAGGCCCATGACCAGGTTGAACCCCGGGCGGGTCCCGATGACCACCCCGCCGCGCAGCGAGCGCAGGAAGCGGACCAGCCGCAGGTCGGTCAGCAGGCTCATGCTGAGATAGGCCTTCTCCTCCTCGGGCACCAACCTGCTCGGACGCCGCGCCAGGAACTCGGCGAACCACCCCCGGGGGACCGTCCTGTCGTCCAGGAACCGCACCGGCACGCCCGGCGGCAGGTCGAAGAACGGCTCCTCGGCGGTGCGGATCAGGCTGATGATCTCCACCTCGTGGTCGCGGGCCAGATACGCGGCCAGGTTGAGGACGGTGCGGATCGTGCCCCCCATCCCGTAGGCGTGCAACAGCAGGATGCGGATCGTCCTCGTGCCGCGCGGTACGGCCTTGCGCGCCCGCCTGGCGTTGACCAGCTTGAGCAGCTTCACGGCCGCGCGTGCGACGACCCTGCGCCCCCTCGTCAGCACGCTAAAGACCCCTCGTATCGTGCGGTCATTATTTTTGCCCCTCGCAATGTCATTCGCCGTCGGCCCCTGGGAGCACGCGTAACCAGGGGTGAGAATGATGAGTCACTTCCCCCGGAAGGTAAGGAAACCGTTAACGCCCGCCTTACCTGCCCCCGCGTCAATGTTCTAGACGTGCTGAAGCACCCCAAAAGTTGCACCCGACTCCCAACAAATTCGTTGAGTAGCCGGTCAACTACGTAATGAACGGGCGCTCTGGCACTTCCTCACACCATTACTTCGCCGAAGTCCGTGTTCGGGTTCCCGGCCCGGGGCGCGGGGCCCCGCCGCCGCGCGGACCGTCCTGGCAGTGATCACATGACTACTTCGCCGGTCGCCGGTTTCGCGTTCACGGCGGCCGGATGGGCCCTGTACCTACCGGTCTGTACGCGCGGATCATGGACGCGGGGGAACGGAGCCGTCCGCTTCGGGGACGGCGTTCGAGCGGGTCTCGGCCTACCTGCTCCGGCGGCGCGAGGCGCTGCGCGGCCGATTATGGCATGGGTGTGATATGGCATCGGGGCGCGACCGGAGGCGCGGCTCTGGACGCCTTTTCCGGGCTCGGCCTCAAGGCCTGCGTAATTCGCGAGCGCGGGGTCGACGGCTCACCGGTCGACCAATACGCGCCTTTTCTATTTGTGGAACTCCGTCACCGGGATGAACAGGTTCCGAGCGCCGCGGCCCTCGCGGTGACGGTGGTCAGAACAGGGTGTCGGTGCGCTCGATGCCGCGCAGGGCGTCGTAGTCGAGGGTGACGCAGTCGATGCCGCGGTCGGCGGCGAGCACCCGGGCCTGCGGCTTGATCTCCTGCGCGGCGAAGACGCCCTTGACCGGCGCGAGCAGGCTGTCGCGGTTGAGCAGCTCGAGATAACGGGTGAGCTGCTCGACCCCGTCGATCTCGCCGCGCCGCTTGATCTCGATGGCGACTGTGCCGCCCAGGTGGTCGCGGCAGAGGATGTCCACCGGACCGATCGCCGTGGGGTACTCCCTGCGGATCAGCGTCCAGCCGTCTCCGAGGGTGGCGATGTTGTCGGCCAGCAGTTCCTGCAGGTGCGCCTCGACGCCGTCCTTCTGGAGCCCGGGATCGACGCCCAGCTCGTGGGAGGAGTCGTGCAGGATCTCCTCGATCGTCAAGATGAGCTTCTCACCGGTCTTGCCGTGCGTGACGGTCCAGCTGGTCTCCTCCTCGCGCAGCTTGCACGGGGGGTTCATCCAGTTGAGCGGCTTGAACGCCCGGTCGTCGGCATGGATGCTCACCGAACCGTCGGCTTTCAAGATCACCAAACGGATGCCTGAGGGCAAATGCGCTGATAGACGACCTACATAGTCCACGGTGCAGCGGGCAACGACGAGACGCATCGAGCCAGCCTAGCGGTCTGGGAGGGCGCGGGGGCGGCTGCTGGCCAGGCTGTCCCTTCGGGGGCAGCGGCCTGCCATCCGGGCCGAGCACGGCCGGGGGCGGGCCGTACTTCTCGTCCAGCCGCTGGGTCTCCTTCATCTGCTCCTCGCGCATCTGCGCGAAGCGAGAAATCTGGATCGGCGTGTAGCCGTACTCCTCCTGGAGCTGCTTGACCGGAACGTCGAGTTCCTTCATCTACAGCAGGGAGTCAGCCATAGCGGCCTTACTGCGGTACTCGGGGTCAGCCCAGATGGTCTCTGCGTTGTACGCCTTGGCCTTGGACGTGTCGCCCTTGACCAGGAATGCAAGCCGCATGGCCTCTTCCCAGGATTCACCGAAGTGCAGCATCCGCTCGTGGGCCTTAGCCACGAGCCCTGCCTCGGCAGCGGTAATGGATTCCCCGGAAGGAGCCTGACCGCCATTGAGCAGGAAGAAGTGGAACGGGACCCTGGACTGGCTCGCCATGTGCTGGACGAGCATGTCGATGAGAGCCACGTAGTTGTTGAGGTCCGCGGCCTGGAACTGGCCCCACTTGGCCTCGGGGTTGTCCAGAGTGAGGATGCGGTCGATGTAGGCGCGTACGGCGTCCGCTCGCGCGGCAGCCTCCTCTTCCGAGGTGGCGTCATCCGGAAGCGATTCCACGCCGGAAATCACTCGCTGCGGGAAGGCAGCGAACTCGGACGCGACAATGGCATCCGCCGTGATCTTGTTGATGGCGTCCTGGACGGGGATGATCGCCGCCAATTCGGAGAACGGCACCATCCGCAGCCGGGAGCGGTTGTTCAGCGGAACCACCGGCACGACGCCGAGAGGATTCGTAACCTCCTTCGGCGATTCCCACTTCATGCCGTCACCCATGCGGGTGCTGGTGTACACCGTCTGAGGGGTCCACAGGGTGACGTACTCCCCGCCCCAGTCGTCGGTGTACTGCTTCATCGCAGCGGCCAGCTTGCGCCGGGAGCCGGGCTCGTACTGGAAACGACCTCTTGGGCGCTCTCGGGCACCATCACCGGCTGGTCCTCGGAGTCTCCCCACACCGTCACGTACGAGCTGCCCTGCACCAGGGCGTCGATGTGACCGGCGTTGGAGTCCGCGTCGAGGAAGTTGCGCTGCCAGATCTCGGTGGCGTCGGTATCGGCCGGCTCCTCCGGCCCCATGCGGAAACCCTGGACACGCAGCCGCTCGGAGATCGAGTCCACGATCAGGGGGCAGAAGTTGTCCCTCCAGCCCGTGAACATCCCGCCGAAGATCTCGGAGAACTTCGCCTGGGCGAAGGCCAGGTTCTTGTTCTCGGAGTCGTAGTAGTCCAGGTACCTCTGGCTGTTGGACGCCTGCGCGTTCAGCTTGCCTTCGAGGTAGGTGATCCAGTCCAGCGGGGACTCGGGGCGTACCCCTATGCGGCCAACAGTCAAGGGGACAGCCTCCTTAGTAGCTTCGCAGGCGGGCCTTTCGGCGGACCTTCATACGTCCGTCGGCAATGGCTTCCGCTCGGGCCTCATAGGCCAAAATCGCCGCGATGGCGGCGTCGATCTTCTTCTTGGACCGCTTGGATTCCTTGCGGATCAGCACCCCCTGGGGGACCTCGTAGACGACCGCGTTGGCCACATGGCGGCCCAGGTCGGGGTTGCCGTCGTGGCAGATGTCCTCGGCCAGGTGGGCTGCGGTGTGCATCCGCTCGACCGCCTTGGTCATCTGCAAGGCGCGCTGCGGGGAGAACTCGAAGACGATCTCTCGCCCGTCCTTGTCCTTCTCCTTGAAGTCCAAGGCCCAGGTGCCCACGACGTTCTGCCAGTAGGAGGGGTCGGCGTAGAGCCACTCCACGCGGTAGGTGGAGAACGCCTCGCGCATCCGCTTGTCCACCAGCAGGGTGTCGACCTGCCAGTCGGCGGCGAGCTTGGAGAACTGCGGGTCGGGCTGCTCGTCAAGGTGGATCATGAACAGCTTGCCGTCGCGGAGACGGCAGCCGACGATCGCGGTGGAGTCGCTGTAGAGCGACCCGTCGAAGCCGATGGCGATCTGGTCGCCAGCCTTGATCGGGTCGTCGTCCTTGCGCAGGCCGTCCCATACGGGCTTGGCCATCCACGCGTCAGCGGACTCCTGAATCTTGTTCAGGTAGAAGCGGTACGCCTGTGCCTGGCTCGTACGCGGGTCCTGGATCGCAGCGACCAGGCCGTCAAGGTCAACCCACTTGGAGTCGCCGTACGCCTGCCTGAGACCCAGCCGGACAGCGTCCTCGTCCTTCAGGTCGATCTCGTCGGAGTCGGCCTCCACGCAGTCGTACAGGAGCTTGCCGTTGGGCTTCTTCAAGTACGCGTCGTAGGTGCGCTGAGCGACAGAGTCCTCGTTCGGGTTGAACGCGTTGGTGGACTCCACGATGCGCGAGCCCGCGCCGGCCGTCTTGCGGACGTTACGGTCGAGCACCTCGAACACCGCTGTGCCACCGTTGTTCGGCACCCAGTGGTGGGTCTCATCCCCGACCACGAACGTGGGCCGGGCGCCCTCCAGGCCACGGCTGGAGCTGGTTACCGGCTCGATGCGTCCCGGACGGCCGGAGCGGAACTGGATGCGCTCCTTGCCGATCTCAAGGTCGTACTCGACCTCTGCTGGCGAGTTGGCCAGCATTCCGCGGATCATGTCGCGGGTGTTCGCGGTCTGGTCGATCGAGGTGGCGGCGATCTGAATCAGCGGCAGGCCGACCGGCTTGGCCACCGGGAACCCGGCCTCGTCGAAGTAGCTGAACCTGCACGGGCCGATGAACTCGACGATGGCCAGGGCCGCAAGGACCGGGGTCTTGCCCCAGGTAACCACCCCTTGCTACGGCGAAGGCAGGCTGTGTCGTACAGCCATTTGCCCTTCTCATCAATGGCATACAGCCACAAGATGAAACGCTTCTGCTCGACGGTGAACTGCCACGGATCGCCTGCGTTCTCGCCATCCGGCTGGACGAGATACCTCTCGCCCCATCGCAGGATTTGATAGCCCAGCGACCGCTGAGGATGGGGAACACCTTCGGGAAGGTTGCCACTTTGCATGGGGTGTGGGTCACCCCCCTCCGGGTGCTCAGGTCGCCCGGAGGGCGGTTCAGTCGTCGATGGTCAGTTAGCCCTTCCCGGTCTTCTTCGGCGGGAAGGGCGCGGCCTTGCCGCCACGCTTGGCGGTCGCCGGGGCGGGCTTGGGGGTGGGCTTCTTGGCGGGTCGCTTGGGCTTGGGAGCCATGGCCATGGGCATGCCTTTCGATGTCAGGTGCGGGGGATCACGCGCCGCCGAGGCTGCGGTACAGCTCCAAGTCGGCGACGTTCTCGGGGAGTACGTCCGCATTGCATCGGACATCACCCCCCTACGATCTGAAATTTGTGACGGAGCTATCAGCAGAGCGCACCGGTATTGCGAACAGGCTTGAAGTGGTCATCGAGCATCCGGAAACCCTGCGCGAGCGAATCGCGCCTGTGCCCAGGGGTGTCTCAGCGCCGGTGCTTTTCGACGTCATAGAGGTGCTGTCCGCCCTTCACGCCTTCGTCGGGGCGGTCGACATGGCAGCGCAAGCCAGCGAGCTGCAGGACGCGGTTGATGAGGCGGATGACGAGGCTCTGGCTTCGCAGGCAGCCGCCTTCCTTCGCATCCTGGCCATCGAGAGCATGCTCGTAACGCGTCTCTCGATGAACTCGCCGCTCACGATCGAGCTGGCTGTGGCCGGTATTAGTAGCGCGGGTGTCGTCTCTACGGTTGTGTACCTCTTCAAGAACCCTGACAAGATCGGCGAGTGGTTCCCGAAGCTCCAAGTGGGCTGGTACAACGGTCGCGCCGAGGCTGAGAAGGCGCGGAAGGCGTACGAGAAGTTGCGAGATGCTCGGACGAAGATCCGAGAGCTGGAGAGCTGATCACGCGCCGCCGAGCTGCCGGTACAGCTCGAAGTCCAGTCGTTGTGAGGGGCTTGGTGGGGGAACTCCCTCGGGAGGTTGGCCGTTTGCACAGGCACCACCCCCTATTCGCCCAACACCAGCCCACAAAATGGGATAAAATCCCTGAGTTGAATAGGGGGGACCGTTCCAATGCGGGAAGGTGTAAAGTGGCAAATAATGGACATAGGGCCCAAAGGGCCCCCATTAGTGAGACCCGTACGGGAAAGCAGATATCGTGGTGGGTAGGAGTGCTTGGTTTCCCAGTGGCTACGGCTAGCTTGCTTTACGGCGTGCTGTCTTATCGGGGCGATGAAGCAGACCGTGCAGAGGCTCGGAGGACGAGCGCCCAGTCAACTCCAGTTACGCACGATGAGGATCGGCCAAGGTCCGTATCGATAAGTAGTCCGAAGCCCAGCATCAAATCAGTAAAACGCGCTGCGCCGCCGACTCCTGCCTCCTTGCGGCAAGAGGTCCCGGCTCGCTTCATCGGCACATGGTTCGGACAAGTCGCTCAGTTTGGCAGTCAAAACTACACGCTCAAGCTGAGGATCAAGGGTGGTGAGCTGGGGAAATCTGTTGCCACGGCTGAATACAAGGAGCTTGGGTGTAGTGGCTACGACGAGCTTTCGAAGGTGGTCTCCGGAAATGAGTTGAAATTGCGTGAGGTAATTACCGTAGGTGTGGAAAAGTGTATCGAAGAGATGGCTGTAGAGCTCAGGTATGACTGGACTGGCTCGCTAAGCTATAGCTCCAGAGCGGCCAGTGGAGAATGGTCAACCGCAACATTGACCAAGGTGGCAGACTAGACCCCACCTAGCTGCCGGTACAGCTCGAAGTCGGCGACGTTCTCGGGAAGCTTGTCGGGCTTCTCCTCGCCCTTCTTCTCGGCCTTGTTCATCCGCAGGCGCATGCGGTCGGTGACCGTCGCGCCAAGCAACGACTCGTTCTGCCGGATCTCGGCCAGAGCGTTGTGACCCGGACGGCGGAAGTACGCCTCAACGAGAGGGGCGAGCATCTGAAGGCGCATCCAATCGGTCGCCTTGAAGCTCTCGGACTGGTCTGCGTCGACCCAGGTGTCCCACCAGCGGCAGGTGGCTACGGAGTAGCCGTCCCGCTTGAACAGCTTGCGCATCCGGTCAGGGACGTCCTCGTCGCCTTCCAGATGGGACAGGTCCACGGCGTTGCGCCGGACCGCGTTCTCCTTGGGAGCCGGTCCGCGGCCTGCCATCACTCGCCCCTGACGAACCTGTAACGGCCGGCGAGCACATCGCTCACGGTCATGACGCCGTCAGCGTCGGTCTCGGTCTCGGTGTCCGGTGTCTCGGCCGCCGTGGCGGTCGGGGAGCTGATGCGCCTGCCTCTGGGTGCCGCCATGTGCGTACCTCCGGTTGATGAAGAAAGAAGTGTGTGGCGCTCGGAACCCGCCCTCGCGTGCGCCTTGTCAGCCCCACCGGCCCTACGGCGCGATAGTTGCTGCTGACAGCCCATGTGCTGTAGAGCCTGAGTTCAGGAGTAGGGGACTCAGGCCCAATATCCGTAGCCAACGATGCTGCTGGAGCGATGCACCCGCTGCACCCGGCCGGAGGAGTTGCCCTCGATCGTCTCGATCGAGCCGTCGCCGTTGACCTTCTCGACAATGGCCGCGTGGTCGATGTTGACCCGGCTCTTGCTGCCGCCCCAGTCGAAGAACACGATCGCCCCGACCTTCGGCGTGGTGTGCCAGCGGCCCTTGGAGGCGTACCAGGCGGCCCAGGTGGGCGTGTAGGCGTCTGTGCCAACCTTGGCCCGTAAACCGGCCTGCTGAGCCACCCAGGCCACGAAGATCGCGCACCAGGGGGCGGTGGTGAAGTAGGTGTCGCCCTTCAAGACGGCGTACCAGCGCGTGTACTTGTTGGGGGCCCCGGAGATGCCGAGCTTGGCCTCGGCAGCGGCGACCTTGAGGAAGGTACTGACCGTGCCCGGCGGCGGCTTGGGCTTGGGAGCCGGGGGAGGCTTCGGCTTGGGCTTCGGGGTGGCCGACTTGGTCTGCTTAGGAGTCGGCGTGGGCTTCGTACTTGTCGAAGCAGAAGTAGTTGTGGATGCAGGAGTCGACGTCGCACGCGGCTTCGGGGAAGTCCCAGCGAGCACACCCGAGGGCGTCGGTGTCGGAGTAGAGCTGGTCTTCGGAGAGGGGGCCAAGCTCAATGAGGGCGGCGAAGGAGCCTGTATCAGTAAGGAAGCAAGGACTGGGACACATGCCGCAGTTACCGCCTGGGCCACAGCCCTGGGTGTGATCTTCATTGCTCATTGGTGACGCGCCCTCCCCCGCGCGGCCTCCGTTCGAGTCTTCAAGGTGTGACAGTCGGGGCAGATGCAGGCCAGGTTGGACAGGTCCCAGGAGCCGCCGTCGGCGACGGCTACAACGTGGTCCACGATCCGTCCGGGGCCACCGCACAGGTAGCAGCGCTCACGATCTCGGCGACGGGCCTTGCGCATCAGCGTCGCGGCGTTGGTCGGCCGCGTCAGGTTCCGGGGACTTGTCTGTTGCCAGGGCACGTAGTGGATCTGGCATCGCCCCGCGTTGGTGGCTGGCTTGGGGCAGCCAGCTTCCAGGCACTTCTCAGAGGGAGTTTTGTGAGGGATTGCCCTCGTGTGCGTTCTCCCGAGAGTGAGGGGTTTGTGACGGAAGGTTGACGTTCACTGTGGCTGCGGTGGACTGGCGGTATGGGCGAGCGTGAGCCTTATCTCAGCGATCTATCCGACGGGCGATGGGCGCTGATCGAGCCGGTGATCGCGGCCTGGAAGCAGCGGCACCCCTCGGTCAGTGGTCATCAAGGCCGCTACGCGATGCGGGAGATCGTCAACGCGATCCTGTACCAGGCCCGGACCGGCTGCCAGTGGCGGTACCTGCCACACGACCTTCCGCCGCACACCGCGGTGTACTACTACTTCGCCGCCTGGCGTGACGATGGCACCGACCAGACCATCCACGACCTGCTGCGCTGTCAGGTGCGGGAGCGGGCCGGACGCCGCGAGGACCCCAGCGCGGTGGTGCTGGACACCCAGACCGTGCACGCTTCGATCAACGCGCCTGCCTCCACCACCGGGCTGGACGCGGGAAAGAAGAGCCGGGGCCGCAAGCGGGGCATCGCCTCCGACGTGCTCGGACTGGTGATCGCGGTGGTGGTGACCGCCGCGAGCGTGCACGACAACGCGATCGGCATCGCGCTGCTGGACAAGGTCGCCATCGACAACCCCTCCGTCACCAGAGCGTGGGTGGATGCCGGGTTCAAGAACGCGGTCACCTGACACGGCGCCGGGTTGGGCATCGCGGTGGAGACCGTCCACCGCGACCCGCAGACCAGGGGGTTTGTGCCACTGCCCAAACGATGGGTGGCCGAGCAGGTCTACGGGACGCTGATGCTGCACCGCCGTCTGGTCCGCGACTACGAACGGCTGACCACCAGCGCCGAGTCGATGGTCTACTGGTCGATGACCGACAACATGACCCGCCGGCTGACCGGCACCGCCACCATGACCTGGCGGTCGGCGTCGTTGCTGGGCCTGGCGGCGTGAAGGGGCCCGGTGGTTCCCGATGAGCTGCTGCGGCACCTGGACCAACGGGAACAGGATGCCCACGCCGAGGTCGACCGGCTGCGCGCCGGAATCGCCGAGTTGTCCTCCCGGTTGGAGGACACCCAGCAGCTGGTTCCCGCCTGCAGCTCACCCGGCAGACCCTGCTCGAGATCGCTGGACGACAGCACGAGCAGCAGGACCAGCCCGACAGCAGCCAGGAGCCGCTCCCGCCCGCCTACCAGGAGATTCTCGCCGTCTTCACCCGCACCGACGGCGGCCTGCGCGCCAAGGACCTGTGCCGTGCCCTGAACGTCGGGGATCAGCCACGCCATGTCGAGAACATGCGCGCCAAGCTCAAGCGCCTGGTCGGCCGAGACGTCCTCACCGAACCAGAACCCGGCCTATTCGCCATGAACCGGAACAAGAGCTAACAAAACTCCCTCTTAGGAGCCCTGGGCATGGTGATTCACCCCCAGGAGTCGGAGACGTGGTGGGGGTGTGAAGGTGGGCGAGTGTCGCCAGGGGTCCTGTAGGACCCTCGTACCCCTTAACGGATCGGCCTTCAGGCCGATCCTTAACAGGAGTGTTGGTTATCGACTCGGGCCTTAAGGCCCGGTAGGAGTTAACTAGTTAAGTAGGAGTCCCTTTAAGGGGACTCAACTAGACGGTAGGAACGAACCTCAACCCCAACCCCCCAA
>NZ_JALLPO010000038.1 GCF_023276435.1 Sphaerisporangium perillae
CCGGGAGCGGCGCGGGCGCCGCCTTCACCGCGGCCGTGGCGGTGCTGATCATCGCCTGCCCGTGCGCCCTGGGCCTGGCCACCCCGACCGCGCTGCTGGTCGGCACCGGCCGGGGCGCCCAGCTCGGTATCCTGATCAAGGGGCCGGAGGTGCTGGAGTCCACCCGCGCGATCGACACGGTCGTGCTGGACAAGACCGGCACGGTCACCGAGGGCAAGATGACCCTGGCCGAGGTCCACCTGGCCGACGGCCAGGACGAGACCGAGGTGCTGCGCCTGGCGGGCGCGCTGGAGCACGCCTCCGAACATCCGATCGCCCAGGCCATCGCCCGCGGAGCGGCCGAGCGCGCAGGGGAACTGCCGGCGGCCGAGGACTTCGCCAACGTCGAAGGGCTCGGCGTCCAGGGCGTCGTGGACGGGCATGCCGTGCTGGTCGGCCGTCCCCGGCTGCTGGCCGAGTGGTCCCAGCACCTGCCCGCCGGCCTGGAGCGGGCGGTGCACGCAGCCCAGGTGGCCGGCCGTACCGCCGTCGCGGTCGGCTGGGACGGCCAGGCCCGCGCGGTCCTGGTCGTCGCCGACACCGTGAAGCCCACCTCGGCTCGGGCGATCCGCGAGCTGCGGGCGCTCGGGCTGACCCCGGTGCTGCTCACCGGCGACAACGAGGCGGTCGCCCGGACGGTCGCCGCCGAGGTCGGCATCGAGGAGGTCATCGCCGAGGTGCTGCCCGCCGACAAGGTGGAGGTGGTCAAGCGGCTGCAGTCCGAAGGCCGTACCGTCGCCATGGTCGGCGACGGGGTCAACGACGCCGCGGCGCTGGCCCAGGCCGATCTGGGGCTGGCGATGGGCACGGGCACCGACGCGGCCATCGAGGCCTCCGATCTGACCCTGGTCCGCGGCGACCTGCGGGTCGCGGCCGACGCCCTCCGCCTGTCCCGCCGCACGCTGGCCACCATCAAGGGCAACCTGTTCTGGGCCTTCGCCTACAACGTGGCCGCCCTGCCACTGGCCGCCGCGGGCCTGCTCAACCCCATGATCGCCGGAGCCGCCATGGCGTTCTCCTCGGTCTTCGTCGTCACCAACAGCCTCCGCCTGCGCCGCTTCCACTGACGAATGGCCCTCCTCGTGCGGCGTCACATCAAAGAGGGCCTGGAGAAGGCCGCCCGGGCGGGGGGAGCCCGGCGGCCTTCTCCGGGCCCGGTCAGAGGGGGACGGAAGTGGTCAGGCCGCCGTCGACGACGAGCTCCTGGCCGGTGATGTAGGAGGCCCGGGAGGACAGCAGGAAGTACGCGGCGTCGGCGATGTCGGCGGCCATGCCGAGCCGGCCGAGCGCCACGTGGCCGCGGCACTCCTCCTGGGCCTCCTCGGTGGTGGAGATGGCCTCGAACATCTCGGTCACGATGTAGCCGGGGCTGATGGCGTTCACCCGGATGCCGCGGGTGCCGAGGTCGGGGGCCAGGGTGCGGGCCAGGTTGACGACGGCGGCCTTGCTCGCCGCGTACACCGAGGTGAAGGCGAGACCGCGGTGGGTCAGCCAGGACCCGTTGACGACCACCGAGCCGCCGTCGCGGAGGATCGGCAGCGACTTCTGGACGGTGAAGTAGACGCCCTTGAAGTTGGTACCGACGATGGTGTCGAAGTCCTCCTCGGTGACGTCCCCGCTGCGGGCGAACCCGGCGATGCCGGCGTTGGCGAAGACGCCGTCAAGTCCGCCGAAGCGCTCCTGGATCCGCGAGAAGAGCCGGTCGAGATCGCCGGCGCGGGCGACGTCCGTGGGGACCGCCAGGACGCGGTCGCCCGCGTCGAGGTCCTTCGCCGCCGCCTCGAGGCGGTCCTCGCCGCGTCCGGCGAGCACCACGCGGGCCTCGGCGTCCAGCAGCCGCTGTGCGGTGGCCAGGCCCATGCCGCTGCCGCCACCGGTGATCAGTACCGTCTTACCTGTGAACTCGGCCATGCGGCCAGCGTCACATCCGCCCGTCTTCCCGTACATCTCCGGAATTGCGCTCTTCATTTAAGGTGAACGGAAATGACGCGAGCGCGCGTACGGTGCCCGATAAACCCTTACCGGCCTTCTCACGGGTAACTCCAGCGCCGGTCGGGCCGCCGGGACAGCATTTCCGGAGATGCGTCATGGCGTGATCCGGCGTGACGATGTAGCGGTGCTGATCGGCGGGTGATGCCGGCGGATCGGGCCGGCGGCGACACCGGCACGCTCGCCGGGTGTTCATTTCCGAGCTCCTCGGCGTCTTTCTCCGAAGCCGGATCCATTCGCCCGCACGGCGGCGGAGTTCTCGGGTTCTCACGTTCAACGCGACGATTCACCACGGCCCCGGTCACGGCCGGCGTGGAAATCCAGGCGGCGCGGGTGGTCGCCATGCAGGAAAAGGCCGGTCCTTCGCCGGCCGGCCGGCGGCCGCACAGACGATGCCGGATCAGAATACGGAAATTCGAGGAGATGACCACGATGGGCAACGACGCCAATACCCGCGCGGTGGTGCTCGGCGGAAGCCTTGGGGGACTGTTCGCTGCCAGAGTGCTCGCCGACGCCTACGACGAGGTCGTCGTAGTCGACCGCGACCTGCTGGTCGGCGTGAGCGAGCCGCGACGCGGCTGCCCGCAGGGACGCCACATCAGCGGCCTGCTGACCCGCGGCCAGCGGGCCATCGAGAGCATGTACCCGGGGATCACCGAGGAGCTGTTCGCCGACGGCGTCCCCCAGGGCGACCTGGCCGGGACCGTGCGCTGGTACGTCAGGGGCAAGCGGCTCAAGCAGCAGAAGGCCGACATGCTGTGCGTCGGCGCCAGCCGGCCGATGCTGGAGTTCCACGTGCGCAGGCGGACGGAGGCGCTGGGGAACGTGAGCTTCGCCGAGCGGCACGACATCCTCGGCCTGGAGGCGACCTCGGACCGCCGCAAGATCACCGGCGTGCGGGTGCAGAACCTCGACGGTGACAAGGGCGTGGAGGTCATCGAGGCCGACCTCGTCGTCGACGCCACCGGCCGGGGCTCGCGCACCCCCATCTGGCTGGAGGACCTCGGCTACGCCCGGGTCAAGGAGGACCGAAAGAAGATCGGTCTCGGCTACGTGACCCAGCACTACAAGCTGCGCGACGACCCCTACAAGGGCGACCTGTCGATCAACGGCGTGGCCTACCCCAAGCTGCCGCGCGGCATCCTGTTCGCCAAGACCGACGGCGACCGGGCCGAGATGACCACCTACGGGATCCTCGGCGACCACCCGCCGACCGACCAGGAGGGCCTGTTCGAGTTCATCAGGTCGCTCGGCATCCAGGAGATCTACGACGCGGTGATCCAGGCCGAGCCGCTGGAGGAGCCGGTCGCGTTCCGCTTCCCGACGACCCTGCGGCGCCGCTACGAGGACATGGACCGCTTCCCCGACGGCCTGCTCGTGGTCGGCGACGCCGTCACCACGTTCAACCCGGTCTACGCGGGCGGCATGACCGTCGCCGCGCTGTCGGCGCTCACCATACGCGAGCACCTGCACAGCGGGGCCGCCCCGCAACCGCTGGACTACTTCCGCGACCTCGCCCGCAACGTCATCGACCCGCCGTGGCAGGTGACCCACAACGTCGACCTCAGCTTCCCCGGCGTCGAGGGCAAGCGGCCCCTGAGCCTCAAGCTGGAGCAGGCGTTCATGACGCTGGTGCAGACCGCCGCCGCCCGCGACAGCCGGGTCACCGCCGGCTACATGCGCGTGGCCGGCCAGGTCGAGCACCCGAAGACCCTGATGAGCCCCAAGTTCCTGCTCCGCGTGCTGCTGGCCGCGACGGGCCTGTCGAAGTCGGCCACCCCGCCGGTCAAGACCCGCCCGATCCCGGCCCCCGACAAGAGCAAGGTCCCGACCTCCTAGAAGGAGATGGCCCGCCACCGGGATGACGCGATGAGACCGGCCGCCGAGGAGTTCCGCGCGGCGGCCGCACCTCGAAGGGAACATGTTGACTGAGGCATCTCCTCCCTGTGAGGCCGGTCCCCGGCGAGCCGTGACATCGCACGCGCAGGATGGCTGGTGGTTCCTCGACAGGCTGGTCCCCGGGTCGCCTGCGCATCACCTGCACAGGGCGTACCGAGTGAGCGGCGACCTCGACCTCGCCGCCCTGGGCGCGGCCTGGCGCGAGGTGGCCGGCCGGCACGAGACCCTCAGGACCACCCTCGCCGAGGCCGGCGGCCGGCCGGTGCGGTCGATCGCCGCCGGACCTCCGGCGGCCCCGTCCTTCACCGACCTGCGCGCGGCGGCCCCGTCGTTCACCGACCTGCGCGCGGCGACGCCGCCGACCGGCGACGGCGCGTCCCTGGTCGCCGGCCACGTGGCGGATCCGCGCTCATTGACGGGCACGGCGGGCGAGGGCGTGTCTCCGGCCGTTGACGAGGCGGCCGCCCTGCGATGGTGCGCGGAGCAGGCCGCGACACCGTTCGACCTCGCGGAGGGCCCGCCGGCCCGGCTGGCCGTCGCCCGGCTCGGGGACGGCGAGCACGCCGTCGCGCTGGTGCTGCACCGGGCCGCCGCCGATGACCGTTCCCTGTCGATCCTGGCGCACGAGCTCGCCGCCCATTACGCGGCCGCGCTGACCGGCGGGCCTGAAGAAGGCGCGCCGGCCGCGCGCCCCGTGGGAGGCGCGCCGTCCGGAGGCGCGCAGACGGGGCTGCCGGTGGGAGAGGCGCTTCCGCCGCAGTACGCCGAGTTCGCGCGGTGGCAGCGCGAGCCGGCCGGTGCGGCGGAGCTCCGCCGCCTTCGGGACTGGTGGATCTCCGCGCTGGCGCCGGCCCCGGCCTCCCCGGCGCTTCCGGTGGACCGCGCCCGTCCCGCCGGGCCGTCCTTCCACGGCGACCAGGTGCGGTTCGACTGGGGACGGGACCTCGCGCGCGATCTGGCCGCGCTGGCCCGCGCCGAAGGCACGACGCCGTTCGCCGTCCTGCTCGCGGCCGTGCAGTGCCTGCTGGGCCGGTACGGCCGCGAGGACCGGCCCGTGGTGGGCGCCACGGCGGCCTTCCGCCCACCGGGCTTCGAGGACGCCATCGGCCCGTTCGACGACCTCCTGGTGCTGCGCGGCGACCTGTCCGGCCGTCCCGCCTTCCGGGAGGTGCTCCGCAGGGCGGCCCGGCTGGCGGACGCGGCCCACGAGCACAGGGGTCTCCCTTTCGGCGAGCTGGTGCGCGCCGTGAACCCCGGCCGGGATCCTTACCGCGTCCCCATGTGCGACGTGATGCTCGTCCACCGCGACCTGCCGGAGCCCGAGTTCGAACTGCCCGGCGCGGTGGTCCGGCCGGTGCCGGTCGGCAACGGCTCGGCCAGGACCGATCTGGCCCTGGTCGTGGACCGCGCCGCGCCCTCGGTCACCGGATGCCTGGAATACCGCGACAGCCTGTTCGACCGGATGTCCGCGCGGCACATGCTCCGGCAGTTGCGCACCCTGCTGGCGGCCGCGCTCCGCGAGCCGGACCTTCCGATCGACGAGCTGCCCATGGAGGACGCCATCCGGATCGGTGCGGCGGTGCGCGAGGCCGACCTGACCGGCGCCGCCGTCGAGGACGGCCCGCCGGTCCACGAGCTGGTCCACCTGCGGGCGCGGGGCCGCCAGGACGCGGTGGCGGTGGCCTGGGATGGGGCCGAGGTCTCCTACCGCGAGATCGAGGAGCTCGCCGCGCCGGTGACCGCCGCGCTGCGGGCGGGCGATGGCGTCGAGGGGCTGCCGGTGGCGGTCCGGATGCCCCAGGGGCCGCGGCAGGCCGCGGCGCTGCTCGGCGTGCTCGACGCCGGCGCCCACCTGGTGTGCCTGGGCACCGGCGACACCGGTGAACGGGGTAAGGCGGTGCTCGCCGACCTCGTCCCGGCCTGCCTGGTGCTGGACGGTGAGCCGGCCGGCGATGAGCTCGCCGGTTGGCACCACCGCGAGCTGGGCGGATGGATCCTGAACCTGGCGTCCCCGCCACCCCTGACCGGCGCTCTTTCGTCGGCGTCGGCCGCCCCACCGTCCGCGGGGCCGGAGACGCGTGCCTACGTCGCCTACACCTCGGGCTCGACCGGGCGGCCGAAGGGCATCCCGCAGTCGCACGCCGCCCTCGCGCATTTCGTCACCTGGTTCGCCGGGGAGTTCGGCATCGGGCCCGGGGCGCGGGTGGCGCAGTGGGCCGCGCCGGGGTACGACGCGAGCCTCGTCGAGATCTTCGCCACGCTGGCGGCGGGCGCGACGCTGTGCCCGGTTCCCGACCGGATCCGGGCGAACCCGGACAGGATGGCCGGCTGGCTGGCGGCGGAACGCATCACGCACTTCCAGACCGTCCCCAGCTTCGCCCGGCAACTCCTCGGCGCGCTCGCCGAACAGGACCCCGCACAGAACCCCGTGCGGAACGCCGGGCCGCTCCCCGAGCTGACGCATCTGCTGCTCGCGGGGGAGCCGCTGGCAGGGGAACTGGCGAACGGGCTGCGCACGGCCCTGCCGGGTGCCCGGCTGGTCAACCTGTACGGTCCGACCGAGGCGATCCTGGCGACCTGGCACGAGATCACCGGCCCGGTGTACGGGGTGGCGCCGATCGGCAGGTCCATTCCCGGACGGCAGGTCCTGGTGCTGGACGACCAGGACCGGCCCTGCCCGGCGGGCGTCACCGGGCACCTGGTCATCCGGAGCCCGCACGTCACCCCCGGGTACGCCGGCGCCGCGTCCGGCGAGCGCTCGCCATTCCTGCCGCTCCGCGGCTTCGACCCGGCACACCGCGCCTACCGGACCGGCGACCTCGGCCGCAGGCGGTGGGACGGGACGCTGGAGTTCGGCGGGCGCGGGGACTTCCAGGTCAAGTTCAACGGCGTCCGCATGGAGCTGACCGACATCGAGGCGGCGCTGGCCGCCCACCAGTCGGTGGCCGGGTGCGCCGTGGTGGCGGTGCCCGGCCCCGACGGCCTGGTGAGCCGCCTGGTGGCCTACGTCGTGCCGCGCACCGCGCCGGACGAAACGGCCGAGGCCACGCCCGATGTGTGGCGTGCGGCGTTGCGGCGGCGGTTCGGGAAGGCGATGCCGCCGGTGTCGTTCAGGACCCTGGACGCGCTCCCTCGCAACGTCGGCGGCAAGGTCGACCGGAACGCGCTGCCGCGTCCCGCCCCCTCCACGGCCGGCCGCGCCGCGAAGACGTCGCCGACCGCCGTGGAACGCGAGGTGGCCGCCGTCTGGTCGGAACTGCTCGGCGCGGACCGCGTCGACGCGGAGGTCTCATTCTTCGCGGCGGGCGGGAATTCCCTTTTGATCCCTTCACTGCTCGATCGGATTCGCATGCGTTTCGGAACGGCGGTCTCTCTCCCGCAGTTCTTCGCCGACCCGACGCCGGCCGGTCTGGCCGCTCTCATCGAGGCGCGATCCATACCGGAAAAAGCTGTTACCCAAACCATGATGGGGTGAGAATCGTGACTCTGCTGGAAACCGAACTGTCCGTTGATTTCGACGGTGAGAACCTGGAGATCGCCGATGTCCGGCGGGTGGCCGAGGACTGGGCGACGGTCACCGTGGCCCCCGCGGCGCTGGCGAGAGCCGCCACCAGCCGGCAGATGTTCGAGGAGACCGTACGGCAGGGCATCCCCGTCTACGGCGTGACCACGGGCTACGGCGAGATGATCTACATGCTGGTGGACACCTCCAAGGAGGTGGAGCTCCAGACCAATCTGGTCCGCAGCCACAGCGCCGGGGTCGGCCCCCTGTTCGCCGAGGACGAGGCCAGGGCCATCCTCGCCGCCCGGTTGAACGCCTTGGCCAGGGGCTACTCGGCGGTGCGGCCCGAGCTGCTCGAGCGCCTGGCGCTGTACCTCAACTTGGGCATCACCCCGGCCATCCCCGAGATCGGCTCGCTCGGGGCCAGCGGCGACCTGGCGACCCTGGCGCACATCGCCACCACGCTCATCGGCGAGGGGTACGTGCTGCGCGAGGGCAAGCGGGTGGAGACGGCGACGGTCCTGCGCGAGCACGGCATCGAGCCGCTGCAGCTGCGCTTCAAGGAGGGCCTCTCGCTGATCAACGGCACCTCCGGGATGACCGGTCTCGGGTCGCTGGTCGTCGGGCGCGCGGTGGAGCAGGTGCGGCAGGCCGAGATCGTCACGGCCCTGGTGGTCGAGACACTGCGCGGCTCGACCAGCCCGTTCCTCGCCGAAGGCCACGACATCGCCCGCCCCCACCAGGGGCAGATGGACACGGCGGCCAACATGCGGGCGCTGATGCGGGGGAGCGGCCTGACGCTGGAGCACGCCGAGCTGCGGCGGCAGGCGCAGGAGCAGCGGGCCGGCAACGGCGTGGACCGCACCGAGGTCTACATCCAGAAGGCGTACACGCTGCGCGCCATCCCGCAGGTCGTCGGCGCGGTCCGCGACACCCTGTACCACGCGGCCGAGAAGCTGCGCATCGAGCTGAACTCCTCCAACGACAACCCGCTGTTCTTCGAAGGCCAGGAGATCTTCCACGGCGCCAACTTCCACGGCCAGCCGATCGCGTTCGCGATGGACTACGTCACGATCGCGCTCACCCAGCTCGGGGTGTTCTCCGAGCGCCGCACCAACCGGCTGCTGAACCGGCACCTCAGCGACGGGCTGCCGGAGTTCCTCGTGGCGGGCGACCCCGGGCTCAACAGCGGGTTCGCCGGCGCGCAGTACCCGGCGACCGCGCTGGTCGCCGAGAACAGGACCATCGGCCCGGCCAGCACCCAGAGCGTCCCGTCCAACGGCGACAACCAGGACGTCGTCAGCATGGGCCTCATCGCGGCGCGCAACGCGCGCAGGGTGCTGTCGAACAACAACCGCATCCTCGCCGTGGAGTTCCTCGCCGCCGCGCAGGCGGTCGACGTGTCGGGACGGTACGACGACCTCAGCCCGGCCGGGAAGGCGACGTACGGCCTCGTGCGCTCGCTGGTGCCGACGCTGGACCGCGACCGGTACATGTCCGACGACATCGAGCTGGTGGCCGCCGCGGTGTCCCGCGGGGAGTTCCTCGAGGCCGCCGGAAGCGTGGACGTCGAGCTGCGCTGAACCTTCGGTCACCCGCCGGCGCCCGCCCCGGTCACGGAGGCGCCGGCACACAGCAATTTAGAAGAACAGGGACCCGGCTCGGGATGGATACAGTTAATCGATATGGCCGCGCGGACCATTCTCCCCGCCCCGGGCCGGGCGGCCGGGCGATTTCTCCTGTGCATCGAGGAATTCCGCGCGTACCCGGCGGCGCCGACGTCACCTCGCGCAGACCTGAAGGAGGATCTGGAGCGTCATGACCATTTCTGCGGCACCGCACGCGTCGATCGACGTGGCGAAGAGAATTCCGCTCTCCTTCAACCAGGAATTCCTCTGCAATTTCGACAAGGGCGATGAGGAGGGGCCGTTCGGTCCCAAGTACAACATCGTCTGCGGCTGGCGGCTCAGCGGAGAGGTGGACACCGAGACTCTGCAGGACGCCCTAGACGACGTGGTGACGCGCCACGAGTCGCTCCGCACGCTGATCGTCAGGGCGGCCGCGGACAGGTACCAGGAGGTCCTGCCGCCGACCCCGACGGCGTTGCTGGTGCACGACTTCACCGGCGTCGAGCCCGGCGCGCGCGAGCTTCGCGCCGAGGAACTGCTCATCGAGATCGAGGCCGGCGCCTACGGCATCGGGGAGCTGCCCCTCCTGCGGGCCGTCCTCGGCCGCTTCGGCGACGACGACGCGGTCCTCGTGCTCATCGCGCACCACACCGCCGCCGACGAGTGGTCCATGCGCCTGATCATGCGTGACCTCGCCGTCTGCTACGCGCTGCGCGCCGGGTACGCGGTCGAACTGCCGGAGGTGTGCCAGTACCAGGAGTACGCGCGCTGGCAGCACGAGAGCACCGCCGAGGCGGCGTCGGGCAGGGCAAGGGAGTACTGGCGCGAGAAGCTGCGGGACGCGCGCATCCTGGCCACGCCCACCGACCACCCGCGCTCGGCGAACCTGCCCAAGGCGACCGCCTGGCACCGTTTCTGGATCCCGGCCGAGCTGACCTCCTCGGTGTCGGAGATCGGCAGGAGCACGCGCAGCTCGCCCTTCATGGTGCTGCTCGCCGCCTACGCCACGCTCCTGCGCCAGCTGACGGGCAGCACCGACATCGTCGTCCCGACCTTCACCTCCGGACGCGGCCAGCCCCGCTTCCAGGACACGGTCGGCTCCTTCTTCAACTTCGTCCCCCTCAGGATCGACCTGGCCGGATGCGACACGTTCCGCCAGGTCGTCGAGCGGACCCGCGCCACCTGCATCGAGGCCTACACCAACGACATCCCGTTCGCCGAGGTGCTGGAAGAGGCGCCCGAGCTCATGCTGCCCTCGATCGAGGACGACCGCGCCGTGTGCGCCTTCCAGGTCTTCCGGTCCCCGCTGGCCACCGACGGCGAGACGGCCGGCGGCCTCACCTACGCAGAGATCCGCCGGCGGCTGCTCTCGCAGCCCGTGGGCGGTGACATCCCGGACGGCGCGATGTGGCACCTGGAGATCGACTCCTCGGGCGACATCGTCGGAACCCTGGGGTTCAACAGCAACCTGTTCGACAAGAGCACGATCACGCACATGGCGTCGGAGTTCCACCAGGTGGTGGCGGGAGCGGTCACCGCTCCCGACGCACCGCTGCGGTGGGCCTGACCGGCCGCACCAGCCCGTCGAGCGATCGAGAAAGCCTGCCAGGCGAGAGGACAGCCAATGAGTACAGAGGGCACCGGGAAGTTCACCGTTCCGGAGATCGAGAAGAGGGTCGAGGAGATCTGGAGGGCCGTCCTCCAGGTGCCCGAAGGCCACGAGGATGAGACCTTCTTCGAGCTGAACGGGGAGTCCATGGCGGCGAACCGGCTCGTGTCGCGCGTCGAGGGAGAGCTCGGCATCTTCATCGAGGTCGGCGACATCTTCGAGGAGGACCCCGACCTCGCCGGGTTCGTCCGCACCGTCGTCGGCAAGGCCGGCGACCCCACCCGGGTGTGAAGTCGGTGGCCCGCTCATCCGCGGCTCCCGCGTGGGACCGCCGCGCGCCCGCGGGGACAACTCTCATGAGGAAAGGTGGTCTGCGATGGCGGGCCTGACCCGGGTGCGACCCGATGCCGACCTCGATGAGGTCGTCGAGATCCTGGAGCGAGACGGAGGTGTGATCGTCGAGGACTTCGTCGACGACGCCACGCTCGCGGCGCTGTGGGACGACTTCGGGCCGGCCCTCGACGCCTGCGCCTACAGCCAGGACTGGTACAACGGCAAGCGGACCCGGCGGGTGTCGTCGCTGTTCGCGCGCACGACGCACCTGACGCCCGTGGTGACGCAGCGCCTGTATCTGGGGGCCGCGCGCGCGATCATGCAGCGGCCGGTGCCCATGTGGGTCGGCAAGTCGCGGGTCGAGATGACCCCGACCATCCAGATCAGCGGCACCCAGCTGATCCAGCTCCACGCCGGGCAGGGCAAGCAGCCCCTGCACCGGGACGACGCGCTGCACCTGCGCCGCCACCCCGGCCCCACGAGCCGGGTGCAGCTCATGCTGGCCATGAGCGAGTTCACCGCGGCGAACGGCGGCACCATGGTGATCCCCGGCAGCCACCACTGGGACGACGAGCGCGCCCCGGAGGCCGCGGAGGCCTTCCCCACCGAGATGGCCGCCGGGTCGGGCCTGATCTGGCTGGGCGGCGTCTACCACGGCGGCGGTCGCAACGACACCGACACCCCGCGCACCGGCATGACCATCGCGCTGGACCTCGGGAACCTGCGCCAGGAGGAGAACCAGTACCTCGCGGTGCCCAAGGAGGCCGTGCTGGCCTACCCGGAGGAGGTGCGCCGCCTTCTCGGCTACGACCGCTGCCCGCCCGGCCTCGGCTGGTACGAGATGGAGGACCCGTACCTCGTCCTCGAGAACGACGAGGCGCCCGGCGTGCCTGTCACGCCGGCCAAGGTCTGACACCGGCGGCTCCATCACGGCACGGCAGATCGGCGGAGGTCCCACGACCTCCGCCGATTCTCATTGCCCGGTGATGCCGTCGGGGCCCGTGCGGTGACTCCTGCCTAAGAACGCCGTCGGGGCCCGTGCGGTGACTCCTGCCTAAGGACGCCGTCCGGGCCCCGTGCGGTGACTCCTTACCCAGGCGGCCCTCTTCTTCTCCCCGCCCCGCGTGCCCTCCATCCCGGCGCCGGGTCGGCGAGGAGGGGTACGGCGAAGTCGGCGCCGTCGTACGGCGGGTGAGGCGGCGAACGCGACGAGACCACCGATGCGAGGATCGGTGGTCTCGTGTGCGCGGCGGGGTAGGGGACGGTCAGCCGTTGAGGGTGCTGCCGTTGCCGATGCGGCGCAGGTGGTCGAACGAGGACAGGTCCGGGACGGTCCAGCCGTCCAGGTCGTACTCGCTGAGGCACTGGTCCACGAAGGCCTTGTAGCCGTCCACCTCGCCGCCCACCAGTTGCGCGTTCAGCAGCTCGACCCGGGTGTTCTCGTGGTTGCCGGCGTAGTTGCGCTCGTAGAGCTCGTGCCGCCCGCCGAACTCGGTGCCTACGGCGTCCCAGAGCAGTTTCATGACCTTGATGCGCTCGACGGCGTCGCTGCCGTCCGAGCCGCGGACGTACTTGTCCAGGTAGGGCCGGATGTCGGGGTTCTTGAAGTCCTCGGAGCTGGAGTTGATGTAGATCAGCCCGCTGGCGATGTCCTGCTGGATGATCTCCTTGATCCTCGGGTAACCGATCTGCATGAACCACCGGTAGGCCAGCCCGTACGCGGGGTTGGGCAGCAGGGCGCCGTCCTTCCACTCCACGGGGTTGCGCGCGGCGGCGTCGGAGAACGCCCAGAACAGGTTGCGCCAGGCGAGGACCTCGCCGATGCGGGTCTGCACGCCGCGGAAGTCCTTGGTGCCGGTCATCTCCGTGGCCTTGATCAGCAGGCCGGCGAGGAACTCCAGCTTCACCGCCAGGCGCGTGCAGCCGTGGAAGGTGAAGCGCTCGAAGAACCCCGAGCGCCCGGTGAACAGCAGCGCCTTGCCGAGGTTGCCGTAGACGAAGACGTTCTCCCACGGGATGAGCACCTTGTCCAGGACGAGGATCGTGTCGTTCTCGTCCAGGCGTGAGGAGAGCGGATAGTCGAACGGCGTCCCCATCACCGTGGAGGCGGTCGAGTAGGACGGCCGGCAGATGAGCTTCATGCCCTGCGCGCCCATGGGGATCGTGGCGACCAGCGCGAACTTCTTGTCCTTGATGGGCAGGCCGTAGTGCGCGATGAAGTTGTAGTGGGTGAGCGCGGACCCGGTGGCCACGACCTTGGCCCCGCTGACGACGAGCCCCGCGTCGGTCTCCTTCTCCACGTGGACGAAGACGTCGGCGACCTCGTCCGGCGGCCGGTTGCGGTCGACCGGGGGGTGCACGATGGCGTGGTTCCAGTACAGGACCTTCTCCTGCGACTCCTTGTACCAGCGCCGGGCGTTGTCGGCGAACGGCTCGTAGAAGTCGGCGTTGGCGCCGAGCGTGCCGAGGAAGGAGGCCTTGTAGTCGGGGCTGCGCCCCATCCAGCCGTAGCTCATGCGCGCCCAGGCGGCGATGGCCCGCTGGTCGGCGACCAGGTCCTCGACGCTGTGCGGCGTGGTGAAGAACCGGTGGGTGTAGCCGTCGCTACCCGTGTCGGTCGGCTTGGTCAGGACGTCGCGCTGGTCCGGGTCGTGCAGCGCGTCGTACAGCCGCGCGGTCATCCGGATGGGGTTGTGGAACGCGGGATGGGAGGTGACGTCCTTGACACGCTCGCCGTACAGGTAGATCTCGCGGTCGTCGCGCAGGCTCTCGATGTACTCCTCGCCGGTCAACGGGCGCGTCTTCGGCCTGTTGTCGGCCGCGCCGTGCGGGGGGGCCGCGTCGCCGGCTGCCGGACTTCTTTCCTCTTCTCGCACCTCAACTCCTCAGGTGAATCGGTAGCCGTCGAGCTCGCCGTCCATGGGACGCGCCCGAAGAAAGGTCCGCTGTCGCGCGCGCCGGCAGAAAGGATCGGGAAAGGGCCGGGGCCGGAGTGTCGCCGACGACACGTTCCGCTCGGCGACGGTGATGAGCGGGCACACCGGAAGCCTGTAGCGGACCTTAATCATCACATCGGGCATTTCACCGGCACATCTCTGACGTTGCGGTGTCCCGCCTCCGGCGTGGGCGTTTCGCAATTCAGAAGATGCGTGTTCCACGTGGCCGGTGCGACCGTCGGATGGTGAGCATCGGCGGACGGCCATCCGGTCACGTTCGAATTCGGGCCATCCGGCGTATCTTGCCGGCTCCGCATTTTCTCGCCGGACTTTCTAGGAGGATATGGTGCTGACGACCGATGTTCCGACCCGGGAACAGCTCGTCCGCCGGGCGGCCGAATTGGTGCCGCTGCTGCGCAAGAACGCGGCGTGGGCGGAGGAGAACCGGCGCATCCACGAGGAGAGCATCGAGGCCCTCGCCGACGCCGGGATCTTCAAGTTGCGGGTGCCCGTGCGCTACGGCGGCTACGAGTCCGACACCCGCACGCTGGTCGACGTGGCGTCGGAGCTCGGCAGGGCCGACGGCTCCACCTCCTGGGTGGCGTCGGTGTACTGGATCCCGACCTGGATGACCTGCATGTTCCCCGACGAGGTCCAGGACGAGGTGTTCTCCACCCCCGACGTGCGGGTGTGCGGGACGCTGAGCCCGACGGCGATGGCCGCTCCGGTCGACGGCGGCATCGTGGTCAACGGCAAGTGGGGCTTCATCAGCGGCGCGCTGCACAGTCACTGGCAGGTCGTCGTGGCGGTCCTGGTCGGCGGGGAGGGGGAGCCCTTGCCGATCATCGCGGTGGTCCCGATCTCCGACCTTCAGGTCGTCGACGACTGGCACACCTCCGGCCTCAAGGGCACCGGCAGCGTCAGCACCATCGCGCAGGACGTGTTCGTCCCGGCCGAGCGCTGGCTTCCCCTGCCCGCGGTGCTGCAGGGCCAGTCGGCCTCGCCGGCCAACGCGGGCCGCCCGATCTACCGGGCTCCGCTGCTGCCGGTCGCCTCGGCGTCCTCGGTCGGGACCACGATCGGCCTGGCCAAGGGGGCCTTGGAGACCTTCCTCGAGCGCCTTCCCGAGCGCAAGATCACCTATACCGCCTACTCCAGCCAGGCCGAGGCCCCGCTGACCCACCTGCAGGTCGCCGACGCCGCCATGAAGATCGACGAGGCCGAGTTCCACGCCCACCGCCTGGCGGCGCTGGTGGACGGCAAGGGCGCCGAGGGCGCGTCCTGGACGCTGGAGGAGCGCGCGAGGGCCCGCGCCGACATGGGCGCGGTGTGCCGGCTCGCGAAGGAGGCCGTGGACGTGCTCAACACGGCCAGCGGCGGTTCGTCCATCTACAGCCACGTGCCGATCCAGCGGATCGCGCGCGACATCCAGGCCGTCAACCTGCACGCCCTGATGCACCCGGACACCAACGCCGAGCTGTACGGGCGGATCCTCTGCGGTCTGGAGCCCAACACCCTCTACATCTGAGCCCGGAGCCCGCGCCCGGGCCGCGATCGTCTCCCAGTACCGCCTCTCCTTCCGAAGGGTTCACCCATGGCCACATCCAATCCCTCAGCGACCATCGACCAGGTCGTGTCCGACGCGGACAAGGCCGCCGTCGTCGCAGTCCCCGGACGCATCGTCGCGGCGTGGGCACGCCATGACGCCAAGGCCTTCGCCGAGGTCTTCACCCCGGACGGCACCATGATCCTTCCCGGTTCGTACCGCAAGGGCACCGCGGACATCGAGGCCTTCATGGCGGGCGCCTTCGAGGGCCCCTACAAGGGCACCCAGGTGACCGGCCAGCCGCTCGACCTGCGGTTCCTCGGCGCGGACGCGGCTCTGGTGATCACCCAGGGCGGTGTGCTGGCCGCCGGGGAGACCGAGGTGCCCGCCGAGCGCGCCATCAGGGCCACCTGGGTCGTCGCCAGGCACGAGGGGGAGTGGAAGCTCGCGGCCTACCAGAACAGCCCTCGCGGGACCGCCTGATCGCGCTCCCGCCCGACGCTCCCGGACAGGGAGTGAATTCACATATGCGCCGCGAGGGTTTCCCGCCCGCGTCGGCCGCCCAGCGAGAATTCGAAGGGACGAACATATCCTCCGGCCGGACACCACATGTGGTGTCCGGCCGTCGGCCGCATATCTCTTCTTCCACGTTGCTGAATAGGGCCTTTCGCGTTGACGCGTCCTTTACCGGGCCTGTTCCATTGAAGTCGTGTCCGCATCTTGTGCGGTCCGCGACACGAATCGGGGTGCTCGACGCCGGGGACGCCCGGCTCGCGGTCCGGTCAGTGGCAAGGCCCTTCCACCGGCGGCATCCGGCCGAGGGGATTCCCCATGGGATCTTCGGAGGTCCGGGATCCGTCGCGAGGAGTGACTGATGGCGCCCACACCCGACAGCGCGCGGACGGCCATCTCGGCCTCGCCACCTCCGGTGCGCCTGCAGGAGGAGTTCGCCGAGTGCCTCGGCGGGGAGGTGTACCTGGCCTACGCGCACCGTCCCGAGACCGGTGTCCTCACCGTCGCGGCGGGTTTCTCCCCGGAGGTCGCGCGGGGCAGGGCGAAGGTGCGGGCCGCGGCGCTGGACGCGCTGTACCGGCTGCCGGACGGCGTGGCGGAGCCCTGCGACCAGGACGACGGCAGGGAACTGTGTCTGTCGGACTTCATGCCAGAGGCGCCGTCGGACAACCACTCCCGCGTCGCGGGCACCGGCCTGCTGAGCCGGGAGCGGTACATGCTCCCTGCCGAGGTCGTGTGGATGGGTGACCGGGACTGCCGGGTCGAGCCCACCGCGGTCGGCGTGATCGACGACGACGCCGGCGGCGTCTCCGGGGCCATCGCCGACCTGCTGGCCCACGACATGGTCACGCGCTGGTGGACGAGCCCGCGCATGCCGCTCCTGAGGGTCTCCCAGCACCTGTCCATGATGATCCCCGAAGGCGCGGCGGCGGCGATCCCCGCCCTCGGGCTGCGGGTGTCGGCGTTCGTGCTGCCCGGCCCGGACTTCCAGATCGCCGTCGTCGGCGTCAGCGGCGAGGGCACCACGATCGCCACGGCCGCCGCGCGCTCGGCGCGGGAGGCGGTCGCCGAGGCGTTCCTGCGGGCGATCGCCGCGCGGGCGCAGCCGTGGAACACCCTGTCGACCGCCGACTCGCTGCGCCGGCTCACGGTGTGGCACCGCGAGGTGGACTACCTGGCCTACCTGGAGTGGTCCGCGCTCGACGCCGACGCGTCGGCGCTCGACCAGCCCGAGATGCGGGAGGGGACGCCCGGCTGGGCCGACATCGCCTGCCGCCGGTTCGGGCACGAGCCGATCCTGGTCACGCTGGGGGAGTTCGGCGACGCGGTGAAGGTGGTCTGCCCGGGCGCGGCCTGCTACCGCACGGTGCCGCCGGGCACGACCCTTCCCTGCCCGGTGCCCTGATCAGGAGCCTGGCCGCGTTCGTGCACCAGGCGCCACAGGAACTTGTTGAAGATCTCGCGCTCGTCATGGGTGAAGGGGGCGAGGAAGGTGTCGAGGGCGTTCAGCATGGCGGGGCCGAGCTTGTGCCGCAGCAGCGCCTGACCTTCGCTCGTGAGACCGATCGCGTACTTGCGCCGGTCGTCGGGGTTGCGTGCGCGCTGGACGAGCCCGAGGCGCTCCAGCCCGTCCACGACGCTGACCATGGTGGTCCTGTCGATGCCGTGGGTGCGGGCGAGCTGCTGCTGTGACTGGGGCCCGATGGAGTCGATGGCCGTGAGCACGATGAAGTCCTTCGACCGGAGCCCGAAGGGCTCCACGGCCGCTTCCAGGATCTCGTCGAACAGATCGTTGGCCTTACCGAGCAGGATGCTGGTGGAGCTGGACAAGAAGTCCGGCAGGGGAACGTCGGTACTCGGAGAATCAGCGCTCACAGACGTACCTTCCGTGGTCACCTGTCCCGAAATGTGCGGCATGCCGCATATGGAGCACGCCTCCGCCTGGCACGAGTGTCACACGGTGAGATGGGCGGCGCAACCGACCGTCACGGTCGAAATCATCAGCATCACTGATTGACATGAAAGCTGATGATCTGCGAAGCTACTTATTGCGTGGGGGCGAGGCGGGCGAGGGAGGCTCGGCCGGGGTTCCACCGTTGGTGGTGAGGAGGTCCTCATGTCTGACAGGCCGGCCGTCCCTGACGCAGGGACCACGTGGGATCAAGTCTCCGAGATCTGGGACGAGGTCCGTGAGATCGTGACGGCGTGGGCTGACTCGCAGGCGGCCGATGAGCCGGAAGGCTGATGGGCGGCCCGCTGGGAGGTTGGGGCTATGAGCGGGAACGGGCACGAGTCCGTGCCGACGGCGCGGATGCTTGCCGAGTCCACCGGCTGGCTGCTCAACGACGTGGCGCGCGAGGTCACGCTGCGGCTGGAGGAGGCGCTGAAAGGCGACGACCTCCGCTGGCGGGACTACGGCGTGCTCGTCGTGCTGGAGTCGGCCGGGCCGCTCTCCCAGCAGGAGATCGGCCGGCGGCTCGCCGTCGACCGGTCGACGATGGTCCACATCATCGACCTCCTCGAGCAGCGGGGCCTGGTGGCGCGTGGCCGCGACCGGGCCGACCGCCGCGCCTACGCCATCGAGCTGACCGACGCCGGTCGCGCGCTGCTGGTGGAGGTGCTCCACCCGCTGACCGCCGAGGTGCACGAGCGGGTGGTCGGCGGGCTGGCGCCCGAGGACCGCGCCCACCTCGACCGGATCCTCGCGCGGCTCGCCGGCGGAGGCTGAGCAGAGCAATATGCGAGCACGCTAATCATCTACTGCTCTGATAGTTTGTAAACATACATATCTCTGGAGCCTGGCAAGGGTCGAAGACAGGCCCTGAGGCTCCCCTGGGTGAAGTACATGGCCTGGAGGCGTGCCATGGACATTTCCGTCATCGGTGTCCCCGCTGAGGCGGTCGAGATCTATCGGTACTTCCTTCGGCATCGTGGTGACGGGATCGGCTCGATCAGGCAGGCGCTGGACCTGGACCCCGACGCGATCGAGGCCGCCGTCGACACGCTGGACCGGCTGTCCCTGCTCGATCTCACCGACCGGCATCGCGTGGTGGCCACCGAGCCCAGGATCGGCATCGAGCGCCTCATCGAGCAGCGCCTCAACGAGCTCAACTCGGAGATCCGCCGCGTCCTGACCGCGCGCGACGCCATCGCCCCGCTCGTGGAGGACCAGCAGCACGGTGAGAACGCCAACTCCGCGCTCGACATCGAGCGCGTGGAAGGGCTCGACCGCGTGCGCCAGCGGCTCGACGACCTCGGGTTCTTCTCCTACAAGGAGACGCTGTGCCTGCACCCGGGCGGGCCGCTCTCGCTGGGCGCCATCGAGACGGCGCTGCCGCTGGACACCCGATCGCTGCGCCGCGGGCTGGCGGTGAAAGCCGTTTACCACCCGAAGGCGCTGGACGACCAGAATATGGTGACATATCTGCGGGAGATCGTCAGTCTCGGCGGCCAGATTCACATCACAGAAGACCCCATGGACCGCATGCTGATATTCGACCGCAGCGTGGCGGTGGTCCCGATCCACCCAAAGGAGAGCGCGCGCGGCGCGCTGCTGGTGAAGGAACCCGGCCTGGTCTCGCAGCTGGTCACCTATTTCGACGGCGTATGGGACGCGGCCACCGATTTCCGGGAGTTCACCGAGCCGAGCAGCGACGCGCCACTCCTTTCCGAGCTGGAACGTAAAGTCCTCGCGGTCATGGCGACGGCCGACAAGGACGAGATCGCGGCGCGCGAGATCGATGTGTCCGTTCGCACTTACCGCCGTTATGTCGCCGATCTCATGGCCCGGCTCGGCGCCGTGAACCGTTTCCAGGCGGCTTTGCGCGCCAAGGAAGAGAACTGGATCTGACGGTAATACGCGCGGCGCACACTCGGAGATGACAGGGAGGAGTCACAGGCTTTTGACTGGTGTGGATCAGAGGAGATGGTCTGATGCTGGTGAGCGTTACCGGGGGCACCGGATTCGTCGGCGCCCATTCGGTCGCGGCGATCGTACGGAAAGGCCACCGGGTCCGCATGCTGGTCCGCGACACCGCGAAGGCCGGCCCCGCCCCGGAGGCGTCGCCGACGCCGGCTCGCCCGTCGCCGAGACCTTCCGTGACACGGTGCGCTGGCTGCACGAGAGCGGCCACCTGTCGGCCCGGCAGGCGGGACTGGAACGGCCGAGCCTGTCGTCCGTAGGTGCGCAATGAGGGGAGAGGCCGCCATGACCGAGCGGATCGCGACCAGCCCGAGTCTGGACTACCCGCCGCCGCCGGCGCCGGTGGGCACCGTCGAGCTCGATTTCGTCCCGGTCGCCGTGCCGCGGCGGCACAAGGACGCGGGAGAGCGTCCCGGCGGGCAGCAGAGCGGGGAGGGCGGGACGGAGAGCCCGCAGGCCAAGTCCATGGAGGCGCTGCGCGAGCGGCACGGAGGGCTGCGCGACGGCATCGTCGCCGGCCGGGCCGCCGCGGTCGAGCGCCAGCACGCCCTCGGCAAGGGCACGGCCCGCGAGCGCATCGCGATGCTGCTGGACGAGGACTCCTTCATCGAGCTGGACATGTACCGCCGCCACCAGGCGCACGGCCTGCGGATGGAGGAGAATCGCCCGCACACCGACGGCGTGGTCACCGGATCCGGCACGATCGACGGCCGGCGGGTGTTCGTCTACGCCCAGGACTTCACGATCTTCGGCGGCTCGCTCGGCGCGGGACACGCGGCCAAGATCCACAAGGTGATGGACCTCGCGATCTCCACCGGCTCGCCGCTCATCGGCCTGATCGACAGCGGAGGAGCCCGGATCCAGGAGGGCGTGGTGGCGCTCAGCGGGTACGGCGGGATCTTCCAGCGCAGCGTCCAGGCCTCCGGCGTCATCCCCCAGATCAGCGTGGTGCTCGGGCCGTGCGCGGGCGGAGCCGCCTACACCGTCGCGCTCGCCGACTTCGCCTTCATGGTCCGCGACACCGCGCAGATGTACCTCACCGGCCCGGACGTGGTCGAGGCGGTGACCGGCCGGCGGTTCACCCACGCCGAGCTCGGCGGGGCCGACGTGCACGGCAAGCGGTCGGGCGTCGCGACGTTCGTGCACGACGACGAGGAGAGCTGCCTCGCGGAGGTGCGCTACCTGGTCTCGATGCTCCCCGCCAACAACCTGGAGTTCCCGCCGGGCGCGCCGTCCTGCGACGCGGCCACCGACGTGCGGCCCCGGCTCGCCGAGATCGTCCCGGTCGAGCCGAACAAGCCCTACGACATGCGGCTGATCGTCGCCGAGCTGGTGGACGACGGCGACTACCTGGAGCTGCACGAGGACTGGGCGCAGAACGTGATCTGCGTGCTGGCCCGGATCGACGGGGAGGTGGTCGGCATCGTCGGCAACCAGCCCATGGTGCTCGCCGGCGTGCTCGACGTCTCCGCCTCGCAGAAGGCCGCGCGGTTCGTGCGGTTCTGCGACGCGTTCGGCATCCCGCTCGTGACGCTCATCGACGTCCCCGGCTTCCTGCCCGGCGCCGACCAGGAGTACGCCGGGATCATCCGGCACGGCGCCAAGCTGCTGTACGCCTACTGCGAGGCGACGGTGCCGCGCATCCACGTCATCGTGCGCAAGGCCTACGGCGGCGCTTACATCGTCATGGACTCGCGCACCATCGGCACCGACCTGTCGCTCGCCTGGCCGACCAACGAGGTCGCCGTCATGGGCGCGGAAGGCGCGGTGAACGTCATCTTCCGCAAGGAGCTGGCCGCCGCCGTGGACCCCGCGGGGCTCCGCTCGGAGCTCGTCGGCGAGTACTCCGAGCAGCTCATGCATCCGCACTACGCGGCCGAGCGCGGGCTGGTCGACGACGTCATCGACCCGGTGGACACCCGCGCGGCGGTCGCCCGCGGGCTCGCGATGCTGCGTAATAAGCGCAAGCAGTCGCCGCAGCGCAAGCACGGCAACGTGCCCCTGTGACGCGCGGGGAAAGACAGCAAACGTGAAGAAGAATCGCCGCGGACCTGCCCGGAACAATTGACTTGGCGTTTCCCGGAGCATTTCGCGCAGAACGCGAGGCCGGGAAAGCACCCCGTACGCGACCAGACGCGCGACGGATACACGGTCATATTCCTGGATCGAGGTTTGCGCATGGCGTCCGAGGCACTTCCGGCGACTCCCGTCAAGATCTCCACTCTGAACGGCCGCTATCACAGGATCGCGCTGTACGTTTTCGGATTCATCGTGGTGGCCCACTGGGCCGAGCACGTCGCGCAGGCGATCCAGCTGTGGGTGCTCGGCTGGCCGCCCCGCCAGGCGCTCGGGGTCATCGGCGTGCTCAACCCCTGGCTGTTCACCTCCGAGTGGATGCACTACGGCTACGCGCTGCTCATGCTGGCCGGGCTCATCATGCTGAGGAAGGGCTTCACCGGCACCGCCCGCACGTGGTGGAACATCTCGCTCGGCATCCAGGTCTGGCACCACTTCGAGCACCTGCTCCTGCTGGTCCAGGCGCTCACGGGCTGGCACCTGGCGAACCGGCCGGTGCCGACCAGCATCCTGCAGCTATTCGCGCCCCGCGTGGAGCTCCACCTGTTCTACAACGCGATCGTCTTCATCCCCATGGTGGTGGCGATGGTGCGCCACCTGCGCCCGACCCCGTCCGAGCGTGTCCTGATGGCCTGTGCCTGCGCTCCCGCGTACGGCCGGTAAGAGGATGGCGGACGGACGTGCGAGGCGCCGGCGGTCGCCGGTCTTCACCGTGGCCCTGACGCTCATCGGGGCGTTCCTGCTGTACCTCGCCATCCCCAACATCGGCCCGGCCGTCCGCGCGGCCCGGGCCGACGGCGTTCCCGGCGTCTTCACCGCCCGCGGCCTCGACTGCATCCAGCACCCCGGGCACGAGAGCTGCTCGTGGAGCGGGGACTTCCGCTCCGACGACGGCACGATCAGCCGGACGGGCATCGTGCTCTACGGCGCCGACCGCGACGCCCTGCGGGCCGGGATGCCGACCAGGGCCGTCGACGTCGGGCGGCCCAGCCGGGTCTATGGGCCGGGCGGCTCCCGCGAATGGGTGTTCACCGCCCTGCTGCTCCTGGCCGGCCTGGCCATCCTGGTCTTCCCGTACGCCGGGTCCCTGCGCCGCCCGGCCGGCGTCCCGGCGGCGGGGGCGGCGGCCGCGCGTGGCGCGTCCGGAGCATGAGCGCCCCGCTCGTGCCGGGCCCCTTCCCGGCCGTCCCAGGCCCGCTCCCACCCCTTCCCGGCCCCTTCCCCGCCACCGCCGGCCGGTTCCAGGCCGGCGCCGGGGCGGTCCGGGACGTCATGATCGTCGGTGACTCGATCAGCCAGGGCAGGGAGGGGGACTGCACCTGGCGCTACCGGCTGTGGCGGATCCTCCTCGAGCGGGGTACCGCCGTGCGCTTCGTCGGACCGTGGGAGGGCACCTGGGTGCCGTCCGCAGGCGGGCAGGACGACCGGCCGGCCGATCCGGCGGGCCTCGCCCACGCCGGCGCCTACCGGCAAGGGATCCACTTCCCCGGCAGCAGGCATTACGCGAGCTGGGGGCGCCTGCTCCACGAGGCCAAGGACAACATCGGGGAGGCCGTCGCCGCCCACAGCCCCGGGTGTCTCATGGTCGCGCTCGGGTTCAACGATCTGGCGTGGGGCGTCTCGGGCCCGGGACGGGTGCTCGCCGACATGGAGGCCTTCGTCCACCGAGCCCGTGCGGCAAATCCGGATATTCAGTTCTTGGTGGGAAACGTCGTGCACCGCACGCCGCTGAGCGAGCACCCGCGCCTTCCGGACGACATCATTTCCTGCAACCGGGAGCTGCCTTCGAGGCTGGCGGCGCTGTCGACGGACCGGTCGAGAGCGGTCCTGGTCGATCTGAACGAGGTCTACGATCCCCGCCACGACACCTATGACGGCGTCCACCCGAACGACGCGGGGGAGATCAAGATAGCTCTGGCGTTCGCCGGCGTCTTCACCGCGGAGTTCGGCCGGGCCGGCGTCCGGGACCGGATCCCCGCCCTCGGCTGAGGAGCCGGGCGGTGCGGTCAGGACCCCGCCGGGGACCGCCGTGAGCGGTGCCGCACGCGCCGGGGTGGCGGCGTCAGACGCGCTCGGAGGCGATCGAGGTGAGCAGCGTGACGAGCTGGTCGGGGGCCGACACCATCGGCCAGTGGCCGGTGTCGAGGGTGTGGAAGGTCCAGTTGGGCTCGGCGCGCATGGCGGCGACGTCCTCCGAGACGCGCCCGCCGAAGTGCTCCTTCGAGCAGACGATGTAGCTCGCCCGCTGGTGCGCCAGCGGGCGGGTCAGGACCGCCGGCTCCGACAGGGTGTGCCCGGGATGCCCGACGAAGCGCTCCACCAGCCACTGCGCCTGCTGGGTCGACAGATCTTGGCCCTCGGCCACGATCGTGACATCGGGGATCGGCCAGCGGCCGCGGTTCTCGGCGATCAGCTCCAGCTCCCCGGCCCGCTGGCGCTCGGGGAAGGCGTGCAACATCGATTTGCCGTCGTGCGGCAGGAATCCCTCGACGAACACGGTGCGCGTCACGCGGTCGGGCGCGCGGTCGGCCACCTGGCCGGCGACGATGCCCGAATAACTGTGGCCGACGACGATCACATCACGCAGGTCGTCTTTCTCCAGTATCGCCAGCACGTCGTCGACATGGGTGGCCAGGCCGACGGCGGAGACGTCCGCCTCCGGACTGGCAAGGCCCGAAAGGGTGATCGGGCGGACGTGATGGCCGAGCGCGCGCAGCCCGCAGGTCACCGGCTCCCACACCCAGGCGCCCATCCAGGGGCCCGGAATCAGGATGAAATGATTTTTCACGGCAGGTCAGCTTCCTCTCCTTTACGGCTGGACTGCCTGAACGGTACGGAATTCGGGCCTGGGGGTGCTTTTTATGTATGCGGGCCGTGTCGAACGAATTTCCGTAGTTATTGAACAGTCTCGTGCCGGATCGCGTCAACGGTGGTCAGGCGGCCAGGGGCGCCGCAGCGAGCGACGACAGGGGACGAAGGGCGGTGGCGTCCCATTCGGACACCCTGATCGGCTGGTCGTCCCCGAGGACGGCGACGGCGCCGGCGTACCCGTCGCCGGGGTAGATGTTGCGCAACTGCACCGTGTGCGGGGGGATGTCCAGCGGCCAGCCGAGCAGCGCGGGCTCCTCCAGCGGGCCGCTGACCTCCACCTTGTGCGGGGAGATCCGCAGGCCGTGGCCGGTGGCCTTCAGCACCGCCTCCTTGCACACCCACATCCGGGCGAAGCCGGCCTGCTGGTGCCGCTCGGGAAGCGTCTTCAGCACCTCCTGCTCGTTCCGTGACAGGGCGCAACCCACCAGCTCGCTGACCGGGGCGGTCGGCACCTGCTCCACGTCGACGCCCACCGCCCCGGCGGTGGTCAGGGCCACGGCGACCCGGTTGCCCGAGTGGGAGATCGAGACGTGCAACCCGTCGTCGGTGACGACGTGCGGCTTGCCGTGCGGCTTGTCGCAGTTCGGGCAGCGCCGCTCGACGGGGACCTTCTCGGGGGAGATGTCCAGCTGGGCGCCGGCGGCGGTGCGGAGCAGCCAGGCGGCGGTGACGAACCTGAGCCGGTCCTGCTCGCGCTTGTAGGCCGCGGCCCGCCTCAGCTCGGTGACGTTCAGCACGCCGACCAGGTCGTTGATCGGGTGGTCCTGCGGGTCGGCCCACCAGATGTGGCAGTCGACGGTCCGGAGAGCGATGGCGTTCATGGCATGTCCTCCTTGTTTTCTGGGCGGCCGTTCGTCAGGGTGCGGCAGTTCACGAGTTCCCAGTCGCTGACTTCGGGATTGGTGAGGATCTCCGTCACCCGGGCGCGTATCCGCGCGCCGGTCGTCTCCTCGTCGGTGTGCACGCGGATGGCGATGTCGCCGGTCACGTGCTTGAGGTCCTTTCGCCATTCATTCGGGAGCAGGGCCAGGATTCGAATACCGTCGACCGGTGAGGCCGGCAACGGCTCCCCGGCCGTCCTGCGAATCGTCAATTCGACCAGCATTTGATTTCCTCTAATCCCAGGTGGTGCCGGGCGTGGCGGTGGTGGAGTCCCAGGCGGTGCCCGCGAAAGCGGTTCTGAGTTCGACCTGGGACGCATTCGAGAGGTTCATTTCCAGTCCTTTTCCGTTTGGTTCTGCATTTGTTCTCGCACAACCAACTCTGCGGGATTGGAAGTCCCCGGAACAGACGATTCCGCTGCAGCAAGCTGCACTCCGGTTGCAGCTTCCTGCCATCCCCGCCCGGCCGGGCCACGATCCACCCGCTGCGAGCACGAGGGGCGGGTGCACGCCTGGTTCGCCGACGGCACGAGCGCTACCGGCGACCTGCTCGTGGGCGCCGACGGCATCGGCTCAAGGGCGCGCGCGGGTAGCTCCTGCCGCACGCGGAGATCAGGGACCTCGGCACCAGGTGCGTCTACCTACGGCAGGACGCCACCGCTCACCGGGAGGCCGCTAGCGAGGCGGGTCAGCCGGAGCCGGCGTCGAAGTGGAGTTCCGAGGTGACCCGGTAGCGGTCGCCTCGGTAGATGGAGCGGACGAACTCGACGATCCGGCCGTCCGCGTCGCGCGTGGTGCGTTCCACGCCGAGGGCCGGGAAGTGCTGGGGGAACGTGCAGCAGCTCGGCCTCGGTCTCATCAGTGACGGTCGCCTCCAGTCGCCACCGGCTCTCCCGGCTCTGCGGGAGCCGCCGCCTCCCCGGTCGAGCTCACGATCTGGGTGATGCGGGACAGCTTCTCCGATGCGGTGCTCGACCGCTTCACCGCCGACTACCGGCGCACCAACCCCGGCGTCACCCTGGATATCCAGATCCAGGAGTGAAACGGCATCGGGCAGAAGGTGACGCCAGTAACGACGCACCCGACGGGCGACCAGGGCATCTACCTGGCAGGGCGGAACTGGTACACCCTGGCCGGGTTCATCTGGAACGAGGGAGGCGATCTCGCGGTCAAGGACGGCGACGCGTGGAAGGGCGTGCTGAACAACCCGCGGCCGCTGGCTGGCGTGGACTTCTACAAGCGGCTCCAGGCCCTCGGCAAGGGGTCTCAAGGACTCCGACGAGAGCAGGCCCCCGCAGGCTGGCGTGTTCGCCAAGGGCGACGTCGCCCAGTTCATCTCCACCCCGGGCGGCGCCGTCGCCATCGAGAAGGCCGATCCGGAACTGGCCGGCAAGCTCGGCTTCTTCCCGATCCCGGGCAAGACGGCGGACCGGCCGGGGGTGGTGTTCACTGGCGGCCCGGACCTGATCATCCCGGAGGCATCGCGGAACCAGGTGGTCAAGGCCCTGGCGGGTGAGAGGTTCCAGCGCGTGCGACATGGCCAAGGAGTTGACCTCCTCCCCCTCGTGAACGAGGGGGATCCCGACCCTCGCGGGTCGGGTTTCCTGCTTCACCGCCGGTCGCCCGCCAGAGAGGACTCTCTCTTTGAGGTCTTACACCAGCTCCACAGGCGTTTCACCTCTCTGCCGGCCCGGCAGCGAGAATGTTCTTCGCGGCATTGACATCCCGATCATGCACCGCGCCACAGCCACACTCGTGGAAGATTTGACCGTACGCAACATGGTGAAGAATCGTTCGCTGGCCCGCGCCATCTCCGACACCGCCTGGCGGGAGTTCCGCTCGATGCTGGCGTACAAGGCCGCCTGGTATGGGCGGGAGCTGGTCGTGGTCGACCGGTGGTTCCCCTCTTCCAAGCTGTGTTCGGTGTGCGGGGCGATCGCCGAGTCGCTGCCGCTTGATGTCCGCAGTCGATCTGGGTGTTCAAATGCTTCGCGCAGGTCTGGGCGATCAGCAAGGGAGGCCCGGACGGGGCCACCACGACCCTGCCGGTCTACGCCTTCCAGGTCGCCCAGTCGCTGCACAAGTACGACCTCGGCTCGGCGATCTCCACGCTGACCGTGCTGATCCTGCTCGCCGTCCTGATCACCCACCTGCGGCGGATGCTCAGGCACGAAGGAGAGGCCCCGTGACCACCTCCCGCCCGTCCCGGCCGCGATCCGCGGCGTCCGGCCATCGAGGCCGGCACCCCCACCGGCCGTTCCGGCGGCTGGCGAGGCGGGTCCCGCTCAACCTGGCCGCGCTGGCGGTGCTGGCCGTCTCGGTCTTCCCCGTGTGCTGGATGGTCGTCACCGCCTTCACCCCGACGGCCGACATCCAGTCGGAGACGCCGAGCTTCTGGCCCGCGCACCCCACGGTCGAGCACTTCGCCACGGCCGTGAACGCCGACGGCTTCGGACTGTTCTGGCGCAACAGCCTGGCCGTCACCGTCTCCTCGGTGCTGCTCTCGCTCGTGGTGGCACTGCTGGCGGCGTTCGCCGTCGCCCGGATGCGCTGGCGCGGCAGAAGGGCCTTCATCCTGATGGTCTTCATCGCCCAGATGGCCCCGTGGGAGGCGCTGCTGATCTCGATGTTCGTCATCGCCCGCGACACCGGCATGCTCGACCGGCTGTCCATGCTGACCCTGCTGTACTTCATGTGCACGCTGCCGTTCACGATCGTGACCCTGCGCGGCTTCCTCGCGGCGATCCCGCCCGAGTTGGAGGAGGCCGCCATGACCGACGGCGCCGGCCGCGCGGTCGCCTTCCGGCGGGTCGTGCTGCCGCTGCTGGCCCCCGGCCTGATGTCCACCTCGCTGTTCGGCTTCATCACCGCGTGGAACGAGTTCTCCTTCGCCAACCCGCTGATCATCAAGAACCAGGACGACCGGACCCTGCCGGTGTGGCTGTCGTCCTTCAGCAACATCTTCGGCACCGACTGGGGCGCCACGATGGCCGCCGCCGGGCTGTTCATGCTCCCCGTGCTGCTGGTCTTCCTCGTCCTCCAGCGCAGGGTCACCTCCGGCATCATCGCCGGCGCCGTGAAGGGCTGACCGGCCCTGGGACACGGGAGGCCGCGCTCGCCGCGCGGCCGTCCCGCCCTGCCGCACGCCCGCACGTCCCTTCAGCGCGCTTTGCCTGCGAAAGGAAGAGACAACGTGATCATTCCGCGGCCACGGGAACTGGCCGTCCTCGGGGGCTCCGTCGCCTTCCATCCCGATCTGGTACGGCTCGCGCCGCCGGACGCCTCGCTCGGAGAGGAGGGCTACCGCCTGCAGGTCGGACCGGCGGGCATCGTGCTCACCGCGGGAGGCCCGGCCGGCCGGTTCTACGGGCTGCGGACCCTGTCCCAGTTCGGCGCCGCCGTCCCGTACGGGACGATCGAGGACAGGCCGCGTTTCGGCTGGCGCGGCGTCATGCTCGACGTGGCCCGGCACTTCATGCCCAAGGCGTTCGTGCTGCGCCTCATCGACCTGCTCGCCGAGCACAAGCTGAACGTCCTGCACCTGCACCTGACCGACGACCAGGGCTGGCGGCTGGAGATCGAGCGCTACCCACGGCTGACCGGCGTGGGCGCCCGGGGCGGCGCGTCCTCCGCGGCGGGGGACGAGCCGCGGTTCTACACCCGCGAGGACGTCCGCGAGATCGTGGCCTACGCCGCCGAGCGGTTCGTCACCGTCGTCCCGGAGATCGAGATGCCCGGTCACGCCCAGGCCGCCATCGCCGCCTACCCCGAGCTGGGCAATCACCCGTCCCGCCGGCTGGAGGTGTGGTCCGGCTGGGGGATCAGCGAGCACGTGCTCAACCTGGAGGACTCCACCATCGCCTTCTGCCAGGACGTCCTGGACGAGGTCGTGGAGCTGTTCCCCGGCCCGTACGTCCACGTGGGCGGCGACGAGTGCCCGCCCGCCGAATGGGAGCGCAGCCCCCGCGCGCTGCGGCGGCTGGCGGAGCTCGGCCTGTCCGGCCCCTCGGAGGCGTGCCGGTGGTTCATCGGCCGGATGGCCGAGCACCTGTCGCGGCACGGCCGCCGGCCGATCTGCTGGGACGAACCGGACCGGGAGCCCACCCCCGGCACGACCGTCATGGTGTGGCGCGACGAGGACGTGCTGCCGGACAGGACCGACATCATCCTCGCCCCGCACACCCGGACGTACCTGGACTACTACTCCTCCGACGCGCCCGGGCAGCCGCCCGCCCAGCCGGGGATCGTGACGCTGGCCGACGCCTACGGTTTCACCCCCGACCCGGGCGTGCGCGGGGTGCAGTGCCAGCTCTGGACCGAGTACATGCCGACGCCCGAGCAGGTCGAATACATGGCCTTCCCGCGGCTGTGCGCGTTCGCCGAGGTGGCGTGGGGGTCGCCCGGCGACTACCCCGACTTCCTGCGGCGGCTCGACCCGCACCTGGCCCGGCTGGCCGCGCGCGGGGTCCGCGTGGGCCCCCTCATCCCCTAGACGCTCCTCACCACCCCCCCAGAAAGGAAGCGCAATGTCCGGGAAGACCAGAGTGCCGAGGAAGCTGCTCCTCGGCGGGCTCGTGTCCGCCGTGCTCGCGGCGACGATCGGGCTCACCACCGCGGCGCCGGCCGGCGCCGCCCAGTCGCTGCGGCCGTAGTACAGGACGAGCGCCACCGGCGCCACAGCCGACCAGGTGGAACCGTGGTTCAACGTCGTCAACGACGGATCGTCGGCGGTCGCGCTGAGCGGGGTGAAGATCCGTTACTACTTCAAGGCCGACTCGGCGTCCCAGCAGTACCGCTTCGCCTGCTCCTGGGCCGTGATCTCCTGCTCGACCGTCACCGGCGCGTTCGGCGCCATCTCGCCCGGCACGGCCACCGCCGACCGCTACTTGGAGGTGGGCTTCACCGCGGGCAGCCTGGCGCCCGGCGCGCAGACCGGGGACCTTCAGCTGCGCTTCTACCGGGCCGACTGGCAGAGCATTACCCAGAGCGACGACTACTCCTTCGGCCCCTCACGGACCTCCTACGGTGACTGGACCAAGGTGACCGTCCACCAGAACGGGGCCCTGGTGTGGGGCACCGCCCCGGCCGGAGGGGGCGGTCCCTCTCCCACGCCGACGCCCACCGTCACGCCGCCTCCGGGAGGCAACGCCGGCGTGGTGTTCGACGACTTCAACTACAGCGACTCCGACGACCCGAACATCACCGCGCACAAGTGGACGGTCCGCACCAACGCCGGCGGCCCGGGCGTGCCCGGGGCGAGCTGGCCGAAGGGCAACGTCAGCTTCCCGGCGATCGGCTCCGGCAACCAGGCCCTGCAGCTCAAGGCTGTCAGCGACGGCACCGGCGCCGGGACGCGGCAGGCCGAGTTCCTGCACCAGCGCAAGTTCCTCGAGGGCACCTACGCCGCGCGGGTGAAGTTCGCCGACGCCCCGGTCAGCGGCCCCGACGGCGACAACATCGTGGAGACCTTCTTCACGATCACCCCGCTCGCCGCCGACCTCGACCCCGACTACAGCGAGCAGGACTTCGAGTACCTGCCGAACGGCGGCTGGGGCGAGACCGGCAACATCATGTACACCACCTCCTGGGAGACCTACCGCAACGACCCGTGGCTCGCGGTCAACGTCCACAACGAGGTCAGAGCGAGCTACGACGGCTGGCACGACCTGGTCCTGCAGGTGTCCGGCGGGAAGATCAGGTACTACATCGACGGCGCGCTGTTCGCCGAGCACGGTGACATCTACTACCCCGAGACGGTGCAGTCGGTGAACTTCAACCTGTGGTTCATCAGCGGCGGGCTCGTCGGCAGCTCGGCGCAGCGCTCCTACGTCCAGCAGGTCGACTGGTTCTACCACGCCAAGAACGAGGTCGTGGCGCCCGGCGAGGTCGTGAACAGGGTCAACGGCTACCGGTCCGCCTCGACCCGCTGGGTGGACACCGTCCCGGCACCCTGACGGACCGCGCGGTACGGCTCGCGCCCACCGGGGACGCGCGGGCCGTACCGCGAGGACCCGCCCACTCCGGGGACCTGGCGCCGTCTGCGGGCCCGTGCGAGCGCCATGCCCAGGGCACGTATCGTGGCGGGCCGGGTAGCTGGTAGAACGGGAGAAGATCCGGTCGCACCGGCTCTCGGAGGTGGACCTTGCGGCAGCTCAGCGCGCTCGACGCGCAGTTCCTCAACTTCGAGACCGACACCAACGTCGCCAACGTCGCGGGCCTGTCCATCCTGGAAGGCGAGATCAGCCGGGACGAGCTGGTGAGCCTGGTCCGGCAGCGCTCCGCGATGGTCGCGCCGCTGCGGCAGCGGATGCTGCCGGTGCCGTTCGGACTCGACCACCCGTACTGGGTGCAGGACGAGGCGTTCGACCTGGACTACCACGTGCGCGAGCTGGCACTCCCCGCGCCGGGAAGCGACCGGCAGCTCGCCGCCCAGGTGGCCAGGCTGCACGCGCGCCGGCTCGACAGGCGCCACCCGCTGTGGGAGATGTACCTCATCCACGGGCTGGCGGGCGACCGCACCGCCCTGTACACCAAACTGCACCACGCGGCCATCGACGGCCTCGGCGGCGCGGACGTGCTGGCCGCGTTCATGGATCTCGAGCCCAACCCGAAGCCCCAGGCCCGCGAGCCCGACGTGGAGCCCGACTTCGCGCCCGAGACGGCCGAGATGCTGGTCAGGACGGCCGCGCGGCTGGCCGCCAACCCGGCGCACCTGGTCAGGTTCCTCGCCGCGGCGGTGCCCTACCTCGACCAGATCCCGTTCGTCTCCGGCCTGCCCGGCGCGGGCACCGTCTCGCGGGCCGCCCGCGGGCTCGTCCGGCGCCTGGGGCTCGGGGACGGGCAGGAGGTGCCCGGCCTGCCGAAGCTCGCCGCGCCGCGCACGCCCTTCAACGGCCCGGTGTCCGCGCACCGGCGGTTCGCCTTCGTGGAGCTGCCGCTCGACGAGGTCAAACAGGTGAAGAACGCCTTCGGCGTCACCGTCAACGACGTGGTCATGACGCTGGGCGCCTCGGCGGTCCGGCGCTGGCTGATCGACCACGACGCGCTGCCCGAGGAGCCGCTCGTGGCCGGCGTGCCGTTCTCGCTGCGCGGCGTCGACGACACCGAGCACGGCAACCAGGTCACCCTGATGATCACCTCGCTGGACACGCAGATCCCCGGCCCGCGCGAGCGGCTATGGGCCGTGCACGAGGCCATGCAGCGGATCAAGGACCGGTTCAACCTGGCGCCGGCACGCTGGCTGCGCCACCTGAGCGAGGGCATGCCCGCCGCGCTGACCGGCCTCGCCGACCGGGCGGCCTTCGGCCTGGTCGCCCAGACCGCGCCGCCGATCAACCTGCTCATCTCCAACATCCCCGGCCCGCAGATCCCGCTGTACGTCTGCGGCCGCCGGCTGCTCGCGCAGTACCCCGTGTCCGTCATCACCGACGCGAGCGGCGGCCTCAACATCACCGCCTTCTCCTACAACGGCCAGATCTCCGTGGGCATCGTGGCCTGCCGTACGATGGTGCCCGACGTCTGGAACCTGGCCGGCTACCTGCAAGACGCTCTCGAGGAGCTGAAGTCGCTCATCTGACCACCGGTGGAGCCGCCCGTCCGGGCGTGCCCGGGTGATCAGGCGCACGCCGGTGCGGCCGGTGGTGCGCAGTCGTGGATGCGGCGGCCGGAGATGTGCTCGGGGTACATGACGATGAACTGCTCCCTGCCGTCGGGCACCCATGGCATCAGCGGGAGGCGGGACAGCCGGTCGATCTCCGCGAGGTCCTGTACGGCGCGGGCGTGGCCGACCATCGTGACCGACCACCCCGAGCGCATCCCGGCGTCGAACTCGTCGCCCTCGAAGGCGACGACCGCGTTCGTCGCGGCCGAGGCGAGCCGGGAGCCGGCGGCGGTCCTGATCACGATCGACTCGCCGTCCAGGACGAAGTTGACCGGCTGGACCGCCGGCAGCGCCCGGTCGGTGAACACGATCCGGCCGACCGGGACCGAGGCGAGCAGCACGAGGCATTCCTCGCGCGACAGCACCTGCAGGCCGGCCGAATCCAGGGTCATGCGTCCAGGCTGCCCCGGCGCGGGCGGCGCCGATCAGGGCCGAAGGTCCCGTCCTTCCCGGCGATCAGCCCTATGACGTGGTCAGATCGTAGACCGTCGTGCCGCCGGCCGTGGTGGAGGTGAAGCGGGACTGGACCCATGCGACGATCTTCTGCGCCTGGTCGCTGCCGGTCCCGCCGCCCCGGCCTCCCATCATGCCGCCGCCGACGAAGTAGTGGATCTTTCCTTCGGCGACGTAGCGCTGGAACTGCTCCAGGGTGGGAGCGGGGTCGGTGCCGTTGAAGCCGCCGACGGCCATCACGGGCAGCCCCGTGGCCAGCTGGTATCCGGCGGCGCTGTTGGACCCGACGGCGGCGGCCACCCAGGTGTAGGAGGCGGCGTCCCTCGTCAGCAGGGCGGTGAGCTCGGCGCTCGGGGTGCTGCCGAACAGCAGGCTCATCCCCCCGCCGGGCCCGTTCCCCCGCTGCCCCCCGCCGAACGGCCCGTTCCCCGTCTGCCCCTGGCCGGCGCCGCCGTTCCCGTTCCCGCCCTGTCCCTGGCCGATGCCGGCGGGCGGGTTGCCGGGCCGCGCCTGGCCGGGGACACCGGCGGGTCGTTGCCGTCCGCCGCCGCGCATTCCGCCCGGACCCCCGCCGCCCGGGCCGAAGCCGCCGCCGGGACCGGCCGAGGGGATCGCGCCGCTGTGCGGGGTGCTCGCGGTCTGCGCCGCGTACGCGGCGGGCCCGGCGATCGAGGCGGCGACGGCGAGCGCCAGGACCAGCGTGACGGCGGGGCCCACGCGCCCCCGGATGCCGAGCAGGGCCGCCGCCGCGACCAGCCCGCCGATGAGCACGGCGTACCGGAGGGCCGGATACCAGTCCGGGACGCGGGCCAGCAGGACGTACGACCAGCACGCGGTCACGGCCACCGCCGCCGTGAGCATCCGCGGGGCGGCCGGCAGGCGACGGTTCCGCCACAGCAGCGCGGCGCCCATGCCGGTGAGGGCGGCCACGGCCGGGGCGAGCGCCACGGTGTAGTACGGGTGGATGATGCCCCGGCTGAGGCTGAAGATCACGCCGGTCACCAGCAGCCAGCCGCCCCACAGGACGAACCCCGCGCGCACCGGGTCGGTGCGGGGAGCCCTGCGGCGCAGCCACACCCCGGCGGCGAGCATCAGCAGCGCGGCGGGCAGCAGCCAGGAGATCTGGGCGCCCATCTCGCTGTCGAGCAGCCGCCCCAACCCGGCCTCCTGGTCGAGGTTGCCCAGGCCGCCGGTCTCCTCGCCGGTGAGCCGGCCGAAACCGTTGTAGCCGAGGGCCAGTTCGAGCACGCTGTTGGTCTGCGACCCGCCGATGTACGGCCGGGAGCCCGCCGGGACCAGCGCCACGGCCGCCACCCACCATCCGGCGGCGACGACCATGGCCGCGCCGGCGGCGAGGAGCTGCCGGATCCGCCGGCCCACGGGGACCGGCGCGGTCGCCAGGTAGGTCAGCGCGAACCCCGGCACCACGACGAAGGCTTGGAGCATCTTGGCGAGGAACGCGGTGCCGACGCAGGACGCGGCGAATACGAGCCAGCCGGTGCGCCCGCGCTCCTGCGCCCGCACCATCCCGTAGGCGGCCAGCGTCAGCAGCAGCACCAGCAGCGCGTCGGGATTGTCGAACCGGAACATCAGCGCCGCCACCGGCGTCAGCGCGAGCACCGCCCCGGCCAGCAGCCCCGCCCCCGGGCCGAAGTGCCGCCGCACGGTCGCGTACAGGACGGCCACGGTGGCGACGCCCATCAGCGCCTGCGGCACCAGGATGCTCCAGGGGTTCAGGCCGAAGATCCGGGCCGACAGCTCCATCGGCCACAGCGCCGCGGGGGCCTTGTCCACGGTGATGAAGTTCGCCGCATCCGAGGAGCCGAAGAAGAAGGCCTTCCAGCTCACGGTGCCCGCCTGGACCGCCGCGGAGTAGAACGGGTTGGCCCAGCCGGAGGCCCCGAGGCCCCACAGATAGAGGACCGCCGTGCCGGCCAGCAGCGCGAGGAACGCGGGCCGGGTCCATCGCGCGTCGCCGGGCCTCCTCCTGATCAGCGCCTGCCACGTCGCCGTCGAACCTTGCGGAACGGCTTCGCTGAGGGTGGTGGTCACGTGGCCGTCCTTTGCCGGGTGTGCGGGGATCTGCACCGTCAAGCTAGGACGGGCCGGCTACGGCCGCCGTGAGGGGAACGTGAGAACTCTATGAATCAGTGGGTGTCCAGGGCGCTGCGCGGGGATGCCGGGAGCGCCATGCGGGCGGCGCCGACCAGGCCGGCGTCCCGGCCGAGCGCCGCGGGTGTGACCCGCAGCCGCCGGACGAACGCGAGGCCGGCCCGCTCGGCGACCGCGCGGCGCAGCGGCGCGAACAGCACCTCGCCCGCGGCGGCGACCCCGCCCCCGACGACGACCTGGTCGAGGTCGCAGATGGCGGCCACGGAGAGGATCGCTCCGGCGAGCGCCCCGGCCGCCCGTTCGAAGGCGGCGCGGGCGACCCGATCGCCCGCGGCGGCGGCCCCCGCGAGGTCGCGGGCATCGGCGCCGCGCCATCCCTGCTCGGTGGCCCAGCGGACCATCGAGGGGCCGCTCGCGATGGTCTCGACGCATCCGGTGGCGCCGCAGGGGCAGGGCGAGCCGCCGGGGTCCACCACGATGTGACCGATGTGCCCGGCGTTCCCGGTGGGCCCGATGTACGGGGCGCCGCCCAGGACGAGCCCGCCGCCGATGCCGGTGGAGACGACGATGCCCAGCATGGTCTCGGCCTCCCGCCCGGCGCCGCGCCAGTGCTCGCCCACGGCCGCCGCCACGGCGTCCCCGACGAGGTGGCAGCGGGCTCCGGGCACGGCGTCGGCCACGCGCGCGAGGATCGGGAACTGCCGCCAGGCGGGGATGTTAACCGGGCTGACCGTCCCCGCGAGGAGGTCGAGCGGCCCGGCGGAGGCCACGCCGACCGCCAGCGGCGGGGCGTCGCCGGCCACCTCCCGGAGCAGGCCGGTCAGGGCGTCGCTCACGATGCCCGGCCGGCCCGGCGGTGCGGCCGGGGTGGGGACCTCGCGGCGGCGCAGCACCGAGCCGTCCTTGCCGATCAGGGCGGCGGCCAGCTTGGTGCCACCGATGTCGGCGGCGAGCACGTGCGAAGACATGGGCTCCTCGTTGCACGGGGGAGGGAGATCGGGGCTCGCGACGCCGGGGGACCGGCGCCACGGGGTCGGGGCAACACGATGTCACAGCGCGTCACAGTGCCTGAGGTCGGGGGCGTCACGAGGTGAGCAGGGTGCCGAGACGGGGAGCGTAGGTGGCGTGGAAGACCAGCGACGCCGCGCCGATCGCGGCGGCGTCGGCGGCGATGGGGGAGGTCTCGACGTGCACCTGGTGCAGGCGGCGGGCCAGGGGACGGCTCGCCACGGCCTCGGCGATGACCTGGTGGTAGATGTGGCCGACCTTGTGCATGGCGGGCCCGCCGAGCACCAGCAGGTCGATGTCGAGCATGTTGACGATGCTCACGGCGGCGTCGGCGAGCCGGGCGGCGACCATGTCGATCACCTCGCGGGCGAGGGGATCGCCCTCGGCGGCGGCCGCGCAGATGGCGGCGTGGTCGGGACCTCCAGGGCCGCCGGCCGGGTCGGCGCCGGGGTCCTTCTCGGGACCGTTCCCCGGGCCGGCGGCGAGCATGCTCCCGGCGCCCTCGGCGAGGCGGGTGCGCACGGCCGCCTCGATGGCGCTCGGGCAGCAGATCGCCTCGACGCAGCCGCGGTTGCCGCAGTAGCAGTCGGGCCCGTCGGGCATCACGGTGATGTGGCCGAACTCGGCGGCGTTGAGCGATCTGCCGCGGTAGATCTGGTTGTCCAGGAACAGGCCGCCGCCGATGCCGGTGCCGAGGTACAGGTAGGCGAAGCTGGCCGTGGCGCGGGCGAGGCCGGCCCACCGCTCGCCGATGGCCGCCGCCGCGGCGTCGTTGTCGAAGGTCACCGGGAAGCCGGTGTGCTCCTCCAGCAGGCGCTTGATCGGCACCTGGTCCCATCCGCTGAGGCGCGGCGGGAAGTTCATGACGCCGTCGGCGTCGAGCGGGCCGGGGCAGGCCAGGCCGATGCCGAGGACCTTGTGGTCGGGCACGCCCGCATGCCTCAGCATGTCGCGGGCCGTGCGGGCCATCTGGCGGATGACCTCCTCGGGCGACAGGCCGGGGCGTACGTCAGTGTGGAGCACGGTGACCGGTTGCCCCGCGAGGTCGGCCAGGACGTAGGAGATCTCGCCGGGGTCGAAGTGGATGCCGACGGCGTATCCGGCGGCGGGGTCGACCCGCAGGATGGTACGGGGCTTGCCGCCGCTGGAGGGGAGCGATCCGTCCTCGACCACCAGCCCTTCCTCCAGGAGCTTGCGGACGATGACCGAGACGGTCTGGGCGGTGAGCCCGGCGTGCTTGGCGATCTGGACGCGGCTGATGCCGTCCGAGACCTGGATCGCCTCGAGGACGACGGCACGGTTGTAGCTGCCTACTTTCGGCAGGTTTGTGCCCATCCGCATGTATGACTCCCGGCGTCCTCGATGTCCTCAGGCAATATCGCATAGCCCGTTGACTTAGTAAATCAAAAAGACTTAAGTTCTCGTCACCGAAGGAAACACGGCCGAAACACGGTCGGCCGACCGCTCCGGTGCGGGGATCGGGGCCCGGCGCAGCGTCCCTGTGGTCGGCCGCACGGCCGGAGAAGGAGTCCGATGAGACGAGCGATGGTTGCCTCGATACTGGCGGTCGCGGTTGCGGCCGCAGCCGGCGCATGTGGTGGGGACAGCGCCGAAAAGGGTGCAAGCGGGGCCAAGGAGATCGAGGTCCTGTACAAGGTGGAGCCCACCTGGCCGCACCTGGAGAAGATGCTCAAGCAGGCCAAGACGCAGTACGAGGCCGCGCACAAGGGCGTCACCATCAAGCTGACCGCGGTGCAGGGCGGCAACGAGGTCTACTACACCAAGCTGGCCCTGCTGAACCGCTCCGCCGACTCGGCCCCCGACGTGTACCTCCACGACACCTTCCAGGTCAACGCCGACGTCGCCGCCGGCAAGCTGGCCCCGCTCGATGACTACCTGAAGACCTGGCCCGACTGGAGCTCGCAGTACTCCGAGGCGGTCCAGCAAGCCGCCAAGGGCCCCGACGGCAAGATCTACGGTGTCCCGATCAGCACCGACACCCGTGGTCTCTGGTACAACAAGGACGTCTTCGCCAAGGCCGGCATCCAGGTGCCCTGGGAGCCCAAGACGTGGGCCGACGTGCTGACCGCCGCCCGCGCCATCAAGCAGAAGGTCCCCGGCGTCCAGCCGTTCAACATGTACTCCACCAAACCGCTCGGCGAGGCCGCCACCATGCAGGGCTTCGAGATGCTCCTGTACGGCGCCTCCGGCGGCACCCTGTACGACGAGACGCAGAAGAAGTGGGTCGCCGGCGGCAAGGCCTTCACCGACTCGCTCGCCTTCATCAACACCATCTACCGCGAGGGCCTCGGACCCAAGCCGGCCGACGCGTTCGACCCCAAGCTCGGCGATAAGGTCGGCAACTGGTTCGCCGCCGGGAAGCTCGGCATCGGCCTCGACGGGGCGTGGGCCTCCGCCTCCTGGAAGCCTGGCACCGCCGTCAAGCCCTGGCCGGAGTGGACCGAGAAGATGGGCTGGACCAAGATGCCGACCCAGAACGGCGAGGCGCCGGGTGCGGTCAGCATGTCCGGCGGCTGGGTCATGGCGATGAGCTCCTACGCCAAGGACAAGAAGGACGCGTTCGACTTCATCACCATCGCCACCAACAAGGAGAACACGCTCCTCTACTCGCTCGGGAGCGGCGACCTCGCTCCCCGCAAGGACGTCGCGGCCGATCCCCAGTACACCGCCGGCAACCCGAGCGTGAAGTTCTGGACCGACCTGGCCTCGGTCACCCACTACCGCCCGGCCTACGAGGTGTACCCGAAGGTGTCGGCCGAAGTGCAGAAGGCCATGGAGGCGATGACCACCGGGTCCAAGGCCCCCGACGCCGCGGCCAAGGAGTACGCCGACGCGCTGCCCGGCGTCGTCGGCGGGCCGGACAAGGTGCTCGCCGGCTCATGACCTCCGCCACCGTGACGTCGCCGCGGCCGGCCGGTTCCCTCGACCGGAGGGAGCCGGACCGGCCGGTCGGCGGGGCCCTGCGCCGGCTGCTGCCGTTGTTCCCCGCGCTGGTCCTGCTGGTGGTCTTCATGGCCGGGCCCATCCTGTGGAGCGTCTACATCGCCTTCACCAACGAGACGCTGACCGGCGCGGCGTCGGTGAACTCGCGATTCGTGGGTCTGGGCAACTTCGTCAAGATGTTCGGCGACGAGGACTTCCGCAACTCTTTCCTGCTCACGTTCATCTTCGTGATCGGCTCGGCGGTCATCGGGCAGAACACGCTCGGCCTGGTCATCGCGCTGCTCCAGCGCGGGCGCGCCCGGGCGGTCCGGAGCGTGGTGAACGGCGTCGTCATCGCGGCATGGGTGGTGCCCGAGGTGGTCGCGGCGGCGTGCTGGTACTCGTTCCTGGCCGAGGAGGGCACGCTGAACGAGGTGCTCGCGGGCCTTGGATTCTCGCAGGACTGGCTGTACTCCGCGCCGATGATCGCCATCATCCTCGCCAACGTCTGGCGCGGCACCGCGTTCTCGATGCTCGTCTACTCGGCGGCGCTCTCCGACGTCCCCGCCGACCTGCTGGAGGCGGCGTCGGTGGACGGCGCGAGCGGCTGGAGCCGGCTGGTGCACATCACCCTCCCGCTCATCCGCCGCTCGATCATGTCGAACCTCATGCTGATCACGCTCCAGACGCTGGCGAGCTTCGGCCTGATCTACGCCCTCACCGGTGGCGGGCCCGGCACGGCCAGCCAGACCACGCCGCTGTACATGTACGAGCAGGCGTTCCGCTACTTCGAGATCGGGTACGGCAGCGCGATGGCACTGGTGATGCTCGTCATCGGCGCCCTGTTCTCCATGGTCTACCTGCGCCTGATCAAGGCGGACGCGTGATGGCCCCGGTGTCCGTCCCCGCCCGCCCGCGAGCCCGGCAGGAGCGCCCATGACCCGCCTGGCAGCCCGCACGGCGGCGCTGGTGTCGCTCGCCGTGATCACCATCGCCTTCGTCGGCCCGTTCCTCTGGGTGCTGCTCGCCTCGCTCCAGCCGGACGCCAACCTCACGGCCAAGCCGACCTTCGAGTTCTCGCTGCGGAACTTCGGCGCCGTGCTGACCTGGGACATCATCTACCGGCCGGTCCTGAACTCGATCGTCATCTCCGGCGCCACCGCGCTGCTCACCGTGGTGGTCTCCGGTCTCGCGGCCTACCCGCTCTCCCGCTACAAGCTGCGCTTCAAGCGGCACTTCATGCTGACGCTGCTGTTCACCACCGGTCTCCCCGTGACGGCGATCATGGTTCCGGTCTACTCCATGTTCTTCCGGTTCAACCTGTACGGGTCGATTCCCGCCATGGTGCTGTTCCTGACGGCCAGTTCGCTGCCGTTCGCCATCTGGATGATGAAGAACTTCATGGACAGCGTGCCGGTCAGCCTGGAGGAGGCCGCCTGGGTCGACGGCGCCGGGTGGGTGCAGTCGCTGGCGCGGGTCGTCGGGCCGCTCATGGCGCCCGGCATCGCCGTCGTCGCGATCTTCGTGTTCGTCGGCCAGTGGGGGAACTTCTTCGTCCCCTTCGTCCTGCTGGACACGCCGGAGAAGCAGCCGGCGGCGGTCACCATCTACACCTTCTTCTCGCAGTACGGCCAGGTCGCCTACGGGGAGCTCGCCGCCTTCTCTGTCATCTACACGGCCCCGGCCGTGGTGCTCTATGTCGCCGTGAACAAATACCTCGCCGGTTCGTTCAGCTTCGCCGGATCAGTGAAGGGTTGACCCTTGCGTATCACCAGCGTCGAATCCACTGAGCTCTTCGTCGAGGCCGGGCAGGTCGTCCGCGTCCATGTCGAAGGGCCTCCGGGTGAGATCGAGGTCCGCGTCACCGGCCCCGGCGTGGCCGGCGTGACCCGCACGGGCGGGCGCCCGGCGGAGGTCGCAGTGTCCACGGACGCCGCCCCGGGCGCGCGCGTCCCCATCGAGGTGACGGTCTCCGGCGCGGACGGCCCCGGGGAAGCCGTGGCCGGCGAGCTGGTGGTGGCCGAGCCCGGCTGGACGGTGTGGATGGTGCCCCACTTCCACTACGACCCGGTCTGGTGGAACACCCAGGCCGCCTACACCACCACCTGGGACGCCGCCGGCGCGGTCGCCCAGGAGTTCCGCGGCGACCGGCAGAACGCCGGGTTCGACCTGATGCGCGAGCACCTGGAGACCGCGCGGCGCGATCCCGACTACAAGTTCGTGCTCGCCGAGGTCGACTACCTCAAGCCCTACTGGGACGCCCACCCCGAGGACCGCGACCACCTGCGCCGGCTGCTCGCCGAGGGCCGCGTCGAGCTGATGGGCGGCACCTACAACGAGCCCAACACCAACCTCACCTCGGCCGAGTCGACCATCCGCAACATCGTCTACGGGGTCGGCTTCCAGCGCGACATAGTGGGCGGCGACCCCGCCACGGCCTGGCAGCTCGACGTCTTCGGGCACGACCCGCAGTTCCCCGGGCTGATCGCCGAGGCCGGGCTCACCTCCAGCTCCTGGGCCCGCGGCCCGCACCACCAGTGGGGCCCGATGCTCACCGGGCGCGACCGCGAACGCGACGGCTGGGGCGACCCGTCCACCATGCAGTTCCCCGCCGAGTTCGAGTGGCTGTCGCCGTCCGGCAAGGGGGTGCTCACCCACTACATGCCCGCCCATTACAGCGCGGGATGGTGGCTGGACTCCTCCGCCGACCTCGCCACCGCCGAGGAGGCGGTGTACGCGCTGTTCCTCCAGCTCAAGAAGGTCGCGGCCACGCGCAACCTGCTGCTGCCCATGGGCACCGACTACTCGCCGCCGAACAAGTGGGTCACCGAGATCCACCGCGACTGGAACGCCCGCTACGTCTCGCCGAGGTTCGTCATCGGGCTGCCCAAGGAGTTCTTCGCGGCCGTGCGCTCCTCGCTCGCCGAGTCGCTCACCGAGGCCTCGCCGCAGACCCGTGACATGAACCCGGTCTACACCGGCAAGGACGTCTCCTTCATCGACACCAAGCAGGCCCAGCGGTCCGCCGAGTCGCTGGTCGCCGACGCCGAGAAGTTCGCCACCCTCGCCGCCGTCACCACCGGCGCCCGCTACCCGCACGCCGCCCTGGACAAGGCGTGGCGGCAGCTGGTCTACGGCGCGCACCACGACGCGATCACCGGCTCGGAGTCCGACCAGGTGTACCTCGATCTGCTCACCGGCTGGCGCGAGGCCCACGACGTCGGCCAGGGCGTGCTCGCCGCCTCGCTCGGCGAGCTGACCGCCCGCGTCGACACCCGGGGCGAGGGCACCGCCGTGGTCGTGTGGAACCCCTCGTCGTGGGCGCGCACCGACCTGGTCCGCGTGCGGCTCGAGCTGCCCGCGCCCGGCGCGTACGGCGTCCGCGTCAGCGACCCCGAGGCGGGCGAGCTGCCCGTGCTGCTGGAGAACCCCGAGCACCACGAGGACGGCGGGCTCGCCGCCGTCGACGTGGTCGTGCTCGCGCGGGACGTGCCGTCCCTGGGCTGCCGCACCCTGCGGGCCGAGCCGGTCGCCGAGGCGGCCCCGCTCGGCTGGACCGCCCGCGACGGGCACGCCATCTCCACCGCCGCCCACCTCGTCGAGGTCGACCCGGCCCGCGGCGGCTGCGTGTCCCGGTTCTACGACGTCGCCCGCGACCGCGAGCTGCTCCAGCCCGGCCGCGTCGGCAACGAGCTGGTCGTGTACGACGAGTACTCCGCGCACCCGGAGTTCCACGAGGGCCCCTGGCACCTGGTGCCCAAGGGCACCACCACCGGCTCGGCCGAGCGGCCCGCCACGTCGGTCACCACCGAGACGTGCGCCCTCGCCGAGCGCGTCACCGTCACCGGCCGCGTCGGCCCGGCCTCCTACACCCAGCAGATCACCCTGTGGCACGGCCTCGACCGCGTCGACTGCGTCACCCACCTCGACGAGTTCGAGGGGACCGACCAGCTCGTCCGGCTGCGCTGGCCCGCCCGCGTCCCCGGCGCCCTGCCGGTCAGCGAGGTCGGCGACGCCGTGGTCGGCCGGGGCTTCGGCCTGATCGACGTCGACTCCGGGGAGCACCCCTGGACGCTCGACAACCCCGCCGGCGCGTGGTTCGCGCTCTCCTCCACCGCGCGGGTCGCCCTGACCGCCGAGGACGGCACGCCGATCGGCGCCCGGGCCATCGGCATCGCCGAGATCATCGGAGGCGAGCCGCGCGAGCTGGCCGTGGCGCTCGTCCGCAAGGGCGTCACCGCCACCTGCTCCAGCGCCCCCGGCCCCCGGTACGGCGACCTCAGCGTCGACTCCAACCTGCCCGACGTCCGGGTCGCGCTCGGCACGCCCGAGGAGAACCCGTTCGTGGCCCAGGTGCTCGAGGCCGCCGACCCCGCGTACGCCGCGCTGCTGCGCGCGCGCCTGGCGGCCGGCGGCCGGGCCCGCGTCTGGGTCCCCGCCGCCGAGCCCCTGGAGAAGGTGTGGGTGCCGAGCGCCGACCTCACCGGGCCGCGCGCGCTCCCCGTGCTGATCGTCGCGGGGGAGGGCGCCACCGAGGAGCTCGCCGCCGACCTGGACGACGCCGTCATCGAAGTCACCCAGCCCGCCGAGCTGGCCGCCCTCACCGAGCCCGCGCTGGACGACTACACCGTCGGCGTGGTCAACCGGGGCATCCCGGGCTTCGCCGTCGACGCGAGCGGCGCGCTCCACCTGTCGCTGCTGCGCTCCTGCACCGGCTGGCCGTCCGGCGTGTGGATCGACCCGCCCCGGCGCACTGCCCCCGACGGGTCGAACTTCCAGCTGCAGCACTGGACGCACTCCTTCGAGTACTCCCTGGTCACCGGGGCCGGCGACTGGCGCGAGGCCCGGCTCGTGGACCACGGCCACGATGTCAACCACCCGCTGTCCGCCGTGGCGGCGCCCGCGCATGAGGGGCGGCTGGCCGCCACGACCTCCTTGCTGTCGGTCGAGCCCGCAGGCAAGGTCGTGCTCGCGGCGCTCAAGGCCACGGGCAACCCGCTCGCCACCGGCCGCGAGGCCGGGGAGGTCGACGGCATCACCCTGCGGCTGTACGAGGCGGCGGGCGAGCAGGTCACCGCCACCGTCCGCACCGCCCTGCCGCTCGGCGAGACCCGCCGCGCCGACCTGCTCGAACGGCCCCTCGCGCCGCTGTCGCCCGAGGCGATCGAGCTGACCGGCATGGAGATCGCCACCGTCACGGCGGCGGTCGCCTCCCCCTCGGAGGCCTCCGGGGCCGGGCTCGGGCCGGCGGGCGAGCCGTACCAGCCCGTCTACACCCGTTACTGGCTGAACAACACCGGGCCGGCCCCGGTGGGCAACATGCCCGTCGCCGTCCACCTCTCGCCGGCCGGCCTGCCCGTCTCCGGGGCCGTCGAGCTGCGGGTGTCCGTCGCCTCCGGGCTCACCGAAGGGGAGGCGGCCGGCGTGGTCACCCTGCTCGCCCCCGACGGGTGGACGTGCGAGCCGGCCGAGCGGCCGTACGCGCTGCCGCCCGGCGGGCACGCCTCCTTCCCGGTCAGGGTGACCCCCGCGGACGGCGCGGCCCCCGGCGAGTACTGGCTGCGGGCACGCCTGTCCCACGGCGGCCAGGCGTACGAGGACGTCGCCCGCCTGCACGTGGGCGACGGCGAGGAAGCCGGCCTCGACGTCGTGGTGGAGACCCCGCGTGTGCCGCTGGCCCCGGGCGACACCGCGGCCGCCTCGGGGGCGGTGGAGGTCCTGCTCCGCTCCCCGGCCCGCACGGAGGTGTCCGTCCAGGCGCAGCTCATCAGCCCCTGGCACACGTTCGAGCTGATCCCCGAATGGAACACCGGAGTGGTCGTCCCCGCCGAGGGCGAGGCCCGGCTCCGCTTCGACCTCCAGGCGCCCCCTGGCACCCGGCCGGGCCGCTGGTGGGCGGTGGTCAAGCTCGCCTGCGCCGGCCGGCTCCACTACACCGAGGCCATCGAGATCGAGGTGCGGGGATGAGGTCCATCGGCGCGACGCCGGCCGGGACGCGAGTGCGGCGGCGAGCACGGTGACCGGCCACCTCGCCCCGGTCGCCGCGGTCGCCGCGGAGGTGGGGGAACGGGTCATCCCGGTCTCCCTGGTCGACGCCCGCGAGGCGGAGCTGCGGGCGGGGCCGCTCTCGGCGCGGCTGCCGCACCCGCACGGCGCCGAAGGCCGCAACCTGCGCCGCTGGCTGGTCCAGGTGCTGGTGACCGAGGCCCTGGTCGAGGTGGAGGCCGCCGCCCTCGGGCTCGTCGCGCCCGCTGATGGAGCGCGTGCCGCCACCCCGCTGACGCTGTCCGCCGCGCTCCGCACCGGCGGTGTCGTCGCGGCGGTGACGGCGTCGATGCCGCTGGCCCGCACCCTGCGCGACACGGTCACGGCCGGGGTGCGGGTGCCGGAGGAGGAGGTCCGCGCGTACTACGAGCGCAACCTCGACCGCTTCACCGACCCGGAGGTGCGCCACGTCAGCCGGCTGCGCGGAGCGTCCGCCGCGCCGCTCGGGCCGGTGCGGCGCGGTGAGCTGCCCGGACCGCTGGAGACCGCCGTCTTCTCCGCCGGAGAGGGGGAGGTCGCCGGCCCCGTGGAAGGTCCCGGCGGGTCCTGGACGCTGCGGGTGGACCGCGTCGAGCCGGGCGGCCGCCGCCCGTACGAGACGGTCCGCGCGGCCATCGCGGCCGAGCTGACCTCGGTGGCCGTCGAGCAGGCCTTCGCCGGGTGGCTGGAACGCCGGTACGCCGAGAAGGTGCGCCTGCGCCACGGCTTCGAGCACCCGGCCGACCCGCACCACGCCGACGCCACCCACCGCCACTGACACCGCCACTGACACTGACACCGCCACGGACACCGCCGCCGCCCGGTAGGCCGGGCGGCGGGCGGGCCGTTCAGAGGGCCGGGTTCCGCAGCACGGTGGAGCGGAAGGACTCGCGGTCGTTGGAGTGCGGAAACGGCTCTTCAGGCACCGGCACGCCGAGGAAGGCGCAGAGCGGCTCCCAGCCCTGGTTCACCCGGAAGACGAGCAGGCGCTCCGCGGGCACGGTGCGCTGGACCTCTTCGTTGTGCTCGTCGAAACAGGCGATCACGTGGTCGCGGTCGTCGATGCGGCCCCGGAAGGACCGGCCGATCAGCCCCGCCTGACGGAACTCGGCGAGCTGCTCGGCGGCCTCGAACGTGCGGAACCGCGCGGCCGCCTCCGGGAATCTGCCGTTGATGGCCGCGAACACCGTGTTCCGCATCGACTCGTACCACTCGCCGGTGTCCCGCGTGGTGAGGATCACCTTGGCGTCCGGAAACGCCTGGACCATCTCCCGCCAGAACGCCACGCCGGGCCAGTCCGTGGTGGCCTGGTATCCGTCGAGTGGTCCGCGCCACGCGCCGGGTTCGCCGTTCGCCGCCGCGGCCCAGTGATGGAGGTGTTCGGGATGGGCGAACACCTCGGTGAAGTGATAGCACGGCCCGAAACCGAGCTTGCACAGCGCGGTCTTGAGCGTCATCGTCCCTGTCCGGCCGAGACCGGCACCGATCACCCGTAGCATGGCACCCCCCGATCACGACATCAGAGCGCGGCACCCCAGGCAAGCCGATCGCGCCGGTCATGGTGGGTTCTTGACGGAGACCCCCCCTCGTGACCAGTCTTTTCGCGATAGCTGAGGTGGAGCACGGTTTGGGGGAGCCGTACAGTTTCGGCATGGAGTGCACGAGGTTCGCTACGTCCGGCATGGTCTGCACCGTCGATCATCTGGCCTCGGCGACGGGGTTGGTCATGCTCGACCGGGGTGGCTCGGCGGCGGACGCGGTGATCGCCGCCAACGCGGTGCTGGCCGTCACCGCCCCGCACGCCTGCGGCCTGGGCGGCGACCTGTTCGCGCTCGTCCACGCGGGCACCGGCTCGCCGCGGGCGTTGAACGCCTCGGGGCGGTCGGGGTCCGGCGCCGACCCACACCGGCTGCGCGCCGAGGGACGCGGGCGGATGCCGTTCCAGCGCGACATCCGGTCGGTGCCGGTGCCCGGCTGCGCGGACGGCTGGCTGGCCCTGCACGCCAGGTACGGGCGGCTGCCGCTCGACGAGCTTCTCGCCCCCGCCATCCGGTACGCGGACGAAGGGTTTCCCGCCTCGCCGATGCTCGCCCCGGCGGCCGGGGTGCTGCCCGGCGTCGGCGCCCCGGTGGAGCCGGGCACCCTGATCCGGCGGCCGGGCGTCGCCCGCGCGATGCGGGCGCTGGTCGGCGGCGGCCGTGAGGGCTTCTACCTGGGGGAGTTCGGCAGGGGCCTGCTCGCGCTCGGCCGTGACGGCACGGTGGGCGGCTCGGCGGAGGGCGAGTACGACGAGGCGGACCTGGCCCGCGTGAACGCCGACTGGGTGGAGCCGCTGCGCGCCCGCGCCTTCGGGCACGACCTGTGGACGATCCCGCCGAACTCCCAGGGCTACCTGGTGCTGCTGGCGGCGGCCATCGCCGACGGGCTCGACCTGCCGCGCGATCCCGCGGACCCGCTGTGGGCTCACCTGCTCGCCGAGGCCGCGAGGGCCGCCGGGCACGACCGTCCCGACGTGCTGTTCGAGGGGGCTTCGGTGGACGGCGTGCTCGCCTCCGCGGCGGAGCGCCGGGCGGCGATCGACCCGTCGCGCAGGGCCAGGCTCCGCGATCTGGTCGCGCCGGGCGACACCACCTACCTGTGCGCGGTGGACGCCGACGGGATGGGCGTGTCGCTCATCCAGTCGAACGCGGCGGGGTTCGGCAGCATGCTGTTCGAGCCGGCGACCGGGATCAACCTGCACAACCGGGGCATCGGCTTCTCGCTGGAGCCCGGCCACCCGGCGGAGTACGGGCCGGGACGCCGCCCGCCGCACACCCTCGCCCCGGCCCTGGTCACCCGGCCGGACGGGTCGCTGCGCACGGTGCTCGGAACGATGGGAGGGGACTCCCAGCCGCAGATCGTGCTGCAGGTGCTCGCCCGGCTGCTGGTGGCGGGGGAGTCGCCGGGGCAGGCCATCGCCGCGCCTCGCTGGCGGCTCGGCCCCGGGCTCACCGGCTTCGACGCCTGGAGCGACCCGGACGAGGCCTCCGTGGACCTCGAGGAGGGCGCCCCCTGGGCCGAAGGGCTGCGCGAGCGCGGGCACGACGTGAAGGGGTTGCCGTACGGGGGATCCTTCGGGCACGCCCACCTGATCGACGTGCGGCCGGACGGCGTGCTCGCCGGCGCCGCCGACCCCCGCGCCCTCATCTCCAGCGCCGCGGGCCGCTGAGGCGGCCCGCGTGGTGGGAGCCCGCCGCGGGTCCCACCACGCGGGGGTCGGTCAGAGCTCCTTGAGGAACCCGGAGTCGACGGCGAACTCCGCGCCGGTCGTGCTCGCCGAGCGCGGCGAGACCAGGAGCGCGACGGCGTCGGCCACCTCCTGCGGGTCCACCAGGCGGCCCGTGGTCAGGTTCATCATGCCGGGCGCGACGCTGTCCATGACGGTGTCGCGGTCGGTGCCCGCCTGCGCGGCGATCATGTCGGCGACGCCGCCCTCGTCGGTCCACCAGGCCGTCCGCACGGGCCCCGGGGACACGGTGTTCACCCGGATGCCCTGCGGGCCGAACTCCGCCGACAGCACCTTGGTGAGGTTGTTCATGGCGGCCTTCGCCGCCCCGTAGTCCACGTTGATGGGGGACGGCTGCCGGGCGTTGCCCGAGGACACGTTGACGATCGCGCCGCCACCGTGTTCGAGCATCACCGGGATGACGGCCCGGACGGCCCGGACGGCGGAGAACAGGTTGAACTCGAACATCGCCCGCCACTCGGCGTCGGTGGCGTCCAGGAACGAGCGGCGCGGGAGGGTCACCCCGGGCGGCGGCCCACCGGCGTTGTTGACCAGGATGTCCACCCGGCCGAACGCCTCCACCGCCCGAGCCACCACCTCCGCGGGCGCGGCGGGGTCCATGAGATCGACCGCGACGTGCACGAGGTCCGGGCCCGCCAGCGCGTCCAGTTCGGCGCTCGGCTTGCGGGACGCGGCCACGACGCGCGCGCCCTCCTCGAGCAGGGTGCGGGTGACCGCCAGCCCGATGCCCTTGGAGGCTCCGGTGACCACCGCCACGCGGCCGGAAAGCTTCAGATCCATTGGATGGTCCTTGTCATCGTCCCCCGCCCGCCCGCCGGGTGGGGGAGGGCCGCGCGCCCGCCGATCGGGCGCTTGTCGGTGACGTCGAAGCTAACGTCGCCGCGCCGCCGGGCCCCGGCGCGATTCGGACGAGCAGTCCCGGCGGGAATCGGACCCCGCATGCGGCCGCGTGAACGCGGAAGACCCCGCCAGGGGAATGCCTGACGGGGTCTTCACGTGTGCGAACCGGTGTGCGGGTCGCCTCTCGGCGAAAGGCTCAACGCGGCTCCAGCCGAACGGTAATCCGCGAAGGCAATAGGTGAGGCCCGGGGACACCGGACACACCGGTCACGATAGATGTAACCCCGGGAGCGGGAAGGTTGTTCCCGCCCGCACGGAGTCGCCCCCCCGCGAAGGCCGTCCGGCTCTCAGGTGACCATCCAGGACAGGACCGGGGAGGCCTGGAGTGCCGACAGGGCGCAGAGCACGACCAGGAAGACCAGGCTCCAGACGATGACGCGGCGGAAGATGTCGCCTTCCTTGCCGTTCAGGCCGACCGCCGCCGCGGCGATGGCCAGGTTCTGCGGCGAGATCATCTTGCCGAGCACGCCGCCCGAGCTGTTGGCGGCGGCCATCAGCACCTCAGGCAGTCCGGCCTGACCCGCCGCCGTGACCTGCAGCGCGCCGAACAGCGAGTTGGAGGAGGTGTCGGAGCCGGTGACCGCCACGCCGAGCCAGCCGAGGATCGGCGACAGCAGCGCGAACGCGGCGCCCGCTCCCGCCATCCAGGTGCCGAGTGTGATCGTCTGCCCGGAGGCGTTCATCACGAACGCCAGCGCCAGCACGGCCATCACGGTGAGGATGGCCCAGCGGAGCTGGTGGAGCGTCACCCTGTAGGCCCGCAGCGCCCGGGAGGCCGAGAGCTTCAGCGCGGCCATGGTGAGCAGGCCCGCGACGAGCATCTGGGTGCCCGGCGTGGTGAGCAGGTTCAGCGTGAACGTCGGCAGCGACAGCGGAGCGCCCTTGGCGTTGCGCAGGTCGAGGCCCGGCCACTTCACCGCGTACGTCGCCCGGTCCAGCAGGCTCTTCACCGGCGGGAGCTGGCAGATCACGAACACCACGATGATGATCGCGTACGGCGCGTACGCCCGCACGACGTCGGCGCGGGCGTCGGGACGGGCCACCCGCTCGGCGAACTCGGGGGTCGGCTCGTCGGCGGCGCCGCCCGCGATCGCGGTGCGCGGCTCGCGCGGGCGGCGCGCGCGGACCAGCGCGACCACGGCGGCGGCAGACAGCAGCGAGGCGACCACGTCGGCCAGCGGCACCGAGATGAAGTTCGAGGTGGCGTACTGGGCCAGCGCGAAGACGACGCCGCAGGCCAGCGCCACCGGCCAGGTGTCGCGCAGCCCGCGCCACCCGTCCACGATCACGACGAGCGCGAGCGGCACGAACACGGCCAGGATGGGCGTCTGCCGCCCGACCATCGCGCCGAGGGTGTCGCTGGGCAGGCCGGTCACCTTGCCGAGGGTGATGATCGGGGTCGCCATGGCGCCGAAGGCGACCGGCGCGGTGTTGGCGGTCAGCGCGAGCACGGCGGCCTTCAGCGGCTTGAAGCCGAGGGCGATGAGCATGACCGAGGTCACCGCCACCGGCGTGCCGAACCCGGCGAGGGCCTCGATCAGTGCGCCGAAGGAGAAGGCGATGATGATGGCCTGGACGCGCTGGTCGTCGCTCACACGGGCGAAGGAGCGCCGCAGCACGTCGAAGTGCCCGGTCTCCACCGTCATCTGGAAGACCCAGATCGCGTTGATGACGATCCACAGGATCGGGAAGAACCCGAACGCCGCCCCCTCGGTCCCCGCGAGCAGCGCCTGGCCGACCGGCATGCCGTACACCACGATGGCGATCAGCACGGCGAGGGCCAAGGACACCAGCGAGGCGACCCAGGCGGTGACGCGCAGCACGCCGAGCAGCACGAACAGCAGCAGCAGCGGCAGCGCGGCGACCAGGGAGCTCCAGGCGAGAGAGTGGGCGACGGGATCGAGGACTTGCTGGTACACGGCGACCACCTCGCGGGGGCGTGAATTTCCGAGCGATCACTCCGGGTTTACTCCAGTTAGAGATCCCGGTAAAGACCCGGAAACAATTCCCCCGGCCGTCATCGCGGGCGGCCCCGAGAAGATCCGGGGCCGCCCGCGGGGGCACCGGCTCAGACGAGCTCGGCGGAGGTGGAACCGGATCCCCTGGTCGTCGGTGCACTCGGCGGTCAGCCCGTACGGCTTCCGCTCGGGCTCGGCGCCGGTGCGCCGCGGGGCGGTCAGGTGTGGAACATCCCCTTGCGGGCGCCGGCCGCGTGCCGCGACAGCATGACGCCGAGGCCGATCATGACAATGCCCAGCAGGAAGTGCAGCCAGTTGTCCGCCGAGTTGACCGGGATGAAGTTCGCCGCGCTCTCACGGCCCACCAGCAGGCCGTAGATCCACAGGACCAGGTAGATGGCGCCGCCCCAGATCAGGAAGTTGCGCGCCCCCGCCCAGCTGCGGGCCATCGTGACGCCCGCGATGCCGAACAGCAGGTGCACGATGTTGTGCAGGATCGACACCTGGAAGATGCCCAGCAGGTGGGCCCCCGAATGGTGTCCGGCGAACGTCATGGCGCCGTAGTTGGTCGTGATGCCGGGGACGAACCCCAGGACGCCCACCACGAGGAAGATGATCCCGACGACGAGCGCGGCCGTCTGCAGCGGTGTTCGGGTCATTTCGCGCGTGTGCGCACTCATGGCGCCTCCTCGGTCGGTCTTGCTGTGGGTCGTGGTCGCCGGCTGACCGGCCGCCACGGCCGCACCCGCCGTGTCCGTCCTCGGCCCGGCGGGTGCGGGGTCAGTGGTGGGTGCGCACGGTGTGCATCCGGACCGTGGCGGGCAGGCGCTCGGTCTCCAGGGACCGGCGGAGCCGGGCCACCGCGTGCTGGATGCCCTTTCTGGCGGCGGCGGGGTCGGACTCGTCGGGCAGGACGACGGCCAGGGCGAGGCTCGGCGCGGTGGGAGCGCCGGTCAGGGTCGCGCTGACCCGTTCACCGTGCGCGGCCCCTCGGCCGTGTACGCCCGCTCCGCCGCCGGGCGTCCGCTCCTCGTGGATGCTGTGCGCGAGGTCGTCCTCGAGCGCTCCGGCCGCGGCCCGGGCCGACAGGTGGGTGGCGCCGTGGCCGGGGTCGGCCTCCTCCAGGTTCAGGTAGCGGACGGTGTCCCTGCGCGCCTCCAGGAGCAGCCAGCGCAGGGCCAGCAGCTCGACCACGAGCGCGACGAGGGCGAGGGCGGGCCAGAACCAGGCGGTACGGGCGGCGAAGCCGGCGATCTGTGGGGAGATCACCGGTACGTGGCGCGGCCCGAGCAGCCCGAGGCCCTTGGCCAGTGCCAGGGCCCCCGCCAGGGTCAGGATCAGGCCCAGGATCGCCAGGCCGGTGCGGTTGACGCGCGCGTTACGGTGGCTCACCGTTCACTCCTCTCTCCGCCGCACGGTGACGGTCACCGGTATCGGCCTCAGCGGGCGCAGGTCCTCGAGACGGCCCTCCACGGCCTGGCCGACCTCGCCGGGCAGCTCTCCGACGTCGCGGAGCGGGGTGGCGACCGTCACCTGCGCGCCGCGCCGCCGCAGCCGCACCCGCGCCCGCGAGACGCCGTCCACGGCCGTCGCGACGGCGGTGAGGTGGCGGCGCAGCCCGGTGCGGGTGATGCCGGTGACCATCTGTGGATCCTCGGAGGTCAGCGGGATCACCCGGGCGCGTCCCGGGGTCAGCGCCGCCACGAGCATCGCGAGGCCGATCACGCAGATGACGGCCGCGGTGGTGAGCGCCGCCGGATCGTCCCAGCGGGCGCGTCCGAGCGGCGCGAGCCAGGCCACCGTGGGCAGGTGCGTCTGCGCGCGGGTGGCCATCGCCACCGCGCCGACCATGGTCACCATGGCGGCGGCGGCCAGCAGCAGCGCGGCCAGGGTGGCCGGGAGGGTCCGGTGGGACCGGAACGCGCGGGCGGCCGCCCGCCGCTGTGCCCTGCCGCCGGCGTGCGGCCCGGGACCGGTTCCGCGGTCCTCTGCGACGGGTTCGGGTTCGGTCGCGCGGTCCTCGCCGCCGGGGCCGGGTTCGGTCGCGGTCACTGTACGCGCCTCCCCTCCTCGGCCGGGTGGATCAGGCGGGTGACGTCGATGTCCACCTGCCGCGCCTCCAGGCCGGTCAGCTCCCTGACGCGGGCCACGACGTGGTCGCGCACCCGGTGGACGACCTGCCGGATCGGCGCCGGGTAGACCACCGACAGCGTCACCTTCAGGATCGCCAGGTGGCCGTCCACGTGTCCGCTCACCCGGGGAGCGGTCTGCTCGGTGTCGCGCCCGAGCGGTACGCCCAGCACCCGGGGCGCGACGCCGCCGACCTGCTCCACCTCGCTCACCGCGCGGGCGGCGATCTGCTCCAGCACCCGGTCGGAGATGCCGGTGTGCCCGCGGGTCTCCGGCGGCCCGGCGGTGCGCTGGGACGGCGTGGTCGTCCCGGCGCCGCGTGGGGTCGCCGGCTCCGTGCCGGGCCCGCCCGGAGCGGGCGCGGCCGTACCGGTGTTCACGTCCGCCTCCGGCCGCCCATCAGCCCGCTCATGTCGAGCTCGCCGGTCAGCGCCCGGCCGACCAGGAACCCCAGGATGCCGAGGACCAGCACGATGAGGAACGCGGTGAGGCCACCGACCACCACGGCGAATCCGAGCGCGGCCCCGAACAGCAGGCCGACCGCCGGCCACCAACGGGATTCATCCATTTCGCTCACCTTCCGTCTCGTTTCCGGGCAGCGCGATGTCCTCGATGCGGACGTGGATCGGCAGCCCGGGTACCAGAGGTTCGACCGCGGCCCGCACTTCGGCGGCGACCCCGGCCAGCGGCCGGCCGTACCGGGCGACCACGGCCACCTCCACCTCGGTGTCCCGTACGGCGACCCCTGGCACCGTGCGGCCGGAGAGGTAGGTGGCCACCGGTCCCTTGGCCAGGGAGACGACATCCGGGCAGTGCTCGACCGCCTGGGCGATGCGGTCGACCAGCTGCTCCACCTCGGGCCGCTCCCGGGTGCCCGCGGGAGGGGTCATCGGACCCGGGCCTCCTGCGGCTCGGCGGCCTCCTCGCCGGGCAGGTGGAGGTCGTCGACGCTGATGTTCACCTCGGTGACCTCCAGGCCGCACATGTTCTCCACGGCGTCGATCACGTTGCGGCGGACGCCGGCCGCGAGGTCGGGGATCGATACCCCGTACTCGACGATCACGTCCAGGTCGGCCGCCGCTTGGCGCTCGCCCACCTCGACCTCGACGCCCTGCGTGCTGGCCGTGCCGGCTCCTCCGGTCAGGCGCTCGCGTACCGCCCCGAGGGCTCGCGACATCCCCGCGCCGAGCGCGTACACCCCGGACACCTCCCGGGCCGCCATTCCGGCGATCTTGGCCACCACGGTGTCGGCGATCGTCGTCCTGCCGTGCTCGCTGACGAGTTCGGCGGCCCCTCGGTGCGGCGTCGTCCGGGTGGTGGTGACGTCGGACGCCTGGCTCTTCGTCTGGTTCATCTGTGTGCTCACCTTGTCGCCTCCGTTCCAGCAGGATCGGCCTGCGTCGCCGAATAGGAAGGCACAACCGGCGTAAGTATGCACGTACCCCCGAAGGGGGGATATATGACTATTTTATACCGAATGTCCTAATTTTAGGAGGTTGATGACCGTGTCAGGCGGGATCAGGTATCCGCGCCGACCGGCGCCTCCCAGCGTCCCATTAAGTCCCGGTAGAGCCCCGACGCCGCGACCATCTCCTCGTGCGTCCCCACCAGCGCGCGCGTGCCGTCCATGACCAGCACCCGCCGCGCCCGCAGCGCCGAGGTGAGGCGATGGGCGATCACGATGAGCGTCCCGTCCCGCGCCGCGAACGCCTCCTCCGCCCGCGCCTCGGCCGCCGGGTCCAGATGGCAGGTCGCCTCGTCCAGCAGGACCAGCCGCGCCGGCGACAGGTAGGCCCGGGTGAGGGCGACGAGCTGGCGCTCTCCCGACGACAGCTCCGAGGGATCCACCTCGGCCTCGTAGCCGCCGAGCCTGCGGACCAGGTCCGTCAGGCCGACCGCGTCGACCGCCTTGTCCAGGTCCGCCCGCGAGCGACCGCCCGCCAGGTAGGTCAGGTTGTCGCCGAGCGTGCCGCGGAAGACGTACGCCTCCTGCGGGATCAGCACCCGGGCGCGGCACATGGCGGCGCGGTCCAGCTCCTCGATCGGGACGCCGCCGATGAGGATCCGGCCCGCGTCCGGCCGCAGCAGGCCGGCCACCAGCGCCGCCACCGTGGACTTGCCGATCCCGCTCGGCCCGACGACCGCGAGATGGTCGCCGTCCCGGACGGCCAGGCCGAGGTCGCGGATCACCGGATCGGCGCCCGGGCCGTAGGCGAACGTCACCCCGCGCAGCCGCAGCAGCATGCCCTTCGGCACGCACACGCCGGCCGCCACCGCTGCCGCGAGCCGCTCGCTCGTCGACATGATGCGCTGGAGCGCCGTCACCAGCCGTACGCCGTTGACCCCGACCCCCTGCACGAGGCTGCCGAGCGCGGGCGTCAGGGACTGCGCCACGTAGGTGAGCGTGCCGAGGATGATCCCGGCCGTCGCGCCCTGGCGCACCAGTGCGGGCGTGGCGGCCAGCACCATGAGGATGGGCAGCCATCCGCCCACGGCGAGCGACACCGTGCGGACGGCGGTCAGCCGGGCGAGCGCCCCGGTGGCCCGCGCCTGGCGCTCCACGTCCCGGCCGACGCCGGCGGCCACCCGGTCCTCCGCCCCGCACGCGGTGACGTCCCGGAGGCCGTCCACCATGGCGGCCAGGGACGCCGCCGTCCGCTCCTCGGCCAGAATGGCCTCCCGCTGCGCGCGCGCCATCGCCGGCAGCGACATCAGGAACAGCGCGAGTCCCGCCACCAACGGCAGGAGCACCAGCGGCAGCACGGAGCCCATCAGCGTCATCACGCCGAGCAGCACCCCCACCACCGAGAACAGGAACGACCTGACCACGGCGATCACGGCGCCGAGTGAGTCCCTGGCGAGCTCCACCTGACGGTTCATCCGCGCCACCGCGGCGCTGTCCGTCCGCAGGCCGGAGGCGGCGGCCCGGTGCAGCGTCCCCTCCACGACACGGCGCAGCAACTCGTCACGGAACGGCTCGACGATCCCCGCGATCGCCAGCAGCACCTGCCGCGCGCCGAGCGCCGCGGCCAGCCAGGCCGCGGCCAGCACGACCAGCCACGCCAGGCCGGTCAGCGGGCGGCCGGCGGCGAACCCGTCGTCCAGCGCGTGCGCGATGGCCTGCCCGGAGGCGAACGACGGCGCCGCCTCGGCGAACGACCAGCCGAGCAGCCGCACCAGGTGGCGCGGCCGCTCGCGCACCGCCCGCCACAGCAGGTCGCGGACCCTCATGCCCGCTCCGCGACCGGGACGGGCCCGGCCGCACGCGGCGGCCCTAGGGCGGCGGCCGGGGCGCCGGCCGGGGAGGGCCCGGCGACCTGGAAGACCGCCCGGTAGGCGGGGTCGCGCCACAGCGCCTCGTGCGGGCCGTGTCCCCTGATCCGCCCGTCCTCCAGCCAGACGACCAGGTCCGCGCGCGCCGCCGTCGCGGCCCGGTGCGCGACGATCACCCTCGTGCGGTCGCGCAGCTCCTCGGTGAGGGCCCGGGCCACCTGGTATTCGGTGACGGTGTCCAGGCTGGAGGTGGCGTCGTCCAGGATCAGCAGCCGGCCCCCGTGCGCGAAGGCCCTCGCCAGCCCGACGCGCTGGCGCTCGCCCCCCGACATGGGGGCCTCGTCGATCGGGGTGTCGTACGCGCGGGGAAGCCTGCGGATGAACGGGTCGGCCGAGGCCGCCCGGGCGGCGGTCCTCGCCACGCCCGGCGGCCGTCCGACGGCGATCGCCTCGGCCAGCGTCGCGCCGAAGAGGACGGGCCGCTCGAAGGCGTAGCCGACGGCCTCCCGCAGCGCGGCGCGGCCGAGCCGGCGCAACGGCACCCCGTCGAGCAGCACCTCGCCCCGGCCGGGGTCCACCAGCCGCCCGGCGACGGCCGCCAGGAGCGACTTGCCGCTGCCCGACCTGCCGACCACCGCAACCGCCGCGCCTCCCGGCACGGTCAGGTCGATGCCGCGCAGCACGGGCCGCCCCTCGGCGCACACGGTGACGCCCCGCAGCTCCAGCCTTCCCCGGGCCGCATGGGCGCCCTGCGCCGCGGGCAGCTCCTCGTCCCCGTACGCGACGGCGGGACGGTCGAGCACCTCCCGGACGCGCCGGGCCGCCGAGCGGGCGCGGCCCAGCCGGTTGAGGTAGCCCAGCGCCGAGCCGATGCCGGCGCCCAGCACCGCGTAGCGCGCCGCCGCGAACAGGTCGCCGACGCTCATCTCTCCGGCGGCGAGCCGGAACCCGCTCACGCCGATCACAGTGATCTGCAGCAGCGGGACGACGATGGCCGCCTGGACGCCGGCGCGGGCGTTGACCCGCCAAAGGGCCATGCCGTGGGCGTGCAGGCGCGGCAGGGGCGCGAGCACGCGCCGCGCCTCCAGGTCCTCGGTGCCGGCGGCGGCGATGGTCCGGGCCCCGGACAGCGCGTCGATCAGCCGCGACGCGATGTCGCTCTGCGCCTCCTGGTAGCCCGTCGCGACGGCCGTCGACCGCCGCAGGAACGCGCGCAGGACGAGCCCGATCAGGGCCAGGCCCACCGCGAAGGCCACCGCCGGCCAGAGGTCGATGAGCGCCAGCGCGACCAGGGAGCCGGCCGCCGGCACGAGCAGGGCCCCGGCGGTGATGATCGCCTCGGGGGCGGCTCCGACCTCCTCGGCGTTGGAGCCGGCGCGGGTGACCAGGTCTCCGGCGGAGAAGCGCCGCGAGATGGCGGGGCCGGTGCCGAGGACGTGCCGTACGACCCGCATGCGCAGCAGGCGCGAGGCCTGGGCGCCGCCCGTCCCGGCCGCGAGGACGGCCACGGCGTCGCACGCCACCACCGTGACGACGAGGAAGACGCAGTACAGCAGGATGCCGCCGGCCTCGCCGCCGGGAGCGACGAGGACGTCCACCGCCCGGCCCAGAGCGCTGGGGAGCAGCAGGTCGGCCACGGCGCCGGCGAGCGCGGTGACGGCGTACACGGCGGGCCACCGGCCGCTGCGGCGGAGCACCTCGAAGAGAAGCCCGTCCGACATGGCCAAGGTTTCCCTTCCGTCCGTTCCGGGAATGGACAGGCCTGGAGCGGCCGGATGAGGGCCGCCCCAGGCACTTGGCTCAGATATCAGCCGCCAGATGTCAGCCGCAGAGGATGCTCAGGCTGCTGTTCTCGTGGGGGGTGCACCCCACGAGGCTCAGCTGGCTGCCGCCGCCGCCGCCGTGGCCGCCGGGGATCTCCATGTCCTGCAGGTCGAGAAGCGCCATTCGAGGTCACGCCCTTTCGTTTCGTACCGGGGTTTTCAGCCGCAGAGGATGCTGAGGCTGCTGTTCTCGTGGGGGGTGCACCCCAGCAGGCTGAGCTGGCTGCCGCCACCGCCGCCGCCGTGGCCGCCGGGGATCTCCATCTCCTGCAGGTCGAGAAGCGCCATGATCGTCACCTCCTTCCGTCGCTCGTCGGGTCCACCGGTCCGGCGGGGTTGCCGGGCGGGGAGATGAGGGGCACGGTCACCGGCCGGTCGTGCAGCACGGTGCCGAGCGCGAGGACCACGCCGGCCGTGCCGGTCGCGAGGTCCATCGAGAGCCGCAGCAACTGGTTGCCGGGGAAGGCGAGCCCGCCGCCGTAGGGCATGGCGTGCCAGCCGAGGCGCGCGATCTGGCCGGCGACCTCGGGAGCCTCCCGGTCGATGCCGGGCCGCAGCCCGAGGGCGAGGGCCGCGATCATGCCGGCCCGGCCGGCGAACAGGCCAGGCTGCACGTAGTAGTCCAAGGTGGCGACCGGGCCGATGTCGTCCAGCGCCTGCCGGAAGGCCTCGTCGTCGCGGTGCGAGAGGTAGCGGCGCAGGACGACCCCGATGCCGGCCGAGCCCTCGTCCAGGTAGGGGTTGGTCCGCCAGCCCTGCTGGACCTGCAGTTGCCCGTCGTCGCGCTTGGCGCAGCGGCGCAGGTCCTGCCGCAGCGCGACGCTCGCGTGCTCCAGCAGCGCGCTGTCGCCGGTCGTCTCGTACGCGCGCAGGAACAGCAGCGCGGGACCCGACGAGCCGCGCATCAGCCCGGCGTGCGGGTTGCCGCCGCCGCTGATCTCGGGCACGCTCTCGACGGTCCCGAGGCGACCGGCGACCATGTCGACGACGCGCAGGGCGGCCTCCGCCGGCTCGCGCTCGCCCGTGGCCCGGGCGAGGTGGAGCAGGTTCAGCCCGATGCCTGACAGGCCGGAGTACAGGCTCTGGCCGAGCTGGTCCCATTTCTCCCGCAGGCACAGGGTCACCAGCTCCAGGGCGTCCTGCCGGCGGCCGAGCGCCTCGAAGGCGTAGGCCACGCCGTGCAGCCCGTCGTAGAAGCCGAGGCCGGTCCCGGGTGCGGGGGCCATGGCGCGCTCGCGGAGCCAGGTCTCGTGCTCGGGGAACCGGCCGGCGCCCGTCGCGGCCAGCGCGTAGAGCACGCCCGCGGCGCCGTTGGCGAGGTTGAGCCCGCCGCCCGGCTGGAACTGCGCCGCGTCGCCGGGGAAGAGCCGGTCGTCGCGCCCCGGGGTCGCCGAGGCCAGGACGGCGCGGCACGCCGCGTCCCTGATCGCCGTCCAGGAGGCGCGGCCGGGGATGGGCAGATCGCGCATCGCGCTCGCGACGTCGTCCCGCGCCGGGGAGGCGGCGCGCGTGGCCGTGGCCTTCCCGAGGATGGTGCGCACCGCCTCCTCGACGTAGGGGCGCGGCACCGGGAAGGTGTCGCACACCAGCTCGGCGAGGTGGGTGACCTTGGCCCGGTGCAGCGGGATCAGCACCGTGGACATCGGGGCGAACAGGTTCAGGCGCATGCAGCCGAGGGCGTAGCGGTCGGCCTCCACGCCGAGCCGGTCCGCAGGAGGGCAGAAGCCGGGGTGGGCGAGGGTCGGCCGCGCCTTCTTCTCGGCCAGGCTGGCCACCTCGAAGTCGATCAGCACGACGCGGCCGCCCTCGACCAGGACGTTGAAGGGGTGCAGGTCGCCGAAGACGACCCCGCGCTCGTGCAGCGCGGCCACCGCCCGGTCGACGCGGTCCAGCATGCCGAGCGCCCATTCGGTGTAGGCGGCGGCGTCCTCGGGGGTGATGGTGGCGCGGGTCAGGGGATGCCTGTGCACCGACTCCTGGCTCAGGGTCGTCCCGTCGACGAACTCCTGGACGAGGAAATGGTGCTCGCCGAGGGTGAAGTAGTCGTGCAGCTCGGGGACCACGTCCAGCCCTTGGAGGCGGCGCAGGATGTCCGCCTCGTGCCGCAGGCGGGCGACCGCGTCGCGGCCGGCGGCGTCGAGCCCGGCGTGCGGCCTGGCCTCCTTCAGAATGACCTTGCCGTCCGTTCGGGTGTCGCGCGCCTGGTACACCCCGCCGCCGTTGGAGAAGTGCAGCACCTTCTCGATCTCGTACGGCAGGCCGGCGAGGGTGACCGAGTTGCGGGCCTCGAGGTGGGGCTGGAGGAAGTCCGGCAGGGTCACCCAGGACGGCGGCGAGAACGAGGGCCCCCGCCGGTCCGGCACGAGGGTGCCTTCCGCGTTCTCGATCGCGAGCACCCGGTCACGGTTTCCGGTCAGGCAGTAGCGCTCGGCGAAGCCGCCGTAGCGGACGAACAGGGGCCCCTCGCCGTAGCGCAGATCGCTCAGGATGTAGGGGCCGCGGACGCCGCGCAGGAGCTCGTCCAGCTCCTTGAGCACGAGCTCCAGCTCGCCCTGGTCCGCCGGGTAGATCGTCACCAGCTTTCCGCTGCTGCCGCGGTCGGCGTACTTGGAGTTGAGCATCATGACGACGCGCGGCCCGCGCAGGAACTTGAAGCTGAGCCGCCGGCCGACGCAGTAGTCCCAGGCCGCTTCCAGCGCCTTCTCGGCGTCCTCGAGACACGCCGAGAGGTGGATCTTCCAGCCCTGGAGGGGCAGCGACCGCTCCTCGGGCCCGTAGTGCAGCCAGGTGTCGGTCGCGCGATGCTGCCAGCCGGACGGCACATCTCTGCTCGCTATGGGAAAGTCAGGATACTTCGCCCGCTGGTTGTCAAGGGTGTCGTAAAACAGGGGATCGGCTAGGCAATAAATCTCATATCGGTCGATCATGTCCCACACCCCTCTCGTCGCTCGACGCACTAAGAGGAGAGTTACGGATAGCCCCATCCGTCGCTAGTGACCGGTCCCATAGCTGTCATATGCCAGTGTCACTGTTCGGGTCGTGATAACTGTCACAGTCGTGGAGCATGACCTGTGAATCTTGTGTTGGCCAACAATGAAGCTGACTTGACGAAAAATCCGATGTTGACGTGGTTCGACGGATGTGCCCCTGTGAGACGAAGTCCTGGCCTGGGAAGAAGCCCGTTCTCAAATGGCGAGGCGATCCGCTCGCGTGTGCGCGCCGACCAGGGTATGGCTCCGCATTTACGACACTCTGTCCCTTTTTGTCCACTACATACGGTTGTTTCGGTCGGCAGAGGGTTCGTGATGAAGAATGAGGGTAGCAGCCGCCTAGAATGCGATTCTGGAATGCGGGGCAAAGATTCGAACATCGCCCGCTATCGACGTGTAATGCGGAGTTTCTCCATGTGTAGTGAGGAACAGGAGCTACCTCGCGGCAAAGGAGGAATCATGGTGCAGGCGGACTTCATCCACGTGCGGAAATTCCTGTCCGGAGTTGACTACCCGGCGACCAAGGAGCAGCTCGTCCAGCACGCCAAGAAGAAGGGCGCGGACGAGCAGACGAGGGGGCCCTCCAGCGCCTCCCCGACAAGGAGTACGAGGGCCCCGACGGCGTCAGCAAGGAGCTGACCAAGTCCGGACGGCGACGCGAGGACGGCTCAGATGATCTCGTAGAGCAGCTCGGGCCGTCCCAGCCCGCCGTAGCGCGGGACGCGGCGCACGCCGCCGGTGTCGATGAGATGTTCCAGATAGCGCCGGGCCGTCACCCGCGACACGCCGATCGCCGAGCCGACCGCCTGGGCCGACATCCCGCCGGGGGCCCTGCGCAGCTCGCCCGCCACCGCCGCCAGGGTGGCCTCGGTCATCCCCTTGGGCAGCGGCGTGCGGCCCGTCCCCCTGAGGGCCGACAGCACCCTGTCCACCTCTCCCTGGCCGCTGACCTCGCCCGAGCCGTCCATCGAGGAGCGGAACTCGGCGTACCGGGTCAGCTTCTCGCTGAGCGCGGCGAAGGTGAACGGCTTGAGCAGGTACTGCACGACCCCGACCGACACCGCCGACCGGACCACCGAAAGGTCTCGGGCGGAGGTGACGGCGATGACGTCGCAGAAGACGCCGGCCGCCCGCAGCGCCCGGCACACGTCGAGCCCGTGCATGTCGGGCAGGTACAGGTCGAGCAGCACCAGGTCCGCCGGGTGGCGCCGCAGGAACCGCAGGGCCTCCCCGCCCGACCGGGCGGTACCGGCCACCTGGAAACCCGGCATCCGCTCGACGTAGAGCCGGTTGGCCTCGGCGGTGAGCTCCTCGTCCTCGACGATCAGAACCGAGATCACGGCGACGCGACCCTCTCCAGCGGGAGGCGCACGGTGAACACGGCACCCGCGTCGCCGTGGCCGACCTCGATCGTCCCGCCGAGGCGGCGGACCGCCTGGCCGACCATGGCGAGCCCGAGGCCCCGGCCGTCGCCCTTGGTCGTCCATCCTCGCCGGAAGGCCTCCTTCGCGGCACGCGCCTCCAGCCCTGGACCGCTGTCGGACACCCGGAGCAGGAACCCGCCGTTCTCGTCGCGCAGGTGGACGCGCACGCGGGCGGGGGCCGCGCCGGCCATGGCGGCCTCCACGGCGTTGTCGATGAGGTTGCCGAGGATGGTCACCAGGTCGCGGGCGTCGAGGCTGACGTCGTCCAGCCCGCTGTCCGGGCTGATCGAGAGCTCCACCCCGCGCTCGGCGGCCTCGGCGGTCTTGCCGAGGAGCAGCGCCGCGAGCACGGGCTCGCGCACGGCGCCGACGACCCGGTCGGTGAGCTGCTGGGCGGTCTTCAGCTCCGCCGTGGCGAAGGCGACGGCCTGCTCGGCACGGCCGAGCTCGACCAGCGTGACCACGGTGTGCAGCCGGTTGGCGGCCTCGTGGGCGGCCGAGCGGAGCGACTCGGCGAAGCCGCGTTCGGCGTCGAGCTGCCCGGTGAGCGCCTGCAGCTCGGTGTGGTCGCGCAGCGTCACGACGGTGCCGAGCGTCCGTGCGCCCGAGCGGACCGAGGCGGCGCTGACCACGAGCACCCGGTCGCCGGTCAGGTGGATCTCGTCGGACCGGTCCTCGCCGGAGGCCAGCGACTCGGCCAGCGAGGGCGGCAGGAGGCCGGCGATGTCCCTTCCCTCCGCGTCGGGGGGCAGTGCGAGCAGCTCGCGCGCCCCGTCGTTGGCCAGCGCCAGCCGGTGGTCGCCGTCGACCAGGAGCAGGCCTTCGCGGACCGCGTGCAGGATCGCGTTGTGGTACTCGTACATGCGCCGCAGCTCCGCCGAGCGCAGGCCGTGGGTCTCCCGGCGCAGGCGCGTGCCGACCAGGTAGGTGCCCGCGCTCGCCGCCGACAGGCCCACCAGCCCGGTCAGCAGCGCGGCCACGATCTGGTCGCGCGACTGGGCGCTGATCTTGTCGATGGTGATGCCCGCGCTCACCAGGGCGCGCACCCGCCCGGCCGCGTCCCGGACGGGCGTGACGGCCCGCACCGAGGGGCCGAGCGTGCCGGTGTAGATCTCGGTGAAGGTGCGCCCCGCCAGAGCGGGCGCGGTGGTGCCGAGGAACCGCCCGCCGATCCTCAGCGGATTGGGATGGGTGTACCTGCGCCCCTCCCTGTCCATGATCGTGATGAAGTCCATCCCCGCCTCCCTGCGCACGCGCTCGGCGTACGGCTGGAGGACGGCCGAGGGATCGGGGTCGTCCAGGGCGGCGAGCACGGCGGGGGAGTCCGCGACGCTGATCGCGGCCGTGCGGCTCGTCCTCGCGGCCTGGTGGGTGAGCAGCCGGCTCGTGTGCCAGACGGCGAGGAGGGTGCCGCCCGCCACGGTGATCCCGACGACGACGATCTGGAGGGCCAGCATCTGCCGCGCCAGGCTCCATCGTCTCGGCCCGGAGAGGATCGCCGTCACGCGCTCCACCTTTCCAGAGGTTCACCGGTCCGCGTGGCGCGGTGGTGGGGCACCGGGTCCGCGACGCGGCAATGTACGTAATGTACGCAATAGTGACCCAGATCACTCCGACGGCGCATAGTCACTCGACCGAAGACTCACCTTTCCGCCCGCACGGGCGAACATACGAAAGACTAGGAGCGTCGCGTGACCACAGCATCAACCCCGGCGCGCCGGGACCCTACCCGCTATCTGTATCTGGCGGTCGTCGTCGCGGTACTCGCGGGGATCGCGGTAGGGCTGCTGGCCCCGGAGGCGGGCGTCGCGCTCAAGCCACTCGGCACGGCCTTCGTGGCGCTGATCAAAATGATGATCAGCCCGATCATCTTCTGCACGATCGTCCTCGGGGTCGGATCGGTCGCCCAGGCCGCGAAGGTCGGCAAGGTGGGCGGCCTGGCCATCGGCTACTTCCTGGCCATGTCCACGGTCGCCCTGGTGATCGGCCTGATCGTCGGCAACCTGCTCCATCCCGGCGATGGGCTGCAGCTCACCGACGAGCTGCGCAAGGCGGCCGAGGAGCAGGCGGCCAAGGGCGGCGAGAGCGACACCACCTCGTTCCTGCTCGGCATCATCCCGACCACGTTCCTGTCGGCGTTCACCAGCACCCAGGTGCTGCAGACGCTGCTGGTCGCGCTCCTCACCGGCTTCGCGCTGCAGAGGATGGGCGCGAAGGCCGCTCCCATCCTCCGGGGTTTGGAGCACATCCAGCGGCTCGTCTTCCGCGTCCTGGCGATGATCATGTGGGCGGCCCCGGTGGGCGCGTTCGGCGCGATGGCGGCGGTGGCCGGCGCGGGCGGATCCGACGCTCTGCGCAGCCTCGCGGCCCTCATGGGCGCCTTCTACCTCACCTGCCTGCTGTTCGTGGGCCTGGTGCTCGGGCCGATGCTGTGGCTGGTCGCCCGGATCAACGCGCTCACGCTGTTCCGCTACCTCGGCAGGGAGTTCCTGCTGATCCTCTCGACGTCCTCCTCGGAGTCCGCGCTGCCGCGCCTGATAGCCAAGATGGAGCACCTCGGCGTGAGCCGCGCGGTGGCCGGCATCACCGTGCCCACGGGATACTCCTTCAACCTCGACGGGACCGCCATCTACCTCACCATGGCGACGCTGTTCGTCGCGCAGGCGACCGGGGCTCCTCTGTCGGTCGGGGAGCAGATCTCCCTGCTCGTGTTCATGATCATCGCCTCGAAGGGCGCGGCGGGGGTCACCGGCGCCGGCCTCGCGACGCTGGCCGGCGGCCTCCAGTCGCACCGGCCGGGCCTGGTCGACGGCGTGGGCCTGATCGTCGGCATCGACCGGTTCATGTCCGAGGCCCGCGCGCTGACGAACTTCGCCGGCAACGCGGTGGCCACCGTGCTGATCGGCACCTGGGTACGGGACTTCGACCGGGAACGCGCCGAAGTGGTGCTGTCCGGGGGCGATCCGTTCGACGAGGCGACGTTCGTCGACGACGTCGACGACGTCGACGACGAGCCCGGCGAGGAGCAGGGCCCCGGCGGTGGGCAGGGGTCGGGCGAGGTCGCCCCGGAGCCCGTGCCGGTGCGCTGAAGCAGGTGAACCGGCCACGGCCGTGCCGCGTACCTCCTGGCGTCGCATCCCGCGGACGTCCGCCGTCATGGAGGAGGCCACCGTTGGCCGGTTCCACCGATCTCAACCTGCTGCGCGCTGAGGCGCACAGCCCGTCGTACTTCTCGCTGCTGCGCGGGACGTCCGGGCTCCAAGGTGCTCCGGTGGACTTCTGCATCCCCTGCAACCCCTACTTCCCCACGCCGGAGGTGTTCGAACTCCTCGGGAGGAACATCACCACCATCCTGAAGTACTACCCGAGCGACGCCGACACCATCGCCGCCGAACTCTGCTCGGTGCTGGGGCTGAAGCCGCAGACGGTCGTCATGGGCAACGGGTCCACCGAGCTGATCACCTGGATCGACCACCTGCTCGTCCATGAGAGCCTCGCCATCCCCATCCCCACCTTCGGCCGCTGGACGGACCAGCCCATGGAGACCGGCAAGCGCGTCGACATGTACCCGCTGCCGGAGGACCAGGGCTTCGCTCTGGACATCGAGGCCTACGTCCGGTTCATCCGGCGGCGGGGGTCGCGGGTCGCGGTGATCTGCAACCCCAACAACCCCGACGGCGGCTACGTGTCGCGCGCGCAGGTCATCGAGCTCCTCGACACCCTGTCCGATCTGGACCTGGTCGTCGTGGACGAGTCGTTCATCGACTTCGTGGACGCCGAGGCCCACACCAGCGTCGCCGACGAGGCGGTGATCCGGCCGAACGTGATCGTGCTGAAGAGCCTCGGCAAGAACTTCGGGCTCCACGGCATCCGCTTCGGCTACCTGGTCGCCAACCCCGCGCTCGCCGCGAAGGTCCGCCGCATGCTGCCCAAGTGGAACCTCAACTCCTTCGCGGAGTCGGTCGTCTTCATGCTCAAGGAGCACATGCGCGAATACCAGGACAGCCTGCGGCTGCTGGCCGCGGACCGCCGGTCGATGTTCCAGCAGCTCTCGACGCTGCCAGGGGTCACGGTGTACCCCTCGCAGGGCAACTTCCTGATGGTGAGGCTGCCGGAGGGCAAGGACGGCAAGGCGCTACGCGACCACCTGTTCTCGGCGCACAACGTGTTCGTCCGCGAATGCGGCAACAAGCTCGGCTCCAGCAGCCGGTTCCTGCGCCTGGTCGTCCGGCCGAGGGTGGACGTCGAGCGCCTGATCGACGGGATGCACTCCTACCTGTTCTCCGTCGGCAACGGCAGGGCCACCGCCGCGATCGGCGCGGCGCCCTCCCGGCCGGCGCAGGCCTCCCAGAGCGCCCCGTCCCGGTACGAGCCGCCCGCCTCGAGCGCGCCCTCCCGGTACGAGTCGCCCTCCTCCTACGACTCGTCCCCGTACGCGGCGTCCCCCTCCTACACCTCGCCGTCGCCGTACGCGGCGAACTCCTCGCGGGGAGAGTCCTACGCGACGCCGGCGTCGCCGTCCGCGAAGGAGCCCGTCGCCTACCTGACGGAGCCCTCCACGATCACACCGCCCTCCTACCAGAACGGTGCCTCCTACCAGAGGGACTCCTATCAGAGGGACCCCTCGGCGGGATCCGCCTCCTATCAGCGCAGGGACGGCTACTCCGGCTCCTCCTCCTACGAGCCCGACCCGTTCGTGGTCGGCAGCGACGATCCGCGCCACGGGCGCCTGGACCCGCTCGACACGACGGCGAGGTGGACGTTCGACGAGAACACCGCCCCCTTCAACGCCGTGTCCGACCGGACTCGCCGGTACGACGGCCGCAGATCCTGACCGGCGGCCTCGCCGTGCGACGCCGGCACCGCGGCTGCCGGCCCGGCGCGGGCCGCTCGCCCTCTGAGGGCGCGGCGGACCCTCAGCGCGGGCGACCGGCGCGGTGGACGTCCCTGGTCAGCGCGGTCAGCCGTGCGGCGGAGCCGGCGAAGGAGGCCCCCGCCGGCTGGAGGGTGAGCACCACGACGATCAGACGGTCGCCCTCGCCGGTCAGCCCGGTCGTATGGAGCACCGGGCGGGCGAGGTTCACCGGCGGCCGGCCCGCCGCGCCGGTCGCGGCGGAGACGCCCGTGGCGGAGGTGCTCGCGGGGGAGGTGCTCGCGCGCGTGGCGCCGCATCTCACGGCGGGGGTGGAGCCGTAGCCGGACCACCCTTGCTTGACCGCCCACGGCCGGGGGACGGCGCTCGGGATGCCGAAATACTGGTCGAAGTGGTCGGTGGCGCACCGCGTGGCGTGCCGCAGGTGGCCGAGGATGAGGTCGCGGACCTCCGGCCGGGCCTTGTCGAGCAGGTAGCGGTAGGTCAGCACCACGTCGGAGGCGCTGAGCGCCGTGTAGCCCCAGAAGCCCGGCCTGGACGCGGGCGGCGGACCGCTGTCCTTCAGGCCGATGCGGCGCACCACGCGGTCGACGATCGCCCGCTGGCCGCCACGCCGCCAGAACGCGGTGGCCGCGTCGTCGTCGCTGGAGCGCAGCATGCGCTTGAGCAGGTCGCGGTCGGCGGCCGGGATGGAGGTGCCCGCCTTGCGCGACTCCAGGTAGTCGAGCGCGATGAGGATCTTGACCACCGATGCCGACCTGAAGCGGCTGTGCACCTTGTACGCGAGCGTCGCCTTGCCCGTCGTCCGGTCGAACACCATGTAGCTCGCCGTCGTGCCGGCCGGGACGCGCGGCGCGAGCACCACCTCCCGGGCGCTCGCCGCGGCGGCCGGTGGCGCGGGCACACAGGTCGCTGCGAGCAGGGCGGAGAGGGCCATCGCCAGCGGCGCCCTGAGCAAGTACGGCATCATGCGCACGATACCGGTAATAAGGGTCGCAGGGGCTGATGAGGAGTGACATGAACGTGCTGGGAATCGACATCGGCGGATCGGGCATCAAGGGTGCCCCCGTGGACACCACGACAGGGGCGCTGTCGCAGGAGCGCCTGCGCATCCCGACGCCCGACCCGTCCGAACCGGAGGCCGTCGCCGGCGTCGTACGGCGGATCGTGGACCACTTCGCGTGGAAGGGACCGGTCGGGGTGACCTTCCCTGGGGTCGTGGTGGAGGGGATCACCAGGACCGCGGCGAACGTGGACCGCGCCTGGATCGGCCTGGACGCGCGCAAGCTGTTCGCGGACGCGACCGGCCTGGAGGTCACCGTGCTCAACGACGCCGACGCGGCGGGCATCGCCGAGGCGAGGTTCGGGGCCGGTCGTGGCCGTGGAGGGCTCGTGGTGGTGCTGACCTTCGGCACCGGGATCGGCAGCGCCCTGCTCATGGACGGCGTTCTGATCCCCAACACCGAGTTCGGGCACATCGAGATCGACGGCCACGAGGCCGAGCACCGGGCCTCCGACCACGCGCGCGAGGCGCACGACCTGAGCTGGGAGAAGTGGGCCGGCCGGGTGCAGGAGTACCTGGAGCGCATCCAGGCGCTGCTGTCCCCGGCGCTGATCGTCGTCGGCGGCGGGGTCAGCAAGAAGGCGGAGAAGTTCCTGCCCTACATCGAGCTGGCGGGGACCCCGGTCGTGCCGGCGATCCTGCTGAACGAGGCGGGCATCATCGGGGCCGCCCTGGCCGCCGGGGGGCGTCCGTGAGGGTGCCATGGCCGGATGTGGCCACCGGCGCCGATCACATCACCTTGCTCTTTCCGTGTTTGCCCTTGCCCCTGAGGGCACCTTTAACAAGGTGAGCCGGAAGGAGGAATCGTGGAGGTGACCATCGCATTGCGCTTGCCGCGCGATGCAGCGAGCGTGTCCGTCACCCGGCAGATACTTGGTGCGGAGCTGGAGATCCTCGGTGTCGAGCCGCAGATCAAGGAGGACATTCAGCTGATGCTCAGCGAGGCGTGCTCGAACGTGATCAGGCACGCCACGGAGACCGACGAGTACACCGTGACCGCGCAGCTCGTGGCGGACAAGTTCCTCATCACGGTCCTTGACACCGGAAGGGGGTTCGACCCCGACAAGGTCGACACGCGCTCTCCGATGGCCGAGAACGGGCGCGGGTTGCAGATCATGCGGGCGCTGGCCGACGACGTCCGCTTCATCAACCGTCCCCTCCATGGGGCGATCGTCTGCTTGGAGAAGGCGCTCCGGTACGTCCATGATTCCCCCGGTGAGCTGCTTCGCGCCCACTGAGTCGGCGGCGCGAGGGCCCCGGGGGAAGGCCCGCCGGGCCCGCTGGGAAGGGCCTGGCGGGGAGGGCCCGGCGTAAACCGTTGGCGAAGACCGGGGGAAGGTTGCTTATCCTTGCCGGTGGCGGTCGTCTGACGAGACGGCCCGGAAAGCGACCATGGGAACGTCTTCGTTGAAATCGCCCCTGACCGATCTTCGTGAACGCCTGCCCGCGCTGATGCTGCGCGACGAGCTGCGGCTGCGCCGCCGCCTCGACGGCGCGCGGCGCGTCCGCGACGGCAAGGCCCTGCGGGCGATCGCCGACCAGGTCGCCACCGAGATCGGCGCCGCCGAGGCCCGGGTCGACGCCCGCCGGGCGCTCGTCCCCGAGATCACCTATCCGGCGAGCCTGCCGGTCAGCCAGCGCAAGGACGACATCCTCGAGGCCGTACGGGACCATCAGGTGGTCATCGTCGCCGGGGAGACGGGCTCGGGCAAGACGACGCAGATCCCGAAGATCTGCCTGGAGCTCGGCCGGGGGGTCAGGGGACAGATCGGTCACACCCAGCCGCGCCGCATCGCGGCGCGCACGGTGGCCGAGCGCATCGCCGAGGAGCTCGGCACCCCGCTCGGCGACGCCGTCGGCTACAAGGTTCGCTTCACCGACCAGTCCGGCGAGGGCACGCTCGTCAAGCTGATGACCGACGGCATCCTGCTGGCCGAGATGCAGCGCGACCGGCTCCTGTCGCGGTACGACACGCTGATCATCGACGAGGCGCACGAGCGCAGCCTCAACATCGACTTCCTGCTGGGCTATCTGAAGCAGCTCCTGCCGAAGCGGCCCGACCTCAAGGTGATCATCACCTCGGCGACCATCGACCCTGAGCGCTTCTCCCGGCACTTCGGGGACGCCCCGATCGTCGAGGTGTCCGGCCGCACCTATCCCGTCGAGGTGCGCTACCGGCCGATCAGGGAGGAACAGGAGGACCAGGCGCAGGCGATCGTCGACGCGGTCGACGAGCTGTGCGCCGAGGGCCCTGGCGACATCCTGGTCTTCCTGAGCGGCGAGCGCGAGATCAGGGACACCGCCGAGGCGCTCAAGGGCCGCAAGGAGGAGGTCCTGCCGCTGTACGCTCGCCTGTCGGCGGGCGAGCAGCACCGCGTCTTCCAGGCCCACCGGGGGCGCAGGGTCGTCCTGGCGACCAACGTCGCCGAGACCTCGCTCACCGTCCCCGGCATCAAGTACGTCGTCGACCCGGGGTTCGCCCGCCTCTCGCGCTACAGCCACCGCCTGAAGGTGCAGCGACTGCCGATCGAGTCGATCTCGCAGGCGTCCGCCAACCAGCGCAAGGGGCGCTGCGGCCGCACCTCCGACGGCGTGTGCGTCCGGCTGTACTCCGAGGAGGACTTCCTCGGCCGGCCCGAGTTCACCGACCCTGAGATCCTCAGGACCAACCTGGCCTCGGTCATCCTGCAGATGACCTCGCTCGGCCTGGGCGACATCGCGGCCTTCCCGTTCGTCGAGCCGCCGGACCAGCGGCAGGTGAAGGACGGCGTCAACCTGCTGCAGGAGCTCGGCGCCTTCGACGAGCACAAGAAGCTCACGGCGATCGGCGGCAAGCTCGCCCAGCTCCCGGTGGACCCCCGGCTCGCGCGCATGGTCCTGGCCGCCGACGGCAACGGCTGCGCCGACGAGGTCATGGTGATCGCCTCGGCGCTGTCCATCCAGGACCCGCGCGAGCGTCCCGCCGACAAGCAGGCCCAGGCAGACCAGAAGCACGCCCGCTTCGCCGACAAAGAGTCTGATTTCCTGACTTATCTGAAGCTGTGGGACTACCTGCGCGAGCAGCAGAGAGAGCTGTCCTCCAGCCAGTTCCGGCGGATGTGCAAGGCCGACTTCCTCAACTACCTGCGCGTGCGCGAGTGGCAGGACATCTACAGCCAGCTCAAGCAGGTGGCCAAGGGCCTCGGCGTCACGCCCAACACCACGCGCGCCGACCCGTACCAGATCCACGTCTCCCTGCTCGCCGGCATGCTGTCCCACATCGGGCTGATGGACGTCGAGAAGGCCGACAAGAACGACCCCGGCCCGCGACGGCGGTCTTCCCGCGAGTACATCGGGGCGCGCAACGCCCGGTTCGCGATCTTCCCGGGCTCGGCCCTGTTCAGGAAGCAGCCGCACTGGGTGATGGCCGGCGAGCTGGTGGAGACCTCCCGGCTGTGGGCGCGGGTCGTCGCCAAGATCGAGCCCGAGTGGGTCGAGCCGCTCGCCCAGCACCTGGTCAAGCGCACCTACAGCGAGCCCCACTGGGAGAAGAACCAGGGCGCCGTCATGGCGTACGAGAAGGTCACGCTGTACGGCGTGCCGATCGTCGTGGACCGTAAGATCAACTACGGCTCGGTGGACCCCGAGCTGTCCCGGGAGCTGTTCATCCGGCACGGCCTGGTCGAGGGCGACTGGGACACCCACCACCGCTTCCTGAAGGAGAACCGCCGGCTGCTGTCGGAGATCGAGGAGCTGGAGAACCGCGCCCGCCGCCGCGACATCCTGGTCGACGACGAGACGCTGTTCGACTTCTACGACAAGCGGGTGCCCGACACCGTCGTGTCGGCCGCCCACTTCGACAGCTGGTGGAAGAGCAAGCGGCAGAGCGAGCCCGACCTGCTGACCTTCTCCGCCGACATGCTCATCAACAAGGGCGCGGACGCCGGAGACCTGCAGGAGGCCTACCCCGACGCCTGGCGGCAGGGCGGCCAGCGGATGCGGCTCACCTACCAGTTCGAGCCGGGGGCCGACGCCGACGGCGTGACCGTGCACGTCCCCCTCCAGGTGCTCAACCAGGTCGAGGGCGACGGCTTCGACTGGCAGATCCCGGGCCTTCGCGAGGAGCTGGTCACCGAGCTGATCCGGTCGCTGCCCAAGCCCCTCCGGCGCAACTTCGTCCCGGCGCCCAACTTCGCCAAGGCCGTGCTCGAGCGGGTGACGCCCGGCAGGGAGCCGCTCGTCGAGGCGGTGGCGCGCGAGCTGTCCGGGCTCACCGGCGTGCGGGTGCCGCCGGACGCCTTCGAGCCCGATCGCCTGCCCGAGCACCTGCGCGTCACCTACCGCGTGGTCGACGAGCACAAGCGCACGGTCGCGGAGGACAAGGACCTGCCGGCCCTGAAACGGCGGCTGGCGCCCAAGCTGCGCGCCACGCTCGCCCGGGTGGGCGGGAACCTCGAACGCACCGGGCTGCGCTCCTGGACGTTCGGCGAGCTGCCCCGGCTGTTCGAGCACGGCCGGGTCAAGGCCTACCCGGCACTGGTCGACGAGCGCGACAGCGTCGCGATCCGCGTCTTCGAGACCGAGGCCGAGCAGCGCTCCGCGATGTGGGCGGGCATGCGGCGGCTCGTCCTGCTGAACGTCACCTCGCCCGCCAAGGCCATCCTGCGCGGGCTGACCACCCAGCAGAAGCTCGCGCTGAGCCACAGCCCGCACCGCGACGCCGCCGAGCTGTTCGAAGACTGCGTCAGCTGCGCGGCCGACAAGCTCATCGCCGAGTCGGGCGGCCCGGCATGGAACGCGGCCGACTTCGCGCGCGTCCACGACCACGTGCGCGCCGAGCTGTTCGACACCACCTCCGAGGTCGTGGCCAGGGTCGAGCGCATCCTGGTGATCTGGCAGGGCGTGCGCAACACCCTCGGCCCGATGAAGGACCCGCAGGACGTCCTGGAGGAGATCGACGAGCACCTGTCGACGCTCGTCTTCCCCGGCTTCGTGACCGCGACCGGCTACAAGCGCCTTCCCGACCTGCAGCGCTACCTGCGGGCGGTCGAGCGGCGGCTGACCAAGCTCCCCGACGACCCCTACCGCGACCGTGAGCTGATGCTCAAGCTCGACGAGATACGCCTGGCGTATGAGGAGACGGTGGACAGGCTGCCCCCGGCGCGAAGGTCGGAGCAGGCCGTCACCGACGTCCGCTGGATGCTCGAGGAGCTGAGGGTCAGCTACTTCGCCCAGACGCTCGGCACCCCGTACCCGGTCTCCGACAAGCGCGTCCACAAGGCCCTGGCCCAGCTCACCGCCTGATTCACGCCAGAAATAGCCCGTGTCGAGATCGTGTGGGGTGCGACCTTCGCGATGTCATGACCATTTCCTGCCTCTTCGTGTTCGAACGAACACGATCAGTATCGCAAGTGTCGCGTATCGATGATTGAAAAGACAAGCGAGGCGTCCGGCATCCTCGGCGCGAGCCTCATCATGCGCCTGGCATCCTCCGGGCCGGTCGTGGAGCGACCGGGGGCGCGGCGGGCCCGGCTCGCCGCGCCACCCGTCTTTGCGGGGGAGATAAGGGGCACAGGGCAAGTAAGGTCGAACAGCACGCATATGGGAGGAGAGTCGTGATCCGGGCAGTGGTCTTCGACGTCGGAGAGACGTTGATCGACGAGACGCGCATCTGGACTCGGTGGGCCGACCGGCTGGGGGTCTCGCGGTTCACCATGCTCGGGGTCCTCGGCGGGATGGCGGCGCTGGACCGCCCGCACACGGACGCCTTCCAGGCGGTACGGCCCGGCATCGACCCCTACGCCGAGATCGAGGCCTGGCGGCGTGACGACCCGGACGGCCTGCGGGAGAACTTCGACGGCGGCGACCTCTACCCCGACGTGCGCCCCGGCCTGGCCGCGCTCCGCGAGGCGGGCTACCAGCTGATCATCGCGGGCAACCAGCCGCCGCAGGCATACGCCGCGCTCGCCGCCATGGACCTGCCGGTCGACTCCGTCCACACCTCCGACGGGTGGGGGGTCAGCAAGCCCCACCCGGCCTTCTTCGCCAAGGTCGCCGCGGTCGCCGGCCGCGAGCCGGGCGAGATCCTCTACGTCGGGGACCGGCTCGACAACGACGTCATCCCGGCCCGTGATGCGGGGATGCGCACCGCGTTGCTCCGCCGCGGCCCCTGGGGGCACCTGCACGCCGAGCGTCCGGAGGCCGCCCTGGCGGACATGATCGTAGACGGCCTGCCCCAGCTCGCGGTCCTGCTCACCGAGGGCCGTGCCGGCGGCCCGGACGCCGCCTGAGGGTCACACCCGCCTGTCCGGACGCCGCCTGAGGGTCACATCCGCCAGCCCGGGCCGGGCGCCCGCTCCGCGGTGGCGGGCCGGTCGTCCAGGTCGTGGTCGGGGTCGGGCGGCAGGTCCTCGTCGACGTCGGAGATGATCAGGTCGTGCGGCAGGAGCACGACGGCGGTGGTGCCTCCGTACGGCGAGCGGCGCAGCGTCACCTTGGCGTTGTGCCGGTCGGCCAGCTGGCTGACGACGAACAGGCCGAGCCGGTCACTGTCGGCCAGGTCGAACTCCGGCGGGTTGACCAGGCGGTGGTTGAGCTCGGCGCGGTCCTCGTCGTTCATCCCGAGGCCGCGGTCCTCCACCTCGACGGCGAACCCCCGGCCCACGAGCTCTCCCCGGATGTTCACCCGCGTGCTGGGCGGAGAGAAGACCGTGGCGTTCTCGATCAGCTCCGCCAGCATGTGGATCACGTCGGCGACGGCCGTGCCGATCAGCGCGGCGTCCGACATCGGCATCACGGTGACGCGCGTGTAGTCCTCGACCTCCGCGACCGCCCCGCGGACGACGTCGTGCATGGGCACGGGCTTGCGCCACGCCCGTCCGGCGGGCGCGCCGGACAGGATGATCAGGCCCTCCGCCTGGCGGCGCATCCGGGTGGTCAGGTGGTCGAGCCGGAACAGGTCGGCCAGGGCGTCGGGCGCGCTGGTCTTGCGCTGCATGGCGTCGAGCTGGGTGAGCTGGCGGTGGAGCAGCGACTGGTTGCGCCGCGCCAGGTTGCGGAAGACCAGGCTGACGCCCTTGCGCAGGTCGGCCTGGCCGACGGCGGCCTCGACGGCGGTGCGGCGTACGGTCGAGAACGCCTGGGCGACGTCCCGCACCTCCAGGGTGGTGCCGGTGACCAGGATCGGCGGCGCCTCGCTCTCGACGTCCACCGGCTCGCTGTCGCGCAGCTTGGCCACGACCCGGGGGAGGCGTACGTCGGCCAGGTCGATGGCCGCGCTGCGCAGGTGGGCCAGCTCCCCGGCGAGCCCGCGTCCGAGCCGGGCGGACAGCACCACGGCCATGAGGATCGCGACGAGGCCGAGCCCGGCCGCGACGACGACCTCCGCGATGATCCCCGAGGCGGTGGCGTCGGTGCGCTCGTTGAGCAGCTTGGCGCGGCCGGTGACGAGCTGGTCGATGCGCGAGCCGAGCGTGCCGGCGAGCGGCTGCCAGGCGGCGGCCTGCTGGGGAGCCCCGCCCTGGGTGATCACCTGGTTCTCCATGGTGGTCAGCCGCTTGTAGTCGGCGGAGGCCAGCAGGTCGTCGAGCGGGCGGCGCAGCTCGGTGTCCAGGGCCTCGAGCCCTCGGTCGAGCAGCAGCCGGCGTCCCGCGACCATCTGGGCGAAGGTGCGCTGCTCCTCGTCGCTCAGCGTGTTCTGCAGGATGGCCCCGGATAGCAGGGCGTCCTCCTGGGACAGCAGCTCGCGGGACCTGACGACGGTCTGCAACCCGTTGGCCTTCCGGTACAGCGCGAGGTCCGGCACGGTGACGAGCTGGTCGTACATCTGGTAGAGCGAATCCTGGATCTTGGTGTATTCCTGGATCGACTTCAGGCGGTTCGTCGCGCGGCCGTCGACGCCCTGCCGCAGCGCGCCCAGCCGGTGGATCTGCCTTTCCAGCTCCGCGAGGCCGGCGGTCACCTCGGGGCCGGTCGCCGACTGGGCCTCCAGGGAGGTGGCGCGCTGGTGGAACAGCACCACGGCCCGGTCGGTCTCCGCGCGCGTGGCCGACAGGCGCCCCCCGTCGGGTGAGTCGCCGCTGAGCAGGATGGCCGACAGCTGGCGCTCCTGTTGCACGTGCGCGGCCAGGACACCGGCCGGGGTGGCCACCTGGTCGAACAGCGTGACCGCTCTGCGCAGGTCGAAGAAGTCGCCCACGAGGTTCCCGGTCATGAAGACCCAGAGCACGATGAGCGCCACGATCGGCAGGCTGAGCAGCGAGTACAACTTGAACCGAATAGTGCGATTTTGAGGGGCCATGTCTCCGCGCCTAGCGTGAGGCCTACGTAAGGTACTTCGGGGTGATATCGCGCGCACTTTCGTGAAGATCGCAGCGAGGTTAGCACCCATGACGGGTCTCCGGGGTGGACTTCGGGAGGTGTACGCGACCGGCCTGGTCACCGCCTGTGACCGTGGCGGCGCACCTGCCCGGCCCGTCCTCGATCAGCGCCTGGTACGGGTCGCGCTCGCCGGGGTCGAGGGCGAAGACGGCGAAATCGCACCGCGCGCCCGGCTCCAGCACGCCGATCCGGCCGGGGCCGTCGGACAGGCCGAGCGCGCGGGCGCCGCCGGCCGTGGCCGCCTCCACCAGGCGGCGCGGGAGGTCCGCGGCCCGGTACCCCTGCTCCCGGGCCAGCGCCTGGAGCACGCGCACGTCCTCCAGCAGGTCCAGCGACGGGCTGGAGGCCAGCGAGTCGGTGCCGACGGCGATCGGGCCGCCCTCCTCCAGCAGCGCCGCGACCGGCGGCCCGTCCAGGCCGAGGGTGCGGTTGGACCGCGGGCACAGCGCCACGCTCACTCCGCGTTCGCGCAGCAGCGCCCGCTCCTCGGCGTCGAGATGGACGCCGTGGGCGACGTGGCAGTTCGGGCCGAGCAGTCCGAGCGCGTCCAGGAAGGCGACCGGACCGTGGCCGGTGCCGCCCGCGCGCAGGATCTCGAAGTCGAACCCGAGGTCGCGGACCAGCCGGGCGATCGGCCCGGTGCCCGAGACGGTGTACTCGCGCTCGTGAACCGACTCCAGCAGGTGGATGTGCTGGCGCAGGCCGAACCTGCGGGCCAGGACGCCGAGGTCGGCGAGCACACCGGTGTCCAGCGTGTAGGGGGCGTGCGGCGAGATGCCGATCATCCCCCCGCCGGGGGCGTCCATGGTGCCGCTGAGCTCGCGCACCGTCGAGGTCAGGTGGTCGCGCCCGGTCTCGGCCCAGCTGGCGTCGGTGTCGCCCAGCACCTCCAGGTAGGAGATGCCGCCCAGGCCCGTCTGGTTCGGCACGGGCATCGCCTCGATGTCGGTCACGACGTCCGCGACCGCCGTCGTGCCGTGCCGGAGCGACAGGAGGGCGCCCTCGCGGGCGCTCGCCGCCCAGTCGGCTCCCCCGGAGGAGAAGTAGACCGCGTCGAAGGCGTTCGACCACTCCTCGAAGGAGTCGTACACGCGCGCGCCGACCTGCGCCATGCGGGTGAACTGCAGGTGGGTGTGCGCGTTGACCAGCCCCGCGACGATCATCCCGGGCCAGCGCAGCTCCTGCCCGCCCGGGTGGCCGGTCAGGATCTCCCGCCGGTGCCCCACCGCGAGCACCCTGCCCGCCCGTACGGCCACGGCGCCGTCGCGGATCGGCGGGCGGGAGATGGGGAGCAGGAGCGGCGCCGAATGGATCACGGCACCCATACGGTGCCCGTCAGTCCGAGGATCTTGGCGGTGACCATGACGGCGGCCATGGCGGCGAAGCCGGCGAGGATCAGGCGGTCGATGCGGTCGAAGGCCAGCTCGCGCATCCAGGTGCGATGCCGGCCGCCGAATCCCCGCAGATCCATGGCGTTCACGGTGTCCTCCGCGTCCATCAGGGCGTTCACCGTCAGCGGGATGACCACCGGCCGCAGCGCCAGCAGCTTCTTCACCGGGTTGCGGCTGCGGCTGTGTTCGTACCCCCTGATCCGCTGGGCGTCCACGGTCTCGTGCAGGCTCGCCCAGGTGGAGGGCAGGAACCGGAAGGTCAGGTCCACCCCGTAGGCCAGCCGCTGTGACAGCCCGAGCCGCGCGAACGCCACCCCGAGGTCGGAGGGCGCGATGTTGAACGCCACGGGGAAGCCGACCATGGCCAGGGAGATGTAGCGCACGAGGATGGTCGACGCGTACGACAGGGTGGTCCAGGTGATGGCCGTGTGGGTGATCGGGGCGGTGAACAGGACCTCGGCGTTCCCGTCCACACGGGTCTCCGCCGAGGTCAGGATGCTGTTCACCACGACCAGAATCGTGGTGATGGTCAGCATGAACACCCAGTTGGCCCGGACACCGCGCCACGGGATGCCCGCGGCGCGGTAGTAGACCAGGGCGACCGCGGTGCACAGGAGCACGGCGCGGAGGTCGTCGATCCCCGCCACGGCCACGAGATAGAGCACGGGAACCAGCAGGAGCACCCGCGGATCGCGGCGGCTCAGGAAAGAACCCGCGCCCAGGTAACGCGGCGTGACGTCCACCCTGTTACCGTCCGGTCCGCTTGGACAGCGGCTCCCAGATGGCGTCCAGCGCCGGGGTGAGGATGACGACGGCGATGCCGTCCGCCAGCAGGGCGGGCAGGTAGTTCAGCGTGAAGACGGTCTTGAGGTCGATGCTCTGCACCCAGAGGTCGGTGACCACGAAGAGCAGGCCGATGGCGGTGGCCAGCAGCGCTCCGAGGGCGGTCACGACCAGCCGCACCGCCTCGCTGGCGATCGGCGGCAGGTACAGGAAGATCAGTGCGGCGACCGCGCCGACCAGGCCGTTGGCGACGCTCCAGTTCCAGTACGTGAGGCCGTAGCCGGAGATCAGGTCGATGATGGCGTTGCCGACCAGCCCGACGAAGAACCCGGCGACGACGCCGAAGCGCTTGCCGAAGAACGGCACGAGGGCGAAGGCGGGGCGGACCGTGACGGCCTGCGTGCCGGGGATGAGGAAGCTGAACAGGCCGAGCACGCCGTACAGCGCCGCGCCGACGGCGCCGAAGACGACCGTCCTGGAGGAAAGGGATAAGACAGGCTCTCGCGGGGTGGTTGCGTCCGTACTCATGAGGGGGTGGTTCCTTCCTTGGGGGAGGGGGTGGAAGGGGCAAGGAGTGAAACACGGCGGGCGAGATCGAAAGGATGGGGGATCGATCCCGCGTCAGGGAGGTGGTCGCGGACGGCGCGCACCAGGCTGGTGGCCGCGAGGCCGGCCCGCGACCAGATGCCGGTGTCCCTGGCCAGCTCGGCGGGGGAGGCGTCGGCGGCCACGCCGCCCTGGTCCACGACGATGATCCTGTCGGCGTAGGTGAGGGCGAGGTCGACGTCGTGGGTGATGAAGTAGACGCTCTCCACGCTGCGCGCGGCCAGGGAGTGGCCCATGAACTCGGTGGTGGTGTGCAGGTCCTGCCCGGCCGTGGGCTCGTCGAGGATCAGCGTGCGCGGCCGCATGGCGAGGGCGAGGGCCACGGTGAGGCGGCGCTGCTGGCCGAAGGACAGCGTGCGCGGCGGCCGGTCCATGATGTCCTTCTCGCCGTCGAGGAGCACGGCCCGCAGGGCCTTCTCCGACTCAGCGGCGATCTCCTCGGGGCTCATGCCGAGGTTGCGCGGGCCGAACGCGAGCTCCTGGCCGACGGTGGCGCTGAACAGCGCCTGGCCGGGGTTCTGGAACACGTAGCCGAAGGTCGTGGCCAGGCTGAGGACCGACCGCTCGGCGATGGGGGAGCCGTCCACGAGGACCTCGCCGCGCGAGGCGGTGACCAGCGTCACGGCGGCGCGCAGCAGGGTCGACTTGCCCGCTCCGTTGGGGCCGAGCACCGCCACCCGCTCGCAGGAACCGAGGGCGAGGTCGATGTCCGACAGCACGGTGCGCTCGCCGTACCCGAGGCTCACCCCCTGGTACGAAAGGCGCGGGGTGCTGGTCTCGGGCACGGACCGGCGGATCATCGGCACGGTGGGGAGCTCGGCGGCGCGCGACACCAGGGTGGCGAAGGGCAGCTTGACGTGGCCGACCGGCGCCACCTGGAGGAACCCCTCGACCGGGCCCTGGTAGCGGGGCGCGCCCTCCTCCAGGTAGAGCACCTCGGTCGGCCCGAACGGCAGGATCTCCTCGATGCGGTGCTCGACGACGACGGCGGCGCCGCCCTCGTCGGTGAACCTCCTGATCTCGGCCATCAGGCGCAGGCTCGCCGCGGGGTCCAGGTTGGCCAGCGGCTCGTCCACGATGACGACCTTCGGGCGCATCGCCAGCACGCCCGCGAAGGCGACCATCTGCAGCTCGCCGCCACTGAGGCTCGCGGTCGCGCGGTCCAGCAGGTGGGAGATGCCGACCCGGCGGGCGACCTCGTCGATCCGCAGGCGGATCTCCTCGCGGGGGAGGCCGAGGTTCTCCGGGCCGAAGGCGATCTCCGCGGCCACGGTCGTGCCGACGATCTGCTTGCGCGGGTCCTGCAGCATCGTGCCGACGACGCTGGAGACCTCACGTATCGTCTGACCGGCCACGGGCCGCCCGCCCACGAGCACCTCTCCGGTGACCTCGGCGCGGTAGGAGTGCGGGATCAGCCCGTTGACAAGGCGCAGCAGGGTGCTCTTGCCGCAGCCGGACGGCCCGCTGACCAGCGTGAGGTCCCCGGGCCCGACGGTGAGGCCCGTCCCGCGCAGCGCGGTCTGGCCGGTCGAAAGGTAGCGGACGCTCGCGTCACGGACCTCGATGAGCGCGGTCATGACGGATCACCCTTCTCCTTCCGGCGTACCGGGGCGCCTCGGAAGCGCGTGCCGGACCTTTGTCCAGAGGAGATTAAAGGGGAGATCATCACCCCAGCGCAATTATTGATGAAAAGCGGGATTTTTCGCGGCCTGGCCGAATCATCGCCTTTCGGATGACTGAATTACATTCGTGTAAACCCTCGGGGCGGGAGGTTACGCGGCGGTTTCCAAGCGCGCGGTCCGGCGTCGCTTCCGCCGGTGCGGAAAAGGCCGCCGGGCCGTGCCCGCTATGCGGCCGTGAGCGAGAGCAGGTGGGTGCCGGCCCGCCGGGCCTCGTCGATGCTCCTGCGGAAGACCAGCTCAACCTGCTGGGCCTGCCCGTTCAGGCCCTCGATGTGCGGGACGGCGAGCCGGTCCTCGACCGTCTCCGCCAGCAGCCGCTCGTAGTCCGGGGTGCGCTCCCGCAGCACCCCGAGTTGCCGGTAGGCCCGGTAGACCGCGTCGGCCCTGCGCACCTCGCGGGCGTACTCCTCCAGGCTCTCCACGCGCGCGGCGAGCGAGCCGCGCACCCGGTCGAACACCTCGTCGTAGGGAGTGAAGACCTCGGCGATGTCGGCCGGCAGGTCCCGGGGCACGATCTCCTCGTGCTCCCGGCGGGTCCGGGTGAGGTCGGCCAGCCGCACGCCGAGCCGCCAGACCTCCGCGGGGAGCATCACCGAGTTGGCGATGGAGTCCAGCAGGCCGGCGCCGTCCACCTGCGAGTTCAGCACCTCATCGACGGCGTCCTGGGTCCGGGCCAGCAGGTCGCGGCACTCCTGGTCGAGGTCTTCGGGCAGGATGTACCGGCCGGCGTGCCGGGAGGCCACGCGCAGCCGGCGGCGGGCGTCGCGCACCTTGGGGTCGCCGGTCAGCGCCTGGGCGCCGCCGAGGCCGGTGACGATGGCGACGAGCGTCACCATGCCCCAGGGGCCGGTCAGCGCCAGGGCGAGCAGCAGGAAGATCGCGACGGTGCCGATGAGGGCCGGGCTCGGGCCCGGCGGCGGGGGTGTCACCCCGGCGCGCACGGCCTTGAGCGCCTCGGGGCTGGTCCGCAGGATGCGGGCGATCTCTGGGGGCAGGGCCGGGTCGAGGACGAGACGGGGAAGGGGCGTCCGTGGGTCCACATGACCTCCTTCGGGGAAGGCGGTGAGCGGGCGGAGCCCAGGGAGGGCTCGCTCATTTACATCACGTGCGGGCCGGCGTCACGATGGCAGCCGCCACGTAACGGACATGTCTTTTGACACTGTGCCCCCCGCTGCCCTCTTCGTGTGGACATAAGGCATATAGGGTTAGAAGTGATGAATGATCTAACGAGGTGGATAGCTCTTGACGGAGCCGTCAACGTGCGAGACCTCGGTGGTCTCCCCACGGTCGACGGCGCGACGACCAGATTCGGGCGGGTGCTGCGCTCGGACAACCTCCAGGGCCTGACGGGCGCCGACATCGGAAGGCTCGTCGGCGAGCTGAAGCTCAGGGATGTGATCGACCTTCGCTCCCACGCCGAGGTCGACCTGGAAGGGCCCGGTCCGCTGACCGAGGTGCCCGAGGTGAACATCCATCACCTGACCCTGTTCCCCGAGGGCGGCCGGCACACCGACGTCGAGGCCGACACGGCTGGCCTGGACGACAACGGGAGGGCCGTCGGCGCGCCGACCCGCATCGAGGCCGACCGCGTGCTCCCCTGGCAGGACAGGCAGGACCGCGCCGAGGTCAGGGTCCTCGGCTTCTACTACGCCTACCTGCTCGACCGGCCCGACTCGGTGCTCGCCGCCCTGCGCGTCCTCGCGTACGGCGAAGGCGCGGCCGTCGTCCACTGCGCGGCGGGCAAGGACCGCACGGGCGTGGTATGCGCCCTGGCGCTGTCGGTGGCCGGGGTGACCCGCGAGGCCATCGTCGCCGACTACGCGGCGACCGGCGAGCGGATGGAGGCCATTCTGGCCCGGCTGCGCAGCAGCGACACCTACCGCGACGACCTGGACTCGCGTCCGGCCGACAGCCACCTGCCGCGCCCCGCGTACATGGACCACTTCCTCCAGATGCTCGAGGAAAGGGACCAGGGGCCGCTCGGGTGGCTCACGGCGAACGGCTGGACCGATGAGGACGCCGCCGCGCTACGCTCCCGCCTGCTCGACTGAGTCCAGCCCGGACGCGGCGGGCGAGGCCGGCGCGACGACGCGGCCCTCGGCCGCCGAGGCGCGCGCGGCCTCCAGCACGGCGAGGGCCTCGGCGACCTCCAGCGGATCCACCGGCGGCGGCCCGCCGCCGGTGAGGGCGCCCGCGACGCCGGCGTAGAACTCCTGGTAGGCCCCGGGCACGGTCTCGACCCTGCGGCCGTCGCCGTCCACGCCCAGCACCCCCCAGCGCTCGGCGGGCTCGGCGCCCCAGCCGGGGCCGCCCGGGCGTTCGCCCGCGCGCAGCCTGTCCTCCTGAGGGTCAAGGCCCCACTTGACGTACGCGCCGCGAGATCCGAGCACGCGGAACCTCGGCCCGAGCTGGGCCGTCACCGCGCTCATCCACAGGTGGGAGCGCGCGCCGTTCGCGTGGGTCAGCGCGATGAACGCGTCGTCGTCCGCGCCCACCCCGGCCCGCCGGACGTCGGCCTCGGCGTACACGCCGGTCACCGGGCCGAGATAGCGCAGCGCCTGGTCGACCAGATGGCTGCCCAGGTCGTACAGCAGGCCGCCCAGCTCGTCGGGGCCGCCGTTCTCCCGCCAGCCGCCCTTGGGCACCGGCCGCCAGCGCTCGAACCGCGACTCGAACCGGTGGACCTCGCCGAGGTCCAGAGTGCCCAGCGTGCGGAAGTCGCCGTCCCAGCGGCGGTTCTGGAACACCGTCAGCATCAGGCCGCGATCGCGTGCCAGCCGCGCCAGCTCGACGGCCTCGGCGGCGGTGGCGGCCAGCGGCTTGTCCACCACGACCGGGACCCCGGCCGACAGGGCCAGTCGGGCGAGCGGGACGTGGGTGCGGTTGGGCGAGGCGACGACCACCAGGCCGAGGTCACGGCCGAGCAGGTCCTCGGCGGAGGGGACGACCCGCACGCCGGGATGCTCGCTCCGGACGCGGGCCGCCCGCTCCGGATCACGCGTCACGACGGCGTCGAGCCGCAGACCGGGCGTGGCCGCGATCAGGGGCGCGTGGAAGAACGCGCCGGCCGGGCCGTACCCGATCAGGCCTACCTTGATCACGAGTCTTTCTCGTCCCGCTCGGCGAGGAAGCGCTCGAACTGCGCGGCCAGCTCGTCCCCCGTCGGCATGGGAGTGGTCTCGGCCATGAGGTTCTCGCGCTCGGCGCCCGCGTTGAACGCGTCGTACTGCTGTTCCAGGCCGTGGATGGCCGTCGACAGCTCGGCCGAGCCGATGATCTGCTCCTCGATCTCGGCCGTCGTCTTCTCGGCGGCGTCGCGCAGGCCGTCCAGGGGGAACACCAGGCCGGTGCCCCGGCTCACGGCCTCGAGGGCCGTCACCGCCGCCCGGGGATACTCCGCCTGGGCGAGGTAGTGCGGGACGTGCACGGCGTACCCGAGCGCGTCGTGGCCCCGGGCGCCGAGCCGCAGCTCCAGCAGCGCTGCGGCGCTGCCGGGCACCTGGATCCTGCCGAACGGGCTGCCCGGGCCGGTGACCAGGTCGGGCCTTGTCCCATGGGCGGTCAGGCCCAGGGGACGGGTGTGCGGCGCGGCCATCGGGATGCCGTGCACGGTGACCAGCTTGCCGACGTTCAGCCTGGTGACCAGGGTGCCGACCGCCTCGGTGAACAGCTCCCACTCACGGTCGGGCTCCGGGCCGCTCATCAGGAGGAACGGGGTGCCCGCCGCGTCGTTGGCGAGGTGGACCGCGAGCTCGGGGGACTCGCACTCCGTCCAGCGGTCGGTGTCGAAGGTCATCAGCGGGCGCCGCGACCGGTAGTCCAGGAGGCGGTCCACGTCGAACGTCGCCACGACCCGGTGCTCCAGCTCGGCGAGCAGGTGGCCGACGGCGAGCCGTCCTGCGCTTCCGGCGTCCACGAACCCCTCGAAGTGGTAGAGCAGCACCGGATCGGTCAGCTCAGGGACGTCACCGCCGAGCCGGTAAAGATCCGTCGGGTCGAACACCTTGGGTCCCAGCCTTTCTTTCGTCTCTCAACAGAGAACCTATGGGATGTCCCGTCGATTCCGCCGGGCGAGTGGACGGCTACCCGCCCGTCGTCCGGTCGCACCCCGGCGTTGCACAATAGAGGGCGTGCGGGACGACGCGGACGTCGAGGAACTCGCCACCCGGCTGTTCCAGATGGCCAGGTCGGGCGAGACAGAGCTGCTGTGCGCCTACGTCGACGCGGGGGTGCCGGCCGACCTCTGCAACGACAAGGGCGACACGTTGCTGATGCTCGCCGCCTACCACGGCCACGCGGGCACGGTCCGGGCGCTGGCCTCGCGGGGCGCCGATCCCGGCAGGGCCAACGACCGGGGGCAGACGCCGCTCGCGGGAGCGGTGTTCAAGAAGGAGCCCGAGGTGGTGCGCGCGCTGCTCGAGGCGGGGGCCGACCCTGGCCAGGGCACTCCCTCCGCGTTCGACACGGCCAAGATGTTCGGCCACGCCGAATTCCTGGAATGGTTCGCGCACAAGGAAAAATAACGTTCCACATCACTCGGTATCGCGCTGTAGTTATGCGAAGTTTTTGTTGCCATGATGTGGAGATGGCTGATTTAACGCCGTCCAAGCTCCTTCTTCCGTCTTTGTCGTGTCCGTTCCCCAGTCTGGTCAGCCCGTACGCCGACCAGGTCGATAAGGAGACCTTCTCCTGGCTCGTCGCCGGGAGGATGATCGAAGATCCGTCCGAGCTGGACCGTTACCGCGAGGCGGGATACGGCTGGCTCGGCGCCCGCACCTACCCCTACGCCGGCCACGACATGCTCCGCCTGGTGACCGACTGGTGCGTCTGGCTGTTCGCCTTCGACGACGCGTTCTGCGAGTCCGACCGGCGCGCCGCGGAGATCGCCCGCGCGCTGCCGCAACTGCTCACCGTCCTGGACGACGATCTCCAGCCAGGCCTGCGCGTGGAGAACCCCTTCGCCCTCGCCATGCTCGACATCAAGGGACGCGTCCGCGCCGCGGGGAACGCCGACCAGCTCGACCGCTGGCGCACCGTGACCAAGGACTACCTGTTCGCGCAGGTGTGGGAGGCCGCCAACCGCGAGGACGCCGTGGTCCCCACCTACGGGGACTACATCTTCATGCGGCGCAGGACCGGCGCCATGCTGACGGTCTTCGCGCTGATCGACCTCGCGACCGGGCACCCCTTGACCCCCGACGAGTGGCGCCACCCCGACCTGCGGGCGATCACCGAGAGCGCCAACGACGTGGTCGTCTGGGACAACGACCTGCTCTCGTACGCCAAGGAGAGGAACGGCGTCAACGCGCGCAACAACCTCGTCAACGTGCTGGCCAGGCACCGGCACCGCTCGATCCAGCAGTCGATGAACCACATCGGCAGGATGCGCGACGCGGCCATCATGCGGATGGTGGCCCTTCGCGCCGCGCTGGAGGCCCTGCACTCCACCGCCGTCGCCGCCTACGTCCGCGGCCTGGAGCACTGGATCAGCGGGAGCGTCGCCTACTCCCTGACCAGCAGCAGGTACACCCACGCCTGGCGGGATTTCCTGCTCACCGGCACCGGCCATCCCGAACAGAACTGAAGCGAGCCGGCCCGCCTCCCGCAGGCGGGCGGTGCACCCGGGCCGGGACCCCTAGGCCGGCGTCTCGCCCGGGTCGATCTCGCCCATGGTGTAGCTGACGGCCTCCTCGAAGTTCATCCGGGTGCCCTGCTGGTAGGTCGTGAGATAGACGTCCTCGCCGAGCATCCGCTTGCACTCCTTGACGCACTGCTCGTGCTCGGTGCTGAAGAACGGCGAGCCGAACTGCGGCAGCCCGAACATCCGCCAGTTCGCCTGCGCCGCGCCGAGGATGCGCGCCCCCCGGGACGGGTCGCCCTGCTCGACGGCGAGCTGGGACAGCGTCTCCATCGCGAGGACGGCGCCCAGCACGTCGTGGAAGTGCCGCTTGATCCGCAGCGACTCCTGCGCGCTCAGCACGGCGTCTTCCCTGCGCCCGGTCATCCGCTCGATCGCCGAGGTCGCCCACACCGCGTACGAGCGCAGCCACAGCTCGCCGCGCTCCGAGCACAGCTGGCGGCAGTCGCGCAGCAGCGACTCGGCCTCGGTCAGCTCGTTCTGCTGGGTGAGCACGACCGCCAGCTCGACGATCGCGGGAAGCAGGCCGGGGTTCAGCTCTCGCCCGCTGCGGTGGAACTCGATCGCCACGCCGAGCAGCGCGGTCGCCTTGTGCAGGTCACCCTGGAGGAACGCGGCGGTGCCCTGCATCTTCGTCGCCAGGATGACCGCGATCGAGTCGCCCACGCGCACGGCGTCCGTGGCGCACTGCTCCGCCGCGTCCAGCGCGCCGGTGGTGTCCCCCTGGGCGCTTCGGACGTAGGCGAGCACCCACAGCGCCTTGCAGCGCTCCTTGCTCGGCTGAGGGCTGGCGTGCAGCGCCCGTTCCAGGTAGAGCCGCCCTTCGCGGGCGAAGCCGCAGGCGACCCACATGAACCACAGGGAGGACAGCAGCTCCAGACCCGTGCGCGCCTCGGCCGGGTCGTGCAGGCAGTAGTCCAGCGCGGCCCGGATGTTGTCGTGCTCCTGCCGCATCCGCCCGAACCAGTAGACCTGGCGGGGACCGGACCAGGCATGATCGCCCCGCTCGGCGAGCTGCAGGTAGTAGTCGCGGTGGCGGCGGCGGACCCAGTCGGTCTCGCCGAGCTTGTCCAGCCACTCCTTGCCGTAGTGGCGCAGGGTGTCGATCAGGCGGTAGCGGACCCCCGCGCGCTCATTGCTGCTCAGCAGGATCGACTTCTCCACCAGGCCCGAGACCAGGTCCATGACGCTCTCGGCGGGAAGGTCCTCGCTGGCGCAGACGTAACGGGCGGCCTCCAGTTCGAAGTCGCCGGAGAAGATGGACAGGCGGGCCCACAGCAGCCGCTCCGCGGGCTCGCACAGCTCGTGGCTCCAGCCGATGGCCGCCCGCAGCGTCTGGTGGCGGGGCAGCGCCGTGCGGCTGGCCCCCGCGAGGAGGCTGAAGCGGTCGGTCAGCAGCGTCAGGATCTGCTCGACCGACAGCGCCCGGAGGCGGACGGAGGCGAGCTCGATGGCCAGCGGGATGCCGTCGAGCCGCCGGCACAGCTCCGACACCGCCGCGATGTTGTCCTCGTCCACCGTGAAGCCGGGCACGACCGCGGAGGCGCGCTCGGCGAAGAGCTGGATCGACTCGTTGACGAACGGGCTCTCCGAGCTGTCGTCTCCCGGCACCAGCAGCGGGGCGACCGGGATCGTCTGCTCGCCCTGCACGCTGAGCGACTGCCTGCTGGTGGCCAGCACCCGCACGTGAGGGGCGTCGCGCAGCAACTGCTCCACCAACTCGGCGCACGGGACGAGGAGATGCTCGCAGGAGTCCACGACGACCAGCAGGTTGCGCGGCGTCAGCCACTCGGTGAGCGTCTCCACCTCCGGGCGGGCGGACTGGTCGGCGATGCCGAGCGCCGCGTTGACGGCGTGCGGCACCATGCCGGGATCCTGCAGCCGGGACAGGTCGACGTACCAGACGCCGTCGGTGAACTGGGGGGCGACCTGGTGGGCGATGCGCAGGGCGGTGCGCGACTTGCCGACTCCGCCGATGCCCGTCACCGTGACGAGGCGGGACTCCTGGAGGCGCTGCCTGATGGTGGCCAGCAGACGTTCCCTTCCGACGAAGCTGGTGAGCTCCGCGGGGAGATTTCCCTCTCTGCGCCATCCTGCCGGGGTTGCCATGGGCCGCCTCACGGGGGTCGTTCCGGCGTGCTGCCTGCTTCCGCATCGTACCCGCGCGAGCCGTTAGCTGTCCTTTGTGCCGCAGATGTACGCCCCAGATCTGATCTCAGGGGGACAGACGTACGTCCGAGCCTCCACCGCGGGGGAACAGATGTCCACCCGGGACGCCACTCTCGGGGACGAGGGACGTGTTGCGGGGGTGACGATCGCATTACCCCGCGGGCGCGTAGCATTGTGCCGTGACTGCGCATGAGCCGGATGATCTGCGTCCGGTGGACCTCTCAGAAGAGGGACTGCCGGTGCTGCCTGACCAGACGAGCGACGACACCGACCTCGGTTGGGGCGAGTGGCGCTCGTCCGACGACGTGTCCCGGTTGCTGGAGGAGCGCCCGCCGCACTGGGACTGACATCCGTCGTCAGGGCTCCGCGGGCATGCCCGCGGAGCCCTCGTCACGCCGCCGGCGCGGCGGGCACGCCCGTCAGGCGCCGACCGGGTCGGCCGACGGAGCCGAGCCGTTCATGGAGAGCACCCGCTCGCGGTCCGGCCGCTCGGGCTTGTCCGGGTTGTCCGGCACCACGATGGCGGGGAAGGTCCCGGTGTCGACGATGCCGTGCTCGTTGTAGGCCGTCTCGATCAGCGCGTGGGCGCGCGGCTCCAGCTTCCACAGCGCGCGGTACTCCCTGGCCGTGGCGGTCGAGATGCCGATCTCCCTGGCGATGTCGGCGGCCCGTGGGACGATCTTGCGTTCGATCTGGTTGTCCCAGTAGGAGCGGGCGGCACGCATGAGCGCGGCTCGCTGGGCCGTGTCGACCACCGGCGGGACCGAGTCGGGCTCCACCATCTCGGCCTCCTCGTCGTCGTCGGCGATGTAGGCCGCGACCGGGGAGGGGCCCACCGGCAGGGCGTGCCGCCTCTCCTCCTCGGGCTCGGGGGCCCACGGCACCGGGGGACGCAGGTCGATGAGCGCGTTCGTGTTGTACAGCGCGCCGATCTGCGACAGGAGCGCCTCCTGGCGGTCGGCGTCCACCGCGAGGCCGGTGTGCTCGACCGCCTGGTCCATCATGCGGTCGAGCCTGGCGAGCGCCACGCGCATCTTGCGGTCGGAGGCGCCGGCCTCGCGCAGCGCGCGGGCGCGCTTGGCGGCCAGGGCCACGCGGGTCAGCCTCCGGTGGGCGTCGACCTCGCTGGCGGTGCGGTCGCTGACCTCCGCCAGCCCGAGCCGGACCATGGCGCGTTCGGGGGTGATCCGCCACTTGATGCGCGAGCGGCCCGTCAGGCGGACCCGCTCGATGGCCATGCCGCGCTCCCACAGCCACGCGGCGACCAGCGGCGCGGCCAGCCGGAAGATCGCCTCGGCCAGGCTGCGGGCGTCCAGGCTGGACAGCACTGCGGACAGGCTCGTCAGCGCCCACACGGCGATGCCGTCGATGCCGGCCGAGTAGTTCTCCCGCATGTTGCGGCGGGCGCGCACCGCGCTGGTGATCACCGCGACTTCGATGAACGCGAACAGCAGGAGCCGCAGTGGGCCGTCGAAGCCGAGCACGTCGCCGGAGAACCGCCACATGCCCTGCGCGGACACCCCCGTGGCGATGCTGGCGGCGACGATGGTGAGGATGTCCTCCGCCGGGCGGTTCTCGGCGAACCGGCGGTAGGCGCGGGCAGCCGCCCGGTAGGCGGCGCGAAGGGTGAAGGACGCGAGGACCAGAACGACCAGGGCGGACACACAGATGATGGCCGTTTGACCCGGATGTTCGGATGCGAAAGTAGTTATCTGCTCGAAGGGGGGCATCAGTCTCTGTCCGTCGTTCTCGATGTCCGACAGGATTACCGAGAGGATCATTCCAGAATGTCGCCGAACTTGTTCGCCGAAACGGACATTCGTCTCCGGAAAGTCACCTTGCTCACCTGCCCCAGGGATGAGTGACCTGCGACCAATGTCCGGAAGTAGGGGACAGGTCGTCCGATCGCATCGCATGATGGTCCCGGCGCGTGGCGGTCACAGGATTTCCTGACTGGTGTGACCGGGCGAGGTCTGAATTCCACTCTCCCGCCACACCATCCGAAATGTGGCCGTTAATTGATATATTTCCCATTTGGGGTATTTGTCGGGCCGGCCGGGCACCGGGACGCCGTGCCGGTCAGGAGACCACGTCCTTGCGGCGGAAGCGGCGGAAGGCCACGGCGATCAGGATCGAGGCGTAGGTCACCGACAGGGCCGCGCCCTTGGTCATGCCGCTCCAGTCGAGCTCGGGGACCAGCGCGTCCAGCCAGGCGGTGCTCCAGAAGGTCGGCAGGAACTCCCGCACCACGCCGAGCGCCTCCACCGCCTGCAGGATGTTGCTCACGATGACCAGCCCGACCGCGCCGCCGACCGCGCCCAGCGGCGAGTCGGTGCTGACCGACAGCAGGAACGCCAGAGCCGCGACGACCAGCTGGCTCACCAGGGCGTACCCGATGACGATGCCGAACCGCGGCAGCACGGCCGAAGCCCCGATCACCTCCCCGGTGCCCGGCAGCCGGACGTCGTTCCAGCCGAAGGTCACCGTGCCGGCTAGCAGCGCCATCAGCGGCAGCACGATGACCGCCGTGGCCGAGAATCCGAGGGCGACGACCAGCTTCTGCCGCAGCAACCGGTCACGCGGCACCGGGGCCGCCAGCAGGTAGCGCAGGGACGACCAGCTCGCCTCGCTCGCCACGGTGTCCCCGCAGAACAGCGCCACCGCCACCACCAGCAGCAGCGAGGCCGACACCGACAGGGTGAACGCCGCGAAGTTCAGACCGCCCTGGGTGGCCAGGTCGGACAGCCGCAGGGAGTTCTGCTGCGCCGGCGCCGGGCCGAGCGAGAAGGCCACGACCAGGATCCACGGCAGCGCCAGCAGCAGGCCGAACATCACCAGCGTGCGGCGCCGCTTGAGCTGGCGCACGATCTCCACCCGCAACGGCAGCGTGCGCCCGGGAGCGTACGCGGCGCCCGTGGACAGTCCGGATGTCACGCCTTGTCTCCGATCAGGTCAAGGAAGACGTCCTCGAGACGTCCCTTCGAGCCATTGGACGGCGCCGCGCCTACGAGCAGGTCGCTGACCGGCCCGGTGGTGACCAGCCGGCCGCGGTGCATCACGACCACGTGGTCGCAGGTCTGCTCGACCTCCGCCAGCATGTGGCTGGAGACGATCACCGTCCGGCCGGCCGCGGCGTAGCGGATCAGGACCCGGCGCATCTCGGCGATCTGCGGCGGGTCCAGGCCGTTCGTGGGCTCGTCCAGCACGAGCAGGTCGGGCAGGCCGAGCATTGCCTGGGCGATGGCCAGTCGCTGGCGCATGCCCTGGGAGTAGGTGCGCACCGCCCGCTCGAGCGCCGCGCCGAGCCCGGCGATCTCCAGCGCCTCCTCCAGGTGGGCGTCGCCCTTCGGTCGCCCGGTCGCCCGCCAGTAGAGCTCGAGGTTCTCCCTGCCGGACAGGTGGGGCAGGAAACCGGGCCCCTCGACGAACGAGCCGAGGCGCGAGAGCACCGGCGCTCCGGGCGTCACCCGGTGCCCGAAGATGCGGATCTCGCCCGCGTCGGGATGGATCAGGCCCATCATCATGCGCATGGTGGTCGTCTTGCCCGCGCCGTTCGGCCCGAGCAGGCCGAGGACCCGGCCCTTGTCCACCTGGAACGACAGGCCGTCGACGGCGAGCTCGCCGTCGCGGTACCTCTTGGTCAGCCCGGTGATCCGCAGCGGCACCTCCGCCAGCTCCGGATCCGGCACGTCCGCGCGGCGGGCGCGCCCGAGGAGCAGGAGCGCGGCGGCGACGACCACCGCGGCGAGCGGAAGGGCCCAGGTCCACCAGCTCAGGCCGGGGCCGGCGGCCCGCAGCGACGGGTCGGTGGGCACGGTGAGCGCGGGCGAGGCGAGCCCGACGCGGTGGACGGCGGGCGCCGCGGGGGAGGCGTAGCCCATGTCCGTGGTGCTCAGCACGAGGCGAAGCCGGTGCCCGGCGTCGAAGCGGTGGTCGATGGCCGGAAGGGTGACCGAGACGGTGGTCCCGGCCTGGGTCGCCGTGACCCGGAAGGGGGCCACCAGCCCCTGCGGCAGCGCCGGGAGCTGCCCGCCCACGTCGTAGAGCTTGGCGAACAGCGTGACCTCGCCCTCGCCGTGCACCCTGACGTCGACCACCGGCGTGCCGGTGACCTCCAGCGGCGCGGAGAGCGGCGCGGACTCGAAGGCGGCGGCCTGGCCCGGCATGTCGATGGCCAGACCGCCCCCGCCGAGGCCGCTCAGCAGGCTCCCCATGCCCGGCACGGTCGAGATGGAGGCCGGTGAGCCGCCCGGCGGGCTGGCCACCTGCTGGTCGGGACCCGCCAGCGGGACCGACGTGCGCGCCGTGCCCGACAGGCCGGGATAGCTCCCGGTGCCGGCGTGGACCAGGACGGGACGGCGCGTGCCGGGGTCGCGCCCGCCGTCGCGGGTCACGGTGAAGGCGTCCCCGAGTGAGCCGCCGTCCTTCTTGAGCCAGTGGTCGAACCAGCCGATCGTGCGGTCGGCCACCCAGTCGGGCTCGCCGTCGCCGCCGTCGTGGCCGCCGGCGAACCAGGCGACCTCCACGGGGGCGCCGGTCGCCGCGATGGCCTTGGCGTTGGCGTCCGCGTGGGCGAGGGGGAACAGCGAGTCGTACTCGCCCTGGATGAGCAGCGCCGGCACGCGGATCTTCCCCGGCACCGAGATGGGGCTCGACCTGCGGAGGGTCTCGACGGCGGCGGGGGTGGCGCGGCCGGTCTCGGCCACCTGCTGGTACATCTGGCAGATCGCCGGCAGGAACCGCCCGCACTGGACCTCCTGGGCCCCGGCGACCGGGCCGGTGGACCCGGTCGCGTTCCGGCCGCCGCTGGATTGCCCGCTTGATCCGGCCGATCCCGGCCCGCTGGAGCCGGCGAGGAGCCCCTGGGCGCCCGCGCCCGGGGCGAGGGGGGAGTCCACGGCCCTGCTGAAGAACAGGCCGGCCCACATGCGCTTGAAGACGCCCTTCTCCGGGCCCTCGCCCGACGCGCCGGGGAACAGCGCGTCGGCCAGGTCGTACCAGGTGATCTGCGGCACGATGGCGTCGATCCTGCCGTCGTAGGCGGCGGCCATCAGCGTGATGGCCCCGCCGTAGGAGCCGCCCGCGACGCCGAGGCGGGGGTCTCCCGCCGCGTCGAGCAGCACCTCGGGCCGCCGGGCCACCCAGTCGATCAGCTGCTTGACGTCCTTGACCTCGTAGTCGGGGGAGTTGAGCGCGATCTGCCCGGTGGAGGCGCCGAAGCCCCTGGCCGACCAGGTGAGCACGGCGTACCCCGCCTGCGCCAGCCGTTCGGCCTGGTCGCGCACGCTCTGCTTGCTGCCGCCGAACCCATGGGCGAGGAGCACGGCGGGCGCCTTGCCGCCGCCTGCGGGCGGGAAGAACGTGGTGTCCAGCGTCACCCGCTGGTCATCGGCCGGGCCGTCGACGACCGGGATCATCTGGTCGATCGCCCGCACCGGCGGCGGTGACGGCCACGCGGCCCACACCACCGCGCCCAGCGCCAGCAGCGCCACGACGATCAACGCCACCGGTCGTCTCCCCCGAACCTTCATGGCGAGAGCCTACTGACCTGCCGCTGAGAGATCGCTGAGACACCGAGCCCGAGGTGGATCGCGGGTTATCTCGGGGTAACTCCCGATTGCGGAGCATGTCGGCGGACCGGCATCATTCTTGACGTGAAGCAAGGCGCAGGTAACGCAGGCATCAAGGCCAAGGCCGCCCAGGCGGTCCAATGGGCCCTTCCCTACTGGACACGGGGTGAGGCGGGCCGCGAGACGCCACCGGACCTGTTCCGCGTCCTGTACTTCGGATGGATCGGGGCCTTCGTCCTGAAGGTCCTCGGGGCCTCCTGGGACGTGTCGTGGCACTTCAAGTGGCTGCGCGACGACCTGGCGCCTCCCCACCTGCTCAACAGCGCCGGCACGGCCATCGTGGTCGCCCTGGTGATCGTGCACAGCTACACCGGGTACGGCGTGGACCGCATCGCGCAGCGGCTGATCCAGTGGGGCACCGGGATGTTCCTCATCGCGGTGCCCATCGACCTGATCAACCACAGGGTGAACGGCGTCGACATCACCTCGTGGAGCCCTTCGCACATGCTGCTGTACATCGGCACGGCGTTCATGATCGCCGGAGTGATCCGCGGGTGGTACCTCTACGCCCCCGAGGGCAGGCGACGCTCGATCGTCCTCGGCGCGCTATTCGTCTTCTTCCTGGAGAACACGCTCTTCCCGAGCGAGCACCAGGAGTACGGCGTGCTGGAGCTCGCCTCCTGGGACCGGGGGCAGCCGTACGCCGAGCCGAGCCTGATCCAGTTCGCCGCCAATCAGATGAAACGGCCCGTCGACCGGGGCATGGTGGAGCAGTTCTCGCTGCCCGTCCCGAGCTGGGTGTACCCCATGTGGTTCGGCATCGCGGCAGTGCTGGTGCTCGTGCTGGCCCGCGCGCTGGTCGGCCGCAGGTGGACCGCCACCGCGGTCGCCGGGGTGTACGTCGGCTACCGGGCCGTCATCTGGCCGCTGCTGGTCGCCGCGGACTTCCCGCCGTCGGCGGTGCCGTTCTTCCTGCTCGCCGCCGCCGTCTGCGTCGACGTGGCGTTCATGATCCGGATTCCGGCGGCACGGGCCGCGCTCGGCGCCGTCCTGGTCACCGGGGGAGTGTACGGCGGGCTCGCCCTGCAGGACCGCCTGCTGGAGGCCCCGCCCTTCCTGGTGGCCTCCGCGCCGGTCACCGCCGTCGTCCTCGGCGCGGCCTGGTACGGCATGGAGTGGTACCGCCGCAGGCACTCGGGCCGGCCGGAGACCGCGGCCTCCGTCCCCGTCAGCGCACCCGTCACTCCCTGAGAGTCATCCTCCGGGCCCGGTTCTCCAACGGAGCCGGGCCTGCGGCGTCCCGCTTCTCCAGTGGAGCCGGGCGCGTGGCGTCGAAGGAGTGAAGGGCGCCGGACGGTGGCCGGGACGCGGAGACCGGCCGAGCGCCGCGCGGGCCGGCGCCGGTCAGGCGACCGGGGCCCGGGTGAGCGCTACCGCCACCCCGTAGGCCACGCCCATCACCGCGACCTCCAGCACCGCCCAGGCCGCGAACGCCGTCGCCTTGCGCTGCGCCACGCCCGGCAGCAGGCGCCAGCGGATGTTGGCCGCGAGGAGGGCGATCGCCCCCACGCAAACGATCTTGGCGACCACGAGCTGCCCGTAGTGCGTGGTGAACAGCGACCCGGGCAGCCGGGTGGTCGGCGAGAGCGCCAGCTCCACCAGGCCGCTGAAGAGCCCGGACAGGCCGACCACCACCAGCGCCACGGCGGCCAGGCGCGAGAACCTCGGCAGGGCCCGGGCCAGCAGGTCGCGCCGCCGCGCCAGCAGCACGGCCAGGGCCACCAGCCCGCCGGTCCACAGCGACGCTCCGACGACGTGCAGCTCCATCGAGACCATGCTCAGGTCGTGCCAGTACCAGTTGGAGGCGTGCCCGCTGACCGGCAGCGGCAGCAGGCCGAACACCGCGACGACGACCCGCAGCTCCGCGGGCACCTTCTCGCCGAAGCGCACGGCCAGCAGGCCGAAGCACGTGTAGACCAGCGCGCACGCGGCGCTGATCACCAGGCCCTGTCCCGCGCCGATCGCCTCGACATAGGCCGCCGGATCTGGCGCCTGGCCGGGGGTGACCTCGGCCGCGCTGAGCACCATGGCCACCAGCGCCGCGATCGCCCACCCGAACGCCGCCAGCACCGCCCACGCGCGGGCCTTCGACAGGACGGGCTCGGAACGGCCGGGGTCCTCGAAGCCGAGCAGCCTCGGCAGCAGGCTGAGCCCGATGGCGGCGAGGGCGCACAGGTCCAGGACGAGGCGGGTGACCGGCAGGCCGTACTCGACCAGCGGCCCCGGGAGCGCGATCCCGGGCACACTCTCCGGCGAGGTCCACCACGTCGCGACCAGCAGAGCCACGAGCGCCGCCCCGCCCATCCCCCACACGGGCAGCCACCGCTCCCGGGCCCCGCTGGACGGCGCCTCCGAGCCCGCCATTCCCTCGAGGCCGGCCTGAGCGGCCGGGCTCGGCGCTGTGTCCGGTGCCTCGGCGATCTCGCCGGTGGTCTCGTCCGTGGTGCTCACGCGCCGGACCCCCTCGCCGGGCGTCCGTGGCGGGCGACGACCAGGATGCCGAGACCGGAGAGCAGCAGCGCGACCACGAGCAGGCCCCACACCCAGCCTCCGCCGCTCGCGGGGACCTGGGCCGTGGAGAGCGACCGCGAACCCGGCCCGGTGGCAGGTGGTGGCGCCGCTCCGTCAGAGGCCGACGGGGCGGCGGTCGGGGGCGTCGTGGCGGGGGTCTGGCCGGCCGGGCCGGTGACGGTGAAGGTGATCTTGCCGCTCACCGGGTGACCGTCGTTGGACACGATCTGGTAGCCGATGATGTACACCCCGGCCACGCCCGGGACCGGCAGCGCGGCCATCACCTTGGTGTCCACGACCTCCACGCTCAGCTTGGCGACGGTGCCGTCGGGGCCGGTCAGCGCCATATGGGCGAAATCCGCCCGGACCGGCTGATCGAAGGTCAGCGTCGCGCGGCCCGGCAGCGAGGCGAGCCGGGCCCCGTCCTTGGGGTCGCTGCCCGTCAGCACGTTGTGCGCCAAGGCGGGTGCGACCGCCACGGCCAGCGTCGCACAGGCCACCAGCAGGACCGTGAGTAGTCGCCTCACCGGGATATGACCTTTCCTTCGCTTGCATCAGACGCTGCCATCGTGCCACCTGCACGCCCCGGGAGGTGTCCGAGGGCCCTGCGACGAGGTCGTCGTAGCATGGCCGATGTGGAGCCTGGGCTGCTGTTCGACGGTGCGGCTGCGCATTACCGCCGATACCGCAACGATTACGGTGACGAGGTCATCGGCCATGTGGCGCGCGAGCTAGGCCTTGGCAAGCGTTCCCGAGTGCTCGACCTCGGCTGCGGACCCGGCACGCTGGCCATTCCCCTCGCGCGGTTCGCCGGCGCGGTCCTCGCCGTCGACCCGAGCGACGACATGCTCGCGGAAGGCGCGCGCCACGGCCCCGCCAACGTCCAGTGGCTGAAGGGCGACTCCAGCCGCCTCAGGGACCTGCCGCTCGGGCGCGTCGACCACACGGTCATGGGGCGGTCGTTCCACTGGATGGAGCGCGCCCGGGTTCTCGCCGACCTGGACGCCATGCTCCCGCCCGGCGGAGCCGTCGTCCTCCTCGGGCCGGGCCACGACCCCCGGGATCCGCCGTGGGAGCCGGTGGCGCAGGCCGTGCGGCACGGCTTCGAGCTGGAGACGCGCATGAGCAAGGAGTCCTTCCAGCAGTCGGGGCGGCACCACGACGACGTGCTGGCCGAGTCGCCGTTCTGCGACATCACCACGGCGTCGTTCCACCGCACGGTGCGGCGCGACACCGAGAGCGTGATCGGGCTGCAGCTCTCGTTCTCCTACTCCACGCCCGCGCGCCTCGGAGACCGGCTCCCCCGCTTCGTCGAGGCCCTCGGCCAGGCCCTGGCCGAGGCCAACCCCGGCGAGGTCTGGGAGGAACAGATCACCACCGAGGTCCTTGTCGCCCGCAGACCCTGAACTTCCCCAGCTGAGGGCTGCGGGGCGTGAGCTGGTCGGGGGGGTGGGCTGAGGGG
>NZ_JALLPO010000039.1 GCF_023276435.1 Sphaerisporangium perillae
CCGGCGCCCTCCCTCTGCCCGGTCTGGTGGTCGTGGATGGGGCGCCGCGGCGGCGAGAAGGAGTGCGGCGGTGCCGGTGCCTTCGTACGTCGAGCGACCCGGCGTACGAAGGCACCAGCGGGAGAACTAGCGTGCGTGGCGTTGGGGGACGACGTCGGGGCCGATGCCGAGACGGGCGGCCCGCACGGCCTGCTCCTCCTCGGGGGAGAGTTGCTGGATGCCGCGGCCGCCCCGCACCGGACGGACGTACGTGCGGGTCTCGGTGCGGCCGTTGATCGACGTCAGCACGATGCCGTCGCCCAGGCCGTTGATCATGGCGACCGAGAAGGACAGCCTGCCGGTCATCTCGGCCAGGGCGTCATAGCGGAACACCGCCACATCGCGGATCGCCTTGACGTCGACCACGCCGTCGAGCACGCACTGCCGCCCGAGCATTGCGAGGCACTCCTCCACGGCACTCCGGGCGCTGCGCAGCGCCAGCAGGCCGATCACCACACCGGTCATCCCGGCCAGCCCGCCGATCAAAGCGATCAAAGTCCCCAGCACATGACCGAGGGTAATCAATCATTCACGGAATCGTGCGGAAATCCCTGTGCGATCTGGGTTTCCGCGCGGTTTCGCTGGAGGCCCGAGATCGCGGCCCCGGCCTCCGAGCGGCGTGCCAGCAGCCACACCAGGCCGACCGCGCCGAGCCCGAAGGCGTCCTGGACGATCCGCCCGGCGACGGGGCTGAGGACCGGGATCTCGGCGGCGCGGAGCGAGACCCCCCACCAGGGGATCGGCAGCACGTAGTAGAGCCAGACCCCTGCCGGAAGCGCGATTCGGGTCAGGTGACGAGCGTGCCGGGTCACGCTCGCGGGCAGGCCGTACCTGGCCTTCGCGGGCCCGGAACCGGCGGTCGCCGGCCCTGTGCGTGCGGGCCCCGTGCGTGCGGGCCCTGTGCGTGCGGGCCAGGTGGGTGCGGCTCCTGTGGGCGCGGTTCCGGTGAGGGCGGTTCCGGTGAGGGCGGCGAGGACCACGACCAGCCAGGCCAGGTGGTGGATCCAGGCGACCGGTGAGATCAGCACGGCCATCAGGCCCGTCAGCGCCACGGCCGTCATCCGGTCGCCCCGGAGCAGTGCCCGGCGGGCGTGGCGGAAGCCGTACCACGCGACCACGGCCACCAGCGCGAGCCAGAGCACCGTGGTGAGGGCGTCCGGCAGGTAGAGGCGCAGCAGCATCCCGCGGATCGACTGGTTGGTGGTGGCGTTGTTGGCCCCGACGCGGTCGCCGTCGAGCAGGGCGGAGAACCAGAACGCGGCAGCGTCCCGCGGGATGACCAGGAAGGGCAGCACCGTCAGCAGCCCGGCGGTGAAGGCCGCCATGAAGAACGTCTTGCGCTGCTCGGGCAGGGCGCCCCTGCCGAATCCGGTGATCAGCAGATATATCAGGAACACACCGGGGGTGAGCTTGACCGCCGTGGCGAGCCCGATCAGCATGCCGCGCGGCCACCAGGGCCTGCGCGCGACACAGTCGACCAGGCACAGCATCACCAGCAGGATGTCCACCTGACCGAAGCGGACCTGGTCCCTGACGGGCATCAGATAAAGGCACGCCGCCGCGAGCACGCCGAACAGCACGGGCGCGGCCCATACCGGCCGGGCGCGCGACAGAGCCTCGCGGAAGCCGTACCAGGCCGTGACCGCGAGGCAGGCCAGCACGCCCACCGTCCACACCCACTGGGCCGCCGGCCACGACATCACGGCCAGCGGCGTGGCCAGCAGCGCGGCGATCGGCGGATAGGTGAACGGCAGCAGCTGAGGCGCCGGCGTGAACGCGTCGTAGAGCGGGAGCCCGCGCAGCAGGCTCTCGCCGCCCGTGCGGTAGACGTCAAGATCGACCAGGCGCTGGTCGGCCGGGTTCGTGAGCCAGTAACGCACCAGCGGGACCGCGGCCACCCCGATGATCAGTACGGCGAGCGGCCACGCCCACCACCGCCCACCACCGCGCGCCTCACCAGTCCTCACGACGTGGCAGGTTACCCGTTCCTGCCGACCACGGCCGGGCTCGCGAGCCAGGTGACCCACCGCAAGAGGCGCCGACACCGCCGCACCACCCCCCACCGCCCCGGCGCCCCGAACGTGCCCCCTCCCGGAGGGAGAACCGCACCACCCGGCCGGCACGTCGCCCCCGGCCCTAAGGAGGAATCGGGGCCGCGAAGGTGGGCCCGGTTGGTGGGGGGCGGGTTGGGGGCTCGCGCGTGGGGGGAGGGCGCTGCGGGCAGTTGGTCCGACTTGTCGCCGGAGGTCCGGGCTTGCGTGTGCGGGGAGAGGAACTCTGGGTTCTGGCTATGGTTTGCAGGGCCGAGGTGGTCGGACAGGGTGGAGGCGAGGTTCCCGTTGGACATGCGAGAGGCCGTCCGGGGGTTCCTCGCGCCGGGCCTGCGGCCGCGGTCGTGGTTCACGCTCGTGTGCGCCATCGTCCTGGCCGCCCTCTGCGTGGGACCCGCCGGCGCCGCGTCACGCGACGGCCTCTCGATGCCCGACCGGCGCGATGGCCGGGTGGCGCTCGAAGGGACCCACAGTGGCCAGGTCGCGCTCGCAGGACCCCAAAATGACCCGGCGGCGCTCGCAGGACCCCGCAGTGGCCGGGTGGCGCTCGAAGGGGTCCGCGATGGCCGGGTGGCGGTCGAAGGGGTCCGCAGTGGGCGGGCGCCGGTGGTATGGCCCTTTGGTGATCTGTTGCCCGGACGGGCGCGGGACGGGGTCTCGGCGCAGGTGGCGCTGATCGGGGTGCCGGGGCTCCAGTGGTCGGATCTCAGCCAGGCCGGTACGCCGAACCTGTGGGCGCTGACCGGAAAGGGCGCGTCGGCGTCGATGTCGATCCGCGCCTACCCCCGGCCGAACCGCGCGAGCACGTGCCCGGTCGCGGGCTGGCTGACGGTCTCGGCGGGACGGCGGGCGGGGTCGGCGGCGAGCGAGTGCGAGCTGCCCCCGGTTCCCCGGGTGGGCGCCGGCGGCTCGGCGAGCGTGCCGGGCTGGGCGGAGCTGGCGTCCTTCAACGCCGCCACCTCCTACCAGGCGACGATCGGGCTGCTCGGCCAGGCCGTACGGGACGCAGGCGGCGCCGTGGCCGCGGCCGGTCCTGGAGCGGCACTGGCCGCCGCCGACAAATCCGGAAATATCCAGCAATACGCGGACAGCGTGCGCGCCTTGGGCGACCTGAGCCGGTACGACCTTCTCGTCGCCGACGTGGACGACCTGGCCCGCGCCTGGATCACCCAGCCCTCGGCCACCACGACGGCCCCCGCCCCCGATCTGAGCGCCGAGGCCAGGGCACGCGCGGTGGCGAGCGCCGACCGCCGGGTGGGCGAGATCCTCGGCCTGCTGCCCGCCGGCGCGACCATCCTGGTCGCCGGCCTGTCGGACGCCTCGGCCGCCTCCCACCTGCACGTGGCGATCGCCACAGGACAGTCCCCGGCGGGCGAGCCGTATCGCCACGGCCATCTCACCGCCGCCTCCACCCGCCAGGACGCCCTGGTCGCCATCACCGACATCACCACCACGGTCCTGCGCCGGCTCGGCCCGACCGCCCCCGAGGGAGCCGTCGGGCGTCCCTGGACGCTGGGCGGGCCCGCCCCCGCGTCCGTCTCCGGCACCGTCACGGAACTGGCCGACGCCGACCTTGCCAGCCGGGTGCTCGTCCAGGTGCGCGCGCCGTTCTTCGCGGTGTTCGTGGCCGTCCAGCTTCTCTTCTACGGGCTGGCCGCCCTCGCCATGCGCCGCCGCTGGGGCTCGCGCGTGCCGGTCGCCACGCAGGTCCTCGCCGTGGTCAGCGGCGCCGTCGCCGTGTCCACCTTCCTGGCGCAGCTCGTCCCCTGGTGGAGCCTCGCCCATCCGATGGCCGCCCTGATCGGGACGATCGTGGGCTTCGCCGGCCTCCTGGCGGCGCTGGCGTTCGCCGGCCCCTGGCGCGCGCACCCGCTCGGCCCGCTCACCGTCGTGGCGGGCGTGACCTCCCTGGCGCTGCTGATCGACGTGATGACCGGGTCGCGCCTCCAGGTGAACGCCGTCACCGGGTACGAGCCGGTGACCGGCGGCCGGTTCTACGGCTTCAGCAACATCGCCTTCGCCGTGTACGCGACCGGCACGCTGCTCGCCCTCGCGGGGGTCGCGCAGGCGCTGCTCGAGCGAGGACGACGTGCCCTGGCCCTGGCCGTATGCCTCGTGTACGGCCTGACGGCCATCTTCGCGGACGGGTGGCCCGGCTGGGGCGCCGACTTCGGCGGGGTGCCCGCGTTCGTGCTGGGAGTCGCCGTCTTCCTGCTGATGCTCTCGGGCCGGCGGGTCACGGTGGTCAAGCTGGCGCTCGTGGCCGTCGCCGGAGCCGTCCTGATCAGCCTCATCTCGGTGGCCGACTGGCTGCGCCCGAGCGACCAGCGCACTCATCTGGGAGCGTTCGTCCAGCAGGTGGCCGACGGCGAGGCCCTGCCCGTGCTCGGCCGCAAGCTCGGGGCGATGCTGGGCACGCTCGGCAACTGGCAGCTCACCGTGCTGTCGCTCGCCGCCCTGGCGTTCCTCTTCCTCGTGCTAGCCCGCCCGTCACGCTGGGGCGCCTCGGCGCTCGGCCTCGCCTACGCCCAGGCCCCGGCGCTGCGGGCGGGGCTGTTCGGCGTGCTCACCACCGCGCTGGCGGGGTTCCTGGTCAACGACTCCGGCATCGCGATCCCGGCCATGGCGCTCACGGTGGCGGTGCCGCTGACCCTCGCCGCGTCGATCCGCGCGCTCCAGCGGTCAGGGCCCACCACGCCAGAGCCACCGTCAGCGCCAGCAGGATCCACGGCACCACCTGGCTCCGCAACACCGTGACCAGCCAGTGCAGGTCGAGCGGCTGATCGTCCTGGCGGGCCGGGAGGTAGGCCATCGACAGCACGGCGAGCCGGGCGACCGCGAAACCGTCGAGGGCGCTCGCCGGCACCATCGCGAGCAGCGCGAAGAGGAGCCCGTCGTACCACGGCAGGGCGTAGGGGGTGGCGAACAGCCAGGCCGCCACCATGACCGCGGCCACCCCTGCGGCCTCACGAGCCTGGACGGCCTCGGCGGAAACATCCCGAGCGGCCACGGCACCGGCAGGCACGGCGGGAGCGGACGTGGGGCTGGACGTGGTGGGAGCGGACGTGGTGGGAGCGGTGACGGCACCGGTCAGGCCGTACGGCCCTCGCAGCGCGCGCAGCAGCGACACGGCCAGCAGCGCGAGCACCGACAGGGACCCGATCTGGATCCACACACGGTAGGCGCCCGGCCCGAAGAGCGCCTGCAGCCCGCTCTGGACCAGGTGCCAAGGAGTGGCCCAGGAGATGGACTTGGTCGCGTGCAGCACCGGGTCGAGCGCGTGCGGCCCGGCCAGCGCGTACGCCACCAGCACGGTGAGCGAGGCCGTGCCGGCCACCACCGCTAGCGCCGCCGGCCGCCTCCTCAGCGCCCACGCGGGGCCGAGCGCGACCAGGCCCACGTTCGCCTTCACCGCGATGCCGAGGCCGAGCAGCGGCCCGGACGCCCGCCACCGCCCGCCCGCCCCGGCGGCCAGCGCGGCGACCACCAGGGCGATGGCCGGCGTGTCGACGTGCATGCCGGCGACCAGCTGGTAGATCACGAGCGGGTTGGCCGTCCACAGCAGCGCCGCCCGCGCCTGCCGCGCCCGGTCGGCGCGCGCGAGCCTGTGGAGCAGCAGCGCCGCCACGATGAAGGCGGCGGCGTTGACGGCCGCGAGCACGAACACGGTCAGCCGCACCGACCCGCCGCCGACGAGGCCGGCCAGCGCCTGGACGGCCGTCGCGACCGGCCCGTAGACGCTCGGCTCCTCCCGCCAGGGGGTCTCCACCGCGTCGGCGACAGGGTCTCCGGGCAGGGCGGACGCCCCCAGCACGTAAGGATCATGACCGAGAACGGCCATCCGGCCATACGCCGCGTAGTTCAGGTGGTCCGCCGAACCGGACGGCGGCAGGAAGGCGAGCACCACCGCGGCCAGGCATCCGGCGAGCAGCAGCCGGCGAGGATCGGGGCTCCAGCCGCGCCGCACGGCGAACAGCCCGGCGGCCAGGCCGAGGGCGCCCAGCGCGATGGCCACCGCCTCCAGGGCGATGACCAGATGGGCGCCGGGATGGGCGTCAAGGGAGTACGGCGGCTGCCACGCGGGCCCAGGGAGCGGCGGGACCACGGCCGACGGCCCGAGCGCCCCGATCGCGATCGTGACCACGACGCTGAGCGCGGCGCCCGCGACGGCGATGCCCGCCCATCCGCCGTACCCCGGCCGCACGCCTCGATCCACCGGACGATTCCAGCACATCACCGAGGCCACTCGCGCCACGCCGAATCCCACCCTCATGTACGAACCCGACCGGCCCGATGCCGCGTACGGCCACCCGAGTTCGTGCCGGCCACGCGCGGGACGTGCCGGCCACGCGCGGGACGTGCCGGCCACGGGTGGGACGCCGTCAGCGGGCGCCGCGCACCACGCCTCTGACGTCGGCCACCAACTGCTCGCGCGCCGCGAGGGCCAGCGCGACGTCCCGGAACTGGCGGGCGCGGTGGATCTGCGCGTGCCAGTCGGTGCCGGTCGCGCGGTGTGACATGTCCACGTCGACCTCGACGACCCGGAAGCCTCTGCGGACCAGATCGATCGTGAGACCCGTCTCGACGCCGAAGCCGTGGGCCAGCGGGCGTGCCGCCTCGAAGGCCGTCCTGGTCAGGCAGCGCTGCCCGTTGAGCGGCTGGCCGGCCTCGAAGCCGGAGGCGCGCCTGATGCCCTCACGGGCCAGCCGTACGACCAGGCCGTGGCCTCCGAGCTTGACGCGGGTGGCGAACCTGGCGATGGTCATGTCGGCCGAACCGCTGCGAACCGGCTCGATCAGCGGCGCGGCCGCGCGTGCGGTCCCGGCGAGGTCGGCGTCCAGGAAGAGCAGGTGGCGGGCCTCTGCCTCGTCGAGGAGGCGCACGGCTTCGGCGCCGCTCTCCATGGCCGCGGCCTTGCCGCGGTTGCGGCTGTGGCGGACGACGCGCGCGCCCGCCGCCTTGGCCGCCCTGCCGGTGGCGTCGTTGGAGCCGTCGTCGACCACGACGACCAGGTCGACCCCGGGGATGGTCAGCGCGGCGGTCACGGTGGCGCCGATGCGGTCGGCCTCATCCTTGGCCGGGATGATCACCGCTGTGTCGGGCTTTACGGATGGGTCGCTCATCGCTCCTCGTCCGGATGGCTACCTTTGGCGATCGATCGACGCTAGCACCGATCGGCGCCGGTGCGATTTCCCTTCGCGGACACCGCACGAGCCCCCGTTCGCCGTCCCGTGCGCGGGCACCCCCGCCGGGACGGCGGCATGGTCATGGCACCACCGTCCAGGGCTCGGCTCTGCGTGGCCTCGCCGGGACGGTGGTGCGGTGACCGTGTCAGCCGGGGTGTTCGGCTGTGAGCAGTTCCGCCGGGATGGTGTCGTGGACGGTGAACACCGAATCCAGACCCGTCACCTGGAGGATCTTGCGGACGGCGGGACGCGGCGAGGCCACCTCCAGCACGCCGCCGCGTTCTCGCATCCTCTTGAGCGCGGACAGCAGTACGTTCATGCCGGTGGAGTCGCAGAACTCCACTCCGGACATGTCTATGACGACCCGGTCCGGCCCGGTCTCCAGCAGGCGGGTGAACTCCGCCTGCAGACGGGGCGCGGTATATAGGTCGATTTCGCCGACGACCGTCAAGATGGCGTGGCCGGCATGTGATCGAGTCGAGACCTTGAGCTCCACAGCGGGCACACTAGCGCCGTACCGCCCCCGGGTCACGCTCTACCGCGATAACCGAAGAGTCGTCCGCCCTTTGTTCCCTGTTTCGGCCTCATGAAAACGCTCCGTGCGCAAAGCTTGACGCTATGCGACACCGGCTCGGCCGGAAGGGGGGGAGGCCCGGAACCTCCGCGTCCGGTCGTCACTTCGAGAGGGAGGGGCGGGCGTGGAGTGCGACGGGCCCGACAGCGCCGATGAACAGTGAAATACCTGAGGATCCCCAGCGACAATGCATGCGTGAGCGACTGGAGGGCATCCTCGCCCGGACGGAGAAGGCACGCGGCTGGGGGGCCGCGGCACTTCCCTTCCAGTCATTGATCAACCGGGACGGCTATGTCCCGGTCAAGACGCGCCTCACGGTCGACGATCTCGACCTGCTCATGGCGGCGCGCGAGGAGCTGCTCTGCTTCTCCGAGCTGGGCCTGCGCCTGCTCGATCTGCACCAGCCCCGCGACGCGGGGGGCATCACCAGCGACGCCGCGCATCCGATCCTGCGCTGCCGGAGTTGCATGTGGCGCTGGCCCTGCCCGACGTTCCGGGCGATGTCGGAGGCGCTGGAGACCCTTCCGGCCACCGGTCACGAGGCGGCGGCCGACGCCCTGCCGGCGGCGGCTCCGCAGGACGCGCCCGTGCCCGGCGGCGGTCCCGCCGTGGCGGACATCTCAGGAGGAGAGAACGGCTCGGCACAGCAGGACGGCCCGGCCGCCGCGCCGGCGTCCCTCGGCACGGGTTCCTTATCGAGCTCCAACGGAGCGGCGCCCGCCGTGAACGGTTCCCACAGTGCGAACGGCACGAACAGCACGAACGGCGCGAAGGGTACGAACGGCGCGAACGGCGCGAACCGCTCGGCGCCGTACGCGGACTCCGGTTCGGGGCGGGTCAACGGCCGAGGTCGTGCCGGCGATTCCGCCGATTCCGGCGATTCCGCCGAGCAGGCCAACGGGGCCGGCGGGGCCGCGGCAGGCCCCCGCTCAGGCCGCGGAGTCGGAGATGGGCAGCCTGATCTCGAAGCGGCAGCCCGCGCCTTCGTTGACGACGGCGATCGCTCCTTCGTGCGCTTCGACGATGCCGCGCGCGATGGCCAGGCCGAGTCCCGCGCCCCCATCGGGGCCAGGGGTGCGCGCGGCCTCGCCGCGAAAGGCCACGTCGAAGACCCGTGGTAGGTCCTCTTCGGGGATCCCGCCGCAGCAGTCGGCCACCGACAGGCGTACGGACAGCTCGTCCGCGACCGCCCGCACCACCACGGTGCCGTCCTCGGGGGTGTGCCGGATGGCGTTGACGACGAGGTTGCGCAGGGCGCGTCCCAGCTCGGCCGCGTCGGCGTACACGGGCAGGATGGGCTCGGCCTCGCCGGTCAGGCGGACGCCCTTGGCCTTGGCCAGGGCCTCCACCCCGGCGAGCGCGTCGGCCATGAGGTCGCCGAGGCCGATGCGGCGCGGTGAGAGCCGCAGCGCTCCGGCATGGATCCGCGAGAGTTCGAACAGGTCGTCCACCATGTGCGAGAGGCGGTCGACTTCGAGCCTGATCTGGTTGTGGTAGCGGCGGACGGTGCCGGCGTCGTCCACGACGCCGTCCTCCAGCGCCTCCACCATGGCGCGCATGCCCGCGAGCGGGGTGCGGAGGTCGTGGCTGACCCAGGCGACGAGCTCCCGCCGCGCGCCCTCCAGAGCCCTCTCCCGCTCCCGGCCCTCACGCAGCCGCTCGTACGCCTGGTCCAGCGCCTCGGAGATGGTGGTGAGCTCCGCCGGGAGGGGGCCCGCGGGCGGGACGAAGTCACGGGAGGGCGAGACGGCCTCCACCGCGGCGACCAGCCTCCTGCTGGCCGCGACGACCTGGCGGGCCACGGTTATCGCGACGCCGAGCCCGACGAGGCCGCCGACGGCGACGACCGTGAGGACGACGTTCTTGGGATGGCCGTCGATGATCATCTCGATGGTGATCGCCACCACGCCCGCGAGGGTGGCCGCCACTGTCACGACCGCGACCACGGCGAGCATGACGCCGATGGACCGGCCGCGCAGCAGCCGCAGGATCGCGAGGCCGAGCCCGGCGATCACCAGCCCCAGGCCCGCCGTGACGGCGACGATCTGCAGGATCATCGGCATGCCACCGTCGTGAAGATCATGAATGGCCCTCGGCGGGGTCGCCTTCGACGGGTTCGTAGCGGTAGCCGACGCCCCACACCGTGACGATGCGGCGCGGCGCGGTCGGGTCCGGTTCGATCTTCTCCCGTAGCCTGCGGACGTGGACGGTGACCGTGGAGGTGTCGCCGAACGACCATCCCCACACCTGGTCCAGGAGCGCGGCGCGGCTGAACGCCTGACGCGGGTTGCGCATGAGGTAGGCCAGCAGGTCGAACTCGCGGGCGGTGAGGGTGATCTCGCGGTCGCGCAGCCGTACCTCGTGGGCGCCCACGTCGACCAGCAGGTCCCCGTCGCGCAGCACCCCGGTGCCGGAGGTGACCAGGGCGCCCCGGGCCCGCCGCAGGACCGACTGCACCCGCAGCGCCAGCTCGCGGGGGCTGAACGGCTTGGTGACGTAGTCGTCGGCGCCGGTTTCCAGGCCCACGACGCGGTCGATCTCCTCGCCGAGGGCGGTGAGCATGATCACGGGGACCGGCCAGCGCTCCCTGAGCTTCTTGCAGACCTGCAGGCCGTCCATGCCAGGGAGCATCAGGTCGAGGACTAGCAGGTCGGGCGGGTTGGCGAGGGCCCTGCGCAGCGCCTCGGCCCCGTCCCCGACGCTCTCGACGACATGCCCGTCGCGTTCCAGGTACTTGACGACGACCTCCGCCACCGTGGGGTCGTCGTCCACGACCAGTATCCGGGGCGGGGGTGTGGCGCTCGTCATCGACTCCCTATCTCGCCCAATTTGTCACACTTTATCGCTCTATCGGGATAAAGTGCCGCAATAACCGAAGTTAACACCCACGGTAGAACCGATCCGGCCGCGCCTACGACCCGCGTCATCACTTCGTAAGAGTTGGGCCATCGGGAAAGTCACGATCTCGCGGAGAGATCGGCCATCGCGCACGACCGGGCCCCGCTCGACGTACCTTCTTGATATGGCCCGCATCGTGCTTTCCGTTCTCGGAGTCCTGCTCGCACTCTACGTAGTGTTCGGGCTCCTGATCCCCGCCATTTTCGGGATCTTCAAGATCCTCTTCATCATCGCCATCGTCGCCTTCGTGGCCGTGGCCGCGGTCACGGTGGTCGGCAAGCTCTCCAAGTGACATGACCGCCCTCCACGCCACCGCCGCGCTGTTCGCGCAGCTCGCCGCCGGGCAGGCCGGCCCGGCGACGGTGACGGCGGCCGGCCTGGTGGGCGTCACGCTCCTGCTGTTCGCCTGGGCGCTCGGGCGGCTGGCCTCGGTGCCACCGGTGGCGGTGACCACCGCCCGGCGCCCGAGCGCCGGCCGGGCCACGTTCTTCGTGCGGCTGCGCCATCCCGCCGCCGCGGGCCGCCCCCGGCCGAGAGCGCCCTCAGCGAGCCCCGCGTCCGTCTAGCGTTCCCGCACGCCCTTGTCGCGTGCGGGGAGGCGGGCGGGCGCTTTCGTCATGTCCTCACGCAGACGAAGGGGCTCTTCCATCATCATGTTCGACACCGTCATCGACTCCGCCTACCGCCTCATCAGCGCCGTGAGCTCCCTCACCGGACCGCCCTTGGCGATCGTGGCGTTCACAGTCGCCGTCCGCCTGCTCCTGCTGCCGCTCAGCGTCAGGCAGGCGAACGCCGTCAAGGCCCGCCTGCGCCTGGCGCCACAGGTCGAGGCGCTGAGGAAGCGTTTCGGCCGCGACCCCGAGCGGCTCCTCCAGGAGACCTCGAAGCTGTACGCCGCCGAGGGGACGTCGATGTTCGCCGGCATCCTGCCCGGCCTCGCCCAGACGCCGTTCTTCATGGTCACTTACCGGGTCTTCGTCTCGGCCACCATCGCGGGGCATCCCAACCTGCTGCTCGCCCAGAGCGCCCTCGGCGTCCCGCTCGGCGAGCACTTCGCGGCCGCGGTCGCGGGCGGCGGTCTGTTCGGCCCCGCCGCTCTGGTGTTCCTCGGGCTGTTCGCGCTGCTCGCGGTCGTCGCGTGGGTGACCTGGTGGCGCATGGGCGACACGGTACGGCCGCGCGTGCTGCGCCTGCTGCCGTTCGGGACCGTTCTGGTCGCGGGTTTCCTGCCGCTCGCGGCGGGGCTGTACCTGCTGGTGAGCACGGCGTGGACGGCGGCCGAGCGGGTGGTCCTGTACCCGAGACCGGCCTGACGAGGCGACCTCACGCCTCCTCGTGGTGTTGTGCGCCGTTAACGTGGAATGCCGGGAACGGTTCCCGTGACATCGCGCCAACCCGGAGGGCCGAACGATGAACGGTGCCGACAGCGAGGTCGGACGGCTGGAGACGGTGCTGCTGCACCGTCCCGGAGCCGAGCTCAAGCGGCTGACCCCCCGCAACAGCGACAAGCTGCTGTTCGACGGCATCCCGTGGGTCGGCAGGGCCCAGGACGAGCACGACGAGTTCGCCCAGGCGCTGCGCGACCACGGCGTCGAGGTCCTCTACCTCACCGAGCTACTGCAGGACACCCTGGAGTACGACGACGGGCGCCAGGAGATCATCAGCGCCGTGCTCGAGGAGCGGCAGCTCGGCGACCGGCTCGCGGAGCTGACGCGGCGCCACCTTGAGGACCTGCATCCCGAGGACCTCACGCAGACGCTGATCGCCGGCCTGGCCCGCGAGGAGCTGAAGACCGGGCGGGGCCTTGTGTACGAGCTGATGGACCGGCACGACTTCGTCATCGACCCGCTGCCCAACCTGCTGTTCACCAGGGACTCCAGCGTGTGGATCGGCGACCGGGTGGCCGTGACCAGCCTGGCGATGCCGGCCCGCACCAGGGAGAGCCTGCTGACCCGCCTGATCTACACCTACCATCCGAGGTTCGCGGGCGCCGAGCACCTGTACGAGCCATGGCTGGAGCACGTCGAGGGCGGCGACGTACTGCTGATGGGACCGGGGGTCATCGCCGTGGGGACCGGCGAGCGCACGACCCCGGCCGGGGTGGAGCGGCTGTGCCGGCGGGTCTTCGCCGCGGGCCTGGCGCACACCGTCCTCGCGGTGCCGATCGCCCAGCAGCGGGCCACGATGCACCTGGACACGATCTGCACGATGGTCGACCTGGACACGGTGGTCATGTATCCGCCGGTGGCCTACTCGCTGCAGGCCTACACCGTGACGTCGGCGGAGGACGGTGAGCTGCGCATCTTCGAGCCCCGGCCGTTCCTGGAGGCGGCCGCCCAGGCCATGGGCATCGAGCGGGTGAAGGTGATCGACACCGGGCTCGACCCCGTCACCGCCGAGCGCGAGCAGTGGGACGACGGCAACAACACGCTCGCCCTCGCTCCGCGCGTGGCGGTGGCCTACGAACGCAACGTGGAGACGAACGCGCGCCTGGAGGCCTCCGGTGTGAAGGTCATCCGAATTGCGGGCAGCGAACTCGGCAGCGGCCGGGGAGGTCCACGCTGCATGTCATGCCCTGTCAGCAGGGAACGTCTAGCCGCACTCGCGTAGGGCCCCGATTTCGGGCGTTCTAACTTGCGAATTAAGGACAGCGACCGGGGCGTGGATAACCGCCCACACCGTGGTCACGTCACCGTCGTGGCGCACGCCCCAGCGCTCGGCGAGGAACTCGACGATTCCGAGGCCCCGCCCGCCGAGCGAGGAGAGGGCCGGCCTGCCCGCGCGGGGCTCCGTGGCGGCTCCTCCATCACTCACCGTGACCTCGAGGTGGTCGTCCGCCCACTCCCATGTGGCCATGATCTGCCCTGATGGGAGCGGGTGGGCGTGACGCAACGCATTGCTCAGCAGTTCGCTCACCACGAGGACGGCGTCCTCTATGGCGGCGGCGAACACCCCGCATGCCTCGAGATCGGCGCTGAGACGTTGGCGTGCGACGGCGACGCTGGTCGGCGCATACGGCAACAGCACGACGCCCTCACTTCCCCGTTCTCCTGCATTTCCCCCTGAGGAAAACACATCCCAGTACGACCGAAATGCCCCGTTCGATGGTTCTGGAAACCGCACGGCGATCATTGCTTGTGCAGATTCGACAATAGGTGAGTCCATCCGTGACCAGCTCGTTACCGCTTCGGTGTGTCGGATCCGATATAGGCGCCTGCAATGTCCAGAACGAACCTCATTCGAGTGCCTCCACCAGGTCGAGGATGGGCGGTCACCTCGCCGCCTTGGGCCCGCGCGAGGCTGCGCGCTATGTAAAGTCCGAGCCCCACTCCGCCGAAGCGGCGCCGGTCGCCGCTGTCCGCCTGCACGAACCTTTCGAAGACGCGTTCGCGGTCCTCCGGGGCGATGCCGACCCCCTCGTCCTCGACCGCGAGGACGACCCGGCCGTCCTCCTGCCACGCGAGCACCCGGATCAGCCCTCCGTTCGGCGAGTACTTGAAGGCGTTCTCCAGCAACTGGCCGAGCAGGATGTCGGTGGCCAGCGCGTCCCCGTCGACCAGGGGCAGGTCGTTGGGGATGTCCACCTCCACGTGGTGCCGGTCGGACAGCACCGGCATCCCGAGGGTCGCGGCGCGGACCCGCTCGCCGAGGTCGAAGCTCTCCACCCGGATCTTGAGCTCCTCCGCCCCGGCCCGGGCGCCGAGCAGGAGGTGGTCCATCAGCTGGCCCAGCGCCCGCGCCCGCTCGGCGATGGTCCGCACCGCTGAGCGGCGTTCGACGTCCGACAGCTTGTCCCACCGCGCGTCCAGCGTGCTGGCGAACCCCTGCACCACGGTGATCGGCGTGCGGAGCTCGTGGCTGGTGGTCGCCAGGAAGAGATCCTTGGCCTCCTCCAGCTCCTTGGCGCGCGTGACGTCGCGGAAGTCCACCACGATCTCGGCGGTCTCGTTGATCTCCGCGCTCACCACGTCCAGCCAGCGGCCCGACGGAAGCTGCGTGGTGAGCTTCTCGCCAGGGGCGGGCAGCGGGAACGGGGGCCGGCCTCCGATCACCTCGCCCGCTCCCAGCCCGGTGAGCTCCTCGGCCGCGGGGTTCCACTGGCTGACGAACCCCGCGCCGTCCAGCACCGCGATGCCGTCCGCGCTCGCGTCTACGACGGCCCGCTCGTGCGCCCGCTGCCGCACCGCGTCCTGGTAGGCCATCGCGTTGGCCAGCGCGATGCCGGCGTGCCCCGCCAGCAGTTCCAGCAGCTCCAGCTCGATGTGCCCGGCCTTGTGCTCGGCGAACAGCGCGTACAGGGCTCCGTACGGCCGGCCGCCGACCGCGGCGACGCCGAGCGCGATGGTGTGCAGGCCGGGCAGCTCCGACCAGATCAGCTCGTCGAGCGCGGCCTGGTCGCCGGTCTCGAGCAGCACGGTCTTACCGGTGCGCAGCAGCTTGCCGACAAGGCTCGTGTGCAGGTCGGCCGTCGTGCCCCTGAGCCGGGTGGGCAGCCGGTGGGTGCTCACCAGCCGCAGGCGCTCGTCCTCGATCAGCACGAAACCGCCCGCGTCGGCCCCGGTCAGCTCGGTCAGGCTCGCGGCGATGCGGTCGAGGACGGCTGCGAGCTCCAGTTCGGCGTTGATGTCGGCCACCACGTCGGTGAGCCGCCGGACGAGCCTCGCCCTGCGGGTGCCCCTCTCGCGGGCGGCCGCGTCGTTCTCGACGGCGTGGTAGACGCTCACGTACCCGAGCAGCGCGCCGGCCTCCGAGCGCAGCGCGCTGATGTCCACGCCGACGTCGAGCAGGGAGCCGTCGCTGCGCAGGCGCTTGGTGCGCAGCGAGACCGGCCCGCCGGTGCGGACCCGTTCGAGCACCGCGTTGTGCTCGGCCACCAGCTCGTCGGGGACCAGGGGCGCCCTGCGGCCGGTCATGTCGGCCGAGGTCCAGCCGAACAGGCGCTCCGCCGCGGGGTTCCACATCAGGACGGTAAGATCACGATCGAGCGCTACGACGGCATTGGGAGAGCTCGCGAGGACAGCGTGGGCAAAGCCGTCATCGACGTTCTCTACCCTGTCGTCACTCATGACCCCCATCGTGCCCGTTTTTGGCACCGTGCCTTGGCACTTTCGTCATGCGAATCGTCGCATTCAGGTCGCCCGTCCATGACATGGCCGCCACTCCCTCTGTCGTGGCCGGTAGGAGGGCTCGCTCGGATACGCTGCCGGTAGCGGAAGGGGTACGGCCATGACGACAGGGGATCTCGAGGCCCTGGTGCGGGTGACCGCTCCCGGCTATGTGGGCGAGACCCCACCGGATGTGGCGTTCGGCATGACCGACAGCCCCGTCGGGCGGATGGTGCTCGCCGTCACCGCGCGCGGCGTGGTCGCGTGCAGCTACGAGAACGAGCACGTCGTCTTCGCGCGGGTCTCCCGGGAGATCGGCTCGTTCATCGGCCCGGATCCCCGGCGGCTGGACCCGATCCGCCGCGAGTTGGACGCGTACTTCTCCGGCCGGCTCCGGACTTTCACCCTGCCGGTGGATCTGCGGCTGGCCACGCCCTTCGCCCGGACGGTGCTGCAGATGACCATGGCCGTGCCCTACGGCAGTGTCACGACTTATCAGGAGATCGCCGCGCGGATCGGGCGGCCTCAGGCGTTGCGCGCGATAGGCAACGCCCTGACGGCCAACCCGGTCTGCGTCATCGTCCCCTGCCACCGGGCGGTCGAGGCGTCGGGACGCCCCGGCGGCTACGCCGGTGGCGCCGCCGCCAAGGCGCACCTGCTCCACCTCGAAAGCGCCCAAGGCGACACCGGGCGGCACTGAAGCCGTCCCCTCGAGGACGGCCCCTGTGTCCTGGGTCCGCTATACGCGAGCGTCGGTGACCGCGGCACGGTCTCCGCCGCGCCGCCGCACGAAGCCCACGAGCAGCGTCACCAGCGCGGAGACGATGAACGCGGCCAGCGCGGCGTTCATCCACACCTGCCGCTCGAACCCGATCAGCTCCCGGGCTCCGGACCACGCCCCGTCCCACCACGCCACCGTGGGCGTCGCCGTGACCAGCCAGTACGCCACGAAGCCGAGCACCCACGGCACGAGCATCCCCCAGCGTGACGGCGCCGCCTCCGAGGTGTCCCACCTGGCGGCCCCGCCCAGCAGGAAGTAGTCGACCACGAGCACCGCGAACATCGGCACGAACACCGCGCCGATGACCCCGAGGAAGGCCCCGTAGGAGTTCACGTCGGCGAACAGGGCGATGCCGGTCGTCAGCACGCCGACCCCGGCCGAGAAGACGCGCCGGTCCACCCGGGGCAGCAGGTTCTGCAGGGACATGGCCGTCGAGTAGACGTTGGCGAACGACTGGTCGGCCTCGCGCAGCACCAGGACGCCGAAGAACAGGGCGCCGAGCGGCACCGCGACGAACGCGTCCCACACCCGGTCGGGATCGTTGCCGACCAGGGCCAGCGCGACGATGCCGAGGACCAGGCACGCCACCTGGGCGATCGTGTAACCGGTGACGACCCCGGTGAACGCCGCCCGGCTCGACCGCGAGTGCCGGGCGTAGTCCGCCGCCACCGGGACCCAGGAGACCGAGAGCGCGATCACGTAGTCGACGGCCGGGGCGAACGCGTTCCAGCTCCCGCCCCCGAGGCTCGGCGCCTCGCGCAGCAGCGCCACCGCCAGCCACACCATAGCGACGACCACGGCGGCCGTCACGAAGCGGCGGAGCAGCCGGATCGCGCCCAGCGGCCTGATCGTCAGGGCGACCGTCAGCGCTCCGGCCCCGAGCACCCACACCTGGTACGGAACGGAGTCACCGAAGACGGCCCGCGCCCCGGTGGCGATCACCCACAGCTCGAACGCTCCCCAGCCGAGCATCTGGACGATGTTCAGCACCGTCGGGACGTACGACAGGCGCGCTCCGAACAGGCCGCGCAGCAGCACCATCGCCGGCGCGCCCGTACGCGCCCCGGGCACGGCCGCGAGGCCCACCATCACGGTCCCGATGAGGCTGCCCACGACGGCGGCGAGCACGGCCGCCGTGAGGCTCAGTGACGAACCGTCGCCCAGCGGGTCCAGGAGGTACAAGGCGCCCGAGAATCCGAGCAGGCTCACCCCGAGGTTCGCCCAGAACGCGCCCTGGTCGAGCGTTCCGAGCGTCTTCGGAGGGGCCTCGTCGAGGGTCAGGGGGACTTCATCGACGGCGGACGTCATCGCACGCTCCCTACGCCGGCATTACCCGGACAGGTTCATGCGGTCGGCGGCGCGCCCGGTTCACCCGGGAACCGCCCTCTCAGCCCGGTGACGCCCGAGCTCCCGCGGTATGAATTTGACCGAATTATTACACCCCTTCGTCAGGCGACGAAGGGCTGCCCCCCGTTTTCGGCCACCATGGGACGGCCCGCGGCCGCCCAGGACTGCATGCCGCCCTCGACGTTGATGGCCTCGCGGCCCACGTGGTTGAGCCACGCGGTGGCGTTCGCGGACCTGCCGCCGACGCGGCAGACGACGTAGACGGGGACGCCGGTCGGAACCTCGTCGACCCGCTGCTGCAGCGTGCCCAGCGGGATGTGGACGGCGGTCGGGGCGTGGCCCGCCTGCCACTCGTCGGGCTCGCGCACGTCGAGCAGGTAGACATCGTCGGGCACGGCCCCGGCCTCGATCTCTGGGACGGTCATGCCCACCATTGTTCCCCGCTTCGCGAGCGTTCCGCCCGCTAACAGATGGTTACCTCGCACTAACAGAGCGAAGTTACCCGCAAGCGGCCCGGCATAGGCGGACAGAACCGCCCGTTCCTCCCCCAAGGGGTGACCACCTGGGATTCCTACTTGAGCAGGCGGGAGAGCCTCCGGTCGGCGAGCGGCTTGCCGCCCGTCTGGCACGTCGGGCAGTACTGCAGCGAGGAGTCGGCGAACGAGACCTCTCTGATCGTGTCGCCGCAGACGTCGCACTGCTGCCCGCTGCGGCCGTGCACGCGCAGGCCGGACTTCTTCTCGGTCTTCAGGTCCTTCGCGGCGATGCCGCGCGAGCGCTCGACCGCCTCGCGCAGCGTGCCGACGATCGCCTCGTGCAGGTCGGCGACCGCCGTGTCGGTCAGCGACCCGGCGATCTTGAACGGCGACATCTTCGCGACGTGCAGCACCTCGTCGGAGTACGCGTTGCCGATGCCCGCGATCACCTTCTGGTCGCGCAGCAGCCCCTTGATCTGCGTGCGGCTCCCGTTCACGATGCCCTTCAGCGCCTCCACTGTGAAGCCGGGGGCCAGCGGGTCGGGACCCAGGCTCGCGATGCCGGGCACCTGGGCAGGATCGGTGACGACGTAGACGGCCAGGCGTTTCTGCGTGCCCGCCTCGGTGAGCTCGAACCCCGGCATCCGGCCCTCGTCGTCCGGCGCGAACCGCACCCGGACGGCCAGCGGGCCCTTGCCCGGACGGACCGGCTTGGCGCCGGAGAGGTCGTCCCGCCAGCGCAGCCAGCCGCCACGGGCCAGGTGGGTGACGAAGTGGAGCCCGTCGCAGTCAAGATCGAGGAACTTGCCGTGCCGGGCCACGCCCGTCACCGTCAGGCCGCCCAGCGCGGTGACCGGCGGGTCGACGGTCTTCAACGCCTGGAAGCCCACCACGTCCACACCCGCGACCGCGCGGCCGACGGCGCGTTCGCGCAGGAACTCGGCGAGCGACTCCACCTCGGGCAGCTCGGGCATGCCCTCACACTAACCGCTCGCCGCGTCCCGATACGGCCCTCCTCGGCGAAGCCGCGCCTTCCGGCCAGGCCCGCTCCGGCGAGCCGCGCCGTCCGGCCCGACCCGACCCGCACCGGCATGCCACGCACCGGCCCGGCCTACTTGGCCAGGGCGTCCTTGGGCACCGGCTTGTCCGCGGCCAGGGCGTTGAACAGCTTCAGGGCGCGCTGGGTGTCCCACTTCACGACGGCGGCGCCGTTGATCGTGGGGAGCGACCCGACGGGGACGGCCGTGGTGACCGGGTCGCCGCTCATCGCGAGCCCGAGCGACAGCAGGTCGAAGGTCCCCGTGCCGCCGTCCACCGCGACCGAGTCGGTGGCGCTCATCGCGAGCGGCACGGACCTGAAGGGGTTGACCAGGATGCCGGGGCTCGCGGCCTTCTTGACCACGGCCGAGAAGAACTGCCGCTGGCGCTGCGTGCGGTCGAAGTCGGGGAGCGCGCCCGTCGCGCGGGTGCGGACGAACCCGAGCGCCGTGCCGCCGTCCATGTCCTGGCAGCCCTTCTTCAGGTTGATGCCGGCCTTGGGGTCCTTGATGTTCTGCTTCACGCAGATGTTCACCCCGCCGATCGCGTCCACGATGCCGACGAAGCCGCTGAACCCGATCTCCATGTAGTGGTCGATCCGGATGCCGGTGGCCTTCTCGACCGTCTTGGCCAGCAGCGTCGGGCCGCCGAAGGCGTAGGCGGCGTTCAGCTTGTCGCTCCCGTGCCCGTCGATGGGGACGTAGGAGTCGCGGGGCAGGCTGACGAGGGTCGGCTTGCCGTCGCCGCTCGGGATGTGCAGGAGCATCATCGTGTCGGTGCGCTTGCCGACGGCCCGGCCGGTGGCGAGCTTCTTGCGCTGGGCGGCCGACAGCCCGGCCCGGCTGTCGGACCCGACCAGCAGCCAGTCCTCACCGGGGGTGGCCGCCGGGCGGCCGTTGTAGTCGGTGAGCGACTCGACGGTGGTCAGGCGGGAGTTGACCCACAGGAACCCGCCGACGCCGAGGACGATCAGCAGCACGAGCAGGACCGCCAGGATCCGGACGATCAGCCGGCCCGTCCGCCGCGGCCGCCGGGCGCGCGGCTCTCCGCCGCCGCCGTCGTGGCCGCCGGCGCCCGAACGCGCCGTGTCGGGCTCCTGCACCCCGGACAGGGGGCGGACCGGCGACTGCCCGGACCGCGGCTTGCCGTACACGCGCGACCGGCCCCGGCCCGCGTCGCCCGAGGGCGCCGCCGGAGCCGCCTCCCCGCCGCCGGGGACCGCCTGCACCCAGGTCGCGTCTTCGCCGGCCCCGCCACGACCGCCGCCTACGTCGTCGCGGCGCTGCCGCTCACCCTCGTCGGGCCGTGCGCCCGGCGGGAAGCGGTATGCGGGCTGGCCCGCGGCATAGGCCTCTCCGGCACCGCCTCCGGCCGGCGGGCCGTACGCGCCCTGACCACCCGCTCCGGCGGGACGCCGGAGAGCCCGGGTCGGTCCCTCCCGGGTCTCGTCGGACCCCTCCGACCCGCCTCCAGGCAAATCGCCCACGTTGCCGTCCCCGTCCTGTGCCAAGAGCCACCTCTGCCTCGAAGCTACGCCGTCGTGGCCGAGCCGGTGGCCCTGTCACCACAGTTTTCTCCGGTAAAAGTACGCAGAGTCACAGTAAGTCACCAATGTCGTGCCGCCGGAAACATTGGCCAGGCCGCCACCGTTACGGTTAACGACGACAACTAGCGAAAGGACAGTCGTGTCCGCTCCGGACCCGTGGAGTACCTGCCCGTGCCACGGCACGGGCCCAATTCAATCGGGGATGGCAGACCTGTGACCATGGTTCTCGGTCTGCCGGCCGTACTTCTTCTCACCCTCGCGACCGGCTTCTTCGTCGCGCAGGAGTTCGCGTACATCGCCGCCGACCGGGCGACGCTCCGGCAGCAGGCCGCCTCGGGCGACGCCGCCGCCGGACGTGCCGTGGAGGTCACCGGCAGGCTCTCGTTCATGTTGTCGGGCGCGCAGCTCGGCATCACCGTGACCACGCTGCTCGTGGGCTTCATCACCGAACCGGCGCTCACCCCTTTGATCACACCCGGCCTCTCGGGGGCCGGCGTCCCGGAAGCGGCCATTCCCGGCGTCGCCGTGACCCTCGGACTGGTGATCGCCACGATCGTCCAGATGGTCCTGGGCGAGCTGGTGCCGAAGAACATCGGCATCGCCCGGCCGGAGCCCCTCGCCAAGTGGCTGTCCCGGCCGACGCTGGTCTACCTGGCCGTCGCGGGCCCGGTCATCCGGCTCTTCGACTCCTCCGCCGCGCGGCTGCTCCGCCTGTTCGGCGTCGAGCCCGTGGAGGAGGTGGAGCACGGCGCGACCCCCGAGGAGCTCTCGCGCATCATCGCCGAGTCCGAGGCGGCCGGCGATCTGTCCGGGCGCCTCTCCGACCTGCTGGAGCGGGCGCTGGAGTTCGGCGACCGTACCGCCGAGGACGTCATGGTCCCCCGGCCCCGGGTCGTCTCGCTGCGTGCCGGACGGCCGGCCTCGGACCTGCTGGAGGCCATGAAGTCGTCGGGCCACTCCCGCTACCCCGTCCTCGGCGCCGACGGGCGTGACGTCGTCGGCGTGACCGGCCTGCGCCGGCTGCTCGGCGCCGGGCCGCTGCCGGGCGACGCGCCCATCGACGGCATCACCGACGCGCCCCTACTGGTGCCCACCACGCTGCCGCTGCCCGTGCTCCTCGAACGGATGCGCACGGCGGAAGGCGAGCTGGCGTGCGTCATCGACGAGTACGGCGGCCTCGCCGGCGTCGTCACCATGGAGGACCTGGCCGAGGAGCTCGTCGGCGAGCTGATCGACGAGAACGACCCCGAGCCGGCCGAGGCCGTCCCCCTGGGCGACGGCACCTGGGACGTGCGCGGCACCCTCCGGCTGGACGAGGTGGAACGCGCGACCGGCCTCCAGCTTCCCGAGAGCGAAGAGTACGAGACCGTGGCCGGCCTGATCATGGCCCGCCTCGGACGTCTGGCCCAGCCCGGCGACGAGCTGAGCGTGCCCCTGGTGCCCGAGCTCCACCTGCTGGAGGACCGGGACCCCGCCGAGGAAGACGCTCTGATCACCGTGCTGGACGTCCAGCGCAGGGTCCCTGACCGGGTGCGGCTCGCGCGGGTCACCGACGCCGCCGTCATGATCGGTGAGGCTCGATGAACACCCTGACCGCACTGCTCCTGGGCGTCGTCCTGCTGCTCGGCAACGGCCTGTTCGTCGCGGCCGAGTTCGCCGTGGTGTCGGGCAGGCGGCACCGCCTGGAAGAGGCCGCCGCCGGCGGCGGCCGCCTGACCAGGACGGCCGGCCGGGCGGCGCTGCGCAACGCGCGCGAGCTGTCGCTCATGCTGGCCGGAGCCCAGCTCGGCATCACGCTGTGCTCCCTGGGCCTGGCCATGGTCACGGAACCGGCCATCGAGCACCTGCTCGAGCCGGTCTTCGGGTTCGTCGGCCTCCCGGAGTCCCTTGAGGTCGGCGTCGCGTACGTCATCGCCCTGACGATCATCACGTTCCTGCACATGGTGGTGGGGGAGATGGCGCCCAAGTCCTGGGCCCTGACCCACCCCGAACAGGCCGCGATGGGCCTCGCGCTGCCCTTCCGCGGCTTCACCTGGATCGCCCGGCCGGTGCTCGCCACCCTCAACGGGCTCTCCAACGGGCTGCTGCGCGCGTTCGGCGTCCGGCCGCGCGACGAGCTCGCCACCACCCGCACGCCGCCGCAGCTCGCCATGCTCGTCGGCGAGTCGGGCCGGATGGGGCTGCTGGACCGGGACGAGCACGACCTGCTCACCAGTGCGCTGCGCGTCCAGTCACAGCCGGTCGAGCGGCTGATGGTGCCGATCGAGACCGCCGCCGCCGTACCCGCCGGCACGGCCGACGGTGTCGTTCGGGAGGTGGCCGCGGCGAGCGGCCACCTGCGGCTGCTGGTCAACGGCGGCTCCCCCGAGAACGTGCTCGGCGTGCTGCACGTGCGCGACACCCTGATCAACCCCGGCACCCCTCCGGAGGAGCTCATGAGCCCCGCTCCGCGCCTCCAGCCGTCCACGACCATCCCTGAGGCCGTGGAACGCCTCCAGGACGCTCACGCCCATCTGGGCCTCGTGACGGGCAAGGACGGCCGGGTCACCGGCATGGTCAGCCTCACCGACCTCGTCGGCGAACTGCTCAACACCCGGACGCCCCGCGCCGCCGGCCTCGACCGTCAGCGCACCGCCGCCCAGGCGAGGTAGCCCGGGCGCGCGCCCGTCCGCCCTGGAGCCCGTACGGGCCCGGGCGGGCGTCGCGCGTGCAAGCCCGCAGAAAGCGATCTGAAAGCCGCGGGGGTTAGACATTCGGGGTGGGGCGACCACGACGGACGTGTAGGAAGGGTTAAGAGGACCCGCCGGGGCTTCTCTCCCTGGGCGCCGGCGGCTACCTTGATCGAAGCCTCTTCGTCACAGGGGTGTCTTGTGCGCCATATGGGGTAACGCCCATCGGGAGCACGAGACCTCGAACCTTCGGGGGTTCCAGGGGTCGACTCCTTGACCACGCATCTCCCCGGAGGACCGACGATGACAGCGACCGCCACACCCTTCGCGGCCCCTTGGGCGAGCGCAGAAGGTTCGCGGGAGAAAACTTTGCCTTACCCGTCCGGCAGTCTGGAGCCCCAGGAGATGCCCGCCTGGACGAACGCAAAAGCCCCGTCGGAAGAAGCTTCGCTTCGACCCGCCGGGGCTCGGGGGTTCCAGGGGGTGTCCCCCTGGACTAACACAAAGGCCCCGTGGGAAGAAGTTTTACTTCGACCCGCCGGGGCTCGGGGGTTCCAGGGGGTGTCCCCCTGGACTAACACAAAGGCCCCGTGGGAAGAAGTTTTACTTCGACCAGCCGGGGCCCTAGTGGGCGAGGAGGGATTTGAACCCTCACATCCTTTCGGACACACGGACCTGAACCGTGCGCGTCTGCCGTTCCGCCACTCGCCCTCTTTGAGTGCGTGGAAAGGCTAGCACGGATCCGTGCATGCCACCGAACCCGGATACGATCCTCCTAGACGATGGAGGAAGGGAGGTACCCGGTGGGAGTCCTTCAGCGCTTCGAGCGAAGGCTCGAGGGCTTGGTTGAGGGGGCCTTTGCGCGGGCGTTCAAATCTGACCTTCAGCCGGTCGAGGTCGCCAGCGCGGTTCAGCGGGAGATGGACGAACGAGCCGCGATCGTGGCGCAGGGTCGCACTCTTGTGCCCAACGACTTCGTGGTGGAGCTGTCCACGACCGACAGCGAGCGACTGGAGGTGTACGCCGACAGCATCGGTCACGAGCTCGCGAACCTCGCCAGGGAGTACGCCAAGGAGCAGGGGTACTCGTTCGTGGGACCTGTCCGGGTTCGCTTCGAGACCGCGGACGACCTCGCGGTCGGCCTGTTCCGCATCCGCTCGGGAGTCATCCGGGGCGCGACGGTGGAGCAGGACGAGATCCGGCAGCCGGTCAGCGATCTTCCCGCGAGCAAGCCCAGCGCGTTCGGCGGCCGCCCACGCCTGCTGGTGTCCACTCAGGACGACCCGCAGGGCCAGCGGTCATTCGAGCTGACGACCCCTGTGACGCTTCTAGGACGGGGCACCGACTGCGATCTGCGGCTGGTGGATCCGGGCGTCTCCAGGCACCATGCCGAGCTCAGAGTCGAGGGCCTGACTGTCGCCCTCGTAGATCTCGGTTCAACGAACGGCACATTCGTCAACGGCCAGCCGGTTCGCCGGATCGAGCTCCAGGACGGCACCCGCGTGACCTTGGGGCGCACGACTCTGGTGTTCCGGCGGGATTAAGGGTAGACAGACGGTCCATGTCCGAGCTCACTCTGCTGCTGATCCGGCTCGCGTTCCTCGCGGTGCTGTGGTTCTTTGTGATTGCCGCGGTGGGTGTGATCCGGACAGACTTGTTCGGCTCACGCTCGGCCGCCGCGGCGGTCGCGCGCAAGCCTGGCAAACCCGCACGTCAACCGGCCAAGCCGAAGAAGGGGGAGCCGAAACAACTGGTCGTTACGGGTGGTCCCCTCCAAGGAACCATCATCAACCTCACGGAGACGCCAATCACTATCGGTCGGGCGAATGACGCCACGCTGGTACTCAGCGACGATTACGCTTCCAGCCGGCACGCCCGGCTGTTCCCCCAGGACGGTCAGTGGATCGTGGAAGACCTCGGCTCGACCAACGGCACGTATCTCGACCGCTCCAAAGTGACCCGCCCGACTCCGGTGCACCTCGGCCAGCCGATCCGCATCGGTAAAACCGTCATCGAATTGCGCAAATGACAATCGCACTCCGCTACGCCGCCCGCTCGGACGTCGGCCTCCTCCGCGAAGGAAACGAGGACTCCGCGTACGCGAGCCCGCGCCTGCTCGCCGTCGCAGACGGCATGGGCGGGCACGCTCACGGTGAGGTGGCCAGTTCGGTCGCCATCACCGCCATGTCGTCCCTTGACCGGGACGCCTCCGGGGGTGACCTGCTCAGCGCCATCGAGGCCGCGGTGCGCGATGCCAATCGCAAGCTGCACGAGATGGTCGGCCGTGATCCCAGCCTCAAGGGCATGGGGACCACTCTCACGGCCATGCTGTGGTCGGGCACCCGCGTCGCCCTCGTCCACGTCGGCGACTCCCGCGCCTACCTGCTCCGCAACGGCGAGCTGTACCAGATCACACACGATCACACGTTGGTGCAGTCGCTGGTGGACGACGGAAGGATCACGCAGGAGGAAGCCGCCAGCCATCCGCAGCGTTCGATTCTGCTCCGGGCCCTCGACGGCAGCGGCGAGGTCGATCCCGACCTCTCGCTTCGCGAGGCTCAGATCAACGACCGCTATCTCCTGTGCTCCGACGGCCTTTCCAGCGTCGTCAGCGCCGAGACCCTGCATCACACGTTGACCACGGTCGAGGAGCCCGAGTCGGTGGTCCGGCAGCTCATCGACCTCGCCAACCGGGGCGGTGGCCCCGACAACATCACCTGCATCGTCGCCGACGTCGTCGAGATCGAGGAGGGCCAGGTCGTGGCGGGTGACGCCGCGGTCGTGGGCGCCGCCGGGTCCAACCGGCTCCGCTCCCAGCCTCCCGACACACCGGCTGGACGCGCGTCCACGATCACCGCGCCGCAGCCAGTGATCGTGGACGACGACCTTGACGAGCCCGCGGGCGGCCCGGCGGCGAACGCCGTGGCCGCCCCGCGGCGTGTCAGGCGACGGCGGCTGTGGCCGGTCGCGGTGACCGTGGTCGGCCTTCTCGTGGTGGTCGTGGGGGGTGGTGGCTATTTCGGATACAGGTGGACCCAGGATCAGTACTACGTGGGCGCTCAAGGCGACGAGCTAGTGTTGTTTCGCGGGGTGGACACCACCATCGGACCGATCCAACTGAACTCCGTAGCCCAGAGCACCGGCCTGTCGGTGTCCTCCATCCCCGAGCCGGAGCGTGAACAGGTGCGGCGGGGCATCCCCGTAGCCGACCTCCAGGCAGGACAGACGAAGATCAACGACTTGAAGGCCAAATCCGGTGGCGACCAGAAGACCACCCAGCCGTCACCTTCCCCCAGCGCCACGGAGTCCTCGTAAGTGAGTGCCGTAGACGACGTCGCGGCCGTCCCCATGACCGCCAAACGGCGGGGGGCGCAGCTCATCATGCTCGCCTTCGCCGTCGCGATCGTCATGGTCGCCTACGCCAACGTCGGGCTGGGCGAGGGCGGCAAGGTTCCCGCCGGCATGCTGGGCTACGGCCTCGGCCTCGGCGGTCTGATGCTGGCCGCCTACTTCGTGCTGGCGAAGTTCGCCCCCTGGGCCGATCCCCTCATTCTTCCGCTGGTGACGCTGGTCAACGGCATCGGCCTGGTGATGATCTATCGCCTCGAGCTGGCCACGCGGCTCGCCTCGGCGAACACCCAGCTCTTCTGGACCGCCCTCGGCATCGTCATGTTCTCCATCACGCTGATCGTGCTGCGCGACCACCGCGCGCTGCAGCGGATGACGTACACCGCGGGTTTCGTGGGTCTCGGGCTGCTGATCCTGCCTCTGACGCCCTTCCTGGGCAAGCAGATCAACGGCGCCCGCATCTGGATCGAAATCGGGGGTTTCTCCATCCAGCCGGGCGAGTTCGCCAAGCTGGCGCTGGTCGTGTTCTTCGCGGGCTACCTCGTCGCCAAGCGTGACGTGCTGGCGCTCGCCGGGCGCCGCCTGCTCTTCATCGACCTGCCCCGCGCCCGCGACCTCGGGCCCGTGCTCATCACCTGGGTCGTCAGCGTCGGCGTCCTGGTCCTGGAGAAGGACCTCGGCACCTCGCTGCTGCTGTTCGGCGCTTTCATCGCGATGCTCTACATCGCCACGCAGCGCACGTCGTGGGTCCTCATCGGCGTGCTGCTGTTCGCCGGCGGCGCGTTCATCGCCGGCCAGTTGTTCAGCCACGTCGGCGACCGCTTCGAGGTCTGGCTCAACCCGAGCGACCCGGCCCTCTTCTACCGCACGGGCGGCAGCGGGCAGTTGATGCAGGGCCTGTTCGGCATGGGGTCCGGCGGCATCCTCGGCACGGGGCTGGGCCAGGGCCATCCCTGGCTGATCCCGCTGTCGTTCTCGGACTTCATCTTCGCCGCCACGGGCGAGGAGCTCGGGCTCACCGGCCTGATGGCCCTGCTCATGGTGTACGCCCTGATCGTCGAGCGCGGCCTGCGCACCGCCATCGCGGCCCGCGACCCGTTCAGCAAGCTGCTGGCGGGCGGCCTGTCGTTCATCCTGGCCTGGCAGGTGTTCATCATCGTCGGAGGCGTGACCAACCTGATTCCCCTGACAGGCCTGGTCACGCCGTTCATGTCGCAGGGCGGATCCGCCCTCCTGGCTAACTGGATCCTTATCGCGCTGCTGGTACGCATGTCAGACGCGGCACGACGGCCACCGCCGCAGGCGATCCAGGACGAAGGACTGACGCAGGTGTTCCAGCGATGAACGGCACGCTCAAGCGGGCAGCGGTGGCCTGCCTACTGATGTTCGGCCTGTTGATGATCAACATCAACTACCTTCAGGCCGTGAAGGCCGACGAGCTCCGCTCGGACAACCGCAACACGCGGAGCTTCTTCGCGCGCTACGAGAGCGAGCGCGGCCTGATCACCGCGGGCGGCGAGACGCTCGCCAAGTCGGTCGACGTCGGCGGCGACTTCCGGTTCCAGCGCAAGTACATCGACGGCCCGGTGTACGCCCCGGTCCTCGGGTTCTTCGCCCCTGAGAGCGAGCGGGGCATCGAGAGCGCTGAGAACTCCTACCTCAACGGCACCCACCCCGATCTGTTCGTCCGGCGCACGGTCGACCTCATCACGAGCAAGCCGACCCGCGGGGCCGCCGTAGACCTGACCCTGGTGCCCAAGGCCCAGAAGATCGCCTACGAGGACCTGCAGAAGAGCGGCAAGCGCGGCGCCGTCGTGGCGCTCGACCCGAAGACCGGCGCGGTCCTCACCATGGTGTCGGTGCCGAGCTACGACCCGAACACCATGGCCGTGCCGAACAAGGCCAAGGCCGCGAAGGCGTACAACAAGCTCAACGCCGACGACAACGAGCCGCTGATCAACCGGGCGACCAGCAAGACCTACGCTCCCGGGTCGACGTTCAAGGTGATCACCTCGGCGGCCTACCTCAGCGAGGACGGCACCCGAGACGTCAACACCACCGTGGACGCGCCGAACGTCCTGCCGCTGCCGGGCACCACCATCGGCCTGCGCAACTACCACGGCGAGTCGTGCGGCGGCCGCGCGACGCTGATCGACGCGCTGACGATCTCGTGCAACACGGCGTTCGGCTCCATGGCGCTGGAGATGGGCTACGACAAGCTCCAGGAGCAGGCCGCGAAGTTCGGCATCGGCCAGGAGATGAGCATCCCGCTGAACGTGGTCAAGAGCGACATCGGCCCCGACGAGGGCAAGGCCGCGCTGGCACAGACCGCCATCGGGCAGCGCAGCAACCAGATGACCCCGCTCCAGATGGCCGTGGTGGCCGCCGCCGTCGCCAACGAGGGCAAGGTCATGAAGCCCTACCTCGTGAACAAGATCGTCAGCCCGGACGGCGACGAGATCGACAGCGCGCGCCCGCAGGAGCTCGACGAGGCGATCACCCCTGACACCGCCGACAAGCTCCGGCAGATGATGATCAGCGTGGTGCAGAACGGCACCGGCACGGCCGCGCAGCTTCCCGGCATCACGGTGGCGGGCAAGACCGGCACCGCCGAGACCGCCAAGGGCGCCGCGTCGCACGCCTGGTTCATCTCCTTCGCTCCCGCCGAGGACCCGAAGATCGCGGTCGCGGTGTTCGTCGAGTCCGGCAGCGCCGGCAACGACGCCACCGGAGGTGCCGTCGCGGCGCCCATCGCGCACGACGTGATGCAGGCGGTGCTCCAGTAGTGACCTTCGCCAACCGGGTGCTGAACAACCGCTACCGGCTCACCGGGCGCATCGCGACCGGCGGCATGGGCGAGGTCTGGCGCGCCTCGGACGAGCTGCTGGGCCGGGACGTCGCGGTGAAGCTGCTGCGCGCGCACGTGGCCGCCGATCCGGAGTTCCGCGAGCGCTTCCGCAACGAGGCCCGCATCACCGCCGGCCTGGCCGACGCCGGCATCGCCCAGGTCTTCGACTACGGCGAGCAGGACGAGATCGCCTACCTGGTGATGGAGCTGGTTCCCGGGGAACCCCTGTCGGCGATCCTGGCCCGCAACGGCACGCTCAGCCCCGAGGTCACCCTCGACGTCATCGGCCAGACGGCACGGGCCCTGTACACCGCGCACCGGTCGGGCATCATCCACCGCGACATCAAGCCGGGCAACCTGCTCGTCACCGAGACCGGCACCATCAAGATCACCGACTTCGGCATCGCGCGCGCCCTTGAGGGCTCCCGCATGACCATGACGGGCACCGTGCTCGGCACCGCCCAGTACGTCAGCCCCGAACAGGCGTCCGGCAGCACGCTCACCCCGTCCACCGACCTGTACTCCCTCGGCGTCGTGGCCTACGAGTGCCTGACCGGGCAGCCGCCCTTCACGGGCGGCAACCAGGTCGCTATCGCGCTGCGTCACCTGAACGAGCAGGTGCCCCCGCTCCCGGAGTCCGTGCCGCGGTCCGTGCGCGACCTGGTCGTCGCCATGCTGGCGAAGGCCGCCGAGCACCGGCCCGCCACCGCGCGCGAGCTCGCCGACCGGGCGATGGTGCTGCGCGACTCCCTCGCCCACGTGAGTGAGTCGCATCTCAGCATGCTGACCGATCCGTCGGGTTTCGCGATCCGCAAGGCGATCGAGGAGTCCGGCGACCTGTTCGCCGGGAGCGAAGCGGCCGGTCGATGGGGCACCGCCGCCGGCCGCACGCCCGGCGACTTCGCCGGGCTGTACGAGAACCCCACCGCCGCCGCCGGGTACGACGGCACCACCGCCGGCGTCTCGCCCGCCACACCGACGCGCATCGGCCGCCCGCCGGCGGGCCCCGTGCACTCTCGGCCGGTCACCGCGCCGCCCCGGCGGCGGCGCCGGCGCTCGGCCATCGGGCTGTTCGCGGTCGCGGGCTGCGCGGCGGCGGTCGGGTTCGGCGCGCTGGCGGCCGGCGGCCTCCCTGAGCTGGGGCTCGACGGAGGGGGGCCGACCACGCCGGCCAAACCGGTGACCGATGGCCCTGTGTCGTCTCCGGCCCCGTCGAGGACCCCGACGGCATCGGTTCCACCGAAACCCGTGAAGCCTGTCAAGCCGACGGTGTCACGGTCGGCTACGGTAATCACATCGGCGAAGCCAACTCGCACCCGGACGCCGAAGCCCACCCCGTCCGCTACTCCGACCCCTACTCCGACGCCCACACCGACCCCCACGCCGAGTGAGACGCCAAGCCCCACCTCATCCGCAAGCACCACAATCCCCCCGAACGGGGAGACGTAATGCGGCGAGGGGTCGATGATGGACACCGGCAGCCGCACCGCGGGCCGGTACCCAAGATGAACGGCAAGGGACAGTGCAGGAAATGACTCAGCCTCGGCTACTCGGTGGTCGCTATGAGCTCGACGGGGTCGTCGGGCGCGGCGGCATGGCCGAGGTGTATCGCGCCCGGGACATCCGGCTGGACCGCGTTGTCGCCATCAAGACACTGCGTGCCGACCTGGCGAGAGACCACACCTTTCAGGCCCGTTTCCGCCGTGAGGCACAGTCCGCGGCGTCCTTGAACCACCCTTCGATCGTGGCGGTGTACGACACCGGCGAGGACATGACGGAAGGCACTCCCGTGCCGTACATCGTCATGGAGTTCGTCGACGGGCGTACGCTCCGCGACCTGCTGCGGGCCGACCGGCGCCTGCTGCCCGAACGGGCGGCCGAGCTGGTCGACGGCATCCTTCGTGCCCTCGACTACAGCCACCGCGGCGGCATCGTCCACCGGGACATCAAGCCCGCCAACGTGATGATCACGCTCGCCGGCGACGTCAAGGTCATGGACTTCGGCATCGCGCGCGCGATGGCCGACTCCGCCGCGACCATGACGCAGACGGCGCAGGTCATCGGCACGGCTCAGTACCTCTCGCCCGAGCAGGCCAGAGGCGAGCGCGTGGACGCCCGCAGCGACATCTACTCCACAGGCTGCGTGCTGTACGAGCTGCTCACCGGCCAGCCGCCGTTCACCGGCGACTCCCCGGTGGCGATCGCCTACCAGCACGTGCGCGAGGACCCGATCCCGCCGTCGCAGATCGATCCCGACATCCCCAAGTGGGCCGACGCGATCGTCCTGAAGGCCATGGCCAAGGACCCCGCGCACCGCTACCAGAGCGCGGCCGAGATGCGGGCGGACATCCAGCGCGCCATGTCCGGCATGCCGGTCGACGCCGCCCACACGATGGCCCTCAGCAACAACAACTACACGGGCCAGCAGACCCGCACGCTCAACGCGCCGGGCGGCCCCGCCACCCAGCGCACCAACGCCGTCCCGGCCTACGAGTACGCCCCCACGCAGGCCGGCGGCGGCCGCTACGAGCGCCGCCGCGCCGCCTCGGGGGGGAACACCGCGCTCAAGACGGCCGCGTGGATCCTCATCCCGCTGATCGTGATCGGCGCCTTCATCGGCGTCGGATACGCCTTCCTGAGCTCTCCCGGCACCAAGGACACGGCGACCCAGGTCTCGATCCCGCTGGTGAAGAACCAGACGATGGAGGCCGCGAAGGCCAAGCTCGAGGCCGAGGGCCTGAAGGTCGAGGTCGTCGAGGAGTTCAACGCCGACATCGACAAGGGCGTCGTCATCGGCACCGACCCGGCCGCCGGCCAGCAGGTCGCCAAGGGCGACACCGTCAAGCTCATGGTCTCCAAGGGCCTCAAGCAGGTGGTCGTGCCCGATGTGATCGGCAGCACCGTGGACGAGGCCACGCAGACCCTGGAGGCCAACAACCTCAAGGCGCAGGTCGTGCCCGTCGTCTCCGGCAAGGAGCAGGAGAAGGTCTTCCAGTCCAAACCGGCCGCCGGCGAGAAGGTCGACGAGAACAGCATCGTCAAGATCTACGTGCCCAAGCAGCAGACCGAGGTCCCCGATGTCACCGGCCAGACCCTGGCGGACGCGACGGCCACGCTGAAGGGCGCCGGCTTCAAGGTCAAGCCGGTCCGGCAGACGAGCGCGGACGTTCCCGAGGGCAACGTCATCAGCCAGAGCCCGCGGCCCGGTTCCAAGCTGACGCCCGGTACGACGATCACCCTGGTGGTGTCCGCAGGTCCCCCCCAGGAGACCTTCCCGACCGACGAGCCGACCGACCAGCCGACCGAGCCGACCGACCAGCCGCCGTCCGACCAGCCGACCGACGACCCGTTCAGCGACCCGCCGGCGGACAACTTCGGCAACTGACGCCCCGCCCTACCGCGTCACTGCGACAAGGCCCCTCCCCGCAGCGGGGAGGGGCCTTGTCGTCTTTCCGGCCTCTGTGGCGCGCCTGGACCGGAGTGGGTGAGAGAGGGGCTACGCGCTTACTGAGCGGCGGAGCGGGGCTCGACGCCGCCGGGACCCGCGCCGGCGGGCGGGGACATGAGAAGAGGATCTCCGCCGCTCGGGGGCGACGGCGGAGACCCTCATCCGGTAGTCGTTAGAAAGGGGCCCGGCGTTACATGATTTGGGCGAGCCAATTCGCGAGAAGTTCGTGCCCGTGGTGAGACAGCACGGATTCGGGGTGGAACTGCACGCCCTCGATGGGGGCGGCGCTGTGCCTGAGCCCCATGATGACCCCGGTGTCGGTGACGGCGGTGACCTCGAGAACCTCGGGCATGGTGCCCGGCACGACGGCGAGCGAGTGGTAGCGCGTCATGGTGACCGGCGAGGGCAGCCCCTCGAACACTCCCCTGCCGTCGTGGCGGATCTCGCTGGTGCGCCCGTGCATCAGCTCCGGCGCGCGGGCGACGACGCCGCCGTAGGCGACGGCGATGGCCTGGTGGCCGAGGCAGACGCCGAGCAGGGGAAGGTCGCGCTCGGCGCAGAAGGTCACCAGGGGGACGCTCACCCCCGCCGCCTCCGGCGTGCCGGGACCGGGGCTGATGACGACCCCGTCGAAGCCCTCGGCGTCCTGGACGCGCACGTGGTCGCGCGGCCGGACGTCGCACTCGGCGCCCAGCTCGCGGAGGTACTGCACGATCGTGTGGACGAAACTGTCATGGTTGTCCACGACGAGTACGCGGGTCATCGGCCTACGGTCACCCTGTCGAGAGGGACGTGCGGCTCCATCAGAGGGAACACGAAATACCAGAGTACGGCCCCCGCGCCACCTGCCAGCACCAGGACCGTCGCCAGCTTGACCCCGGTGCCTCCGGGGATGACGCGCCAGATCCATCCGTACATCGGCTGCCTCGCTTCCAGGAGCTGATCGGTGTGCCAAGGGCCGCTCGCCGTCCGGGTGCGACGCCTCAGCCGGTGCTGCGGTCGCGCTTGCCGGACAGGACCCCGTAGACGACGAGCCGTTGCCGGGCGGAGTACTCCGGATGGCAGGTCGTGAGCGTGATGACCGCCTGGGTGGGCCGCGCGTCCGGATGGTTGGGCACGGGGGCGATGACGTCCACGTCCGTCGGCAGGACGACCTGCTTGCCGGAGACGCGGTAGGTGTACCGGGCCTCGGGGGCGTCGATGATGATGTCGTCGCCGCGGCGGAGCTCGTCGATGCGGTTGAACGGCGCGGCGTAGGTCGTCCGGTGACCCGAAAGGACGAAGTTCCCGATCTTGCCGGGCCTGGCCGTGCCCGGATAGTGTCCCGGCCCCCGGCGCAGGTCCTCGGAGGTGACGCCTTCGAGGATGGCGTACTCGTAGCTCCGGCCCAGGCGGGGGATCCTGATCAGCCCGACCGCGCGGCCCAGGTCGAGCTTGCCCAGCTTGTCGAGCTTCGCGAGTTTCGTCGTCTCGTGGAGCTGCTGCTTGAGGATGCGCTGGTACCACTCGGTGTAGGAGCTGGTCCCCCACAGCAGGTAGCCGCAGAACAGCAACATGATGACGCCTACGGTGATGCTGAGCTCTCCGCAGGTGCGCAGCAGCGCCCTCACGGGGGCCAGGCGGTGCCGTGGCGGCGCCGCTCCCCGTCACGGCGGTGGCGGGGCGTCCTGGGCTCCTCAGGGCTCTCTCCGGGCCGCTCGTCAGGCCTGTTCACCTAGTTGCATCCATCCACAGCAGACGGCATGATCACGAAGTATCCGGACCGGGGGCTGCAGGCGTGCCGGTCACACCTGTGCAGCCAGCGTAGGCACGGCTTCCGGCACCGTCCCGGCGACGATCGGCGCTTGACTCACATTTTGCGCTGGAATCGCCGTTCGCCGCCTGCGCCGACTAGGCTTACTCGGGTCTTCCTACACCAGCGATTACGCTGGCTGCCAGAGCCCGCGACAACCGAGCGGGTCCCCATCAGGAGAGCTGCCGTGCCCAAGTCTCACACTCGCAAGAAGGCGGTCTACACCCCGCCGCAGAAGTCGCAGCAGGTCAAGGTGAGCCCCCGCTGGCTGGCACCGCTGATGGTCATCTCGTGGATCGTCGGCATCCTGTGGATCGCGGTCTTCTACATCATGCCAACGGCGCCGGGCATCGGAGTCCTGGGCAACTGGAACCTGGCGGTGGGCTTCGTCCTGATCATCTTCGGCGTGATCCTGTCCACACGCTGGCGGTAGAGCCGGACGGACCGCACGGCGGGTGACGGTTTTCCACAGGTTTTATCCACAACCTGGGGAAGCAGCCCGCCACCTGCGGCTTCTACCCCCCCAAGGGCGGCAAAGCGGCCACCAGCAGCACGCAGGCGACGAGCACCGCGAGCGCCGTGCCGAGTTGGAACGCGCTGCGCTTCTTGGCGGGCGCGTAGGCGAACAGGGCCGTCACGAGCGTTCCGGTGACCAGGCCGCCGAGGTGTCCCTGCCAGCTGATCCCCGGGATCACGAAGGTCAGCACCACGTTGATCCCGATCAGCCAGAGCACGCCGCTGACGTCGTAGCCGAGGCGGCGGGCGACCACGAACATCGCGCCGAACAGGCCGTAGATCGCGCCCGAGGCGCCGACGGCGGCGGACCCGAAGAGGTAGACCGCGACCGACCCGCCGAGCGCCGACAGCAGGTAGACGCCCGCGAACCGGGCCGAGCCGAGCATCCTCTCCAGTTGCGGGCCGATGACGTACAGGGCCCACATGTTGAACAGGATGTGCCAGTAGGTCGGCGGCGGCGCGTGCAGGAAGGCTCCAGTGAACAGCCGCCACCACTCGCCGGCGGCGACGTAGTCGGCCGACATCTGGAACCGGCCGAGGACCTGCGGGGCGTTGACCACCTCGCCGAGGTAGGCCAGCACGTTGATCGCCACCAGCGTCCACGTGACGACCGGCGTCGTGACGGGCCTGCCGCCGAACGGCGCCTCCGCCCGGCGGACGGACCTGCTCCCCTCGCGCACGCACTCCACGCACTGGTGCCCGACCGAGGCCACCCGCATGCAGTCGGGGCAGATCGGGCGATCGCACCGCTGGCAGCGCACGTAGGTCTCGCGGTCGGGGTGCCGGTAGCAGCTGGGAACGCCGTCGTACGGGCCCTGCTCCGTGCGGTCCTGCGGCCGGTCCGACGGACTCGGGTGATCTGGCTGCGTGGTCATCGCCTGTTCGACGCCCCTTCACCTGTGCGCTTATCCACAGACTGCCACCCTATGCACGCCACCGGGTGCCTGACGCCACGGACATCGCATCGAATTGGCCGACGCCGGTCGTTCTTTCCACCGGTTGGCTCCCCTGGCGGCCCCGGATGCCCGGGGTCGCCGCGGGAGGCCTGCCTTCGCTCAGGACTGGACGCGCTCGATCACGACCTCCTGGATGACGACGTCCGTGAGCGGACGGTCCTGCCGGGCCGGGGTCTTGGCGATGGCGTCCACGACGTCCTGCCCCTCGATGACCTCGCCGAAGATGGTGTGCTTGCCGTTGAGGTGCGGGGTGGGGACGACGGTGATGAAGAACTGCGAGCCGTTCGTCCCACGGCCGAAGCGCTTGCCGGCGTTGGCCATGGCGAGCAGGTACGGCCGGCTGAACTGCAGGTCAGGGTGGATCTCGTCGTCGAAGTCGTACCCGGGGCCGCCGACGCCGTGGCCCAGCGGGTCGCCTCCCTGGATCATGAAGCCCTGGATGACCCGGTGGAAGATCGTGCCGTCGTAGAGCTTGTCGTTCGTCTTCTGCCCGGTCCCGGGGTGGGTCCACTCACGGCCCCCCTCGGCGAGCTCCACGAAGTTGCGCACGGTCTTGGGCGCGTGGTCGGGGAAAAGGCGGAGTTTGATGTCTCCGAGAGTGGTCCGCAGTTTTGCGATGAGATTCTCAGCCACGAGGACTGCCCCCTTCGATATGTTTCTGGTTAGTGCCAGATTCGTGATGTTTTGAGGACTATGGCGCAATGGCCTACCCCGCATCCTCCCATGCCTCGTCAGGATTGAGCCGCTTTCGATCGGGAAGGTGAGCCTGCGGGGCCCCAAGGACAGGGGAGGTTGTCGTGTCCCTGACACTGAGAAGACGCCGCGTGAGCATGGTCATGCCGATGACCGGCACGCGGATGGGTCGCATGAAGGCCCAAGCCATCCGGACGGCGGACCAAGTCCGTCCAATGGCGAGCACCGCCCGCGAGGTCGCCGCACACCGCATCGAAGACGCTCGCATCTGGGCCGCACCCAAGCTCGACCGTGCGGCTCACCAGGTCGAGGAGCAGATCGCGCCGAAGGTGAGCGCGTTCCTCTCCCAGGCGGCGGAGCGGATCGATCCCGCGCCGTCGATCAGGCGACGCGGTCGCTGGTCGACGATCGCACTGCTGGCCGGCTTCGCGGCCTGCGCGGTGGGCATTGTGCTCTACCGCAACAACGCCCGCCAATGGGCCGACTCCATGAAGGACACCGGGGCGGATGCCAGCAGGTGGTCCGGTGACAGGGTGGAGGACGCGAGCAGGGCCGAGGAAGGTGACGTGAGGGCCGACGAGACCCCGCGCAGGAAGTACTGATCCCATGTGCGGTATGCGCCCCCCGGGTCCGCCCAGGGGGCGCATCCCGTTGTTGACGGCCACCCGCGCTTGTTAGAACGTGTTCCACATCGCCGAACCGTGGAGCACCGATGACGCTGTCGCCGCTCGATGACTACCCGATCCACCAGACCGCCCAGGTCATGCGCCACGTGGCCACCTCCGACCGCAACTTCTACGACCGCTACTACTTCAACTGCCACGCCGGCTCCGACGAGCTCATGCTCATCATCGGCATGGGGCAGTATCCGAACCTCGGCGTGACCGACGCCTTCGCCTGCGTCCGCTACCGCGACCTGCACCGCGTGGTCCGCGCGTCCCGCGAGCTGGGCGACGATCGGATGGACACCAGTGTCGGCCCCTTCCGGGTCGAGGTCATCGAAGGGCTCAAGCGGCTCCGGGTGGTCCTGGACGCCAACGAGCACGACCTGTCGTTCGATCTCACCTGGGAAGGCACCATCCCGGCCACGCTCGAACCCCGGCACTTCCTCCGCTGGCAGGAGCGGGTCGTCTTCGACTCGGTGCGGATGGCGCAGACCGGACGCTGGAGCGGGCACATCATGGTCGGCGACGAGCGCGTGGAGGTCACCCCCGACCGCTGGCGGGGCGCCAGGGACCGCTCGTGGGGCATCCGCCCGGTGGGCGAGGCCGAGCCGCCCGGCATCCAGGCCAAGAACCCCGGCACCTTCTACTGGCTCTACACGCCCATGCAGTTCGACGACCACTCCATCCTGTGCATCGTCCAGGAGGACGAGAAGGGCCGGCGACTCCTCGAGGAGGCCGTGCGAGTATGGCCCTCCGGCGAGGAGGAGTACCTCGGCAGGCCTGAGTACCGTCCGGTGTACGCGCCCGGTACCCGGGACGTCACCTCCGCCACGATCACGTTCTCGCCGCCCGGGGGCAAGCCCTTCGACCTGCACTGCACGCCCGTACTGCCCGTCCACCTGATGGTCGGCACCGGCTACGGCCTGGAGCCCGGCTGGCGGCACGGCATGTACCAGGGGCCGAAACCGGTCGTGCAGGGCGTGACCTACACCCTTCCCGAGGACGCGGCGAAGATGTGGGGCATGGTCGACGCCGTCGGCCGCTTCGAGTACGACGGCAACGTGGGGTACGGGCTGTACGAATACTGGGCGCTCGGCCCGCACCCGTCCTTCACGGAATGATCCGCGCGGCCACGCCACGGGCCGGTCTGCCCCCGACGGCCCCGCCTGCGGCTGAACCGCACCGCCCTCGCGTACGTTGCGGGAGAGAGAAGTCTCCCTTTCCCCCAGGAGTGGAGGTTGCATGTCGGCCGATGAGACAGGGACGACACGCCGTGCGGTGATCTTCCGGAGCCTCGCGGGCGGGTTCGCCGCCGTGCTGGGCCTGGTCGGTGTGCGGCCGGCGCAGGCATCAGTGGACACGGCGTCGGACGCGACCGACGAGGCGGCGGCGGGACCGGTTCTCGCCAAGACCAAGAACATCCCGGTTCGCGGCGGAAAGATCATCAAGGGCAAGTACGTCGTCACCCAGCCGACGAAGGGAGTGTTCCGGGCGTTCAGCGCGAAGTGCACTCATCAGGGCTGCACGGTGGCGAGCGTCAGCGGCGGCACGATCAACTGTCCCTGCCATGGAAGCAAGTTCAAGATCTCGACAGGAGCCGTGGCGCAGGGCCCGGCCGACAAACCCCTCCCGCGTAAGAGGATCACGGTCTCCAAGGGCGTCATCCGTCTGAAATAGGCATCTTCTCCGGCGCTCCCCGCCCAGCGGCCGGGAGCGCCGGATCACCATTTCTGGCGATTTATCAGGGCGGCACCGCGAATAGAGACGGCTCCAGCGGGCAGCGGTGCTCCGTGTCCGACACCGGCAGTTCCGAGCGCGCAGACATCTCCAGCGTGTTCCCCCCGTTCCCCGGCGGCGACGCCTCCGATCTCTCTGACGGCGCGGCCGGCGAGCCCCCCTCGGGGGCGCGGGGAGCCGAGCTCGCCTCTGACGACGACCCCGCCGAACCGCAGGTCACGGAACGCGGCACGCCCGCCGAGGCCTCGCCCGACGGCGCGGGCACCGCCTCCGGCGACGGTCCCGCGGGGACGCGCGCGGTGGATCCCAAGGACCACGAGCAGCCCTTCGGGCGGCCCGGGCGGCCGTTGCGGAGCAACCCCTTCCTGTTCGGCCTGACCGCCGCCCTCGGCGTGCTGACCGCCTGGCTGCTCGTCCAGTCGATCGCCACCGCCGGGTCCGCGCTCGTCCTGATCATCGTCTCGCTGTTCCTGGCGATCGGCCTCAACCCCGCCGTCGAGGCCCTGCAGCGCCGCAACCTGTCCCGCCGCTTCGCGATCGCGATCGTGTTCGGCGGGGTCATCGCGTTCTTCGCGGCCTTCGGGCTGGCGATCGTGCCGCCGCTCACCGACCAGACCACCGGCTTCGTCCAGCACCTCCCGGAGTACCTGCAGCAGCTGCAGAACCACCCGTGGATCCGCACCATCGACCAGCGCTACCAGGTCCTGGACAAGCTCCAGCAGTACGTGACCAGCGGCGATCTCGCGAGCCAGATGTTCGGCGGCCTGCTCGGAGTGGCCAGCGTCGTGATCAGCGCGCTGTTCAGCGGGCTGACGATCCTGGTGCTCACCCTTTACTTCCTCGGCTCGCTGCACTCGATCAAGGAGACGGCCTACCGGCTCGTCCCGCGCTCGCGGCGGACCCGGGTGCGGCTGCTCGGCGATGAGATCATCAAGCAGATCGGCGGCTACGTCGCCGGCAACCTGATCATCTCGCTGATCGCCGGGTGCGTGACCTTCGTCTTCCTGTCCATCCTCAAGGTGCCGTACGCGCTCGCCCTGGCCATCTTCGTGGCCGTCACCGACCTCATCCCGATGGTCGGCGCGGTGGCGGGCGCGGTGGTCGCCTCCGGAGTCGGCTTCCTGACCTCGGTCCAGGCCGGCATCGCCTGCGTGATCTTCTTCATCGTGTACCAGCAGATCGAGAACTACCTGATCTCGCCGCCGGTGTTCAAGTCGTCGGTCGCGGTGCCCCCGGTCGCCACGATCATCGGCGCGCTGCTCGGAGGAGCGCTGCTCGGCATCGTGGGCGCGCTGCTCGGCATCCCGCTGGCGGCCGCGGTCCTGCTCCTGGTGAGAGAAGTGGTCTTCCCCCGCCAGGAAAGGCTGTGAATCCGCGGCCCGCCGCGCCTCGGTCGTCCCCTGCCCTCGGGCGCCCGCCGCTCGCTCCCCGCGGTGGCGCGCCGGGCCGTTCAGGGTGGCGCGCCGGGCCGTCCACGGTCGTACCGGCCTATCCGCGGTCGCGCGCCGACGGACCCTGCCACACGTACGGGTTGCGGGACTTGCGGCCGGGCTCGCGGAGCACGTCGTGGCGCTCGGCGGGCTTGCCGGCGCGGCGCTTGCGCATCAGCCACCATCCGACGCCGAGGACGACGAGCCCGAACGGCGTGCGGGCCAGCCAACGGGTCATCACGAGTTGCAGGATCCTCTTCATGCCTTCTCCTCGTTCCGGTCGTTGCGCCTCCCTCTACCCCTTTGACCGGCGAACATGCTGCTACGGGCTCCGCCCGGTCACAGCTTCCACTTCTGGTTGCTCCAGCGGTTGCAGTCCCAAAGATGCACCCGGGCGCCGTTGCTCCCGACGCCCTTGAGGTCCGCGTCCAGGCACCGCCCGTTGGCGAGGCTGTAGATGGCGTGGCTACGCCGGTCGTACACCCACTGCTGGTTGGCACGACCGTTGCAGTCCCACAGCTGCACCCGGGTGCCGTTCCTGCCGAGGTTGCCGTGGTCGGCGTCCAGGCACCGCCCGTTGGACAGGCTGCGGATGGTGTGGGTGGCCGGATCGTAGGTCCACGCCTGGTTGGCCCAGCCGTTGCAGTCCCACAGCTGGATGCGGGTGCCGTTGCGCCCGATGCGGCCGAGGTCGGCGTCCAGGCACCGGCTGTCGGCCCGGCTGTGGATGGGGCCGGTCCCGGTGACACCCGCCGACGCGCCCGGGGCGGCGACGATCGCCGCGCAGCCGGACGCGGCCGTGAGCACCAGGGCCGCCCTGGTCAGGTAACGTCGCATCAATCCCGCTCTCCTCTCGTGCGTTCGTGCGCGAGCCCCGCGGCGCACGTCCACCCCGGTCGATCAGACCGTCCACTTCTGGTTGGCCCACCCGTTGCAGTCCCACAGCTGGATGCGGGTGCCGTTGCTGCCGATGCCGCCGAGGTCGGCGTCCAGGCAGCGGCCGTTGTACAGGCTGTAAATGGTGTGGCTGATCGCGTCGTAGATCCACTTCTGGTTGCTCCAGCCGTTGCAGTCCCACAACTGCACCTTGGTGCCGTTGCCGCCGATGGTGTTCAGGTCGGCGTCCAGGCAGCGGCCGTTGTACTGGCTGCGGATCGTGTGCGTCCTGACGTCGTAGGTCCACTTCTGGTTGTTCCAGCCGTTGCAGTTCCACAGCTGGACCTTGGTGCCGTTGCCGCCGATGGTGTTCAGGTCGGCGTCCAGGCAGCGCCAGTTGGCGTGGCTGCGGATGGGGCCGGTCGCGCCGGCCTCCCACGCCGCGGCGGACGCGCCGGTCGTCCCGGCCAGGACCACCGCGCAGCCGGAGATGGCCGCGAGCGTGCGGGCCACCCTGGTGAACTTCCCTCGCATCGTTGTCCGATCTCTCTTCGCGCACGTCTGACTACTCTGCGTAGTCGAACTTACACGCCAAGTGATGGAACAGCGGGGGTTGACACGACGGCGAGACCTTCGATCGTGGCACCGCTTCGCTCACGACCGGACCGCCGGGCGGACGATCACATATTGATCATGTGGCCGGCGAGGCCGTGGACGGCCTCCTTGACCGCTTCGCCGAGCGTCGGGTGCGCGTGCACGTTGCGCGCCACCTCGTGGACGGTCAGGTCCCACTGCTGGGCGAGCGTCAGCTCGGGCAGCAGTTCGGTGACCTCGGGCCCGATCAGGTGAGCGCCGAGCAGCTCTCCGTACTGTTCGTCGCTGAGCAGCTTGACGAACCCGACGGTGTCTCCCAGGCCGTGGGCCTTGCCGTTCGCCGAGAAGGGGAACTTGGCGACCTTCACCTGGAAGCCCTTTTCGCGCGCCTGCGCCTCGGTGTACCCGAAGCTCGCGATCTGCGGCTGGCAGTAGGTCGCGCGCGGGATCATGATGTAGTCGAGCTCCATCGTCTCCGCGTCCGCGATCGTCTCCGCCGCGACGATGCCCATCGCCTCGGCCGCGTGCGCGAGCATGAGCTTGGCCGTCACGTCGCCGATGGCGAAGATGTGCGGCACGCTCGTGCGGCACCGCCCGTCGATGTCGATGGCTCCCCGGTCGGTCAGGCGCACCCCGGTGTTCTCCAGGCCGTACCCCTCGACGCGCGGCTGGAAGCCGATGGCCTGCAGCACCTTGCCGGCTTCGAGCGTCCGCTGCTCGCCACCGCGCGACACCGTGACGCGCACCTTGTCACCGGACTCGTCGATGGACTCCACCCGGGTCGAGGTGAGGACCTCGATGCCGAGCCGCTTGTAGCGGCGTGCCAGCTCGGCGGAGACCTCCTCGTCCTCCAGGGGCACGATGCGGTCGAGGAACTCGACGATCGTCACCTTGACCCCGTAGTTGTGCAGCACGTACGCGAACTCGACGCCGATGGCGCCCGCGCCCGCGATGACGATGCTCTCGGGAAGCGTGTCGCTGAGGATCTGCTCCTCGTAGGTCACGACCCGCTCGCTGATCGACGTGCCGGGCAGCAGCCGCGTCGTCGCGCCGGCCGCGATGATGCAGTGGTCGAACGTCACCGCTTCCGTGCCGCCGCCGGTACGGGCGACCTGCAGGGTGTTGGCGTCGGTGAAGGTGCCCCGGCCGTCGTACTCGGTGATGCCGTTCTTCTTCATGAGGTAGTGAACGCCCTTGACGCGCCCGTCGGCGACCTTCCGGCTCCGCTTGAACGCCTCGGAGTAGTCGAAGGTGACCTGGCCGTCCACGTGGATGCCGAAGGTCTTGGCCTCCTGGGTGAACAGGTAGGCGAGCTCGGCGTTGCGCAGCAGCGCCTTGGAGGGGATGCAACCCACGTTGAGGCAGACACCACCCCAGTACCGTTCCTCGACGACGGCCACGCTGAGGCCGAGCTGGGCGGCCCGGACGGCCGCGACATACCCACCGGGGCCTGCCCCGAGAACCACGACGTCATAATGAGCAGTCATGCACCGGACCATATGTGGTACCGGCGTACGGCGTCTCACCGGGGTCGGCCTGCCCAGCGGCCACCTGGCGGGAAACGGTCGACCTTGTCGCGATATCGGCGTACTTCTCCACCAGCCTCGCCCCTCGACTTTGTCACACTAAAGCGCCCTGCATCCGTATGCAACGGACACAGACCCGGAAATACCATTAATGGCCATTCAGAGCCAGGTTCCCGGAATAGACACGGGCGCGGGCGCGGAATCCTCGGCCGCAGCGCGCCTCGCTATAACAAGATCAAGACGAGCATGTCGGGCGAAGTCGGGAAATATCGAACCGAAGACCACAACAAGAGATTAAGCACATAGCAAAAGTGGAAGTTATTCGTTTGTCACCCGTCGCGCCAGGAAAACAAGACAAGTAGCCAGACTCACTGAGTCACTACAGCAATCACCTGCATTACCGGTGAATGCCATCAACTACCCGAAGTCGTCCAAGGGGGACACGCAATGCCCGAGGTCAAGAAGTTCTTGAGCACGCTTACGGTCGGCGCCGCACTCACCGGGGGCATGCTCGGCCTAGGCTCCGCGACCACGACCACCAGCGCCAACGCGGCCACCACGATCAGCATGGGCACCTCGGACGGCCACCGGGAGTGGGCCCGCAACCGCAACCGCAACTACAACCGGAATCGCGCCTGGGCCCGGAACTGGAACCGGACCTTCGCCCGTAGCTGGGCCCGCAACTTCGCCCGCCACCTGAACCGCAGCGCAAGCCGTAGCCGCAACATCAACCGCCAGGCTCAGGCCATCAACATCAGGCTGGTGTTCCCGAGCCAACTCGGCGCGCCGGTGTCCGCCTCCGTGACGTCCACGCCGACGTCGACCTCGACGGCGCCGACGACGACGACGAAGATCCCGTAGCACTGAACAACCCGGCTCCCGTTCTCGAGTGGATCGTGGCCCCCGTCGCAGGGGCCACGATCCGCGGGGAACGCGGGCATCGGGTCATCCCCCCGTATCCGCTCAACGCGGCCGTGACGGTCAGGAGCTCCGGGTGGCCGCGCGCGAGGACCACACCCAGACGAGCAGGGCCACATCGAGGCCGAACAACATGACGCCGCTCGGAACGTGCGTGCCCAGCATCTCCGTGGTGAAGTGCTGACCCATGCCGATGAGGAACAGGGCCAGGCTCGCGAGGGCGGGCCAGCCGGCGCCCCGTCCCGGCCGCCACACGAGCACCGCGGCGATGATCTGGACCAGGGCGATCAGGTGCACGACCATGCCCGCCATGACGTGGGTCTCCGCGAGGGCCTCTCCGCCCTTGACCCCCTGCCCGGCGAACGACGCGGCGACGATGAGGCCGGCCGCCTGGGCGGTCACGAGGATCCGCAACGTCCACAGCAGCCCTGGGGAGACGCGGTCGCGGTGGTGGAGCGTCTTCGTGGTCATGACTTCCTGCATGGAGCCCTCCTTGGTCCGGTGATCGGGCTCATCGTGACGGCCGGCCCTCCCCGCGGTCGTCAGCCCGTCGGCGGACCGGCCCTCCACCGCGTGACGGAGCCGTCCCGACTCCCACGGCCTCCGACAACTTCGAAAGTCTTGACAATTTATTCTTTCGGTGAGACCGTTGATACATGTTGGATGTAGCGGTGATCGAGGACCCGGCGGCGGCCGAGGTCTCGCTCGATCCGGTGAGGGCCCGGCTGCTGTCCGAACTGTCCGTGCCGGGGTCGGCGACGATGCTGGCGGCCAAGGTCGGCCTGCCACGGCAGAAGGTGAACTACCACCTCAAAACGCTGGAGCGGTACGGGCTGGTCGAGCTGGTGGAGGAGCGGCGCAAGGGCAACGTCACCGAGCGGGTGATGCGGGCGACCGCGGCCTCCTACGTGATCTCTCCGATCGCGCTCGCCCAGGTGCAGCCCGACCCCTCGCGCGCGCCCGATCAGCTGTCGGCGCGCTGGCTGCTGGCCGTGGCGGCCCGGCTGGTGCGCGATGTGGGCCAGCTGATCACCGGGGCGGCCAAGGCGCGCAAGAAGGTCGCGACGTTCGCGATCGACGGCGAGATCCGGTTCGCCTCGGCGGCCGACCGGGCCGCCTTCGCCACCGAGCTGGCCGAGGCGGTGACCGCGCTGGTCGGCAAGTACCACGACGAGACGGCGGAAGGCGGCCGCGACCACCGCGTCATCGTCGCCGTCCACCCCAGCGTCTCGACCGAAACGCCCGCCCCCGGGAAGGAGTCGTGAGACATCCCTGCCGATGCCAGGTGCCGCGCCCGCCGGCGTGACGGCTCGTCGCCCGGCCGGCGCGGTTCTGTCGGACCGTTCTGGCATGCTCCGGGAGCATGACCGAGATCCCTCCGGAGAACTACTCGCAGCGCTGGGCCGACGACACCCGCGTGGTGCCCCCGCTGACCGGCGATGAGCGCGAGACCCTGACCGCGGCGCTCGACTGGCAGCGCGCGACGTTCGAGCTGAAGTGCTCCGGCATCCCCGCTGAGCGGCTGTCGGAGAAGTCCGTGCCGCCGTCCGGTCTGAGCCTGCACGGCCTGGTCCGCCATCTCGCCGCGGTGGAACGATGGTGGTTCCGCCTGCAGTTCGCCGGTGAGGACCTCCCGCTGCTGTACTACTCCGATGAGGATCCCGACCAGGACTTCGACTCCCTGGACGGCGACATCGCCGAGGCCTTCGCGGTCTGGCGGGCGGAGTGCGGCCACGCCCGCCGCATCATCGACGGCGCTCCCTCCCTCGACCAGACCGGCATTCGCGCGAAGACCGGAGAGCCCATCTCGCTACGTCGCATCCTCGTCGACATGATCGCCGAATACGCGCGGCACAACGGGCACGCCGACCTCCTCCGCGAGCGCATCGACGGCGCCACCGGCTACTGACGCCCGGTCCGCCTCGGGCGCCGGGCGACGGAAGCCGTAGGTCTCGTACCGCTTGGTACCGCCGATCGGTACAGCTCTCCGGTCCACGCCTCCTCGAAGGACCCGTTGCGCCCGTCCGGGCGCTTCGTACCGTCGTCCCCTGAGGCGTCAGGCGAGCCAGGAGCCCGGTCACAGGCGGTGTGACCGGGCTCCTGGAAAGGGTCAGTGAAACCGGTCCCCGGGGACAGGCCGCTGGTCAGGCGCTGGTAGTCGGTGCCGTAGCCGCGACGCTGCTGGTAGGCCCGGTACGAGCCGTGCCGGGCGTCGGCCCAGCGGTCGAATGACGCCGGGAGCGGGCCACAGCGCCGAGACGATCATCTGTCCGTCCCCGGCCTGCGGCCGGTACCGCTCCGGGTACTTCGACACCTGCACGCGCTGGCAGACGTCGCCCACCACCGCGGACTGCCAGGCCCGGCCTGATCGCCGTGCGCGTCGCCGGCCAGGACCAGGACCAGTTGTTGCGTCATGTGCGGCTCTGGGCCAGAACTCTGTCAGAAAAGGGTCAGCGGCTCGATCGGCATCGGTTCGGGCAGCGGATCGATCTCGGGCAGCCGGGCCCGAACGTCGTCGTGGAAACGGCGAGCGAGCATCAGCGCGTCGGCGTTGTCGGGGGTATGGATGAACACGGTCGGCGACCGGCCTTCGCGAAGCCATTCCGCGACCGTGCCGACCCAGTGCCGCCAGCCCTCGACCGTGCGCGCCGTGTCGTCCCGCCCGAGGTAGCGGACGATCGGACGGTCGGTGAGAGCGGACGACCGGCGCGGCACGCGCGGTTTCTTCGTCCACGCGTCTCGTTCGGCGTCACTGGTCGGCGGGCTCTGGAAGAAGGCGGTGGTGTCGAACGGGATCCACTCGGCGTCAGCGCCGGCGAGAACCCTTTCGAGCAGCCGTGCGGATCGCTCGTCATCGAAGAACGCGCGGTGGCGGACCTCGACGGCGTATCTGTACGAGCGGGGAAGCCGGCGAAGAAAGCCCGCCAGCGTGCCGAGGTCGTTCGGACCGAACGATCCCGGCAACTGGACCCAGAGGGCGTGGGCTCGCGGCCCGAGCGGCTCGATCGCCTCCAGGAACGATCGGAGCTCCTCGTCGACGCCGGTGAGACGACGCTCGTGCGTGATCGCCTTGGACAGCTTGACCACGAACCGGAAGTCGGGGGTGGTCTGCGCCGCCCACGACTCCACGGTGCTCCTCGCCGGAGTCGCGTAGAACGTCGTGTTTCCCTCCACCGCGTTGCACCAGGTCGCATAGGACCGCAGGCGCTCGCCGGGAGGGAGCGGATGAGGCAGAAAGCGCCCCTGCCATGGCGTGTGCGTCCACATCGCGCATCCCACATGAAGCCGCATGACCCCGACGCTATCCAAGGCCCGCGGAACAGGCCGAACGTTCCGCTCCGCGTACGCGGCCGGCCCAGGCAAGGCGGGATGTGACCGGCGGCATCGAGCGACTCGCTAGCCTAGGGCGCGATGAACCGTTTGACGACGTCGAGAGGTGAGTTCGACCTCACCCGCTTCCCCGAGGATCCCCGTGACCCGCTTCGCGCCTGGGACGCCGCCGACGAATATCTGCTGCGGGACCTCGACGGAATCGACGGCGGGCCGACGGACCTGTCGGGCACCGTGGTCGTGCTGGGCGATCGATGGGGCGCCCTGGTCACCGCGATCGCCGATCACCATCCCGTGCAGATCACCGACTCCTTCCTCAGCCAGGAGGCGACCCGCGCGAACCTGGAGCGCAACGGGGTCGCCGCGGACGCGGTGCGGCTCCGCACGACCAGGGACGCGCCTCCGGACCGGATCGACGTGCTGCTCATCCGGGTTCCCAAGAGCCTCGCGCTCCTTGAGGACCAGTTGCACCGCCTCGCACCCCACGTGCACGCGGGCACCGTGGTCGTCGGCGCCGGGATGGTCACCGAGATCCATAACTCGACGCTGAAGCTGTTCGAACGGATCCTCGGGCCGACCAGGACGTCGCTGGCGGCGAAGAAGGCACGGCTCATCTTCTGCTCGCCGGACCCTAGGCTCCCCCGGGCGGCCAACCCCTGGCCGCGTAGTTACACGCTGCCCACCGGCATCGGAGCCGTCTCCGGCCTGACCGTCACCAACCACGCGGGCATCTTCTGCGCCGACCGCCTCGACGTCGGCACCCGCTTCTTCCTGCGGAACCTGCCGCCGCGCCATGGACGCGAACACGTCGTGGACCTGGGCTGCGGCAACGGGGTGATCGGGCTCGCCGCGGCACTGAGCAACAGCGAGGCTCAGGTGACGTTCATCGACGAGTCGTACCAGGCGCTGGCCTCGGCGGAGGCGACATTCCGGGCGAACGTCGACGCGGGCACCACCGCGCGGTTCCTGGCGGCCGACGGCATGTCAGATGTACCCGCGGGGACGGTGGACCTGGTGCTGAACAACCCGCCGTTTCACACGCACCGCGCGACCACCGACGCGACGGCCTGGCGCATGTTCAACGGGTCACGCGCCGCGCTACGCCGCGGCGGCGAACTGTGGGTGGTCGGCAACCGGCATCTCGGCTACCACGCGAAGCTCCGCCGGCTCTTCGGCAATTGCGAGGTCGCCGCGAGCGACCCCCGGTTCGTCGTCCTGCGCGCCGTCAAGCGCTGACCGCACGGCGAACCGGCCGAAAGTACGGTGGCAGACGGCGCGAATCCCGCTTTCGGCCAATGCCTGGCAACGGGCCGGGCCCGCAGGATGAGCGCATGCCCCCCGAAGATCCCCATCCTGTGTTGAAAGCCGATGGCCTGACCGAGCGTCCCGGCGGCCGTCCGGCTCCTGACTCCCGCGACCGGCGCCCGGACGACGACGGTCCGGGAGGCCCTGCGGCGACCTCCCCCGGCCGGCCGCGTATCGCCGCGCTCGACGTAGTGCGCGGGTTCGCGCTGTGCGGGATCCTGCTGGCCAACATCCAGCCGATAGCCAACGCCGGCGACATCATCTTGGCGCCTTCGGCGACAGGCCCGCAGGACGTGAACGCGTGGGTGGGCCTGCTCGTCGAGCAGCGCTTCTTCCCGATCTTCTCTCTGCTGTTCGGTATCGGGTTCTCACTGCTGCTGGACTCCGCCGCCAACCGCGCCGCCCGTCCGCGGCTGATCCTGCTGCGCCGGCTTCTGGTGCTGCTCGGGGTCGGCCTGGTGCACTTCCTGCTGCTGTGGCAGGGCGACATCCTGAGCACCTATGCCGTCGTCGGCCTGCTGGTGCTGCTGCCCTCGACCTGGCTGCCGCGCTGGGCCGTCGCCGGTCTCGCCGCCGCGCTCGTCGCGGCATCGTTGATCGTCGGTGCTGACAGGACGCTGCTGGTCGCCGGGCTGTTCCTGCTCGGCTCGGCACTGGTCCGGTACGGGGTGATCGCACGGATGGAGCAGTCCACGTGGGTTCCGGCCGTGCTGGGCCTGGCATTGGCGGCGGGAGCGGCGCCTGTCCTGTGGCTGCAGGCCGGGGTGCGGTCCGGCGACGCGCACTTCGGCCGCTTGATGGCCGGGGCCGGGTTGCTGCTCGCGGGGGTGTACGTGTGCGCCCTGCTGGTCCTGCTCAGGACGCCGTTCCGCCGGGCGCTGCAGGCCGTCTTCGCACCGCTGGGCCGGATGGCGCTGACCAACTACCTGACCGCCACGCTCCTCGTCCTGGCGGTCGCGCACGTCGTCAACGGCCCGCCGGACGGCTGGCCGCTGACGACGGTGTTCCTGATCGCCGCCGTCATCCTCACCGCCCAGTGGGTGTTCTCCACCCTCTGGCTGCGCCGATACCGCTTCGGCCCCCTCGAGTGGCTCTGGCGCTGGGCCACCTGGGCCCACCGTCCACCCCTGCGCCGCACCCACTGACCGCTTTGACACTACGTCACGCCGACCGGCATAGCGGAAGGACATGAGCAGATCGCCTGGCTCTACGAGCAGTTCTTCAAGGGCTTCCCGGACTATCACCTGACGGCGTGGTTCGAGGTCGACGAGTGCGACAACCCCGCGGTCACGGAATGGACGATCACCGGCACCCATACGGGCCCCTTCCTGCTGCCCGACGGGCGTGAACTGGAAGGAACCGGCCGTTACATCATCGTCCGAGCGACGTGCGCTTCGTTCGTCGAGAACGGCAAGATCACCACGCACCGGGAATACTACGATCAGCTGGAGCTCTACAGCCAACTCGGCTTCGGCCTGACGGAACTCAACGCCGCCCACGCCTAGCCCGTATCGCCGGTCACCCCCGCATGAGCGACGGCCTCTGGGCGTCGAGGAGACGGTCAAGCCGTCAGCTCACGACGCCGCCGAAGCCGAAGGTGTCGACCGGGGGCGCCGACGGCGAGGAGGTCCCGGTACGCCGTCACTCGCGAGGGAACCGAGCCCGGCGCGGACTCCGCCACCGCCGAGCAGAAGGCCGCGCTCATTCACGGCGTGAGCGAGCTGCTGCTCGACGTGCTCGGCAAACCGCTGGACTCCACCTTTGCCATCATCGACGAGGTCGAAACGGAGAACTGGGGCCGGGGCGGCCTGCCGGTCGAGCGGTTCCGCGCCGCACAGCGCGCACGTCACTCCGAATAGGCCGCTCCGGCGCTTTCGACCTGAGGCGCACGCCGCGACATGAGGCACTCAAGGAGATCATGAACACCCGCGATCCGTTCCCCGAAAGCTCCCCGGCGGGACGGATCCGAGCAGGCGGACATGGTCCTGGGCGACGCCATGCCTGGCACCCTGTCCGGTTAAGGTGCATTCATGAGTCTTCGTGATATCCCGGTGCGCACGCTGGCCGATGCGCCCACCACGTTGGGAGAACTCACCGGCGACGCGGCGACCCTGGTGGTCAACGTGGCGTCGAAGTGCGGTCTCACCCCGCAGTACGCCGGACTGGTCCGGCTTCAGGAACGGTTCGGCGAGCGCGGTTTCACGGTCGTCGGCGTGCCCTGCAACCAGTTCGCGGGCCAGGAACCGGGATCGGCGGAGCAGATCCAGGACTTCTGTGTCACGACCTACGGCGTGGACTTCCCCCTGCTGGAGAAGGCCGACGTCAACGGCGAGAACCGCCACCCGCTCTACGCGTCCCTGGTGGAGACCCCGGACGCCTCGGGTGACGCGGGCGACATCCAGTGGAACTTCGAGAAGTTCCTCCTCGACCGCCAAGGCAACGTCGTCGCCCGGTTCCGCCCGCGCGCCGACCCCGAGGACCCGGCCATCGTCGAAGCCATCGAAAAGGCGATCGGCTAAGCGAACGGGCCTGAAAGGACTAAGTCCGATGGAGTAGGCCTGCCGGTCCTTGGACCGAAGCGTGCGCCGTCAGGCATGGCTAACGTCGGTGTCATGCGTACCGAAGACCTGTTGGACGAGGCGTACGAGCGGCTGCACCGGACGGGGCCGGAGTTCGAGGGCTGGCTGACCAATCACGGTCCGATGGCCGCCGAATCAATGGTCAGGCGCGGGCACGCACGCGAGGTCCACCGCTGGCTCGACGGCTACGTTCGCCGTTTGGAGGAACTGCCGCGCGGCACTTGGCCCATCGCCGCCGACGACTGGCGAGCGGCACTGGGAGATCCGCATCGCCTCGGCGACTGGCTGGCCTTTTTCGATCGTGAAGTGAGAGAACAACCCTGGCGTGCCGTACTGGAGACCTGGTGGCCGAGGCTACTGCCCGGCATCGCAGCCGGCGCCACCCACGGAGTGATTCGTACCGGGCACGCGGTCCATGCCTTGTCGAGCCACGAAGACGGACCGCGGCTGGCCGAATTCGGCCAGGCCCTCGGCTACTGGGCGGCGCGCTGGCAACCGGTCCCGGCGACCGCCGCGCCATCCGGCTCCGCCGGCTCCCCGCACGCCCTCGCCGGCATCCCGCGCGTGCCCGACCAGCAGAAAGGCATCAACCACCGGCTCGACCAGCTCGCCGGCGTCCCCGACTGGACGTCCGCGCTCTCCGCGCTGAAACCAGCCGCCGACGCCGAGCAGGCCCGTGACCGGATCGCCGAATTGGCGGATGCGGCCACCTTGCGCTACCTCTCCAGCGCGCACGGCTCCGCCATCATGCTGGTCCACTCCGCGACCGCGCCGACAGCCGTACTACGCACCTTGCCCGCACTACCCACCACCCTCTGGGTTGCGAGCCTGGCCGCCGCGTGGACGGCAAGCGCCGCGGTCACCGCCGCCTACGCCCCCGCCGAACTCATGCCCAGGACGAGCCTGCCCACCGCACCCGGCTCTGCGGAGGAGGTGTTCGCCCGCGCCGTTCTTCACCAGGACGAGCACGTCATCAAACTCGCCGACACCTGCCTCGACGTCTACCAGCGCACCAGTGACCCTGACGCCCTCGCCGCGGTGATCCGCGCCATGGACCTCATCGAATCGGGCAGCTGACCGACACGTTGGAGGGCCTGCCTCGCGCGGACCACGCGACGGACGTCTTCTATCCTGGGGAACGCGGCGCGGCGACCACGGCCGCGCGAGCCGAGAAGGGGATTCCGGTGGCCGGGAAGGTGTGGAACGAGGTCAGCAGCGCCACTGACCGCCTGGGCGTGCCGCTTCCCAGCACAGCGACCGCCTCTGCGCGTCCCTGACCTGGAGGTCCGCGATCGACTCCGTGGCGATCGACCGCTGCCGGTGTGGCACCGGCGGGCACGACGCCCGGCCCTTCCGGGTACCTGCCGTGCCACCATCCCGAAACCCTGTGGACGGACGCCTCAGGGCATCTACCGAAGGAGCACGCATGGCTGAACGTCCGGGACGCAGGAACCCGCAGATCACCCACGCGCAGGTGCAGCGAGTCGAGCGGCTCACCCCCCACATGATCCGAGTCGTGCTGGGTGGCCCCGGCCTGGCGGGGTTCACCGCGGGCCAGTACACCGACCACTACATCAAGCTGCTGTTCCCCGCCGAAGGTGTGACGTACCCGGAACCCTTCGACCTCCAGCACATCCGCGCCGAGTTCCCGCGCGAGCAGTGGCCGCGGATGCGCACCTACACCGTGCGCCGCTGGAACGCCGAGGAACGCGAGCTGTCCGTCGACTTCGTCTACCACGGGCCGGAAGGCCTCGCCGGACCATGGGTCGCCAGTGTCCAACCCGGCGACGAGGTGCGCTTCACCGGCCCCGGCGGCGCCTACGCTCCGGACTCGGCCGCGGATTGGCACCTGCTCGCCGGCGACGAGAGCGCACTCCCCGCCATCTCAGCCGCGCTGGAGCGGCTGCCGCAGGACGCGCGGGCACACGCCTTCATCGAGGTCAGCGGCCCTGAGGAGGAGCAGAAGCTGGAATCGCCCGGCAACGTCTCGATCACTTGGCTGCACCGGGGCGACGCCCGCGTCGGCGACGCCCTCGTCCGCGCGATCCGCGACCTCGACTTTCCCTCTGGTGAGCTCCAGGCATTCGTGCACGGCGAGGCAGGCTTCGTCAAAGAACTCCGGCGGCTGCTGCGCGTCGAGCTCGGCGTGCCCCGGGAGCGGCTGTCCATCTCGGGCTACTGGCGCATCGGCCAGGACGAGGACATCTGGCAGGCCACCAAGCGCGACTGGAACCGCCAGGTCGAGGAGGAGCAGGAGACCACGTGAACCCACGGCGAGCCGGGTCACGCCAGGCGCAGCTGCACCAAGGGTCTCGTTCAGGGTGCCCGAGGAGCTGCGCGAACGCGCCAAGGCCCGCGCCGAACAAGAGGGCAAGACGGTCTCCGCATTGGCCCGAGAAGCCTTTGAACAATTCCTGCAATCAGGCTGATCCGACTGAGGCGCAATTATGCAAGCGGCGGAGGGCTCCCCGCGAGCGACCGTGACTGACCGCTGTTGACCGCCCTTAGTGGCCCGCTAATGGCCGGGCGATTTGGAGGGTCAAGGCGCGGTGCTCACCCGGGGGCAGGGCTTGCCGGCGTCCTTGGCGCGGATGGCCGTGGTGATGATGGTGTCGAGCCTGTCCCGGGTAGTCACCAGGTTGCCGATCTGCTGGTCGATGCGGTCCCGCTCGGCCGACAGCCGGTCGAGTAGCTCGGGCAGCTCGCCGATGCGCGTCGCCGACCTCCTCGACCCACGTTCGGAACGCCTAATCGAGGTCGATGAGCGTGTTATCCAGGTCGAAGAGTGCAGGCCATTGCACAGCCGCACATCTTATGCAGCCTCGTCTCTGGGACCAGCGATCATGCCGCTTCAGAACGCATCAGAGTTGAAAGCGTACCCCTTGAGGCATTGACCAATTAAAATCCACCCGTGGCGACTTCAGACGGGGTGCGTGTCAGGGTTGGGACGGTCGTCGATGCCCCGATGGTGCTAGCTCTGTTCGATCGTGCGGTGGAGTGGCTTGTCGCGCTGGGGCTGGATGGCCAGTGGGGATCGATACCGTGGTCAGCGCAGCCGAAATCTGTCGCGGGAATCACGCGTCTTTCGGGCAGCGGTGGGATGAGGGTGGCAGAGATCGATGGCGTCCCGGTCGGGGCCATGTGGTTGGGCGATGCTCCGGACTTCGTCCCTGCGGTATGTGAGCCAGAGATCTTCATTGACGCGTTCGTCGTCGACCGGCGCTATGCCGGGCACCACATTGGGCAGGTCCTCCTCGACCAAGCTCGAACCGAAGCGACCGGTCGCGGGATCGGGTTGCTCAGGCTCGACTGCTGGGCAGGTGGAGATCAAAAGCTGATCCGCTACTACGAAAGAGCCGGCTTCACTCGCGCCGAACGCTTTACGCTCCCCCACATACTCGATGGCTGGGAGGGACAGGTTCTGACCCAGCGCATCGGATCAGGGCGCATGCCTCATGATCAATGAAACCGCCCACTACTCCCAGCTCAGTGCATTTCGATCGGAGCGGGCGGCTATGGCGCGGAGCATGACTCTCCGAATGAGCCCGCTTCGTGATCGCCACGCACTGCTCCCTTGCCGCCGCTGACGCACGCGAAGGGAGGGACTGGGGTGCGATGGCGGACACCCCAAAACAGGATGATGGGGTACGCTTCCGGTTAGCGTTTCGGGACGCAACCGGTCCGCGGAAAGGGCTCAGCCCACCCGAGCCTCAGTGTGTTCATGGTGTCATTCCTCCTTTTCGGCCCGAAGGTGCGGACGTCGGGCATATCCGAAAGGGAGGTCTTTGTGGCCAACCGTCTGCCCGAAAACCCCAGCCTTGACCACCTGAAGAACGAGGCCAAGCAACTGCTGCGCGGCGTACGTGCGGGCGAGCTCCGCGCGCTAGCGACGGCGGGCGGGTGGTATCCAGGACAGCTGTCAGAACTGCGGTTGGCCGGCGCGCAACTGGTGGTGGCCCGCAAGTACGGCTTCACGAGCTGGTCGCAGCTGCGGGCACAACTGAAGATGGTGGACAAGTTCGCGCGCCGACCACACGAGGTGGGCCCCTCGGCCGACCCCGCAACCGAGTTCCTGCGGCTGGCCTGCCGACCTACCACGGCCCCCCGAGCACCGAGGCCGCGGCGCGGCTGCTAGCCGCCCATCCCCAGATAGCCGACGCGTCGGTGTGGACGATGGCGGCGGTCGGCGACGCCGCGGGGATAGCCCACGCGGTCGCGGTCGACCCCGCATCGGCTCAGGCATACGGCGGGCCGTTCGGCTGGGAACCGCTGCTGTATCTGACCTGTTCACGAGTGGCGCAGGCCAACGCCGTGAGGACGGCGCGGGTCCTGCTGGCGGCGGGAGCAGATCCGAACGCCGGCTACCTGCCTGAGGGCATGGGACCGCCATTCACCGCATTGACCGGGGCCCTGGGCGGGGGAGAACTGGGGCAACCGCCGCACCCGCGGGGCCTGGAGCTGGCCCGAGTGCTCCTGGCGGCCGGGGCGGACGCCAACGACGGCAGAGCCCTGTACAACCGCGGAGTCCTGGGTGACGACACCGGCTACCTGGAGTTGCTGCTGGAGTTCGGCCTTGGCCGCGGGGACGGCGGGCCGTGGAAGGCCAGGCTGGGACGCGTGCAGGACTCGCCGGCCCGCATGCTGGAGAACACCGTGCTGACAGCTGCGTTGCGTGGCCAGGCACGGCAGATACGGTGCCTGCTGGCGCACGGCGCGCCCGCCGACGCCAAGGGTGACGGGCATCCGTTCTTCGGCGGGCACACGGCGCTGGAGCTGGCGCTGCTCGGCGGGCATACGGAGGTCGCGCGACTCCTGGCCGACGCGGGGGCCTCGGGCACGCTACGCGGGCTGGGCGCCGCAGAGGCGGCGATCATGCGAGGGGATCGGGAGCAGGTCGAGCAGCTGCTGAGCGTCGATCCGGGACTGGCCGGGCAACTCCTGACGCGGCGGCGGGATTTGCTCATCAAGGCCGCGGAGTACGGGCGAGTGCCGGCCGTACGGCTGGCCTGCGCGCTGGGCTTCGACGTGAACGCACGCCTCCCATCGACGGCGTTGCACAAGGCGGCGCGGGCAGGCAACCTGCCGATGGTGCGAGCGCTTTTGGAGCTGGGAGCTGACCGGTCACTACGGGAGTCCGATTACGACGCCACCCCGCTGGAGTGGGCACAGTTCGCCGGCCAGGCCGAGGTGGCGGAGCTCTTGAGCCAGTAGCGGCCGGCTCACTAACGAGCCAACGACGGTGAGCGCAGGGCCACCCGGAGGGGGTGCCGATGGTCATCGTCCGCATCGTCCTCCTGCCGGAACCCACTGCCGCGACACGACACTGCCCAGCTACCCCGCATCGCCAGTGCTCTCCACCTCACTCACTGTGCAGAGCACTGGCGATGTCTGCGGCGAAGACATATAGCGGCCCGTTCTCTCCCCAGCAAGCTGATCAGGCCCACCCTGCCACCGAGCACGTTTATGGACACCGCCGGAGGTGGCTGATGACAGTTTGGGCGTACGCACGCGTCTCGACGCGTGATCAGAATCCGCAGCTCCAGCTCGACGCCCTGGCGGCCAGCGGCTACGACGAACTGGTCATGGAAAAGGAGTCCGGCATCGGTACTGGTGAGCTCGCCTATTCAACTGTCGCGAGTTATCGGCAACGTGGACCTCGATGGTGACTGTCCGTGCTCTCTCAGCTGGCGTGAAGGATGCGAAAGCGATCGGGTTCCGCCGGATCTCGATCAACGACTTGGATGGGCGTCCAAGCCCATTGCCAAACGCTGATGCCTGGCGTGCGGGAGAACCGGATCTGACCGCGGGTGCCTTCGACTGCAACGCGCGGCCAGGTTTCGGCAGTGCGTGCCGAACGCAGCACATCGGCGAGGACGGCGACTGTGTCGTAGCCCTCGAAGGCGACGAAGGAGGGCGCTGCGCCCAGCCGCTCACGGAGGGCCGTCTCGACTCGTGCACCGAGTGGGCTGAGGCGCTCGGGTAGGTAGCGCAAGAACGGGATCGCGGCTCCGTCGTCGCCCAGCAAAGTCGCCCATTCGGCGAACTCCGGTTGCCCGGCCGGAGCACCGATCATGATCTCGGCGAGTCGCTGGTCGCGGCGGACAGACTTGACGATCGATACTGCCAGCTCCGGGTGGCCGACCAGAAGAAGGAGGGCACTCGCGCGATTGCCGACGAGTTCGTCGCACACGGCCGTGGGGCCGAGCGCGCGCATGTCGAGTTCGATGACGGTGCCGCCGCGTGGAGCGAGGCAGTCCCGCAGAATGCGGGCCCCAGCTGCCCAGTACACACTCGGCTGGGCTGCTACGGCGATTCGACTGTGGCCCGCGCTGAGGAGGAAGTCTGCGTAGACCTGCCAGCCGTGGGACTGCGCCGGGGCCAGGCGCGCGACCCATTCCGTCGGCTGTTCGGTGAGCGCGTCGAGAACCGCTGACGAGCAGAGGAATGGCAGGCCGAGCGCGTCGGCCCTGGCAGCAGCGGCGCGAGCGACGACGCTGTGATACTCCCCCGCCAAGGCAGCCACACCCAGGCGAGCCAATTCATCCACGGCCGCCGCGGCCCTCTGTGGATCAGCCGCGGTGTCTCGGACCACCAGCTCGAGTGGTCTTCCGACGATCCCGCCGGCGTCATTAACTTCGCGAACGGCCAGCTCGAGTCCAGCGAGCAAGTGTTGGCCTGCCTGGACCCAGCCGGGCCGAGTTAGCGGAACGAGAGCGCCGATCTGGACGGGTGATCCGTCAGTCCGCTCCGCTACAAGCGGCGATCGTGGCGTATTCATGCGTTGGCGTCTCCCGTGTGACGATTGGGTTGCAGTATGCCCGCATTACAGAGTGGCAACGACCTCGGTACTCGTGGGATCGCCTAGTCAACTGTCACGAGTGTCGACAACGTCAAGTTCAATGGTCACCGTCCGTGCTCTCCGGAGGCGTAGTGGGTCCAGGCTCCGCCGCCCTCGTTGAGAAGTCGGGCGGTGGTTTTGTCGTGGTAGCCGAGGGCATCGGCGACGACGGGAGCCGGCATCTCAAGGAGCTGCTGGCGGATGGCGGCGCCACGGCCGGCGGCCGCTGGGATGCCGATCTCTCTGAGGAGCGCGGACAAATGGTCGGGGCGGCAGGGCTGGCCCGCTCGGCGGCCAGGGAACATCCAGCGAGAGGCGCGGTTGGTGGCGGTGTTCATGTTGTCGCGAGTCGCGATGTAGTCCAGTAGCAGGGATGCGACCGGCTCGGGAACGGGTGAGGGCGGGTTCCCAAGTCGCAGGAACACTGCCTCTCCGTCGCGGAGCAGGTCGTCGATGGTGAGCTGGACGACCCGGGTGAGGGGTTGCGCGTAGAGAAGCACGATGAGTCCGGCGACACGCAGAAGCCGGGAACGTCGGCATCAAGTAACAGGCGGCGGAGGGCAGTCAGACGCTCGTCCTTGATCAGGGGTGGCCGGCGGGAGATCACCTTCGCCCAACTGGACGTAGTCAAGGCCTGGGGCGATGGCAGCAGCGTGGGAACCGACGGCACCCAGGTCGACACCTACATCGACAACCTGCTGGCCGAAGCCGGCATCAGGTACGGAACTGGAGTACGCACGGGTTCCGGAAAGAGATACCCCCCTGGGTTTGTTGAGCATTCAGGCTGGTCAGCGGGTTGATGCTCAGGAAGGCATGTTAGGCAAGTAGGTCATCCTGCGGTCAGCTCGGTGAGCAGGCTGGTGATGTGCTGCCTACCTGCTTGCGGGCCGATCTTGTCGATGCCGGAGATTTTCGTGATGCACGCGTTGGCGGCCCGAGGACATTCCCGTCGAAGAGGTTCTCGACGAGTGGCTATGCGGGGCGCAGAAGCTCCTCGCGCCTGGTCAGCAGTTGGGCGCGCTCAGCCAGCAACTGGGCGTGGCGCGCCTTCAGGTACGCCCCGGAGTCGCGCACCCATTGCGCCAGCTTCTTCACCTCGGCCCTGGTCTTCTCGATGCGCTGATGCTTGAGCACATCGCTGATGATGTTGTCGAAGAAGGCGTCCACAAACCACCGCGTGTCCACCTTGGGCATCACCGGCCGGGCCGCGATCCCGGTGTCGGCCAGCTCGCGGGCGAAGACGTCCAGAGCCCGCTGGGCATGCCAGGCGGCCTTGTCGGCACTGGTCAGCTTGTCGTGCTCGTAGGCGTCGGCGAGCGGGCCGCCGCCGAACACGTCGAAGGTGGAGGCGTTCCTGGCGGAGTCGAGGAAGCGCAGCACGACGCCGAGCGCCTCGTGCGCGCCCTGCCCAGCCTGGCAGGCCTCCTCACACTCGCGCACATCGGCACTTAACCGGTCGAGCGCGGCGCCGAGGTCGGCCAGCTCACGCGCGCGCGGATCGCCGCTCCGGATGAGCTGCTGCTCCTTCTCGGCCAGCAACCGGGCGTACTCCCGGGACGCGGGGTCGAGCACGGCCAGCTCGGCGACGGCCGCCGCCGCGTCGACTTCGAGCTGCGCCAGTCGGGCGCGGTGACCGTCCACGCGTTCCCTGGCCACTGCCGCCTCGGCGCGCTCGCGCTCTAGCCGCTCCTCGCGGTTGCCCAGCATGCGGGCCAGGACGGCGGACAGCCCGCCTTCCAGCCGGGCGACGTCACGCTCCTCCTCGACCAGCTCGAACTCCAGATCCTCCAGGGTGCTACGGACATCCTTGATCTGTTGCGCGGTGGTCTCACGCAGGTGCCGAACGTGCTCGGCGCGGTGCATTCTGGCAGCCGCCTCGCGCAGCCGTTCGTCAAGCTCCGAGGAGAGGGTCACGCAATGACGACGAACGGGCCGGACCGGATGTTCCGCGCAGCTCGCCGAGCTTACACAGCGACCGCCGGCCAACGTGCCTTACGACCCCCGAATACTTGTCAGGCACGTTCGCCGGGAACGCACTTGCCTTACCTGCCTGACGTCTTCTCAGCACCCCAGATAACCGACTCCCCTCGGGTGCTCCTGACCCAGGTCACGTGCAGGTTCTGCCTGGACGACGGCCAGGAATCGCCGAACCCGCGCGCTTCAGGGTTTGGCGGAATCGCCTACCACTACGGCTGCGACAACTACATCGCCCTGTTCTCCCGGTTCGTGCCGTGCGGGGCGTGGGAGGCGATCTACATCATCGGCGGGAGCCGAATTGTGCGCGTGATCAGGAGGCGGGCGGTGGCGCGCTTCCGTTGTAGAACGGGTTCTCGGGCAGATGCTCGGGTGTGACGAGCAGCCGGATCACGCCGGCCTTCACCTGCCACGCGTTCCAGACGATCCAGCCGGGTCCGACCCGGTCCGCAGGTAGCGGGTCAAAGGACGACATATTGCCCGTTTTCTTATCCGTCCGAATGAGGCTGAACACCGCGGTCAGGTTACGCTTGCGTGCCTCAGCCAGGATGTCGTCCACGGGGCGGCCGTTTCGCAGCCGGACCCCGTCGAACATCTCGCCTGGTGCCATGGCCGAGTCGAAGTTCGCGTATTCCTCTCCCGGCTTCGCCTGGCGTCCCAGTCTGACGTCCACGTTGCCGGTGAAACCGGCGGGGATCCGCATCACCATGAGGCAGTGGCTGTCCTCTCCTGGCTGGCATCCCTTGGGTGCCGTCTCCATCGAGAGGGCGACACCGTTGAACCGGGGGCCGGAGGGGTCTGGCTTAGCTTCCGGGTCGGGGCGAGAGGAACCGTTGTCCGCAATGATCATCCCCAGGGTCTTCCCCACTCCGCCTGGCGAGACGGGCACCGGGCGCAGATTGACGTTCAGGCCGACCGCGTGGAACGCCTCGGTGTACTTGTCGTGATCGGCGAACGGGTCCTTGATGCGGGCGACATACTGGTCGCCTTCCCGGTGGATCTCCACCGCGGAGTTGGCGTAGGAGACCGCCACGCCACGTCCGTCCTCCAGCAGGCTCGGACCCACCACGATGCCTGTTGCGAGCACGGCCGCAGCGGCCAGGCCCAACACAAGACGGCGAGGCCTGCGCGGAGCGTACCGACGAGTACGCCCCAGCCCCATGGGGGCGATGCCGGGCTCTTGGGCGGCGATCGAGGCCAGCAACGCCCGTGCCCCCGCACCGGACGCGTGGCTGTCCGGCTGTCCGGGCTCGACCGGGGCCAGTGGCCTCAGCAGTTCGTTGATCTCATCGACGTTCCTCACAGCGACCTCCCCGCCGGAATCATCCGGCTTTTCGATGTGAACCGGACACCGGCTTCGTCGAGCTCGCGCGAAAAGCGCCTGCGGGCGCGATACAACCTGATGCGCACGGCGTTGCGGGAAAGACCCAGCATCGTGGCGATCTCCTCGCGCTCCAAACCCTCCCAGGCGACCAGCGAAAGAAGCTCACGGTCGTCGTCGGACAGGCTCCGAAACACTGCGCCGATCACGCTTAGCTCAACGCCGCTGTCAGGGGAATCCCCATAAAGATCGGCGATCTCCGCGTCAAGCTCCACGCTGCGCAGCCGCTGCCGGACCGCGCTCCGGCGGTGGTCGGCCAGCACCTTGCGCGCTACGCCATACAGCCAGAGCCTGGCCTCCTGCCCCGGTGGCAACTCGGTCACCCGGCGCCAGGCGATGGTAAAGGTCTCCGCCACGACATCGGCCGCGTCCTGCGGGGAGTCACAGCGGCGCGCGGCGTAGGCCGCGATCTGGTCGTACGTCTCCCTGTAGACGGCCTCGAACCTGGCCACCCCGTCGTCATCCACGGGCGATTCCCATGGCTGATCTCCTTCGTCAGTACGAAACGCGGACATCCCCTACATGGCGAAAGGACCCCCATCATTTCGCGTGAATCTAAGAAATCTTCAGCGCTACTCATGGGCCACGGCCGACTCGAGACCACCCGGGCCTACACCAAGCCAACCGCCATCGACCGCGAAGCCGCCATCAACAGCCTGCCTACCGACCGCTGACCAGCGGCTTATTCCGCTCATACCCGTTGAGTAGGCGGGGCAGCAGCCGGGCGCCCTCACCGCCACCGGAAGGCCGGTGCTGGTCCACCCGGTCGAGGTCGTAACCGTCGCATCCGAGTTGACGTTGCGAATCTCATTGCACCGCCTTGGCCGGCGTGGAGAACGCCAGATTCCTGGCCGGCTGCTGGTTGCGCCAGCCGTCCAGCATCGCCGTCAACACCTGCTCCTCGGTCACTTTGAAACGCTTTGCGGCGCTCGGTCCAAGTATGGGTGTAGCTGTGAAGATGAGCCGAAGGGGGCGAGGCCGATGAACCTCAGTGAAGATCCCGTGGCCTTTGAGGCCTTCTATCGCCGCCACATCGATGCTGTCATGCGGTTCGTCGTACGTCGGGTGAGCGATCCTCATCTGGCCGCCGACCTGACCGCTGACATCTTCCTGGCGGCCTTGGACTCAGCGAATACCTACCGTTCCAGTCGGGGCGGCGAGATCGGATGGCTGTACGGAGTGGCGCGCAACGTCGTGTCGGCCCACCATCGCAGGGCTGCTCGTGAGGTGCGGGCGACCAGCCATATGGCGGGCAGGCGAATGATGGACGACAACGATCTCGTCCGGATGGAGGAGCGGATCGACGCCGAGCGCCAGATGCGGCGCGCTCTGGAGGCCATGGGCAACCTGCCCGAGGGCGAGCGGGCCGTGCTGGAGCTTGTGGCGATCGATCAGCTTACTGTCACGGAAGCCTCCACGGCCCTGGGCATCGGGAAGGTCACCGCACGAGTCCGGTTGTATCGGGCCAGACGCGCCCTCGCAGACATCGCTTCACCGTCGGCTGTGTACGTGGAGGGACAGGCATGAACACCATCTTCGAAGAGCGCCTGCTCGGTGCACTGAAGGAAGAAATCGCCACCAGGATGGCGGAACAGAACGTGGCTCTTCAGACACCGGTGCGGCGGCGCGGTCCGAACCATCGTTTCCTGGCGCTGTCCGCCGCGCTGGCCGGGGCCGCGGCGACCGCCACCCTGGCGCTCACTGTGTTCGGCGGAGCCGGCACACCGGCCTACGCGGTGGTCAAGGGCGCGGACGGATCGGTCGAGGTACAGATCAACGAGTTCCACGACTCCGACGAACTGGAGGCCAAGCTCGCCGCAGTGGGGATCACGGCGGTAGTCGATTATCTGCCGGCGGACCAGACCTGTCAGGAGCCGCGGGGCGAGCAGGCGGCCGCGGGAGGAAAGATGCGGGCCGGAATCGGCAGGGACGACAAGGGGATCACGTTCAAGATCAGCAAGGGGCAGATCGGGTCAAGCGAGACGCTGGTCCTGGCGATCTCCATGAGCCCGGCCGGCGCGGACAAACCACCTGTTGCAACCTCATTGCAGGTGGTCAAGGGGTCGGTCGCGACCTGCGTGGCGACCCCCTTGCACCTCCCCGCCAACCCTCCCGGCAACGAGAACAAGCAAGACAACGGTCCCACTAACAACATTGAGCACGGCGGTGAGGACGAGGGTCTCGGCCCGAGCACCGCCATCAGTTGACGCCGTAAACCGGGGCCGGCGACCTCCACGCCGTCAGCCGTCCCGGCAACACCCACCAGTGACTTGACGGCGACACGCGCGTGCGACGAACCCCGACCATTCACCTCGGTGGCACGCCTCATCCTGACCTGCCGACCCAGCCAATCGCACGGCCGGCCGAGACCTCATGCCTGAAGACAGGTGTTGGCCGCACGTCAGGGCGATCTTGAACTTTCCATCTTCAACACCGAATTCGCTGAAGTAACCCATCTCGACAAGGAGACACCATGCACATCCGTCCACTGCTGGCCGTACCGGTATTGGCCTTGGCGCTCGCAGCGTGCGGCGCGAAGGCCGGTGACGGGGGCGTCGCCAGCGTGGGTGGCGGCACGGCCGGTCCCGCGGCGTCGAGCTCGTCGTCGGCCCCCGCCGACAAGGGGGAGGCGGCGCTCAAGTTCGCCCAGTGCATGCGCGAGCACGGCGTGGACATGCCCGACCCCGAGCCCAACGGCGGGGTCGCGATTCAGCAACGCCCGGGAGAGGAGCAGAAAGTCCAGAAGGCCCAGGAAGCGTGCAAGCAGTTCCTGCAGGCCGCGGTAGGCGAGAAGGGGAAGGGGCTCGATCCGCAGAAGCAGGACATGCTGGTCAAGCTGGCCCAGTGCATGCGCCAGCACGGCATCGACATGCCGGATCCGACCGCCGACGGGCGGATCGAGATCAATGTCCCGGAGGGAACCCCGGAGCAGAAGGTCAAGGACGCACAGGAGGCGTGCAAGCAGTTCGCCGGCGACTTCCCGCTGCCGAAATGAAGAAGAGCCTCGCGTTCAGCGGCGCCGCCCTGCTCGCGGCGGTGGCAGCCTGGGCGGCGCTGGCCCTGCTCGACGGTGGCGGCACGGGCACGGCCTCGCCCAGCGAGCCGCCGGTCCCGGCCACCGCGACGATCGCCAGACAGGACCTGGTGGACACGAAGACTGTGGACGGCGCGCTCACCTACTCCGGCGAGCACCTCCTGACCAGCGGCGCCGCCGGCACTGTGACGTGGGTGGCCGCCGAGGGCACAGTGATCCGCCGCGGCCACCCACTGCTCAAGATCGACCAGAAGCCGCTCGTGCTGATGTACGGCAAGCTGCCGCTCTACCGGCAGCTGGAGCAGGGCGTCAGCGACGGCCCGGACGTCGAGCAGCTGGAGCGCAATCTGAAGGCGCTCGGCTATGGCGACTTCCTGACCGTGGACGAGCGCTTCAGCTACGCGACCTACTTGGCCGTCAGGCAGTGGCAGGACGACCTGGGTCTGCAGAGGACGGGGCGGGTGGACGAGGCGCAGGTCGTGTTCGTGCCTGCCGCGGTCCGGGTGACCGAGGCGAAGGTCGATGTCGGCGGACGTGCCGGCCCGGGTCAGGAGGTGCTCACGGTCAGCGGCATCCGGCGGCTGGTACACGTGGATCTCGACACCGACTACCAGGCACTGGCCAGGAAGGGTGCCAGAGTCAGTGTCAAGCTGCCGGGCGGCGAGCGGATCAACGGAAAGATCACCTCGGTGGGTACGGTCGCCAAGTCCGCCCAATCTGGACAGGGGCAGGACAGCGGCAAGACGACCGTCGATGTCGATATCACCCTGAACAAGACGCCGCGCACCAAGCTCGACCAGGCCCCGGTCGACGTCGAGCTGGAGAGTGAACGCCGCAAGGGCGTGCTCGCCGTGCCGGTCGAGGCGCTGCTGGCGCTGCGCGAGGGGGGGTTCGGCGTCGAGGTCGTCGAGGGCTCGGCCCCCAGGATCGTGCCGGTGCGGGTCGGTGCGTTCGGCAGCGGCAAGGTGGAGATCAGCGGAACGGGCCTCGCGGAGGGCATGAAGGTAGGGGTGCCCGCCACATGAGCATCGTCGAGCTGCAGGGCGTGACCAAGGTCTACGGCGGACGGGTCGAGGCGCTTCGCGGTTTGGACCTGACGGTCGAGTACGGCGAGCTGCTGGCCATCGTCGGTCCTTCCGGCTCCGGCAAGTCGACCATGCTCCAGCTGATCGGAACCCTGGACCGGCCGACGTCAGGGACCGTGCGCATCGCCGGCTACGACGTGGCCGAGCTGTCAGACCGGGAGTTGTCGGCGCTGCGCGCCCGCCACCTGGGATTCGTGTTCCAGCAGTTCCACCTCGCCACCGGCGTGAGCGCGCTGGACAACGTGGCCGACGGCCTGCTCTACACCGGCACCGCTCTGCGCGAGCGCCGCGAGCGAGCCGAAGCCGCCCTGCAACGGGTCGGACTAGGCCACCGGCTGGGGCACAAGCCGAACCAGATGTCGGGCGGCGAGCAGCAGCGGGTCGCGGTCGCCAGGGCCGTGGTGGGTGATCCCCCGCTGCTGCTGGCCGACGAGCCGACCGGCAACCTCGACTCGCACTCGGGGGCCGAGGTGCTGCGGGTGCTGAACGACCTGCACGCCGCCGGGACCACGGTCGCGGTCATCACCCACGACACCGAGATCGCCGAGTGGTGCCCGCGGCAGGTCCGGGTACGCGACGGCCAGATCATCGCCGGCGACGGCCGCCGCCCTCCGGCGGAGATCGCGAAGGGAGCCCGCCCATGACGCGCGCGAGACTGTCACCTGCCCGGCTCAGCGCCGTCGACGTGCTGCGTGTCGGGGCGGCCGGGCTGCGGACCCGCCCCACCCGGGTCATTCTGTCCGCGCTCGGCATCGCCATAGGCATCGCCACCATGATCGCGGTGATCGGCATCTCATCCTCGTCGCGGGAGCAACTGCTGCGCCAGCTCGACCGGCTCGGTACCAACCTGCTCACCGTCGCGCCCGGCCGTACCCTGTTCGGCGACAAGGCCAAGCTGCCCACCTTCGCGCTCAGCGTGGTCAAGCGCATCGGTCCCGTCAACACCGCCTCGGCCACCGGGACGGTCGATGCCACCGTGCGGCGCACCGACCACATCCCCGAAGCCGTGACCGGCGGCATCTCCGTCCAGGCGGCGAGCACCGAGCTGCTGACCACGCTGGAGGGAAGCGTCTCCAAAGGCATATGGCTGAACGCCTCCACCGAACACGCACCCGCCGTCGTGCTCGGCTCAGAGGCCGCCAAGCGGCTCGGCCTCGGCAGGACCGGCGTGCGGGTGTGGATGGGCAACCAGTGGTTCACCGTCATCGGCATCCTCGGGCCGATGCCGCTCGCCCCGGAAATCGAACGCTCGGTGCTCCTCGGGTTCCCCGCTGCCGCGACGTACCTGGCTTTCGACGGGCACCCCACGACGATCTACGAGCGTTCCGGAGAGGAGGCGGTAGAGGCCGTCAGGGCGGCGCTGCCGCGTACCGTCAACCCGGAGACCCCGGAGCAGGTCGAGGTCAGCAGACCCTCAGACGCGCTGGCCGCACGGGCCGCCGCCGCGGACGCATTCACCAACCTGCTCCTCGGACTCGGCGCGGTGGCACTGCTCGTCGGCGGAGTCGGCGTGGCGAACACGATGGTGATCTCCGTGCTGGAGCGGCGCAAGGAAATCGGCCTGCGCCGCTCCCTTGGGGCCACCCGGGGGCAGGTTCGCATCCAGTTCCTGTCAGAGTCCCTGCTGCTCTCCGCGCTCGGCGGCGTCGCCGGATCGGTGCTGGGCGCCCTGGCCACGGCGGGCTACGCGCTGACGAGGGACTGGCCACCCGTCGTGCCACCGTGGGCGATCGGCGGGGCAATCGGCGCCACGCTCGTCATCGGCACGGTCGCCGGCCTCTATCCCGCCATGCGCGCCGCCCGCCTGTCCCCGACGATCGCCCTGGCCACCACCTGAGTACGGCCCACGTCTTCCGCCGGTCTTCGCCGCGATCTTCGAGGAGCGGGGTAGCCGCCGCCTTGTCGCTCCGGCTGCCCTCCAGCGCCGACACCATCACCGGGCTGTACCCCACCATTTGAACCGCCCGCCTCGCTCCCACCGAAGCCCTCGCCACACCCTGACAATCCGCATCAACAGCGGGCCGCAGGACAAGCCATCAGCAAGACAAGAGCCGCGGCCGCAGTTCGCTTCGTGCGAATTCCCGTCGGCCGCCGGACCGCGCCTGGCGCGCCAGCCGTACGCCGACGACCGTGTGGCACTCAACACATCTCACGTGTCAGAAAGGCAAGCATGAACGACCCTCGAAATCCGGTACGCCCCGTGTACGGAGCCGCCCTCAATCGGCGCCGGCTGCTCGGTGGAGCGATCGCCGTCGCCGGCGGACTGGCCGTGCCTACCTAGACCGGCTCGGCTTTCGCCGCCGGCTCGCCGAGCCGACTGCGGCTCACGTTGACCGCGCCGACCGGCCCGCACGACATCGGGACCGTCTCGCTCCATCTGATCGACCACGCCCGGCAGGATCCCTTCCTGCCGGCTCCGCACCCTCGAGAACTGATGGTCTCCGTGTGGTATCCGGCCCGAAAGGCCGGTCGCCGCCTAGCGCCGTGGATGCCGGCGGCCGCTCTCGCCTACTACCGGCAGGAGCTGGAGACGGTCCTCGGGTCCCCGCCGGGCCCCTCGCCCGACGTGCCTCCGCCTCCAGCCGTTATGACCTCGGAGGTCTCGCTCGACGGCGTCGACTTCCCGATCACGCACGCCGCCGAAGGCGCGCCGGTCGACCGGTCGGCCGGCCCGTATCCGGTGGTGTTCTTCTCCCCAGGAGCGGACCAGAACCGCGAACAGGGAACCGCGCTGGTGGAGGAACTCGCCAGCCACGGGTACGTGGTGGTCACGATCAGCCATACGTATCAGGCTGGCGAGGTGGAGTTCCCCGGTGGACGGGTGGTACGAGGCCGGCCCGAGCAGGCGCCCCACGTCGCCTTGCCGATACGCATCGCCGACACCAGGTTCGTCATCGACTCGCTCTCCATGCTCAAAGCCGGCCAAAACCCCGACGCCGAACACCGTCCGCTCCCCGGCGGCCTGGGTGCCTGCATGGACATGGCCAGGATCGGCATGTTCGGGCATTCGCTGGGCGGCGCGACCACAGCCCAGATCATGGCCCAAGACCCCAGGGTCCGCGCCGGAGTCAACCTCGACGGCAGCTTCTTCCCTGACGACATCGACACTATCCAGGTGCCCCCCGAAGAGACCGAAAAGGCGCTGATCCTTCTGGCCGACCGGATAGGCGATCGACCGTTCATGATCATGGCCAGCGGCGGGTTCGGGCCGGACTACTTCGGCGCTCTGACCAGCATCGTCTGGCACCACCTGCGCGGGTGGCGGCGGTTCGTGTCGCTGGTCGGCACGACCCACTTCAGCTACACCGACGACGAGCCGCTGCTCAGCCAGTTGGCGAGGGCCGGAATCATCCCAACGGCCGCCCCCTGGGTCGGCACGATCGACCCGGATCGGGCCGTCGCCGCTCAACGCGCCTACATCCGTGCGTTCTTCGACCTGTGGTTGCGCAACCGCGAGACCCACCTGCTGGACGGCCCCTCTGCCCAGTATCCAGAAGCCACGTTCTATCCCCCAGCGTAACGCCGACGCGAACCACACCATCGCGAGACCGCCGCCTGACAGGACGTACCGCGCCCAGCGCGGGTGCCTCATCGTCCCAATCTCGAACAGGACGCATGAGGCCATCCTGCCCTTGATCAATCGATACCCTCAAGAAACGTGCTTCGATCTACGATTTCGCTCGTGGAGCGGGTGGCGGGAGTCGAACCCGCGCTGTCAGCTTGGGAATTGCAGGGATCACGCCTGGTGGGTGCGCTGACCTGCGACTGGGGCCGGTCGTGAGTGATCTGGGCGTGAAATGCGCGCCCGCGGACACTTCGCCCGACTGATCGTCCCGTATGCCGCGACCCACCGCGAAGCGGCAGCGGGCCGGCGACGGAGGTGCAAGCCCGTCTTCGCGTGTACCTGGCCCGGTCGTGGTTCCTCGGTCATCGGATGTCAACGGTTACAGACGGGCGGCATCCGCTCCTGCCGCTCCTCCAGCCTGCCACTGAACCCCTCACGGACGTCCTCGACCCAGCTGACCAGCCCTCGCGCTGACCATGCGGTGTCGTGTCAGCGGCCGCGTCAGGACGGCGACGGCCCGGGATCAGAGCGGTCGGCGATGGTGGATGCCATGAACGGTTCAGCGATCGCGGCCTCAAGGCCGGGTGAGATCCCCTCGGGCGACCCGACCTGAGCAATCTCGCTACCCCGGGCACCAACAGGACCACACTCCACTAACCGTCCGTTCAATCGAATTTCGTAACAGATTTAAGGAGCACACCACCATGTCCGTCACCCTTAACGACCAGGACACGCTCACCCTGCGGACCGCCGCGTGGGGCGCCGTCTCGCTGATGTCCGCCGCTGCTGCCGCCGGCTCGCCCCACAAGGCCGCCACCGAAGGCTCCATCGCCCTGACCTCCGCGACCGGCCTGGTCGGGCACGTGCTCACCAAGGCGCCCAAGGGCGTGAAGTACGGCAAGTCCACAGCCGACCTGGCCGACCAGGTGCTGCCGGCCCTGACGGCAGCCATGAGCCTGCTCAACAAGCAGGCTCCGGCAGAAGCCGACAACTTCCGCCGCACCGTCATCGTCGCCATCGAAGCAGCCGCCCGGCCCCAGAAGGGCGAGCCCAGCCCCACCATGGCTGAGATGGCCCGCAAGATCACCGAGGCCCTCGACGCCGCTTGATGGATGCCGACCCGCGCAGCTACCGCTTGTCACGGGGTCCTCTCCGGACCCCGTGACACGGGGGCGTGCCGGGGTCAGGGAAGGGCCGTTTCCCGAGCTGATTGTCTGCCATCCCGTTAGTCACGATCGCCACCAGCCACCCAGAGGCACGCAGCTCGGAAAGCCCATCAAGGACTTCGGGCCGGCAATGGACAAGGTGTGGCACTGCGCTGGCGGTATCGGCTCCATAGTTCGTCGACCGAATCTCGCAGGGCGAAATGCTCGCGCACCTTGGTGAAGAAGACTTCACGATGCAGGACCCCGGCTCTGTCCACAGCAATCAGCCAGTCAACCGCCCCGCGGCCCAAAGTCCCGCTCATCGGTAACTCTGCGGCCCACGCCCGAAATGCCTGGTCAAGATTGACAAGAGTGTTGTTCAGGTCGAAGAGCGCGCTGCACAGCAGCCAGCCTACGCGCACCGCTCTTGGGCCGTCTGTGATCCTCTGCCGTACGACTCCTCTTGCGTCACGGGCGACCGGTTAAGAAGCACCACACAGACAGACCCCATACCTGCATATGGTGTCTCTATGTAGTCATGCTGCTACATATAGTCATTGACGATGATTATTAGGCACGCGATCACAGGAACGCCACGCTGGGCCGCGTGGCTTGCCGTGCTGGTCGGAATCGTCACGGTGGCCCACTTGTGGACACACGCCACCATGCCGCATGAGCATCTGGGATCGCTGCACGTGCTTGTCCTGGATTCATGCCCGGACCACCCCGAACACGATCATCATGATGCGGCCGTCCATCCAGAAGCGTTCATGCTCCCCGTCTGGGGATGCGCGGTTGCCCCTCATGGACCGGTGGGCCTGGCTACCTCGGACACGGTGACGGAACTGGCGTCTGCGCCGACACCCGAAGGTTCAAGCCGGGCTCCGCCCCGCTCTTACCGTGCGCGAGCCGCGCTGACACACACGCTCGAAGTGTGTCGCTGCTGATTGGACTTGCACGACCAGCCGTCCACACGGACGTCGGTTCGTTCGACCTGTTCACTCAGTCAGCGACCCCGGCACAGTGCCGTGCCGGAGAGAGCGTGCGCCATCATGTCGATCTTGTCTTCTGTCATCACCGAACCCACCACACCGACCCTGACGCATCTGGTCGGCAACACGCCGGTGTGCTGGATCTCCCAACCGTTCGCCGCCGGCGGCCGAGGCTTCTGGGCCAAACTGGAGGGCACCAATCCCGGCGGACTCAAAGACCGTGCCGCCCTGCACATCGTCGAGCGAGCCCGAGCGCGGGGCGAGCTGGATCCCGGCGCCACGATCGTGGAGTCCACGTCCGGTACCTTCGGCCTGGGCCTGGCACTGGCGGCCATCGTTCACGGCCACCGGCTCACCGTGGTCTCCGATCCTGGCATGGAGACCATCGTCCATCGTCTGCTGGCCGCCTACGGCGTCCAGGTCGAGACCGTCAACGCCCCGCATCCGGTCGGCGGATGGCAGCGCGCACGGCTGGAGCGGGTAGAGCAGTTGCTGGCCGCCCATCCCGGCTCCTACTGCCCGGGGCAGTACGACAACCCCGACAACGTCGACGCCTACGCCGCTCTGGCGGGCGAGCTGATCAACCAGATCGGCCGCATCGACGTCCTGGTTTGCAGCGTCGGCACCGGAGGACATTCGGCCGGCATCGCGCGAGTGTTGCGCCGCCTGTATCCGGACATGCGGCTGATCGGCGTCGACTCGGTCGGGTCCACTATCTTCGGGCAGCCGGCCCGGCCTCGGCTGATGCGTGGCCTGGGCAGCAGCATCCATCCGCGCAACGTCGCCCACCACCTGTTCGACGAGGTGCACTGGGTGGCGCCGCACGAGGCGGTCTGGGCCTCCCGGACCCTGGCCGCCACCCACTACACCACCGGCGGGTGGAGCGTCGGCGCGGTCACCGTGGTCGCCGCCTGGTGCGCCCGCACTCTGCCGTCACAGGCCCGGATCGTGGCGGTGTTCCCCGACGGTCCCGCCCGCTACTACACCACCGTCTTCGACAACGCCTACTGCGCCACCCATGACCTGCTCGACCGGCCACCCGCAGATGAACCCGAGGAGATCAAGCATCCCGGCGAAGCCGAGGTCACCCGCTGGACCCGCTGCGCCACGGTGGTGGACCTGTGATGTGGCGGCGTTTCACATCTTTCGACCGCAGCGTCCAGCTGCTCATGATCAACCAGCTCACCATCAACATCGGCTTCTACATGCTGATGCCCTACCTCGCCGGACACCTGTCACACGGGCTCGGCATGGCGGCCTGGACGGTCGCCCTGGTACTCGGCATGCGCAACCTCAGCCAGCAAGGCCTGTTCCTGCTCGGCGGCACCCTGGCCGACCGGCTCGGCTACAAACCCGTCATCATCATCGGCTGCCTGCTACGCACCATCGGGTTCGCCCTGCTCGGCTTCTCCAGCTCCCTCCCGGCGCTGCTCGTCGCCTCGGCCGCCACCGGATTCGCCGGCGCGTTGTTCAACCCGGCCGTCCGCGCCTACCTCGCCCACGACGCAGCCGAACGCAGGGTGGAGGCCTTCGCCCTGTTCAACGTGTTCTACCAAGCGGGGATCCTTGCCGGCCCGCTTATCGGGCTCGCCCTGGTCGCGGTGGACTTCCGCCTTGTCTGCCTGGTAGCGGCAGCACTGTTCGCCCTGCTCACAGTGCTCCAAACCTACGCACTTCCGCCGCGTCAGATCACGACCACGGCGACCACCGGTGTCCTTCGCGAATGGCGGGCAATGCTCGCCAACCGACCCTTCGTACTGTTCTCCCTGGCGATGGCAGGCTCGTATGTACTGCCGTTCCAGGTCTACCTCACCCTGCCACTGGCAGTAGGCAGCACAAGCGCCGTCAGCGTCGTCTTCGCCATCTCAGCAATCGTCGCCATCGCCGGTCAGGTCCGCATCACCGACTGGGCCCACCGCCGCTGGACCCACACCGAGGCCATCACACGCGGTCTCACCCTGATGGGACTGGCCTTTCTCCCCCCTGCGCTGTGCGCTATGGCGTGGCCGAACTCGGCTGGAGCCCAGATGGCCGCGGTGCTGCTATGCACGGTGGCGCTGACCCTGGGGACGACGCTGAGCTACCCCTTCGAAATGGACACCATCATCACACTGTCCGGCGGGCGACTGGTGGCGAGCCACTACGGCCTCTACAACACCGCCGCCGGCATCGGAATCGCGGCAGGCAACCTATTGACCGGCGCGCTGGTTGATACCCGCTCCCCGGCGTTGCCCTGGATAGCATTGTCCGGTCTGGGAAGCGGGTGCGCGCTGGCCGTCCATCTCCTTACCCGGCAAGGCCGGCTTGCCCAACCCACCCCCGAAGCGACGGGCAAGCCAAATCAACAAGGGTGTACAGGCACCGCCGCTGCGGCGAAACCATCATGACAATGTTCGGAACTGGTGTGCCGCGGCCTTGGTCGCATCCGAATACCCAGGCCCCATGGCCCTGGTCTGCTTGACTTTGCCTGGGACGTCGGTGACGGGGTGATCAGGTTTCCACCTCAACCCCCTACGGCCTTTGGCAATGTGCGGCGATCATCCTGGAGCCCGAGGCCCCCGCCGGAGGCGAAAATGTTTTAGGCGGAACAGTCGGACGTGGACCGTCAAGCAACGATGCTCCGATTTGGAGGGTGCTCGCATGTTCGGTGTGGGTTGGCCTGAGTTGACGTTTCTGGTCGTGATCGTGGCGGTTGTCGCCGGTGTGGTCCTGATGTTGCGGGGCAGGCGTCGCTAGGCCGCCGGAGACGCATACTTCAGCACATGGCGGCGGCTTGTCTGCGCATCAGCAAGTGGCCGCGGCGGAATCGTTCATCTTCCAAAGGCTCGCGCAACATCCGCGCCACCTCGACGAACTCTTCCTTGCGGGCCAGGTCGGCCAAGTCGTCGATCGGCCACCGGTAGGCCGGCGCGACCTTATGGTCGAACTGCAGCACCGGGCCGCCCTCGGATTCGAAGAAACCGAGCAGGAGGTAACCCCCCGGAGCCAGCACCCGGCGGAACTCGGCAAAGTACGGCGGCAGCTCCGGTGGTGGGATGTGGATGACGGAGTACCAGGAGAGCAGCCCGCCCAGCTCGCCGTCGGCCACGTCGAAGGCGCCCATCGAACCGACCTCGAAACGCAGGTCAGGATGGTCTTTGCGGGCGATGTCGATCAGTGCGGGAGACAGGTCGATGCCGAAGGCGTCCAGTCCGAGGTTACGCAGGTGTGCCGTCATGTGCCCTGGACCGCAGCCGGCCTCGGCGACGGGCCGGGGTCCGGCGGCCTGTACGAGTTCGGCGAACACGGCGAGTATCGCGCGATCCAGTGGCAGGCGGTCGAGCGAGTCTCGGGCCAAGTCGGCGTAGAGGTCGGCGACGGCGTCGTAGGCGTCCGCCGTCGCGGTCAGATAGGGGGAGGATTCGGCCACGGCGGACGACTATAGTTCATCGGTCGGCAAAGGTCGTCGATCATCGACCGGTCGGCGCGTCCATTCCGTTCCGGTTCTTCACCCGGCGGTGCACCACGGCGTGGCCGCCACCGCCATCGCCCTCTCCTGAGCGGAAGGCGCCGTGGCCGACTCCGTGCGGAGCCGACCACGGCTGCCTGCCGCGGGCACGGGCTTCAGCTCTTCCTTACCTGCTGCACATCAATCCGCTTGTCGGCCCGGGATGCCATCGGATGCCGTATCTCGACAGTGACGTTGTATTCCCCGACCATCTGCACCCGTATGACTGCCTGATAGGTGCCGGGCCGCCCGGATACCTCGGTCATGACGACGGGCCCCTGCTGATGGGCCATCGGCATGGCGACCATGTCCGTCCAGGCGACGACCTGCCCCTTGGTGATCGGGTCGTAGGTGCCGGGCGCACTCACCCGGGCCTCGATCCGCACCTGCAGGTCACCGAGGTGCGCGGCGGTCACATCGATCGACGCCGCCGGCTGCTCTTTGGCTCCCGTCGCCCCTCGGGCTCCCCGGTCCGCCGCCGGTTGCCCGTCGGCTGCCGGAGCGGCGACCGCTGGTGCCGCCCCCGTCGGCCGGGTGACGAGGAAGCCGACCACCCCGATGATCAGGGCAAACGTCATCCCGACACAGACTCCGAGGACCAGGCCGTGGCCGAACGGGCTCAGCCCTGTGGATTTCTGCGGACGGCGTCGGCCGGGCCTGGCCTGCCGGCGTGACGGTGCCGGCCTGCCGAGCATCTCGTCCGGCAACCTGAGCTTGGTCATCAGGCTCACCGCGGCCTCCGCGATTTCGGCTGCCACACCGGATTGTCGGAGAGTGGGATCAGGTCCGACCGACGGTTGGAGTGCACCCGGAACAACCCCCACTGTCCACCGATGAGATGACGGGCCAAGACGTCGGAGCGGTAGAGGTAGTCGCCCGGCGCGGCGAAGAACCCGCCGGCCCCACCGGTGACCCTCGGGTCGAGAACGATGTTGTAGACGACGCCCGGGTTGAACTGGCCCTGAGTGGCCGCGATCTGGGACTGCGGGTCAGCGGGTGCACGGCGCCAGGTGTGGCCATGCAGGACGAAGCTCGTGGAGCGTGGGTCGCCGACGGCCTGCCCGACCCGGAAGACCGTCTTGTCACCGGTGTACGCCTGGAACACCGGCGTCGACGGGTCACAGTGCACGCAGGAATTGAAGATGTCGGTGATGTTCTGGTCCACGGCGAACCGGTGCGACCAGGGTTCGTTGCGGTAGTTGATCGAGAACTCTCCCTGGTCCTCCGGGTCGTTGGTCTGCCGGCTCGGCTTGAGCACCAGGTCAAGGTTGTCCGGCACCGGCTCGTTGTTCTTGTAGAACAGCGCCAGGTCGCTGTTCATCAGGACGATGTTCTCCCGAAAGTCCGGCTGCTTCGGATGGGTGATCACCGCGCTGGTGCCGGTCCTCAGCGGTCGGCCGGTCACCGGGTTCAGGTAGCGTGAGCCGGGCTGCTCGATGACCAGCGCCCCATACAGGCCGTGGTGCAGATGGTTCTGCACGTCGGCGCGATCCCGCAGCAGCGCCATTCCGGTCATGTCGCTGGGCAGCTTCCAGTAGTACTGCGTGCTCCGCCCCGGCGCCACCGCGTCAGGTGGCGTCGACAGGACGAATTGAGCGCTGATCGACGCCTTCGCGCTCACCGGGAAGGGCTCGAAGCCTGGGACGTTGTTCTCGTGCTTGGGTGGCCGCTCGATGCACTGTGGAAAGCGCAGCTCCTCCTGCTTGAATCCGAGCTGGCCTGGTTCCAGCGCTTCGTGGCAGTGCGGTGTCATCTTCTTCGGATCGAGCTTGTTGGTGAAGTTGATCGTCAGGCAGTCACCCGCGTTCGCCCGGATCACCAGCGGCTCGGGCTGCTTCTTGCCGTCCCGCAACGCCTTCTCGTCGGCCGCCAGCGCGTACATCAGGCCGTGCGGATCGTGATCGCCGGACTTGTTGTAGGTGATGTCCTTGTTCATCGCGACGATGCTGAAGGTTCGGTCCACACCGGTCCTGCAGCGTGTCCGGGTGCTTGGCCAGCCATGCCACGACTCGTAGTCGGACTCGTACTGGTGGATGATGGTGTAGGCGCTGTCGACGATCTTCTTGTAGCCGGGGCCCTTGTACTTCTCGTACGTGACCTTGTCCACGATCTCCACGAAGGTCTTGCTCGGGGCCTTGTGCCGTGCATCGCCGCCCGTGCAGGTGTGCCGCGGGAAGTCCGGCAGCTCCGGGATCGGCGTCTTCCCCGATCTCGGATTGGAGCACGAGAACAGTCGCAGCGGCCCCCAGGCCCCGAGGAACCAGTCATCGGCACCGGCGTAGTAGTACAGGAAGTCCTTCGTCATCATGTCCCGCGCTCGCGCCGGCAGCTGATCCGTCGGGATGGACACGTCGAAATATTCGAGCATGCCGATGTGCTGTGCCGCGATGACGTTCGACTCGGGGTCCTTGGGCTCGAATTTCCACCGGAACGCATCGAGATTGAATCCGTGTGACTCCTCCTGGGAGAGCTGGAAGAGCCGGAACTTCACCGGATCACCCGGGTACGCCTTGAGGATCGGCGTGAACGGATCCCCGTGGACGGCCGGGTCGAACAGACTCGCCGGGTCGGCGTTCCTACGGGCCTCGAACGGCTCCAGCCGGTAGTTGACCCCCATGCCGCCCTGGTCGTCGTTGCTCGACGGGAACCTGGCCGGGAAGATCGGCACCCCGTATGGGGTGACGAACTTGTCGTCGTCGGGCGTCTTGGGGTTGTCCGGCTGGAACAGGGGCACACGGTCCTCGATGAAGAGGGAGAGGTTGCGGTAGTCACGGCCGTCGGTGCGCTTACCGTTGAAATCGACCGTCGGCTTGCAGTGCAGGTCGAAGACGGTCCCGATGAGCGCCCGGTTCCCGGCCTTGGACTTGGACTTGTTCGGCAGTGCTGGCACACACCCGGCCGGGTGGATGGTTGAGCCGCCAAAGAGCCCGTTCTTCTGATGGACGTTCGGGAAGAAGTGGTCATGGAATGAGTTCGTGATCGTGTTCTCGGACACGAAGTCGCGGTAGATGATCGTCTGACCGGGATCGGCGCCCTCGTCATAGTTCCACCCGTTGGCGGCTCCATCGGAGGTCAGCACGTCGAACTGGACCATGTGCTGATGGATGCCGACCTCGTTGGTCTCCTGCAGGCGGTCGAAAGCGGTGCCGCCGAACGTACGGGGCAACTCGTTGGTCAGTTTGTAGATCACACAATCGCCGACGTTGAGAATGGGCGCGAACGGTTCCGGTTTTCGGCCCTGCCGCACCGCCTGTTTGTCAGACTGCAACACATAGACCCGTGCCTGGGGGTTGGTCCACTTCAGCTCCGGGTTGTACTGCTGCCGGATCTGGATGGCCGCGACCTTGTACATCTTGGTGGGGCGGTGAGCGGGGCACGGATTCTGGAAGAAGCCCCCCGGCACCTTCGCGCCCGGGTCGGCCGCCGCATTCTCCAAGGCGGTCGGCGGGAAGATTCCACTTGGCGATCGGTCCAAGACCCCAAGCGGCGGCTTCGGCGCCTTGAAACCGAACTTCCCCGGGATGAAGAACGGAAAGCCCGGCGTGGCCACCGCAGGCGAGGGTGGCGGGTTGACACCGGCGACACCCGGCCGATAATCGTGGTCCGCCAGCGGCTCCAGCGGCGGCACGGGCGTGCCGTCCGGGTTCTTCTGCGTTCCGTCCGCCAGCTTGTCCAGGGTGCGGTTGAGGCCCCACATGCCGTTGGCGAAGTGCGGATAGAGGTGGCAGTGGAAGATGATGTCGCCGAAGGTCGCGGGTTTACCGGCACGCGGCGACCCCGCGCCACCCTGGATGATCAGGCCGTAGTGGCTACCCGGAGAGACCGCCTGCACGTCAAGGATGTTGGTCGTCCTCGTCACGTGGGTAGGCTTGCTGATCTCATCCAGGCCACCCTCATCCTTCGGGTCGAACATCCAGCGGTTGACATGCCAGTGGAAGGTATGGGTCTCGAACTCGGCGGGATGCAACAGACGCACCTGGGTCGGCTCGCCGCGGTAATTCGCGAACACCAGATCCCCGCCACCCGGGTCACCGAACGCCCACGACGACAGCGACGTCTCCTCACCGATACAGCGCTCCGCGTCGAATCCCTGAGCAGCGCGCCTCGCCGCCGGACACCCCACCTCCTCACGATTGAACCCGGGCTCGGAGCGGTAGTTGAAGGCGAACCACTCGAGCTTCACCGGAATCTCGCCCTGCACCAAGGCATCCGCATCACCACCGCCCAGGCCCGGCAGCGTGCCCTTACTCAGCAGTTCCAGCTGAGACTTCGTGGGCTTCACACACTCGTTGCCGACCGGCGGCGCCACCGCGGCTTCGCCGCGGCAGAAACGGGTCAAGATGCCCGGCTCCGCTTCCACCTCGTCATGCATGTACAGCACATGCTCCCGAAAGTCCTTCCCCCCCGGACGCTTGATGATGGCCCGGGCCCCCGACGACAGCGACCGGCCGGTGCGGGAGTCCACCCAGGTCGCCCCGGGTGGCTCGACGACGAACGCGCCGAACGCCCCGAAAGCGTGTGAGCCGATGAAGCGCACCTTGCCGTCGGCACCCACGGGCCGGGTCTGCTGGGAGGTGAAGTCCGCTCCGTCCTTGAACTGGAACTCTCCCTCGACGTTGGCGAAGAGGCAGTAGGTGATGGTCTCGCCGGGCCGAGCGGTGGAGTCGGGGTTGTTGCCGACGACGGTGCCATCCGCCTCCTTGACGTCGTAGGCGAGGCCGTCGAAGTGCATGGAGGCGTTCGGGGCCTTCCGGGGGTCGAAGTCGTTGTTGGGAACGGTGGCAGCGGGGGCGAACTGCCGCGGTTCGGGGGTCACCGTGCCGGGGGCCTTCAGGGTCTCGCCTGGCAGCGTGAAGATCGCGGCGTTGCGTACCTTCTCGTTCACGGGCGGCGCCGGCTCGTTGAGCCGGTTGGTGAACCGCACCTCGATGCAGTCGCCCCGGTTGGCCCGCAGGGTCAGCGGCTCGATCAGATCCGCCTCATCCGCCCTGTCCGGGTCCGCGGCGTGCGCGTAGCCGGCGCGTACCGCCGCGATGTTCTCGTCCAGCACGTACATGCGCCCCTCCGGCACCACGTCACCGAAGCGGTTGAGGAACAGCGGCAGGTTGATCAGGGAGACCTTGAACGTCTCGGGCGTCTTCCCGGCGCACGCTTTGATCCTCGATGGGGTTTCTCGAGAGTGGGGCGTCTGTTCGGCGATCGCCTGGCTCATCAGCCACATCGACCCCCCGGCGAAGGCTATCCACAGTCCCACACCGGTGACCAGCAGCAACCTGAGCGGCCAGGACCGGCCGCGGGACCGGCGCGTCAGCAGGATCGCCACGGCGACGGCGGGAATGAGCAGCGGAGTGAGATCGGCGTATGGCGCGGACACGCATCCTCCTACTGATGACCATCGGGTGGTCGCCCTCATGGAACTGGACTACGACCAGAGGCGACGGTTACACCGCGCGATCGACCTGAGACTTCCGATCACGCAGATGCAAGTTTTATCGGGATCAACCCCAGGAATCTGGCTCCGTGGTGATCGCCGGAGAGTACGTGTTCGGTAAATACAGATCCCTGCAGCCAATCTTCGAAATAGGTCGATAGGGGTCAACTAGGTAGTTGGATGACAATCATGGACGTGGCGCAACTTGTACTTGAGTACCTAAAAGCACTCACAACCCCTCTCCTCATTTTCGGTCTTTTCGGTGTCCATTCACGGATGCCCATTACGTGCGAGGTTCCGTCGGTTTGATCACCGAGGTGTAATCTTCATATCGTGTCGTGTCGTGTCCGAAATGCCATCGCCGTCCGCTGAGGAGCGGGTGCGGCGGGTGCTGGAGACCAAGGACGCAGAGATCGCCTGAGGGCGCTTCTGGATGAGGAGCGAGGGGCGCGCAGGCGATTGGAGTTGCGACTGGCGGAGTTGGAGCGCCGGTCAGGCATGGACAGCAGTGGTGCAGGCGAGGCCGACAGGAATGTGGCTGATGTCGGCCGCCACACGATGCCCGACGTCGCTCCGCGCCCGCGCGCCGCTGTCGGCCATCGCCGGGCACGACAATGCGAAGAATCCGCCGGCAATCGCCGCTGCGACCGCCAAAGTCCACGTCGGCTTACCTACGGATGGACCTTTTCCCGAGGAATCACTCGGTTCCCCATATCGCTTGAATCTCGATGAATCGGGCGTTCTTCGCGCCACCGTGGTAGCACTGCGACCAGGGAATACCCATTCAGCGAAGCGGCGCCGAAGTAACGACAGATCAAACAGACGACAACAGTAATGACAAGAATTACTTCCGGGCCCTTTCTCTAGCACTGCTTAGAGGGGAATGCGTCGGCTATTGAGGTGTTCGGTGGCTTTTCTATTAAAAATAACGATCAGCCTGCCCGTACACCACATAGGTGTGTGTCGTTCAAGGGAGGCTCCGGTTGTTGGCATCGACGGAGGCCCGGTAGCGGCTGGGAGGTGCTGGTGTCCGCGCCGGTCAACATGGTGCGGGGTCTGCATGGGTGGTGATCCCAGGGGTGTCGGGGCCGCGTGTGGCCACCGTCGGATGACGCGGTGGCGTTACCGTGGCGCGCGCGCCTCAGGCGGTGGAGCAGGTGTCGTGGGTGGCATCGAAGCCCTTCAATGCCTGGGTGTCGCCAGCGGGCACGGGTCTGGCCGTTGGGCGAGTACATGATCGTGGTCTTGGGGTACCGCTTATGCGGGGCGTCGATGATCTTGGCGATGTGGTAGCCGCGCTGCTCCAGGGCGGCGACCACGCGCGGGTAACACAGCTCCGCGACGTGGTGTTCGCGCAGATCATGGCCGCCTGCCGGACGCAGGCGAAGCGAAGCGCTCACCGCGAGATCCCTATCTCCTGGGCCGCTGGACAGCGGCGGTGACGAAGTCGCCGGATGAGATCGTTCAGCCGCCGCTTGTTCTCCGGCTTGTCCAGCTGCTCGCGGGCCTGCTGGGTGAGTCGTCGTCCCTTGGGGTTCACAGGAAGGTACGGATACGGTCGATGATCGTCATGTCGGGATCCTCTCGTTGAGGTGGAGACGAGGGCCGGGTGTGATCACACCCGGCGGGGCGGCGCTGCGCCTTGGCCCCCGCCGCCGGTCGGCCCACTGGCGGCAGGCGGTGAACCTGCCTTGGGCCGACGGGGGTGGGGTGCGGGCGGTCAGGCCAGAAGGGGGATGAGGCAGGCGGCGAAGATCAGGTAGAACACCGCGGCGAACGACAGGGTCTTGGCGTTGAACCGGCCGGTCTTCAGCAGCACCAGCAGGTAGATGATCGCGACCATGGTCGCGATGCCCGACAGCAGTAGCGGGGAGTTGAATCGCCAGGGGGTGAACAGCAGGCCGAGCCCGCTGGGCACGGTGGCCTGGATCATCATCGCGCCGGAGATGTTGGCCAGCGCCAGGCGCGTTTTTCCTTGGCGAACCCAGATGATGGCGTTCATGATCTCTGGCAGCTCGGTGGCGATCGGGGACAGCAGCAGCGCGGTCACCGCGGCGGAAAGGCCGAGCATCGGCCCGATCGTGTCCAGCTGACCCACGAACGTGTGAGATGCCAGGAAGATGATGGCCAGCGTGACCAGAGTCTGGACGATGACCGCCCAGGTGGCCGGGGTCTCCCGGCGCCGCTGAAGCAGCAACGGCTCAAGGTCGGGGCCGTTATCGTGATCCCCGTCGGCGCGGATCTCCCGCCAGAAGTACACCGCGTAGGCGGCGAAGAACAGTAGTCCCAGCCAGGGTTTGAAGGCGAAGGCGACCAGCCCGAGGGCGACTTTCACCACGAAGATCGCCATGAACCAGGTCTGGTCCCGGGTCAGCTTCCTGGTGACCCCGACGTCATCGCTCGCCCGGTCGACCAGGGCCGGGTCACCGGCGCTCGCGCCCGGCTGCGGAGCACCGGCTGTCGCTAGGGCCCGGTTACGGCGCCGGGTCCACATCATCCAGCCGGTGACACCGTAGGCGACGGTCGCCAAGGCAAGAGGGCCGCCCATGGCCGCCCCGACACCGATGTCCTTCTGCTCCTCGCCGGTGCCGAACACGACTGCCACGAACGTGACGACGCTCTCCGGTAGCGCGGTTCCGAACGCGGCGAGAATCGTTCCCACCGCCATCGGGCCGACTTTGAGTCGCCGGCCCAGCCACTCCACCGCGTTGACGAACCACTCGCAGGAGAAGTAGATCACCGCGGCACACGCGATGAGCAACACGAAATGGATCATTAGGGGGCCGGTTTTCCTTCCCGCGTTACCGCGAGGAAGCCGCACCCGGAGTAATGTCCCGAGACCTCGACCCCGCCGCAACGCAAACGTCGCTATGGGTCGAAGGTCTCGTCCACCCCTACATGGGGCCCGGGCACCGGGAATCCCGTGGGATTCCAGCATGTCGACGACCGGCGGAGGACTACTCCCCTTCAGGGTCGGACTATACCCGAAGACACCTGACGCCAGCCACAGTGATCAACTTGCCCGTGAGCGGGTGATGTCGTCGCCCTGTCGCTCACCGGCGACTCCTGCGCGACCGCCTTCCCTCACAGCAGAGTGCCGCGATCCCCTGCGGCGAATCACCATCCACACCAGCACGAAGGAGATTCCAATCGCTGGGACAGGCTGAGGACTTCATATTGCCGGTCGCGGATCTCCGGTGTGATCGGGTAATCTGTGGGCTCGCGAAGGGGAGTAGCCCTGTAAATCGGTCGTCGACATGCTGGAGCTCCATTGAGTTCCCGGTGGCCGAATCTGCTGTTCGTGGCAGGTGGGCGAGACCTTCGATCCCTGGTCGGTGACGCGTGCGCGCATCGCGGGGGTCGAGGTCGTCCGGGCTCCTGGTTCGCTGGACATCCTCGCCTCCCGCTCTGTGCGGGAGAGATTGAGGGCGGCGAGCATGTGGCATTTCGCGCACTTATCTCGTACGCACGGGCGCTTTACCTGTCACCTGAGTCGTTCCTCAAGGCAGCTGAGTGGCCGGGCCAGTGGTTCGACATCGGCAAGACATAGTAGGCACCACCGTTGCCGCCTTTGGAACCGCGCTTCCTCAATGATTGATGGCGCTCTTCGCCGCGAGTACCACCGGCACGCCCGAGCCCGGGGGCTTCGGAGGGCGCCGCAATGGGCGGGTCTCTGGCGTCGCGGCGGTCGCCTGTGGAACGACCGGTGTCGACCCTGCCGCCAGTGACGCGGCATGCGGCTGACGCACCCTCATCCGGCCCATGTCCTGTGCCGGCAAGCCGATCCGACGCTCCGCCCTCGGTACAGGCCTTAAGGAGAGCTTTCATCATGGGTGCCAACCACTCACACGGCCCGGCCGCACCTCACTCTCGCGGCACGATGTGGGCGACACTGGCGGTCATCGTTCCCCTGGGGGTGGTCACGCTGACCGCGCTCATCTGGCTGTGGCCCACTCAGAGCACGTCCATCGGGCAGCCATCGGTCAGCCTGCAACGGGTGACAGGAACGGTCACTCAGGTCACGCTGACCTCCTGCCCTGAGCAGCCGCCGGCGGATGGCCAGCCCAGCGACCAACAGTCGCCGCCTGACCCCGCTACCTGCGGTGATGCCAAAGTCGAACTGACCAGCGGGCATGAAAGCGGGCGCCGCATCATCGCGCAGCTGCCCAGCGGCCCCACTGCGCAGATCTTCACCGAGGGTGACGACGTGGTGCTCATCTACACGCCGAAAGGCGTTCTTGATGTGCCGCCGTACCAGATCTCCGACCACGACCGGTCTTCACCTTTGGGGCTGCTCGGCGCCGCTTTCGCTCTAGCCGTGGTTGCCTTCGGCCGCTGGCGCGGCGTGACTGCTCTGGTGGGGCTGGCCATCACATTCGTGCTGCTGCTGACGTTCGTCATACCGGCGATCCTCACCGGAGAACCGCCGTTGCTCGTCGCCACCGTCGGCTCCGCTGCGATCATGCTTGCCGTGCTGTATCTCACCCACGGTTTCACCATCCCGACATCGATGGCCGTGGTCGGCACTCTGATCAGCCTCAGTCTTACTGGCGCGCTTTCGGTGGCGGCGATCAGCCTGGCCAACCTCAACGGCATCACCGACGAAAGCTCCTTCTACCTGGGCATGAGCTACCGGATCAACACCCAGGGCCTGCTATTGGCCAGCATCATCATCGGCTCGCTCGGCGTGCTCGACGACGTCACCACCACCCAGGCCGCTACCGTCACCGAACTGTCCCACGCCAACCCCGGCTACACCTTCGGCCAGCTGTATCGCGCCGCCGCCCGGGTCGGCCGCGTCCACATCGCCTCAGTGATCAACACGATCATCCTGGCCTACGCAGGAGCCTCCCTGCCCCTGCTGCTGCTGATCAGCGTCGGCGATCAGTCGGCCGGCGAGGTGCTGACCAACCCGGTAATCGCCCAGGAAATCGTCCGCAGCATCGTCGGGACGCTCGGGCTGATCGCCGCGGTACCCATCACCACTGCCCTTGCCGCCCTGGCCAGCACCCGGCGTGCGAGATCCGACGATTCAGCACCGCCGACAGCCCGCCATCGGCGACCGAGGGAGCCTCTCGCCGATCCGCTCGCCAACTGGTAGGGAGTTGATCCAGCGTGAGCCGACCTGCTTGGGCACGGCCGGCATCTCCTGCAGCCACCGACTGGCGACCTCGCGGCCGGCGTCGGTCAGCTCGTACACGGTGCGCTCTGGATAGGCCCGGTCACGTCCGGTCTCGCGCACTGAGATCAGGGCCTCGGCGTGCAGGCGGCCGATCGCGCGATGCAGACTCGCGCGCTGGTTGACGTTGACGACCTGCTCCTTGCCCCACTGCTTGATCAGCCTCTGCATGCCGTACGGGTGCCCCTGACCGCTGTCGACTCCGAACCCGAAGGACTCTGCGGGCGCCGATCGAGCCTGACATCGCGTACGCAGCCGAGTCATTGAGGCTGCCGACATCACCGCATAACACTCACGTCATGCCCTGGCCAGAAGGCTATGAAAGGTTAGCCAGTCTAATAAACCTCCTTGAGGAGTACCACGCACATGCGCAAGATGGTGATGCTGGCGGCAGCCGCTGCGACGCTCACACTGGGCACCGTGTCCCCCGCGATGGCCAAAGCCAGCGACGGCCACGTCTTCACGCTGGCCGTCTATGGAGATGCCCCGTATGGGACGTCACCCACCGACTCCGCCGAGTTTCAGGCGACACCCGGCTTCGTCGAGTCGATCAACAATGACCCACAGGTCAGCCTCATCGCCCACGTCGGCGACATCCACTCAGGCAAGCAGTACTGCACGCAGGCCTATGATCAGTCGGTATTCAACCTGTGGGCGAAGTACCAGAAGCCTTTGGTCTACACCCCCGGCGACAACGAGTGGACGGACTGCCACAAGGCAGCTGAGGGCGGCGGCACCTACAGCTCGGCCACGCAGCAGATCAACTATGTCCTCGATCCGGTCACGCACCAGCCGGTCGATTACGCCAGCGGCAATCCCGCCGCCAACCTCGACCTGGTCCGCTCGATCTTCTTCTCGAAGCCCGGCAGGACGCTCGGCAACGGAAAGCAGCACGTGCTCTCGCAGGCGCAGGTCTACGACCGTGCGCACCCCACGGACTCGAAGTTCGTCGAGAACGTGACGTGGCAGCAGAAGGGCATCCAGTTCGTGACGCTCAACATCCCGGGCGGCTCGAACAACGACACCGATGTCTGGTACGGCGCTCCGTCGCAGAGCGCCGCACAGAAGAAGGAGGTCGCCGAGCGCACGGCCGCCGACCTGCGCTGGCTTGACCGGGCATTCTCGCAGGCTCAGGAAGATGGCGCCAAGGGTGTCGTGATCTTCACGCAGGCCGACATGTGGGACCTGGACGGTAACACTCCGGCACACCTGACTGAGTACGAGCCCTTCGTGGCAAGCATCGCCTCCCACACGAAGAAGTTCGGGAAGTCGGTCTTGTTGTTGAACGGCGACTCCCACGTGTACAAGTCCGACAACCCGCTGTCTCCGTCCGCCCCGTGTGTCGGCGAGGCAGGCGCGTGCACCTCGGTCGCGTCAACGCACCCTGGATACGACGTGCCGAACTTCCACCGGGTGGTGGTGCACGGCAGCACCTTCCCGCTCGAGTGGCTGAAGCTGACCATTGACACGAAGGCAAACCACCCCGCGAGCGCCAACGCGTTCGGGCCGTTCAGCTGGCAGCGGATGACCCAGTCCTGACTCCGCGTGGTGCGTACCCGAGCACTCGCCTTCTGGCGATCCCCCGGGTACGCACCACGACCATCACCTTTGAGTCCAGGAAAGCTATTCAGGTCGAGGGGCCTCGGATCCGGAGGTTGTCCGTAGCTCCTTGACCTACGGCGTGATTCCCCAGGCTATTAACGGGCCATTACGTCGGTGTGAGGCTTTGTGTGGCCCTGTTGCTGTACTTGCTGCTGTACAGCACCTTTGCGGCGTAGTGACCATCGACACCGCTTCCGCTGTGACTTGAGCTATGCGATCATGCCGAGGTTCCCTTTCGGAGAGGATCGACCAATGGCCGGCGGAAACTACGATTCCTACGCACTTGCCCGACACTTCGAACAGATCAGCGAGCGCTTCGCCCGAATCGAGACGCAGCTCGCGCTCTTGTCGGAGAAGCTGGGTGTGCCCTACGACCCCCCGTCGGCGGGAGTGCCGACCGAAGTCGTCCAACTCGCCCGTGCCGGCAAGGAGCTCGAGGCCATCAAGCTGTACAGGGCTATGACCAATGCAAGCCTCGTCGAAGCCCGCGAGGTCGTCTTGGGGCTCTGAACGCCAACCGCGCGCGAGACTTGACGCGCTCGGGGCGCGCCTTCAGCACGCCGTTCGCGCTGAAGTGCTCCTGCTCGGCGGGAGCAAGGGACTGCCCTTCCTCAAGCCTGCACTGTCCGGCCTGGAGAAGATCATTCCTAACGTCGAACGGATCGAGTTCCCTGGGCTCGATCATGATGCGTCGGGAGATGTCAGCAAGCGACACCCTGCCGGCCGTCTGGAGGTCGTGGCGGCCGAACTGAGGCGTTTCTTCACCTCGGCAGCTAAGGGCCGAGACACCGGGACGAGGTAGCGGGCTCAGCCGCGCGATATGCGGCGAAGGTATTCGGATGGCGTTCTGACCTCGATGCGGGGTAACGGGCAACGAGGGCAAACCCATCACGGGGAACGGTTCCTAATGGCACGACGGCCCGCTTCTTGATCAGGAACGGGGTGTTTGTCGAGGTGGAGCCTAGGGGATTCGAACCCCTGACTTCCTGCTTGCAAATCGGCCTGATCACCAGGGGGAACGGCCGCGACCTGGGCGAGAGGCAGTCCGTGAGTGACCGTGACTGACCCCGGTTCACCGCCCTTAATGGCCCGCTAATGGCCCGGCGATTACGAATACCTCAGCGTGTCATGTGCGTGGTCGGTCCCCCTACCGCCCGCGTCATGCGGCACGGAAAGCCGCCACCTCTCGTCGTGCCGACGCCGTCCCGGGGTCTTGCTTGCGGAGGGCGCAGGGCACCGCGGTCAGACTCCTGGAAGGTGCGAGTCATAGATTCGCTGGAGCAGGGCGTTGAGCCGTTCCCGTTCGCGGTCGGTGAGGGCATGGAGGAAATCGTCCTCGTGGGCAGCCGCCATGGCGCCAACCGTCTCGATGAGGGCGCTTCCCTTGTCAGTGAGGGCGACGATGCGGCGCCGGCCGTCGGCGCCGTGGGCCTGTCGCTCGACCAGTCCTTTGGCCTCCAGCGAGTCGAGCACGGCGACGATGTTGCGTGCGTCCACGGCGACCAGGTCGGCCAGGTGCCGCTGCCCCAGCAGCCCCTGCTCCTTGAGTGTGACCAGGACGCCGTACTGGCCCTGAGTCAACTCGTAGCCCGCGAGGAACGCGTTCCAGGAACGTGCCACCAGAGCCCCAAGGCGGGCCACCAGAAACCCCGTGCCTCGTTCGTATGCAGGCCCGTCATCGTCGCCAGCATTCATAGCGCCATGCTAACAGATCGACATGTTGCATGTCGTTTGATAGACATGCAACATGTCGATAAACCAAAGACACAGGCACCTCCCCATCGGAGACTTCTCTGTTCACATCGTTGAAACGGGCGATCCGGACGGCCCGCCATACCTCCTCCTTCACGGCTGGCCGGAGTCGTGGAGGACATGGGAGGGCGTGATGGAGGCCGCCGCCGGCACAGCAAGAGTCATCGCCATCGATCTTCCTGGGATCGGCGAGTCCACCGGAGCTGTGGACGGCGGATCCAAACGCCTGATCGCGAGAGCCGTCCACGAGCTGGTCCGCACGCTCGGGCTCACCGATTTCACACTGGTCGGCCACGACGCCGGCGGGATGGTCGCCTACTCCTACCTCAGGCAGTACTCCGATGTCGCCCGGGTGGTCATCATGAACACCGTGATCCCGGGCGTCGACCCGTGGAGCGAGGTGCTGCGCAATCCCTACATCTGGCACTTCGGCCTCCACGCGGTGCCGGACCTGCCGGAGATCCTGGTGCAGGGGCGTCAGGCCGAATACTTCGGCTACTTCTACGACGTGCTGTCCCCTGCGCCAGAGAAATCACCAAAGACTCGCGCGCCGCACACGCCGCCGCCTACGGCACGGATGCCGCCCTGACCGCGGGGTTCGACCTCTACCGGGCGTTTCCTCAGGACGCCCGGGACAACGCCGACTTCGCCGCGGCTGGCCCCGTCGACACCCCCCTGCTCTACGTGCGCGGTGACAGCGAAGGTCGGGACATCACCACATACGCGGCTGGGCTACGTGAGGCCGGCATCCGGAATCTCACGACCGCCCTGGTGCCTGGCACCGGCCACTTCGCACAGGAAGAGGCACCCGCCGATGTATGGCGCCTCATCCACTCCTTCGCTGCGAGCACGTCGACGTAGACCAGACGCCTCAGCATCAGCGCGTAACACGGCCGCAGCCAGAGCGATCAGCCCCGCAAGCATCGGGAGCCGACTGCATCACAGCGGAGCGTGCCGGGGCTGCGCGAAGCGTACAAACGAACTCCGTTGCCGTACGAGATCGAAAAGAGTCACTTCCCGATCATGGGAGGTGGCCTTTGACGTGGGGGTGGAGCCTAAGGGGATTCGAACCCCTGACTTCCTGCTTGCAAAACGGCCTGATCACCTGGGGAAACGTGCCTGACCTCGGCGGCAAGCCTGCGCCGAGTCCCCGTGACTCCCCCTTGATCACCGCTCTTAATGGCACGCTAATGGCACGCGATCAAGCTGCGCCATCTGGACCGACGCCGCACCTACCTCAACTCGAATCCCGTCAGGGACACAGGTGACAGTGCGTAGCCGGCGCCAGCACGGCAGACGGTGAATCGGGATCGGGCGGTGGCGCGACGTCCGGTTTACAGCGAGCTGCGGTTCCCGACTGCGCTGTGCCTCTGACATCGTCATACGACCTTCGCCCCCTTTCAGACGACCCGCAATCCTAGTGGGATCGCTGTCCGGAAGGTTCAGGGCACCTCAAGCTGGGGCTATCTCGTACTCGATCGGGGTGAGCATCACCGACGTGCTGTGTCGTCGCTTAGTTGTAAAAGATCTCCAGGTACTCGAAGATCGCATTTACCAGCTCGATGAGGGTCTTCCAGCTACACCGATTCGCGGAGTGAAGTTGCTGCCCTCGAGGTTCCGGGGCGTGATGAGCGCGCGGTCGGCGTGCGACGAACACGGCAGAGAGGTGAAACATGCCACGCGGCAGGTCGCCTGCCTGGCGAAGCGCCACCCTGATTGGGTTCTTGGCCGTCCTCGGATCGCTCAGTCCAGCCTGCGCGTCCGACTCGCCGCCCGGGCCACCGCGATCGAGCGTCGGCGAAGCGCCGACCGCTGCCAACCCCAGCCTGGTGACCTACCCAGGCACCGAGTGGCGCCGCGCCGACCCGCGAGAGGCCGGATTCGATCCCGCCAAGCTGGACAAGATCGCCGCAGAGGCCCAGAAGAACGGCTCGAACTGCTTGGTCGTGATCCGGCACGGCAAGCTCGTGGCCGACTGGTACTGGAACGGCACCAGCGTCACGAGCCAGGAGGTCTTCTCCGCGACGAAATCCTACTCCAGCACTCTGATCGGCATCGCCCAAGCGGCCGGCGAACTCGACGTCGATGACAAGGTGTCGAAATACGTTTCTTCGTGGGCTGGCACGCCGTCCGAGAATGTCCGGATAAAGAACATCCTGAGCAACGACTCCGGCCGCCACTGGGACCCCACCACTGACTACCGCGATCTGCTCCGCGCGGCGAACAGGACGCGCTTCGCCGTCGAGCTGGACCAGGACGCCGCTCCCGGCAGGACCTGGGTGTACAACAATGCCGCCATCCAGACCCTCGATGCCGTGCTGAAGAAGGCAACCGGCAAGAACCCCGCCGACTACGCGAAGGAACGGCTGTTCGGCCCCATCGGCATGAGCCACTCGCAGATGACCCGTGACAGCGCCGGCAACACGAACATGTTCTTCGGCTTCCACTCGACCTGCCAGGACATGGCCCGGTTCGGCTACCTCTTCTTGCGCGGCGGCGCCTGGACCGGCACCCAGATAGTGCCGGCTCGGTGGGTCAAGGAGGCGACCGGCCGGCCGTCCCAGACACTCAATGCCGCCTACGGTTACCTCTGGTGGCTGAACAACCGCGGCCCTGTTGTCGCGAATCCCTTGCAGGCCAGCAGCCGGCAGCAGAGCGCGAAGGCACCCCGGCGCCGCCTGGTGGAGGGCGCGCCCAAGGAGATGTACTGGGCGTTGGGCCTGGGCGGCCAGATCATCCAGATCGATCCCGGATCGGACACCGTCGTCGTACGACTCGGCCGGGGCGATGCCAGATCGAAATACGGCCCGGCCCACACCGCCAAGCTGGTAACCCAAGCCCTCGTCAGACCCTAGATATGGCCGCTGATGAGAACATCCAAGTCATCGCCACGCCGCTATGGACCTCAGGTTCCCTGCTCGGCTCGGTAGTACACAATCAAGGCGGCGCGCCCGTGATTCCCCCTTGATCACCGCCTGATCGGGCACGCAACGGGCACGATCCCGAGGAGCCGTCAAGCATCAAGTGAGTCACGACACCGCGTTGAGCATCGGTGCACTTCGGGTGTGTGATGCGCTGGTCCCGGCGGGCTGATGGCACGTTAATGGCACGAACGCCACTTTCCCTGATGCGGGAAGCGGCGTTTTTGCTGGTGGAGCCTAGTACGACAGCAGTAGTTCGAGATCGTTCACACTGAGTGATCTCGCGCATGCGAACGGCCGCCTCTAGGATCGCGATCTTGTGAGAAACCGTGATCAAGAGACGGCCGCAGCGGCCAGCTTAGAGCCCGAACTGCTGGAACGGAGGTTCGCGGAGTTGACCAGCGCGATCGCTGGCACGTTCGGACGGGTCGAACCCCGCAAGGCCGCGACCGGCTACCTGCGTGGACTGCTGTCGGAGATCCCGCGAAAGACCTGCTGGGATCTGAGCAAACACGCTGGATACCCGACCCCGGACAGATGCAGCGGCTGCTGTCACGCGCCGCCTGGGACCAGGACGCCGTCCGCGATGCGGTCCGCCACTACGTGATCGACCACCTGGCCAGCCCGGACGCAGTGCTGGTGCTGGACGAGACCGGGCAGGAGAAGAAAGGGGTCATGACCTGCGGCGTGGGTCGCCAGTACACCGGCACCGCCGGCAAGGTCACCAACTGCATCGTCGCCGTCTACGCCACCTACGCCGGCCCGTTCGGCCACGCCCTGATCGACACCGAGCTGTACGTGCAGCGCAAATACCTCGACCAACCGGCGACGCGGGAGGCGATGGGCCTGCCCACTGACTGGCGGTTCGCGACCAAACCGCAGCTCGCGCAGCGGATCGCGGCCCGCACCCTGGCGGCGGGGGTCACGCTCGCGTGGGCGGCGGGCGATGAGGTGTACGGCCACGATCCCAAGCTCCGCGCCTTCCTGGAAGAACAGAAGATCGGCTATGTGCCGGCAGCCGGGGTCGATTTCCCCGTCCCCACGGCGGCCGGCCCGCACCGCGCCGACCACCTGGCCCGGCTGGTTCCCGCTCGCGCGTGGGAGCGGCGCTCGTGTGGCGCGGGCTCCAAGGGGCCGCGCATCTATGACCGGGCCATGGTCGCCACCGCGAGCCCGCGGCGGGCGCTGCCGATCCGGCGATCGGCCAAAACCCCGTCTGAGCTGGCGTTCTTCTACTGCCACGTGCCTGAGGGCCGGGCGTTGACGCTGCCCGTCCTGGTCCGGGTCGCAGGGGTCAGAGGAGGATTTCCAGCAGTCGAAAGGACAGGTCGGGCTCGACCACACCCAGGCCCGCCGGTACCGGTCATGGCGAAGGCACGTCATCTTGGCGATGGCCGCGCTCGCGGTCCTGGCCGTCGTCGTCGCGGTCGAGCGACGTCGTCACCCTGCCCCCGTCGTGCCGCATACCGGCCAGGACGATCCGCCCGACGACTACGGGCTCATTGCGCTGACCGTGCCCGAGGTCCGCCGTTTGCTCGCCGTATTCACCCACGTCAGCGCCGCCGTGACGCCACCGATTGCGGCTTTTTGGCGCGAGTTCGAACTGCGCTGGAGCCAGTGGCGACGCCGCCACCAGGCCCGCGCCCGCTGGTACCACTACCGCAGACGCCTCACCCTCACATAACCCCAGCTCACACCATCAGACAGCGCTCGTGGAGGCGAAGGGCCAGATCACAAAGTACTGCTGTCGTACTAGGGGATTCGAACCCCTAACTTCCTGCTTGCAAAGACGCATGCCGATCTTTCTTCACCTGCGAAGACGCAGATCAGGGCCTTGATTGCGTTCCCCGTGACTCCCCGCTGTTCCCCCTCGTTTCCCGTCCCATCGGGCACGCGACGGGCACGGCTGTACCCTCTTCGAGACGGTCTTCGGCATTGCACCGCGCCTCCCCGCATGGGTACGGCTTACCGTAGGCGATCGGGCACGACGCCGGGGATGCTGGATAGCACCGGAGGCCGTCATCGCCCTATGTCTCTGGAAGCATGTCAACCCGGGAACCTGCGGATTAAAAGCTCGGATTCGATCAGTTCTGGACGGTTCATTGCAGACCAGAGGCCCTGTGCGGTCCACCCTGAACGGGTCTGAACGGTCCTGTACTGCAACGGGAAATGCAACTGCTCGACAGGCGTGATCAATCTCCCGTGGAGCTCGGAGCCGTGGAGTCGATCTGAGGGGCGGTCTTTCGAAGCTCCTCGATCAGCGGCCACATTGGATCGTCCTTCTCACTGAAGGTGTCAAGGTCGATGATCTGCTCTTTATCGATGATCTTCGCGTTCGACCCGCTGTCCTCCCCGGTCAGTGTGGTGACTGGTCGACCTGCTTTCTCCGATCCGCCGTGGTTAGTCAGGTAGGCCCCGCCTATGAGGACCAGAGCAGCACACGGAACGAGCATCAGTTGGTAGCGCCGTATCCGTCTCGACCGGAACCGTAGCGAATCTTCCTTGATCACTCGTCTCCTCCAATGCACAGCAGCAAGTGTGGTGCTTCATGAGCAAAGCTGCGAGGGCAGGAAAGGCTTGGTGCTTTGCCAACCAGTTTGGTTTCGGTGCGCGACTGGCTGACAGCTCCGCAGCAGCTCAGAGTGGGTGAAGCTTTGCTCGGGAGTCACCGTGACTCCCTCGATTCCCCATCCTGACGGGCACGGAGCGGACACGCCGTCGAACTGCGACGGTTTACAGCGCGTGACCGTTCCGGCCTGCTCGTAACTTCTGACCTGCGGCGTGACCATGCCGTACGGCACACCGACCCCTAAGATCATTCCGCGTATATTCCGCAGGCTACGGGCACTTGAGCCACGCGACCAAGGGATAAGATCCACCGCTCGGCATCTTCATCCACCGATAACCGGCCTCAACCCGGGACCACTTGTTCTCATTGCCCTTGTCCTTCTCGTCCCAAAGACACGAGGGACGACCTCCAACATGATCGCCACCGCTGCTGTCGGTCCACCACACGTTAGCCGGAAGTAAGGCCGTCACTCCATCATCCGGCTGGAACGAACCCGACCCGTGAATGGTGAGCTGAGCTTGCCCCTCAGCGACGATCAGCGGGACGTTACCCAGCGGCAGGAAGCTCGCCACCACGCCACCCACAACCGCCGAGACAAGAATGATCGGCGCCATGAACACCCTACTGACGGTTACACGGCCCGCCTTGGCGGTGGCCAGGCTTCTGAAGAGAGACATAGGCGAACTGTACGGCGCATTCCGAGTAGGGCGGTTGACCTGGGCTTCGGGCTGGCCGTGTCCTGAGGTCCTGGCCCAAGGCCGTCACTCGTCGTCGGTGCGGTAGGGCTTCGGACGCGGGAGAACCACGATAAGCAGAGTTGCGATTGGCCCGAGAAAGAGAGAAAGCAACCACCAACCGAAGCCCGAACGCCACTTGCCCTGTGCCAAACCAGCGTTGACCAGGGCGAGAGTGAAATAGAAAGCACCCGCAAGATCATTGTTGCTCACCGTATTAAGCATACGAAGACATCGGGCACGCAACGGGCACGGAAGCGAAAAGGGACCGATTAAAGCGAGAAACCCAGGTAGGGAAAACCATCCCTGACCTGGGTTTTCTTGTCGGTGGAGCCTAGGGGATTCGAACCCCTGACTTCCTGCTTGCAAACGGGAGCCAGTCACGACGTAGAGGGCTTCTCCTGCTGGTGACGCGTGTGAAGGCGGCCGTTGGTGTGCGGTGTTGTGCGGCCCTGTTGCTGTACTCGCTGCTGTACAGCACTGTTATCCGTCGCTCGCCATGAGCACGAGACGTCACTGGAGTTGAGCATGTCGGGGACCGAAACAATGCAAGGTCCAGCGACACGATCGTGAGTACGACATGACGTTCGTCTCGCGGATCTTGGGTGCCCGCAGCCCGCTGCGTGCAGGGGTTCGGACCCGCGCTGTCGTCCTCTTCTGCCGATGAGCGGATGTGCGGTCAGGTAGGACCGGTGATCTTTGCCATTGCCGGGTCGCTCGGAACGGCGCTGGGGTGAAGCGCAGGAGGCTGGCGCTGAGCACGAACCACAGCATGTCCCAGCCCCCGAGACCTTGCTGGCTAACTCGCCTTCAGGCGGCTAATGCGAGTTCTGCCAGTTCAAGGCGGGCGAGATGGCTAGTTCGACCTCGATCGAGGGGGTGGCTGTTCCACCAGGCGTCCAACCGAATCAGGTT
>NZ_JALLPO010000004.1:0-196800 GCF_023276435.1 Sphaerisporangium perillae
GAGTGGACGCTGCGCGCGCTGGAGGCGGGCAAGCACGTGCTGTGCGAGAAGCCACTGGCCGCGAACGCCCGGCAGGCCGAGGAGGTGGCCGCCGCGGCCCGCCGGACCGGCCTGGTCGTCATGGAGGGGATGCACTACCGCCATCACCCGCTCGCCGAGCGGATGCGCGTCCTCGCGCGGGAGGCGCTCGGGCCGATCATCCACGTGGAGACCGCCAACTGCTGGCCCGTCCCGCGCTTCGACGGTGTCCTGTACGACTACGGGCTCGGCGGTGGCGCCACCATGATCGCCGGATGTTACGCGATCGACTGCCTGCGCCTGGTCGGCCCAGGCGAGCCGGTGGTGACCGGAGCCCGGGCGCTGCTGCGCGGCCCCGGCGTCGACCGTGCCATGACCGGGGAGTGCGTCTTTCCCGGCGGGGCGACCGGCCGGTTCCGGTGCTCGCTGTGGAGCGCGGCCCGCCCGTCGATATCGGTCCGGGTGACCGGGGAACGCGGCGAGTTGCGGGTGAGCGGCTACCTCATGCCGCAGGTGTTCCACCGCCTGGTCCTGCGCGCCGGCGGCGAGACGCGGCGCGAGCGCGTGCCCGGCGAGCCGACCTACCTCGCCCAGCTCCGGGCGTTCGCCGCAGCCGTCCTCTCGCATGGGCGGGTCCGGACCGGTCCGGAGAACGCGGCGGCGACCCTGCGGCTGATCGACGGCTTCTACCGGCACTCAGGACTGCGCCCGCGCGGGCTCGGCTAGCGATAGAGGCTGTTGCGTGCCTGGTCTGTAAACGATCTCGCTGCGTGCGTGTGCACAGCAAGTCGCTGAGATACTTCGGCCATGGATACGAGTGCGAGGGCGGACGGGATACGGCCAGGTCAGGCGACGTCCAGGACCGGGCCTAGCCATCCCATGGAATGGGCTCTGCGTTCCGCAGAGCCGTCGGATGTCGAGGTGATCGCGGAACTGCGGGCGACGGTGATGCGTCCGGACCTGGAGCGGTTGGGACGGTTCGATGAGCATCGGGTCCGGCAGCGGCTGCGGGATTCCTTCTCCCCTCAGCACACGTCGGTCATCGTGGCAGATGGCGCCTTCGCGGGCTGCGTCACTGTGCGCCCGGCGGAGGACGGGCGGCGGCTGGAGCATTTCTATCTCGTTCCGGGCCTCCAGGGCCGGGGGCTCGGATCGGCTGTGCTGCGAACACTGCTAGAGGTGCCGAGATGAGGGCCCGGTCGGCCTACGACGGCTTGGGCCGGGTGACCTGACGACGCAGTACCGCGAGCTGGTGGCGAGGCATAAGGATCTCGGCGTCCTTGGAAACGTCCGAGCGTAGGACCAGGGCAAGGGCATCGAGAAGCCGAATGAAGATCAGATAGATCAGTCGTAAAGCCACGAACCCGAATCCTGCCGGTCTCAGGCCGAGTCTGCCCGCGGAACGGGAAACCCCAGGTCACACTCGATGGCCGAAATTCTGGGCACCCACAGGGCCGTGGTCAGGTAGAGGCGTTCTCGGCGGAAGTCGAGGCTCGCTTGGTGGCGGCGCGTTGATGTGCGCCGGTCATGCTTGTTCGTTGGCGCCGTTCGGGGTGGGCCCGGAGCCGGGCTCGGCGCTGTTCTGCAGGTGCCGGATCATGTCCTGCACGACCGCAGGCGTCCGGGTCTGCCGACGCCGCACCGCGCTCATTGTGACGGCGGTCCGATCGCCGGCGATTGGTCGGCCGACGATGAGCCCGGCCCACTCCAGCGGATCGCCGCGAACGCTGTAGTCCGGGAGCAGTGCGATGCCGATGCCCTGCGCGACCATCAACTTGCCCATCTCGGCGCCGTCTGTGGAATACCACTCGGCAGGCAGATTGGAGCCGAAGAGCCGGTGCGCGAAGCGGTGCATCAGGTAGCCCGCGCGCATGGCGACGAAGCGTTCCGCGCGCAGCTCGTCCGCGCTCACCTCGGGTTGGGCGGCGAGCGGGTGTGAGGCCGGGATGACGGCCACCGGCCGGCCGGCCAGGAGCGGCGTGCGCTCCAACTCCGGGGGGACGTCGTCGCCCTCGAGTAGGTTCACCAGTCCGACGTCGAGCGTGCCCTCGGCGAGCATGACGTAGATGTCGTCCTGCTGGAGGTTGCGAATCTCGACTGTCGAGCCGCGATGCTGGGCATGGAAGGCTTGCAACGCGGGGAGTAGCAGGGTGGCCGTTCCGGCATTGACCGTGCCGACCCGGAGTAGCCGGCGCGCGGCGAGCTGGTCCCCGGCGGCCGCGCGCAACCGGGCCACCGAATCCAGGACGTCGATGATCGGCTGGAGCAGGTCACGCCCGGCGTAACTGATCCGCGCCCCGGACCGGTGCCGGTCCAGCAGCGCCACGCCGAGCTCACGCTCCAGCTTGCTGATGGCCTCGCTCAGGGCAGGCAGGGACACGTGTAGATGCTCGCCGGCGCGGCGCAGTGAGCCGTACGTGCCGACGGCCACTACGTACTCAAGCTGCTCGATTCGCATGAGGCCATCCGTGAACGGTGAAGACGGCAGGGCGATATGGAACACCTGCCGGGGCGGGGTTGGGGTAAATAACCCACTAAGCCTATAGTTTTAGTAGGGAAAAGCGGCCCACTAGAGCGGGAGAGGAGGTCGGCCGTGGAGGTAGTACTGACGACCCGGCGCCCGATCGACCTCCTTCGGACGGCCAGTTGCCTCTGTCGGGGACCAGGCCAGGCCTAGTACTACCGCGCTCTGATCCCGGGCACCTCTCATTTCTGCGTACCGGACCTACCTTCGCGCTGTCCTCTCCCTGGAGACATCCATGTCCACAACTGTACCTATACCGGCACGTCCGATGCATTTCGCGGCGTTTGTGATGAACACGACCGGCCACATCATCCAAGGCACCTGGCGCCGCCCGACGGCGCGGCAGGCCGACTTCAACAACCTCGACCACTGGGTGGGGCTCGCCAGGACCCTGGAGCGGGGGAAATTCGACGCGATCTTCTTCGCCGATGTGGTGGGGCTCTACGCGCCCTACCGCGGAGACGAGCGCAAGTACTTCGAGGCAGGCCTGCAGGTGCCCAGCAACGACCCGTCGGTGCTGGCCAGTGCAATCGCGTACGTCACCGAGCACCTCGGCATCGCGTTCACCGCGTCGATCCTGCAGGAGCACCCGTTCAGCTTCGCCCGCCGCATCTCCACGCTCGACCACGCCAGCAAGGGCCGGATCGCCTGGAACATCGTCACCAACTACCTGCCGAACGCCTCCCGCAACTTCGGGCTGGCCGGGCTGACCGCGCACGACGAGCGGTACGCCTGGGCCGACGAGTACGTCGACGTGACCTACAAGCTCTGGGAAGGCTCGTGGGAGGACGACGCCCTCGTCCAGGATCGGCAGACGGGGATCCACGCCGACTTCGACAAGGTCCACCGGATCAACCACGTTGGTCCGCGGTACACGGTCGAAGGGCCGCACTTGGCCAGCCCGTCGCCGCAGCGCACCCCGTTGCTGTTCCAGGCGGGCGCCTCCGAAGCAGGCCGCACCTTCGCGGCCAAGAACGCCGAAGCGGTCTTCATCCAATCGCCGAACCTGGCCGCGGCCGCCCGCGACACCGCCGACATCCGCTCGCGCGCCGTCCAGCACGGCCGTCGGCCCGACGACATCAAGTTCTTCCAGGGACTCTACGTCGTCGCCGGGTCGACCGAGGAGGAGGCGAAGCGGAAGGCGGCCGAGCTCGACGAGTGGATCGACTACGACGGCCAGCTGTCGCACATGTCGGGCGCCCTGGGGATCGACTTCGGGCACGAGGACCTCGACACCCCGATCGGCGAGCTGCGAACCGAGGGGGTGCAGAGCATCGTCGGCTGGATCAAGGACCTGGTCCCCGACCGGCCGGCCACCCTCCGCGACGTCGCGCACTACACCGCCACCAACAGTCGGATCGTCGGTACCCCGGAGCAGATCGCCGACGTGCTCGCGCGGTGGCAGGCGGCCGGCGTCGACGGGATCAATCTGGTCAACACGGAGATCCCCAGTTCGTACGAGGAGTTCGTCGACCACGTCGTCCCCGTGCTCCAGCGGCGAGGCCTGGCGCAGCGGGAGTACGCCGAGGGCACACTGCGCCACAAGCTTTTCGGCCGAGGTGACCGGCTGCCCGAGCGCCACCAGGCCACCCGCTACCGAGGCGCGTTCGCGCCGCAGCCCATCTGAGCGCCGGCCATGAGTGAGAAGAAGCAACTCATCCTCAACCTGTTCGAGATGAACTGCGTCGGCCACATCACACACGGGTTGTGGCGGCTGCCGGGCAACAACCGGCAGCGGTTCACGGACATCGAGTACTGGACCGAGCTCGCCCGGCTACTCGAGTCCGGCGGGTTCGACGCGGTCTTCCTCGCCGACGTGGTCGGGACCTACGACGTCTTCCGAGGTTCGGCGGACGTCTCGATCCGTGAAGGCCTGCAGATTCCCAACAACGACCCGTTGATGGTCGTACCGGCGATGGCGGCGGTCACCGAGCACCTCGGCTTCGGGATTACGTTCTCCACGACGTACGAGCCGCCGTTCGCGTGGGCCCGCCGGTTGAGCACCTTGGATCACCTCACCAAGGGACGGGTGGGCTGGAACATCGTCACCTCGTACCTGCCCAACGCCGCGCGGAACTTCGGGCGGGACGGCGAGGTGGATCACGACACCCGCTTCGAGATCGCCGACGAGTACCTCGACGTCCTCTACAAGCTGTGGGAGGGCTCGTGGGACGACGACGCGATCGTCGCGGACCGGGATGCCAACCTCTTCGCGGACCCGGCGAAGATCCGTCCGATCGACCACGACGGCACCTGGTTCAAGGTCGAGGGACCGCATCTGTCGTCGCCGAGCCCGCAGCGGACGCCGTTGCTCTTCACCGCGACCGCGTCGGCTGCCGGGGCGGCGTTCGCCGGCAAGCACGCCGAGATCGTCTTCACCGGCGGGCCGGACGTCGAGTTCCTGAAGCGGACCATGGCAACCATCCGCAGGGCGGCCACGGACGCCGGGCGCCGGGCGGACGACATCCGGTTCATCACCACCGCGGGCGTGATCGTGGGACGCACCGAGGAGGAGGCGGCGGCGAAGCTTGCGGAGTTCCAGCGACTGAGCAGCCCCGAGGGCTACCTGGCGCATGCCGGCTTGACGTTCGACCCGACCGCCTTTCCGCCAACGACCCAGCTCAAAGATGTCGCCGCTGCCACCGGCGACATCGGCCGCTGGCGCGGCCTCGACTTGGAGCAGACCGTCGGCGAGTTCCTGGCCGGTTTCGGAGACCTGGCCCGGCATGCGCTCTTCGCCGTCGGTACGCCGGAGGTCGTCGCCGACGCGATCGAGAGCTGGCTCGACGACGTCGGTGTCGACGGCATCAACCTGCTGCAGTACCACTCGTACGGCACCGCCGAGGACTTCATCGAACTGGTCGTGCCGGTCCTCCGTGAACGTGGCCGGCTCCGCTCGGCCTACCGCAAGGGCGAGTCGCTGCGCGATCGCATCTTCGGCGCGGGCGATCGCCTGCCGGAGTGGCACCACGGCTCCCGCTACCGCGGCGGTGTGCACCTCCCCATCACCGTGCACCGCACTTCGCAGAGCGCGTCAGCCATCCAAACACCCGGAGAGGGACAAGAACAGAGATGACCCGATTCACCCGCGCACGACTGGTTGCCGTGGGCAGCGGTGCCCTGCTGTTCAGCTCCCTGCTCGCGGGGTGCGGCGCCGATGCCCCCGCCACCGGCGCAGGCGCAGGCACAGGCACCAAGGTCCAGGGCGGCACGATCATCTACGGCCACGAGCAGGAGCCACCCTGCCTCTACGGGGGATGGCTCCAGCAGGCGTACATCGATCGCAACATCCTCGACTCGCTGGTGACCGAGGCGGATGACGGATCGATCAAGCCGTGGCTCGCCACGGACTGGAAGGTGTCGGACGACGGGCTGACGTACACGTTCACGCTGAAGCCGGGGGTGAAGTTCACCGACGGCACGGCGTTGGACGCGCAAGCGGTCGCGGACAACTTCGCCTATTGGGAGAAGGGCGGCAACAGCACGGCCCAGGTCTCGATCGACCCCTACTTCGCGTCGGCGAAGGCGCTCGACACGACGCACCTCCAGGTGACCCTGAACAAGCCGTACCTGCCGTTGCTGACGATGCTGACGCAGGGGTACTTCGGGATCCAGTCCCCGACCGCGCTGAAGCGGAGTGACAAAGAGAACTGTGAGCAGCCGATCGGCTCCGGTGCGTTCAAGGTCAAGGAGTGGAAGCACGGCCAGGAGCTCATCCTGGTCAAAAACCCGGACTACACGTCCTGGCCGGCCACGGCCAAGCACCAGGGTCCGGCGATCGTCGACGAGGTGGACTGGAAGTTCCTGCTCGACCCGGTCGCACGCTACGCGTCACTGACAACCGGTGAATCAAACGTCATCTACGACGTGCCGACGGTCAACTGGAAAGACGCACAGGCGAAGTTCGAGGTGCAGCAGTACATCACCCCGGGCAAGCCGGTCTCGATCTACATGAACACGATCAAGGGCGTCTTCACCGACAAGCTGGTCCGTCAGGCGTTCGCGTACGGTGCCGACCGTAAGTCCGCTGTGGAAGCCGGATTCCACGGGGTCATCCCGTACGAGAACAACCCCTCGGTGAGTCAGTCGACTCCCGGCTACAACCCCGAGGTCGCGAAGGCATACCCGTACGACACGGCCAAGGCCAACCAGCTGCTCGACCAGGCCGGGTGGACGACGAGGGACTCGGCCGGCTACCGGACGAAGGATGGCAAGCAGCTCGAGGTCCGGTTCGCCTTCCCGGCGGGCTCCGTCATGACGGGCGAGGGCTCGACGGTGCTGCAGATCCTGCAGCAGCAGTGGAAGCAGGTCGGCTTCAACGTGGAGCTGATCCCGGAGACGCAGGCGGAGACCTTCTCCGGCAAGTATTCGTCGCCGGACTCCTACGACGCCCAGCCGTGGTACTGGACGAGCCCGAGCGCCGCGATCCTCTGGATCGTCTGGCGCCCGAGCACCAAGGACTCTCCCAACTACAACAACTCGTCCTTCTACGACAACGACGAGCTGGGCACGGTGATCCAGCAGGGCAACAGTGCCGCGACCACCGAGGAGGCGAACAAATTCTACGGGCAGGCCCAGCAGATCATCCAGGACAACGCCGCCGCGGTCGGCCTCTACACCCAGACCAGCTCGATCGCCGTCGCGAAGAACCTGCACGACGTCTGGCTGGAGAAGAGCCAGGGCGAGCCGGTGTTCTCGGATGCCTACTTCACCAAGTGAGGCCGAGATGACCACAGCCGCCGAGGCTGCGGATCCCGCAGTCCCGATACCCGCGCTCTCACGCGCGCCGTCCGCGCGCTCCGGCGTGCGGGCGGTCCGCTGGGGCCTCGTCAAACTCGCCCTCGCGATCCTCGTCCTGGTCGCCGCCGCCTCGGTGACGTTCTTCGCCCAGCTGCTCGTGCCGGGTGACCGTGCGACCACGATCCTGAACCAGCAGACCGGTCGTGCCCAGCTGTGGTCGGCTGCGGACCTGGCGCCGGTCAATCACCAGTTCGGTTTCGACCGGCCGCTGGCCGTCCAGTACGTGGACTACGTCAGCGGGCTGTTCCGCGGCGATCTCGGAACCTCGTACACACAGCACAAGCCGGTCACCGAGGTCATCGGTGCCCAGATCGTACCGAGCCTGGTCCTCACCGTCGCGGCCCTGGTCACCGCGTGGGTGCTCTCTCTCGTGGTCATCCTCGTGACGGTCAAGCGCCGACGGTTCGTCACCGCGATCGGGTCGACCTGGGAGGCGTTGACCGCCAGCTTGCCGCCGTACTGGATCGGGGTCGTCCTCCTGGTCGTCTTCGCGGTGGAGCTGCGGGTCTTCCCCGTCATCGGGGGGACAGGCGTCGCGGGAACCGTCCTGCCGGTGCTCACCCTCGCGCTCCCCCTAGCCGGCTTCCTCGGCCAGGTGACCCGCGACGAGTTCGAGAAAGTGCTCGACCAGCCATTCATCACCACCGCCCGAACCCGCGGCATGAGCGATACCGGGGTTCGCCTCAAGCACGCGCTGCGGCACTCGGTGCTGCCGGCGGTCACGCTCTCCGGCTGGGCCCTGGGCTCGCTGCTCTCCGGCGCGGTCATCGCGGAGAACGTCTTCGGGCGGCCGGGCATCGGACAGGTTCTGGTGGTCGCGGTCAACACCCGGGACGTGCCGACTGTGTCGGGGATCGTCCTGGTGGTGGCCGGCGTGTACGTCATCGCGAATCTGCTGGTCGACCTCGCCTACGTGCTCATCGACTCAAGGCTGCGCGCCTCATGAGCGCCGCATCCGTCTCGCCGGCGGCCACGCGCGCCCGTCTGGCCGCCATCAGGGTGCAGCTCCGTCCTGCCACCGCGGCGTCGCTGCTGGTCGTCGCCTTTCTGGCGGTGGCGGTCATCGCGCCGTCGGTGCTCACCTCGGGGAGCCCGACCACGATCGACCTTCAGCACACGCTGCTGTCTCCATCGTTCAGTCACGTGTTCGGCACCGACGACGCGGGCCGCGACCTCTATACCCGGGCTGTTTACGGTGCGCGGGAGTCCCTCGGGATCGGTCTGGGGGCCACGGGGCTGGCCATGGCGATCGCTATCCTGCTCGGCTTCGCCGCCGGGCTCGCCCGGGGGATCGTCGATGCGGTCCTCACCAGAATCCTGGAGGTCGCCTTCGCGTTCCCTGTTCTCCTGCTGGCGCTGCTTCTGATCGCCATCCGGGGCCCGTCCGTGGCCACCGAGATCGTCGCCGTGGGCATCGGTTCGGCGCCGGGCTACGCGCGCATGGTCCGCGGCCAGGTCCTGCACGTCCGTCAGGCCGGTTACATCGAGTCGGCAGTGGCGCTCGGCCACGGCCGGTGGGTCGTGATCCGGCAGCACCTATTCCCCAACGCCATCCGTCCGCTCGTCGCGGTGATGACGCTCGGTGTCGGTCAGTCGATTGTCTGGGCGTCCGGCCTGGCGTTCCTCGGCCTCGGCGTGGCGCCGCCGAGTCCGGAATGGGGGGCACTACTCGACGCGGGCCGCGACTCCATCACCACCTCTCCGTGGCTGGAGATCATGCCCGGCTTGGTGATCGTCCTGGTCGCCCTCGCCGTCACCTCCCTGGGGCGCACGCTCCAGCACCGACTGGAAGGAGCAGCTCGATGACCGAGGTCACAGCTTCTGAGCGGGTATCCCTGGGCACCGACCCGGACGTGCCGCTGCTTGCCGTCGAGAACCTGCGGGTGTCCTTCGGAGGGCACGAGGTCGTCAGGGGCATCTCGTTCACCGCCCATCCCGGCCGTTGCCTCGCCATCGTGGGGGAGTCGGGGTCGGGAAAGAGCGTCACCGCCAGGACGCTCGTCGGCCTCACCGGCTCCGGAGCCCACGTCCGGGCCGACCGGATCGAACTCGACGGCATCGACCTGACCACGCAATCCGAGCGCACCTGGCGGGCGATCCGTGGGCGCGACATCGGCTTCGTCCTGCAGGACGCCCTCGGCTCGCTGGACCAGCTCCGCAGGGTCGGTGACGAGGTCGCGGAGCCGCTCCGGGTGCACGGCTGGGGCACCAGAGCGTCACGATCACGCAAGGCCATCGAGCTGCTCGGCTCGATGGGTGTCCCGGAACCCGCGGTGAAGGCGCGGCAGCGACCGTACGAGCTCTCCGGCGGCCTGCGCCAGCGCGCCCTGATCGCATCGGCGATCGCGCTCGACCCGAAGCTCATCGTCGCCGACGAGCCCACCACCGCGCTGGACGTCACCGTCCAGGCGCAGGTGCTCGACCTGCTGGCCGAGGCGAAGGCGCACGGCACGTCGATCATCCTCATCAGCCACGATCTGTCGGTCGTCGCCCGGCTGGCCGACGAGGTGGCCGTCATGCGGGACGGCGAGGTCGTCGAGCACGGTCCGGTACACCAGGTCCTGCGCCGGCCGCGGCACGCCTACACCCAGGCGCTGCTCGACGCGATCCCGTCCGAGCACACCCGTGGGACTCGGCTGTCGAGGGGCGGCAACGTCCCGCAGCGTTCCCGTAGGCCGGTCGACCGCGGCCGACCCGTACTGGAGGCGCGGCACCTCACCAAGGTCTACCGGGGGCCGGACAGGGTAGACCGGACCGTCGTTGACGACGTGTCGTTCGAGCTGTTCGGGGGTGAGACTCTCGGCATCGTGGGCGAGTCGGGTTCCGGCAAGACGACGACGGCGCGAATCGCGCTGTCGCTGCTCGCACCGACCTCCGGGGAGGTGCTGCTCCACGGGGAGAGCTGGTCAACGCTGCCGCCGCGCCGGCGTCGCCCCCTGCGCAAACGGATCGGCGTCGTCTACCAGGACCCGTTGAACTCGTTCGACCCGCGCTGGTCGGTCGGCCGGATCACCATCGACGCACTCACCATGGGCAACCGCCCACCCTCGTCCCGGGCGGAGGCACGGGAACGGGCTGTCCGATTGCTGGAGCAGGTGGGGCTGGGAGATCAGCACTTCGACGCCGCGCCGCTGCGCCTGTCCGGCGGACAACGGCAACGGGTCGCCATCGCCCGTGCGCTCGCGCCGGAGCCAGAAGTCATCGTCTGCGACGAGCCGGTCTCGGCGCTCGACGTCTCGATCCAGGCGCAGGTGCTCGACCTGCTCACCGACCTACAGGACGAGCTCGGGGTCAGCTACCTGTTCATCTCGCATGACCTCGGGGTCATCCACCACATGAGTGACCGCATCCTGGTGATGAAGGACGGCCAGGTCGTCGAGTCCGGTACCGCGGACGATGTGTTCCGCCGCCCGCAGCACCCGTACACCCAGCGGCTGCTCACCGCGCTGCCCCGGTTGGTCCCGGCATGAGCGGGACCACGGGTACCACCGACCTGACGGAGCGCTTCGCGCCGGTCTTCGCGGAGATCGCAGAGGGATCGCTGGACCGCGAGGCCGACCGCCGGCTCCCGTACGACGAGGTCGCCCGGCTCCGCGAGACCGGGTTCACCAGGATCCGCGTGCCCCGCTCGCAAGGCGGCCTCGGCGCAACCCTGCCGGAGTTCTTCCGCCTGCTCGTCGCGCTGGCTCAGGCGGACTCGAACTTGCCGCAGCTGCTGCGTGGCCACTTCGGCTTCGTCGAGAGCCGGCTCGTGCACCCCGATGGCAACGTGCGCGACCGCTGGTTGCGCCGGATATCCGACGGGATGGTCGTCGGCAACGCGCAGAGCGAGCTCGGGAACCGTTCGTTCTGGGAGAACGCGACGACGATCAGCGAAGTGCCGGACGGTCGCGGCTGGCGGCTCACCGGTAAGAAGTTCTACTCGACAGGCAGCCTGTTCGCCGACTGGATCCACACGACCGCGACGGTGGACGGCGGGCACAGCGCGGACGTGCTCGTTCCCACTGCGGCCCAGGGCGTGCACCGGCTCGATGACTGGGACGGGTTCGGGCAGCGGCTGACCGGGAGCGGGACGACGCTGTTTGAGGATGTCGAGATGGCGCAACGCCCGCACGCTGGCCTCGCACAACCCGCTCATCTACCGCCACCAGATCATCGGCGACCACGTGCTCAACGGAACGAGTCCGAGCGCGGCGTACGCCCGGAACTGGGAGTATCCGCGTGGAAAGGACGATGCATGACAGCATCGGAACAGAAGATCAGGGTACCGGTGCTCTCCACCGAGGAGGCGGTGGAGGCGGCAGCGGAGCTGGCCACCGATTTCGCCGCAGCGGCTGCCTGGCGCGACGCGGAGCGGATCCTGCCTTCCGACGAGCTGGACCGGCTCAGCGCATCCGGCCTGTTGGCCACTACGGTGCCGGCGACGTACGGCGGCGCCGACCTGCCGGTAGCCACGGTGGTCGAGGTGATCCGGCTGCTGTCGGTCGCCGACCCGAACATCGGGCAGATCCCGCACAGCCACTTCGTCTACGTCAGCAACCTGCGACTGCACGGCACACCGGCGCAGCAGTCCCAGCTGTTCGCCGAGGTGCTGGCCGGCAAGCGGTTCGGCAACGCGCAGTCGGAGGCGGGCACCAAGCACGTGCGGGACATTCGGACGACGCTGGTCCCCGACGGCCCCGGGCGCTGGCGGCTGAACGGCCGCAAGTTCTACGCCACCGGTGCGCTGCTCGCTGATTGGATCCCGGTGCTCGCCCACCTTGATGTGGACGGACCGCTGCACGTCGCCTGGGTCGAGCGCACCACCCCCGGTGTCGAAGTGATCGACGACTGGAACGGGCTGGGCCAGCGCACCACCGCCAGCGGCAGTGTCGTGCTGACCGATGTGAGCGTCACAACGGACCTCATCACCCCGTACGCGGTCACTTTCGACGGCCCGCAGACCTATGGCGCGTTCGCGCAGGTGCTGCACGCGGCGATCGACGCCGGAATCGCACGAGCGGCGGTCTTGCAAGCTGCCGCGTTCGTCCGTGACGTGAGCAGACCCTATCCCGACGCAGGGGTAGAACGCGCCGCGGACGACCCGCTGGTGATCCACGCCTTCGGCGAGATGGAGCTGGCGGTGCGTGCGGCGGAGGCCCTGCTGAAGGAAGCTGCGGCAGCCGTCGACCGGGCCGGCGCCGACCTGACCGTGGAGTCCGCAGGCCAGGCCAGTCTCGCGGTCGCGGCTGCCCGTGCAGCGACGACGAGCGCGGCGCTTGAGGCGAGCACCCGGCTCTTCGAGGTCGCCGGCACCCGGTCGGCCGCAGCGAGCCTGCGCCTCGATCGGCACTGGCGCAACGCGCGTACCCACACACTGCACGATCCCGCCGCGTGGAAGATTCAGCACCTCGGCCACTGGGCCGTCACGGGCACCCTTCCTCCCAACCACGGACAGCTGTGAGGCGTGATGACTGACCTGAAGTTCCACTGGTTCCTGCCCACGAACGGCGGTGACGGCCGGCACGTCGTCGGCGGCGGTCACGGAGTGGCAGCCGAGGCCTCCGGCCGCCCGGCGACGGTGCCCTACCTGGGCCAGATCGCACGGAGCGCCGAGCAGCTCGGGTTCGAGGCCGCGCTGACGCCGACCGGAGCGTGGTGCGAGGACGCCTGGATCACTACCGCCATGCTCAGCAGCCTCTCCGAACGCCTGAAGTTCCTGGTCGCGTTCCGGCCGGGGATGGTCTCCCCGTTCCTCGCCGCGCAGATGGCGGGTTCGTTCCAGAACCTGTCCGCTGGCCGTCTCCTGCTGAACGTGGTGACCGGCGGCGAGAGCCACGAGCAGCGCATGTACGGGGACTTCCTCGACAAGGAGGCCCGGTACGAACGGTGTGCGGAGTTCCTCGAGATCGTTCGGGCGCTGTGGACCGGCGAGACGGTCGACCGCGAGGGGCGCCACTACCGCATCGACAGCGCGGTCCTCGCACAGATCCCCGACCCGCTTCCGCAGGTCTACTTCGGAGGGTCCTCGCAGGCGGCGTACGACGTCGCGGCCAAGCACGTGGACGTCTACCTGACCTGGGGCGAGCCACCCGCGGCGGTCGCGGAGAAGATTGGCCGGCTGCGCGTGCTCGCCGACAAAGAGGGCCGCGAGCTGACCTACGGCATCCGGCTGCACACCATCGCCCGCGACACCGCAGAGGAAGCGTGGGCCGAGGCCGACCGGTTGCTCGCGGGCATCTCCGAGGAGCAGATCCGACGCGTACAGGACGGACTGCGGCGTAGCGAGTCCGAAGGGCAGAAGCGAATGCTCGCCCTCAACGGCGGCACGAAGGCCGGGCTGGAGATCTACCCGAACCTGTGGGCGGGCGTAGGCCTGGTCCGAGGGGGTGCCGGCACCGCCATGGTGGGATCGCACGGGCAGATCGCCGACCTGATCGAGGAGTACACGTCGGTCGGGATCTCCGAGTTCGTGCTGTCGGGCTACCCTCACCTGGAGGAGGCGTACCACTTCGGCGAAGGAGTTCTGCCCGAGTTGACCCGCCGTGGCCTGTGGCGCCATCCGGCTCCGCCCCGGACCACGACGACTGCCGTCCCGTTCGGCGGCAGTCTCTCGACGGGGAGGCCGGCATGAGCCCCCGGTCCGACGTCGACGACGTGCCACCGGATCCTGCCGACCGTGCGCCGGTGGTCGCCGCCGCGCGTCCGTTCCGCACCAACCAGGACCTCGACCCGGACGGGTTGCGGAAGGTCTTCGGGATCTTCCCAACCGGGGTCGTGGCTGTCGCCGCGAAGGTCGATGGCGAGCTGGTCGGTCTGGCAGCCAGTTCTTTCACATCCGTTAGCCTCAGACCGCCACTCGTGTCGTTCTCGGTCGCCAAAGCGTCGAAGACCTGGCCTTGGCTGCGCCGGGCCAGGCATCTCGGTGTGACCATCCTCGCCGACCATCACGGGCCGGTCGCGCGCCGACTGGCAGGGCCGGCCGAGGCCCGCTTTGACGGGGTGGACGTGGCGCTCAGCGGCCTGGGCGCGGTAACGCTCGTGGACGGACTGGCGCAGTTTGACACCACTATCTACCAGGAGGTGCAAGCTGGCGATCACATCATCGTGCTTCTGGAGTTGCACGCGGTCGAGCACGTCGACACGTCCTCGCCGCTGGTCTTCCACCGGAGTGCATTCAGCCGCCTGCACCACCCGACCGCATCGTCGACGTGATTCATGACAGGTCCGTTCAATGCCCTCACTGGCTGCAACGACGACCAGCTGCGGCGAGGGTAGCCGCCGGGCCCGCACAGCGGTATGAGAGGAAGCGGACCGTGCCGCACGCTTGTGCTGTGCCAGGGGCCATCGAAGGATTCAGGGTGAGTTGGTCGGCCTGGGGCATCGGGTGGGGGAGGGCACGATGCGGCGGATTCTGGCGGCGGCCGGGTCCGGCCCGGCACCACGCCGGGTGTCACCGAGCTGGCGGCTATTCCTGGCCTCCCAGGCGGCCGGCCTGCTGGCCTGTGACTTCGTGCACGCCGACACCCTGTTCCTCAAGCGGCTGTACATCTTCTTCGTGATGAAGATCGAAACCCGACGTATCCACATCCTGGGCGTGACCGCTCACCCGACCGGGGCGTGGACCGCTCAGCAGGCGAGGAATCTGCTGATGGACTTGGGGGAGCGTGCCGGCCGGTTCAAGTTCCTCATCAGAGACCGCGACGGCAAGCTCTCCCGGGTCTTCGAACCAGGTGTTCACCGGCGGCGGCATACAAATCATCAAAACTCCACCCCGGGCGCCTCGAACGGATTGCTATGCGGAGCGATTTGCCAGGACACTACGGCGTGAGTGCCTGGACCACGTGCTGGTCTATGGTGAGCGGCATCTGCGCCGGGTGCTCGCCGAGTTTGAGCGGCACTATAACGATCATGTGCGCCGTGAGGCGCTTGTTCTCCGAGCGGGGGTGGAAGACCTCCGACGGTGGGCCGTCGCAGCGGCCTGCTGAAGCCGAGGGCAGCCTGATCCGGGGAGGTGCACGGGCCGGGTGGGAGCAGCCCTGACAAAGCTCGGACGTGTCGGTACTGCCAGACGGCACGGGCCGGGCGAGCGAGATAGGACGGTACACGCGAGAAATCAGTGTTGGAAGCCTCGTTATGTAGAGTCGGCCCCAAACCTGGTGGATATGGGCCGGTGTGCGGTGCGCGTCCAACACGTCCGGGTCCAGCGTCTCGTCGATGTGCAGGTCGAGGCCCACACCGGCGCCCGCGCCGGCGTCGGCGAGGGCCTCGACCGCGCCTGCCGGGTCGTCGTCGAGCGCGGGCGCTCCGCCGACCAGGTCCGCCCCCGCGAGCAGGGCCGCGCGCAACAGGGCCCGGGCGGCTAGCCACGCCCCGATCGCGCCGCGCAGCGAGCCGTCCGGGTTATCCACCCGGGCCGCGGTGAACGCCTTGTCGAGGTGGGCGTGCGGCTCGACCAAGGAAGGCAGCACGAGGTAGCCGGTGAGATCGAGCGCTTCGGCGTGCCCGGAGCTTGCGCCACCCGGAGTCTGGAGGTCGTGCGATCAGGCCTTCGGCGATGGTGATGTCGGCCACGCGGCCGTCGGCCAGCCCCGCTCCGCGGTGCAGGACAGGCACGATGGAGGTGGGTGGGGACGAGGATCGCGGGATCTGCCAAGGGTTGTGCTGGGGCCGGTCAGCCGGCCCGCTCTGTCGTACGGGTCACGGGGACGGGGTTCGAGAACAGGTCCAGCACCGGGCAGTGCTCGTCCACGGCCACGGCGAGCCGCTGGTAGCTTTCCGCGGGCTCGGGCCCGTCCACGGTGACGTGGACGCGTATGGCCGAGAACCCCGGCCGGACGGCGTCGTCGAATCCGAAGAAGCCGCGGATGTCCAGGTCGCCTTCCACCCGGACGCTGAGCGTGTCGAATGGGATCCCGAGCTGCTCGGCCCAGAACCGGTAGGTGATCGCCTGGCACGAGCCGAGCGCCGCCAGCGCGTACTGGACGGGGTTCGCGGCCCGGTCGCCGCCGCCGAGTGCCGGCGGCTCGTCAACGGTGAAAGTGTGCGCCCCGGTGCGGATGTCGACCTCGGTGACGCCGACCAGCGTTCCGTGCGCGCCGAAGACGAGCTGGGCGCTGGCGGCGTCGTCGGTGACCGCCTTGCGGGTCTCAGCGATGACAGTGTCGAGGGACATGAGGGCTCCTCCTTGAGCAGGGCTGATGCTCAATTCTTGGTAATTTAGGTAGGTATTGTCAAGAATTTCGATGTTTCCATATCATGCTGTACGTGGACGATCACCAGTGGGGCCTGCGCACCCGTGCGCTGCACGCGGGAGGCCGCCCCGGCCCGGCGACCGGGGCGCGGGCGGTACCCATCTGCCAGGCGACCAGCTTCGTCTTCGAGGACACCCCCGACGCGGCGGACCCGTTCGCGCTGCAGAAGTACGGCAATATCTACAGCCGCATCGCCAGCCCGGCGGTGGCGGCCTTAATAAAAACCTACCAAACAAGTAGGACTTGACGGGAATGTCGGGCTGTGTTGAGGTGAACATGTTCACATCGCCCCAGAAAGGCAGCACCTCATGCCCGTCGAGTTTCTCGGCATCGGCGGGACCAACGACGGCTCCGAAACCTCGCCGCGCTCCGGTCCCTCGTTCGACAAGCAGTACACCCTTCGCCTCGCCCGGGCCCACCAGGAGTACGGCTGGGATCGCGTGCTGTTCGCCTACGGATCCGGCTCACCCGACCCGGCCCAGGCCGCCGCCTACGTGGCGACGAGAGTCACCGATCTCGACATCCTTCTCGCCCATCGGCCGAACGTGTCGTACCCGACGTACGCCCTCAAGACGTTCGCCACGCTCGACCAGATCAGCGACGGGAGACTTACCGTCCACTTCATCACCGGCGGCAACGACCGTGAGCAGGGCCGCGAGGGTGACTTCCTGACCAAGGACGCTCGGTACTCCCGGACCAGGGAGTACATCCAGATCGTCAAGAAGGGCTGGACGTCGCGAGAGCCTTTCGACCATGAGGGAGAGCACTACGCCTTCAAGGACTTCGTCTCCGACGTGTTCCCGGTCCAGGAGCCGCGCCCGTCGGTGTCCTTCGGAGGATCGTCGCCGGCAGCGTACACGGCGGGCGGGGCGGAAGCCGACATCTACGGCCTGTGGGGCGAACCTCTGGCCGACACAGCGCGGCAGATCGTCTCGATCAAGGAGGCCGCGCTGCGGGCCGGACGTGCGGACGTGCCGAGGATCCAGGTCGCCTTCCGGCCGATCATCGCTTCGACGGAGGAATTGGCCTGGGAGAAGGCGCAGCGCATCCTCGGCGACCTGCGCCGCGCCGGTACGAGCAAACGACGCCTGTCAGGGCCGCCGGAAAACACGGGATCACAGCGTTTGCTGGAAGTGGCGGCAAGGGGGGAGCGTCACGACCGCGCGCTGTGGACGCCGACCGCCGCCGCGACCGGCGGTGCGGGCAACTCCAACGCGCTCGTCGGCACTCCCGAAACCGTAGCCGAAGCGCTGCTGGACTACTACGACCTCGGCGTGGAGATCATCTCCGCGCGTGGTTACGACATCCTCGACGATGCGATCGACTTCGGCCGGTACGTGATCCCCTTGGTCCGGGAGGGGGTCGCGGAAAGGGACCGCAACAAGGCAGCCGCACTCAGCTCGGTGGGATCATGACACTCTCCGGCACTCAGGCGGCGCCGGCCGTTCAGCGAGACGAACCCTCGCTGAGGGTCGTCCCGACCCGTCATCCGCTGCGCTGGGCGGCGACCGCTCTCGCCCTGCTCCTGTTGGCGATGGCCGCCAACTCGCTCGCCACCAATCCCGCATGGGAATGGGAGGTTGTCGGAGAGTACCTTTTCGCGCCCTCGGTCCTGCGCTCGCTGGTGCTCACCATGGAGTTGACCGCGCTCGGCATCGTCCTGGGATTCGCCCTGGGAACCGTACTGGCCCTCATGCGCTTGTCTCGCAACCGACTGCTGTCGTCGGTTGCCTGGGCCTACGTCTGGCTCTTCCGCTCAGTCCCACTGATACTGCAGCTTCTCTTCTGGTACAACCTGGCGCTGCTGTATCCCCGGCTGTCGTTCGGGGTTCCCTTCGGACCTGGCTTCTTCGACATCGGCACCATGGACCTCATCGGCCCGCTGACCGCCGCCGCCCTCGGTTTGGCGCTGCACCAGGCCGCGTATGCCGCCGAGATCGTACGGGGTGGGCTGCTGTCGGTGGATCCCGGCCAGCGGGAGGCCGCGGCGGCACTGGGCATCCCGCGCGCGCGCCGGCTGTTCCGGATCATCTTGCCGCAGGCGATGCGCACCATCGTGCCGAACGCGGGCAACGAGATCATCGGCCTGGTCAAGGGCACGTCAGTGGTCTACATCATGGCGCTGCCCGAGTTGTTCTACCAGGTGCAGGTGATCTACATGCGCAACGGCAGAGTGATGGCCCTCCTCTTGGTGGCGGCCGTCTGGTACCTGGTCCTGACCACGGCGCTGTCGGTCGTGCAGTACTACGTCGAGCGTCACTACGGCAGGGGCCGCTCATGACAACGATGGTGGAGTTGCGCAACGTGCACAAGAGCTTCGGCCCGCTGCACGTGCTACGCGGAGTGAGCCTGAGCGTGCGGCGAGGCGAGGTGGCCGTGATCCTCGGCCCATCCGGCTCCGGTAAATCGACGTTGCTCCGCACGATCAACCATCTGGAGAAGGTGGAGTCGGGCACGGTCGAGATCGAGGGCGAACTGCTCGGCTACAGACGGTCGGGCGACCGGCTGCACGAACTGCACGAGCGGGAGATCCTCCGGCAGCGGACGAAGATCGGCTTCGTCTTCCAGAACTTCAACCTCTTCCCGCACCTCACCGTGCGGCAGAACGTCGCCGAGGCGCCGCTCTCGGCCCAGAAGCGGCCCAAGGCCGAGGTCGACGCCCTGGTGACCCGGCTGCTCGACCGCGTGGGACTGGCGGAGAAGGCCGACGCCTATCCGCGCACCTTGTCGGGCGGCCAGCAACAGCGCGTCGCCATCGCCCGGGCGCTGGCCCTGGAACCCAAGGTCGTGCTGTTCGACGAGCCGACCTCGGCGCTCGACCCTGAACTCGTCGGCGAGGTACTCGAAGTGATGAAGGACCTGGCCCGCACCGGCACGACCATGCTCGTCGTAACCCATGAGATCAGCTTCGCCCGCGAGGTGGCCGACACCGTCGTCTTCATGGACGCCGGGCAGATCCTCGAACAGGGGCCGCCGCCCCAGGTCCTCGACAGTCCCCGCCACGAACGCACCCGCGCCTTCATCGGCAAAGTCCTCTGACGCTAGGAACCCTCATGCGCCTTTCCCCCTGGCGGGCTTCCGTCATGCCCGCACTCCTCCTGGCCGTCGCCGTCGCCGCGTGCGGCGCCGAGCCGACGGTCGCGGCCAAGGACGCCGCCACGAGCGCCGCGCCCAGCGTGGCCGGCAAAAAGATCAACACCAGTCCCGACCAGAACCGCGTGAGCGCCGAAAAGGTCGACTCCATCGCCGCACAGGTGCCCGCCGGCATCTCCGCGGATGGCAAGCTCGTCGTCGGCTACAGCGGCGAAGGGGCTCCGCCGCTGAACTTCCTCGCGGACGACGACACGACGTTCATCGGCGTGGAGACCGACATCGCCCAACTCGTGGCCGACGTCCTCGGCCTGGAGCTGAAGCCGGAGATCAGCTCCTGGGAGAACCTCTTCCTGGGCGCGAAGTCCGGAAAGCTGGAGGTCGTCTTCAACAACGTCACCGTGACCGAAGAACGCAAGGACATCTACGACTTCGCCACCTACCGGGTCGACCAGCTCGCCTGGCAGGTCCCGGCGAACAGCCCGATCAAGGCGATCTCCAAGCCCGCCGACATCGCCGGATTGCGCGTCTCTGTCGGTGCGGGCACCAACCAGGAAAAGATCCTCCTCGACTGGGACAAACAGAACAAGGAGGCCGGCCTTAAGGACGCCGAGATCCAGTACTACAACAAGTACGGCGACGCCCTGCTCGCGCTGAAGTCGGGCCGCATCCAGGCCTACTTCGGGCCGAATCCCGCCATCGCCTACAACATCGCGGTGAGTGGCGATTCTCGGATCGTCGGCACTGCCTCGGGCGCGGGCCCTGATCTGCAAGGCCTCATCGCGGCGATGACCAAGAAGGACGACGGCCTGGTCAAGCCCCTCAACGAGGCGCTCAATACAGTGATCAAGAACGGGAAGTACAAGGAAGTGCTCGACCGCTGGGGCCTGGGCAACGAGGCGATCCCCGAATCACAGATCAACCCGCCGGGCCTGCCCCGCCAGTCGAGCTGACAAGGAAGAAGATGCCGAAGGCGTACGTATGATCACCGCTGCCGACCGGGCCGCGGTCGCGCTCCTCGGTGGGGAACCCGCGGCGCGCAAACGCACCCGCGGCAAGATCGTGATCGAGGTGACCCCGTGACGCACCCGTTGGACAACCCCGCGTGGGCCTCACTCACCGGGCCGCACGCACATCTGGCTGAAGTGCGCGGCGCCGTCCGGCGCTACCCAGCCGACGTGTCTCCCTTCTTGGCGGTCGGAAGCGAGCCGTCGGCGGCCGACTGGGACGACATCGCCGCGTTCGCGGGCCCAGGCTCCATTGTCTCCGTGGCCGGTGCCACGATCTCGCCCCCGCCCGGCTGGGAGGTGGTACGGGTCGTGCCAGGTGTCCAGATGTCGGGCGCCGGAGTGTCCGGCGCACCCGACGAGGAGGCGGTGCGGCTGACCGCGGCCGACGCGCCCGAGATGCTCGACCTCGCCGAACGCACCCAGCCGGGCCCCTTCCTCCCGCGTACCGTCGAACTCGGTACCTACCTCGGCATCCGCCGCGGCGGCGCACTGGTCGCCATGGCGGGGGAGCGGCTGCACCCGCCCGGTTGGACAGAGATCAGTGCCGTCTGCACCGAGGCTGCGTTCCGCGGCCAGGGTCTGGCCACCCGACTGGTCCTGGCGGTCGCCGCAGGCATTCGGGCACGAGGGGAGATTCCGTTCCTGCACGCCGCGGCGAGCAACACCAACGCGATCCGCCTATACGAGTCGCTCGGCTTCTCCCTGCGGCGCATGACGTCGTTCAATGCCCTCCGCGTTCCCGAGGACGAGGTGATCAGTGCGTCTGGCACGCGAGCCTGACGGGGGGTGAAGGAGCGCAACCTCCTGTCCGGCGAACCCGGCGAAGGACCGCATGGCCTGTCGGCCGAGGGCTGCGCCTTCCTGGCCGGGCGAAGCGAGGAAACCGATAGGCACAGCACCACGGGCTTCGACGCCGCTGGGCGCCGCGTGCTCGTCGTCTGCGCGCTCGGCGGGTTCACCACGCTGCTCGACAACTCCGTTCTGAACATCGCCATACCGGCGCTGCGCGGCTCGTTGCACGCGGACGCCACCCAGCTGCAGTGGATGGTGGCCGGCTACTCCCTGGCCTTCGGCCTCGCCCTCATCCCTGGCGGCCGCCTCGGCGACGTCCGGGGCGCAAGCCGTTTTTTCTCGCTGGTATGGCGATCTTCATCGTGGGCGCCGCGATGGCAGGGTCTTCCTCTCACCCTTGGGGGCTCGTAGCGGCGCGCCTGCTGCAGGGGCTCGGCGGCGGTCTGGTCAACTCCCAGTTCCCGGCGTCCGGCCCGGCTACCAGGCGCTGCTGGAGGACGCGGGCGTGGACGCCGTCTACATCGCGCTGCCGAACGCCGCGCATGCTGAGTGGACGCTGCGCGCGCTGGAGGCGGGCAAGCACGTGCTGTGCGAGAAGCCACTGGCCGCGAACGCCCGGCAGGCCGAGGAGGTGGCCGCCGCGGCCCGCCGGACCGGCCTGGTCGTCATGGAGGGGATGCACTACCGCCATCACCCGCTCGCCGAGCGGATGCGCGTCCTCGCGCGGGAGGCGCTCGGGCCGATCATCCACGTGGAGACCGCCAACTGCTGGCCCGTCCCGCGCTTCGACGGTGTCCTGTACGACTACGGGCTCGGCGGTGGCGCCACCATGATCGCCGGATGTTACGCGATCGACTGCCTGCGCCTGGTCGGCCCAGGCGAGCCGGTGGTGACCGGAGCCCGGGCGCTGCTGCGCGGCCCCGGCGTCGACCGTGCCATGACCGGGGAGTGCGTCTTTCCCGGCGGGGCGACCGGCCGGTTCCGGTGCTCGCTGTGGAGCGCGGCCCGCCCGTCGATATCGGTCCGGGTGACCGGGGAACGCGGCGAGTTGCGGGTGAGCGGCTACCTCATGCCGCAGGTGTTCCACCGCCTGGTCCTGCGCGCCGGCGGCGAGACGCGGCGCGAGCGCGTGCCCGGCGAGCCGACCTACCTCGCCCAGCTCCGGGCGTTCGCCGCAGCCGTCCTCTCGCATGGGCGGGTCCGGACCGGTCCGGAGAACGCGGCGGCGACCCTGCGGCTGATCGACGGCTTCTACCGGCACTCAGGACTGCGCCCGCGCGGGCTCGGCTAGCGATAGAGGCTGTTGCGTGCCTGGTCTGTAAACGATCTCGCTGCGTGCGTGTGCACAGCAAGTCGCTGAGATACTTCGGCCATGGATACGAGTGCGAGGGCGGACGGGATACGGCCAGGTCAGGCGACGTCCAGGACCGGGCCTAGCCATCCCATGGAATGGGCTCTGCGTTCCGCAGAGCCGTCGGATGTCGAGGTGATCGCGGAACTGCGGGCGACGGTGATGCGTCCGGACCTGGAGCGGTTGGGACGGTTCGATGAGCATCGGGTCCGGCAGCGGCTGCGGGATTCCTTCTCCCCTCAGCACACGTCGGTCATCGTGGCAGATGGCGCCTTCGCGGGCTGCGTCACTGTGCGCCCGGCGGAGGACGGGCGGCGGCTGGAGCATTTCTATCTCGTTCCGGGCCTCCAGGGCCGTGGGCTCGGATCGGCTGTGCTGCGAACGCTGCTAGAACGGTCGGATTCCGACGGCATGCCGGTTCGCCTGAATGTCCTGCGGGGCAGCGCCGCCCGGCGGCTCTACGAGCGCCACGGGTTCACCGTTGAGGATCAGGACCCGATCGACGTCTACATGGTGCGGCGGCCGGGTGGGGGCGCCGTCGGAACGTGAAGAGAAGTGTGGGTGTTCATGAGGTGTGTCGTCCGTATGGGCCCGCGCCTCCTTGTCTGGTATCTCCCGGTCAGGGAGATCCGTCCCTTGCCGGCCAGGCGTGGGTACGCCATCCCCGACCGGCCCGGCATCCGGCTGCGGACGCTTGCGGACGTGTTCGCCTAAGCCGCGCTGTCCCGGCCTGCGATCACCTGGGAGGCGGTCGTGGAGATCCTGGGTGAACAGGTGGCCGGACCGATCAGGATGCGAGAAGCGTCGGTCACCGAGCCGCAGATAACGTGACGGCCATGGACATCACCATTCACACGAGCGCCCTCCCGCATGACGACCCGGACGCCGCCCTGGCCTTCTACCGCGACACCCTCGGCTTCGAGGTACGCAGCGACGTCGGACACGGCAAGATGCGCTGGATCACGGTCGGCCCTGTCGACCAGCCCGGCACGTCCATCCTCCTGGCGCCGCCGGCCGCCGACCCCGGCATCACCGAGGACGAGCGCCGCACCATCGTCGAGATGATGGCCAAGGGCACCTACGGCTGGATCCTGCTGGCCACCCGAGACCTCGACGACACCTTCGAGAAGCTGCAGGCCGGCGACGCCGAGGTCGTCCAGGAGCCGACGGAGCAGCCGTACGGCGTCCGCGACTGCGCCTTCCGCGATCCCGCGGGCAACCTGATCCGCATCCAGGAGCTTCGCTGAGCCGTTCAGTGATCGATTCGGCCATGATGGCCGCCGTCGGCTCCACTCTCACCGGCCAGCACCTCGCCATGTGGCCCAGGTGCTCGCGGACATCTATGAAAGGAGTTCTCTCATGTGTCATCCCGCATGGGGGCGCGCACTTACCGCGGCACAGCGCCTGAACGACCTTGCGCGGCTGCGCCGCGTCCGCGATCGGATCGACCGGGAGTACGCGCAGCCGCTGGACGTCGAGGCGCTCGCCCGCGGCGCGCACATGTCGGCCGGGCACCTCAGCCGCCAGTTTCGGCTCGCCTACGGCGAGTCGCCGTACGCCTATCTGATGACGCGGCGCATCGAGCGCGCGATGGCGCTGCTGCGTCGCGGCGACCTCAGCGTCACCGACGTCTGCTTCGCGGTCGGCTGCTCGTCGCTGGGCACCTTCAGCACCCGCTTCACCGAGCTCGTCGGCATGCCGCCCAGCGCCTACCAGCGCCGCGCGGCGGGCGCTGCGGCGGGGATGCCGTCGTGCGTGGCGAAGCAGGTGACCAGACCGGTCAGGAATCGAGAAGCGCCGGTCACCGAGCCGCAACTAGCGTGACGGACATGACTTCCATCGAATCTCTCACCCTTGAGGTGGCCGACACCGCGGCCGCCGGCCGCTTCTACTCGGCCTTCGGTCTGGGCGCTCAGGTGCGTCTGCGGGCCTCGGAGGCGCCGACGACCGGCTTCCGTGGCTTCGCGCTGTCGCTGACGGTGTCCCAGCCGGCCACCGTCGACGGCTTCATCGGCGCCGCCCTGGACGCCGGTGCCACGCCGCTGAAGCCTGCCGCGAAGTCGTTCTGGGGCTACGGCGGCGTCGTACAGGCCCCGGACGGGACGATCTGGAAGGTCGCGACGTCGGCGAAGAAGGACACCGGGCCGGCCACCCAGCAGTTCGACGAGATGGTGCTCCTGTTGGGAGCCGCGGACGTGGCCGCGAGCAAGCGGTTCTACACCGACCGCGGCCTCGTCGTGACGAAGAGCTTTGGCCGCAAGTACGTCGAGTTCGCCACTGCGTCGAGTCCGGTCAAGCTGGCGCTGTACGGGCGCCGTGCCCTTGCCAAGGATGTCGGCGTCCCCATGGACGGCACCGGATCGCACCGGCTCATGCTCGGCAGCGATGCCGGGTCTTTCACCGACCCGGACGGGTTCGCGTGGGAGGCCGCATCGCTGACGACCACGCCCTGACTTGCCACTGCTGTGTCCACCGGGCCCACGAGATGGGCGGTGCGCGAGGCCATCAGGGCGCTGGAGGCCGTGCCGTCCGCGAAGCCCGCGGCTTCGGTGAACCGGCCGATGACCTACGGAGCCCTCCCCTGGATAGAGGGCTCTTCACGATGTGACTGGAGGAAGCATGACAGGCGCGCCGCCGCGCGAGCTGGAGGAGAGGCTGCGAGACACTCGCGCGAGACTGGAGAGCGACGTCGATCTCTGGGTCGCGACGCCGGGCTCCCCGGGCGTCCACCTCATCCCGCTCTCGTACCTCTGGGACGGGACCGCGTTCCTCATCTCGACGCCGCGTGCCTCGGTCACCGGCCGCAACCTGCTGGCGGACGGCCGGGTGCGACTCGGCAGCGGGCCGACGCGCGACGTCGTCGTCGTCGACGGCACCGCCGAGCCGGTGGACCTCGCCGACCTCGCCCCGGAGACGGGCGACGCGTTCGCGGCCAAGACCGGTTTCGACCCGCGCGAGCTCGACGAGCCCTATCAGTACTTCCTGATCCGGCCACGGCGCGTCCAGGCATGGCGGGAGGCGAACGAGTTGCAGGGACGCGACCTTATGCGCGACGGCCGCTGGCTCGGCTGACCGGAAGCCGCCACTGCGGCGGATCCCTAGCATGAGATTGCCCCGATCAAGCCTTGCAAGAGAGGAGACCTGCCATGAAGGGCACGCAGACGTCCGTCAAGAACACCGGGGCAGTCGACGAGAAGTTCGACGGATTCACGGATGAGGAACGGGGCGCGATGAAGGAGCGCGCCCAGGAGCTGAAGGCGTCGGCGCGGCGCGGCCCGCGCGCGGCTTCATCTGTCCTGTGCTGACATAATTTGTCCGGTGCGTTTGTGGACGGTCCAGCATCGAATGGTTCTCAAGTCGCTGGAGGATAGCGGTGAATTGGTTGGGGACTGGGCCAGGGTGCTGAGCCACTCATACCGTCCTGCTTACGAGGAAATGGTGGAGGAGATGGCGCGGCGCGGCATCGACTGCGCGGGCCGACCACCGCTGTGGGCATGGCCTGGGCCGGATACCCGCGATGATCGAGTGGCGTTGACAGCGGAACTCCTCCTCAATCCTGATGGTCCAGAGGAGTATGACCGCTATGTCGTCCTTGACCTGGATGTACCCGATGAGTTCGTAGTACTCAGCTCATATGGGCGATGGAACGACTTCCTGGAAGCGATCTTCATGAGCGACGGTTCGCCGCGCATGGACTGGTCGATCGACCAGGACGAGCTCGATGAACAGACCTATGGGCGCGTCCAGGCATGCCTTCCGCGCGTGGCAGGCCCATGGGTCCTGAGCATCCGCCCATTGAAGCCGTCGTCGTTGGATGAGCCCGAAGAAACCCCGTGCACGGTTGAAGCTGGTGAATAGGTGATGCTCCGTCGTCATGCGACTGGGTCGCGGAGCCAGATCCTGATCGAGGCGACGTCGATGGTGCCCTGATAGATCCGCTCGCGCTTGTCGGTACGCAGGGCCACCGCCCGGTAGCCCCTCAGCTTGTTGACGCACCGTTCGGCGGTGTTGCGTTCCTTGTACCACTGGGCATCGAAGCCGGGCGGTCCTCCACCCCTGCGGCCGTGCTTGAGACGGTTGGCTCGCTGGTCCTTCTTGATTGGAATGACCGCCTTGATGCCGCGCCGGCGCAGGTAGGCGCGGTTACCCCGCGACGAATACGTATCGGCCAACACGCGCCCAGGACGCTTACGGGGACGGCCCAGGCCGCGACGCACGGGATGGTCGATGACGAGTTGTGGGCGCCTGCCGGACTCGTTCACGAGGGGGAGGAGGTCAACTCGTATCCTTCATCGCGCAGCCGGGCCACGGCTCTCAGCAGGGTCTCCCGGTCGGCGGCGGGTTCCCCGGGCCGGGGCGGCAGCAGGGGGATCGCCGCACCGTTCCGGCCCACGGCTCGGTGCCGCCGTGCCAGCGTGGTCAGGCTCTGCGAGGGGCCGGCCTCCAGCAGCAGGAAGTCCCCGGCGGCCAGCAAGGCGTCGAGGGCCGCGCCGAACACCACACGGGCGGAGGGCTGCCGCGCCCAGAAGGCCGGATCGCGGGCCTCCCGCGCGGTGAGGATCCGTCCGGTGTATCCCGAGTACAGCGGGATGACCGGTGCGCGCAGCCGCACGCCGGCGAAGGCCGCCTCGTCCTGCGGTGCCGTGCAGGCCACGGCGGGACTGTGGAAGGCGATGGTGGCCCGCACGGGCCTGCAGGTGAAGCCCCGTTCCCGCAGGTCCGCGGCTGCCTTCGCCAGGGGCGTCGCGGTGCCGGCGAGCATGACCTGCCGGGGCCCGTTCACCGCCCCGATCACCACGTCGTCGTTCAGGTACGGCTCGAGCTCTCCCGGCCCCGCCGCGACGGCCAGCATGCCGCCCGGCGGGGTACGGCTCAGCCGCAGCAGCCGGTCCCACGTCAGCTGGACGGCGTCGCGAAGGGTGAAGACCCCGGCGAGGGTGGCGGCGGCCATCTCCCCCACGCTGTGCCCGAGGAGGGCGGCGGGCAGGACGCCCCAGCTCATGACCGTACGGCCGAGAGCGTAGTCGACGGCGAACAGCAGCGGCTGGGCGCGCAGCACGTCGTCGACCGGGACGGCCGGCTCCGCCGACAGCCAGTCCGCGCGGATGCGCGCCCCCTCCCGCCCCAGCTCCGAGAAGATGGTGTCCATCGTGGCGGTGAACACCTGATCGTGGTCGTACAGGCCCGTCCCCATCCGCGCGTGCTGCGCGCCCTGCCCCGGGAGGAGCAGCGCGACGGGGCGCGGGCCGCGGCGCTCGTCGAGGGCTGTCCGGGCACGATCCGCCTCGCCGTCCTTGACCGTCTCCATCGCGAATCCTTCCTCCTCCGGTACGGGTGTCCGCCGCACCGGTGTCCTGGGTCACGCGCGTCCGCGGCATGGGTGCCCTCGGTACAGGCGTCATCGTCCGGCCCGGCCTTCGAGAGGGACTCGATGCCCGGTCGCGGCCCGGCTCGAGTAGCTCTCTGCCGGGGGTCGAAGCGCGAGGCACACAGTGAGGAACGCCGGTGCAGGACGCGAACCGTCTGACGCGAGAGTGGTCGATCAGCAGATGCCGGGGCGGGGAACTCGCCACAAGCGGGCCCGCTCCGGCCTTCGCTCGCACATCCCCCCGGAGGAGACGGATGCGGTTCCGCGACATCCACATCGCCGCGACCGGCAGCGCGATCGCCCCCCTGGTCCCCGTGGAGGAGGCCGTGGCGAAGGGCGCCTGCGATCAGGAGACGGCCGCGCGCACGGGCCTGGTGTCGGTGGCCGTCGCCGGGGAGGAGTCACCCGCCGAGATGGCGGCGGACGCGGCCCGCGTCGCGCTCGCCCGGGCCGGCCGAGACCCCCTGGACATCGAGCTGATGCTGCACGCCACCGTGTACTACCAGGGCCACGACCTGTGGCCGCCGGCGTCCTACGTCCAGCGGACGGCGGTCGGGAACCGGTGCCCGGCCATCGAGGTCCGCCAGATGTCGAACGGCGGGATGGCGGCGCTGGAGCTCGCCGCCGGATACCTGAGCGCGGCGGGGCCGCGCTCCGCGGCGCTGGTGACCGCGGCCGACAAGTTCTGCCCGCCCGGCTTCGACCGCTGGCGCAGCGACCCGGGGACCGTGTACGCCGACGGCGGCGTCGCGGTGATGCTGACGCGCGGGTACGGCCTCGCCCGCCTGCGGGCGGTCGTCACGGTCTCCGACCCGGAGCTGGAGGGCATGCACCGCGGCGACGACCCGTTCGGGCCGGCGCCGTTCAGCGTCCGCCGGCCGATGGACCTCGAGGTGTGGAAGCGCGCGTTCGTCGCCAGGACCGGGCTGTCCTCCTGCGTCAGCCGCACCGGGGCGGGGCAGCGTGAGGCGCTCGAGGCGGCCCTGGACGAGGCCGGGATGAAGATGGCGGAGGTGGACCGGTTCCTCGTGCCGCATCTCGGCCGGCGGCGGCTCGACCAGGCGTTCTTCCGGCGCCTCGGCGTCGACCCCGAGCGCACGACGTGGTCCTGGAGCCGGCGTATCGGTCACCTGGGCGCGGGCGACCAGATCGCGAGCCTGGACCATCTCCTCGCCACGCGGTCCGTCGCCCCGGGCGAGGTGATCATGCTGATGGGCGTCGGAGCGGGCTTCACCTGGTCGTGCGCCGTGGTCGAGATCACCGAGTGCCCGCGCTGGGATACTCCCGTTCCGGGCGTACCGGGCTCGTGAGCGGCACCCGCTCCAGGGCGGCGGCGAGCGCGTCCCGTGTGAGCGCCTCGCCGTCGGCGGCGAGGTAGCCGTCGGGACGGATCAGCAGCCAGCGACCCTCGCGGGGCGCGAGCAGGCCGGGCACGCCCTCGGCGGCGGGCAGCGGGTTCGGCAGCCCGGGGGACAGGCGGGCCGACACCGTCCGGACCGACAGCCAGGCGCCGTGCCGTTCGTCGGCCCATACGGCCGTGGCCGCCGCCGCGCCGCCGGGGTCGTCCACGTAGGCCAGCAACGTCCAGCGGGGGTCGCGCAGCTCCGCCAGCATCTCCTTCCACGCCGGCTCCGCGGCCTCGGCCGCGTCCGCCTGCGTGACCCGCTCACCCGGCCTCGGACCGGCGGCGGACCCCTTGGCGGGCGTGGTCAGCGAGCCGGCGCCGTAGTGCAGGCCGAGGCCGGAGACCCCGCCGAGGATGGCGCGCTGCATCCGGACGCGGAGCGGCGGAACGGCCCGCATCACGGCGAAGACCACCGGCAGCAGCCCGGCCAGGACGGGGTTCTTGAGCTGGATGATCCGGGTCGCCTTCTTGGTGGAGGCCAGCAGGGTGCGGCCCACCGGCACCCGCTCCTCGCCGTAGCTGTCCAGCAGCTCTTCCCTGGCCTGCCCGCGTACCACCATGGCCAGCTTCCAGGACAGGTTGTACGCCTCCTGGATCCCGGTGTTCATGCCCTGCCCTGAGGCGGGACTGTGCACGTGCGCGGCGTCCCCCGCGACCAGGCACCGCCCGACCCGCATGCGCGGCGTCATGCGCTGCTGGAAGGTGAACACCGAGATCCAGCTCGGCTCGGCGACCTGGAACGGGCACCCGACGCCCGGGGCGATCAGTGCGTTGAACCGCTCGGCGACGCTCGCCGGCCTCGGGTCGTGCTCGACGGCGGCGGTGTCGAGCAGCCGCCAGCGGCCGGGTTCGATCATCGGGACCATCATCATCGTGACGCCCGGGCACCGCACCCAGTAGATGCTGTCGCGCGGCAGGCCGGTCTCCACCTGGGCGTCGGCGATCAGCCAGGTCTCGCTGGACTCGCCGAGGAGGGGCAGGCCGAGGATCTTGCGGACGGTGCTGTGACCGCCGTCGCATCCGACCAGCCAGGGCACCTCGGCCTGCTCGGCCTCGCCCCGGGAGTGGGTCAGCCTGACGCGCACCCCGGCGTCGTGCCGGTCGAAGCCGTCCAGGCGCACGCCCCACTCCACCGCGACGCCGAGCCGGGCGGCCGCCGCGCGCAGCGTCTCCTCGGTGGTCACCTGGTCGATCGCGATCGTGAACGGGAAGCGCGTGGGCGTGTTCGCGTAGTCGGCTTCCAGCCGGGTCAGCCTGCGCCCCCGCTGGTACATCGTGAAGGAGGTGATCCGCCGGCCGCGCGGCAGGACGTCCTCGACGATCCCCATCTGGTCGTAGACCTCCAGCGTGCGGGGATGCGTGGCGATCGCCCTGCTGGTCGTCGCCGGGCCCTCGCGCGCGTCGATCAGCCGGACCCGCACCCCCCGTCGCGCCAGCTCGTAGGCCATCGTCAGCCCGACAGGTCCCGCGCCGGCCACCAGCACCTCGGCCGGCTCCTCGCGTGCGTCGTCTCCCAGCGTCATGGCGCGATGGTCACGCGCGCTCCTCGAGGCCGGGTCGAGCCCCGCCCTCCACCACTGTTCGAGTGGCACTCGAGCAGCGTTCCGCAAGGTCATCACGGGTCCGCAAGGGCCCGTCCTGCGTGTGGAAGGAGCCGGATCATGTGCCGAGCCGCAGTTCCCCCGGGGCGCCGATGAACCGCCGGGTCGTGATCACCGGGATCGGCGTCGTAGCGCCCGGCGACCCCGGCGTGAAGGCGTTCTGGGAGCGCGTCACCTCGGGGTCCTCAGCCACCAGGCCCATCAGCTTCTTCGACCCCGCTCCCTACCGGTCGCGCATCGCCGCCGAGTGCGACTTCGACCCCGTCCGCGAGGGGCTGTCGGCGCAGGAGGTGCGCCGCCTGGACCGGGCCGCGCAGTTCGCCGTCGTGTGCGCCAGAGAGGCGCTCGCCGACGCCGGCCTCGACCCCGACGACCTGCCCTCGGAGCGGACCGGGGTGAGCCTCGGCAGCGCGGTCGGATGCACGACCAAGCTCGAATGGGAGTACGCGGTCGTGAGCGACGCGGGCCGGCTGTGGGAGGTCGACCACACCTACGCCGTCCCTCACCTGTACGACTACTTCACCCCCGGCTCGCTGGCCGCCGAGGTGGCCTGGGTCGCCGGCGCGGAGGGGCCGGTCACGGTCGTGTCGGCCGGCTGCACGTCCGGCCTGGACGCCGTGGGGCACGGCTGCGAGCTGATCGGCGAAGGCTCGGCCGACGTCGTGATCGCCGGCGGGACCGACGCGCCGATCTCCCCCATCACCGTGGCCTGCTTCGACGCCATCCTCGCCACCTCTAACCACAACGACGACCCCGAGCACGCGATGCGGCCCTTCGACCGCACGAGGAACGGCTTCGTGCTCGCGGAGGGCGCCGCCGTGCTGGTCCTGGAGGAGCTCGGTCACGCGCGGCGGCGCGGCGCGCGTGCCATCGCCGAGATCACCGGGTTCGCCAACCGCAGCAACGCCTACCACATGACGGGCCTGCGCACCGACGGCAGGGAGATGGCCGAGGCCATCCGGGCCGCGCTCGCCGAGGCGCGGCTGGCGCCCGAGGCCGTCGGCTACGTCAACGCGCACGGCACCGGCACCAAGCAGAACGACCGGCACGAGACCGCCGCCTTCAAGGCCGCGCTCGGCCCGCACGCCTACGACGTCCCCATCAGCTCGATCAAGTCCATGATCGGGCACTCTCTCGGCGCGATCGGCTCCATCGAGATCGCCGCCTGCGCGCTCGCGATCGAGCACGGCGTGGTGCCGCCGACCGCCAACCTCCACGAGCCCGACCCCGAGCTCGACCTGGACTACGTGCCGCTGACGGCCCGCGAGAAGCGGCTCGACGCCGTCCTCACCGTGGGCAGCGGCTTCGGCGGCTTCCAGAGCGCGATGGTGCTCCAGCGCCCGGGGGCCGTGGCATGAGCGCCGTGGTCACCGGGATCGGGGTGGTGGCGCCCAACGGGCTCGGCACGGCGGAGTTCTGGCGCCGGACGCTCGACGGGGAGAGCGGCATCGGCCCCATCACCCGCTTCGACGCCTCGCGGTACCCGGTCCGGCTGGCCGGGGAGGTGCCTGGGTTCACGGCCGCCGACCACGTTCCCGGGCGGCTCGTCCCGCAGACCGACCGGGGCACGCAGCTCGCGCTGGCGGCCACCGATTGGGCGCTGGAGGACGCGGACGCCCACCCGGGCGACTTCGGCGACTTCGACATGGGCGTGGCCACGGCGGCCTCGGCCGGCGGGTTCGAGTTCGGCCAGCGCGAACTGCAGAACCTGTGGCGGCTCGGGCCGCGGCACGTCAGCGCCTACCAGTCGTTCGCCTGGTTCTACGCGGTCAACGCCGGTCAGATCTCCATCCGGCACGGCATGCGCGGGCCCATCGGGATCAACGTCTCCGAGCAGGCCGGCGGGCTCGACGCCGTCGCCCAGGCCCGGCGCCTGGTACGCAAGAGGACCGCCCTGGTCGTCACCGGGGCCGTCGACGCGTCACTGTGCCCGTGGGGACTGGTGGCGCAGATCCCGGGCGGCCGGCTCAGCACGAGCGGCGACCCCGGCGCGGCCTATCTCCCGTTCGCCGCGGGGGCGCGCGGTCACCTCCCGGGGGAGGGCGGGGCGATCCTCATCGTCGAGGACGCCGACCACGCCCGCCGCCGTGGGGCGCCGCACCTCTACGGCGAGATCGCCGGCTACCGCGCGACGTTCGACCCCGCCCCCCGCACCGGGCGCCCGTCCCGCCTCGCGTCGGCCGTCCGCGGCGCGCTGGACGACGCGGGGATGGCCGCCGGCGACATCGACGTGGTGTTCGCCGACGGCGCCGGCGTGCCGGAGCTGGACCGGGCCGAGGCCGAGGCGCTGGCCGAGGTCTTCGGCAGGTGCGGAGTGCCGGTGACGGCGCCCAAGAGCATGACGGGCCGGCTGAACGCGGGCGGGGCGGCCCTGGATCTGGCGGCGGCGCTCCTGTCCATCCGTGACGGCGTGATCCCGCCGACCGCGGGCGTCGTCCAGCCCGACGAGAGTTACGGGCTCGACCTGGTGACCCGCACGCGGCGCGCGACCGTCGGCGCCGCCCTGGTCCTGGCCCGCGGATACGGCGGGTTCAACGCCGCGATGGTCGTACGGCGATGCCCGCAGGCGGCGCCGCGGCCCGCACGGGCCGCGGCCATCACACAAGGAGAAGGCACATGAGCGAGTTCACCATCGACGATCTCAAGCGCATCCTGCGCGCCTGCGCGGGCGAGGACGACTCGGCCGGCCTCGAAGGCGACATCCTGGACAGCGGTTTCGAGGACCTCGGCTACGACTCGCTGGCCCTGCTGGAGACGGCGAGCCGCATCGAGCACGAGGTCGGCGTCGCGGTGCTCGACGAGGAGATCGGCGAGATCACGACCCCGCGCCGGTTGCTCGACCTGGTGAACAACCGGCTGGTGGAGAAGGTGTGAGCCGCCCCGCCGCCGTGTCCGAGCCGCAGGCCGGGGGGGCCACCGACTGGGTGGTCTGCCGGGCCTGCGGGCGTCTGCTGTACGCCAAGCGCCTGGCCCGCAACCTGCGCGTGTGTCCCGAATGCGGGTCGCACCACCGCCTCACCGCCGGGCAGCGCCTGGAACAGCTGCTGGATCCGGGCAGCCGCGTCGACCTGGGCTTTCCCGTGCCGCAGGGCGACCCCCTCGGGTTCGTCGACACCAAGCCCTACCCGCAGCGGCTCAGCGAGGCCAGGAGCGGCACGGGGCTGGAAGAGGCGGTGGTGTGCGTCCGCGGCGCGATCGAAGGCGTCCCGCTCATCGCCGCGGTCATGGACTTCCGGTTCATGGGCGGCAGCCTCGGCAACGCGGTCGGCGAGCTCATCGCCTCGGCGGCGGAGACGGCGCTGAGCGAGCGCCTCCCGCTGCTGATCGTCACCGCGTCCGGCGGCGCGCGCATGCAGGAGGGCGTCATCGCGCTGATGCAGATGGCCAAGACCAGCCAGGCGCTGCGAGAGCTCGACGAGGCCGGCATCCCGACGATCTCGCTGATCACCGACCCCACCTTCGGCGGGGTCGCCGCCTCGTTCGCGACCCTGTGCGACGTCATCGTCGCCGAACCGGGCGCGCGGCTCGGCTTCGCGGGACCACGCGTGATCGAGCAGACGACCAGGGAGAAGCTGCCGGAGGGGTTCCAGACGGCGGAGTTCCTGCTCAGGAACGGCATGATCGACCTGGTGCGGCGCCGCGCGGAGCTGCGCCCGGCAATCGCTCATCTGCTCGCCGCTGGCACCCGGCGGCCCTCCGGACGCCGCGCCGTGGCCGAGCCGCGGATCGTGCGCGACCCCACCCTGGTCCCGGAGCGTGACGCCTGGGAGGCGGTCCAGCACGCCCGCGACCTGCGCCGCCCGACCACGCTGGAGTACATCTCCCTGATGCTCGACGGCTTCGAGGAACTGCGGGGCGACCGGGTCTCGGGGGACTGCCCGGCCATCGTGGGCGGGATCGGCCGCATGGCCGGCATCCCGCTGGTCCTGATCGGCTACCAGAAGGGCCACACGATCGCCGAGTTGTCGGCGCGCAACTTCGGCATGCCGGTGCCCGCCGGGTACCGCAAGTCGGCGCGCCTGATGCGGCTCGCGGCCAAGCTCGGCCTGCCGGTCGTCACCCTCGTCGACACTCCCGGCGCCGATCCCGGCGTCAAGGCGGAGCAGGGCGGGCAGGCGGTGGCCATCGGGGAGAACCTGCGCCTGATGGCCGGACTGCCCGTCCCGATCGTGGCGGTCGTCACGGGGGAGGGCGGGAGCGGCGGAGCGCTCGCCCTGACCGTGGCCGACGAGGTGCTCGCCTTCTCCGGCGCGGTGTACTCCGTGATCAGCCCCGAGGGCTGCGCCGCCATCCTGTGGCGCGACGCGGCGGCGGCGCCGCGGGCCGCCGAGGCGCTCCGGATCGGCGCGCGCCACCTGCTGGAGCTCGGTGTGGCGGACGGGGTGATCCCCGAACCGCCGGGCGGCGCCCAGAGCGACGCGGCCGCGGCCGCGGCCGCCCTGCGTGCCGCCCTGGTCGCACGGCTGGAGGAACTGATGAGTCACGACATCGCCGGCCTGCTGTCGCGCAGGCGGGCCCGTATCCGCGCCTTCGGCCGGGTCCCGGCATGACGGCGGCCGATCCCGACCGCCTGCTCGCGGCGGATCCCGACCGCGTGCTGGCGGCCGTCTGCCGCAGCATGGCCGACCTGGTGGCGGTGGCGCGCTCGCCGCTGCGGCGCGTCTCGCTGCGCGTGGGGGACATCGCGGTGGAGATGGAGTGGCCGCGGGAGGCGGGCCGGGCGGCGCCCGCCGGCGGCGAGCCGCCGTCCGCGGCCCAGCCGGAGGCCTACCACCACCTCTGCGCGCCGATGGTGGGCACGTGTTACCTGGCGCCGGAGCCGGGGGCCAAACCCTTCGTCGGCGAGGGGGACCTGGTCGAGGCGGGCCAGCAGGTGGCGATTCTGGAGGCGATGAAGCTGATGACCCCGGTGGAGGCGGACCGGGCGGGGCGCGTCGCCCTGATCCTCGTCTCGGACGGCACCCGGGTGGAGTACGGCACGCCGCTCATCGCCCTGATCCCGGCGGACGCCTCATGACCGCCCACGGCATGTTCCGCACGGTCCTCGTCGCCAACCGGGGCGAGATCGCGCTGCGGATCGTCCGGGCGTGCAGGGAGATGGGGATCCGCAGCGTCGCCGTCCACTCCACGGCCGATCGCGACTCGAGCGCGGTGTCCGCCGCCGACGAGGCGGTCTGCATCGGCCCCGAGCCGGCCAGGGACAGCTACCTGAACATCCCGGCGATCATGGAGGCCGCGTCGCGCACGGGGGCCGACGCCATCCACCCCGGCTACGGGTTCCTGTCCGAGGACCCCGACTTCGCCGAGGTCTGCGACAAGGAGGGCGTCGTCTTCATCGGGCCGCCCGCGTCGGTGCTCGCGCGGCTCGGCGACAAGTCGAGCGCCCGCGCCCTCATGGCCGACGCCGGCCTGCCGCTGCTGCCCGGCAGCATGGCCCCGCTCGCGAGCATGGAGGCGGCCAAGCGGGCCGCCGGGCGGATCGGCTACCCGCTGATGATCAAAGCGGTCGCCGGGGGCGGCGGGCGGGGGATGCGGATCGCCCGCGAGCCGGGAGAGCTGGCGGCGGCCTACACGGAGGCCCGCGGCGAGGCGCAGGCGCTCTTCGGAGACGGCCGGGTCTACCTCGAGCGCTTCCTTCCGTCCGCCCGGCACATCGAGGTGCAGATCCTCTGCGACGGTCACGGCAACGCCGTCTCGCTCGGAGAACGCGACTGCACGGTGCAGCGCCGCAGGCAGAAGCTCATCGAGGAGGGCCCGGCGCCGGGCCTGCCCTCCGAGGTGCTGGAGGAGATCAGGCGGGCGGCGGTGCACGGCGCCCGGGCGGCGGGATACGTCGGGGCGGGCACCGTGGAGTTCCTCCTGGCCCCGGACGGCCGGTTCTCCTTCATGGAGGTCAACGCGCGCATCCAGGTGGAGCACCCGGTCACCGAGATGCTGACCGGCGTCGACCTGGTCCAGGAGCAGATCAGGATCGCCGCCGGTCATCCGCTGGAGTTCGGGCAGGACCAGGTCCATCCCCGTGGGGCCGTCATCGAATGCCGCGTCAACGCGGAGGATCCGGCCAGGGGCTTCGCGCCGGCGCCGGGGGTGCTCGCGTGCTTCTCGCCGCCGGCCGGCCCGTTCGTCCGGGTCGACACGCACGCCTTCCCGGGCCTGCGCGTCTCACCGGCCTATGACCCGCTGCTGGCCAAGGTGATCGTGTGGGCGCCCGACCGGGCCAGGGCGATCGGGCGCATGCGACGGGCGCTGGCGGAGTTCCGCGTGTCGGGCCCCGGAGTGGCGACGACGACCGGATTCCTGCGCCGGGTGCTCGACGATCCGTCGTTCCGCGACGCGACCCACTCGACGTCCCTGGTGGACGAGCTGCTCAAGGCGGACAGTGGTGACTGAGGGCGGCTCGGGCCGGGGTCACCGGGCGGCCAGCGAGGAGGTGGCCACCACTTCCGCGGAGCGGTACATCAGCGCGCGGGTGCCGGTCCTCAGCACATCTTCGTGTGCGTGCTGCAGCTCGGGCGAGGGGTCCAGGCCCAGCTCCTCGCTGAGCAGGCCGCGGGCGTTCTGGTAGGCGTGCAGGGCGTCGCTGCGGCGCCCGCATCTGTTCAAGGCGACGATCAGCTGTGCGTGGAACCACTCGTTGAACGGATGGGTGGTAACGAGCGCCCTCAGCTCCGCGATGAGCTCATGATGGTGCCCCAATTCCATTTCCGCTTCTATTCGAAGCTGCAGCGCGGCGATCCGTCTTTCTTCGAGATGAATCGCATAACCGTGCAGTAACCGTCCGTAGTTGACGTTGGAAAGCGGTGCTCCGCGCCACAGGGCCAAGGCGTCGGCCGTTTTCTCGGCGGCACCCGCGGTAAGTCCGTCGTTACGCAGCGCTCGGGCCTGGCCGACGAGGGTTTCGAAGGTGAGGTAGTCGGTCTCACCGAATTCGACGCGGAATATGTATCCCGGCGGCGAGGTGGCGAGCATCCGGTTGGCGGCCGCCTCGCCCAGCTCGCGGGAGAAGGACTTCCTGAGCTGGTAAATGTAGGTCTGCGCGGTCGTGACCGCGCTGTGCGGGGGATGGTCGTCCCAGAGTTCCTCGATTATCGAGTCCAGGCTCACCACCTGGTTGGCGCGCATCAGCAGCAGCGCCAGAACCTGCCTTTGCTTGCTCGAGGTGGGCGTGCAGACCCGGCCCTCGCCGACCACTTCGAGCGGACCTAATAGATTGAATCTCACCGGAACCTCCAAAGACGAGTGCGATGCCGGATTACCGGCAGCCCTGCGCGGAGCTCCTGACCGCGTGTCAAACGTAGTTCGGGCATAAATAGGGGTCAATGAGGGGGTGTCAGTCTTAGGAAATAATTAAGATGTCAGAATCGCGTTACGAAGTGTGGTCGGCGGCCTCCGGCGCGTTGTGAGAACGGACGGCGGCGTCCGGCCGCCGGCGCCCGCGCTCCCGCGCCCCGGGGGGCGGGCCGCGGAATCGCCTCCTCTCGATCGGGGCTCAAGGAGCGCCCGAGGACCGGCTGCGAGGTTCGGGATGCCGGTCGAACCAGCGGTTGGAGCATGGGAGGCGTCCACCATGTCGATCTCGGAGTCGCACGCGCTCAGGCTCAGCGTCGCGGAGGGGGAGCCCCTCGCGTCCATCGGCGCCGACATCGGCGGACCCCGGGTCGACGACCTGCTCCGCAGGGCCGCCGAGCGGGCGCCGGAGCGTCCGGCGCTGCGGGCGGCAGGGGGCGACCTCACCTACGCGGAACTGGACGCCGAGGTGGACCGCTGTGCCGCCGTGCTGGCCGGGCTGGGCGCCGGGCCGGACCAGGTCGTCGCGATCGCCGCGGCGCTGGCCCCGGTCTTCGCGATCGGCTACTACGCGATCTCGCGCGCCGGCGCCGTCAGCGTGCCGGTGAACCCGCTGCTGCGCGCGGAGGGGCTCGAGCACGTGCTGCGGACCTCGGGCGCCGTGGTGGCGATCCTGACCCCCGAGGTCCACGCCGTGCTCGCACCCGCACGCGACCGGCTGCCGCTGCTGCGGCACGTCCTGCTGACCCGCCCCGACCCCGAGGCCCCTGAGGCCGTCGTGCTGCGGGAACGGATGGCGCGGGTCACGACGGGGCCGGCGCCGGCCGCGCGGGACGCCGAAGACGTGGCGTCGATCCTGTTCACCAGCGGCACGACGGGGGCACCCAAGGCCGTGCGGCTGACCCATCGCAACCTGACGGTCAACGCCGCCCAGACCGCACACGCCCACGGGCTCACCGCCGACTCGGTGATTTTCAACTATCTGCCGACCTTCCACCTGATGCACCTGAACATCGCCACCCATGCCGGATGCGCGCAGATCCTGCACGCGGACCCGGACGTGGCCGCCTCCACCGAGACGGCCCGCCGGTACGGCGTCACGCACTACTACAGCCTGCCGATGCGGCTGTCCAGGCTCGCGGCCGACCCGAACCTCGCGGACCTGCGGCTCACCGGCGTCCACGCGATCCTCTCGGGCGGCTCCGCCCTGCCGCCGCCGGTGACGGCCAGGCTGGCCGGGCACTTCGGCGTCCCCGTGGTGCAGGGGTACGGCCTCGCGGAGGCCTCGCCGCAGACCCACTTCGACCGGCCGGCGGCCCCCGTGGCGGGGTCGTGCGGACCGCCCTCGGCCGGCACCGGGTGCCGCGTCGTGGACGTGGACGCGCGCCACGTCCTGCCGGTGGGAGACAAGGGCGAGATCCAGGTGCGCGGTCCGCAGCTCATGAAGGGCTACCTGGGGGAGGAGCCTTCGGCCCACCTGGACGGCGAGGGCTGGTTCTCCACCGGGGACATCGGCGTGATGGACGCGGAGGGCCGCCTGTTCGTGGTCGACCGCCTCAAAGACGTCTTCAAGTGCGACAACTTCCTGGTCTCGCCCACCGAGATCGAGCGGGTGCTCGCGCGGCACCCCGCCGTCGCCGACTGCGTGGTCGTGGACCGCCCCGACGAGTTCAGCGGCGCCGTCGCCTGCGCCCTGGTCGTCTCCCGTGACCCCGAGACCGGCGCCGCCGAGCTCGCGGAGTTCGTGAACGGCCAGCTCCCCTACTACCAGCACCTGCGGCACGTGGAGCTGGTCGACGCCATCCCGCGTTCCCAGAACGGCAAGATCCAGCGCCGCGAACTGCGCGCCCTGGTCCTGGACCGGCCCGATCCCACCGTGGCACCGAAGAGAGAGGCAAGGACCGTGGTCACCATCATCAACAAGCTCACCGTCACCGGAGACCCCGTGGAGTTCGAGCAGCTGCTCGGGAAGATCACCAGCTACATGAAGAGCCGTCCCGGCTTCGTGAGTCACCGCCTCTACCGCTCGCTCAAGAACTCCAACGTGTTCGTCGAGACCGGAGAGTGGGAGGACATGGCGTCACACCAGCAGGCCATGATGGGCAGCGGGTTCCAGGAGATCCTCCCGGAACTGATCAAGCACGCCACCGCGGACATCGACCTCTACCAGACGGTGGAGGAGTGACCGGATGACCACCGACGCCGGGCTCCACACGGTGATGCTCATGCGGGAGCTCGCGCTCAGCGCGGGTTACGCGGGCATCCTGCGCGCCGCGGCCGAGCTGCGGCTCGCGGACGCGCTTGGCGAGGCCCCCGCCACGGTCACCGAACTGGCCCTGGAGGTGGACGCCGACCCCGAGGCGCTGGCCCGCCTGCTGCGCGCGCTGGCCTGCCACGGCGTCTTCGCCGAGGACGGCCAGGGGCGCTACACGCACACCGAGACCTCCAGGCTGCTACGGGCCGACGCGCCGCGCAGCATGCTGTACATGGTCCTTTGGGCCACCGAGCCCTGGACGTGGGCGGTGTGGGGCCGGCTCGCCGACGCGGTACGCCTGGGCGGGGAGGTGTTCACCGACGTCCACGGGAAGGACTTCTTCACCCACCTGCACGAGGACGCCCCCGAGTCGGCGCAGGTGTTCGACCGGGCCATGACGCAGTCGAGCGTCATGTCGGCGCGGATGGTGGCCGAGCTCCTCGACCTTTCGGGCGCGGGCGTCGTCGCCGACATCGCGGGCGGGCAGGGCTACCTGCTCGCCACCCTCCTGGAACGCCACCCGGATCTGCGCGGGGTGCTGTTCGACCTGCCCAACGTGCTGCTGAACCCCGATCCCCGGCTGGCGGAGGGCGGAGCCCTGGCCGGCCGCGCGCGGCTCGTGCCCGGGGACCTCCGCGAGTCCGTCACCCCCGGCGCCGACGTCTACGTGCTGAAGAACATCCTGGAACTGGAGGACGAGAGCACGGTGCGCGCCCTGCGCAACGTCAGGGCCGCGGCGCGCCCCGGCGCCCGCGTCGTGGTCATCGAGAACCTGGTCGACGGAAGCCCGGAGATGAAGTTCGCCACCGCCATGGACCTGCTCCTGCTGCTGAACGTCGGCGGGCGCAGGCACACCAAGGACGGGCTGATCGGTCTGATCGGGCAGGCCGGGCTGCGGGTCACCGGCGTCCGCCCCGTCGGGCCGTACCTGCACATGATCGAGAGCTCCGTGCCGCACTGGTGATCCCCGCGGCACCGGCGCATGGAGGGGCGGGCACGAGCGATCGTGCCCGCCCTCCCCATGGGCGCCACGAGGACGTGGCCGTGAGAGCCGGGAAGGCCCGGCGGGGGAGGGCTCAGGCCGGGCCGGGGGCGAACAGCTCCGAGGAGATCCGGATCGCCGGGTCGCCGTAGGCGATCTTCCTGAGCATCAAGCGGTAGACCGGCGACCGCGAGACCAGCCCCGCGAGCACCGGCCGTACGACCGAGACGAACCCGCCGGTGGAGAGCATGACCCTGCTCTGCGCGCGCTGGATCCTCGTCATGCTGTCGATGGGCGGCCTGCGGCCGGCGGTGAAGGCGCCGAGGAAGGCGGCGCTCGCATCACGGTTCCGCAGCGAGGCCAGCAGGATGGGGTGCAGGGCGACCGCGTCCTGGACGGCGAGGTTGATGCCCTGCGCGCCGATGGGGCTGTGGGTGTGCGCGCTGTCGCCGATCAGCACCAGCCCGTCCCGCACCCACCGCTCGGCGCTCCCGGCGAACACGTCGAGCAGGGTCAGGTCGCTGAGAGCGCCGATGTGCGATCTCACCAGCCCGGTGTACTCGGGGATCGCCGCGCAGATCTGTTCCTTGACGTGGTCCACGCCCTCCGCGGCGATGCTCCCGTACCCCTTGTGCGGGAGTGTCCAGCCGACCTGCACGCCGTCCGGCACCGAGGCGTAGGTCAGGACCGGGTTGCCGCCGGCCAGGAACACCCTGACCACGCGGGGCGCCCGGTCGCCGGCCGGCAGCTTGAACCACAGCACGTCCTGGTCGAAGACGTCCAGGCGGGTGTAGCCGATCCCGGCGAGGCGCCGCACCTTGGAGTACCTGCCGTCCGCGCCGACGACGCAGTGCGCGAGGACCGCGTGCCGCTCGCCCCGCCCCTCGCACAGCGCGCCCCGCACCGCCCCGGCCTCCTCCAGCAGGCCCGTGACCCGGCTGCCGCCGAGGTAGGTGAACTCCTCGAACGCGAGGCAGCGGTCCAGGAGCTCCTGCAGCAGGTGCCGCTGCGGGATGCTGAGCAGGCAGTTGTACGGCCCGGGCAGCCGGCGGTAGTCGCCGTCGAGCAGCACCCTGCCCCGGTCCACGAGCTGGAAGCCGTCGTGCTCGTGGCAGCCGCGCTCACGGGCGCCGGCGAGGACGCCGAGGGCGTCCAGCACGGCCATCCCGCCGGGCTGCAGGATCTCGCCCCGGTACTCGCGGTCGAAGGAGGACGACCGCTCGATCAGGGTGACGCGCGTGCCCGAGCGCAGCAGGGTCAGCGCCAGCGTCAGCCCCGCGGGGCCGCCGCCGACGACGCAGAAGTCGGTCTGGATGTCGGTCAACGACGTTCCTTCCGTAGCCGGGCCGCGGGCAGGGAACGGTTCACGACCGCAGCCCGAGCCCGCCGTCCACGTTGATCACCTGGCCGTTGATCCAGGCGGCCTCGCTCGTGCTCAGCAGGGCCACGACCGCGGCGACGTCCTCGGGCGTGGTCAGCCGGCCCGCCGGTGTCCGCCTCGCGAGGAAGCGGATCATCTCGGGGTTGGGGGTGCCGGGACCTTTGTCCAGCTTGGAGGTCGACACGCCGTTGACGGTGACACCGTGCGGCCCGAGCTCGACGGCGAGGTAGCGGACCAGGCTTTCCAGAGCGGCCTTGGCGACGCCGAGGCTCACGTACAGGGGGATCACGTTGTGAGCCCCGTCGCTGGACACGGCGATCACGCGGCCGTCGTCGCCCATCAGCCCGTCGATCGCCGAGGCCGCGAACAGCAGCGGGTCCAGGGCGGAGGCGACGTCGCGGTGCAGCGCCGCGACGTCGGGACGGGTGGCCGGCATGGGCTTCCAGGAGGCGGCGTTGTGCACGAACACGTCCAGCCTGCCGTACCGCCGCCGGATCGCGCCGAGCAGCCGGGCCACCTCGTCGCGTGCCGTCACGTCGGCCTTGATCGGGAACGCGGTGCCCCTGAGCCCGCTGAGAGCGTGGACCGCCTCCTTGGCGTCCTCCTCGGAGTGGGCGTAGTTGAGGATCACCTGGCAGCCGCAGGCACAGAGCTTGCGGGCGATGGCCAGGCCGAGCCCGCGCGTGGCTCCGGTGACGAGCGCGACCCTGCCGCCGAGCCCGAGGGACGGATCGGCGTCGGGGAGCGGCTCAGCCATCGCAGACCTCCAGGGCGGCCCCGGACTCCACGAACGACTTGGCGCACCGCAGGGTGGTGGAGCTGTTGGCGCTCAACGCCTCCCGCACGCGCCCGCGAGCCTCGGCCAGGGTCGCCTCCGGGCCGAGGAGCTCGGGCACGGACTCTGGCCGGATCACCACAGTATGCGAGGAGGTGACGAGCACGCCGCGATCGGTCTCCTCGAACGACCAGCGTCCCGTGTGCGCCATCATGATCTTCGGCAGGACCACCTGCTTGTAGACGATGCGCGTGCAGGGTGAGCACACGCGGAACGAGGACGTCGTGTGGGCCGAGCCGTCGGGGGACACGGTGTCCATCTCCATGCTCTGCAGGCCCGGCACGTCTTCGGTCAGCGAGATCCGCGACACATGGGGCAGGCGTTCGGGCCAGTCCTGGCAGCGGTGGACGAAGTCGTACGCGTCCTTCGCGGAGCCGTCGATGAGCACGGTGTCGGCGAACGACAGCGTGAGCTCGCCGAGCCCCTCGAAGCGTTCCGCCGCCGCCTTCAGTCCCGCCAGCTCGGTGCCGCTGTTGCGGTCGACCGCGCCCCGGATCCACTGCACCTTCTCCGGATCGTCGCCGATGGCCGAGAAGTCGTGCTTGAGCACGACGTCGGTCCGCCCGCCGGTGAGCGGCCGGATCACCCACTCGCCGCCCATGGACGCGGCCGGTGGCTGCGGGGTCTGCTGCCGGAACACGACCCGGCGCTCGTCGCGGTGGAGCTCGCGGCGAGAGGTCCAGCTCCTGATCTCGCCGTTGGCGGTGGCCCAGATCCGGATCAGTTCCTCGGTGTCGTCTCCCTCGGCACGCTCGGCGTGGATCGTCGGCCCGAAGTGCAGGGGCCAGGCGCCGACGTCGGCGATCAGCCGGTAGACGGCATCGGCGGGCGCCGCGATCGTGACGGAGTGTTCGGTGACATAGGTGGTCTCCACAGGTGCTCGCCCTTCCGCCTCAGTAGTTGCCGAGCCCGCCGCAGATGTTGATCGCCTGTGCGGTGACGGGCGCGGCCGCGTCGGTGACCAGGTAGGACACCATCGCGGCCACCTCCTCGGGGGTGGTGTAGCGGCCGAGCGGGATCTTGCCTTCGAAGCGGCGCAGCACCTCCTCCTCGGAGATCCCCCAGTGGGCCGCGTAGCCTTGGCGGACCCGCTGGGCCATGGGGGTCTCGACGTACCCGGGGCACACCGCGTTCACAGTGACGCCGGTGGCCGCCAGTTCCAGGCCGAGGGCCTTGGTGAAGCCGACGACGCCGTGCTTGGAGGCCGAGTACGGCGCCCCGAGCACCACTCCCTGCTTGCCGCCCGTGGAGGCGATGTTGACGATCCGCCCCCACGACCTGGCCGCCAGGCCGCCCGCCGACAGGACCTCCCGGGTGACCAGGAAGACGCCGGTGAGGTTGGTGGCGATGACGCTCTGCCACAGGTCGTCGGGGATCTCCGCGGTGACCCCGCCGCCGCTCCGGCCGGCGCTGTTGACCAGGATGTCGATGGGCCCGTACCTGTCGGTGGCGGTCCTGACCAGGACGCGGACGTCGTCTCCCGAGGAGACGTCGCAGGTCGCGCCGTCCACGTCCAGGCCCTCGTCCACGAGGGTCTTGACGGTGGAGGCCACGTCGGCGGGATTGCGGGCGCAGATGAACACCCGGCTCCCGGCGCTCGCGAGCGCCCGTGCCACGCACAGGCCGATTCCGCTGGTCGCTCCGGTCACGAGCGCGGTCCTTGGCGCCTGATCTGCCATGTGCTTCCTCTCCGTGTAGGGGCCCGGCTCACCGGGCCTCGGTCCGGGCGTCGCCGCCGGTCACCGGGCCTGCGCGACCGGCGGTCGCTGGGCCTGCGCGACGTAGCCGAGCAGGTACTTGTCGAACACCCCGATGTAGTAGTCGGGGCCGAAACCGCACGTCTTGACCTCGGGAACCAGCTCGGTCAGCCGGTCGATGGAGATGCCGTGGCTTCCCTCGTCGCGGACGTCGACCAGGTACTTGTCGGCCAGCACGCCGAGCCGCCGCTCCAGGTGGGCGACGACGGTCTCGACGGGGATGGACACGCCCGACGCGATGTTGACGACCTCACGGGAGACGCCGAGGGTGAGCAGGCGGTCCAGGCACATGACCATGTCGGCGACGTCGATCAGGTCCCGGCTCACGCCCCGGTGGACGTGGACGGTCCCCGCGAGGATCTGCCGTACCAGCGCCGGAGGGAACTGGTGCGGCCGCTGGCAGGGGCCGACGAGGTGCGCCATCCGCAGGATCAGATGGTCCAGCCCCGAATGGCACAGCACGGCCTCCATCGACAGCTTGTGCCGCGCGTACGGAGTGCTCGGGTAGACCGGCCCTCGCTCCCATCCCAGCGGGCCGCGCAGGCCGTACATCCCTTTGGAGGCGGTGGAGAGATAGACCAGCCGCCGGCGGCGTGCCAGGCAGTACTCGATGACGTCGTACAGCAGGGCCGCCTCGCGCCCGAAATCCTCCGTGGAGGCGTTCGACCCGCTGGACACGCCCGCCGCGAACACCACGGTCTGCGGGTGCGAGCCGGCGATCGGCTCCAGATTCCGCGCGATGAATCCACGCCCGACGATCTCCACCGGCCCCACTCCTCGTGCTCAACGGTCTGGATCGAGCATCGTGATCGTGATTCGGGCGGGGTTCGACTCCCGCTCGAGGCGCGCCGTGCGGCGGTCCTCGGCTCTACCTCAAGGAGGGCTCGAGAGGCGCGCCGCACCATGCGGCAGGCAGGAGAAACGATCGGCGAATCCACGGCCCTTTCAAGGAGGACGCGGCATGACCGCAGACCAGGCGACAGCCGAGAAACTCATCGACATGATCATGAACTACTCCCGGGCGCAGCTCGTGCGCACCGCCGTGGAGCTGGGGATCGCCGACCGTCTCGCGGGCGGCCCGCGTACCTCCGGCGAGCTGAACGAGGAGATCGGCGGCCACCCCGACGCCCTGAGCCGGTTCCTGAAGGCCTGCACCGCCATCGGCCTGCTGGAGGAGCCGGAGCCCGAGCGGTTCGCGCTCGCGCCGCTCGGGGAGTTCCTGCGGACCGACACCCACGCCGGTTCGGCGATCTCCAAGGTCGCGCTGGGCGCCGCGGGGCCGGGGATGTACCGGATGGGGGAGTTCTTCACCGAGGTGGTGATGACCGGCAAGCCCGTCGCCAAGTCGGCCTTCGGCCTGGACTTCTACGACTACTACGCGGCGAACACCACCGAGGGCACCCGGTTCGGCGACATGATGGCGCTGATGACCCACGGGTGCGCCGAGGCACTGGCCACCACCTTCGACTTCGGTCCCTACCGGAAGATCGTCGACGTGGGCGGCGGCCACGGGATGCTGCTCAGCCGGATCCTGCAGGCCGCTCCGCACACGACCGGTGTGGTCTACGACATGCCGGAGACGGTCGCCGGCGCCCGCAGGTACCTCGAGGAGCAGGGGCTGGCCGACCGGGCCGAATGCGTGGCGGGCGACTTCCACTCCGAGCTGCCGTCCGGCGGCGACCTGTACACGATCAAGACCGTGCTGTGTGACTGGGACGACGAGCACGTCGCCCGGATCCTGGCCAACCTGTACCGGGCCACCACGCCGGGCACCGACGTGCTGCTCATCGACTGGATCATGCCGGCGGACGCCTACGGCAACAAGGACTTCCTCATCGGCCTCTACCTGGGCAGCTTCAACATGCTCGCGCAGTCGGGCGGCAAGATCCGCAACCTCGCCGAGTGGACGCGCCTGATCGAGGGCGCGGGCTTCGAGATCAGCGACACCCTCACCCTGCCCGACCCGCCGACCCACTGGGACGTGCTCAAGCTCAGCCGCCGGTAGGCGCGCGAAGGGCCCGCACCGCTGGACCAGGACGCGGTGCGGGCCCTTCGCCGTCCGGGCGCTCCCCGCGCCGGCGGGAGCCGGCCCCGGGGGCGGCTCTCAGGAGGGCTCGGGACGGCTCAGCCGTGGCGCGAAGCCGTCGAACAGGCAGTCGAGGCCGTAGGCGAAGTCGAGATCGGGGTCGCTCTCCTCGCCCTCCTGCTCGGTGAGGCGGCTGAAGGTGGGATACCTGCCGCTCGCCACCACCTCGAGGATGTACGGCTGGACGGACGCCGCCCACTGCTCCTCGGTGAGACCGTTGCGCCGCTTGGCCTCCTCGCCGGCCAGCTCCTGCAGGACGAAGCCCGTGACGTAGCTGGTGGTCGCGCCCACCATGCGCGCCATCTCCGGCAGGCGCAGGCCGTGCCCGTCCAGGGCGGCCAGGGTGTACTCCAGGTGGCGCAGGGCGTTCGGGCCGATGGGCGCCCTGGAGGAGGCGGCCGCGACGAACCACGGGTGGCGGCGCAGCACCGCGCGGGTCTGGGTGGCGATCAGGGTCAGGACCTCCCGCCAGTCTCCGGGCGCCGTCTCCGGGAGCTCGATCATGCCGTAGACCTCGTCGACCATCAGATCGAGCAGGTCGTCCTTGTCGGGAATGTGCCGGTAGAGGGACATGGTGCCCGCGCCGAGCCGCACGGCGATGCCGCGCATCGAGAGGGAGCCCAGCCCTTCGGCGTCGGCGATCTCGATCGCCGCCGCCACGATCTGCTCCCTGGACAGCGCCGGGCGGCGGGCCGGAGCGGGACGGCCGATTCGCGACCACACGAGACCCTCGCGTGGCGCGGCTCCGCCCCCTTGTTGCGCGCTCATCCCCGCCCTCCCTCCCGCGTCCGCGTACGCCGCCGGTCGCCGGCGCACCGTCCCTGTACTCCTCATTATCGGTGTTGCGTACATCGCACTCTGAGGCGTACGCTCTAAATATAAAGCGTACTTAGTACGCATGGCAACGGTGGAAGTGGAGGCGGGCGATGGCGGACCCAGAGGCTCCCGCGATCGAAGCGGAGGGCCTGCGCAAGCGATACGGGAAGACGGTGGCGCTCGACGGCGTCGACCTGACGATAAAAAGCGGCACCATCTGCGGCGTGCTCGGGCCGAACGGCGCGGGCAAGACCACCGTGATCCGCATCCTGACTACCCTGCTCCGTCCCGACGGCGGCACCGCGCGGGTGGACGGCTACGACACCGTGCGGCAGGCCGAGCTCGTGCGCTACCGCATCGGCCTCGCCGGCCAGTACGCCGCGGTCGACGAGCTGCTCACCGGCCGGGGCAACCTGGAGATGATCGGCCGCCTGTGCCACCTGCCGCGCAAGGAGGCGCAGCGGCGGGCCGACGAGCTGCTCCACAGGTTCGGCCTGACCGAGGCGGCCGAGCGGCTGGCCAAGACCTACTCCGGCGGCATGCGCCGCCGCCTCGACCTCGCCGCCAGCCTCACCGTCGAGCCCCCCATCCTCTTCCTCGACGAGCCGACGACCGGCCTCGACCCGCGCAGCCGTGCCGGCATGTGGACGCTGATCGCCGACCTGGTGGAGGCGGGGACGACGGTGCTGCTGACCACGCAGTACCTGGAGGAGGCCGACCGCCTGGCCGACCAGATCGTCGTGATCGACGCGGGCAAGGTCCTCGCGACCGGATCCCCCACCGAGCTGAAGGCCACCACCGGCGGGGAGCATCTGGACGTCGTGGTGCACCGCGACGACGAGATCGAGACGGCCCGCGCCGCCATGACCCGTGTCGCCTCCGCGCGGCCACGGGTCGAGCGGCACCTGCGGCGCATCACCGTACCGGTGACCAGCGGCCCCGCCGCGCTCATCGAGGCGGTCCGCGAGCTGGACGCGAGGTCGGTGGCCATCGACGACATCTCGCTGCGCCGCCCCACCCTCGACGACGTCTTCCTCCGCCTGACCGGCCGGCTCGCCGACGCCGACCAGTCCGACGCCACCACAGCCGACGACGACCGACTGACCTCCCAGGGAGCGGCCCAATGAGCGTCCCCGGCACGCTGGTCCTGCCGCGGCCCCCGAAGACCAGGCGGGCACGCCTGCGCTGGACGGTGGCCGACTCGCTGACCATCACCAAGCGCAACCTCAGCCACATCAGGCAGGTTCCCGAGCAGCTCATCGACGTGACACTGCAGCCGATCATGCTGGTGCTGCTGTTCGCCTACGTCTTCGCGGGCGCCATCCACATCCCCGGGGGCGACTACCGCGAGTACCTCGTGCCCGGCATCTTCGTCCAGTCCATCTTCTTCACCGCCGGCAGCACCGCGGTGAACGTCTCGCTGGACATGACCCGCGGCATCAACGACCGGTTCCTGTCGCTGCCGATGGTGCGGTCGGCGGTCCTGCTCGGCCGTACCGTCTCCGACCTGTTCGAGAGTGCCCTCAGCCTGGTCATCATGGCGGTCTGCGGGCTCATCGTCGGCTGGCGCGTGCACACCACTCTCGGGTCGGCCCTCGCCGGGTTCGCCATGCTGCTCGTGCTGGCCTATGCCGTGAGCTGGGTGTCCACCTACGTCGGCCTGGTCACCCGCGGCCCGGAGGCCGCCACCGGCGTGACCATGGCGGTGCTGCTGCCGCTGACCTTCGTCGCCAACACCTTCGTGCCGACCGAGGGCATGCCCGCGCTCGTGCGGCCCATCGCCGAATGGAACCCGATCAGCGCCGCCGCGGCGGCCGCCCGGTACCTGTTCGGCAACCCCAGCGTGGTGCCGCAGGGGCAGCTCGCCTGGCCACTGCAGCACCCGGTCATCGCCACCTTCGTGTGGTGCGGGGTGCTGCTGGTCGTGTTCGCCTCGCTGGCGATCCACCGCTTCCACAACGCGGCGGCCCGCTGACCGGCCCGCAGGCACCCGGCCCTCCAGCCGGTCTCGACCGGCGACCGGCATCGTGGCAGCACCTACGACGTCAGGAGCGGAGATGGATCTGAATCTGCGGGGCCGGTCGGTGCTGGTCACCGGGGCGACCGGGGGCATCGGGCAGGCGATCGCGCGCGTCTACGCCGCCGAGGGCGCCAGGGTCGCCCTCACCTACCACACCGGCAGGGAACGGGCGGAGAAGCTGGCCGGGAGCCTCGCGGAGGGCGGCGCGGCCGAGGTGATGACCGTGCGCTACGCGCTGGAGGACCCCTCCTCGGTCACCTCGGCGGTCGCCGCCCTGGAACGCTGGAACGGCCCCGACGTGCTGATCGCGAACGCGGTCCGCTGGGGGGCGCGGCGCGCGCCCGGGCAGCGGCTGTGGGAAGTGCCCCCGGAGCAGTGGGAGCCGGTCATCGGGCACAACCTCGCGCCGACGCTCCGCACCGTCCAGCTCGCCGTCCAGGGCATGGCGGCCAGAAGGTTCGGCCGCATCGTGCTGGTCTCGTCGCACGTCGCGCTCAACGGCCACCCCGGACAGGAGTTCTACGGCGCGGCCAAGGCGGCGCTGCACGGCTTCTGCCGCAGCCTCGCCTGGGAGGCCGGCGCGGAAGGTGTGCTGGCGAACGTCGTGTGCCCGGGCCTCACCCTCACAGAACGCGCCCGCACGGGCCTGCCCGAACACATCAGGCAGGCCGAAACGGCGCGCACCCCGACCGGGCGGCTGAGCTCGCCCGAGGACGTGGCGAGCGCCGTGGCCTTCCTCGGCTCTCCCGCCAACGGCAACATCACCGGCCAGCTCCTCACGGTCGCCGGAGGCCGCTAGCGCCCCCGGCAGGAAGGATCCACCATGCGCGTGCGCACGATGACCACAGTGGCCGCGGCAGGCCTTGCCGCGATCCTCACGGTGCTCGGCGGCTGCGGCGCCGGGGCGTCCATCACCGCCGACTCCGTGGCGCGCTTCGGCGCCGAGGCGTTCGCCGACGAGGGGCATCCGCTCTCCGGCGGGCTGAAGTGCACGGCGAAGCGCCAGGGGCTGTCGAAGTACGACGTCGACTGCACCGGCAAGACCAAGGACGGGCACCGGGCCACCCTGACGGCGAAGAACGTGGCCGAGGACGAGCACGGCGACGACGGCCGCTTCGTCGGGAAGGTCGACGGCCGGACGGTGTTCAGCCGCAAGTGCCTCGTGGGCTGCTGATCCTCGACCGGCTCTCGAGAGGCCGCTGTGAGCATGTGAGGACCTCAGAGGACCGGCCCGAAGGGAATGCCGTGAAGCGTCGGATCATCGACCTCGGTCACGTGGTCGCGCAGGACATGATAGTGAGCCCGTTCATGCCGAAACCCGTCATCGGGGCGATGCTCGACCGCGAGCAGTCGGCCCGCTTCCTCGCCGACGGCGTGTCGTGCCTGATGTCGAAGATCGAGATCGTCGGCAACACCGGGACCTACCTCAATGCCCCCTTCATGTTCCACGAGGACGGCCACGACCTGGCCGCCCTCGACGTGGAGCGCCTGGTCGACCTGCCCGTGCGGGTCGTCCGGGTGCCCGAGGGCGTCGTCGCGATCGACCCGGACGCGCTGGGGGAACTCGGCGACCTGGACGGCGCGGCCCTGCTGATCAACACCGGCCACGACCGCCACTGGGGCACCGACGCGTTCTTCGACGCCTCCCCCTACCTGACGGCCGACGGAGTCAAGCACGTCCTCCAGGCCGGGCCGGTGGTCGTCGGCATCGACTCGCACAACATCGACGACGGGACCGACAACCACAAGCCCGCGCAGGACGGCCTGCTCGGCGCGGGGATGTGCGTCCTGCAGCAGCTCACCCGGCTCGGCGAGGTGCCCGAGCGCGGCGCCCGGCTGACCGTGCTGCCCGCGCCGATCAAGGGCATGGCCAACCTCCCCGTCCGCCCGGTCGCGATCATCGGCTGAGCACGTGACGCTTCGCCCACAGGCCGGCGCTCGCCGGGGTGACCCGCCGTGCGGGAGGTCACCCCGGCGCCCCCGTACGGGCCGGGTTCACCCGAGGTCGATCATCTTCATCAGCGGTGGCGGGTACCGGTCGCCGGCGGTGCGGCCGGGCGGGAACAGCTCCTCGACGCGGTCCAGCTCGGCGGCGGTCACGGGCAGCGTGGCCGCCGCCGCGTCGCGTTCGAGGTGCGCGGGGTCCAGCGTGCCGGGGATCACCGCGATGTCGCCGTCCCGCGAGAGCAGCCAGGCCAGTGCCAGCTCGGCCGCGCCGTACCCCATCTCCGCGGCCAGGGCGCCGAAGCGCGCGGCCGGCTCGCGGTTGAGGGTGAGCGCGTCGCCTTGGTGGCGCGGGTCCCGGTGGCGCCAGTCGTACGGCGGGAGCGCGTCCAGGTCGACCGGTTCGCCGGTCAGCATGCCGAGACCGAGCGGCCGGTAGGCCACCAGGCCGATGCCCAGCCGCCGGCACGCGGGCAGGATGTCCCGCTCCACGTGGCGCTCCCACAGGGAGTACTCCGTCTGCAGGGCGGTGAGCCGCTGCACCTTGTGCGCCCGTTCGAGCGTCGCCGGAGCCGCCTCGCACAGGCCGACGTGGCGCACCTTGCCCTCCGCCACGAGCTCGGCCATCGCCCCCATCGAGTCCTCCACGGGCACCGCGGGATCGACGCGCGCCAGGTAGTAGAGGTCGATGTGGTCGGTGCCCAGGCGCTTGAGGGACTCCTCACAGGAGCGCCTGACGGCGTCCGGTCGCCCGTCGAGCACCGGCGGGCCGGCGTCGCGATGCACGATGCCGGTCTTGGTGGCGACCACGGCCCGGTCGCGACGCCGGCCGAGCAGCCGCCCCAGGGTCTCCTCGCCCGAGCCTTGGCCGTAGTAGTCCGCCGTGTCGAACAGCGTGATCCCGAGGTCGAGGGCACGCGCCACGGTGGTGGCGGCGCGCTCGTCCCGGCCGGCCGGCGTGGCCAGCCCCATGCACCCGAGGCCGACCGCCGATACGGCCAGTCCCTCGCCGAGGCTCGCGTGACGCATCGTCGTCTCCCTGTCAGCCGTTCAGCACGGCGACGGCCCGGGCCCAGCCCGCGCCGGCGTTCGCGATCTTGACGGGCGGGCAGATCACCTGGAAGCCGTACGGCTCGGGCAGGGCGTCCAGGTTCGCCAGCCGTTCGATCTGGCAGTACTCCCTCTCCCGGCCGAGGAAGTGCGCGGGCCACAGCACGCTCGTGTCGCCCGTCGCCTTGAACCGCTCGATGATGTACGGGAACGGCGCGTCCAGGCTGAAGGCGTCGGTGCCGATGACGCGGACGCCCATGTCCAGCAGCAACCGGGTCGCCGGACCGTCGAGCCCGGTGAAGTCGGTGAAGTAGCGCGGCGTGCCGACCCACTTCGACGCGCCGGTGTTCAGCAGCACGATGTCGCCGGGCGAGGGGGTGTGGCCGATCCTGGCCAGCTCCTTCTCCAGGTGCGCCGCGCCCGCGACCCCGGTGCCGACCGAGGTGAGATCCAGGACGACCCCTGGTGCGAAGAACCACTCGAGCGGCATCAGGTCGATCGTCCTCGGCACGCCGTGGCCGGCGCCGGACCCGTAATGGGAGGGCGCGTCCACGTGGGTGCCGGTGTGCGCGGTCAGCGAGAGGGTGTCGTTGTTCAGGAACTCCCCCCCGGGCAGCGCGTCCACGTCGAACTCGATGCCCATGTGCGCGCGCAGTTCCTCGCTCATGTGCCGCGCCCCCTCCGCGGGGGACATCGCCGTGTGCGTGACCGGGTCGGGCTCCCAGAAGCGCGCGTCGATGGGCGAGGACAGGTCGATCAGCCGCATCTTCCAACTCCCGGGTCACAAGGTCGATGGCCGGCTCCGGCGGACCGGAGCGCACACCCGACACCGTCCACCGCGCTGCTCGAAACGCGCTCGAGGCGCTCTCCAGCCGGTGCCGTCACGCTTGGCCGGTCCGCTCGAACAACCCGGAAGGAACGGCGCGATGGGCTTCCCAGCGATGACCGGCACACTGTCGATCGACGAGCTGCACGTACGGGTGCAGCGCTTCTACGCGGAGCAGATGCGCCTTCTCGACACGGGCGCCACCGGCGAGTGGGCCGCCACGTTCACCGAGGACGGCACCTTCAGCGTGCCCACGCTCGCCGAGCCGGTCCGCGGGCGGGCCGCCATAGCGTCAGGGGCGCGCGCGGCCGCCGGGCAGCGGGCCGCCGCCGGCGTCGTCCACCGCCACTGGATGGGCATGCTGACGGTCGAACCGCGCGAGGACGGGACCGTCCACGCCCGCTCCTACGCCCTGGTCATCGAGACCCCCCTTGGAGACCTGCCCCGCCTGCACCGCAGCACCGTGTGCGAGGACGTCCTGGTGCCCTCCGGCGACACCTGGCGGGTCCGCGAACGCGTGGTCACCCGAGACGACCTCCCTGCCGGGTGAACGCCAACGCTGTGATAACCCTGGCTTGATCGTCCCCTGACCGATCTGCTCCTAGCGTGGCCGTAGCCGGCCCGAAGCCGGGAGAGCGGATCGCGAAGGGGAGACATGCAGCGGCGTACCATGCCGGCTTCGTTGCTTCGAGGCCTGGCCGGATGAGGGGAAGCTCACGCGAGGCCGGCCCGCTGATCCTCGCCGGATCCGCCCTCGTCCTCGCGGCCACCGTGTCCGCCTGCTCGCCCGAGCCCCCGCGGCCGGCGGGCGGCGCCGTCCCGAGCGGCCGGGCGTCCTCGCCCGCCCCCGCCGAGACCGGGCCGCCCGCGCACGGCGGCGCCAAGAGGGTCGCGACCCGCGACGTGTACGCCCACGACCGGCCGGGCATGCTCAGCCCCGCCGTGGCCGGGTTCCCCTCGCTGGTGTACGTGCCGAACAGCGAGAGCGGCACGGTCACCATCATCGACCCCAAGACCTACCGGGTCGTGCGTCACTTCACCGTCGGACGGCGGCCCCAGCACGTGGTCCCCTCCTGGGACCTCAAGACGCTCTGGGTCAACAACAACGACGGGAACACGCTGACGCCGATCGACCCGGCGACCGGCAAACCGGGCAGGGCGATCCCCGTCGAGGACCCCTACAACCTGTACTTCACCCCCGACGGCACCACGGCGCTGGTGATGGCCGAGCGCCTCAACCGGCTGGACTTCCGCGACCCGCAAACCTTCAAGCTGCGCGACTCGCTGGACATGCCGTGCCGGGGCATCAACCACGCCGACTTCACCGTCGACGGCTCGACCTTCCTGGCGAGCTGCGAGTTCTCCGGCCACCTGGTGGTCGTCGACCTCGGCGCCCGCAAGGTGCGCGAGGTCGTGCGCCTGTCGCACCACAGCATGCCGCAGGACGTCAAGCTGTCCCCCGACGGCAGGACGTTCTACGTCGCCGACATGGCCAAGGGCGGCGTCTGGCTCGTGGACGCCGGGCGCTTCGGGGTCAAGCGTTTCGTCAGGACCGGCGCCGGCGCCCACGGGCTCTACGTCAGCCGGGACTCCAAGAAGATGTACGTGTCGAACCGGGGCGCCGGGTCGGTGTCGGTGTTCTCCTTCGCCGAGCAGCGGCCGGTCGAAACCTGGCACATCCCCGGCGGCGGCTCGCCCGACATGGGCGGCGTCTCCGCCGACGGCCGCCACCTGTGGCTGGCCGGCCGCTACCACCGGGTCGTGTACGTGTTCGACACCCGCGAGGGGCGTCTCGTCCGCAAGATCCCGGTGGACGCCGGGCCGCACGGGCTGGCCGTGTACCCACAGCCGGGGCTGCACTCCCTCGGTCACACGGGCGTGTTCCGCTGAGCGGCCCCGGCCTGCCCTCCCGTCCCGGTCGTCCCGGTCAGCCGACCGGGACGTGGTACTCCTTGGCGAGGGCGGAGGAGGCGGCCTCCTTGAGGATCACCGTGCCGCCGACCGCCGACTTGTCCGGCTTGACGACGTACGACGCGCGGGAGGAGGGCTGGTCGATGCGCGAGAAGTCCATGGGCTGGCCGAACCCGCCCTCCCAGGCCGACTGGGAGCGGTGGGCGTCGACGATGCCCTGGCGGCTGAGGTCCTTGTCCTGGCACGCCCGCCTCAGCGCGTCGCCCACGATCAGCGCCGCCGCGTAACCGGCGCCGACGCCGCTGTCGACCGCCTGACCGGGGTACTTGGTCTGGTAGTCGGTGACCAGCTTCTGGATGGAGGGGATCGGCGCGCTCATCGGCGCCGCGGCGGTCATGACGAAGAAGTTCTTCAGCAGCGCCGGCGCGGCGGGCGTGCCGAGGAGCTGGGGGCTGTAGGCGGAGTTGCTGCCGACGAACGGGATGTCCATGCCCTTGGCGACGGCGACGCCGACCAGGGAGGCCGCCTGCCGGGGGCCGACCGACACCATGATCGCCTTGACGCCCGCGTCCTTGAACGCCGACACCTGGGCGCTCATGTCCTGGTCGGTGGCCTTGATCTTCTGCTCCACGATCGTGAGCCCGAGCTTGCCGGCGGCGTACTTCGACCCGTTGAGCGCGCTCTGGCCGTAGTCGCCCTCGAAGTACAGGTGGCCGATCTTGTCGCCGGACTTGATGCCCTTCTCCTTGGTCAGGAAGTCGACCCCGTTGATCATGTCGATGTCGTAGGTGGTGCCGGTCACCTGGATCGACGGGCTGCCCAGCAGGCTCGTGGCCCACGCCATGGGGAGCGTCAGCATCTTGTCGGTCTCGATGCGCTGCTTGAGCGCCGTGACCATCGGCGAGCCGATGAACTGCGGGATGGCCGCGGACTTCGGCGCTATCTCGGTGTAGGCGGCCACCGCCTTCTGCGCGTCGTAGCCGTGGTCGCGCACGAGGCCTTCGAGCTTGCGGCCGCACACCCCGCCCGCCGCGTTGGCCTGATCGAAGTACAGCTGCTGTGCCTGCGTGAGGCTCTTGCCGAAGGAGGCGTAGGGGCCGGTCAGGTCGGTGAGGATCCCGAGGGTGATCTTGTCCGCGGTCACGCCGGGACCGGTCTTCACCCCGTCCACGCCGGTGGCGGCCTCGCCGCCCGTGGCCTTGCCGCTGCCGCAGGCGGTGGCGGCCAGCGCGAGCGCCGCCAGCGTGATGGTTCCGGTGCGGATGCCGAACTTGCCCATGTCATCTCCTGGTGTCGGGGGAGGGGGAGGGGGAGGAAGAGGCGGGCGGCGGGGAGAGCCGGGCCTGAGGCGCGCGGGTGAACAGGGCGGCTCGGCCGGCGGCCATCGCGCGCAGCCGGCCGAACAGCCCGGCCAGGCCGCCGGGCAGGAAGAGCACCACGGTGACCACCGCGGCGCCGTACAGGATGCGGGCGGCCTCGGCGGGGGAGACGCCGCCGGAGCCCGGCTCGGCGATGAGCGGCAGGTTGTCGCTGTAGCGGGTGAGCAGCTGGGGCAGGACCGAGACGAAGACCGCGCCGATGATGGCGCCGCCGATCGACCCCAGCCCGCCGATGACGATCATGGCGAGGTAGTCCAGCGAGAGCAGCACACTGAAGTAGTCGGGCACGGTCCGCTGGAACACCAGGGCGAGCATCACCCCGGCGAGCCCGCCGTACATCGAGGAGAGCACGAACACCCCGGCCCGATAGCGGGCGACGGGGACGCCCATGACGCCGGCGGCGATCTCGTGGTCGCGGATGGTGTTCATCGCCCGCCCGGGCCGGCCGCGAAGCACGCCGCGCGCGAACGCGGCGGCGCCGAGGACGACCAGCAGGCCGAGGAACCACAGCCGCTCCAGCGAGCCGAACGGCACGTTGAAGACCACCAGGCTCGGCGAGTCGGCGAAGACCAGCCCGAACAGCTCCATCGGCGGCACGGCCCGGCCGTTGTAGCCGCCGGTGACCGGCTCGGCGTTGAACAGCAGGTGCTGGCCGAGGAAGATCAGCGCGAGGGTGGCGATGCCGAGGTAGGCGCCTTTCAGCCGTCCGGCGATCGGGCTGAACAGGCCCCCGGCGACACCGGCGGTGACCACCGCCAGCACCGCCGCGATCGGGGTGGGCAGCCCGAGCCCGCCCAGCGCGTGCGACGCGCCGGCGGCGGGGTCGTCGGCGAAGTACACGTAGGAGTAGGCGCCGACCGCGAGGAAGAAGGCGTGGCCCATCGACAGCTGCCCGGTCGAGCCGGTCAGCAGCGCGATGCCGATGGCGCCGACGGCCGCCGACATCGCGAACAGGCCCGTCTGCAACCAGAAGCCCTCCAGGTAGAACGGCACGGCCACCGCCAGCGCCGCCGCGGCGGCCCACAGGAGCGGCCGGGCGAGCGAGGAGCGGCGCGAGGCGAGCCGGAGGAGCGCGGGACGTCCGGCGGCGGCCTGCTCCCGCGGGGCGGTGGAGTCCGGGGTCGCGATCGTCTCGGGGGTGTCAGACACGCGCGGTCTCCCTCGTTCCGAACAGGCCCGCGGGGCGCAGGAGCAGGATGACGATCATGACGAGGAACGGGGCGACGTCCCCGATGCCGCGTCCGAGGAACGCCAGCTGGTTCTGGTAGCCGGTCATGAGCGCCTCGGTGACCCCGACGATGAGCCCGCCGGCCAGCGCTCCGGTGGTGGAGTCGAGGCCGCCGAGTATCGCCGCGGGGAAGGCCTTGATCGCCGCCAGCGAGGTGCCGCGGTCCAGTCCCGGCGTGGGGAACACGCACAGGAAGACCGCCGCGACGGCCGCGAGCGCCCCGGCCACCGCCCACGCGCTCAAGGAGACCCGGCCGAGGCGGATCCCCATGAGGGCGGCGGTCTCGGCGTCCTCGGCGGTCGCCCGCATGGCGATGCCCCAGCCGGTGTACTTGAACGCCAGCAGGAACATCGAGATCAGCGCCGCGGCCGTGAACAGCGCCACGATCCTGGTCTCGGCGATGGTCACCTGCCCGAGGTGGACCACCGAGTCGCCCCAGGGGTCGCCGAGCGCCAGGATCTCGGTGCCGATCTGCCGGGTCAGCTCGGTGGTGAGCACGATGTCGACTCCGATGGTGACGATCGCCAGCACGCTCTGGGAGCCGACGTTGGCCCGCCGGATGATGAGGAACTCGATCAGCGCCCCGACGACCGCCGCGGAGGCGACGCCGATCAGCAGCGCGGCCCAGAATCCGACCACCGGCTGGAGCCGGGCGACCAGGTAGCCGCCGGCCAGCAGCAGCGACGCGTGGGCGAAGTTCACCACCTCGGTGGCCTTGAAGATGACGACGAAGCCGAGGGCGATGAGCGCGTAGACGGCTCCGATGGAGATCCCGTTGAGGAGGAGCTCCAGGAACGTGATCACATGTCCTCCTGGTCGGCGCTCGTGCCGAGATAGGCGCGGATGACCTCCGGATCGCTCTGCACCTCTTCGGGGGTGCCGTCGGCGATGCGGCGGCCGAAGTCCAGCACGGTGATCCGGTCGGCGACGCGCATGACCATGCCCATGTCGTGCTCGACGAGCAGGATCGAGATGCCGAGGCTCTCCCTGACGGCGCCGATCAGCCGCGCCATCTCCAGCCGCTCGCCGCCGTTCATCCCGGCCACGGGCTCGTCGAGCAGCAGCAGCCGGGGCTCCATGCACAGGGCGCGGGCCAGCTCGACCCGTTTCTGCACCCCGTACGGCAGGAGCCCGACGGGGGTGCCGAGGCGTTCGCCGAGGCCCACGAACTCTGCGATCTCCCGGGCCCGCGCCTGGTGCCGCGACCACTCCCGGCGGGCCGACGGCAGGCGCAGGCCGGCCGAGACGAATCCGCTCCTGGTCAGCCGGTGCCGGCCGAGCATGAGGTTGTCCAGCACCGGCAGGTGGCGGGACAGGGCGATGTTCTGGAACGTGCGGGCGACGCCGAGCGCCGCGATGCGGTGGGGCGGCAGCGCCGTGAGTTCGGCGCCGGCGAAGTGGACGCTGCCCGAGGTCGCCTTGTACACCCCGGACAGCACGTTGAAGCAGGTGGACTTGCCGGCGCCGTTCGGCCCGATGACCGCGTGCACGCTGCCGGGCGCGACGGCGAAGCTGACCTCGGAGAGGGCGGTCAGCCCCGCGAACCGGACCGTGACGTCGCGCACGTCGAGCAGTGAGGGCTCCTCGGGGTCGCGGGGCCGTGGGGACGGCGTGGAGTGGGGCGCGTCGTCCGGCTCGGTGTCCGCGGACTCCGGCATACCGTCCGGTTGGTATGACGTGGTCATGCCGACCACCTCGCGATCTTGAGGCGCGCGGGCGCGAGTTTCCGGGGCTCCTCGTCCTGCGGGCCGGTGATGCCGAGGTAGCGCCGCCGCACCTCGTCCCCCGCCGCCAGCTCGGCGGTCGGGCCTTCCAGCACCACCTCGCCCACCTCCAGCACGTAGGCGTAGGAGGCCAGGGACATGGCCAGCGTGACGTTCTGCTCGATCAGCAGCACCGAGGTGCCGCGTGCGTTGATCTCCTTGACGGTCTGGGCGATGCGGGCCGCCACCAGCGGAGCCAGGCCGAGCGTGGGCTCGTCCAGGAGCAGCATCGAGGGACGGGCCATCAGGGCCCTGCCGATCGCGAGCATCTGCTGCTCGCCGCCCGACAGCAGCCCCGCGCGCTGGTGGGCGCGCTCGGCCAGGACCGGGAACAGGGCGAGGACCTCCTCGCGCGCCGCCGCCGACTCCTTGGCGCCGCGCGCGCCGAGCCCGCCGGCGCGCAGGTTCTCCTCCACGGTCATCCTGGCGAACACCCGCCGCCCCTCGGGGACCTGCGTCACGCCGCGGGCCACCACGGCGGGCGCGGGAAGGCCGGACAGTCGAGTCCCCGCCCAGGAGATCACCCCGCCGCCGACCGAACCTCGGTGGAAGCGCAGCGTCCCCGAGATCGCCCGTAACAGGGTGCTCTTCCCCGCGCCGTTCGCGCCCAGGACGGCGACGATCGATCCGGGAGGCACCCGTAAGGTCACCTCGCGCAGAGCGCGTACCGGGCCGTAGTTCACCGCCAGATCGCGGACCGCCAGCCCGGCGTCGCCGGGCGGGGGCGCCGTGACGTCCATGTGCTCCTCCTGAGAGTCGGTGAGGCACACACAAACGCCGTACGCGCACCGTCGTCCAGATGCGGCGGTGAAGTCGGGACGGGTGCCCACCGTCGCGGGAAGGCCGTTGTGCACGGGCACAACGGCACGTCACGAAACGAAACCGAACCTTGTTCCGGACAGGGGCGGATGGCAGTCTCTGAAAGATGGCCGCCAAGCGCAAGGAGCACGTGGACCAGAAGGTGCGCCACGTATTACGCATCGCCGCCGCACGGCTGCTCGACCGCCTTCCCGAACTGGCCGACGAGCTGGTCAAACGGGTTCGGGAGGGCGACGAGGCCTACCGCAGGGTCGTCACGCTCGAAGAGCACTGGCGAAGCACCGAGGAGGGCCTGCGCATCGGCATCGAGGCGATCCTGCAGCGGCCCGCGGAACGCCGTGACCTGGAGTACGCCCGGTCGATGGCGAGCCGCCGCGCCGAACAGGGGCTGCCCCTGGACTCGCTCATGCGCATGTACCGCCTCGCGGCGCAGGTCACCTGGGCCGGGTTCGTCGAGCTGATCGAGCGCGAGCACCCCGAGCTGCTCGGAGCCCTGGTGCGCACGGCGTCCCACGTCTGGCACGCGATCGACCGGCAGGCCCTGACGGCCGCCGAGACCTACCGGCGCCGAGAGAAGGAGCTGCTCGGCCGGAGCAACGAGCGGGTGAACGCCCTACTGGACGACCTGCTGGAGGGCACCGGCGACGCGGCCGTCCCCCGCTCCGCCGCCGCCGCGCTGGACCTGCCCGAGCGCGGCCGTTATGCGGTCGTCACAATCAGGCTCCCCGTGCGCCACGGCGGCCTGGGCGCCGGCGTGGACGGCCACCCCGAGACGCTCGGGCCGATGCGGCTGCTGTGGCGCATGCGCACCCAGTACGAGGTGGCCGTCGTCGCGCTCGGCGACGGCACGCTGGACGAGCTGATCGAAGGCATGACCCCCGGGGTGTACGGCCCGGCCGGCGTCAGCCCTGTCGTCGACGGGCTGGAGGAGCTGGCCTCCGCCAGGAAGCTCGCCGAGCTGGCCATGCGCACCTGCTCCGGCTGCGGCCCGCAGATCGCCCGGCTGGACCGGCGCCTGCCGGCCGCGCTGGTGGTCTCCCAGCCCGAGCTCTCCGGCCGCCTGACCGCAGAGGTCCTCGGCGCGCTGCTCGCCCTCGACCCGCCCGACCGCGAGATCCTGCTCGCCACGCTCTCGGCGTGGCTGCGCTGCGAGGGATCGGCCGCGCGCGCGGCCGGGCAGCTGTACTGCCACCGCAACACCGTCTTCAACCGCATCCGCCGCGTCGAACAGCTCACCGGCCGCTCGGTGTCCCGCCCTCGCGACATCGTCGAACTCGCCCTGGCCCTGGAGGCCGTCCGCCTCCTCCCGGTGGTCTGACCCGCTCGCGAACCGGAACGCACGGGCGGCGCGCCGTGGCGGCGCGGGCGCGTGGGCAAGGGCGGCCCCGGCGCTGACCGGCGTTTGGACGTCCGTTGACCCCTCTCCTCCTAGCGTGGCCGTAACCGGTCGCACCCGGCGCCGCGCGCCGGCGCGAGGAACGAGATCGGAACACCGCCTGTGGCCAGAAGAGCGCTCGACACCCTGGGGCTTCCGCTGCTGCTGTTCGCCCTCGCGCTGGCCCTCGGCCTCGCCGCCAGGACCGCCGAATGGACCGGAGTCGATCTGCGCCTGGACGAGGCCGTGCGCGGCGCGCGGAGCGGACCGCTGACGGTGGCGGCCCAGGTGCTGAACGCCGGCTTCGTCCCGCCCGCGGGGGTGGCGATGATCGCGCTGCTCACCGCCTACCTGTTCCTGGCCCGGCGCCCTCGCACGGCGGTGATCACGTTCCTGCTGGTGTCGGTGGGCTGGACGGTCAACTCGGTGCTGAAGGCGCTGATCGACCGGCCTCGGCCCCCGGTCGCCTTCCAGCTCGTCCCGCAGCTCGGGCACGACAGCTTCCCGAGCGGCCACGTGGCGCTCACGATGTCGCTGGCCATCGCCCTGGCCTTCCTCGCCCGCCGCACCCGCTACTTCCGGCTCGTCGTCGTGCTGGGGGTCCTGCTGGTGGTCGCGCAGGCGATGGCGCGCCTGTACCTTGGCGTCCACTATCCGACGGACGTGGCCGGATCCATCCTCGCCAGCACGGCGGGCGCCGGCGCGGTGCTGCGGCTGAGCGACCGATTCGGCGCCGGGCCGGGCCCCGGCCTCCCCGGTCGCGAGGACAGCCGGCGCTCGGTCACCGGGCTGCCGTCCTAGCGTCACAGATGTGACGTCGGCGCCGCGAAAGGGGTGCGCCGGGACGAGTCGCCATATGGAATGGACTTGAGGTCCACGCCGGGCAGGCGCGGCGCCGGCAGCACCGATCGAGCCAGGAGGAGCCCCCCAGTGGACGAGGTCTGCGTGCGGATCGACGCACCCCCCAGGAAGGTGTGGGACCTGATCACCGACGTCACCCGTTACGGCGAGTGGAGCCCGGAGAGCAGGGGAGGGCGCTGGCTGGCGGGCGTGGGCGGCCGGGTGGGCGCCTCCTTCGTCGGCCGCAACCGCCGCGGGCCGTTCCGCTGGTCCACCACCTGCACCGTCGTCGAGTGGGAGCGGCCCCGCCGGTTCACCTTCGAGGTGGGGCTGTCGCGCATGCGCTGGGGGTACCGCCTGGTCCCCGACGGCGAGGGGACGCTCCTGTGCGAGTGGCGCGAGCACATCGGGACCCCCGCGGCCCCGGTGCGGGCGGTGCTCGCCCTGGGCGTCCTCGGCAAGGACCGCGAGAAGCTCGTGGTGGAGGGCATGCGCCAGACCCTGCGCCGGATCAAGGCGGTCGCCGAGCGCCCCTGATCGACGGTGGACCGCGATCAGGGCGGTGGCCGGGCATTCCCGATCGACAGTGGACCGCGACCAGCGGTGGCCGGCGCTCCCGGCCGCCGGCGCGCGATCAGCCGCCCGCGTCGTCGCGGGACCGGGGCGTGGGCGCCGACACCGCCGCCATCGAGGCCGCCACGTCGGCGTCCAGGGCGAACGCGGCGTCCAGGCGGGTGAGGGCGAGCAGGCGGCGCAGGAAGCCCTCGGCGCCGGCGAGCCGTACCCAGCCGCCGGACCTGCGCACGCGGCGGTGGACGTCGAGCAGGAGCCAGATGCCGCCGGAGTCGCAGAACCGGAGCGCGGTCACGTCCAGGACGATGCGATCGCGGCCCTGCGCCAGCAGGGCGTCCAGCGCGTCCCGTGCCTTCACCCGTGTGGTCGCGTCGAGCTCGCCGTCGAGCGCGACCACCGTGCAGTCGGGATCACAGTGGCTGGTGATCGCCATCTTCAGAGGCATCCGGCCGCTCCCTATGCCGAACGTCAGAGACGGAGGCGGCAGCTCACGTGGATAGTTGCCTGCCAATCGTCGCACCGCTCCATCATGGCTGGGCACTTTTGACGCGCTATGTACCTCGATCGAGACCTGGCGTCGCCAGGTTGGGCAGTCGGCGTTCCGTATGTGTGAAATGCTGACAATATGGACTCGGGACCTTCCTCGGAAAGCATCTATCCCCAGCCCCCCGACTCGAGCGAGCTGCTCGACCGCACCCCTGGCCTGTGGGTCGACGACAGCGACGACGACGATCCTGTCCTGCTCTACGCCGACGGCCGAGCCGTGGACACCTGGCGCGAGCACTACCCCTACTCCGAGCGGATGTCGCGCTCGGAGTACGAGCAGATCAAGCGGCTGCTCCAGATCGAGCTGCTGAAGCTGCAGTACTGGATCAAGGACACCGGGGGCCGCCTGGTGATCCTGTTCGAGGGCCGCGACGCCGCCGGCAAAGGCGGGACGATCAAGCGGTTCATGGAGCACCTCAACCCGCGCGGCGCGACCGTGGTGGCCCTGGAGAAGCCCAGCGAGCGAGAGCGCACGCAGTGGTACTTCCAGCGGTACATCGCCCACCTGCCCGCCGCCGGAGAGATCGCCCTGTTCGACCGGTCGTGGTACAACCGCGCCGGCGTGGAGCTCGTCATGGGCTTCTGCACGCCCGAGGAGTACCAGGAGTTCATGATGCAGACGCCGCTCTTCGAGAGGATGCTCGTGCGCGACGGCATCCATCTCATCAAGCTGTGGTTCTCGGTCTCCCACCGCGAGCAGCGCACCCGGTTCATCATCCGCCAGGTCGACCCGGTCCGGCAGTGGAAGCTGTCCCCGATGGACCTGGCGTCCCTGGACAAGTGGAACGAGTACACCAGGGCCAAGGAGGACATGTTCCTCAACACCGACACCGAGGACGCTCCCTGGACCGTCATCAAGAGCAACGACAAGAAGCGCGGCCGCATCGAGGCCATGCGCCACGTCCTCAGCCAGTTCCAGTACACGAACAAGGACCACGAGGTCGTGGGCGTCCCCGACCCGCTCATCGTCCGCTCGGCCGCCGACATCGTCGACGAGGACCAGCCCGTTCCGCCGCCGTCGCGGGAGCCCGTCGAGGCGACCTGACCGTCGAGGCGCGCCCGTCCGATTGCGGTGGAGCACATAGGAGCGCTCCCACGGGCAACTAGGTTCCTACCTTTCCGCGACATCTCTAGGCACGTCCCGGGCGTCCTTAACAGGGTGCGGGCAGATCTCTACCGGGGGGTCGCATGACTTCATCAGGGTTCGGCGGGGCGGAACCAGCCAGTGATCGCGTGCTGCACCTCGCCGGCGATCCCGACGCCGTGGCGCGGGCCAGGCGGCTGGTGTCCTCCGCGCTGGGGAAGGGGCACCCGCTCCACGACGACTGTGTGCTGCTGACCAGCGAGATCGCCACCAACGCGGTGGTGCACTCCGACTCCGGTCACGGCGGCACGTTCTCGCTGAGCGTCTCCTACTCCGCCGAATGGGTGCGCATCGCCGTCCAGGACGCCGGCTCCCTGGACCCCCCTTTCGGATGGCGGCCCTCCTCCCCGCTCGACACCGGGGGGCGGGGCCTGCTCCTGCTGGAGGCGCTCGCCCACCGCTGGGGGTTCATCAGGGAGGAGGGGACCAACAACGTGTGGTTCGAGATGCACGTCGACCTGCTGAACCCCGTCCCCGCCGCCTCCAACGGCTCCCTGCGGGTCGCCCGCTGACCGGGACGCCGTCCGGTCAGGGCAGGTCCAGGCGGCACAGGCCCTCGGCCAGGACCTTGGTGGTCAGGCGGGTGCGGCTGTCGCACCCGAGCTTGGCGAAGATGTGCTCCAGGTGCGTGGTCACCGTGCGGACGCTGAGCACCAGCGCCGCGGCGATCTGCGGGTTGGAGTCGCCCAGGGCGACCCGGGTGAGCACCTCCACCTCCCGCGCGGTCAGCTCGTACGGCAGGGCGCACGGCCGCTCGGCGATCACGGCGCCCTGGATCGCGCCGTGGAAACCGACGCCGGCGCGGTGCACCCGCACCTCGCGCCACTGGCCACGGGAGTCCAGCCAGAGCCCCCGCCTCGACAGCTCGCGCGAGTCGATGAAGTCCGTGGCCAGCTCGGCCATCGCGGGCTCGCGCTCGATCGCCTCCGAGGCCGGCCAGCCGGCGACCGCCCGGCGCCGCCCGCCGCGCTCGAAGGCGACGGCGTGGAACCCCGGGGGCACCCCCATCGGGTCGATCACGCATCGGGTCAGATCGGTGACGTGGGCCAGCGTGCCGGAGACCGCGCTGATCACCGTGGCGGTCTCGGGCGGCAGCGTGTCGCGGCTGCTGACGTGCAGCAGGCCGGTGTAGCGGCCCTCGCTCACGAACAGCGGCGCGGTCAGCCCCGAGCGCCAGCCGTAGGGCTCCAGGTGCCTGCGGTAGTAGAGCTCGGTGCCGGGGGAGCCCATCGTCAGCGGAATGCGGGAGGTCATGGCGCGCCGGTAGGGGTCCAGGCGGGCGTACTCCTCGGCGGCGTCCTCGTCGACCCGGGCGTAACCGGAGGACACCAGGCTGCGGTGGCATCCGGTCGCCGGGTCGAACGCGACGAACTCGTACGCCTCCACCGGGATGATCTTCCGCAGGGCGGTCATGGCGCCGTGCGCCCCGGACCCGCCGGCCACCTCGAACCCCACTTCGGTGAACGCGTGGAGGTGGCGTGCGTCCAGGGTGATCTGATCCATCGGTCCTCCACGCTCAGCTTGCCCGACACAGATCATTACACGGAATACGTAAACCTTCCGATGCAGACCCTTGCTCTGCTATTTAGCCTCTCCGGCATCACGCCGGAGCGACGGAGAGGCAGAGGAACAGTGACGGTCCACAAGAAGGCGCGAGGTGCCGCCGTCCTCCTCGCGGCGGCGCTCACGCTGAGCGCATGCGGCGGTTCCAGCGGGGACACCAGCGGTGACCAGGGCGGAAAGGGACCGAAGCAGTTCTCGGTCGCGCTCAACGAGCCTGACCACCTGACGCCCGGCAACACCTCCAGCAGCTATTCGATCACGGTGCTGCAGGCGCTGTTCGACACGCTCGTCGTGATCGACGCCAAGGGGCAGACGCAGATGCGCGCCGCGGAGTCGGTGACGAGCCAGGACCAGCAGACCTGGACCATCAAGATCAAGCCGGGGCAGAAGTTCCACAACGGGGAGGCTGTCACCGCCGAGAGCTTCGCCGACGCCTGGAACGCCGCCGCCTACGGCCCGAACGCGTGGACCAACAACTACTACTTCGCCAACATCGAGGGCTACGACAAGCTCAACCCCGAGGCCGAGGGCGCCAAGCCCGAGACCGACAAGCTGAGCGGCCTGAAGGTCGTGGACCCCAACACCCTCGAGGTGCACCTGACGGCGCCGTTCAGCCAGTTCCCGATCACCCTGGCCTACACCGGCTTCGCGCCGATGCCGAAGGCCGCCTTCACCGATCTGAAGGCCTACGACCAGAAGCCGATCGGCAACGGCCCCTTCGCGCTGGACGGCGAGTGGTCGCACAACCAGCAGATCAAGCTGAAGAAGTTCGACGGTTACGCGGGCTCGCGCCCGGCCAAGTCCGACGCCGTCCTGTTCAAGATCTACGCCAGCCGGGACACCGCGTACACCGACCTTCGGGCCAACAAGGTGGACCTGCTGCAGACCATCCCGCCGGCGAGCGCGGGCGAGGCCAAGAAGCTGCTCGGCGACCGGTTCGTCCCCACGGCCAGCGGCACCATGGACTACCTCGGCTTCCCGACGTTCGACAAGCGGTTCCAGAGCGCCGACCTGCGCAAGGCGATCTCGATGGCGATCGACCGGCAGGGCATCGTCCAGGCCGTGTACAACGGCACGTTCAAGCCGATGGCCTCGCTGGTGGCGCCGCTGGTGCCGGGATACCGCGACAACCCCTGCGGTGAGGCGTGCGCGTACGACCCGGCCAAGGCCAAGGCGCTCTACGACAAGTCCGGCGGGATCAAGGGCACGCTGAACCTCTACTTCTCCAACGCCGACCCCAGCTACGAGCAGTGGATGCAGGCGGTGGCCAACCAGCTCAAGCAGAACCTCGGCATCGCCGACGTCCAGTTCAAGAAGATCCCGGCCGCCGACTACCTCTCGACGCTGCGCGAGAAGAAGGAGGACGGCCCCTACCGCAACAACTGGGTCATGGACTACCCGAGCCCGCAGAACTACCTGGAGTCGATGTGGGGCGCCGGTAACCGGATGGGCTGGGAGAACAAGCAGTTCAACGACCTGATCGCCAAGGCCAACGCGGCGCCGAGCATGGAGGCGAGCATCCCCCTCTACCAGCAGGCCGAGGACGTGGCGCTCGCCGAGATGCCCATGATCCCGCTGTGGAACTGGCAGGATCAGGCAGGGTTCTCCAACAAGATCACGGGTGTGGCGATCGACCCGTACAGCCCGAACCTCGACACGATCACGGTCAAGTAAGGATGCACACGATGGGGACTCCGCGCACGGTCACGGCCCCCGGCCGGCCGGGGTCCCCCCGCGCCGGGGCGGGAGCCCGGCAGTGAGGTACGCCGTCCACCGCCTGCTGCAGGCCATCCCGGTCTTTGTGGCGACCACCTTCCTGATCTACGCGATGGTGTGGTCCCTGCCGGGCGACCCGATCGTGGCGCTCGCCGGGGACAAGCCGCTGCCGGAGAACGTCCTGCAGGCACTGCGCGACCACTACCACCTGAACGACCCGCTGATCGTGCAGTACGGGCTGTACATGGCGGGGGTGTTCCTCCACGGCGACCTGGGGGAGACCTTCACCGGGCAGCCGGTCAGCGAGCTGCTCACCGACCGCTGGGCGATCACCGCGCAACTCGCGGTCACCGCCTGGATCTTCGAGCTGGTCGTCGGCATCGGCCTCGGCGTGTTCGCGGCGCTGCGGCGGGGCCGGCTCGCCGACACGGCGGTGCTGGCCGGGACGACGTTCGTCATCGCGGTCCCGGTCTTCGTCGTCGGGTACACCGCCCAGATCGTCCTCGGCCTGAACCTCGGGCTGTTCCCGACCGCCGGCACCGACGAGGGCTGGCCGACCAGCTACCTGCTGCCCGGCATGGTGCTCGGCTCGTTCGGCCTGGCGTACGTCGCCCGGCTGACCCGCGCCAGCGTGGTGGAGAACCTACGGGCCGACTACGTCCGCACGGCCGTCGCCAAGGGGATGCGGCGGTCCCGGGTCATCGGCCGGCACACCCTGCGCAACTCGCTGATCCCGGTGGTGACCTACCTCGGCGTCGACTTCGGCAACCTGATGGCCGGGGCGGTGGTCACCGAGGGCATCTTCAACCTGCCGGGCATCGGCCAGCAGGTCTTCCAGTCGATCCAGCTCCAGGAGGGGCCGGTCGTCGTCGGCGTCACCACCCTGCTGGTGATGATCTTCATCGTGGCCAACCTGCTCGTCGACCTGCTGTACGGCGTGCTCGACCCGAGGATCCGCCGTGGTTGATCTCAAGGCCTCCGTCGAGTCGGCGGCCCCGGGTCCGGAGCCCGCGCGTGAAGTGCGGGGATCCCTCTGGCACGACGCCTGGCTGGAGCTGCGCGGCCGGCTCATCTTCTGGATCTCGATGGTCATCCTCGTCGTCGCCTGCGCGATGGCCGCCTTCCCCTCGCTGTTCGCGAGGCTCGGCCCGAACGAGCAGTGCAACCTGCGGATGTCCAAGCAGGGCCCCGGCGGCGCGGCGATCTTCGGGTACGACCTGCAGGGCTGCGACTACTGGTCCCAGATCGTGCACGGCACCCGCGCCTCGGTGCTCATCGGCATCGCCGTGACGGTCTTCGCGCTCCTGATCGCCATCCTGCTCGGCCTGGTCGGCGGGTACTACGGCGGCGTGCTGGACGCGCTCATCTCGCGGATCACCGACGTGTTCTTCGGCATCCCCTTCGTCCTCGGGTCCACCGTCGTCCTGGTCGCCTTCCCCGGGCACGGCATCTGGGCCATGACCGTCGTGCTGGTGCTCCTGGGCTGGACCACCATGACCCGGCTGATGCGCGGGCAGGTGATCGCCGTGCGGGACTCCGACTACGTGCAGGCCGCCAAGGCGCTCGGGGCCGGCGACGGGCGCATCATGTTCAAGCACATCCTGCCCAACTCCATCGCCCCGGTGTTCGTGGTCGCCATGCTGAACGTCGGCAACGTCATCTCCGGAGAGGCCACCCTGGACTACCTCGGCGTCGGCCTGCAGTACCCGGACGTGTCGTGGGGCCTGCAGCTCAACGTGGCGCAGTCGTTCTTCGCCGAGTACCCGCACCTGCTCGTCTTCCCCGCGATGTTCCTCACCGCCACCGTGCTGAGCTTCCTGATGCTCGGCGACGTCGTCCGCGACGCCCTGGACCCCAAACTCCGCTGACCTCCCCTCCGCCCGAAGGCGCGGTCCTGTTCCGAGAAGGACGATAGGTGACCCTGGGGTACCTGCCGCCGACGTCGATGGTCGTGACCATGGTCGGGCGCACCGAGGACGGCCGGTCATGGCTGGCGGCGCTCCCATCCCTGGTGGAGGAGCTGCGCGAGCGGTGGTCCCTCCGGCTCGGCGCGCCCTTCGAGGGCGGAAGCTCCGCCTGGGTGGCGCCCGCACTCCTGCCGGACGGCGGCCCGGCGGTGCTCAAGGTGAGCCGGCCGCACCGTGAGGCGGCCGGCGAGGCCGAGGCCCTGCGATGGTGGGACGGGCGCGGCGCCGTACAGGTGTACCGGCACGACCAGGAGAAGTACGCGCTGCTGCTGGAGCGGTGCGAGCCCGGCGGCCGGCTGGACACCGCGGACCACCTCGGAGCCGGGGAACGCCTCCTGCTGGGCGCGGAAGTGCTGAACGAGCTGTGGTGCGCGCCGCCGCCGCGCGCCGAGACGGGCATCGAGCGCCTCTGCGAGGTCACCGCCGAATGGGCCGGCCTGGTCGAGACCCGGATGGACCGCTTCCGGCCTGGTTTCGACCCCGGGCTCGTGGCGCACGGCACGCGGTTGCTGCGTGAGCTGCCCGGCACCGCGACCCGGGAGGTCGTCCTCCACGGGGACTTCAACCCCGGCAATGTGCTCGCCGCCACGCGCCGCCCCTGGCTGGCCATCGACGCCAAGCCGATGATCGGCGACCCCGGCTACGACCCCTGGCCGCTGGTCGAGCAGATCGACGACCCCTTCGCGCACTCCGATGCGCGCCGTGTGGCCGGCGAACGGTTCGCGCTGGTGGCCGATGCCCTCGGCGAGGACGCGCGGCGCCTGCAGGCGTGGGCGGTGGCCCGCCGCGTCGAGACGGCGCTCTGGGCGGTCCAGCACGGCGACCTGGACGGCGGGTCCCGGGTCATGCGGGAGGCCCGGATCCTGGCGGACCTGGCCGGCATCTGACGGCCCACCGGCGTCCGGCTCGGCCCGGCCTCGCCGCACGGCGGCAGGGCTCCTGAGGCGACCTGCCCTTACGTCAGTTGACGTGGGGTTTCGCGTGCCGGCGCAGAAGCAGCATCGCCGCGTCGTCCAGAAGGGGGCCGCCTACGTGGCTGAGAAGGTCCGAGCGCAGCTCATCGAGTGCGACCTGCGGATCGGCGTCCGTCAGCACCTTGACCCTCTCGAACAGCGGATAGAAGGTCCTGGCGCCGTCGCGCGCCTCGATCACGCCGTCGGTGTACAGCAGGAGCTGGTCGCCCTCCACGAACGGTACGCGGTGCGGCTTGGCCGCGCCCGGGCTGAGCGACGCGAGCCCCAGCGGAGGACTCTCCGTCTCGGGCTCGACGAAGGAGGTGCGGCCGTCGGGATGCAGGATCAACGGGGCGGGATGCCCGAAGTTGAGCAGGGAGATCTCCCCGTCGTGGACCTCGGCGAGGATGGCCGTGACGAATTTCTCCCCGCCCAGATGCCGCGCGAGGGTGTTCTCCAGGCGATCCCCCACACCGGACAGTTCGCGTTCGTCATAGGCGGCCTCGCGGAACGCGCCGAGCACCCAGGCGGCCGTCTCCACCGCCGCCAACCCCTTGCCCTGGACGTCGCCGATGAGCAGGCGGACACCGCTGGGCGTGGTGACGACCTCGTACAGATCGCCGCCGATCTGGGCCTCCGCCGCCGCCGAGGTGTAGGACAGCGCGATACGGAGATCGCCCGCCCGGCGCGGCACAGGGCGCAGCAGCACGCGCTGGGCGGCCTCCGCGACCATCCGCACGTTGCGGAGTTCACGCTCGCGCCGGATGCGCAGATGGCTCGCCAGCGCGCCGGCGCCGGTGACGCCGACGATGGTCGCGATGGTGAGGTTGTTCTGCGGGGTGAGCAGGAGGTCGTTGTAGTGCGCGAGGAGCAGGCAGATGGCCAGCGCCAGCACGCCCACGGCCACTGTCCGGCGCACGCTGCCGGAGACCGAGGCGAACGTGGGGCCCAGCGTCAGCAGCGGCAGGAAACCCAGGCGCGGCCCCGCGAGCAGATCGACGGCGGCGACCGTGGCGAGGGCGACGAAAGGCAGCGACCTGAGCACTGACTGCGGCCGTCTGGCCCTCCTGCCTGTGATCCGCACCAATCCCCCTCTGGCAGATGATCGCACGACAAAACTAATTGATGAAACCATCTTTCAGAAGGGAAGGGGTTTCCGGCCACCTTAAGGGAAAGGAGCGCTGTGGTGGCGGATGATGAGTCGTACACGTGGATGTACCGGTTTCAGCCGCCCGCGCGGTCCTGAGGCCGCTCACCGGGGCGCCGGGCACCAGTGCCGCTGGACGAGGGCGAGCAGGATGGCGCCGCCGAGATAGGTGGCCAGCACGCCCGGAGGAAGGCCCGTGGGCCCGTGGTCACCGGGACCGGCGCGGGCGACCCCGAGCAGCCCGGCGACCACGGCGCCGGCCCCCGCGACGGTCAAAGCGGCGGGCAGCACTCCCCGTACCGGCTCGACGGCCTGGGGCCGCCGGGCCGCCCGTCGTTCGAAGCGGCCGAACACCACGACCAGGACGGCGAGGATCAGCGCCAGGCAGGCGACCCAGGGGATCCGCAGGAGCAGCCAGAGGGCCGAGCCGGGCGCGGCGGAGGGCAGCACGCCCGTGCCGTACAGCAGCGCGACGCCGAACACGACGGCGGTCATGTGCCACAGGAACAGCGTCATGATGACCGAGTTGACGGCGACGACGGCCGTCCACAGGCCCGGCCGCCGCAGCAACCGGTTGCCCCGCTCGCGTAGCGCCAGGGCGATTCCCGTCTGCGTGACGGCCAGGGCGAGAAGGGCCAGCGTGGGCGGAGCGGTGTTCTGCGTCCGCTCGCCCGTGACCCCCACCATGCTGACCGGGTACGGGCCCGCCACCGTGAGGAGCACCAGCGCGGCCAGCCCGGCGGCGGCCAGCGGCAGGGCGACGCCCGGCCGCGACGGCAGGCGCCCGTCCTGCATCGAGAAGCCCAGCTGGTGGACGGCCAGCCACGCCAGCAGGTAGTTCGCCGGCCCCACATAGGGCACGCCGAAGGCCAGGCGCGCCACGTCGTCCGCGCCCACCATCACCGCCAGGACGATGGGCACGGCCAGGCCCGCGCGCCGGTGCAAGGCGTGCATGAACGGGGTGAGGAACACCACGCCGATGTAGGCCACCAGGAACCACAGCGGGATCGAGGCCAGCCAGACCGCCATGCCGACCAGTGCGGGAGCCGCCCCGAGGGCCCTGGCCACCAAGGCGCCCACGGCCAGCCCGCACAGCAGGACCGTCGTCGGGCGGACGAGCCGGGCGGCCCGGCTCAGCGCCCAGCCCGTGCCGTTCCCGCCGCGCCGCAGGGTCGAGGTGAGCGACGCCGCGTTCGCGAAGCCGCCGACCAGGAAGAACAGCGGCATGACCTGGAACAGCCATGTCAGCGGATGCGTCCACGGCACGACCTCCAGGACGCTGCGGCCATGGAACCCCGAGGCGTCGTGGGTCACGTAGACCGACAGCCAGTGGCCGAGGACCACCGCCGCGATGGCGACGGCCCGGATCAGGTCGACATGGCGATCACGCTGCGGGGGAGTCAGCGACGCCACCCGCCGCATCTCCCGCACCGCCCGCCGAGCCACCCGCACGGGGTTCGTCGTCATGCCTACGAGGTTAATAGGGGCATGTCCCGTTTCACCTGGCCACCTCGTCGATACCGGGGCAGGACGCCGGGGGAGCGGACAGGCCGAAGAGCTGGTGGAGAAGGCCCACGGCGAGCGGGATGTCCGTGGCCCGCAGGCGGAGGACGGGCACGCCACCGGAGGGGAACTCCATGCGCAGCATCGGGCCGCAGCGCCCCCGCTCGACCGAGACCAGGACGGGCCGGGGGTCCCCCGGCAGGCGCACGGTCATCTCGGGCTCGCGGTAGGCGATCAGGCCCGGGCCCTTCGGGGACCGCAGCCTGAGCCGCACGGTCCGGACCAGGAGGGTGCGCATGCCGTCGCGGCGCAGCCGCACGCCGAGATCGGTGAGCATGCCCGCGAACCGCTCCTCCGCTCCCCGCGCCAGCGGCAGCCCGATCATGGACGCGGCTCCTCGGCCGCGCCCGCGGCGCGCCGCACCGGGCCGAGGACGGTCGTGATCTTCCGGGCGGCGCCGGGGATGTCACGCACCGGGCCGACGCGCTCGTTCCAGCTCCACCAGAAGTACGGCGTCCCCGACTCGTCCGGCCGCACGGTGATCCGCTCGGTGAGGGACGTGGCCTCCAGCGAGATCACCCTCAGGAACGGGCGGGCGTAGCCGCGTACCACCCGGGCGGAGAAGCGCTCAGGGTCGAACGCGCGGGCGAGAGCGGCCAGCGGCTCGATCGTCTCGGACGGGGAAGGGGTCACGGGCGTGTTCACCTTTCGAACTGGACTTCAACAAAGGCGTTGCGCGGACCTCCACCATTGCCGACGATGGTCACGGAAGGTAAGTATTCCGTCACGACAGGTGTCCTTGTGCTGTACAGGCCGGGTCGCGGAACGACACGTGGTCCGCCCGTGAACTGCTGACGGTTTCTGTCGAGTCGTAGAGATCTGGAGGACGCCGAGCATGACGCCCCTACACGAACCCGACCCGAGCGGGAGCCCCCTCGCGTTCTTCGCCGCCGAGCTCCGCCGCGTCCGTGAGGAGGCCGGGCTGACCCAGGAGCAGCTCGGTGCGCTGATCAACTATTCGTCGGCCCAGGTCAGCGCCGTGGAAAACTGCAAGCGCAACCCGAAGAAGGACTTCGCCGACAGCTGCGACAAGGCCCTGAAGACCGACGGCACCTTCTCGCGCCTGTGGCCCCTCGTCCGCCGCGCCGTCCACAGAGGTCCGGCACGCTCGTACTTCGAGCTTGAGCGGGAGGCCACCTGTATACGGAACTTCGAGCCGATCAACGTGCCCGGCCTGCTCCAGACGGAGTCGTACATCCGGACCGTGATGGAGGCGGGCAGCCCCGGAGACAGCGATGAGCGGATCGAAGCGAAGATCGCAGAACGGCTGGAGCGTCAGAAACTGCTCCTCGACAAGGAGTCGCCCGCACTCGTCATCGTCCTTGACGAAGCCGTCTTGAACCGGCCTGTGGGTGGGGCAGACACCATGCGCGGCCAGCTACAGCATCTCCTGAGAGCCGCTAATGATCGCCGAATGACCCTGCAGGTCGTTCCCTCCACCGTAGGGGCCTATCCAGGAACGAACGGCCCTATCGCGCTCCTGTCTCTCCCCGGTACTTCTGAGATCGGTTACCTTGACAATGCGATGGGAGGACAGATCGTCAACGCTCCGGAAGACGTGGCCAAGCTCGCGTACCGTTTCGACGTGCTGCGTGCGGAGGCTCTTCCGGAGAGGGCGTCCATCGAGCTCATCGGGAAGGTGCTGGAGAAGTGGACCTGATCGTTTCGCGTTGGCGCAAGTCGAGTCATAGCGACAGTGAAGGCAACTGTGTCGAGGTGGCCTCAGCATGGCTGACGGCGAGCCCCCGCGTTGTTGAGACCGGCCGGGTGGAAGGTGCGATCACGGAACCGGGCCGGGCGGCTGTCGCGCGCAAGGTCGCGTCCGGGGAACTGGTCCTGATACGAGACAGCAAGAATCTGGACGGGCCCTGGTTGTCGTCCAGTCCGGCGGAGTGGGGCGTCTTCCTGTCCGGTGTGCGGACCGGGAAGTTCGCCGGCCACCCTGCGCGGCTTTCTGACTGGTGAGCGGGGTGCGGGACTGGTGCGCTCGGATATCGCGGGCCGTCAGTCGCCGGTCATGTGGTCGGCACTTGATCCCACAGTGATGATGATCTTCCCGGCGGGGTGGCCTTCGGCGAGGTAGCGGATGGCGTCGGGTGCGTCGGCGAGAGGGTAGGTGCGGTCGACGACCGGGGTGACCGCGCCGGATTCGATCAGCTGCCCCAGTTCCTCCAGTTCCGAGGAGCGTTCCCTGGAGGCCAGGCCGCGCAGGTGCTGTCTGGTGAACATCGATACCAGGGGCGCGCGCAACTGGCGGGTGTAGCCACCGAGCAGTCCGCCGGCGTCGTGCCCGCCGCCGGCCAGCACCAGTGTCCCGCGCGGGGTCAGGGCGCGCCGCAGCAGCGACAGCGGGCGGCACCCCGCGATGTCGATGATCACGTCGTAGCTTGGCCCGTCGCGGTCGACCTCCTCTCGGGTGTAGTCGATCACCTCGTCGGCGCCGAGCGACCGCACCAGTTCCACCTTGCCGGTGCCGCACACGCCGGTCACCTTCGCGCCGGCCGCCTTGGCGATCTGCACCGCGAACGACCCGACGCCGCCGGCCGCGCCGATGACCATCACCTTCTGCCCCGCCTGTACCCGGCCGCCGTCGCGAACGCACTCCAGCGCGGTCACCCCGGAGATGGGCACCGCCGCGGCCTGCTCGAACGACAGCCTGGGCGGCTTGGGTGCGAGCCGCTCGCAGGAGGCGGCCGTGTACTCGGCGAACGTGCCGCTCGAGCTGGTGCCGTACACCTCGTCACCGGGCTGGAACCGCCGCACGCCGGAGCCGACCGCCGCCACCACCCCGGCCAGCGCCCGGCCTCGCACCGCTACCCTGGGCCTTGTCAGCCCGAACGCGACCCGCGCGCCGTACGGCCGGCCGGTCATGCAGATCCACACGCCCGGGTCGACCCCGGCGGCACGCACCTGGACCAGCACCTGGTCTTCCCCAATCGACGGCTGGTCCACCTCGCGCAACCGGAGCACATCGGCCGAGCCGTACACGTCCTGAGCGATCGCTTTCATCTGATCTCCTTGAGCGTGGATACTCCCGCTTTCAGGCGGGGCAGGAAACGGGGGAGGAAACGCGGAACAGTGCCGCGCTTCCGGTTGGGTTGCGTAGCCGTAGCCGTCCGCTCTTTGAAGCAGGCGGACATGGCCTCAAGCCCGGCCTTCAGGCCGGGGTCGTTGACGTCGTCTCCTCCTGGGAGTCGGGATAGTGGAACACCTCATCGAGCGGGACCTTGAACACGTGGGCGATCTGGAAGGCCATCTCCAGGGATGGCGAGTACCGGCCCTGCTCGATGGCGATGACGGTCTGCCGGGTCACGCCGATGCGCTCGGCCAGCTCGGCCTGGGTCATCTCGTCGTGTGCGAAACGCAGCGCACGGATGCGGTTGTTCACACGGGTCGGTTTCACCATTGAGGGAGGCTCCTGCGATACACGATGACCTTGGTGACATTGCCCAGGACCGCCGACAGCACGAAGCACAGGTAGATCACGTTGGCGATCCAGAAGCCGTCCCACTCGGCCAGCGCCATGAGCATCGCCGAGACCGCGCCGATCACCACGAACGACTGGCCGACGTGATCACCCAGCCGCCCGATCTCCCGGTCCCTTACGTCTTTGACCAGGGACGCCTTCGGACTGGCCGCACCGATCACGACCTCGACCACGATCGCGGCGACGATGGCCGCCCCCACGCTCCACAGCAGCGCCGCGGCATAGGGCACCTCGGCCAGCGACCGCCCGCCGGCCCGGCCTGACACCACGACCACGTACCCGCCGTACGCGGCGACGGCCACCACCAGCCGGATCCACGCCCGTCTCTCCTCGAGTGTCATGATCAGCTCCTCGATGTACAGAATCTTTGACATCTCGAAAGTAGCAAATCTTTGACCTCATGTCTAGAAACTTTTACATCGATCCCACGGTTGGGAGCAGGGCCGTCGCGGCAGCCCAGACGACGTTCATCGCGGCGTTGAAGAGGGTCAGTGTCCGCACCACCGGCTGCCGCCACAGATGCCGGAAGCCGGCGGCCACGCCGCCGCCCGCGGACGGCTTGATCGTCTGGGTAATCTCTCCGGGCGGTCAAGGGTGAATACGGGTGTGCCGGTGACGCTGTGCCGGGGCGGGCGTTCGGGAGGTGCCGCGGGGGAGCCGTGGGGCGATGGGCGGCTGGGGGGACTGGTGGCGGCCTGGGGAGAGGCGATCGACATGGTGCACCTTTTGTCGCTTTACGGGCGTCGGCATGGGTGGACGGGGAGGGGTCCCGGAGATAATGAGAGGGCCGCTGTGCGCCGGGCCCGCGGGAACGACCTGCGGGAACGACCGCGCGTATGGTGATGTTGATTGAGCGGGGGCCCGACGTTCGCGGCCTTCTCATAGGGCTTTCGCCGCGTCACCTCGCGGGCGGGCCCGACATGCGAGTCAGGAGCGGCGTCCGTCGCCGCGTCGCCGGTGTGAAGGGCCGGCGTCCTCCACCGCTTCGCCGGTGTGAAGGCCGGCGCCATCCTGCTCGCGGCGGATCACTCAGAGGCCGTCTCCCGATCTTCCATGCCGCCGAAAGGTGCACCACCGTCGTGGCCACTGCCCGGTGACCGCCCTTCAAAGAGCGCAAAAGGGGACAGACCCATGAACACTCGTCTTCTCGCCCTTCCGCTGGTAACGGCACTGTCGTTCACGGCCGCCTACACCACCGGAGCCGGGGCCACCAGCACGAGCGGGCGTGGTGCGGGAGCCGGTGCGGTGACACCGGGCACCGTCCACACGCCGGCGCCATCCCCCTCCCCGCCGGTGGAGCCTCCGTCCTCGCCGGTGGAGCCTCCGTCCCCGCCGGTGACGCCTCCCTCCTCGCCGGTGGAGTCGCCCACGTCGCCCACGTCGCCCACGTCGCCCACGTCTCCCACGGAATCACCGGCCTCGCCGTCCGCGACTCCGTTCGGGCCGGGCTGCGCGTCCCTGCCGACCTCGGGTCCGGGCAGCCCGGCCCAGATGGCGAAGGAGCCGCTGATCACCGCCGCCTCGCACATCCCGGAGCTGTCGACGCTGGTCGACGCCGCCAAGAAGGCGGGCGCGGTCGACACGCTGAACTCCGCCAAGGACATCACCGTCTTCGCGCCCACCAACACCGCATTCAACAAGGTCCCGAAGGACCAGCTGAGCAGGCTGCTGGGCGACAAGCAGGCCCTGACCAGGATCCTCACCTACCACGTCGTCCAGGGCCGCAAGACGCCGGCCGACCTGGACAAGGGCCAGCTCACGACCGTGGAGGGCGGCAAGCTCACCATCCGGCGGGTGGACGACACCTACAAGGTCAACGACGCCAAGGTGACATGTGGCGGCATCCAGACGCGCAACGCCACGCTGTACATCATCGACTCCGTGCTGAAGCCCGGAGGGTAGCGGGAGGGAACGACGGTCCCGGGGCAGGGGAGAGAGCGCTCAGGTCTGCGACTGGCACAGCGGGAGCGACTTGTCCGCCGGCGCGCACAGCGTGATGCCGAACGGCACGCGGAACCTGCCCTCGGACCCGCCGCTGCTGTAGGTGATGACGAAGCCGGAGCTCGACGCGCTGACGGCACCGGGGCGCGACGTCTGCAGCACCACCTCGCTGAACTCCACGCGTGACGAGCCGTCCGCCTGGCACACCTGGGTGACCGTGCGCAGGGCGGTGGAGATGCCGCGCCGCTTGAGGCTCTTCGGCTCGCCCCAGCCCACGCCGTCCTCGCCGAAGCCCCGGTAGAAGGGCCGGAGCGCGAACGCCTGGACCGACAGCCCGCCCGCGGCGTTCTCGAACTCGACGCCGGTCACCTCGACGGCTCCGGCCTTGTCGAGGCAGACGGCGAAGCCGCCGAACAGGTAGGGCATGCCCTGCGTGGTCAGGCGGAGCGCGAAGGACTGCCGCCCGCCGTCGCCCGGCTCGACCAGCCGGGGGGACGCCGAGTACAGGCCGTCGGCCGCCCCTTCGCTCGCGCAGCCGGGACAGGCCGCCGAGAGCAGTATGAGGCAGGCCATCGCCACGCGAGTGCGGGTCGCTTTTTCCGGTATCAGGATGATCTAACCCTTATGTGCCTCGATGATGGAGGAAAGCCGCACACCCACGCTTCTGTTGCCGCAGAGGCGGGTGAGTTTCGTCGGCCTGAACGACAGTTTCGACCGGGTGTCGTAGCCGCTCTGGGCCGATGCGCTGAAACCCGCCACGGTGACGCCGCCGCCTATTCTCACGTTCCGCGCCTGATCCTTGTCCCAGACGGAGGATTTTCCGTAAAGCGTTATGCATTGTGCCTTCAAAGCCGGGTGATAGGCGCGAGCGAAACGCTTGATGGGATCCCCGAGGCTCATGGGTACCAGATTCCGCCTGCCATCGCAGCTGTTCGCTATGACTCCGTAATTGACGGTGCCGATGGCCCAGGCGTCCGCGACCCGGGACACCGTGTGGCTGTTGCCCACCCGCACCGACAGCGTCAGCGAGCCGCTGGAGGACCACTTTCCGTGGGCGCCTCCCGTTCCCACGCTGAGCGTGTGGTCGGCCCCGTCGGCCTGGGTCACCGTCGCGAGCGCGCCGGACCAGGCGTAGACGCCCATGTAGGTCTCCTCGCGCCCGTTGTGCCGCTTCACCACCCGCGACACGCACGGACCGGGGGACCTGCCCGCCGCGGCCATCCTGCCCTCGGTGATCTGTGCCGGGGTGAGGGATCGGTCCCGGATCGCGGCGGCGATGGCGGGGAAGGCCGGCGAGCGGGGCGTCGCCTCGGCGAGCTTCGCCTCGAGGGCCGCCGCCGCTCCGATCGGCCGGGACGGAGCCGGGGGCGGCGTGGCCGGAGGAGCCCATGCCTCGCCCTCGGGCACGGGGGCGACCGGCTCGCCGGCGGGAGCGGTCACCCAGGTGGCGGGGTCGTCGTTGGCGTCGGCGACCGAGGGGCGGGCGCCGAGGTCGACGACGAGCTGCCGGGGGACGGAGGCCCCGGCGGCCTCGCTGGAGGCGGTGGACCACAGCGGGAGCACCGGCCGGCCGCCCGCCGTGCCGACGATCACCACCAGCCGCTCGGACCCGCCCATGCCGGGAACGACGTAGACGGGGTCTCCGGGATCACAGTCCCGCCGCACGTACGCGCCGCACCGCTCGGCGGTGCCGCCGATCGGAGTGGCGTGGGACGAGCGGACCGCGGTCGTCGTCCAGTGCACCTCACGGTCGCCGTGGGAGATGGCGATCTCCAGATGGACCCGCCCCCGGTCATCGACGTATGGGGCCGGCAGCGCCGAGGGGTCGACGTTGACCGAGAACCGCCCGAGGGAGTCGGTGCCCGCCGCGCCGACCACCAGAGTGCCGAGATCGGTTCCCTCCGGGACGTCGAGCGCGTCCCCGGCGGGATAGGCGATGGCGAGGACATCGGCGCCCTGGACGGCCACGCCGTCCGCGGCGACCACTCCGCTGACGACGGATCTGGACGTCATCCCGGAATAGGGGAAGGCGACGTCGTCCACGTGCGCCGGCGCGGCCGTCACCTGCAGGCTCGCTGTGATTGCGGTGGTCACTGAGAGCAGCTTCCACCCGCGAGGGAACGGCTCCACGTGGTTTTCCCCTTTTGCTGACCAATGAAGCTTTCCTGGAACAGGAGACGACCGGCCGGTATTACCGGCCGGCACTTGTATGAATCGCCCCGTTATTGTGGTTCTGCACCATCATTCACGCGTGATCGGCAGCGTTCAGTACAGGGGATGAGGCAACCTGAGTCAACGCCCGCCCCCTTTCGGCGTCGCGTGTCGGCGATGGGCACGGCGATGCCGTCTACACCCGCTGAACGGTCGCGCCTTCTCACGCAAGGTCTCTGGCGCTACTCTTGTCCTCATGACTGCCGGGTCGGCCACACGCCGCACACAGAACGGGCGCCCGGCCACTGCTTGATCACCGCGCGGGCGAGAGGCCCGCCCCCGTTACGAGAAGCGCGCACAGCCACTCGTAACGGACGGAGGTGAATACATGAGCTGGCAGGAATTCCTCGCCCGTCACCAGGTCGGTGACGTCATCGAGGGTGTGGTGACCAAGGAAGTGCCGTTCGGATCGTTCGTCGAGTCCGAGGGGTTCACCGGTCTCGCACACCAGCAGTCCTGGCCGGTCGGCACCCGCGTCTCGGTCCGGATCCTCGCGATCGACACCGAGCAGCAGCGGTTCAGCCTGACCTCGGCCTGATGTGACGCTGATCCGGGGGAAGAGCGGTCCCCCGGATCAGCCTCTCTCGCATTATCGCCGTCGCGGTTCCGCGCGGGGACGGCCGCAGCGGGCGCCGGGTCCCGTGGCGGCGGCCGCCGCGCGGCGGCCTACTTGGTCTTGGCGGACGCCGAGGACGTCTTCGCCAGGTTCACCAGGGTGTTGTGGAACGACCTGATCAGCCATTGGCCGGAGGTCTTGACCGCGATGCTGGTGTTGATCGAGAGGGTGTTCGGGTGGCAGGACGTCTCGGCGCCGTAGAGCACGCAACCCTTCCGGATGATCAGGGCCAGCGTCGGGGACAGCAGGTCGATCTTTTCCTCGAGCGTGTGGATGCGGCTGTTCTTGAGCTGGTTGGCGAGGTAGCGCTGGTATTTGACCCCTATTTCGTGACGGCCGCGCATATGTTCGCCTGTGACGTTGACGAAATCGGCATCCGGTGTGTAAGTCGTGGCATAGGCCTTTCCGTCTCCCCGGGCCCATGTCTCCGCCTGCCGCTGATAGAGCCGGGCCAAGGCGGCGAGATCGGGGTTGGTCTGGCTGGTCCTCGCCATTGGAGAGCGGGCCGCCGTCGCGACCGTCTCACCGGCCGGCGTCCCGGCCGCGGTGGGTGTCGCGGCGCCGCTCAGCGCGATTCCCAGGCCCCCCATGAATGCCAGGCGGACCGTTCTGCTCGCATATCGACGAATGCCCATCTGTTCCCCCCGATCGAACTGGATCTGGAACAAGCGTAGAAGCGCTTCCTTCCTTACCGCTGTAAGCCCGTGACGTGTCCTTTCGCGAGCCGCGTGGGGAAAGGCGCCATGACCTTCCGGCGGGAGCGTCCCGTCCTACCGCCGGACAAGGGTGTTGTGGAAGGAGGTGATCATCCACCGGCCGTCATGCTTGACGGCGACGCTGGTGTTCAGCGAGAGGGTGTCCGGGCGGCAGGCCGTCTCCGTGCCGTACAGCACGCAGTCCTTCCGGACGATGATCGCCATCGTGGGCGACACGAAGCGGACCCTCTCCTCCAGCCTGAGGAGGCGGGTCTTCTTGAGCTGGTTGTCGAAGTAGTACTGGATCCGGGACGCTATGCCGTCGCGGGTGCGCAGGTGCTCGCCTCTGATGTTGACGAGGTCGGCGTCCCGCGTGTAGGCCGCCGCGTACGCCGCCGCGTCTCCCCGGGCCCAGGCGACGGCCTCGCGCTCCCAGATGTGGCGCAGTGCGGCCAGATCGGATTCGGCGTGGTCCGCCCACGGTGTCCGCGAGCCGCCCGGCGCCACCGCGTCCGCGGCCGGGGCGATGGACGCCATCGGGGTCGCGGCGCCGATCAGCGCCATTCCGAGCCCGGTGATGAGAGTCAGGCCGATGGTTCTCCTCAGCTGTCGTTGCATGCCCATGGTTGCTCCTGTCCGACGCTGTCTCGAGCAGACCTATAAGCAGTTCACCTCGCTACGGATGACACGATGACGTGTCCGGTGATGAGTCGGGAAGGTGGAGCCGCGCGGGCTCCCGCGCAGCGCTCAGGCGGACGATTCCCCTGTACCGGGCCGGATGGCGGCGGGCTGAAGGGGCACGCGCTTCCCGCGTGCAGTGCGCTGAGCGGCATGCGCGTCCGGCGCGAGGTGTCACGAGTGATTTGCTGTGGAAGACACGCCGTTCTCTCGGCGTGTAGTGCTCAGTCCCTTTTGTGGCCTTTCTGGCAGTATTCCCCAAGCACTGTCTTTCGTACCTCCGCCCGGCCGAGACGGCCGGTGGCGCCGCCGGGATGTCTCAGCATGACGGCGCGGGGGCGGTGAGGAGGCGGTCCAGGACGCGGACCCCGAACTCCAGGCCGGCGACCGGCACCCGCTCGTCCACGCCGTGGAACATGCCGAAGTAGTCCAGGCCGGGATCCAGCAGCAGCGGCGCGAAGCCGTACCCCCTGATGCCGATCTTGGCGAACGACTTGGCGTCGGTGCCGCCGGTCGTGACGTACGGCACGGGCCGGCCCGCAGGGTCCTCGGCGCGCAGCGCGGCGCACAGGTCGTCGAAGAGCCCCTCGGCCGGGGAGGTCACGCCGTCGTCGAAGCTCACGAACTCCCGGGTGATCTTGGGGCCGAGCAGCTTGTCGATCGTCTCGAGGAACTCGTCGCGGAGCCCGGGCAGGATCCTGCCGTCCACGTGCGCCTCGGCCGTGCCCGGGATGACGTTGACCTTGTAACCGGCGTCCAGCATGGTCGGATTGGCCGAGTTGCGGATCACGCCCTTGAACAGCGTGCCGGCCCTGCCGAGCCGCTCCACCTCCTCGTCGAGCCGGTCGAGGTCGATGGTCGTCCCGAGCGCCTTGCCGAGGTTGCCGATAAGGGAGGCGACGGCGGGCGTCAGCCGTACGGGCCAGCGGTGGTCGGCGAGGCGGGCGAGGGCCCGGCACAGCTCGGCCACCGGGTTGTCGACCGGCGGCTTGGAGCCGTGCCCGGCCACACCGTGCGCGGTGACCTTCATCCACGCCGTGCCCCGCTCGCCGACCGCCACCGGATACACCCGCAGGTCACCGGAGGACGGACCGGCCGGCGCGTCATCGCCGGCGAAGGCCGCGGAGTGGACGGCGCCGGAGCCGATCGTGCCGGGCGGGACGGTCACGCTGAAGCCGCCGGACTCGCTGATGGCCTCGGTGCACCCGTCGAACAGATCGCGGTGCCGGGTGACGGCGTAGCCGGCGCCGTACTCGCCGGTGGCCTCCTCGTCGGCCAGGAACGCCAGCACGATGTCGCGCCGGGGACGGACGCCGCGCCGCGCCCACTCGCGCACCAGCGCCAGCGTCATGGACAGCGTGCCCTTCATGTCCACCGCGCCGCGCCCGTGGACGCACCCGTCGGCGATCTCGCCGGAGAACGGGTGCGTCGTCCACTCGGCCGGGTCGGCGGGGACGACGTCCAGGTGCCCGTGGATCAGCAGCGCCTCGGGGCTCTCGCCGGGGATCCTGGCCACCACGCTCGTGCGGCGGGGCGCCGACTCGAACACCGTCGGCTCGATGCCGGCGCCTGCGAGCAGCCCGGCGACGTACTCCGCCGCGGGCCGCTCGCCGGAGCCGTCCGGCGTCCCGTCGTTGGTCGTGTCGATCCTGAGCAGGTCAGAGCAGATGCCCGCGACGTCGGTCACATTCGTCCTTTCAATGCCAGCGGCGGCACCTCGGGGGTGGGGAAGCCGAAAATGAGACCATAGAACGCGAGCTCCGCCTCGAGCGCCGCGACGATGGTCTCCTCCCTGCGCCAGCCGTGCTGTTCCCCGGGAAACGTAAGATACGCCCACCGGCCACCGTGCTCGTCCAGCGCGGCGACGAAGCGCTCGGCCTGGCCGGGGTCGACGATGGCGTCCTCCAGGCCGTGCATGAGCAGCGCGGGCCCGGACGCCTGGGCGGCGTGCAGGGTCGGGGAGCGGTCGAGGTAGCGCTGGCGGGTCTCGGGCAGCGGGCCGATGAGCCCGTCGAGGTAGCGGGACTCGAAGTCGTGGGTCTCCCTCGCCCAGCCCTCCGGGTCGGTGATCGCGTAGTGGGCGACCGCGCCGCGGAAGACGTCGCTGTGCACGAGCGCGGCAACGGAGGTCCAGCCGCCCGCGCTGCCGCCCCTGATCGCGACGCGTTCGGGGTCGGCGAGCCCGGCCGCGATCAGGCCGCGGGCGACGGTCTCGCTGTCGCGCACGTCGACGATGCCCCAGTTGTTGCGCAGCCGCTCGCGGTAGGCCCTGCCGTACCCGGTGGAGCCCCCGTAGTTCACCTCGGCCACGCCGATGCCCCTGCTGGTGAAGTAGGCGACCTCCAGGTCGAAGACCATCGGGCTGGACCCGGTGGGGCCTCCGTGAACGAAGATCACATACGGGGAGGGCGCGCCTTCCACCGCGCCGGCGGGCGGGTACACGTGGGCGTGCACGCCGTCGAAGGCCATCGCCTCGGGGGTCGGCAGGACCGCCGGGTCGGGGAGCTTCTTGGCGGGGGAGAGCACCTCGTGGGCGCCGGTCGAAAGGTCGATCCGGACGACCTCGAACGGCTTGCGCGGGGACCCGCCGACGGCGACGACTCTCGACCCGTCCGGCGAGGCGGAGATCGTCGGCGCCCAGTAGGTGTAGGACCCGCCGATGTCGGTGATCTCGCCGGTCTCCGGGTCCAGCACCCCCAGCCGCTTGCCGTCGGCCGTGCCGTACATCGTGACGATGCGGTCGCCGGCGAGCGTGAACCACCGGTAGCCGAGCTTCCAGGCCGCGTCGCCGAACTCCTGCGGCATCGGGGTGAGGTTGCGCGCGGGGGAGCCGTCCAGCCGGACCAGGTGGATGTTCCACCAGCCGGTCGGGTCGGTCACGGCGTACAGGGCGTCGTCGTCACGCCATTCGGCCTGCGCCACCGCCTCCTGCGGCCCGCCCGCCACGACGCGGTACGGCCCGGCGGTTCCGTCCTGCAGCAGCGGGGCCACGCACAGCGAGGTGCCGTCCCAGGGCATGGCGGGATGGTCGTAGCCGATCCAGGCGATCTGGGTGCCGCCGGGGGAGACGCGCGGGTTCATGATGAAGTGCTGCGCCTTGACGACCACGCGGAGCGGCCCGCCGTCCAGCGGCACCGCGACCAGGTCGCGCTCGTCGTCGGTCTCGCGCACGCACCACACCTCGCCGCCGTGGACGACCAGGTCGGCGTAGCGGGAGGGTCCGGGCGGGGTGAGCGGCACGGGGTCGGCTCCCGGCGCCAGGCGGTAGAGCCGCTGGTCGGCCCAGTTGGTGAACACCAGGCCGCCGCCGGGGAGCGGCCGCCAGGAGCGGCCGCCGTACTCGATCACCCGGTTGCGGGAGTTCCAGCCCTGCGGCAGGACGTCGTGGACGCTCCCGTCGGGGCCGCGCCGCACGACACAGCGCCGGCCGCCCTCGCCGGGGCGCGGCTCGTCCCACCAGACCTCCTCACCTCCACCGGCCGGCACGATGTCCACCCAGAGCGGGCGGTCATCCACGCGTGCGACGTCAACGGCAGTGATAGGAGATTCGATCACCAGTTGCCCTCTGAGGATGGGAGTGGGATGTCGAGCGGGTGGATGACATGGACGATTCCCCCGCTGCTGGTGGTGCGTAACCAGACGTTCTCGAACGCGGCCCTCGGATAGGTTCTTTTGACCGTCTCATCGGACGGCGCCGCCGGATCGTTGGCGATGACGTCGCCGTCGGTGGTGAACCCCGTCACGACCATGAGGTGGCCGCGCGTGGAGTACCCCGACCCCGGCAATTCGTGCTCCTTGAAGGACTGCGAGGTGATCAGCGGGATGCCGGCCCGGATGAAGCGTTCCACCTCGGCGAGCGAGCGCATGCGGGTGACGAAGCCGCTCAGCCCGTACCGGCCGGCGTAGGCGACGCCGAACGGCCAGTTGCCGGTGCCCTGGTAGCTGTGGTCGTACATGTCGCGCGCCGCGTGGTCCACGGCCGGGCACGGGTCGGCCGGGTCGACGAACGCCAGGTCCCCGGGACCGGGCCCGCGCCCCCAGTACTGCAGCACCATGGTCATCGAGGCGGGGCTGCACCAGGAGTCCCCGCCGCCGCCCCACTCGAGGTAGTGGCCGGCGTGGGTCTTCTGCGAACGCGGCGGCACGCTGAGTTCGACGCCGGCCGCCTCGCCGGGCCGGCTGACCGGCACGCTGGGGCGCGCCGGCACCACCGAGGCCATCACCCCGACCGTGTGGACCGCCGCTCCCGGGCCGTGGAGCGTGATCCGCAGCCGGTACGCGCAGACGGGGCGGGTGGCGACGAAGGTGTCCACCGCGACGTCGCCGTCCTCGTCGCCCTGCCCGGGCAGCGAGGTGCGGTGGATGTCGCCGCCGCCCTCCGCCCAGCGGCCCATGTCGTACCACTTGGTGAGCCCGCCGGTGACGGTCCGGGCCTGCAGCTCGACCCGCAGCCACGACCCCGCAGGAGCGCTCGCCGTCCACGACGGGACCAGCTCGGTCGCAGGGAAGCCGATGTCGCGCTCTTCTGAGGTCCAGCGGGTGTACGGCCACGTCGTGGTCTCGCTGCCGAAGGGGTCGAGGTAGGCCGTGACGCCGCTCTCCGAGGGGACCACGGCGGTCCATCGGTGGAAGACGACGCGGCTCTGATCGGCGGGTGACGGGGTGACCACCTTGCCGATTCTGGTTTTGCCCCCTGGGCGGCACATCGGATGGTTTACGTATTCGTAATCAGGCGCCCGGCCATGCCCGTGGGCAGGGGCTCCTCGGCCCCGCCCTCCCTGCCGGGACCGGCGTGGCGGTGCCGATCCCGCAGGAGCCGGTCGGCATCGACAGAGGTCGTGGCGGGTACGCCAGACCCATGCGCGATCTTGCAGACGTGCGGATGTTCGTCTACCGGTGCTTCGCCGAGCGCGGGGAGCCGCCGACCGCGGAAGAGGTGGCCGCCGAGTTCGGGCTCGACACGGCGGGGGCACTCGAGGCGCTGAGGGCGCTGCACGACACGCACCTGATCGTGCTCGACGAGGAACGGCGGAGGATCCTCATGGCCCACCCGTGGTCGGCGGTGTCACTCGGCTTCCTCGTCACCGACGGGCGGGTGAAGTGGTGGGGCGGCTGCGCCTGGGACTCGTTCGCGATCCCCGCGCTCGTCGGCCGGGACTGCCTGGTCGCGACCCACTGCGCCGGCTGCGGGAAGGCGCTGGCCCTCGACGTGTGCCCCGACGAGCACCCGCCGGTGGACCTGGTGGCGCACTTCCTGGTGCCCATCCCGCGCATGTGGGACGACGTGATGTTCACCTGCGCGCACCAGGCGCTGTTCTGCTCGGAGGAGCACGTGGGCCGGTGGCTGCGGCAGAACCGCAGTCCGCGCGGCGTGATCCTCGACATGCGCACGCTGTGGCTGCTGGCCACCCGGTGGTACGCCGGGCGGCTCTCCAGGGAGTACCGCCGGCGCACCCCCGACGAGGCGCGAGCGCTGTTCGAGGAGCTCGGCCTCGTCGGGCCCTTCTGGGGGAACGAGGGGCGAAGGTAGCGGGGCAGGTGGCCCCGGCCCGGGATGGGGACGGCGGGTCAGAGGTAGAGGCCGGTCGTCTCGGCCGGGGACGGGGGGATGGCGGGGGCGCGCCCCGATCGCAGGGCGAACAGCTCCGCCAGCGTGGCGCCACCCGGCCCGACGCCCTCGGAGGAGCCGAGCCACGCGGTGGCCTCCTCGGCCGACAGGCGGCCCGCCTCGATCTGCGACAGGCAGCGCCCAGGGCGGACGACCGCCGGGTGCAGCCGGGCGAGGTCCTCGTTGGTGGTCACGGCCACCAGGACGTCCCTGCCCTGGCCGAGCAGCCCGTCGGTCAGGTTGAGCAGGCGGGACAGGCCCTGGCCCGTGGCGTCCTTGGCCTCGGCGCGGATGAGCTCGTCGCAGTCCTCCAGCACCAGCAGCCGCCAGCGGTGGTCGTCGTCGTCGGAGTCGTACCCGACGGCGACCTCCATCAGGTAGCCGGGGTCGCCGAACAGCCGCTCGGGGTCCAGCACGCAGTCGACCTGGCACCAGTCGGTCCACTCCCTGGCCAGCGCGCGCAGGGCCGTGGTCTTGCCGGTGCCCGGCGGGCCGTGCAGGAGGATCAGCCGCCCGTTGATCTCCGACGGGGTGACCGCCATGAGGTGTTCCAGCGACTCGCCCGCGCCGCGGTTGTAGTTGGCGCGGATCGCCGGCCAGCGCGGCGCGGTGATAGGGCGCTGCGTGCGGCGGGGCCCGTGGGCGCCCACCCACCAGAAGCCCATGTCGACGTGGTCGGCGTCCTGGGGCGGCGGCTCGACCGCGTCCCGGGTGGACTCCTCCAGCACCGAGCGCGCCAGCTCGTCGCTGACGGCGGTCACGGTGAGCACGGCCGTGCGGTTGCGGAACCGCACGACGCGCAGGGTCCAGCCGTCCCCGCACGCCAGGCGGGAGTCGCGGCCGTCCTCCTCCTTGGCGGCACGGGTGAGCCGGGCGCGCGCGGGCATGAGCGGGGCGCCGGGACGCACCCTCTCCAGGTTGGCGGAACGCGCCCACGGCTGGTTCCCCGTGGCGAACGGGGACAGCGCGAGCGCGTCGATGACGTCGACGGGCGAGTCGCCGTCGTCAAGCCATACCTTCATCGGCAGGGCTTCGGCGGCGGGGAAACGGACCTCCTCCACAACGGACATATATTCATGATTCAGGCCGATGGTGTGCGGAGTCCATGGATTTTTCACGTGCGTTGGCCTAATCAGGGAGAGTCAACATACGTAATTGGTAAATCACGCCATGTGGCCATGTGTCCACGTTAAGGTGACACATGCGGTTTGGAACCACTGCGAGCCGCAATGGGCCGGTTTGAGGGCCCGCTGGCTGGACAGTGGCCCCTGAGTCCGGAACTGTTCGTACCCCCCCTGGAGAAGTCCGTGGCCATCGACCTCGTGTCGCGCGAAGCCTGGGGCGCCCGCGCCCCCCGCGGCTCCTATTCGACGTTGACCTCCACCAAGGGCGTGAAGGTGCACTACACCGGCGGCCGGGTCGAACCGGCGATCGTGGACGATCACGCCAAGTGTGTCGCCATGGTGAAATCCATCCAGAACTTCCACATGGATGGAAACGGCTGGCTGGACATCGGTTACAGCATGGTCGCCTGCCCGCACCGCAAGGTCTTCGTCGGACGCGGCCCCAAGCACCTGCCCGCCGCCAACGGCCCTGGCCTGAACTCCGGCCACTACGCCGTCCTCGGCCTCGTCGGCGACTCCGGCCTGGTCCAGCCGCCGGACGCCATGCTCCACGGCATCCTCGACGCCATCGAGTACCTGCGCGAGAAGGGCGGCGCCGGCGCGGCGATCAAGGGCCACCGCGACGGGTACTCCACCGACTGCCCCGGCGACACGCTGTACGCGTGGGTGAAGAAGGGCGCGCCGCGCCCCGGCGGCGGCACCGGCCCGGCCGACCCGCCCCCGGCGGAGCACCCCCAGTGGCCCGGCAGGCTGCTGTCCTACCCGCCCGTCATGCGCGGCGACGACGTGCGCACCTGGCAGGTCCAGATGGACAAGCGCGGCTGGACCATCGACGTGGACGGTGCGTACGGCCCCGGCTCCCGCGACGTCTGCCGCGAGTTCCAGCAGGAGCAGCACCTGGACGTGGACGGCGTCGTCGGCGAGATCACCTGGGACGCCGCCTTCGAGGCCCCGGCTCCCTGAACCCGGGCGCGGCACGCCGTCCGGCCTGGCACGAGGCGAAGCGCGCGGGGCGGGACAAGGAGAATCGCCGGGCCGCTAAGCGGGACCCGGCTTAACCTTGCCCCGAGGCAGCGCCTAGCATCCGGGACATGACGGTGCAGCCTGAGGAATTCCATCCGGGCGCCGATTTCCCTCCGAGCACGCGGGAGGACTGGCGGCGGCTCGCCGTGGGCGTGCTGCGCAGGTCCGGCGCCGAGGTCGACTCACCCGAAGATGCGCTGGCCCACACGACCTACGACGGCGTGACGCTCCGGCCGCTGTACGACGCCGCCGACCTGCCCGGCGACCCCGGAGTGCCGGGGGCCGCCCCCTACGTCCGGGGCAGCCGCGCGGCGGGCGGCGTGCTGTCCGGCTGGGACGTGCGCCAGCGCCACGCCCACCCCGACCCCGCGGTGACCCGCGAGGCCGTGCTGGCCGACCTGGAGAACGGCGTCACCTCGATCTGGCTCGTCCTCGGCGACGGCGGGCTCGAGATCTCCGCGCTGCCCCGGGTACTGGACGGCGTCTACCTCGACCTGGCCCCCGTCGTGCTCGACGCGGGAACCGCCACCGAGCAGGCCGCCGACGCCTTCCTGCGACTCGCCGCCGAACGCGGCACCGCCCCGGCGGGCGGCAACCTCGGCGCCGACCCCATCGGCCTGCGGGCCAGAACCGGGACGCCGGCGCCGCTCGCCCCCGCGGTCGCGCTGGCCCTGCGGGCGCGCGAGATCCCCTCCCTGCGCGCGATCACCGTGGACGCGACCCCCTACCACGACGCGGGCGGCGCCGACGCCGAGGAGCTCGGCTGCTCCCTGGCCACCGGCGTCGCCTACCTGCGCGCCCTGACCGACGGCGGCCTCACGGTGGAGGAGGCGTTCGGGCAGATCGAGTTCCGGTACGCCGCCACGGCCGACCAGTTCCTCACGATCGCGAAGTTCCGGGCGGCGCGGATGCTCTGGGCCCGCGTCGCCGAGGCCTGCGGCGTCCCCGCCCGCGGAGGCCAGACCCAGCACGCGGTCACCTCCTCGGCGATGATGACCGGCCGCGACCCGTGGGTGAACATGATCCGCACGACGCTCGCCTGCTTCGGCGCCGGCGTCGGCGGCGCGGACGCCGTCACGGTGCAGCCCTTCGACGCGCGCCTCGGCCTGCCCGACGCCTTCGCCCGGCGCATCGCCCGCAACACCCAGTCGCTGCTGGTCGAGGAGGCCAACGTGGCCAGGGTCGCCGACCCGGCCGGCGGCTCCTGGTACGCGGAGCGGCTCACCGCCGACCTCGCGGGCAAGGCCTGGGAGTGGTTCCAGGAGATCGAGCGCGCGGGCGGCGCCGAGGCGGCGCTGGACCGGCTGATCCCCGAACGCCTCGCCGCCATTTGGGCGCGCCGCTCCCACGACATCGCCCGCCGCAAGGAGCCGATCACCGGGGTCAGCGAGTTCCCGAACCTCGACGAGCGGCGCCCCGCCCGCGAACCGGCCCCCCGGCCGGCCGTGGGCGGCCTGCCCCGCGTGCACTACGCGCAGGGCTTCGAGTCGCTGCGCGACCGCGCCGACCGCGCGCGGGAGCGGCCGCGGGTGTTCCTCGCGACGATCGGCCCGGTGGCGGCGCACACCGCGCGGGCCTCCTTCGCCGCCAACCTGTTCCAGGCCGGCGGCATCGCCACCATCACGAGCGGGCCGGGCACCGACCCGGAGGCGATCGCCGAGGCGTTCGTCCGCGGCGGCACCACCGTCGCCTGCCTGTGCTCCGGCGACAAGCTGTACGCCGAGCACGCGACGGCCGTCGCCGCCGCGCTGAGACGGGCCGGCGCGAAGAAGGTCTGGCTGGCGGGGAAGGGCGACCACGAGGGCGTGGACGCCACCCTCTACGCCGGCTGCGACGTGCTCCAGGTGCTCCGCACCACCTTCGACGACCTGGGAGTTGCCCCATGATTCCCGATTTCACGGCGCTGCCCCTGAACGCGGGCGCTCCCGGCGGGCCGCCCGCCGACCCGGCGCGGTGGGCGCGAGCCGTACGCGACCAGGTCGGCAAGGACCCCTCCGACCTGGTGTGGGACACCCCCGAGGGCATCGGCGTCAAGCCGCTGTACACCGCCGATGACCTCCAGGGCCTGGACTTCCTGTCCACCTACCCGGGTGTCGCGCCCTTCCTGCGCGGCCCCTACCCGACGATGTACGTCAACCAGCCCTGGACGATCCGGCAGTACGCCGGGTTCTCCACCGCCGAGCAGTCCAACGCCTTCTACCGGCGCAACCTGGCCGCCGGGCAGAAGGGCCTGTCGGTGGCCTTCGACCTCGCCACCCACCGGGGCTACGACTCCGACCACCCGCGCGTGGGCGGCGACGTCGGCATGGCGGGCGTGGCGATCGACTCGATCTACGACATGCGGCAGCTGTTCGACGGCATCCCGCTCGACCGCATGAGCGTGTCCATGACCATGAACGGCGCGGTGCTCCCGGTGCTCGCGCTCTACATCGTGGCCGCCGAGGAGCAGGGGGTGGCGCCCGAGCAGCTCGCCGGGACCATCCAGAACGACATCCTCAAAGAGTTCATGGTCCGCAACACCTACATCTACCCGCCCGGGCCGTCGATGCGGATCATCTCCGACATCTTCTCCTACACCTCCCAGCGGATGCCGAAGTTCAACTCCATCTCGATCTCCGGCTACCACATCCAGGAGGCCGGGGCCACCTGCGACCTGGAGCTGGCCTACACGCTGGCCGACGGCGTCGAGTACCTGCGGGCGGGCGTGGAGGCCGGGCTGGACATCGACGCGTTCGCCCCGCGCCTGTCGTTCTTCTGGTGCATCGGCATGAATTTCTTCATGGAGGTCGCGAAGCTCCGCGCCGCCCGGCTGCTGTGGGCGGAGCTGGTCAAGGGCTTCGGCGCCCAGAACCCCAAGTCGCTGTCGCTGCGCACGCACTCCCAGACCTCCGGCTGGTCGCTGACCGCCCAGGACGTGTTCAACAACGTCGTGCGCACCTGCGTCGAGGCGATGGCCGCCACCCAGGGGCACACCCAGTCGCTGCACACCAACGCCCTCGACGAGGCGCTGGCACTGCCCACCGACTTCTCCGCGCGCATCGCCCGCAACACCCAGCTGCTCCTCCAGCAGGAGTCGGGCACCTGCCGGGTCATCGACCCGTGGGGCGGCAGCGCGTACGTCGAGCGGCTCACCTACGAGCTGGCGCGCACCGCCTGGGGCCACATCCAGGAGGTCGAGCGGGCCGGCGGCATGGCCAAGGCCATCGACGCGGGCCTGCCCAAGCTGCGCATCGAGGAGGCCGCCGCCCGCACGCAGGCGCGCATCGACTCGGGCAGGCAGCCGGTGATCGGCGTCAACAAGTACCGCACCGGGTCCGACGAGGACATCGAGGTGCTCAAGGTCGACAACACCGCCGTGCGCGCCCAGCAGATGGACAAGCTGCGCAGGCTGCGCGAGGAGCGGGACGAGCGGGCCTGCCAGGACGCCCTCGCGGCCCTCACCCGGGGCGCCGAGGGAGACGGCAATCTGCTCGCCCTGTCCATCGAGGCGGCGCGGGCGAAGGCCACGGTCGGGGAGATCTCCGACGCCCTGGAGAAGGTCTTCGGGCGGCACTCCGGCCAGATCCGTACCATCTCCGGCGTGTACCGCGAGGAGGCGGGCGACGCCGCCAACATCGAGAAGGCCAGGGCGGCCTGCGCCGCGTTCGAGCGCGAGGAGGGCCGCAGGCCCCGCGTCCTGGTCGCCAAGATCGGGCAGGACGGGCACGACCGGGGCCAGAAGGTGATCGCCACGGCCTTCGCCGACCTGGGCTTCGACGTGGACGTGGGCCCGCTGTTCCAGACCCCGGCCGAGGTGGCCCGCCAGGCCGTCGAGGCGGACGTGCACGTCGTCGGCGTCTCCTCGCTGGCGGCAGGGCACCTGGCGCTCGTGCCGGAACTACGCGAGCGCCTCGCCGAGCTGGGCCGGGACGACATCATGATCGTCGTGGGCGGGGTGATCCCCCCGGACGACTTCCAGGCGCTGCACGACGCCGGAGCGAGCGCGATCTTCCCGCCCGGCACGGTCATCGCCGACGCCGCCCTGGACCTGCTGCGCGAGCTCTCCGCCCGGCTGGGCCATGCCGGCGCTTGAGGACTACGTCCAGGGAGTCCGGGAGGGGGCCATCGGGTGGATCGCCCGGGCGATCACGCTCGTGGAGTCCACCCGGGCCGACCACCGTGAGCTCGCCCAGCGGCTGCTCGTCGAGCTGACGCCGCTGGCGGGCAAGGCCAGGAGGGTCGGGGTGACCGGCGTGCCGGGGGTGGGCAAGTCCACCTTCATCGACGCGCTCGGCGTCCACCTCACCGGGGAGGGGCACCGCGTCGCCGTGCTCGCCGTCGACCCCTCCTCCACGCGCACCGGCGGCAGCATCCTCGGCGACAAGACCCGCATGGCCCGGCTGTCGGCCGACCCCCACGCCTACATCCGGCCCTCGCCCACCTCCGGCACCCTCGGCGGCGTCACCAAGGCGACCCGCGAGGCCATGGTGGTCGTCGAGGCGGCGGGCTTCGACGTGGTGCTCGTGGAGACCGTGGGCGTCGGGCAGTCCGAGACCGCCGTCGCCGAGATGGTGGACACCTTCCTGCTGCTCACCCTGGCCAGGACCGGCGACCAGCTCCAGGGCATCAAGAAGGGCGTGCTGGAGCTGGCCGACGTCATCGCGGTCAACAAGGCCGACGGCCCGCACGAGATGGACGCCCGCAAGGCCGCCAGGGAGCTGGCCGGCGCGCTGCGGCTGCTGCGGTCCGGCGGCGGCTCGTGGACCGCGCCGGTGCTGACGTGCAGCGGAATGCAGGGCACCGGCCTTCCCGAGCTGTGGCGGCAGATCGTCCACCACCAGGACCTCATGGAGGCCTCCGGCGAGCTCGCGGCCAAGCGCCGCCGCCAGCAGGTCGGCTGGACCTGGACCCTGGTGCGCGACCGGCTGCTCGCCCGGCTCAAGGAGGACCCCCGGGTCGCGGCGATCAGCGCCGAGATCGAGCGCGAGGTGCTGGAGGGCACCCTCACCCCCGCCCTGGCCGCCGACCGCCTCCTCGCCGCCTTCGACCGGCACCCCTGACCCGCCCCCTCTCCCCGCTCGATACGGTGCTCAGGCGTCCTCGTGGGGGGTGTCCGGGCGGGTGATGGTGAACATGTAGCAGCCGTAGGCGACGTTGCGGCTGTGGATCTCGACGACGCCGGGCCGGGCCAGCATCGCGGCGATCACCCCTTCCGGGTCCTGGCCGTCGTGCACCCGGGTGGCGTCGTGGATCCAGCCCCGGGCGTCGTAGGCCCGCAGCACCTGCGGCCGTCCGTACCAGCCGGCCGGGTAGCGGTCGAGCGCCGCCGGGCCTTCGCAGGGCCGGGCGTGCGCCAGCACGGCGCCGATCTCGCGGTACGGGCTCGCCGGAAGCGGCGGCTCGTAGCCGAACAGCAGCAACTCCTCGCCCGGCTCCGCGTCCCGCAGGCAGCAGCGCAGCGGCTCGCCGCCCTCGGCGACGATCAGCGCGGGAGGGTTGCCGGAGGCGTCCTCGCCCGCTCGCGCGCACTCCAGCGCCTCGGCGGGGAAAGGGTGGACGCGGAAGGTGGCGATCGTGGTGTCATGCGTGGTCATGCCCCTACGGTGCCCGCCCCAAGACCGCCACGCCAGCGGAAATCGGCCCTCGCGCTGCGGGGCGGGCCGGTCGGGAGCATTATTCGCGTGGGTACGGTGGTCACTCTCGGTAGAAGATTTTCGCTCCTCGCCGTGCCGTCCCGCTTCCTCGAGGGCTCATCGATGTCACCATGGCGACACACTCGGTTAACGGGAGGTGGGGCCGTGAGCGGTGAGCCGATGCTTTCGAAGGCCGAGGCCAAGGCCGAGACCCGGACGCTCGGAGAGCAATGCCCGCCGGCGGCGCAGGACGGCCTTGGCCCCGGTGAGCCACCCCTGCTGTACGCCAGGGTGCTGAGCCTGTGCCGCCTGCTGGGGGAGGAGAGGTTCTTCCGCGCGGCGTTCGGCCACGCGGGGGTACGCCCGCGTGAGGCCGCCGCGGACGGCACGACACGGGTGCTCGAGCTCGACGTAGACGAGGTGCTGCGGGCCGCGCTCGGCCAGACCGAGGCCGCCTCCCTGACCGCCCCGGCCGAGCCGGGCACGCTGTCCGGCCGCTGACGCGCCCCCGCCGCCTTGACAGGGCGCCGGTTTCACACCGCGTGACTGGCGACGTCCTCTGTGGGCACTAACGAAGGCATGTGGAACGCCAGCCCCACCGGCCCGGGGATCAGGAAGCGGCTCGGCGCGCTGGACCGGCGCCTGTTCAAGTCGGTCGCCGCCGCGCACTTCCCGGGCTTCGACCACCTCCTGCCGCGACTCTCGCGCGCCGCGGACAACTCCGTGCTGTGGGCGGCCGTCGCGGGCGGCCTGGCGCTCACCGGGCGCCGGCGGATGCGCCGCGCCGCCACGCGCGGGCTCCTGGCGATCAGCCTGGCGAGCCCGGTGGTCAACCTGCTCGGCAAGCAGGCGTTCGCGCGGGCCCGGCCGTCCATCGTGGACTTCCCGCTGGCCCGCCTCGGCAAGATCCCTTCCTCGCACTCGTTCCCGTCCGGTCACTCCGCCTCGGCGGCGGCGTTCGCCACGGCCGTGGCGCTGGAGGCGCCGGCCAGGGTGGCGGTGCCGGTCGCCGTGACCGCCGGCGCGGTGTGCTTCTCCCGCGTCTACACCGGCGTCCACTACCCGGGGGACGTGCTCGCCGGGATGGCGCTCGGCGTGACCGCGGCACTGGTCACCAGGCGTCTCTGGCCTGGTCACACCGTCATCGGCGGGGCGCGCGTCGCCGCCACCGCGCCGCTGCCCGAACTGGACCCCGAAGGCGAGGGAGTGGTCGCCGTCGTCAACAACGCCGCGGGGAACGACCCCTGCACGGCCGCCGCCCTGCGCAAGGCGCTGCCCAGGGCCGAGGTCATCGAGACCGAGGCGGGTGAGGACCTGATGGAGCGGCTCAAGGACGCCGCCAAACGCGCCCGGGTGCTCGCCGTGGCGGGCGGCGACGGCACCATGAACTGCGGGGCGCAGGCGGCGCTGGAGCAGGGCGTCCCGCTGCTTCCCGTCCCGGCGGGGACGCTCGACCACTTCGCCCGCACGCTCGGCCTCGAGACCATCGAGGAGGCGGTCGCCGCGTACCGGCACGGCCAGGTGGTCGCCGTGGACGTCGGTGAGGTCGCCGGCCGCGTCTTCCTCAACACCGCCGGCATCGGCATCTACCCCCTGCTCGTCGACCGCAGGGAGGACTGGGAAAGGAAGATCGGGAAGTGGCCGGCGCTGGTGCTGGCCATGGCGGACCTGCTCATGCGCGACAGCCGCCCGCTGGAGCTCGTCGTGGACGGCGTGCGACGCAGGGTGTGGCTGCTGTTCCTGGGCAACTGCGCCTACGAGTCGCGCGGTGTCGCGCCGACGCGCAGGAACAGGCTGGAGGACGGCGTGCTGGACATCCGCCTGCTCACGGCCACCGCCCGCTTGCCCCGCCTCCGCGCGATGGTCAGCACGGTGTTCGGCGGGGTGGGCCTGTCACGGCACTACCTCCAGTGGCGCGCGGACACCGTACGGGTCGCCGCGCCCGGCGATCCCGCCGGGGAGATCCGGCTGGCACGCGACGGGGAGACGGTCACCGTCCCCGGCCCCGTCGTCCTCGCCAAGCGCCCCCGCGCCCTGCTGGTCTTCCGCCCCACGGAGTGACCCGGCGGGGCCGCCCGCCTTGACATGCCCCGGGCACTCCTCGATCATCGTCGAAATGAGCGTCCCCCGGTGGTTTCCCGCCGCGCTAGCCATGACCTTGACCCTCGCCGCGTGCGGCTCCGGAGGCGGCGACGACCACGGCGTACGACTCGTGGCGGGAAACAGCCCGGAGCCGACGTCGTGACGCCGGGGCAGCCCCTCTACGTGCCGCCGCCGGACCTCCGCCGCACGACCCGGATCGGCCACTACCTCGGCTGGCTGGAGGAGAACCGAGGACTCACCTTTTCTTCCTACGACGAGCTGCACCGCTGGTCGGTCACCGACCTCGACGGCTTCTGGTCCTCCATCTGGGACCACTTCCAGGTCCGTGCGCACACCCCGCCCCGGCGTGTACTGGGCCGACGCGAGATGCCGGGAGCCGAATGGTTTCCGGGCGCGACCCTCAACTACGCCGAGCACGCCTTGCGTTCCCGCGAGGCCGCCCCGCACGAGGTGGCCGTCGTCGCCCACTCGCAGACCCGCCCGCCGGTGGAGCTGAGCTGGGGGCAACTGGCCGATCAGGTCGCCCGGGCGAGGGCCGGTCTGCGCCGCCTCGGGGTCGGCCGCGGGGACCGGGTAGTCGCCTATCTGCCCAGCATCCCCGAGACCCTGGTCGCGTTCCTCGCGACGGCCAGCCTCGGCGCGGTGTGGGCGAGCTGCGCACCGGAATTCGGCGCCGCCGCCGTCGTCGACCGCTTCTCCCAGATCGAACCGACCGTCCTGCTCGCCGTCACCGGCTATAGCTACGGCGCCAAGGACATCGACCGCCGCGACGATGTGGCGGCCGTCCGAGCCGGGCTGCCCACCGTACGGCACGCCGTCCACGTCCCCTACGGCCCCGGCGAACTCCCGGACACCGTCCGGTGGGACGACCTGCTCGCCGGGCCCGGCGACCCCGGATTCGAGCCCGTCCCGTTCGCCCACCCGCTGTGCGTGCTGTTCTCGTCGGGTACCACAGGCAAGCCCAAGCCGATCGTGCACGGCCACGGCGGCATTCTCCTGGAGCACCTCAAGAACCATGCCCTGAGCTGGGACCTGGGTCCCGGCGACCGGCTGCTGTGGTTCTCCACGACCGCTTGGATGATCTGGAACGCCCTCGTCTCCGGGCTCGTGGTGGGCGCCTCGATCGTCATGATCGACGGCAACCCCCTGTATCCCGGCCTGGATTGGCAGTGGCAACTCGCCGAGGAGACCGGTGCCACCCTGTTGGGCGCCAGCCCCGGCTTCCTCATGGCCTGCCGCAAGGAGGGCCTGACACCGCGGAAGGATCACGACCTGTCCCGGCTGCGCCAGATCGGTGCCGCCGGCAGTCCGCTGCCGGCCGAGGGTTACTACTGGGTGCACGAGCAGTTCGGCCCGGACGTCCTCCTCAACGTCGGCAGCGGAGGCACCGACGTGTGCTCGGGGCTGGTCCAGGGCGGCCCCTGGCAGCCGGTCATCGCCGGGGAGATCTCGGCCCCTTGCCTGGGCGTCGCCGCGGCGGCCTTCGACGAGCGGGGCCGCGCGGTCGTCGACGAACTCGGCGAACTGGTCGTCACCGAGCCCATGCCGTCCATGCCGGTGGGCTTCTGGGGCGACACGGACGGCTCCCGCTACCACGCCGCCTACTTCGACACCTATCCCGGAGTGTGGAAGCACGGCGACTGGGTGCGCTTCGCCCCGCAGGGAAACTGCGTCATCGCCGGGCGCTCCGACGCCACCCTCAACCGTGGCGGAGTGCGGCTGGGCACCGCGGAGTTCTACCGCGTCATCGAAGAACTCCCGCAGATCGACGACAGCCTGGTGATCCATCTCGAAGACCCCGCGGGCGGCCCCGGCGAGCTGCTTCTGTACGTGGTTCTGCGCGACAGCGCCGAACTCGACGAGGCCCTACGACGGCGTATCGCCGCGGCGTTGCGCGGTGCCCTGTCCCCCCGGCACGTGCCGGACAGCATCACCGCCATCCCGGCCATCCCACGCAACCGTACGGGGAAGAAGCTCGAACTGCCCGCCAAGAGGATCCTGCTCGGAGCTGAAGCGGCCGATGTCGCCAGCCGTGACGCGCTGGCCGATCCCGCCTCCCTGGACCCCTTCGTCGCCGAGGCAGCCGCCCGCCGAGCCGCGCGCTGACCCGGTTTCACAGGCTGATTTCGTCCAGCAGCGCTGCCGCCAGCTTGGCGGCGCCCGGGGCGATCTTGCGGTTGAGCAGGCTGAAGACCTGCTCGGCGCGGATCGCCGGCCACTGCTCGGGCAGGTGCTCGGCCGGCAGATGAGGGTCCCATCGGACGACCTGCAGCCAGTCGGTGTGCAGGCGGATCTGGCAGGCGAGGTCGTCACCTGCCACGGCCGGTGGTGGGCTGGTGTCCCACTGGCCCAGGAACGCTTGGTAGCGGGCGGCGATGCCGTCGATGTCGAAGGCGCGGCGGATCAGGTCGGCGGAGTCGGTCAGCCCCATGGCCCGTGCCTGCAAAGTGGTGACGTGGTCACCCAGTTCGAGGGGTGCGAGGGCCGCCGCGATGTCCTTGGTGCCCGGAGCGATCCACAGGCCTGCCTGGAGAGAGGCGAAGCCGGCCCAGGCAAGTCGGGAGCGCAGGTCGTGGCGTGTGCTCACCCGGTCGTTGGGGAGTGAGAAAGCGACCACGGTCCAGGTGCCGTCCCAGTCCTCGTTGACCGCGCCGGTGTCACGGACCCGCCGGCGCCCGTCCTGCAGTACACGGATGGCGCGCTCGGTGAGACCGAAATAGGCCTTGCGTCCTCTGCGATGACGCGTCAGCAGGTCACGCCTGGCCATGCGGGACAGGGTGGAGCGCACCGCATCCTCCGACACGCCCAGGCGGGCCAGGACGTCGATGACGCTTCCGGAGTACACGGCGACGTCGCGGTCCAGCACGTAGATGCCAAGGAAGCTGAACATCAGTGATTGCGGCCGAGCCGAAGTCGCCGCGGTCTGCTCGTCCTCGTTTTCGAACGTCACGCCTAGAGGGTAGACGAGACGGCCAATGTTGGTCACAATCTTGACGTAGAGAAAAAACCTGCCCTACTTTACGGGCGGGTCGGCTGACCGGACACCGGTGGTAGTTCCGGGGGACGGCCGGACACGGCTGACACCAGCCGGGCCCGACCGCGGCCCCGAACATCCACCGGACGCACCTCGCTGCTTCTTGCTACGAGCACGCCGTGCAAGACGGGCATCCACGTCATCCACCACTGAAGCCACGCCGCTTTGCGGGCTGTTCCACCTCAGCGAGCAAGGGAGCTCACGACATGCAGGCCGCTTCTCCCCATCAGGTAACGCACGATCCCCTGCAGTTGCGCCGGGCGGTGACCTCCAGCTTCCTGGGGAGCGTCATCGAGTACTACGACTTCCTCCTGTACTCCACCGCATCGGCGGTGATCTTCGCCCACGTCTTCTTCTCCAACCTCGGCCCCGTGGCCGGCACCCTCGCCAGCTTCACCACCTTCGCCACGGGCTACCTGGCCAGGCCGCTGGGCGGGATCATCTTCGGGCACTTCGGGGACCGGCTCGGCCGCAAGCAGATGCTTGTGCTGACGATGGCTCTCATGGGTGTCGCCAGCTTCCTCATCGGCGTCCTGCCCACGTACGGCCAGGTGGGCACCCTGGCACCGGTCGCACTGCTGCTCCTGCGGATCATCCAAGGAGTGGCGGTAGGCGGTGAGTGGGGCGGTGCCGTGCTCATCTCCGCCGAGCACGCCACCCGACGGCGAGGGCTGTGGGCAAGCTTCACCAACGCCGGCGCCCCCTTCGGCATGGCGCTCTCCACGGTCGCCTTGTCGGCGACGGCGGCCGCTGTCGGTGAGGACGCCTTCCTGTCCTGGGGTTGGCGCATCCCCTTCCTGCTCAGCCTGGTGCTGCTGGCCGTCGGCCTGTTCATCCGGGTGCGCGTCACCGAAACACCGGTGTTCGCCGAGGCGGAGAAGAAGCAGGAATCGACGCCGCGCCCATCCCTCCCCCTGTGGGACGTGCTGCGCCACTACCCCCGGGTGCTGCTGCTGGGCATCGGGGTCGGCCTGTCTGCGTTCGTCTTCCAGGGCACCGTGACCACGTACATCATCTCCTACGCGGTCCAGGACGGCTTCGCACGGCAGACGGTGCTCAACAGCCTGGCGGTGTCCTCCGCGCTGGCGGTGGCCGGCATCATCGGCTGGTCGGCGCTGTCCGACCGCCTGGGACGGCGTCCGGTGGTCATGGCGGGCGCGCTGGCGGTGGGCGGCTTCTCCTTCGCGCTGTTCCCGCTCGTCGACACGGGCAGCACAGCGCTGCTCGTGCTGGCGCTGGTGGTCGGGCAGTCGCTGGTGCATCCGATGATGTACGGCCCGCTCGCCGCGCTGTACACGGAACTGTTCTCCACCCGGAGCCGTTACACCGGCGCTTCCCTCGGTTACCAGATCGCAGGACTGGGGGCCGGCTTCGCCCCGCTGATCTTCACCGAGGTGCGGGCCGACGCCGGTGAAGGGGCAACGCTGATCATCTCTGCGATCATCGCCGCGTTCTGTCTGGGGACGGTGGTGTGCCTCGCCCTGCTCGGGGAGACCAGCCGCACCGATCTCGCCGGCATGTCCGCGGACTCCTCGGCAGGGCTGCCCGTCAACGGTCAGGCGGATGCTGCTCCGGCTTCGTGAGCTGCTGCAAGCGGCGTCTGATCGGGGGCCGGCCCACGGCCCGCGACGAGGGAGGCCTCCAGGGGGTCGGCCGAGAATCCTGTCTCTCGCCTCACCGTCCTGGGGGCCTCGCCGGTGGTGTGCCCGGCAGCGTTCGGCCTGCTGCACACGCTTCCCACGGGGCATGATGCATCGTCACCCGCGTTCACCGGCAGGAAGCCGGTCGCGGGACGAACACCCGTCCCCGGAAAGCGATGTTCCCGCCGGAGGTTTCGTCGAGTGGCGGTCAGGGCCGCAGGGAGCGGCCGATGATCTCCTTCATGATCTCTGTGGTGCCGGCATACAGCGTGCTCGCGCGGGCGTCGAGGAAATCGCGGGCGACGTCGTATTCCGTCATGTAGCCGTAGCCGCCGTGCAGTTGCAGGCTGCGTGTGACGACGCGCTGCTGGAGTTCGGTGGTCCACCACTTGGCCATGGCTGCGTCGACGGGGCTGAGCCGGCCGGCGACGAGTTCGGTGACGCACCGGTCGAGGAACACCCGGGCGACCTGCACCTCGGTGGCGATCTCGGCGAGGGTGAACCTGTTGGCCTGGAAGCCGGCGACGGACCGTCCGAACGCGGTGCGCTCCGCCGTGTACTGAAGGGTGTTCTTCAGGGTGCGTTCCATGGAGGCGACCGCGGTGGCGGCGACGCTCAGACGCTCCTGCGGAAGGTTGTGCATGAGATAGGCGAAACCGCGGCCCTCCTCGCCCAGCAGGTTCGCGGCGGGCACCCGTACGTCCGTGAACGACAGCTCGGCCGTGTCCTGGGCATGCAGACCGATCTTGTCCAGCTTGCGGCCCCGCTCGAAGCCGGGCATGCCGCGCTCAAGCACCAGAAGGCTGATGCTGTCGCGGCCGACGGCCGGATCGGTGGAGACGACGGCGACGACAAGGTCGGCGAGGATGCCGTTGCTGATGAAGGTCTTGGCTCCGTTGACGACGTACTCGTCCCCGTCGCGTACCGCGGTGGTCCGTACGGCCTTCAGGTCGCTGCCGGTGCCGGGCTCGGTCATGGCGATGGCCGACACCTTCGTACCGCTGCACAGGTCCGGCAGCCAGCGCTGTCGCTGCTCCTCGGTGGCCAGGTCCCTCAGGTAGGGCGCCACGAGGTCGTTGAACCCGCTCAGGTTCATGGTCACGGCGGCTGCTCCGGCGCGGCACAGCTCTTCGATGACGACGAGGTTGTAGCGGAAGTCCGCGACACCGCCCCCACCGTACGCCTCGTCGATGTCCAGGCCCAGCAGACCCACGGCGCCGGCCTTCACGTACAGTTCCCTGTCCACCTGCCCGGCTTGTTCCCAGGCTGACAGATGCGGCTGGACTTCCTTGGTGACGAAGTCCCGCACCATTGCGCGAAAGTCCTGGTGGTCGGTGTCGAACAGGTCGCGGTCCATGGCCGGCAGTCCTTCGGAGGATGTGAGGGGCGTGGGTGTCGAGAGCGGCAGCCGGCTCTTCGCGGTTGCGCCTCGTTCCGTCCGAACAGTTGCGAGGTGCGTGGCTGCGCGAGGCGGGCAGCCGTCTGCCGCTGCGGGGTGGTGATCCTCAGGCGTAGTGGCGGTAGATGGCCTGCGCGGCGCAGGCGGGTTTGTCAGAGCCCTCGATCTCCACGGTGAAGGCGAGCCGCATCTCGACACCGTTGCCGCGGACCTCCTCCACGGACTCCACCACGCAGTGCAGGCGGATCTTCGCGCCGACCTTCACCGGATGGGGGAAACGGACCTTGTCCAGGCCGTAGTTGAGGCTCATGGAGGTGCCCTCGATGGCCAGCAACTGGTTGAAGAGAGGGATGATCAGGGACAGGGTCAGGTATCCGTGGGCGATCGTTCCGCTGAACGGACCGGTGGCGGCGCGCTCGGGGTCGATGTGGATCCACTGGTGGTCGCCGGTGGCGTCGGCGAAGGTGTTCACCCGGTCCTGGGTGATCTCCACCCAGTCGGTACGGCCGAGGTCGGTCCCGGCGAGGGCCTTGATCTCGTCGAGTCCGGTGACGGTGCGGAATGCGGTCACGGCAGGTCTCCTTCAGATAGTGGTACCGAAGTTGTCGCGGATGCGGGGCTTGAGCAGCTTCCCGGCGCCGCTGCGCGGCAGGACGTCGGTGAAGACGAGCGACTTGGGGATCTTGTAGCGGGCCAGGCGCCCTTCCATGAAGGCGAGGATGTCCTCGGCGCTCGCCTGGGCGCCGGGTGCCAGGACCACGACGGCACGGGGGACCTCGCCCCACTTCTCGTCCCGGACACCGATGACGGCGCAGTCGCCGACGGCCGGGTGCTCGTACAGAACGTTCTCGATCTCGGCCGGGTAGATGTTCTCCCCACCAGAGATGATCATGTCTTTGGCGCGGTCGACGATGGTGACGTACCCGTCCTCGTCGGCGTGGGCGATGTCTCCGGAGCGGAACCAGCCGTCGTGGAAGGCAGTCGCCGTCTCCTCGGGGAGGTTCCAGTATCCGCTCATGACGTTCGGGCCCTCCACGAGCAGTTCGCCACGTGTGGCGTCCTCGCCTGCGCGGTCGACGATGCGGATGTCGCTGAAGAAGTGGGGAAGACCGGCGCTGCCAAGCTTGTCGAGGGCGTGCTCGGCGTCGAGCAGGCACACGCCGGGGGACGCCTCGGTCATGCCGTAGCCCTGGAGGAAACCCAGCCCGCGCTGCTGATAGGTGCGGATCAGCGCTTCGGACACCGGTGCGCCCCCGCACAGCAGGATCCGCAGCGACGACAGGTCGGCGTCGGCGAACCGGGGCTCCGCGGCGATCTGCCGGAACATGGCCGGCACCCCGAACATCACCGTGACCCGGAAGCGCTCGATCAGGTCGAGGGTGCGGGCAGGCGAGAACGACTCCTCGAGGACGAGTGTGCCGCCCTTGAGAACGGCGGGCAGGCAGGTCATGTTCAGCGCGGCCGTGTGGAACAACGGCGCGGACAGCAAGGTCACGTCACCGGCGGCGAACTCCCCGTCGACCAAGGTGTTCAGGCTGTTCCAGATGAGGTTGCCGTGGGTGAGCACGGCGCCCTTGGCATGCCCGGTCGTCCCGGACGTGTACATGATGACCGCGGTGTCGGCGTGCGTCACAGGGATGTCGAGAGGCACCGGTGTGCAGGCGGCGAGGTCCTTGTCCAGGCGGTCCCCCACGGCGACCAGACAGGGGGTAGGGCAGGAGAGGGCGAAGTGCTCGAAGGCCGAGGTGTGCACCAGCACGTTCGCCCCGGAGTCCTGGAGGCAGTGCCACAGTTCGGGTTCGGCGAGCCGGGTGTTGAGCGGCACGAAGATGGCCCCGAGTTGACCGGCCGCGAAGAAGGTCTCCAGGAAGGAGGGGTGGTTGGGGCCGAGGAAGGCGACGCGGTCGCCGGGACGCACGCCGAGGCGGCGCAGATGGTGGGCCAGGCGCGTGGTGCGGTCGTGCAGTTGGGCGTAGGTGATCTGGACACCGCCGTGGACGACGGCGGGGCGGTGAGGGCTTTTGCGGGCGCGTCGCGCGATCCAAGATCCGACGCCGTGGTTGCGCATACGGCTACCGTGCCTTTCGGGGGGAGCCTGGCCTCAGCTCCGGGCTGAGGGAGCGGTGGCCCGTGCGGGACACCTCCGCGTGCGTGTGCACGTCGATCGCGGTCAGCTGGGCCGGGTCCATGGGGCCGGGGCGGCCATGTCAGTCTCCCGTCGGCGGCTGGGGTGCGGGGATGCCGAAGGTCTCGGGTTGCGCTGCGACACCGTCGCTCCAGGCGGCGGCGATCTCGTCGGCACTCCAGCCGCCGTCGCGGAAGTCGGCCTTCTTCTCCTGCGGGTGATACCACAGCGCCAGCCGGTCCCCGCCGATGCCGATCGCCTGACCGGTGACGGCGGCCGAGGCGTCGGAGCCGAGGAAGACGACCAGGCCGGCAGCGTCTTCCACGGTGCCCAGTCCCTCCTGCTTGCGCATCCAGTCCGGCAGAGGGGCACCGGTGCGCTCGGCCTCCTCGATGGCGGGTGCGAACGCCGGGATCGTCCTGGTCATCTCGGTGGCCGCCACGGGGATGACGGCGTTCACCGTGATCCGCGCCCGTGCCAGCTCCATGGCCCAGGTACGGGCCATGGCCACGATGCCGGCCTTGGCCGCCGCGTAGTTGGTCTGCCCGAAGTTGCCGCGCTGCCCGGCCGGTGACCCGATCAGGATGATGCGGCCGCCCTCGCCCTGCTCCCGCATCCGCACTGCGGCTGCCCGGGCGCAGGTGAACGTGCCGCGCAAGTGGACACGGACCACGTCGTCGAAGTCGTCGTCGGTCATCTTCCACAGGACCTTGTCCCGCAGGATGCCGGCGTTGGTCACCAGCACGTCGAGCCGCCCGAAATGCTCCACCGCCGCCGAGATCAGCTCCTCGGCCGCGGCGGTGGCGCCGACCGCGGCGGTCACTCCGAACGCCTTGCCGCCGACCGACTCCACGCTCTGCACCGCCGCGTCGACGACCTGCCGTTCCACGTCGTTGACCACGACGGATGCCCCGGCCGCGGCGAGTGCGCGGGCGTAGGCAAGCCCGAGACCGCGGCCGCTGCCGGTGACGACGGCCACCTTCCCCGTCAGATCCATGGAACTCCACCCTTCATCGACAGGATTCCTGGTTATGGCTGACAGTCTCGCGACTAACAGGAATCCTGTCAATGGTGGTGGCGTGGGCCTATCTTCCGCAGGGCGCGCAGTCTCGGCGGGTGATGCCCATGGGACACAGCGCGGAGTGCTCGTGGCCGGGTGCGGCAGGCATGGACAGAGCCGGTCGGGCGCCGAAGGGAGCCGTCATGGCCGGGAGCCGTCATGGTGCGCGAGGTCGTACGGGCGCGGGTACGAGGCGGGCCGGTAGGCCACGTAGCGCGGCTTGCTCGTCGGATCCGCCTGCTGCGCACGGGAGTTGAGCGTGGCCGGCGAGGTGTCCCAGCTGCCGGTGTCCAAGCGGTGCTCCAGGGTGTCCAGGGCGCCGATGATCTCGCCCGAGGTGAAGGTGCAGTGCCCGGGGCCGTCGACGTAGGCCTGGCTCAGCAGGGCGCCCGAGCCGGCTGCGACAGCGGCCCGGCGGTGGGCGCTCTCCGCCTGGACGGGAACCAGCGGGTCGCCGGTGGTGTGGATGTCGAGCTGGGGGTCGGCGAGCCGGCCCTTGAAAACGCTGGTGTTCCGCATCCACCGTACGGCGGCGGGGTCGGCGGAGATACGGGGTGCGCGGTCGAGCGCCGCGAGGTCGGTGCGCAGCGACAGACCCGCCTTCTTGTACAACTCCGTCACCTCCTTGAACAGCGGGGAGCGGTGGAGCATTGCCGTGTAGTCGACGCCCGTGTTCCAGGACATGTTGCCCCCGGCGCGGCTCTCGGCCTCCTGCCGCCAGCCGAAGGCGGACAGCTGGAGGAGCCCTGTGACGGCGGTGTACTGGTTGGCCTGCTGGGCGTCCCAGTCGGTGGGGCCCGGCTCGGTCTGCGTGGTGCTGTTGTAGCCGGGGATGTTGTACAGTGCCGCGGCGAGGGCGACGCGGGCGCGGCCCCCGGCGGTCAGCTGGGCCGCGGTGGCCGCGGCGGTCAGGGTCGTGGCGGCGCTCTGCGCCTGCGCCCGGCCGGCGAATCCGGTGAGCGGGATGTTCGCGTCCGGCGCCAGCAGTGTCTTCAGCGCGAACGCCGAGTCCAGCGTGTTGTTCCAGTTCGCCACGCCACCCTGCACCAGACCGCACATGGAGAGCGAGCCGTCGAAGCGGTCCGCGTGCCGCTCGGCCAGCCTCGTCGTGACGAGTCCCCCGTACGAGGTGCCCCAGGCGATGGTCCGCTTCGCCTTGCCGAACTTGTCGGTGAACAGGTCCAGGGTGGCGAGCTGGTCGGGCACGGCTTCCGTGACCGCCCAGCCGTTCGTCGCGTACGAGGACCCGATGAGTCCGTAGCCCTGGTCGAGAAGTGAGTCCAGGGTGGCCGGACTGGGCGTGTTCCGGGCGGGGTTGGGCTGTCCGGCGGGGGCGTAGCCGTGGCTGTAGAGGAGCACGGTGCCGTTCCAGGCGGCAGGGACGTCCATCACGTATGCGGCGCCGGAGGGGAGGCGGCCCTCCAGGTGGGTGTCCGTGGCGGCCTGTGCGGGTAGGGAGGTGAGAGCACACAGGCAGAGGGTCAGCAGGGCGACTGGAGTTCTCATCGGGGTCCATTCCGGTGTCGGTGTGACGGAGCGGGGGGCGGGGTGCTGAAGGACGTTGGCGCGTGTCTCGCACAGCAGTGGTCGGCCGTCTCGTCGATCGTGGGCTGCCGGTGGCCGTGCGCGGCCGCCTTCCCCGTCAGATCCATGGAACTCCGCACTTCATTGACAGGATTCCTGATTATGGCTGACGGTCAGTCTGACGACCGGCAGGAATCCTGTCAATAGGGTAGGGTGGACCTATCTTCTGCAGGGCGCGCAGCCGCGGCCGCCCCTCGGGACAGCCGAATGGAGGGCGCCGTGTCGGAAGCCGCCATGCAGCCGGCCGGTCGAGGTGTGAAGGCGCCCCCGTCACTGCTGTACCTGGTCAAACGCGTCGAACTCGTCGTGCGGGCACGGCTCGACGAGCTACTCAAGCCGGCGGGTGTGACCGCTCTGCAGTACACCGCGCTGACCGTGCTGGAGCGGCATGACGGCCTCACCGCCGCACAGCTCGCCCGTGACTCCTTCGTCACCGCCCAGTCGATGGCCGACATGGTCCGCACGCTCGAGACCCGGGGCTACGTCGTCCGGCGCCCCAACGCGGCCAACCGGCGCGAGCTTCTCATCGCACTGACCGGCCTCGGACACGAACTCCTCGCCGAGTACGCGCAGCCCGTACGCGACCTGGAGCGGAGCATGACCGATGGTCTCATCGCCGACCAGATCGCCGAGCTGCGCGCCGCGCTCGACCACGCTTGGCGGCAGCTCTCCTGACGTGGTCCGGACCGCCCAGCCCACCTCGAAGACGTCGGCTGCCGGGCCAGGTTCCCGATCTGGGACAGGAAGTCTCCCGCCCCGTCCGCTCAGCGCGCCCGCTCCCAGACCGGCGGGACGCCCGGAGTCAGCACGGTGTAGTCGGGTGCCTCCCGCAGTGCCTGCTCCGCGCCGCCCGGCGTGTAGATCGCGATGATGCGCAGCTGCCGCCAGCCGGTGTTGAAGGTGGAGTGCACCGTTCCCCTCGGCACGAACACGAAGTCCCCGGCCTTCACCGGGAACTCCCCCGAGTCACCCACGGTTTGGACACCATCGCCATCGATGAAGTACAGGACCTCGTCGGAGTTCGGGTGCGTATGCGGCTCGTGGCCCTTGGCGGGGTTGATGATCACCTCACCCGCGGTAAGGGGCGCCCCCGAGAAGAGATCGGCGCTCACCCCCCACTTGATGCTTCCCCAGTCGAAGACCTCGGTCGACAGCTCCGACTGCACGGTTTGGGCCCTCGTCTCGGATTCGCTCACGATTCCTCTCCTTTCCAGTACGTATGCTTCTCGCCTGCACCCGCCCTCAGGGCCGGACGATGATGGACTTGAAGTCTTCGGTCTGCCGGCGGATGCCCGCTTCCGTGGGCAGGCGTTCGATCGAGCTCGCGCCGAAGAAGCCCACGACCCCGTCCGTGTGGGTGAGTACGTACTGTGCGTCCGCGGGTTCCGCGATGGGGCCGCCGTGGCACAGGACGAGAATGTCCGGGTTGACCGCGACCGCGGCATCCCGAATCGCCTGGATCCGCTCGACGCACTCATCGAGTGTGAGCGCGGTGCGTGCGCCGATGGTGCCCTTGGTGGTCAGGCCCATGTGCGGGACGAGGACATCGGCGCCGGCCTCGGCCATGGCGGTGGCCTGGTCGACGTCGAACACGTACGGTGCGGTCAGCAGTTCGCGTTCGTGTGCGGCCGCGATCATCTTGATCTCCAGGTCGAAGCCCATCCCGGTCTCCTCCAGGTTCTGGCGGAAGACGCCGTCGATCAGCCCTACCGTCGGGAAGTTCTGCACGCCGGTGAACCCGGCTTCCTTGACCTTGTCGAGGAAGCGGCCCATCACCCGGAACGGGTCCGTGCCGTTGACGCCCGCGAGTACGGGCGTGTCTTCGACCACGGGGAGCACCTCGTCCGCCATCTCCATGACGATGGCGTTCGCGTCGCCGTAGGCCAGCAGGCCCGCGAGGGATCCCCGGCCGGCCATCCGGTACCGCCCCGAGTTGTAGACGATGAGCAGGTCGATGCCGCCCGCCTCGGCCGACTTGGCGGAGATGCCCGTTCCGGCGCCGCCGCCGATGATCGGCCGGCCTGCCGCGACGGTCGTCCTGAGCCGTTCGAGTGCCGTGTTCCGGTCCATGATCGCGTTCCTTCCCGCCCACGCACGGGGTGGGCACCTGCTGCTCAGCCATACCAGCTGGTTGCTCCAGCTCACGGCCGCGCCGCTTCGACCGCCCGCCCCATCACCGAAACGAGGTGATCAGCCCGTGCAGGCGCCGTGCGGCGTCGCGCCCGAACCCGCGGTCGTTGATGTGCGAGTCCACCTCGACGATCTCAGCCGGCGACCCGGTGAGCGCACCCCGCAGCGCTGAGAAGAGCTCTCCGTCCGCCGCGGCGTCCCGGAACGGGCCGCCCTCCTTGTCGATGCCGCTCACACCGCGCAGCGGAAGAAGCACCGTGACCGGCCCGCGGGCACGGGACAACTTCGTACCGATGCGCCGGCCGAGTTCGGCGTTCTCCTCCGGCGTGGTCCGCATCAACGTGACGGTCGGATTGTGGATCACGAAGGTCCGGTCAGCGAAAGCGCCGGGCACTGTCTCACGCGGCCCGAAGTTGACCAAGTCGAGTGCGCCGAGCGAGACGACCTGGGGGATGCCCTGCTCACCGGCCGCCTCCAGCCGGTGCGGCCCCGCGCTCAGCACACCGCCCACGAGATCGTCGGCGAGTTCCGTGGTGGTCAGGTCGAGCACTCCCACGAGCCGGCCGTCGCGCACGAGCTTCTCCATCGCGCGCCCGCCGGCACCGGTGGCATGGAAGACGAGCGGTTCGTAACCGAGGCCGACCAGCTCCGCCCGTGCCTCGTCGACGGCCGGCGTGGTCAGGCCGAACATCGTCAGACCCACCAGTGGCCGCTGCTCGCCGGCCGGTGCGGTGCGCCGGGCCTCCTGCTCCGCGGCCATCGCGGCGATCGCCGCGGCGGCGTTGGCGAAGACCTGCTCGGAAACGGAGTTGATCCCGGCGACGTCGACCACCGAGTGCATGAGCGTCACGTCACTCTCGCCGACGTAGGGCGAGACATCACCCGAGGCCATCGTGGAGACCAGCAGTTTCGGCACCCCGACCGGCAGGGCGCGCATCGCGCGGGACGCGACCGACGAGCCACCGGAACCGCCGACGGCGAGCACGCCGTCGAGCCGGCCCTCCGCATGCAGCGCGAGGGTCACCGACGTGGCGCCGGAGGCCATCGCCTCCATGGCCGCGCCCCGATCGCGTGCCTCCCGTAGCGCCGTGAGATCGGCATGCCCGGCCTGGGCGACCTGCGAAGCGGTGACGTCCGCGGCTGATTCCGAGAACAGCCCGACGTCGATCGTGACGGTGCTCGCCCCGTGCGCGCGTACCCGGTCGGCGATCCACGCGTACTCCTCGCCCTTGGTGTCCATCGTGCCGATGAGAACGACCGTGGCCATCCTGTATGCCTCCTGCTCTCCTTCGAGCCCTGTGCTGGGCATTGTGACAGGGTGGGAGCGTCCCGAGTGGTCCACTTGAGACCAAGTGGACCAAGGCTGAGAGGTGTGCGATCGATGCGGACGAGCGGAGAGGCCGAGCGTGTGGCCCGGTTGCTCGGCGTGTGGCGCGACGAAACGCCCGTGAGCGTCCCGCTCCGGGACGCGCTCGCTGAGCTGATCGACGGCTCGTACCTGCCGGCCGGCTGGCGTATGCCCGGCCAGCGGGCGCTGGCGACCGCGCTCGGTGTGGCCAGGGGCACGGTTGCCCGGGCGTACACCGAGCTCACAGCGAGTGGCCGCTTGACCGCGATGCGCGGTTCGGGCACGTATGTCCGCAGAGCCGCAGGCCTGGTACGGCCCGATGAGGGACGGCTGAGCTCGTTCGGTGACGGCCGGGTGGTCGTCGATCTCTCCTCCGGGGCGCTTCCCGGCTCCGAGCTGGTCGCACGCGTCATGCCGGAGGTCAGCAGGCAGCTGCTCGAGCACCACCTCCATGAGACCGGGTACCACCCCGCAGGACTGCCGGAACTGCGTGCCGCGCTCGCCGCCCGCATCACGGAGCAGGGTCTGCCCACGCGTACGGACCAGGTGATGGTCACCGCAGGCTCCCAACAGGCCATCTGGTTGATCGCGACCGCCCTCGCCGGGCCCGGCACGTCGACCCTCGTCGAAGACCCCAGCTACCGAGGGGCTCTGGAAGCCTTGGCGGCCGCGGGCGGCCGCCTGCGGGGCATCCCTTTGACCCCGGCCGGCGTGGACCTGAGCCTTCTCGAGGCCGCCATCGGCGACGCGGATCTGCTCTACGTACAGACCGCGCTGCACAACCCGACCGGTGCCCACATGCCGGAGGCGCAGCGCAGAGTCCTCGCCGACATCGCGGCCAGGCGCGGCACTCTCGTGGTCGACGACCAGTCGCAGGCCGAGCTCGGCTGGTTCCGGTCGCAGCCGATGCCGGGGCTCGAACGAATGGCCGACCCTGAACGACTGCTGATCGTGGGCACGCTGTCGAAGCTGTTCTGGGGCGGGCTGCGAGTGGGATGGGTACGAGGGCCTCGGGAGATCATCGGACGGCTCGCGGCGCTGCGCGGCAGCATCGACCTCGGCGGCCCGATCGCCGACCAATTGGCGGCGCTGCAGCTGCTGCCCCAGGCGGATCGGCAGCGGGAACTGCGCCGCGAGTTCCTGGCACGGCAGTTCGCGGTCACCGCAGAGGTCCTCCGTACCGTTTTGCCCCGTTGGCATTGGAGCACCCCCGTGGGCGGGTCAGGCCTCTGGACCGACACCGGTCAGGACGCCGTGGCCCTCGCGCAGCGTGCTTTGGTACGCGGAATCCGGCTCACCGCCGGCCCGGCGTTCTCTCCGCACGGCGGGCACCGCACCTTCGTGCGGCTGCCCGTATGGCACCCGCAATTCCGATTCGCCGATGCGGCTCAGGTCATCGCTGACCTTCAGGGCACCCGGTCTCCATGAATGGTCGTAGCGCTCGAACGAGGCCGGCATGCAGGCGCCGGCGAACGCGGTCGACCTGTCGCTGCTGAAGTGGGGGCGGCCATCGCGTAACGGCTCCTGCTGGGCGGCGGTCACTTCGAGCCGCGAAGGCGGCGAAGGAACCGACGCTACGTCGTGTGAATCTTGTCGAGGTTGACTTCTATCCAGTTGCGCAGTGCTGCCAGTGGTGTGGCGACGCCTCGACCGATGTCGGTGAGGGCGTATTCGACGTGCAACGGTACTTCCGGGTAGATGGTGCGGTCGACGAAGCCGAAGTCCTCAAGCTTGCGCAGTGTCTGGGTGAGCACCTTGGGACTCACGCCCTGAAGCCTGCTTTGCAGTTCACCGAATCTGTGGGGTTGTTCTTCGAGCGCGCCGATGATCAGGGTCGACCACTTGTTGGCCAGGAGATAGAGCACGTCGCGGCCCGGACATTGGGCGGAGTAGATGTCGTGCTTCTCGTGTCGGTCTGTCGCGCAGGCCCTCACCATCGCCGCGGCCAGTCTCCCTCCGAGCTCATACTTCCGAATGGATAGTACTTGCCGAATGGATAGTACTGGCCCTTGCGGGTAACTAGCACCCTCGGGGTAGTTTCCGGGCCGGTAGGCGCGATCGACCGCGGCGGTCGCCCACGTCGGATCTGTCTGGAAGGGAATCCTTTTTCATGGAGCTCACGATGCGCGTCGCACGGCAGGAAGCCTACGGCCCTGGCCAGGAGTTGGAGATCGTCCAGGTCAATCGTCCCAGTGCGTTGCCGGGCGAGGTGCTGGTCCGGGTGTGTGCCGCGGGGGTGAACCCGGTGGACTGGAAGACCCGCGCGGGTGGGGGAATCGCCGGGCTGCTGGGGGACGGACCGCTGGTGCCCGGGTGGGACGTGTCGGGTGTGGTCGAGGAGGTCGGGCCGGGCGTGACCCGTTTCGAGGTGGGTGACGAGGTGTATGGCATGCCACGGTTCCCCGGCCGCGCGAACGCCTATGCCGAGTATGTTTCCGCGCCGCCGCGCCACCTTGCCCGCAAACCCGCCAGCATCGATCACGTGCGGGCGGCGGCGGTGCCGCTTGCGGGGTTGACGGCGTGGCAGGCGCTGGTGGACACCGCCAAGATCGCTGCCGGGCGGCGGGTCCTGATCCTTGCCGCGGGTGGCGGGGTCGGTCACCTCGCCGTGCAGATCGCCAAAGCCCGCGGAGCTCATGTCATCGGCACCGCGAGCGCCGGAAAGCATGATCTCCTGCGTGACCTGGGCGCGGACGAACTCGTCGACTACACCGTGACGGACGTCGGGGAGGTGGTGCGCGACATCGATGTCGTGCTCGATCTCCTCGGTGGCGACCACACCACCCGTGTCGTGCCGACGTTGCGTCCCGGCGGCCTGCTGATCACCACACCCGACCCCCCGGCACCGGCGGCCGAGCGAGCGGCGGCCGAGGCCGGCGTGCGCCTGACCTGGATTCTGGTAGAGCCCGATCACCACGCCCTCGACCAGCTCACCGAACTGATCGAACAAGGCAAGATCCGCGTGGAAATCGACAGCACGTGGCCGTTGGCGCAGGCGGCGCAGGCGCACAAGACCGGGAGCCTCGGTCACACCCGCGGCAAGATCGTGCTCGAAGTCGCGTAAGGGGCTCCCCCCGAAGCCACAGCTTCCCCGCCTGACCCTGTGACCCGCGCCGACCGGTCGCCGAATGCGACCGGTCGACGGCTGGTCGCGGGAGTGTTAGCTGGAGAACAGCATCCCCATGAAGCCGCGGTCGCGGTGACCGCGGTGACCGTGGTGCGGCGCGCCCCATGCCGGTCCGCCGTGCGGCGGGGGCGGGGAGGAGTAGTGCTGCTGGGACCACTGGCTCTCGACCCTGGCGAGGGTCTCGAGCTCTCCGTAGTCCAGGAAGATGCCACGGCAGTTCTCGCACTGCTCAATGTGGACGCCGTTGCGGTCGTAGGTCCGCATGTTACCGCTGCACTTCGGGCAACGCATCGGGTCGCTCTCCTTCAAGTGGCCTCAAAGGCGAGCCTACGGCCGGACGGCGGCGTGCGCGATCCTCCCGCAGGAGGAGACGAGGGCCTGCTCCACTTCGTCCAAAGGACGGCCCTCCGCGCCCGCCGCCGCCACCGCCGTGGCCGCCAACTGGACCGTCAACGCACGGGCCGGGGCGTCCAGTTCCCGCCACGGATCGGCGCGTGACACGGCGGATCCGCCGGCGTCGAGGTAGGCGGTGAGGAAGCGCCCCCACAGGTCCGGGTCGAGCAGCCCGGTCGCGAACCAGGCCGCGGGGCGGGCGAGGTCCCACGCCGGATCCCCGGCGCCGAGGTCGTCGACGTCGATGAGCACCCACTCGCCCTCATACCGGACGATCTGGCCGAGATGCCAGTCACCGTGGGCCGGTCTCCCCGCACCTGGCCCTGTGCCGCCCGCCCCGGACAGGACGGGAAGGGTCCGAAACGCCTCGCGGATGACCGCGGCCGGACCGGCGTACGCGCCGTCCAGGGCGTCCAGCCTGCTGACGGCACGCGGCACGCGGGCCGGTCCGCCGGACGGGGGGAGGGCCAGGCCGGCCGCGGGCACGGCGTGCAGCCGGGCGAGCAGCCCGGCCGCGGCCTCCCAGGGGGCCGCGGCGGGATCGGACGGCTCCACCGGCTCGCCCGCCGGCCACACCGTGACCGGCCGGCCCGCGACGTGTTCCACCCGGTCGGTGAGCGGCGGGAGCAGCACCCCGGGCAGCGCGAGGGCCGCGCGCAGGCGTGCGGTGAGGGCCGCCTCGTCGGTGCCCTCGGGATGTGCCTTGACGACCACGTCGCCGGCCCGCACGACGAGCACGCGGGTGTCCTTCAGGATCGCGACCGCCGGCGTCGCCGCCCCGCCCCGCGCGGTGGCGGCCCGCCCATCCGGCCCGGCCCGCCCATCCGGCTCCTCCGGGATCCCGCCGCTCCGTCTCGCTCCGCCCGCCGACGCCGCGTGTTCGCGGGCGAGGCGGGACAGCCGCTCGGCCAGGGGTGTGGTCACGCTTTCTCGCCAGGAAGGGTCACCGGTCCAATCTAAGGGCGGGGTCATAGGGTGAGGACCATGAGGATCGGCTTTGGAGTTCCCGTCTCGGGCTCGTGGGCGACGCCCGCCAACATGCTTCGTCTCGCGCGCCGCGCCGAGGAGCTCGGCTACGACTCGCTGTGGACCTTCCAGCGATTGCTCTACCCGGTCGGCCATCCCATGGGGCCGCAATACCGCAGCGTCCAGGACCCGATCGTGACCCTGGCGTACCTGGCGGGGGTGACGAGCCGCGTCCGGCTCGGGGTCGCGGTGCTGAACATGCCGTTCTTCTCTCCGGCGCTGCTGGCCAAGCAGCTCGCCACGTTGCAGGACGTGTCGGGCGGGCGGCTGGACGTGGGGCTCGGCCTCGGCTGGCTGCCCGAGGAGTTCGTGGCCTCAGGGGTGCCCATGGAGGGCAGGGGACGCCGCGCGGTCGAGTACCTGCAGGTGCTGCGCCGGCTGTGGCACGACGACATCGTTTCGCACAAGGGGGAGTTCTACGAGATCCCGCCGTCGCACCAGGACCCGAAGCCGCACCCCGTGCCGCCCGTGCTGCTCGGCGGGACGGCCGAGGTGGCGCTCCGGCGGGCCGGCGAGCTGGGGGACGGCTGGATCAGCTCCAGCAGGGCGGACCTCGCCACGATCGACCACCAGATCTACATTGTAAAGGAGGCCGCCCGCGCCGCCGGGCGTGACCCCGGCGCCCTGCGGTTCGTGTGCCGGGGCGTCACCAAGGTGCGGGAGGGCGGCCTGCCCGATCGTGCGCCCTTGAGCGGGTCGCTGGACGAGATCCGGGCGGACGTCGAGGCCCTGGCCGCCACCGGGGTCACCGAGCTGTTCCACGACCTCAATTTCGACCCCGAGGTCGGCCCCCCGGACGCCGACCCCGCCGCGTCGATGCGCCGCGCGGAGGAGACCCTGGAGGCCCTGGCTCCCGGAGCCTAGGGCGATCGCGCCGGAGTGTGAGAGCAGCCGAGGAAGATGGGCCTCGAAATTACACCAAGCGTTTGGTTGGATAGCGGCATGATCTCCATGAAGGAAACAGCCGATCGGCTGGAGATGGCCGACGTGCTGGCCCGGTACGCGTATGCCGTGGACAGCGGCGAGTGGGACCGGCTCGACACCGTGTTCACCGAGGACGCGATTATCGACTACACGTCGGCCGGCGGCATCAAGGGCACGAGGCGGGAGGCCCAGGCGTGGCTGGCGGACGTCCTGCGGCGCTGGCCGGGACGCCTGCACCTCATCGGCGCGATGTCCATCCGGTTCGAGGGCGAGAACGGGGACGAGGCCCTCGTGGTGGCCTCCTTCGCCGACACGCTCGCGCCTTCCAGGGAGGCCGTCGCCGCCGACACCCCCGGCCTGATCCAGGGCGGCGGCTGGTACCACCACCGCATGGTCCGTACCCCAGCCGGGTGGCGGAGCAGGGAACTGGTCGAGGAGCAGACCTGGCGCACCATGAGATGACCGCGCCGCGGTGACGGCGGGTGAAATGTCGGCCATGCACCTGTCATCCTGGGTTCGTAAGCCAAGGACGTCGAACGCGGGGGAACGGTGAACGAGCGCAAGCCGATCGAATGCTGGCTGTCGGACATGGACGGCGTCCTCGTCCACGAGGGGAGCCCCGTGCCGGGGGCCGATGAGTTCATCCGCAGGCTGCGAGACTCCGGCAAGCGGTTCCTGGTGCTGACCAACAACTCCATCTACACCCCGCGCGACCTGTCCGTACGGCTGCGCGGCGTCGGCCTTGAGGTGCCGCCGGAGTCGATCTGGACTTCGGCGCTGGCCACCGCCAGGTTCCTGGACGACCAGCGGCCCGGCGGGTCGGCGTACGTCATCGGCGAGTCGGGCCTGACCACGGCCCTGCACGACGCGGGGTACATCCTGACCGACACCGCTCCCGACTACGTGGTGCTCGGCGAGACCCGCACCTACAGCTTCACGGCGATAACCAAGGCCATCCGCCTCATCGACGCCGGCAGTCGCTTCATCGCCACCAACCCCGACGCCGTGGGCCCGTCCAACGAGGGCTCGCTGCCCGCCTGCGGAGCGGTCGCCGCGATGATCACCAAGGCCACGGGCGTGGAGCCCTACTTCGTGGGCAAGCCGAACCCGATGATGATGCGTAGTGCCCTGAACGCCATCGACGGGCACAGCGAGAGCACCGTCATGATCGGCGACCGGATGGACACCGACATCGTGTCCGGCATGGAGGCGGGGCTGCACACGATCCTCGTGCTCACCGGGGTGACCTCCAAGGACCAGGTCGACCGCTACCCGTTCCGTCCCTCGCGCATCGTCGACTCCGTGGCGGATCTCATCGACCTCGTGAAATGACTGCCATACCCTGTCAGGCTTTCTGGGCAGGATGGTGACATGACGGACGTTTATCTGGAGCTGGGTCCCAAGAAGGTCTTCGCCTGCGCCTACGACTGGCCGGGCTGGTGCCGCGTCGGCAAGGGGGAGGAGGGCGCCTTGGCGGCGCTCGCCGAGTACATCCCCCGCTACCGGGTGATCGCCGAGCGGGCCGGGCTTCCATTCGAACCCGACGCGTTCACCGTCGTCGAGCGGACGCCGGGGAACTCGACCACCGACTTCGGCGCTCCCGGGGCCGTTCCCGAGATCGACGCCCACCCGGTCGACGTGGCGACCGCCGAGCGCGGCACCGCGCTGGTCCGGGCGGCCTGGGAGGTGTTCGACGAGGTCGCCGCCGCCTCTCCTGAGGAACTGCGCAAGGGGCCGCGCGGCGGCGGCCGGGACCGCGACAAGATGGTGTCGCACGTGGTGGAGGCCGAGCGGTCCTACGCGCGCCAGATCGGCGTGCGGCACCGGCCGTTCGCGCCGGATGACCACGTGGCCCGGGCGGCGATGCGCGACGAGATCGCCGGCGTGCTGGGCAAGCCCTCCGACGGTTCACCCCTGCGCCCGGGCGGCTGGCCGGCCCGGTACGCCGCCCGGCGCATCGCCTGGCACGTGATCGACCACATCTGGGAGATGGAGGACCGCCGGACCTGACGGCCGCCGAGGGTCAGCTCTCGTCGGTGCGGCGCAGGCGCTTGATGTCGGAGCGGTGCTTCTTGGCCGTGAGACGTCGCTGGACCGCGCGGCGGGACGGCTTGGTGGACCGGCGCTTGGCGGGCGGGGGAGCGACGGCGTCCTCGAGCAGGCGCGACAGGCGGACCCGCGCGGCCTCGCGGTTGCGCAGCTGCGAGCGGTACTCCGAGGCGGTGATCGTGATGACGCCGTCGACCATCCGGGAGCCGAGCCGCTCCAGCGCGCGGGCCTTGAGCGGCGGCGGGAGGGCCTCGGTGGCCTGGAGGTCGAAGCTCAGCTCCACGCGGCTGTCGGTGGTGTTGACGCCCTGGCCGCCCGGCCCGGAGGAACGCGAGAAACGCCAGCTCAGCTCGGCCTCCGGGATGGCGAGCGAGTTGCGTACGAGAAGTGGACCGGGCATTCCCCCAGCGTAGCCGCTAGGGCCCGCCAGGGATCAACCCATTTGTTGCACTTCCCGGCGGGTCAGTGTCCGGTGACCTGGGTGAAGCCGCTTGCTAAGATCGCCGGGCTGGAGCACAGTGTCCCTGTACTCCCAGCGCCTGCCGGGCCGAGTACGCACACGACGTGGGAGGCCGTGCGGTGGCGAGCATCGTGGGGGTTCACGGCATCGGCAAGTACCGCTACTTCGCGGCCGCGGGTTCCGCGCGGGGCGCGGCCGAGGTCATGCGGGACAAGTGGAACCGCTACCTGCACGCCGGCCTCGGAGGCGGCGTCCCGTACGCCGGGCAGTCCTACGTCAGCGAGGTGGCCTACTACGCCCACCTGCTCCGCGAGGAGACGCCGCCCGCGACCAGGCGTGACCTGCGCAAGATGGACCCGCCCTCCCAGCTCGTGCTGGCCGGCTGGATGGAGCAGCTGGGCGGGGCCGGGTCCGGCGCGGGGGAGACGCTCACCGGGCTGATCCACCGGTTCGCCGAGTGGCTGCTGCTGAAGCTCGGGCCGAGGGCCAAGGACTTCGCCGAGGATTTCTGCCCCGAGGTCGCGGCCTACTTCGCCGGCGCGGACGCGGCGGCGAGGGTGCGTTCGCGTGACGCCGTGGCCGACGCGATCCGCCGCAACAAGCCCAAGGTGCTCATCGCCCACTCGCTGGGGAGCGTCGTGGCCTACGAGGCGCTGTGGGCCCATCCCGACCTCTCGGTCGAACTGTTCGTCACGCTCGGCAGCCCGCTGGCGATGCGCAACGTCGTCTTCGAGCGGCTCCAGCCGCTTCCGGCGGCCGGGCGCGGCCGGTGTCCCAGCGGGGTGCGCCGCTGGGTGAACATCGCCGACAAGGACGACATCGCCGCCATCCCCGGGGCCTTGAAGAGCCGTTTCGACGGCGTCACCACCGACGAGAAGGTCAACATCAACTGGGCGGACTTCCACACCGCGCGCAACTACCTGGCCTGCGGAGCGGTCAACGAGCACGTGCGGCCGTTCCTCGCCTCCTGACTTCGGTACTATCGCGATCATGAAATGGGTCCTTTTCGACTACGGAGAAGTGCTGAGTCATGCGCAGCCCGCGGCCGACCGCGAGCGGATGGTGGCGGCCGCGGGCATCGACGCCGCCGAGTTCTGGCGGGGCTACTGGGAGCACAGGCTGGAGTTCGACCGGGGCACCATGACGCCGGGCGTGTACTGGTCTGAGGTGCTGGACCGCAGGGCGAGCGACGACGAGGTGGAGCGGCTGATCTCGCTCGACGTCGAGAGCTGGACTCACCCCAACGAGGACGCCGTGGCGGTCCTGTCGGAGTTCAGGCAGGCCGGGTGCCCGGTGGCGCTGCTGTCCAACGCCCCGGTCTGCGTCGCGGCGGGCGTCGAGAGGCTGCCCTGGATCCAGAACATGAACGCCCGGTTCTACAGCGGTCACATGGGCCTGGTGAAGCCGGACGCGGAGATCTACCTCAGGGTCGCGGCCGCCCTCGGGGCCCGGCCGGAGGACTTCGTGTTCGTCGACGACCGCCTGGTGAACGTCAACGGCGCGGAGTCGGCGGGCATGAGCGCCGTCCACTTCCGTGACGCCGAGACCCTGCGCGCCGACCTCAGCCTGGCCCTCGCCGCACCGGACCAGACCCTCTGACCGCCCTCGCGCTCCTGACATGTAGGACACTTCACGCTCTGACCTGCGATGACGTATTGAGCATCCCTTATGCGGGCATACGTATAACAACGGAATAACGGAGGCGTGAATGGCTGTCACCGGTATTATCAGTGCGATCATCGTGGGTCTGGTGATCGGTGTGCTCGCGCGGCTTCTCATCCCCGGGCGGCAGAACATCCCGATCTGGCTCACCATCGTGATCGGCATCGTCGCGGCTCTGATCGGCACGGCCATCGCCGGGGCTCTGGGAGTCGCCACCACCAGAGGCATCGACTGGATAGAGCTCATCCTGCAGATCATCCTGGCGATCATCGGAGTCCTGCTGGCCAGCACCCTGTACGGCAAACGCAGGGTCACCTGACCGGCCCCCGCCGGCCGCGAGCCCGCCGGGCCTCATCCGCCCGGCGGGCTCGCCCGCGACCCAGCCTCCCGCGGAGCCCGGCCTCCCCCCGGCGCTCCGCCCGGAACGTCCCCCCGCCCGCACGCTTCGCTTCGAACGTCCCCCACCCGCAGGCTTCGCCTGGAATGCCGGAACCGGTCGCCTCCGCGTCGGCGGGCGTTCAACCATCCGGGTAGCCCGCCTGCCTGTGCGGCAGGTGTTCACGCGGCCGACATCACGCACTCGCTCGCAGGTCAGCCGGGCAGCCTGCACTAATAGACGTGGACCAGAACCCGTCACGCAGAGCGTTCCTGATCGCCGCCGCCGTCGCGGGAGCCGGCGGCCTGATGTCACCCGCCTCCGCCGGCGCGTCCACCACGACCCGGGGGAGCGTCCAGGCGGCCCCGGCGGGCGCCGGCCGCATCGCACCGGACCCGTTCACGCTGGGCATCGCCTCCGGTGACCCGGCCGCCGACGGGTTCGTGCTGTGGACCCGGCTCGCGCCCGACCCCCTCGCCCCCGACGGGCACGGCGGCATGCCGGCCCGGGACGCCGAGGTGGGGTGGCAGGTGGCCACCGACGAGCGTTTCCGCCAGGTGGTGCGCACCGGCACCGCGACCGCCCGTCCCGGATCCGCGCACGCGGTGCACGTGGAGCTCCAGGGCCTCGAGCCGGGACGGGAGTACTTCTACCGCTTCCGCGCGGGCGGCCACCTCTCCCCGGCCGGACGCACCCGCACCGCGCCCGCCCCGGGCACCACGCCGGCGTCCTTCACCTTCGCGGCCGTGTCCTGCGCCCAGTACGAGCACGGCTACTACACGGCCTACCGCCGGATGGCGGAGCAGCACCCCGACCTGGTCGTCCACCTCGGCGACTACATCTACGAGTACTCCGGCGGCGTCTACACGGCGGCCCAGGGCAACGTGCGCGAGCACGTGGGCGGCAAGCTGCAGACGCTCGCCGATTACCGGACGCGGCACGCGCAGTACAAGACCGACCCCGACCTCCAGCGCGCCCACCTCAACAGCCCCTGGCTGGTGATCTTCGACGATCACGAGGTCGAGAACAACTGGGCCGGCGACAACCCGGGCACGCTCGTCCCCGGCTTCGCCGCACGCAAGGCGGCGGGCTTCCAGGCGTACTACGAGCACATGCCGCTGCGCAGGTCCGCCGTCGCCCGGGGCCACGGCATCAGGATCAACCGGAGGGTCTCGTGGGGATCCCTCGCGACGTTCCACCTGCTCGACAGCCGGCAGTTCCGCGACGAGCAGCCGTGCGACGACGGCATGCGCTCCGGATGCGACGAGCGTCTCGGCCAGGAGCGCGTCATGCTCGGAGCCGACCAGATGAAGTGGCTGGCCGAAGGGCTGTCGTCGGCGCCCGGCGCCTGGAACCTCATCGCCCAGCAGGTCATCGTCGGCCAGCGCGACTACCACCTCGGCCCCGGCAGGGAGCTGAACGTGGACGCCTGGGACGGCTACCCGGCCGAGCGCGACAGGCTGCTGGCCACCCTCGCCTCCTCGCCGGCGGGCGACTCCATCGTGCTCACCGGCGACGCCCACGTGGCCTCCGCCTCCGACCTGCCGGCCGACTTCGACGACCCGGACTCCGCGCGGGTCGGCGTCGAGCTGGTGGCCACCTCCATCTCCAGCGACGGGGACGGCTACCACGACCCGGCCAGGGACGCCGCGCTGGTCGCCGAGAACCCTCACCTGAAGTTCGTCAACGAGCGCCGCGGCTACATCATGTGCGACGCCACCCCGGACGAGCTGAAGGCCGACTTCCGCACCCTCGACTACATCAGCCGCAAAGGCGCCCCCGCCAGAACCGCCGCCACCTTCACCATCCCCGCCGGCGAACGCACCCTCACCTGACCCCGAGTGGGAGCCGGCCGGCATTCCCGGCTGGGCGGCGACAGGCGCCGGCCCGCCATGGCCGGCGTCGAGGGCGGCGCAGTTCCCTGAGTCAACCCTATTCGCAGCACGCCTCAGGAGGTGACGGCGAAGCCGAAGAGGCCGGTGGATTGACCTGAGAGCGGGTGGGCGCCGGTCGTGCGCAGGCCGGTGTAGGAGCCTTTGCGGGGCTTCGAGGGGATCAGGGTGACGCGGCCGGCGCCGGGTGAGCCGATGGTCAGGCCGGAGCGGGTGATGGCCACCGAGGAGCCGTACAGGTCGCCGGGGTGGCCGGGCCGTCCCTTCAGCAGCACGTGGTGCCGGGCGGTCAGCCCGCCGGTGCGGGTGCCGGGGAGGACCAGGACGGTGTTGCCGCCGGGAAGGCCGATGGCCAGTTCGGCGTCGCCGTCGCCGTTGAGGTCGCCGGCGGCGAGCGCCGAGCCGAGCCGGTCGGTGTTGAGGCTCTTGCCCCTGATGCCCTTGGTCTTGCGCGACCAGAACTCGCCGCCGATCGCGGTGAGCCCCCGGGACGTGCCGTACAGGACGTGCACGCCGCCGTTGCCGTACATGGGGCCGTCCTGGAAGGCGTCCAGGCCCTCACCGGGGACGCCGATGGCCAGGTCGTCGCGGCCGTCGTGGTCGAAGTCGCCGGCCGCGAGCGCCGCGCCGAAGGAGTCCCACTTCTCGGCCTCGCCGGGCACGCCGGGGCTGTTCTGGTTGTAGACGCCGGCCTGCCGGGCCCGCAGGTCGGCGATGACGACCAGGCCACCGCCGGAGGTGGTGGCGCCGATGGTGTGGCTGGGCGCGCCGACGGCCAGTTCGGCCTTGCCGTCGCCGTCGAAGTCGCCCACCGCGAGGGCGGCCCCGAACTGGTCGGTCTCGAGGTGGTCCTGCGCGACCCAGGAGGTGGCCTGGGTGATGAGGGTTCCCTTGCCGGAGGCCGCGCGCCCCTTGAGGCCGAAGATCCCGGCGCCGCCGCCCTCGGACAGGCCGGGGATGCCGACCACCAACTCGTCGTCGCCGTCGCCGTCCAGATCGCCGGCGGCCAGCGCGGCGCCGAACCGGTCGGTGTCGCGTGAACGGCCGAGGCGGGTGACGTCGAGGGTCCCGGCCGCCCGGAGGCCGTTCGCCGTGCCGCGCAGCAGGTACACGATGCCGTTGCCGTCGGCGCCGTCGGGCACCGGCGTGCCGGCGAACTCCTCCGACGCGCCGATCGCCAGGTCGGCGCAGCCGTCCCCGTCGAAGTCGCCCGCGACCACCGCGGAGCCGAACGAGTCGCCGGGTTCGGGGGTGCCGGGCAGCCCGTGGGTTCCCTGGGAGAGCACGGCGGCCTTCTTGGTGCCGTCGTACAGCGTGACGGTGCCCGCGCGCGCCTGCCCGTCCACGGTGTCGTACGGCGCGGCCACGGCGAGATAGGCGGTGTCGCACTCCTTGCCGGGCGCACGGGCCGGCACCACGGCCTGGGCGGCTACCGCGCGGTCCGGCACGGCGGAGGCGGACATGGAATGGGCCGATATGGCAGGGGAGAGGGCGGTGGGTGTGGCGCGGGCGGTCTGGGCCTGGGCGGCGGGTGGAGGGAGCAGGGGGACGACCACGAGGGTCGCGGCGGCGAGGAGGCGGGACGCGCGCGAGGCACTCATACTCCGGATCGTCCCCGCAGACCTGGACATCCGGCTCACAGCAGCATGAAGTCCCCACGTCGGTCGGCTGAACGGAACGTCAGATCCCGCCGTCCGGCGGCCGTGGCCCCTGACCTGCGCGGTAGCGCCCACGCCCGCGGGACGCGTTGGATCTCCCGTTGACGGCTGTTGTCAGGACGGCCCGGAGGCTCTACAACTGATCGCGAAGATGTTCTTCACCCCTACGACTGATCGTCGAAATGTTCTTCGCGATGTCACCGGTATGTCATGACATGGACCCAAGATCGGCTCCGTGTCTGTCTACCTTCAGGCCCGTTCGTACTTGGAGGTGGAAATGCGTAATCTCGCGCGCGCGGTCGCCGTGGCGCTCGTCATCGGTCTTCCCGGGGTGGCCCAGGGAACGGCACAGGCCGACGCTCCGAGAGCGGGGCGGCCCGACTACCAGACGACCGTTCCCGGCGTCTCGGTAGAGGCGGGCAGAACCGATCGGACGGTGGCCCCGGGCATCGTCCTCACCACCTTCGACACCTTCGGGCGCGACGGCTGGACGCGGGCCCACGTGCTGAACGCCGACCTGTCGGGCCCAGGGGTGGACGTCGGCCTGGTCGGCGGCAGGCTGACCGAGACCCAGCCGCTGTCGAAGGCCGCGGACGCGCGGTCGGCGGTCGCCGCGGTCAACGGCGACTACTACGACATCAACGACACCAACGCCGTCATCGGGCCCGAGGTCAGGGACGGCGAGCTGCGCAAGGCCACCAGCCAGGGCCGCACGGTCGCCGCCGTCGGGGAGGACAAGGTCGCGCGGCTCGCGAACGCCCTGCTGGAGGGCACGGTCACGGTCGCGGGCACCGGCCACCCGGTCGCGAGCCTGAACACCGCAGCCATCCCCGCCAATGCCGTCACCGTCTTCACCGACCAGTGGGGCCCGGGCAATCGCACCCTGATCCCGCACTCCGGCGCCCTGACCGAGCTGGTGGTCACCGGCGGAGCCGTCACCGCCGTCAACGCCGCGGTCACGAACACCCCCGTGCCGGACGGCGGCCTGGTCGTCGTCGGCCAGGGGGCCGCCGCGGCCACGCTCGCCGCCGCCAAGCCCGGCGACGCCGTCGCCCTGGACGTGGGGCTGCGCACCGACTCACCGGCGAAGCTGCGGACGGCGCTCGGCAGCGGCGAGGTGCTCGTACGCGACGGCCAGGCCATCGACTTCCCGCCGTCGACCGGCAACGACGCACCCAAGCCGCGCACCGCGATCGGCTGGGCCGACGGCGGCCGCCGGCTCCTGCTCGTGACGGTGGACGGCTCGGCCAACTTCTCGGCCGGGCTGAGCTTCGACGAGACCGCCAAGCTGCTCGTGCGGCTCGGCGCCCGCGAGGCGTTCATGCTGGACGGCGGAGGCTCCTCCGACATCGTGGCCCGTACCCCAGGAGACGCCGGGGTCAGCGTGGTCAACACCCCCTCAGACGGCGGCGAGCGGCTGATCCCGAGCGGGGTGGGCCTGTACGCGGCCAAGGGCTCTGGCACGCCGAAGGGCCTCGCGGTGCGCGCGAGCGCGGCGCGCGTGTTCCCCGGCCTGACCGTGCGGGTGTCTGCCGCGGGGTACGACGAGACCTACGCCCCCGCCGACCTCGGCGGAGACCGTGTGAGATGGGACGCGGGCCGGCTGGGCGAGGTGCGCGACGGCGTCCTGCGCGCCGAGCGCTCCGGCGAGGGCGATCTGACGGCCCGGGCCGGACGGGCGCGCGGGCACACCGATCTTCGCGTGCTCGGCGAGCTGTCCACCGCGAAGTTCACCGCCGCGAGCCTGACCCTGGAGACCGGCGACTCGACGGTGGTCGGAGTGCGCGGATACGACGCCGACGGGTTCGACGCGCCGGTCGCCGCCCGCGACGCCGATCTGGAGTACGACTCCGCGGTGGTCAAGGTCGAGGCCAGGGACGACGGGTCGCTCACGGTCACCGGGCTGGACGCGCCCGGCGGAACGGCCACCGTCGTCACCGCGAGCGTGCAGGGCAAGGTGGCGCGGCTGCCCGTCGTGGTCGGCCTGAAACGCCAGTCGCTGGCCGAGTTCGAGGCGGGCGAGACATGGGCGGCCTCCGCCTCCAAGGCCGTCGCCTCGGTCGCGGCCGTGGACGGATCCGACCGGCCCGGCGCCCCGGCGGGGAACCGGGCGCTCGCGCTGAGGTACGACTTCACCGGGACCTCTGGGACCTCCGCCGCGTACGCGGTGGCCAAGCCCTCGGCGCTGACCCTCCCGCACGGCACCAGGCGCCTCGGCGTGTGGGCGTACGGGGACGGCAAGAAGCACTGGCTGCGCGCGACCCTGCGCTCGCAGGGGACGACGAACGTGCCCTTCACCTTCGCGGCCGTCGTCGACTGGACGGGCTGGAAGTGGGTGGAGGGCACGCTGCCCGCCGGGTTCTCCGAGCCGATCACCCTCAACAACCTCTACGTCGTGGAGACCTCGAACCTGGCCAAGGACGCGGGCGAGCTCAGGTTCGACGCGCTCACCGCGCTGGTCGGCCAGGAGGCCACGGCGGACACGACCGTCGGCTCCGACCCGTTCGTCCTGCGGCAGGCGGACATCGGCAAGGATCGCTGGCGCTTCGCCGTCATGTCGGACCTGCACGTGAGCGCGGCGGCGGGGCCATCCTCGTTCGCGGCGCAGCAGGCCGCGGCGGCGCTACGGCAGGCGGTCGCCGCTAAGCCGGACTTCATCCTGATAAATGGTGACTTCGTGGATAGCAATGCGCCGGCGGACTTCGCCTTCGCGGAGCAGATCCTGAAGGACAACGTGCCCGCGGACATTCCCGTGCACTGGACTCCCGGCAACCACGAGTCCGGCGCGACGGCGACCGGGACCCTGGACGCGTTCCTCGCCACCGGCCGGCCGGCCCACCAGGTGTTCGACCACAAGGGCACCCGCTTCGTCCTGATGAACACCACGCTCGGCGGGCTGCGGATCTCCGACTGGTCGCAGGTGCCCGAGCTCCGCGACGAACTGGCGAAGGCGGAGAAGGACCGCTCGGTGAAGTCGCTGGCGCTGGTGTTCCACCACCCGCTGCACGACCCCTCCGGAGCGGGCGGCTCGCAGTTCTCCGACCAGCTGGAGGCCGGCCTGATGGAGAAGTGGCTGGCCGGATTCCGCGAGAGCGCCGGCAAGCCTGTCGCGGTGTTCAGCGGCCACGCCCACACCGCGGCCGTCACCAGGGTGGACGGCGTGGCCGAGATCAACACCCCGGCCGTGGGCAAGACCCCCTACAGCTCGCCGGACAAGGGCGGATTCTTCGGCTGGATGCTCGTCGGCGTTGACCCCCGGCCCGGCGAGGTCAAGGCGGGCCTGCCGAGCCCGGCGACGCGTGAATGGCTGACGGCACGGGTGAACCCGCTGTTCGACAAGCTCTCCCTCTCGGCGCCGGGCGCGCTGACCGTGGGAGCGAGCGAGGAGGTCTCGGCCACCGGGACCACGACGGCCTTCGGGCTCACCTTCCCCCTCCGGTACCCGGCCAGCGTGACCTGGAGCGGGGACCGGGCCCTCGCGGTCGCCGAGTCGCCGCGGGAGGCCAAGGACGCGGCGCGGCGGCACGGCGTGGTGGCGGTGCTCGACCTGTCGGCCGGCCGGCTCACCGCCGTGCGTCCAGGGCAGGCGACCCTCACCGTCTCCTCGGGCGACCGGTCCACCTCGGCCACCGTCACGGTGACCGCCGCGACCTGAACCCCCGGCGAGCACGCCCACCCCGAAGCCGTCAGCCCTTCCCGCCGCTCGCCGGGGTGGGAAGGGCGAAGGCCACCGCCTTGCCGGCCGCGCCGCCCACGGACATCGTGGTCGGGTAGGCGTAGCAGTGGCCATGGGACAGCCGGTGGGCCAGCAGCAGCCCCCGGCCGCTCTCCGCGAACGGCGCCAGGTCGACCAGCGTGGCCGCCTGCAGGCCGGTCAGGATGGCCGGGATCTCGCCCAGCTCCCGGCCGCCGTCCACCATCTCGCACCACATCGGGATGCCGCTCAGGCAGTGGATCCGCAGCTCGTACGGCCCGTGCGCGTGCTTCTCGGCGTTGGCGGCGAGCTCGGCCACGATGATCTCGGCGTCCCCGATGCCCTCGTCGGTCACCCCGGCCCTGGACAGGGCCTCGCGCACCGCCGCGCGGGCGCAGCGCGAGGCCGAGCCCGGCCGCAGCATCGTCACCAGCACCCGGAAGGTGTCCTGGAAGGGGACCTGGGGGCCGTCGGGCGGCCGTTCCCGCGCCAGGACCCCGGTGCGGTGGTGAGCCTCCTTCGGGACGGGCTGCTCGGCGCGCATGGGCTGATCACTCCTTGGGCTTGTCTACCGATGAGCCGGCGGAGGATGCGCGCGGTGATCCCCCGGGATTGGCCTCCATGGTGGGGCACCTGCGCCAATGGTGGTAAGCCGCCTCACCGATACCCATCTCCGGTCTCCTTCGATCGGTGGAGCCGATCTGCCCGGGCGATCGGTCCGACCGTTATCCCCTCCGAAACCCCGCGGCACCTGGTTACCTGAGAGGTCAGCACAGTTCACTGTGGAAGGTCGGCATGAACGTCACTCATGCGAACGAGCAGGCGATCAGCTTCGCCATCTGGGAGCGGCCCCAGATGCGCCAGGCTCTGGCGGTGCGCGACATCGCCACCGTCTACCTGCTCCTGCAGCGCGTCGGGATCTCCCAGCGGCGCATCGCCGCGCTCACAGGGCAGTCGCAGTCGGAGATATCCGAGATCCTCAACGGCCGGCAGGTCATGGCCTACGACGTGCTGGTGCGCATCGCCGACGGCCTCGGCGTGCCGCGCGGGTACATGGGCCTGGCCTACGACGACGCCTCCCAGAGCGTCATCTGCCCGCTGCCCGCCGGCTACGAGGACGACGCCGACGAGGACGAGCAGGTCCGCCGGCTGCTGGCCCACGCCGCGCAGGTCACCATCGGGGCCGTGGTGGCGACCGCCGACGACTGGCGCATGCCGCTGGCCCGCGTCGACACCCCCGTGCCCGCCCGCATCGGCGACGTCGAGGTGGAGCAGGTGGAGACCGTCACCCAGTCGCTCCGCGCGCTCGACTACCGCTACGGCGGCGGCGTCTGCCGGGACGCGGTGGTCGCCCAGCTCACCTGGTCGCAGCACCTGCTGCGCGCCACCTGCTCCGAGCGCGTCGGGCACCGCCTGCACCGCGCCCTGGCCGACCAGCACAACCTCGCCGGATGGACGTCCTTCGACGTCGGCCTCTACGGCGCCGCGCGCCGGCACCTCGCCCGCGCCCTCGAACAGGCCAAGCACGCCCACGACCCCTCGCTGGCGGCGAACATCCTGTACCGGATGGGGCGGGTCCACCTGCACCTCGGCCGCACCGAGGACGCGTTACGGTTCTTCCAGCTCGGCCAGATCTGCGCGCAGGACGCCAGCTGCGAGCTGACCGTCGCCATGCTGTGCGCCAACGAGGCCTGGGCGTACGCCCTGCTCGGCGACGAGCGGCTCGCGATGAAGTCCATCAACAGGGCACGCGACGAGTTCAACCGGGCCGACCGCGAGGCGGCCCCGTCCTGGGTGCGGTTCTTCGGCGAGGTCGACCTGGAGGCCGCCGGCGGCATGACCCACGCGGCCCTCGCGAGCGCCGAACCCGGCCACCTGCCCATGGCCGCCGAGCTGCTGTCCAGCAGCGTCCGGAGCCGGGAACAGGACATGGCGCGCAGCAAGGTGTTCGAGCTGATCGGCCTCGCGACGGTGCGGCTGCTGCTCGGCGAGGTCGACAGCGGCGTCATCGACGGGCACGAGGCCGTCACCCTGGTCACCCAGATCAGGTCCGTGCGGACCATCGACCGCCTGGCCCCGCTGGAGGCGGCCGCGGCGAGCCGGCCGCACAGCTCGGACGCCCGGGAGCTCTGCCGGCGCATCGCGGACCTGCGGGCCGTATGAGCGTCACCACGGTCGACCCCTCGGGCGGGCTCACCCGGGACAACCTGCGCTTCCTCCTTGAAGCCCTCTGCGCCGAGACGGGCCTGGACCCCGACCGGGCCGAGCTGATCAAGTTCACCAACAACGCGGTGTTCCGGCTGCGCGCCGACCCGGTGGTGGTGCGCATCGCCGGGTCCACCGCCGCCCGCGAGCGGGCCGGGCTCGTCGTACGGGTCGCCCGCTGGCTCGCCGCGCACGACTACCCCGCGGTGCGGCTGCTGCCGGGGTTCGAGCAGCCCATCCGGCTGCACGGCCAGATGATCACGCTGTGGGAGCACGTCCCGGACACCGGGCCCCGGCCGGACGGCGCCGGCCTGGCCGTCCTGCTCAAGCGCCTGCACCGCCTGCCCGGCGCCCCCGCGGGCCTGCCGCAGTGGCGTCCGATGCAGGAGGTGCGCCAGCGGCTGGCCGAGCCCGAGGAGCTGGACGCCGGCGACCACACGTTCCTGCTGCAGGAGTGCGACGAGGTCGAGGAGCAGCTCGCGCGGCTGCGCTTCGTGCTGCCGCCGGGCGTCATCCACGGGGACGCGTTCCTCGGCAACGTCATCGCCGGCCCGCACGGCCCGGTGCTGTGCGACTTCGACAGCACCGGCCTCGGCCCGCGCGAGTGGGACCTGGCCCCGGTCGCGGTCGGCAGGCTGCGCCTGGACTACGCGACCGACGACCACGCGATGCTGGCCAAGCACTACGGCGCCGACGTCACCGAGTGGGACGGTTTCCCGGTGCTGCGGCGCCTGCGGGAGCTGAAGCTCGTCACCAGCGTCCTGCCCATCCTGCGCAGCAACCCCTCGATCCGCTCCCAGTGGGAGCATCGCATGCGGACCTTCCGGGCCCGCGACCTGACCACGAGATGGCAGCCGTACCGCTGACCGGCGACGACCGGGCCCAGGGGCGTGCAAGATCTCGGGCCCGCGGGCGGGCGGGTAAAGGGCGTGCCAGGATAGGACCGTGACAACGGCGGTGGACACAGGCATCGACCTCGCGGGCCTCGCGTTCTGGCGCAGGCCGCCGAGTGAGCGCGAACGCGACTTCGCGCGGCTGAGGCGGCTCGACCATCCGGTGTTCTTCCCCGAGCGCCGGGTGCCCCTGCTCCGTTCGGGCAAGGGGTTCTACGCCCTGGTGCGGCACGCCGACGTGGTGGAGGCGAGCCGCAACGCCAAGGTGTTCTCCAGCGAGCCGGCCGTGACCAATCCCGAGCCGCCCGGCTGGGTGAAGCACGTCTTCGGCGACTCGATGGTCAACCTGGACGACCCCCGCCACGCGCGCCTGCGCCGCATCGTCTCGCGCGCGTTCTCGCCCAAGATGCTGAGCGGCCTCAACGACGACATCGCGAAGGCCGCCGAGCGCATCGTGGACGACGTGGTGAAGGAGGGGCCGCGCGACTTCGTGGCGCAGGTCGCCTCCCGGCTGCCCATCCACGTCATCTGCGACATGATGGGCGTTCCCGACGGCATCCGGGCCAAGGTCCACGAGCACGTGGACGCCTCCACGGCCTACACCGGCGTGCGCATGAGCCTTCCCCGCACCGTCGCGATGGCGGGGCGCAACATGGCGGCGCTGTTCGCCCTCCAGCGCCTGGTGATCAACCTGGGGCGCGAGCGGGAGAAGAACCCCGCGAGCGACCTGGTGTCCGCGCTGGTCAACGCCAACGTCGACGGTGAGCGGCTGACGCCGAAGGAGCTCGGCTCCTTCTTCACCCTGCTGCTCGTCGCGGGCAACGAGACCGCCCGCAACACGATGGCCCACGGGCTCAAGCTGCTCACCGACAACCCCGGCGAGCGCGAGCGCCTCGTCGGCGACTTCGACGGCCACATCGGCGGCGCGATCGAGGAGACCGTCCGCCACGTCTCGCCGATCATGCAGTTCCGGCGGACGGTCACCGAGGAGTACGAGATCCGCGGGGTACGGCTCGCGCCCGGCGACAAGGTGGTGCTGTTCTACGGCTCCGCCAACCGGGACGAGGACGTCTTCGACCACCCCGACCGGTACGACATCACCCGCAAACCGAACCCGCACGTCGGCTTCGGCGGGCCCGGCCCGCACTTCTGCCTCGGCGCCAACCTCGCCCGCCAGGAAATCAAGATCATGTACCGCGAGCTGTTCACCCGCCTGCCCGGCATCCAGGCCGTCGGCGACCCCGAGCTCCTGCTGTCCAACTTCGACAACAGCGTCCGCACCCAGCGCTTCACCTTCTGACCGCGGCGGTCTCATCCGCCGCGGCGGTCGCGCCGGAGAGGAGCGGCCGCGCCGCCGGCGCTCGGGTTCGTGCCGCGGGTGGCGTACCGGATGCCGGGGGAAGGGCTGGCGTCCTGCGGCGGAGGGGGACCGGTTAATGTCCCGGTTGTGAACATTGACGACTTCAGCTTGGATCCCTCGGTCGCGCATCTGAACCACGGCTCGTTCGGCGCGGTGCCGCATCGCGTGCGGGTGGCGCAGAACGAGTTGCGCCTGGAGCTCGAGCGCAACCCCGACGTGTTCTTCGCCACGGTCATGGACCGCGTCGCCAAGGCGAGGAACGAGGTGGCGGCGTTCCTCGGGGCCGAGCCCGACGGCCTCGCGTTCGTCTCCAACGTGACCGAGGGCGTCGCGGTCGCGCTGAACAGCGTGCCGCTCGCCCCCGGAGACCAGATCCTGATCAGCGACCACACCTACGGGGCCGTCGAGATCGCGGTACGGCGGGCGGCCGAGCGGGCCGGGGCCGAGGTCGTCATGGTGACTCTTCCGGGTCAGGCGGACGGCGAGTGGTCGGGCGACGAGGCCGCCGATGCCTTCCTCGGCTCGGTCACGCCGCGCACCAAGGTGGCCGTCTTCGACCACATCACCTCCAACACGGCTCGCCTGCTGCCGGCGCGCCGGCTGGTGGACGGGTTCCGGGCCCTCGGCGTCGTCACGATCGTGGACGCGGCGCACGCGCCCGGCATGCTGGAGCTGGACCTGAGCGAGCTGGGCGCCGACTTCTGGACCGGCAACCTGCACAAATGGGCGTTCGGGCCGCGGCCGTCGGGCGTGCTGGCCGTCGCGCCGGCGTGGCGCGACCGGGTGGAGCCGCTGATCCCCTCCTTCTATCAGGAGGCGGGCTTCCCCAAGAGCGTCGAGTTCCAGGGCACGCGGGACTACACGGCCTGGCTGGCGGCGCCGCACGGCCTGCGGGTGTTCGACGACCTCGGGCTGCACGCCGTCCAGGCCCGCAACGCCGAGCTGGTCGCGCGGGGCCGGTCCATCGTCGCCGGCGCCACCGGGCTGCGCCCCTGGCGCTCGGACCCGGAGCTGGCGATGTGCGTCCTGCGGCTCCCGGACGGCGTGGCCGAGACGCAGCCGCGCGCCGAGGCCCTGTCCGCCGAGATCTACCGCAAGCTCGGCTGCCGGGCGGGCATCAAGCCCTGGCCCGGCGCCGGCCTCCTGCGCCTGTCGGCCCAGGTCTACAACCGCGAGCAGGACTACGAACGCCTCGCCACCGGCCTGCGCGGCATCCTCACCTGACCGCACCACGCCATGGATGGCACGAATCCCGGAGCGCCGGATCGTCATCACCGGGAAGGTGACGCCAGGCCTGCCTCGTAGGCGATGATGACGAGCTGGACGCGGTCGCGGGCGTCGAGCTTGGCCAGCAGCCGTGTCACGTACGCCTTGACGGTGGAGACGCTGATGACCAGGTCGGCGGCGATCTCGGTGTTGGACATGCCGCGTGCGACCAGGGTCAGCACCTCGCGCTCCCGCTCGGTGATGCCCTCGACCCTGCGTGGCGCGGGCGCGAGTGCTGCTGCGGGCTCGGGGCGGCCGGCGAACTCCGCGATCAGGCGGCGGGTGACGCTGGGCGCGATCAGGGCGTCGCCGGCGGCGACGACACGGATCGCCGCGAGGATGTCGTCCAGGGCCATGTCCTTGACGAGGAATCCTGATGCGCCGGCGCGCAGCGCGCCATAGACGTGGTCGTCGTCATCGAAGGTGGTCAGGACGATGACGCGGGCTCCGCCGGGACCTGCGGTGACCAGCCGGGTCGCCTCGATGCCGTCCATGCCCGGCATGCGGATGTCCATCACCACGACATCGGGGTGGAGGTTCTCGGCCAGATGGACCGCTTCCGCGCCGGTTCCGGCCTCCCCGACGACTTCGAGATCGGGGATGTCGGCGATGACCATCTGCAGAGCGGTGCGGATCAGGGGCTGGTCGTCGGCGAGTACGACGCGGACGGTCATCGGACTCCGGCCGGTACGGGCAGGCGGGCCGACACCCGGAAGCCGCCTTCGGGACGCGGTCCGGCGGAGAACTCTCCGTGGAGCAGGCCGACCCGCTCGCGCATCCCGACCAGGCCGTATTGGCTTCCTCCAGTGCGACTGCGCCCGCGCCCGCTGTCGAGGACCTCGATGGACAACTCCTTGTCCTGGTAATCGATGGACACCCGGCAGGAGTGGGTGCCGGCATGGCGCACCACGTTGGTGAGTGCCTCCTGAATGATGCGATAGGCGGCTGTGTCGATCTCCGCAGGCAGGGGACGCCGCTCGCCTCGCCACCGCACGTCGACACGGACGCCGGCATCTGTCGTCGTCGCGGCCAGCCGGTCGACGTCGGCCAGACCGAGCCCCGGACCGAGCCCCGGATCGAGCGGCGCCGCCTGTGGTGGCCGCCCCGGTTCGGGCTGACGGAGCGCGCCGAGCATCCGGCGCAGCCCCGACAACGTCTCCCGGCCGACCGTCTCGATCTCGCCCAGCGCGTCGCGCGCCCGCGCCGGCTGCGTGCCGATGACCCGGCGTGCCGCGCCGGCCTGCAGGGCAATGATGCCGATGCTGTGGGCGACCATGTCGTGCAGCTCGCGCGCGATCCGGAGCCGTTCGTCGGTGACCGCCTGCGCCGCGGCCTGGTCCCGCAGTTTCTCGGCGTACTCGTGGGCCTGGTGCGCCGAATTGCCGACCAGCCACGCGATGGCGGCCGTCAGGGCCACGGCCAGCTCCGCCGAGGTTCCGACGACCCAGCCGGACAGCAGCCGCGTGGTCAGGTAGCCGGCCAGTACGGCGAGCGCCATGGCGACGGCGACGATCCCGGTCCGGCGCGACCGGGTGGCCGCGATGAAGTACAGCGCGACATCGACCGCGAGGAACTGAGCCAACGGGATCTCCCCGACGCCCAGCGGGACGCACGCGATGGTGGACGCGGCCAGCAACAGGGCCATGGCCGGCATCGGCCGACGGCGCTGCAGAGCGCTACCGGCCAGCACCAGCGCGGTGGCCACCGCCAGGAACGCCAAACCGTCCCACCGGTAGACCAAGACCCCGGCGACCACGGCGGGCTCCGACTCACCGGGCAGCCTGACGCGCATGAGGAACGTGAACGCCAGGCCCGCACACCAGGTCAGAGTCGTCCAAACGCCTGGCGGCACTCGCTTCAGCAGAGGTAGCGGCGGTGCGACGTGCATGTCCAGAGCGTAGCCGGATGCTCTTCGCCCGAGCATCGGACCACGGGTGTACACCCACGGTCCACCGGCGTTGTCGCGAATGCCACCAGCGGTCCGATGTGGTGCGGATGCCGCCTGCGGCACCTTTGTCGGGTGATCGAAGTCAACCGGCCCCGGCTGCGCCGTGCCCTGCTCGCCGCGCTCATCGCGGCTTCGGTGGTGGTGCCGGTGACGGGCGCGGCACGCCCCGCGGCCGTCCCGGCGCCCGTTCCCGCCACCCTGGCCCCGTTACGGGCCGCGACACCCGCGGTCCTCGCCGAGCGGTACGCCGCCAGCCGGGATGGCATCTGGGCGGCTGAACGGATGGCCGCGGGTCATGGCGATCGGTGGCGGGCCGCGATGCTCCGCGCCATGGCGGATCCCGCGCGCCGATTCCTGTCCTTCGACGGCCGCGACGGCGGTCGCGCCGTCGAGGTCTTCGGCGACCTGACGGCGGCCGAGCGGATCGCCGTGCTGGTCCCCGGCTCCGACACCGACCTCGACAAGTACGGGCTCCTGCGAGGCGGTTCGATGAGGCTGCGACAGGCGCTCGGCGACCGGTCCGCCGTCATCGCCTGGCTCGGATACCGGACCCCCGGTACCGTGACCCTTCAGGCGCTGATGCCCGGCCGCGCCGACCGGGCGGCCCCGGACCTGCGCGCGTTCGTGCGGGAGCTGAGCGCGGTCAAGCCCGGCGCCCGCGTCTCCCTTCTGTGTCACTCCTATGGGAGCGTGGTCTGCGGCCGTGCCGCGCCCGGGCTGGACGTCGCCGACATCGTCCTGTACGGCAGCGCCGGGGCCGCCGTCGACGACGCCGCCGCGCTGCGCACCCGGGCCACCGTCTGGGCCGGCCGGGGGACCGGCGACTGGATCGCCCACGTGCCGCACACGCGGCTCCGGCTTCCCTTCGTCACCATCGGATTCGGCACCGACCCGGTCTCCCCGCGGTTCGGCGCCCGGCTCTTCGCGGCGGGCGACGGCGGCCACAGCGATTACCTGAAAGCCGGTTCCCTATCGCTTTCGAACATCGCCCGGATCGTCTCCGGACGGGCCCCCGCCGAGGCGGGCCGTGATGCGTGATCTCGTCGAGCGCGTCCATACGGCGACGCCCCCCGGCCGCGACCGCGCCCTCGACGCACTGCGCGCCTTGGCCATCCTCGGCGTGGTGCTCGGCCACTGGCTGGTGACCGCCCTGGTCACCGACAGCGGCACCGTCCGCGTCGCCAGCCCGCTCCGGAACATGCCCCAACTCGCCCCCGCCTCCTGGATCCTGCAGACCATGGCGGTGTTCTTCCTGGTAGGCGGGCAGGTGGCGGCCAAGAGCCACGCCTCCGCGCGCCTCCGGGGCACCGCGTACGGGCAGTGGCTCAGCACCCGGATGACCCGCCTGTTCAGGCCGCTCGCCGCCGTGGTGGCGGTGTGGAGCGTGCTGGCGGTCACGATGCTCGCCTTCGGCGCCGACCTGGGGACCGTACGCACGCTGGCCAAGCTGGTGTGGTCCCCGCTGTGGTTCCTGCTGGTCTTCGCGGCGCTGACGGCGGCGACCCCGATGGTCGCCAGGCTGCACCCGTCGTGGCCGCTCGTCACCGTCGCGCTCGTCGACCTGGTCCGGTTCGGCCTGGGCGGGCCCGCCTGGCTGTGCTGGATCAACGTGGCGGCCGGCTGGCTGGTCCCGTACTGCCTGGGCGCTGCCTGGGCGCGCGACCGGCTGCGCAGCCGCGCGACCGGATGGGCGATGCTGCTCGGCGGCGCCGCCGCCACCGCCGCGCTCGTCCTGTGGGCCGGCTACCCGGCCGCCATGGTGGGGGTTCCAGGCGCCCGCATCTCCAACCAGGCCCCGCCCACCCTCGCGGCCGTCGCCTTCGGCCTCGCCCAGTGCGGGGCGGCCCTGCTGCTGCTCGGCCCGCTGCGGCGGGTGCTACGCCGCCCCGCCGCCTGGGCGGTCGTGGCACTCGCCAACCTCTCCGCGATGACGGTCTTCCTCTGGCACCAGACCGCCATGATCGCGATCACCGCGCTCGGCATGCTCACCGGCGAGGCGCTGCCCGGCCTGCACACCGCCCCCGACGGTCCCGGCTGGCTGTTCGCCCGGCTGGCCTGGCTACCGGCGTTCGCGCTGGCCCTGCTGGCGTGCTGGGTCGCCTTCCACTCCCACGAGCAGAGACGGCCCCGAATACCCTGCCATGCCACGCCCGCACCCGAGCGGCCAGGGGACGCCGCGCGCACCGCCGGCCGCGCCGGACCCGTGTGGGACCGGCCGAGGCCCGGGTCAGCCGGTCAGTTCGCGGATGCCCTCCAGCAGCCGGTCGACGTCGGACTCGTCGGTGTACGGCGCGATCCCGGCGCGGACCGCTCCGTCGTCGCCGAGCCCCAGCCACCGGCTGCACTCAAGTGCGTAGAAGCTCCCCGCCGGGGCGTTGACCCCGCGCGCCGCCAGGAACTCGTAGACCTCGTCCGCCGCGACACCGTCGACCGAGAACAACGTGGTGGGCGTGCGCCTGCGCCGGGCTGAACCGTGCAGGGTGACCCCGGTGATCTCCGCCAGCCCGGTGTCGAGCCGGTCCAGCATGGCCTCCTCGTGCCGTTCCAGCTCGTCCATCGAGCGGGCCAGGCGTTCTCTGCGGTCTCCCTCGCCGGGGACCAGGCCGGCGAGGAAGTCGACCGCCGCCGTCGTGCCCGCGAGCAGCTCGTAGGGCAGCGTGCCCAGCTCGAAGCGCTCGGGCACCGCGTTCGTGGCCGGGAGCAGCTTGTCCGGGTGTACGGTCTCGAGCAGCTCCGGGCGGGCGGCGAGGACGCCGAGGTGCGGGCCGAGGAACTTGTACGGCGAGCAGGCGTAGAAGTCGGCGCCCAGCGATCCCACGTCGACCAGGCTGTGCGGGGTCAGGTGCACGCCGTCGACGTACAGCAGCGCCCCGGCCGCGTGCACCCGCTCGGCGATCGCCGGGATGTCCGGCCGGGTGCCGAGCAGGTTGGACGCCCCGGTGACGGCGACGATCCTGGTGCGCTCGGTGAGCAGGCCGGCGATGGCGGCGACGTCCAGCTCGCCGCTCTCACGATCGAAGTCCGCCCAGCGCACCGTGACCCCGCGCGGCTCGGCGGCGTGCACCCACGGGCGGATGTTCGCGTCGTGGTCGAGCCGGGTGACCACGACCTCGTCCTGTGGCCCCCACTCCTTGGCCAGGGCGCGGGCCAGGTCGTAGGTCAGCTGCGTCATGCTGCGGCCGAACACGATGCCGGCCGGCGTGCCGGCGAGCAGGTCGGCCATCGCCTGACGCGCCGCGATGACGATCTCGTCGGCGCGGCGCTCGGCGGCCGTCTGCGATCCGCGGTTGGCGACGGCCGCCCTGAGCGCGGCGGCCACCGCCTCGGCGACGTCATCGGGCGTCTGAGAGCCGCCGGGGCCGTCGAAGTGCGCCGCGCCTTCCTCCAGCGCGGGGAACCGCGCCCGTACCTTCGTCACGTCGTACGTCACAAAACCTCCCAGACCACCATGCACCCACATCTAACGGCACGACGATATGCCCTGGGCGGGCGAAGGTGAGCGCGCGGGACCATGACCGGCGGGGTCGTCACCGCCTCGCGTGCTGCCGCGAAACGCCGCCATGCGTGCTGCCGCGAAACGGTGAAAGAAACTTCGCCGGAGACCGATGAGCCGAAGCCGTGCCGCCGGTATACCCACCGACCGGCCGGCCGCTCCTGGCCGTTCCGGTACCGCGAAGCAGGGAAGGACGACTTCAGATGATCAGTAATGAGTCGAGCGATACCCGTACCGGCACCGGCGACTCGGGCGCTGTGCGCGATGTGCTCCGCCGGATTTACGCGGCATGGGCCGACAACGACGCCGACGCCTTCGCCGCGTTGTACGCCGACGACGCCACCGTGGTGATGCCTGGGGTGTTCCACCGGGGCCGGTCCGCGGTCCGCGACTACATGGCCGGCGCGTTCGCCGGCCCCTTGAAGGGGTCCCGGGCGATCGACGACCCGCAGGACATCCGTGTCATCGGCGGGGACACCGCCATCGTGGTGAGCAAGGCCGGCATCGTCATGGCCGGGGAGCGGCACTTCCCGGCCGAGCGTGAGCGGCTCGCCACCTGGGTCCTGTCCAAGCAGGACGGGCGATGGCTGGTCGCGGCCTACGCGAATGCGCCCGCTCGCTGACCGGCGTCATGGCGATGGGTGCGGCCCGCTGACCGGGCATCATGGCGATGGGTGCGGCCCGCGCGACGCGGGTCGCACCCATCCCGCACTGAGGGGATCCACCGTGCCGAACACGATCGACGAGGACTTCGAGGCGCACGCCGGACCATACCGGCATGAGCTCCTGGTGCACTGCTACCGGATGCTCGGCTCGGTCCACGAGGCGGAGGACCTGGTCCAGGAGACGATGCTGCGCGCCTGGGGAGCCAGGGGGCGCTACGACCACGAGCTGGCCTCGGTTCGCACCTGGCTCTACAAGATCGCGACGAACGCCTCCCGGGCCGACGACGGCGCCTACCGGCTGCACACCCTGCAGGTGCTCACCGTGACACCGGCGGGGATCACCCACAACGTGGTATTCCAGGACCAGCAGGTGTTCACCGCGTTCGGGCTCCCCGCGGCCCTCTTCCCGTCCATCCCGTGAACCGGAGTCGGCGCGGCGGCGGCCGTCGCCGACTCCGCGCCAGGGGTCGCGTAACGATTACAGGGCCGCGAAGATCACCGTGTTTGCGCCTTTACCTTCGGAAGGAATACGGGTGCCCCAAACCCCCCACAGCGAATCGGGAACCCGAGGCCTGCTCCTGGCCCCGCTCGCGGCCTGCCCGCAGGCGGACAACAGGGACCACTACTACAACTACTCGTCGCTGACCTCGTACATGAAGGTCGCCGGCTGAGGACGGGACACATGTCGAAGATGCTCCAATCCCGCACCGCGGGGGTGGGCCTCACCCTCGTCGTCGCACTCGGCCTGGTGACCGCCGACGGAGTGGCCGCCTCCTGGCCGGGCGAGGCCGCTCCCTCGTTCTGGTCCTTGATGCGCTCCGGCGCGGGTGAGTCGACCGGCACGTACCTGTACGACTCGCTGGACGACCTGACGCCCGGCGCGCCCGCCTCCGGCGCCTTCACCCCCGCCGCGGCGCTGCTGGAGGGCACCGTCGTCGGCATCGAGCCGGGGATCGCCTTCGGCTCCGACGACAGCGCGGGCGCCGCGCCCGTCGTCGGCTACGACACTCCCGACGCGGCGATCCGCAAAGCCAGTCTCGTCGTCAAGGTGGACCGCGTCCTGTCCGGAAAGCTCGGCCTGGGCCAGCAGAACGGCCAGATCCGGCTGCAGATCGAGCAGCCGAAGGAGAGCACCCTGGCCGACCTGCGGGCCTCCATCGGCAGCGCGGGGCACGGCCTGTTCTACGTGCACAACGCCCTGGAGCGGTACCAGGCCGAGGGGCGGGCGGTGCCCCAGGCGCTGGCCGGCTACCTGGCCTCGGTGCATGTGCCGATCGGCGAGGGCGTGTTCGTCGAGCAGGCACCGGGCCGGCCGGTCATCGCGCCGCTCATGGACGACCCGGAACGGGTGAACCAGATTCTCAACGGCGCCCCGGCGCCCGTGGAGGAGCCGCCGGACATGCCCTCCCCGAGGCCCCCCAAGCCCTCGGACTTCCCGCACGACGACAACCCGGACGGGACGTCGACGGCTGCCCCCGTCCCGGACCCCACGGACGACCCTGACGCCTCGGCGGTGGACGTCCCCGACCCGGTCACGACGGACAACCCCGTCCCCGTGGCAAGCGAGCCCGCGGTCGGCACGCCCACCTTGGACCAGCTGAGGAGCCGCGCGGTGCTCGCGGCGTGCGCGGCCGGCACCAGCACCACGCCGACCGCCTGCTGACCGAACTCCCACGGGACACGAGCCCTCCGAGGCCGAGGGGCGGGCGGTGCCCGCGGGGGCTGTGGACGGTGGGTTCTGCTCACGTCGATCTGGGAACGCCTCCGCACAGGTAGTCGGGATGAGAGTGCCATCCAGGATGGTGTAGGCCAGCCGGGATGCGCGCTCGACGGCGGGGCGCACGTCGTCGGCCAGGGCGGCCAGGAGATCGACGACTTCGCGAACGTAGCGCCAGGCCGTGGTGGTCCCCACGGCGAAACCGGCGGCCAGGCGAGGGATGGGCACGGGGCGTACGTCGTCGCGGCCCCGGTGCTTGAGCCCGCGTTGCTCGTGGGCGTCGCCGCTGTCGGTCCACTGTGTGTTGACCTCGGGGCGCGAGACGTCGACGAGGAGTCGGCATACGACCAGCCATGAGCGTGCTCCGGTTCATCAGACGGAGCACGCCACATGGCTGGTCGTCGTTCACGCACCGAACCCCACGTGGTCGTTATGCGAGGCGGTTCTCGAAAGGACTAGCCGCCTGTGATCACGAAGGTCGACCCTGGTTGCGTCACGATGTTGCCCTTGGCCGAGTTGGTTATGGTCACGTTCGTCAGCGTCGCGTTACCGCGAGCGCCGCTCATGGCCAGAATGCCGGCGCCGTTGTTGGACTTGTCGATCTTCACATTGGTGATCGCGACGCCCGGCATGTTGCCGCCACCTGTCTTGAACTGGATGCCGTCGTAGGTCGAGTCGTAGATGTCGGTGTCGCGGATGGTGACACCGGTGATGTCCTTGCTCGACGGGAACAACGTGATGGCGCCGAACTCCTGATCCTCATTCCAGAAGACGCCGCCACCGCGGTAGATCGCGTTGTTGGCGATCAACGTGGTCCCCGAGAAGGGCAGGGGACTGTGGTCGGTCGCCAGCATGATGCCCGGGTAGTTCATGGTGTCGTAGATCAGGTTGTTCTCGATCGAGTTGTCGTAGCCGCCGTAGATCGCGATGCCGTTCGCTCGCCAGGGCAGCTGGACGGTGTTGTTGATGAAGTGGTTGTCGTGCGTGTTGTCGACGACCTGGTCCTTCACGGCCTGGTTGGCCCAGACCGCCAGGGCGTCGTCGCCGGTGGTGCGGAAGGATGAGTTGAACACCTTCGAGTTGCGCGTGCCGTTGGTGAAGTTGATGCCGTCGGCGTAGGTGTCGCGGATGCGCATGCCGCTGAACTCAAGCCCATCGGCAGGCCCCCACAGCGCAGGGATGTTGTCGTAGTCACGACCGACCCAGACACCCACGTTGGCGTGTTCGATCCACACGTTGGAGATTTTGGTGTTCTTGCCGAACCGCCCGTTCAGGCCCACTCCGCCTTCGTCATTGCCGTCTCCACCGCGAATACGCCCCGAGCCGAAGATGGCGATGTCGGAGATCTGGACGTTGTCGTCGATGTCGAAGCCGAAGTTGCCCTCGTGCGGGTGGTTGATGCCGCCCACCACGTCCTGCGGCTCGGTGAGGGTGTACAGCTGGGAGTGCCACATGCCCGCGCCGCGGATCGTGACGTTGCTGATGCCCACCTGGTTGTACTGACCCCGGTTCAGCGGGTCGTCGGTGAGGATCTTCTGCTCCTGGCGCCATTGCCCCGCCGGGATCCACACGCAGCTGATGACCCCGTTCTGGTCGTCCGTCACCGCCCGCTGGATGGCGGCCGTGTCGTCGAGCCCGTCGTTGGGCACCGCACCGTAGGCCGTGATCGAGGTGCAGCCGGCCGGCTGGCTCGCCGGTGCCGCCACCTGCTCCAGGTCGATCAGGTCGATGATGTAGAAGGAGGCCGTGTCGGTCGCATCGCGCTGCAACCGGAACTTGGTGCCCGCCGGGTAGCTCGTCGACAGGAGTGCATGCGCCTCGTCGAACAACCGCCGGGCGTCGGCCTGGGGGGTGTTCGTCAGTGCTTCGGGGCCGTCGGTGTTCCCGTACAGCCAGCTGTGACGCGACGAGAGGGTCAGCTTCTGCGCGAAGGTGTCGTTGATGTAGAGGCTGATGGTGGCGTCGATGCCGCCGCCGTTCGGCGCATCGGGGATGGAGTTGCGCACCACGATCGAGTTGGTCGGGTTGGTCGAGGTGAACTCGACGAACTGGCCTGTGCTGTTCAGGCGCACCGACTGCCTGCCGGAGGACTCGGTGGCGAAGTTGGTGTGCCCGAAGGTGCGCAGCGGGTCGGCCGTCAGCAGGGTGCCCTGGTAACTGGCGGCCTCGGCCTCGTACTCGACCCACGGAACCGCCGCCCCGCGGCCGACCACGATCGCCTGCGAGAACGCGTTGTTGGTCTCGTTGGTCTCGGTGACGACGTTCGTCGCATCGGCGGTTGCGGTGATGGTGGCGCCGCCACTGGTCGCCGTCCAGCTGCCGCTGATGGCCACGTTCGTCGTCGCCCCTGCCGCGATCGACGGGGTGTTGGTGTTGAGCGTGGTGCCGCCCACCGCCACACGAGTGACTGTGGTCGCGCCCGACGCGGTGGTGCCGCGGTTCTTCACCGCCACGTTGAACGTCACCGCCGCTCCGACGGCCGGGTTCGGCGGATTGGAGCTGATGCTGAGGACCTGTAGGTCGGGGCCGGGAGCCTGCGAGACCACCAGCGACGACGTCGCGGTGAAGGTGTTGTTGTTCTCGTTCTGCTCGAAGACCGTGTTGTCCGCGTCCACCCTGGCGCTGACCGTGTAGGTCCCTTCACCGCGGGTGCCGATGTCGTGGGTCACCGTGGCGGTGCCGTTGATGGCCAGGGCGGGGACCGCGACGGTGCCGACCAGGGCGCCGCCTAGGTTGAAGTTGACGCTGTCCGCAGGGGAGGCCAGGGTGCCCGAGTTCCTGACCGTGGCTGACAGCGTGATCGCGTTGGTCTCGTTCGGGGAGGCCGGAGTCCACGAGACGTCGGTGACCGTGAGGTCGGGGTTCGGCGCTGGGACGCCGATGACCTGGAACTCGGCGGCCTGGCCCGCGGGGGCGCCGGAGTTGCTCGTGAACTTGAGCTGCACGTCGGCGACCCTGCCGCTGACCGGGAACGACACGGTGTTGCCGCTGTCGGGGGCGAACTGGGCGACGATCGGCTGGGTCAGGTTGGTGAACGTGCTGGAGCTCTGCTCACGCCCGAGCACCTGGATGGTCTGGGTCCGGGGCCCCCAGGAGCTGTCGGGGTTCAGCTTGACGACGACCTGGCTGACGTCGGCGTTCGACCCGAGCTGCACGGTGAGCGTGTTGGGGTAGCTGCCGCCGGCGCCTTCCCAGTACGTCGCGGTGCTGTTGTCGTTGGCGTTGGCCGGCACGAACGTGAAGACCGAGCCGGACGCGGTGATCGGCTTGCCGACCGCCAGGTTGGTCCCGGGACCGCCCGTGCCGGTGCGCGTGACCGTGTCGCTGGGATTGGACTGGTTGCCCGCGGCGTCCTTGGCCCTGACGTAGTACGACACCGTGGCCGTGTCCGGCTGCGTGTCGGTGTAGGTCAGGACGTTGCCCGCCACGCTGCCGCGCAGCGCGTTGTTGGCGTAGACGTCATAGCCGGTGACGCCGACGTTGTCGGTGGAGGCGTTCCACGTCAGCCTGATCTGGCCGGAGCCGGGCTCGGTGTAGGCGAGGTTGCCCGGCACGGACGGAGGCTCGTTGTCGACACCCGGGCCCGCTGGGCCGTACACCTCGAACTCGGAGATCTGGCCGGCCGGCCAACCGGTGTTGCCGGTGATGTTCAGCCGGACGTACCGCGCGGTCGTCGCGGTGAAGTTGATCGTCACAGTGTTGCCGGTGGCGGGGTTGAAGGTGTATCCCGCGGAGCCGACGGTCGTGGTGGTCGGGGTGCCCGAGGTCCCGGTCAGGACCGACAGGGTCTCCGTCCTGGTGGCCCACCCGCTCGGGGCGGGGACCTTCAGGATGACCTGGTTCACGCTGACGGCGGACCCGAGGTCCACCTGGATCCACTGCGGGAAGGCGTTGTTGGCGCTCTCCCAGTAGGTGTTCTGGTTGCCGTCGTTGGCGTTGCCCGCTCCGTAGACGTCGGTGGAGCTGCTCGCCGACATGGTCTTGCCGGCCGCCAGGTTGGGGCCCGCGGCCGAGGCCGGGAGTACCGGTCCGGCGAGGACGAGCAGGCTGGTCGCCAGCACCGCCCCGATCAGCCGTAAAACAGGGTGCTTTTTGCTCATTGCGTTCTCTATCTCTCGCCAGGGCCGCAGGGGGCGGCGGGGAGCCGTCGCGGGGGGTGCTGATCTCAACGCAGAGGAAGGAAAGCGCTGGGTCGGTGCCGCTTTGGGCGGCGACCGACCGCGCAATGCGGTAGCCGACATCACCTGGTCCCTCCATGGGGATGGGGGCGGGGCCAGGCGCACGGACGCAGTGCGCTCCAACCAGAACTTGCGGAGAATAGAGAGAAATGAACAGTGATTTGCAAGGTTCTTGCAGGACATTGCCCGAAGGTTACATTTACACTACGGTCACGTCAACTGTTAGGAAGCGGCTTTCTGAATTGGCCCTACGCCAGATGTGAAACCGTGTCGCCGCGCCCTGCTGGGCCGACTTCCACCGGATGGCGTCGACGCTGGGCCGGCTGCTGGAGCCGCCTGGCACGGCGAAGAACTACGACGAGAACTGCAACGAGAACCACTCCGACGAAGATCTCCAGTGGGCCCAGCAAGAAGCGGGTCGTGACGGTGTATCCGCCTGCGGGCTGAGCCTCTTGCAGGGCGTCAGCCATCTCTCTTGCCTGGCCGGGGTTCTCCCACTCGGCGTGGAAGCGTTGAGCATCGGTGGTCGTGATATCGCGCGGGCTGGGTGGTCGGGTGGGTGCTGGGGCGGTCAGGTGGGGGATGGGGTGGGGTGGCGTTGCGGGCTGTGGTGGTCGAGCAGGTCGGCCAGGCGGTTCAGTAGGGGAAGCAGGGTGGCGCGTTCGTCAGGGGTGAGGGCTTCCAGGGCGGCGCGGACGGAGTGCAGTTCGTCGCGGATGAGGTGGGCGAGCTCGGTTCCCTCCGTGGTGGCCGTCACGACCTTGATGCGCCGGTCCGAGGGGGAGAGGGCTCGCTGGACCAGGCCGCGGGCCTCCATGCGGGCGATGAGCCCGGTGGCGTTGGAGGCGTCGCACAGCAGGTGGTCGGCGAGGGCGCGCATGGACAGCGGCTCCTCCAGCGCGATCAGTACGCGGGCCTGAGCGGTGGTCAGGCCATGGCGCGCCGAGACGACGGCGAAGTCGTCGTAGTAGCCGCGGACCGCACGTGCCAGGGGCTCGATCAGGTCGTCGGCGGCCGGCGCAGTGGTGTCGGGCATGGACTCAAGCATACTTGACATCATCAAGTATCGGGGATTACATGAAGACGGTTGCTTGAGCATCTCAAGTTCCTCTCCGGTCTCCCCCGCCGCCGCCACCGGTACGCCGCCGTGGACGAACAGGAAGGCCATGGCCGCGTAGCACGCGTGAGCCGCCGCCGGCCGGCGATCCGACCCCTGAAAGGAAGCATCATCATGACGACTCCGCACGGCACCAGCCGCGAATGGCACCTGGTCGCACGCCCCCGGGGTGTGCCCACGCCCGCGGACTTCGCCCTGCGCGAGGTCCCGATTCCCGAGCCGGGACCGGGCCAGATCCTCGTGCGGAACCTGTACCTGTCCGTCGACCCCTACATGCGCGGACGCATGAACGACGCGAAGTCCTATGCCGAGCCCTACCGGCTCGACCACCCAATGCACGGCGGGGCCCTCGGCCGGGTGGTGGCCTCCGGCGCCGAGGGCGTGGCGGTGGGCGACCACGTCCTGCACGGGCTGGGCTGGCGCGAGTACGCGCTGGCCGGCGCCGCGGAAGCCGTCCGCGTCGATCCGGCGGCGGCTCCGCTCAGCGCCAACCTCGGCGTGCTGGGCATGACCGGCCTGACCGCGTACGCGGGTCTGCTCCGCACGGCGGAGTTCGCCGAGGGCGACACCGTCTTCGTCTCCGGCGCGGCGGGCGCGGTCGGCAGCGAGGTCGGGCAGATCGCCAAGCTGAAGGGCGCCGCCCGCGTCATCGGGAGCGCGGGTTCCGATGAGAAGGTCAAGCTGCTGGTGGAGGAGTACGGCTTCGACGCCGCCTTCAACTACAAGAACGGCCCGGTCGCCGAGCAGCTCGCCCAGGCCGCGCCCGGCGGCATCGACGTCTACTTCGACAACGTCGGCGGGGAGCATCTGGAGGCCGCGCTGTCCGCCCTGAACCTGCACGGCCGCGTCGCGCTGTGCGGGATGATCGCCCAGTACAACGCGACCGAGCCGGCCTCCGCTCCGCGCAACCTCTTCCTGACCATCGGCAAGCGGCTCACGCTGCGGGGCATGCTGGTCGGCGACCACTACGATCTGCGGCCGAAGTTCGTCGAAGAGGTCGGCGGCTGGATCCGCGAGGGCCGGCTGCGCTACCACGAGACCTTCGTCGAGGGCATCGAGAACAACGTCGAAGCCTTCCTCGGCATGCTCCGCGGCGAGAACACCGGGAAGATGATCGTCAGCCTGCCGGAATGAACCGGTATCGGCCGCTTTGGCGATCGCCTTCGGTGACCTTGGTGGCGTGACCGCTGACCTTGGCGGCCTCCTGTCGCGGTATGGGGCCGGGCTCCCGCGCGGGGAGGGTCAGCCGGCCGGCCAGGCGAAGCGGTGGGTGTGGATGCCGAAGTAGGTGAACGCCTCGGCCCGGGTGACGCCCGGGACGCGTTTGATGTGGTCGTTGAGGATGGCGAGCAGCTCGGCGGGCTCCTTGCACACCACCTCGACGAACATGTCGAACGAGCCCGAGGTGAGCACCACGTAGATCACACCGGACAGCTCGCTGACGCGGTCGGCCACGGTGTGCACGTCGGTGTCCACCCGCACGCCGATCAGCGCCATGACGGGCAGCCCGAGCGCCATCGGGTCGGTGACCCCGACGATCTGGACGACCCCCTCGTCGCGCAGCCGCTGCACCCGCTGCCGTACGGCGGGGGCCGAGAGCCCGGTCGCCTCGGCGAGCGCGGTGTAGGAGACCCGGCCGTCCCGCTGCAGCTCGCGCAGCACGATGCGGTCGATGTCGTCGAGGTTCACCGGCCCGCCCTCTGGCGGTCCCGCGCCGGCAGGACCATGGATGGCGGGCTCACCTGGCCCGCCGCGACCGGCGGGCTCGTGGGACCGGTTCCGGACGGCGGGCTCACGCGACGAGCTCCGACACGGCGGCCGCGAAGATCTCGTAGTGGCGGTCGACGTCGGACTCGGTGGTGTCCGGGCACATCAGCGCCATGTTGTGGAACGGGGTGAGCAGCACGCCCCGGTTGGCCAGGTACACGTGCAGGTAGTCGTCCAGCTCGGGGTCGCCGGCCGCGTTGGACTCGCCGCCGTCGCGCGGCGCCGGGCTGGTGAAGCGGTACTCGGCGCGGGCCCCGAGCCGGGTGACCGACCAGGGCAGCGCGTTCCGGTCGATGACCTCCTGGACGCCCTTGGTGAAGCGGACGGCCAGGGCGATCATCCGATCGAACGCCTCGTCGGTGAGCACGTGCTCCAGCGTGGCGCGCATGGCGGCGACCGACAGCGCGTTGCCGGCGAGCGTGCCGCCGACGCCGCCCATGTCGACCAGGTCCAGGCCGGTCATGCCGTCGACCCTGGCCGCGACCTCGGCCGACAGGCCGTACCCGCCGCTCGGGATGCCGCCGCCGATCGCCTTGCCGATGGTGACGATGTCGGGCCGCAGCCCCCACGCCCGCGTGCAGCCGCCGGGCCCGGCTGAGAAGGTGTGCGTCTCGTCGTTGACCAGCAGGGTGCCGTACCGCCGGGTCAGCTCCCGCACCTCGTCGAGGTAACCGGGTTCGGGCAGGACGATGCCGATGTTGGTGAGGGCGGGCTCCATGAGGACGGCGGCGACGTCGCCGTAGGACAGTTCGCGCTCCAGCGACGCCAGATCGTTGAACTCGACCACGCGGGAGGTCACGGTGGGGTCGACCGGGGCGCCGACGTTGCCCTCGCGGGACACCTGCTCGCCGTCCGGGCCGACCACCAGCAGGACCTCGTCGACGCTGCCGTGGTAGCAGTAGCTGTTCACCAGGATCCTGGGCCGCCCGGTGACCGCGCGGGCCAGCCGGATGGCCCAGCGGTTGGCGTCGGTGGCGGTCAGCGAGAAGCTCCAGTAGGGCACACCGAAGCGGCGGCCGAGCTCGGCGCCGACCCAGGTCGCGTCCTCGGTGGGCATCATGACCGTGGCGCCGCCGAGCACGGCGAAGCGTTCGGCCACCGCGTCCACGGTCGCCCGGGGCGAGTGTCCCGCCATGGCGCCGGTGTCGCCGAGGCACAGGTCGACGTACTCGTGGCCGTCCAGGTCGGTGACCCGGGCGCCGCGCGCCCGGTCCATGTAGAGGGGGAAGCCGGCGGCGGTCTTGTTCATCCACGTCATCGGCACGCCGCCGAACAGGTGCGCCCGCGCCTGCTGGTACGCCGCCGCCGACCGCGGGTTCCGCTCCCGGAACGCACCGCGCTCCCGCGCGAGCAGCCCGGCCAGACGCGTGCGGTCGATCATGATCTATACCTCGGATTACATTGTGATCAGCCGCTCAGCCGACCGATTCTGAAGTCAACGTACCCCAAGGCATCCGGAAACCGAAGTGATGCGGCGCCCGTTGATATGAGCGCGCTCTGCCACGAGGCGACTCGTGGCAGGGCGCGTCTTTCCCGGAGCGGAGCCCGGCGAGAGGAATGCCGCAGACCCCGAGCGGGTCAGGACCCTGTCGTCCGCCCCTGCCCTGGCCTGCAGTACGGGCAGAAGGGCTCGGGATCGACGCAGACCTTGACGGTGTCGGTGTTGTTGGCCGGGTCGAGGTCCATCTCCTTGCCGCTGACGGTGGCGGTGTTGGTCGTCTCTCCGACCGCTGTCGCCTTGGCATGGATGGTCAGCGTGGCCGTGGCGCCACTGGCCAGCGCGCCCACCGTCCACGTCCCGCCGGCCGGTGCGTAGTCGCCGGCGGACGGCGTCGCGGACAGCAGGCCGAGGTTGGCCGGGAGCACGTCCTTGACGGTGACGCCGGTGGCGTCGCTGGGCCCGGCGTTGTGGACGGCCACGCGGTAGGTGACGGTCTGGCCCACGGTGACCCTGGTCAGGTCGGCGGACTTGACCACGCTCAGGTCCACGGCCGGGTTGACCCTGGTGGCGACCTCGCCGCTGGTGGAGGTCAGCGGCTGAGGGGCCGGGCCGAGCCGGTCCTCGTAGCCGGCGACGCCCTGGTTGGCGATCTGCTTGCCCGCGGCGGCCCGATCGACCTTGACCCGGAACTCCACGGTGGTGCCGTCCGGCAGGGTGGTGGTGTTGGGCAGCCGGCCCGCGGCCGTGCCGGTCGCGCCGTCCCCGAGGGCGAAGGAGAGCTTGCCGGTCGCCGGATCGAATTCGGCCTGGTCGTCGCCGAGCCGGTCGGTCTTGGCGCCGCTGTTGGGGCCGTCCACCACGCGGAGCGAGCCGGGCACGTAGGCGGCCCCCGCCGGGATGGTGTCGGTGAGCCGGACGTTCTCCGCCGCGCCGCCGCCCTTGTTGGTGGCGGTCAGCCGGTAGGTGACCACGTCCCCGACGTCGACCGGCCCCTGCGGGCTCGCGGTCTTGGTGACGATGACGCACGGCGGGGTTCCGAAGGAGATGTCGTCCAGGAGGTTGCCGACGGAGCGGCTTCCCCCGGCCGCCGAGATGGACCGGAAGGCGAATCTGGTGGTCGTCTGGCCGACGGGCACGGTGTAGGTGCCGGAGTAGGTGCCCCACTTCGCGGTGCCGTCGGACATGACCTGCTGTTGCACCGGGGCTGCCGGGGCGCCGATGTCCAGCGCCATCGTGTCGACGCCCATCCGGCCACGGTGGGACAGCCGCCAGTACAGCGTCTTGCCGGGCGTGGTCGGGCGGTCCTGGTAGAGGGTCGAGACCTGGTTCGCGTTCAGCTCGGCGAGCTGCCTGCCCTCGGCGGGCGGGGTGTTGGTCGGGTTCGGCGGGCTGGCCCAGATCTCGATCATGTGGTCGGTGGCGGTGGTCAGCCAGCCCGGCACCGAGTTCGGTGCGCCGGGCTGCGAGGCGTCGGGGAGCGAGGCCCACGTTCTGCCGGTGACGGCCGGCTGCTCGAACCCGCCGTTGAGCAGTGACACCTGTTCGGGGCACGTCGCGGGATCCGGCGCGGCCCGCAGGGCCGTCCGGGCGGGGGCGGCCGGCGTGGCCTCGGCCTGGGCCGCGCCGAGCGTTGTCAGCGGTACTGCCGCCACCGCCAGGGCGGCGAGCGGGTAACACATCCGTGGGATGTGCCTCATCTGCGTGTTCCTCTCGTCGGGCAGAAAGCCTTCGTCCGCCGGGCCGGGTGACCGGCACCGGCGCTGGACGGAAGATTCGCCTGGCGGGAGCGGCAGAGGGCATCCGACACGTGCCGCCGTTCCAACAGTTGGCCGGATCTTGGTCTGCGGGACGCGCGCAGAGAAGATCTCGATCTACCGTTCACGGATTCCCCGGGCCCGGCGGCGAGCACGAGTCGCTCGCTAGTGTCCTGGGCCTGGAGTGGCGGTGCTCTCCCTGATCACCAGCTCGTAGTCGGCGCGGATCTCTGCGACGGGACGGTAGGCGGGGCCGTCGAGGCGTTGCTTGAGCAGGTCGACGGCGATGCGGGCGAGCTGGGCCTTGTCGGGGGCGACGGTGGTGAGGGTGGGGGTGTGGAACCTGCCGTCCTCGATGTCGTCCAGCCCGGCGACGGCGATGTCCTGCGGGACGCGCAGGCCGGAGGACAGGATGGCCCGCATGGCGCCGAGGGCGAGCAGGTCGTTGAAGCAGAAGACGGCGTCGGGCCGCTCGGGGGAGGCCAGGAGGGCCGACATGGCGGCGGCGCCCTCCGGCCTGCCGTACCGCTCGACCTCCAGCACCGTCTCCGGCAGGCCGTGCGCGGCGATCGCCTCGCGGTAGCCGGCCAGCCGCAGCGGCGCGGTGCCGCTGGCGGCGTTCTCCTGGGCGCCGAGCGCGGCGATGCGGGTGCGGCCGAGGCCGATCAGGTGCTCGGTGATGTCCCTGGCGGCGCGCACGTTGTCGATGGCCACATGGTCGGCGGGGCCGTCGTGGATGCGCTCGCCGAGCAGGACCAGCGCGGTGTCGTCGGTGCGCGCGGCGAGCTCCTCCTTGCCGATCGCCACCGGGCTGAGGATGAGCCCGTCGATGCGGTGGTCGCGTACCCCGTCGAGCACCTGGCGCTCGCGCCGCAGGTCGCCGTCGGTCTGCTCGATGACCACGATCCAGCGGTGCTCGGCCGCGGCGGCGATGACGAATCGCGACAGCTCGGCGAAGTACGGCATGTCGATCTCGGGCAGGCCGAGCGCGATCACCCCGGTGCGGCCCTGGCGGAGGTTGCGGGCCGAGAGGTTCGGCCGGTAGTCCAGCTCCGACAGCGCCTGCTCGACCTTCCGCCTGGTGGCCGGTGAGACGTGCGCGTAGCCGTTGACCACGTTGGAGACGGTCTTCACCGACACTCCGGCCAGGTGCGCGACATCGCGCAGGCTCACTCCCACGTGCGGCCACCTTTCACGTCGTAGGCCCCGGCTCGCGGCCCAGGTCGACCGTACCGGCCCGGTCGATCGTAACGTCACGATATCGACCCGGAGGGGACCTGTTTACAACGTTGAAACAACGTTGTACAAACACACCTACCACTGACCGCGCAGAAACAAGAGAGGTCGTGCCTTGGCACCGGCTGCTCGTCTCACCCTTGACCCCTCCTTCCGGATCGGACCAGTGGAGCCGCGCCTGTTCGGCTCGTTCGTCGAGCACATGGGCAGGAGCGTCTACACCGGCGTCTTCGAGCCGGGACACCCGCTGGCCGACGCCGACGGCTTCCGCGCCGACGTGCTGGAGCTGACCCGCGAGCTCGGCGTCACCGTGGTGCGCTATCCGGGCGGGAACTTCGTCTCCAACTACCGATGGGAGGACGGCGTCGGCCCCGTGGCGGACCGGCCGGCCCGCCTCGACCTCGCCTGGCGCAGCCGCGAGGACAACAGCTTCGGGCTCAACGAATTCATGACCTGGGCCGCCAAGGCGGGCGTCGAGCCGATGATGGCGCTCAACCTCGGCACCCGCGGCGTCGCCGAGGCGCTGGAGCTGGTCGAGTACGCCAACTACCCCGGCGGCACCCGCCTGTCGGAGCTGCGCCGCGCCCACGGTGTCGACAAGCCGCACGACATCCGCCTGTGGTGCCTGGGCAACGAGCTGGACGGCCCCTGGCAGATGGGGCACAAGACCGCGGGGGAGTACGGCAGGCTGGCCGCCGAGACGGCGAGGGCCCTCAAGCGCTTCGACCCCGCGCTGTCCCTGGTCGCCTGCGGCAGCTCCAACAGCGGGATGCCCACCTTCGGCGCCTGGGAGGCCGAGGTGCTCGAGGCGACCTACGACATGGTCGACTACATCTCGCTGCACGCGTACTACGACCCCTCCGACGGGGACGCCGACTCCTTCCTGGCCAGTGCCGCCGACATGGACCACATGATCGGGTCCATCGTGGCGACGGCCGACCATGTCGGCGCCAAGCTGCGCGACCGCAAGCAGATCAAGCTGTCGTTCGACGAGTGGAACGTCTGGTACCAGAGCCGCTTCCACGGCGAGTCGTCGCTGGAGTGGTCCGAGCACCCCCGGCTCATCGAGGACTCCTACGACGTCACCGACGCCGTCGTGGTCGGCAGCCTGCTGATCACGCTGCTGCGCAACGCCGACCGGGTGGGCGTCGCCTGCCAGGCGCAGCTCGCGAACGTGATCGCGCCGATCATGACCGAGCCCGGCGGGCCGGCGTGGCGGCAGACGATCTTCCACCCGTTCGCGCTGACCGCGCGGTACGCCCGCGGCGAGGTGCTGCGGGTGGAGCCCGAGTGCCGCACGATCAGCACCGCCAAGTACGGCGAGGTGCCCGCGATCTGGGCGACCGCCACCCATGACCCGGATTCCGGCGAGCTCACGCTGTTCGCCGTCAACCGCGACCGCCACGGCCCCTGCGCGATGGAGATCGAGCTTCCCGCGGGGACGCGCGTCGTGGAGCACCTCGAGCTCGCCGACCAGGACGCCTCCGCGCGCAACACCGCGAGCGCGCCCGACCGGGTCGTCCCCCGTCCCGGCGCCGGCCTGGCCCTCGACGGCCGCCGCGCCACTCTTGCGCTTCCGCCCGTTTCTTGGACTATTGTCCGCTTCGCTCCCCTCACCGCCAGGAGTGCACCATGACCAGTCCCCTGTCCCGCCGCTCCTTCCTCGGCCTGTCCGGGGCCGTCGGGCTGACCGCGACACTGGCCGCCTGCGGCGGCGGCACCAAGATCGGGAGCGGGTCCTCCGCGCCCGCCTCGGCCGCGCCCACCTTCTCCGGTGGGGAGTACAACGGGCCCAAGGTCAACCTGGAGTTCTGGAACGGCTTCACCGGCGGGGACGGCCCGCACTTCCGCGCCATGCTCGACGCCTTCAACAAGGAGTACGCCGGCAGGATCGAGGTCCGCAACGTCACCCGCCGCTGGGAGGACCTCTACCCGGCGATGCCCACCGCCATCGCCGCGGGCAAGGGCCCGGACGTGGCGGTCATCCACATCGACTGGATCGGCACCTTCGCCGTCCGCTCGGTGCTGAGCCCGCTCGACGACGTCGTCTCCGCGCTCAAGCTCAGCGACGCCGACTTCATCCCCGCCGTCTGGCAGGCCGGCGTCTACGGCGGCAAGCGCTACAGCGTTCCGCTGGACGTCCACTGCCTGGGCGACTACTGGAACGCCGCCCACCTGGACAAGATCGGCCTCAAGGAGGCCCCCGCGGACAAGGCCACCTACCAGGACGCGCTCGCCGAACTGGCCAAGGCCGGCGTCGCCAAGCCGTTCTGGATGCCCAACAAGTGGCCCGCGCACCTGATGTTCATGACCCTGCTGTGGCAGAACGGCGGCCGGCTGTACAGCGAGGACGGCACCAAGGCGCTCTGGGGTTCCGACCAGGGGGCGCAGGCGCTGGCGTGGATGGTCGAGCAGATCGACAAGGGGTACAGCCCCGAGAAGGTCGCGATCGACACCCAGTACGCCGCCTTCAAGAACGACAAGGTGAGCTTCACCTGGGACGGCATCTGGCAGATCAACGACCTCAAGACCAACGCCCCGAACCTGCGCTGGGGACTGTCCCCGGTCCCGGCCATCGGCGACAGCGCGGCCGTGTGGAGCTCCTCGCACAACCTGGTGATGACCGCCCAGGCGGCCAAGGACGCCAACAAGGTGCAGGCGGCGAAGTTCTTCATCGACCACATCAGCCGGCAGTCCACCGAATGGGCCAAGGCCGGGATGATCCCCGCCCGCAACTCCGTCCGGCAGGACCCGTCGATCGCCGACCTGCCGCAGATCAAGCTGGCCGCCGACCCGGGTGTCTTCCACTTCCTGCCCGCCCTGCCCGGCGTCGGCGACGTCCAGTCCAAGGCCCTGGAGCTGGCCGTCGCCAAGGCGGTGCTCAAGCAGTCGAGCCCCGCTGACGCGCTGAAGGAGGGCGTGGTGACCGCCGACAAGCTGCTGGCCGACAACAAGAGGAAGTACGCCCAGTGAGCGTGCTCACCCGCTCGGCGGACCTCGCGGGAGCGGCCACCGCCGCTCCCGCGGGGGCCGCGCGCAGGATGCGCTGGTGGACCCCGTACGCCTTCCTCGCGCCGTACCTGCTGCTGTTCGCCGTGTTCATGGTGCTGCCGATCGGCTTCGGGTTCTGGACCAGCCTGCACGAATGGGACATCAGCCTGCCGGCCAAGCCGTTCGTGGGGCTGGAGCACTACACCGAGCTGTTCGACCCCGCGAGCGTCGACGGCTCGCGCTTCTGGATGGCCATGCGCGCCACCGGCGTGTTCACCGTCGCCTCGGTGCCGCTGCTCATCCTGCTGCCCCTGCTGGTCGCACTGCTGATGAACGGCCGGTTCCGGGGGCGCAACGTCTACCGCGCCGTCTACTTCGCCCCGTACGTGCTCGGCGTGGCCGTCGTCGGGTTCGTCTGGCGGTACCTGCTTGACGGCAACATCGGCCTGGTCGACCATTACCTCGGCCTCGACGTGCAGTGGACCACTGACGTGCCGCCGGCGTGGATCGCCCTGGTCGGCGTCACCGTGTGGTGGACCCTCGGCCTGAACGCCGTGATCTTCCTGGCCGGGCTGCAGGACATCCCGCGCGAGCTGTACGAGGCGGCCATGGTGGACGGCGCCGGCCCGCTGGCCCGGTTCCGCGCGGTGACGCTCCCCGGGCTGCGGCCGGTCACCGTGTTCGTGGTCAACGCCACGATCCTCGCCTCGGCCAACATGTTCGGCCAGTCGTACCTGATCACCTCGGGCGCGCCCGCCGACCAGACCAAGACCGCGATCTACCTCATCGCCGAGACCGGCCTGCGGCAGTTCGACATGGGGACCGCCTCGGCGATGAGCTTCATCCTCGCCGGGTTCCTGATGTGCGCGAGCGCCCTGGTCTTCGGCGCCTTCCGCGACAGGAGCAAGCCATGAACACCGCGGCCTCCGGTGCCTTCGGCGAGAGGAGCGAGCCTTGACCGCCGCCCCGGCCGCCCGGCGGGTCCGACGCGCCCTGCTCCACCTGGTGCTGGCCGTCGTCGCCGCGCTCTACATCAGCCCGCTCGTGTACATGCTGCTGACCTCCTTCAAGACGCGCGAGGGCGCCGGGTCCACCGAACCGCAGTGGATCCCGAGCCCGGCCACCACCGGCGCCTACCGGGAGATCCTCAACAGCCCCGACAGCCCGATCCTGACCTGGTTCGCCAACAGCCTCATCGCGGCGACCGGCCACGCCGTCCTGGTGCTGCTCACCGCGGCCCCGGCCGCCTACGCGCTCGCGCGGCTGCGCTTCCGCGGGCGGTCGGCCATCTTCACCGTGGTCGTCGCGACGCTGTTCGTGCCGCCGGTCGTGCTGCTCATCCCGAACTTCCTCATCGTCAACGAGCTGTCCTGGGTCGACAGCCTGCCCGCCGTCATCGTCCCGGCCGCGGCGGGCGGCTTCGGGGTCTTCTTCCTGCGGCAGTTCTTCCTCACGCTCCCCGGCGAGCTGGAGGAGGCCGCCGAGCTGGACGGCTGCAACCGCTGGCAGATCTTCACCGCCATCGCGCTCCCACTGGCCAGGCCCGCGCTCGTCACGCTGTTCCTGCTGTCGTTCCTGACCAACTGGAACGACTTCCTGTGGCCCATCTACGTGCTGCTCAGCCCCGACTCGCTGACCCTGCCCGCCGGCCTCGGCAACTTCCAGAGCGCCAACAACATCCGCTACGACCTGCTCATGGCCGGAGCGGTGATCGCCAGCCTCCCGGTGATCCTGCTCTACCTGGCGGCACAACGATGGGTGATCGAGGGCATCTCCCGCTCAGGCCTCAAGGGCTGAGGCCTGGCCAACCGGCGGCACCTCGTCGCGGAGGCCTGACGGCGATCACGGAAAGTCAAGGGATCTCGACCCCTTGTCAGTGCCGGTCGGCCGAGAGGATGATCTGGCCTGGACTGCCGGTTCCGTGGGTGGGTGCGCATGGGAGACGTCATGGGTACGGATGATGGGCTCAGTCTGGCGCTGGTCATCGTCCCTGAGGCGGGCACCGAGCCCGAGCAGGCTGAGCGGCTCGTCCGGCGGCTGCGAGGCGAGCTCGCCGAACTCGATGTGGAGTCGGTCGGCTGGGCGCCGGGCGAGGCGGCTCCGGAGGGCGCCAAGGGCGCCGACCCGCTCACGCTGGGGGCGATCGTGGTGGCGTTGAGCGCCTCGGGAGGCGTCTTCACGGCGCTGATCGACACGGTACGCGACTGGCTCGGCCGGCAGCAGGGCAGGCACCGGGTCGCGGTGACCATCGACGGCGACACCATCGAGCTGGAGCGGGCATCGCCCGACCAGCAGCGTGACCTCGTCGAGGCGTACCTGCGCCGCCATTCGACGCGGTAGCGGGGCTCCCATGGGCCGACGACTGGCGCTGGTGATCGCCAGCTATGCGTACGAGGACCCCGGGCTGCGGCGGCTCACGTCGCCCGCCCACGACGCGGAGGCCTTCGCCGCCGTCCTGCGGGACCCGCAGATCGCCGGTTTCGAGGTCACCACCCTGATCAACGAGCCGCACCACCGGGTGGGCGAGGCCATCGGCGAGCTCTACCGGGATCGGCGGCGGGACGACCTGACATTGCTGTACTTCACCGGGCACGGGCTGAAGGACGACGCGGGCCGGCTGTTCCTGGCGATGGCCAACACGCGCCGGGACGGGCTGCTGTTCACGGCCCTGTCCGCCGAGCAGATCGACCAGGCGATGGAGGGATGCGCCTCGCGGCAGAAGATCCTCATCCTCGACTGCTGCTACAGCGGCGCGTTCCCGCCGGGACGGCTGGCGAAGGCCGACCCTGACGTGCACTCCCTGGAGCGCTTCCGGGGCCGCGGGCGTGCCGTCCTCACCGCATCCGACGCCACCCAGTACTCCTTCGAGGGCGACCGGCTGCGGGGCGAGGCCGCGCAGTCGGTGTTCACCCGCCACCTGGTGGAGGGCCTGAGGGACGGCCGCGCCGATCTGGACGGGGACGGGGACATCACCGTCGACGAGCTGTACAGCTACGTGCACGAGCGCGTGGTCGACGAGATGCCGCAGCAGCGCCCCAAGAAGCAGGACGACGTCGAGGGCCGCATCGTCATCGCCCGGAACGTCCACTGGACCCTGCCGGCGCATCTGCGCAACGCGCTCGGCAGCCCCATCGCGACGGACCGGCTCGACGCGCTTGACGGGCTCGCCCACCTCCACCGCATCGGCAACGACACCGTCCGCGCCACCGTCCAGGCCGAGCTCGAGCGCCTGGCCCACGACGACAGCAGGCTCGTCTCGACGGCGGCGTCCGCGCGGCTGGCGTCTCTGGCCGGGGGTGCGTCCGCGCCGGGCGCCCCCGACCGGCGGGCGGGCGATTCCGCGCCCGCGTCGCCCTCGAGCGCCGGCGGCGAGAGGTCGCGGTCCGCGCCGGGCCCGGCCGGATGGCCGGGGAAGGCCGCGCGCGTCCTCCTTGCGCCGTGGCGGCACATCTCCACGGTGGCCGGAGCCCTCGCGGCCTCGGCCGGGGTGCTGCTGACCGTGGGGGAGGTGGTGTGGCACGCTTCCCGGGCGTCCGCCGTGGAGTCGGAGCTGCGCCACAGTGCTTCCTTCTTCAAGCTGGAGCCGGGTGCCGGGGCCGTCTTCGCCTGGTACACGGCCTGCATGGCCGCACTGGCCCTGATCGGGGCCGTCCTGGCGGTCCTGCCTCGGACGAGATCGCTCATCGGGCCCGGCGTCCTGATCGGCGCCGGCGCCGCCTCGGCCTGCGGCCTGGCCTTCTTCGCCGGCGACTTCGGGTTGGGTCCGGACTTCGCCGGCAGGCTCCCGGCCGAGCCCGCAGGGCACGCGATCATGGTCCTGGCGGCCGTCTGCGCCGGGCTCGCGCTCTGGCGGGACCCGGCCGCGCGTTTCGCGCTCGTCCTGCCCCGGGGCCGGGTCCGGTGGTCGGTGGTGGTCTCCGCGATCCTGGGCACGCTGGCCCTGCTCGGCGAGCTCGCGGAGGTCGCCGCCACGAAACGGGTCGACAGGGATCTGCGGGTCTGGGTCGCGCCGTTCTTCGTGGCGGCGGTGCTCGCGCTCGTCCTGCCGGCCGGCGCGGTGGCGGCCACCTCGCGCCGGCTCGGGCTCTCGCTGCTCGCCGGCTGGATCGCGGGCGGCACGGCGATCTTCGCCGGCGGGCTCGCGCTCGTCCTGGGCCATGAGTCGCTCGGATCCGCCGAGGTCGTCGCCTTCGGCTGCACGCTCGTGCCGCTTCTCCTGGCGGCCGGGCTCTGGCGGCGCGCGCCGGATCCGGCCGCGGAACCACCCACACCGGACAGCACCACCACGGCACCGGAAACACCCGGTGCGGCACCGGATCCCTCTGCGCCCGGCACGGCACCGGAACCGTCCGCACTGACCACCGCACCGGAAACGACGGCGCCGGAACCGTCCGCACTGGCCACGGCAGCGGAACCGTCCGCGGCGACCACGGCACCGGAGACGCCGTCGCCGGAGCGGGCGCGGACGTCGCGTTTCAGCGCGCGCACGGGCCTGCTCACCCTGCTGGTCCTCGCAGGTCTCACCGTGGGGACCGGGTCGGCCGTCGTCGTCCGCTACGACGAGCTTTCCGTCATGATGACCTCCGTCGCCGTCAGCCCGGACGGCACCCGCGTCTACGCCGTCGGAGACCTCCGCTACTCCGGCGGGGCGCGGATGTGGACCATCGACGCCGCCACCAAGCGGGTCATCGGGCGGCCGGTCGTGCTCGGGAACGGCTACCAGCCCTTCTACCAGATGGCGCTCACCCCCGACGGCCGCCGCGCGTACATCACCCGCGCCGACACCGACACGGTCCGGGTGGTGGACACCGGGACGAACGCGATCGTCGGGCAGCCGATCAGCGTGGGCAAGGGGCCCGCGGGCATCGCCATCTCCCCGGACGGCCGGCGCGCCTACGTGTCGAACCGTGACTCCGGCAGCGTGTCGGTGATCGACACGACCACGAACGCGACCGTGGGCCGGCCCATCCCCGTCGGTGCCGGGCCTTCCGGGATCGTCGTCAGCCTGGACGGGCGGCGCGTCTACGTGGCCGACAGCGACTCGGACCAGGTGTCGGTGATCGACACGGCGACCGGCACGACCACGGGAGCGCCCATTTCCGTCGGCGACCATCCCGGCGGACTGGCCATCAGCCAGGACGGTGCCCGTCTCTACGTCAGCACGGGCGGGATCTGGAACCTCAGCGACGAAGGCTTCGAGGTGATCAACACTGCGACCGGCGGCATCGTCGGGAAGCGGCTGGACCTCAGCATCGAAGCCAACATGATGGGCCTCTTCGACGGCTGGTCGGGGGTAGTCGTCGGCGGTGGCGGTGGCCAGGTGTACGTCACCAACGGCTGGTCCGACGGCGTTACCGTCATAGACGTGATGGCCGTCCGTGTCGTGCCCCGGGCGATCAAGGTGGGCGCGTTCGCCACCGGGATGGCGGCGAGCCCGGACGGCCGCTACCTCTACGCGGCGACCGCCGACGGCATCTCGATCATCGACTCCCCCTCCTGGACGAGCGAACTCCTCACGATCTTCCCCTAGGCCGCCCGTCCGGGTACGTCCGCGAGGTCGCCGGGCGCCGCACGTACGCGGACGCAGGGGAAGTCTCGCGGAGACCACGCTAGGCGTGCTTACGGGCCTCCTCGCTGGGCTCGCAGGGCTCCAGGGGTGGGGCGTCCAGATTGCAGGCCATCTTGCGTTCGGGTTCGCGCAGGACGTTCGTCCTGATCGTGAGGAAGGTCAGCAGCGCCGCGCAGACCATCATGGCCGCGCTGAGCAGGATGGCGGTCCGGAAGCCCGAGGTGAAGGCGGTCGCCGAGGTGTAGGCGGCGCCGGTGAGCCCGACCAGCGGGGGAACGGCGGCGACGGCGAGCAGGCTGCCCGTCCGGGCGACGGCGTTGTTGACGCCGCTGGCGACTCCCGCGTACCGCTCCTCGGCCGTGGCCAGCACCGTCGCGGTCAGCGGGGCGACCGCGGAGGATAGCCCGAGGCCGAAGACCGCGACCGCGGGCAGCACGTCCAGAAGGTAGGACGCGCCCGGCCCGACGCGGCTCATCAGCAGCAGCCCTCCCGCGCACAGCAGGATGCCGACGGTCATCGGCAGGCGCGGCCCGATCCGCTTGGCGAGCTCTCCCGCGCGGGGGGACAGCAGCAGCATCAGCAGCATGACGGGGAGCATCGCCGACCCGGCGGCCAGCGGCGAGAACCCGGCGGCGACCTGCAGTTCCACGACGAGCAGGAAGAACACCACGCCCATCGCCGCGTACATGATCAGCGTCACCACGTTCACGGCGGTGAACTCGCGGGAGGCGAAGACGCGGACCGGCACCAGTGGGGACACGGCGCCGCCCCGGGAGCGGCGGGCCTCCAGCACCACGAAGGCCACTCCCAGTGCGACGCCCACGACCGCCGCGACGACCGGCACCGCGGTCCCGCGCTCGATCAGCCCGTAGGTGATCCCGGCCAGGGAGGCGGCGGCGAGCGCGGCGCCCAGCACGTCGAAGCGGCCGGAGGTGCCCTCGTCCCGGGTCTCGGGCACGTGCCGCGCGGCGACCACGATCGTGAGCGCCGCGAGCGGCAGGTTGATCAGGAACACCCAGCGCCAGCCCGCCGTCTCCACGAGCCAGCCGCCGAGCAGCGGGCCGATGGCGCCGGCGACGCCGCCGAGGCCCGACCAGGCGCCGACGGCACGCGGACGGTCGTCACGGACGAAGGACGACTGGATGATCGCGAGCGAGCCGGGGGTGAGGAGCGCTCCGCCGATCCCCTGCAGCGCGCGGGCGAGGACCAGCGTCTGGATGTTGGGCGCCAGCCCGCACAGGGCCGAGGCGAGGGCGAACCACGCGACGCCGATGACGAAGATCTTACGACGGCCGTACCGGTCGCCGAGGGAGCCGCCGAGCAGGATCAACCCGGCGAGGGTGAGGGTGTAGGCGTTCACCGTCCACTGGAGCCCGGACATCGAGGCGCCGAGTTCCTCGCCGAGCCTCGGCAGCGCCACGTTGACGACGGTGCCGTCCAGGAAGGCCATGCCGGAGCCGAGGACGGTGGCGAACAGCACCCATCGGCCGCGGGGGGACCTGAGACGTATGCCGTCGTTCTCCATGCGAACCATCATGCTGGACCTGGCGGAGTCCTATGTCCTTTGCTGATCCGTCACTATTTGTCGGGCATGCCTGGCTTGCCGTGGACCGGCCGGGCGGGCCCGGCCCCGGCTGTACCGTTGCGGGCGCTCCGGCCGGGCGTCAGCGGGGCAACCGGCGGAGATAAACGCGCCTGGCCTCGTCGATCAGCGCGAGGTGGTCCTCGAGCTGTCGCTTGCTGTCGAACCGTGCCCGGCCGCGGATCAGGTCCTCCAGCCGTTCCAGCCACGAAAGGCACCACCGGACGTCCTCGGGCCGGGCGACCCTGCGACCGCCGACGTCCACGTACACCGGGCTGGTGTGCGCGAACACCGAGGTGTACAGGGATCGCGGATGGGGGCCGCCCTCCGCGATCGCGAGGATGTAGGTCGGCTCCCCGACGACAAGCTCGGCGGTGACCTGCGCGGGCGGCCCGTCGGCGAGCACACCGTCCGCGGTGCGGATCTCCAGCCGCTCCACCTCCGGACCGATGACCCTGGCCGTGACCGCGACCCGGTCGCCTGGCACACGGTCCAGGCGGTCCCCCGGCTCGTGTCCGTCCACGCTGAGCTCGACGAACGGGCCCGTGGTCGCGAACGTCCGGCCCCGGCGCACGGCCTTGGCGTAGGATTCGGCGGTCAGCGGTCCGCTGACCTTGGCGTACGTCCGCTCCCAGCCGAGCGGGCTCGCCACCATCTCCATCCGCTGGCGGGTGAACGACACCATCGAGTCGCTGCCCGCGACGGCGGCGAGCCGGTTGCCCGCGCCGAGCAGCCGGCGGTACACCGCCGACGATCCGGCGGCGGACGCGAAGTGCAGGATCTCCATGCTGTCGACCAGGCCGAGCGCGGCGTCCACCACCGCCATCCGCGCCGAGCACTGTGGCCGCCCGGTGCCGATGATGTCCTCCGGCGTTTCGATCAGCGACATGAAAGGGTGGGCGTAGCCGACGATCGCGCCGAGGTCGCGCAACTCCTTGCACACCATGGCGTGGGGCGGCCAGTCGGGGTCGCCGTCGAACCCGCTGTGGTAGTGGCCGGGCGGAGCGGTCATGCCGAAGGCGTGGAGGTGCCCGAGCAGGTCGTTGCGGTACTCGACGCCCATGCGGGCCAGGTGGGTCGCGTCCGACCACGGCAGATCCCGGCCCGCCCAGTGCTCCAGCGCCTCCTGGTCGAACACCCGCGGGCCGGACACGTTCGCGGCGAGCAGATTGAGGACGTGCAGGTCCTCGCCGTGCTGCATGGCCGCCGCCATGGCCGGGGTGGCGACGAGGTCCCCGACGAAGTTGAGGTGCACGTGCAGGTCCGCCCCATACCATCCTGTGGCGGCCGCGTCGTACAGCCGCTCGGGTACCAGCTCGAGCAGCGTCTCTCCCGACGGGGTGACCTTCGTCTCGGCGAAGCCGTACTCCATCCCCCGCGTCACCCGGACGGTCAGCGGCTCGGAGGGGACCTCCAGCTCGATGTCGTCACCGTGGAAGTACGGGATGCCGTGATGGTCGCGCCTCGCGGGCGCGGCATCGGGATACCAGCCCTGGTGCCCCGCACTCCACACGCTCCACCGGCAGGGGAACCCCGCGCGTAACCTGAGCCGCGCCGGGGTGGCCGGGCGAGTGAGCCCGGACAGGTCCACCCGCTCAACCTCGCCGGTCGCCTCGGCCCTGGCGCTCGCCTCGGCCGTGGCGTCCAGAGGGCCTCGGGGGAAGGCGGCCACCTCGGTATCGGTGTCCAGGTCGACCAGGCGGGCGCCGCCCGCGGCGAGGCGGTACGCCTTGTCACCGGCGACGACCTCCACCGCCGACGCGCGAGCGTTGTCGATCAGCAGGGTCAGCGGCACCGGCCGCGAGCCCAGCACGGTGCGCGCGCGGCCGTGCAGGCGGTGCCCTTCCTCCGTGAGCCGCAGCACGGCGAGCGCGTCCGGCGGCTCCTCGTCGAGCGTGAGCATGTCCCGGAGCACCTCGTCGAAGTCCAGCTCGAACACCCGGGCCTCGTGTTCGGCTTCGGTGCCCTCCGGCAGTTCGGCCCGCACCCGGGCGAAGGCGGCGCGGAAGAACCGCTCCTCGTCGGCGAACCGCGACACGCTCATCAGCCTGACGTAGGGGATCAGCGGCTCGCCCCAGCTCATGCCGTGCTCGGCAAGCGCCGCCCGGTACGTCGCGAGCGCTTCGGCCACCACATTCGGGAGCATCGGATCGTCCTTCAAGTGAACTCCTCTGACTCGACGTGCCGCAATGATCACATCGGGAAGGCGATCCGAAGGCGGGCGGTCACGCCGGAGGATGGATTTGCTCCACCTTGGAGTGATGTATATGTGCGGGCGAATAACTCGATATGGGACCATCAGCCGGTTCGCCGTGGTCACCGAGCCGTGTCACGTGCCCGGAGAGACGTCTCCAACCCGGCTGCCGGCTGCCTTCCGTACGGGCCACTCCGGCGGAAGAAGATCGCACAGGCTGCGGCGACCAGGGCGGCCGGGAGCGGCAGCCAGGACAGCCGCTGCACCACCCAGGCGGCCGAGTCGGGCGGGGCGAGCAGTCCCGGGACGGCGGTGCCGAAGGGAAGCGCGGCCAGCACGACCACCGCCAGCGCCGTCTGGTGCCACAGGAAGACGGTCATCGCGGAGAGGTTCGCCAGCACCACCCCGGCCCACAGCCGCGGGCGGCGCATCAGGGCGGCCAGCGGCCGGTGGAGCAGCAGGGCCAGTCCGACCTGGGCGACCCCGAAGCAGACGGCGGCCAGCGTGGGCGGGCTCAGGTTGGACACCCGCGCCCCGGTGACGCCGATCATGCTGGCGGGGTAGCCGAACGCGGTGACCAGGACGACGGTCCCGGCCACCCCGCCGGTCAGCATGGCCACCGCCCCCCACCTGCCCTCGATCCACCTGCGCGCACGCCCCGGGTGCGGGATGCCGGACGCCTCCGCGGAGGGTCCCGAGGCGGCACGCGGCGAGGACGGGGACAGGCCGGTGCGCGCCCGGGCGAGCCCGAGGGCGTAGGGGACCAGCCAGCCCGCGGCCACGTTCGTCCAGCCGAGCCAGCCCGGGCCGCCGGACCCGAAGCGCACCGCGTCGACGACCAGCACCACCGCCACCATCGCGCAGACCAGCAGGTAGGGCCGCACCCTGACCAGCAGCGGCGTGGCGGCGGTGAGCAGGCCGAACACCGCGAGGAACCACAGCGGGCCGAGAGCGGGCACGGCGAGCGAGCGCAGCGACCCCGGCGGCATCCCGATGCCGGCCAGCACGGCGAGCAGGGCGGCCCACACCAGCAGGAGCGGCCCGACCGGGCCCAGCAGGCGGCGGATCCGCGCCCGCAGCCAGGACCGGGCGTCCCGGGAGCGGGCCAGGCTTCCACCGGCCGCGTACCCGCCCACGAAGAAGAAGACGGCCAGGGTCTGCAGCACCCACGACAGCGGCGTGAAGCCCGGCATGGAGGCGAGCGGACTGGTGACGCGAACGTGCCCCAGGCCGTCCACCACCCAGGCCGTGACCAGCCAGTGCCCGGCGATGACCCCGACGATGGCGATGGCCCGCAGCGCGTCGGCCCCTCGATCCCGCCCCTCCGGTGTGGCCGCCTCGGTCCGCTCCGCGAACCGCGCCCAGCTCCGCGCGACCCTCGTCCCCGCGAGTCCTGCCCGCCTCCGCCCGATCGTGCTCATCGGAGGATGCCCACTTCGGAGAGGCGGCCGAGGGCGATCAGCGTCAGGTTGCGCAGGGAGACGCTTCCCGGCTGGAAGTAGTCGCTGTGCCCGGCCGCGCCGGCGGCGAAGATCCGCGCGCCGAACGACGGCCGTACCGGATCGGCGCCGAACCCGAGGGGCCCGAACCTCAGCGGCGGGACGAAACGCACCCAGTCGTTCGCGCCCCGCCCCGCCCACAGCCGCGCCGCCGAGCCGAGGTCGCCCGCGCTGCCCACCCCGAGCCCCGGGCTGCCGAACACGGCCACGTCGTCGACGGGCAGACCGGGCAAGGCCTTGGCGCAGACGACGGAACCGTAGCTGTGGCAAAGAAGGGTCACCGGAGCGCGCGTGACGCGCTTGATCTCCCCGACGGTGCGGCGCAGCGCGTCGGCGCCTCGCGCGGCGGCGAGGTCGGTGGCCACCGCGAGGCTGATCGTCCGCGGGCTGTCGTACCCCAGCCACGCGATCACCGCGGGTCGCGCCCGGGAGTCGACGGCCCGTGCCTCGGCGATCAGGGCCCGAGCCGCTCCGCCCGGCGTGCTGTACGGCTTGCGCCGGCCGCCGTCGAAGGTGGCACGTGTGACGTCGGAGCCGGGGACGATGACCGTCACGCGGTCGGCGGTGGCGAGGTCGCCGAAGACCCGCACCATGTGATCGCCGGTGGCGGGGGCCAGCAGGGTGAGCGCGCCGAGGGCGCCGGTGAGGGACAAGGCGGTGAAGGACACGGCGGTGAAGACGCTCCGGGCCACGAGGAAGCCTCCTGTCTGATCGCGCTAAATGCTGCGAACCAGACGAAAGCTACGAACCAAGATCCCTAACCCGCGTCCCCTCACGGAGTGGTCCTCCGCGTCACCCTCCAGCGCGACCTCGCCGACCCGGCGCTCGCTTTTCCCAACTCCCGGTGTGTCGGTCGTGGATGTTCTATTCGTTGGGGCGGACCAGGCCGGTCTCGTAGGCGAAGACAATGGCCTGGGCGCGGTCGCGCAGGCCGAGCTTCATGAGGATCCGGCCGACGTGGGTCTTGACGGTCTGCTCGGAGACCACGAGCCGGCCCGCGATCTCGCCGTTGGACAGGCCCTGGGCTATCAAGGCCAGCACCTCGGTCTCGCGTTCGGTCAGGTCGTCCAGCCGCTTGACGGTGGGGGCGCGCGGACCGCCGAGGCGGGCGAACTCGGCGATGAGCCGCTTGGTGACCGAGGGGGCCAGCAGGGCCTCCCCGGACGCGACGATCCTGACGGCCTCGACGAGCTGCTGGGCGGAGGCGTCCTTGAGCAGGAAGCCGCTCGCCCCCGCTCGCAGCGCCTCGTAGACGTAGTCGTCGAGGTCGAAGGTGGTCAGGATGAGGATCTTCGTGAGCGTGCAGGCGAGGATCCGGCGGGTCGCCTCCAGCCCGTCCATCACCGGCATCCGGACATCCATCAGCACCACGTCCGGCTCGAGCTCGGCGGCCCTGGCGACCGCCTCCAGGCCGTTGACGGCCTCGCCGACGACCTCGATGTCGGGTTGCGTGCCGAGGAAGGTGGTGAAGCCGGTGCGGACCATGCCTTGGTCGTCGGCGATCAGGACCCGGATCACTCGTCCTCCACGATGGGCAGGGTCGCGGTGACGGCGAAGCCGCCGCCGGGGGTCGGCGCGGCCTCCAGGGTGCCGCCCAGCAGGATGGCCCGCTCCCGCATGCCGATGATCCCCTGACCGCCGCCGGAAGGAGGCGGGGTACGCTCCTGGCGGTCGCGCGGGGGCCGTCCGGTGAGGTCAGGGCCTGTGCCGGGGGAGGCCGGCCTGCGCCCGGGACCGCTGGTCACCTGAAGCCGCAGCTCTGTGGTCGTGCGGACGATCTCGATGCGCACGGACGACCCCGGCGCGTGCCGCATGGCGTTGCTCAGCGACTCCTGCAGGATCCGGTACGCGGACAGGCCCACCGCCGGGGGGAGCTCCAGCGAGCCGGTGACGTCCACCGTGACCGCGAGCCCGCCGGAACGGGCGTTCCCGGTCAGGTCGTCGAGCCGGCCGAGCCCCGGCTGCGGCGCGGTCTCGCGGCGGCCGTCCTCGCCGCGCAGTGCCCCGAGCACCTGGCGCATCTCCGCCAGGGCCGCGAGCGACAGGACGCGGATCTCGGCGAGCCCGGCCTCCAGCCGCACGGGGTCGCCGGTGGCCCGCAGCGGCACGGCCTCCGCCTGGATCGCGATCACCGACATGTGGTGGGCCACGATGTCGTGCAACTCGCGGGCGATGCGGGCGCGCTCCTCCAGTACTGACCTGGCGGCCCGCTGCTCCTCGCCCCGCTGCCGCTCTTCGGCCAGCCGGTTGGTCGCCCGCCTGCGCGCCCGCACGTTGTAGCCGAAGAGCAGGGCGACGGTCACCATGGTGGAGGCCAGGAACATCGAGTTGGGGTGGATGATCCACGAGCCCACGACGGACACGATCCACACGCCGAGCGTGACCTCCCCACCGGCGCGGACGGCCACGGAGTAGGCACAGAGCAGGTAGCAGATCGTCTCGCCGGCGTTGTAGGGGAGTACCTCGCCCGCCGGAACGGATGCTTCCACGCCGAGCACGTCGAGGTTGGCGGCGCCGAGGATCACCGTCGCGGCGGTGATCCGCCACGCCGCGACCGGCCAGCGGTCGCGCAGCGCGAGCGGCACGGAGAAACCGGCGGCCAGGAGATACATGATCGGTCCGTGGCTGCCGGGCTCGGGCAGGGTCGCCGCTCCCTGCATCACGGATATGCCGCTGGCGTAGAGGATGTAGGCGAGTACGAAGTCGCCCACGACGACGAGATCGACGGTGGCGAAGGGAAGCGGGCGCAGAGCGAGGGGCAGACGGAGCCGCAGCCGCGGTGACCGGGGGGTCGCCGGCTCGGCGGTGCCGGTCACCAGCGCCGAGACCAGCGGCCGCACCGGCCGCACCAGACTGGCCCAGGCACGGGAGCTCATCGAATCTCCTTAAGCGTGGAGACCTCCGCCTTCAGGCGGGGAGGTAACGCGGCACGGGGGTGGAACGGTGTCGTCGCACGGTGTGGAACGGTGTCGGATGGTGTGGAGTCGAATCGGTGGACCTCAAAGAGAGAGTCCTCTCTGGCGGGCGACCGGCGGTGAAGCAGGAAACCTGACCCGCGAGGGTCGGGATCCCCCTCGTTCACGAGGGGGAGGAGGTCAACTGGCCAAGGTTACGAGCGCTCTGCGAGCGTGACGTCGTACCTAGGGAGGATCTTCCGCCGTCACCCCAGAGAGCCAGTGCACCGATCACGAACGCTCGCCGGGTCCCGCCGCACGATGGCGCCGGGTCCGCCGCACCCCTTCCCGCCGCCCCGGCGCCAAGTACCCGAGCACCACACCGCGGGAAGGGGGCACTCGTGCGGGGAGGGAAGTTGCCCGGCGGCGGAGAGGGTTCCCGGGCGGGTGGGGGTTCCCGGACGGAGAGGGGTTCTCGGGGGGTCTCGGGCGGAGAGTGAGCTGCCTGTGGGAGCGGAGAGGTGCCGGGACGGGGAGGGGAAGCGGCCGGGATGGAGGGGGGCGGAGGGGTGCTGGGGGGTGAGGATTACAGAATTACGATCGCTGCAAGCGAACATGCGCAGGGTTGGGAACAATCTCGGGCTCTCATTAATTGAGTCGGTGTAACTCAACCTTTGGAGTTCGCATGAGTCAGAGCTTGATCCTTCCGGTGCTCCCGCTGGACGACGAGGTCGTCCTGCCCGGCATGGTCGTTCCCCTCGACCTGTCGGACGCCGAGGTGCGGGCCGCCATCGACGCCGCGAGGGCCACATCGAAGCAGAGCAAGCCGCAGGTGCTGCTAGTTCCACGCATCGACGGCAAGTACGGCGCGGTGGGCGTCTCCGCGGTCGTGGAGCAGGTCGGAAGGCTTCCCGGCGGCGAGCCCGCCGCCGTCGTCCGCGGCGTCGAGCGGGTGCGGATGGGCTCGGGCACCACGGGACCCGGCGCCGCCCTGTGGGTGGAGTCGACCCTCATGGAGACCGTCCCCGCCGACGGACGCGCCGAGGAGTCGGCCAAGGAGTACAAGGCCCTGGCCACCACCATCATGCAGAAGCGCGGCGCGTGGCAGATCGTCGACGCGATCAACCAGATCGAGGACGCGTCGGTGCTCGCCGACAGCTCCGGCTACGCGCCGTGGCTCACCACGCCCCAGAAGGTCGAGCTGCTGGAGAACCCCGACCCCGCGGAGCGGCTCGCCCTGCTGGTCGAGTGGGCCCGTGAGCACCTGGCCGAGCTGGACGTCGCCGAGACGATCCGCAAGGACGTCCAGGAGGGCATGGAGAAGCAGCAGCGCGAGTTCCTGCTGCGCCAGCAGCTCGCCGCCGTCCGCAAGGAGCTGGCCGAGCTGAACGGCGAGGCCTCCTCCGAGGAGGAGGACTACCGCGCCCGCGTGGAGGCGGCCGACCTGCCGGAGAAGGTCCGCGAGGCCGCGCTCAAGGAGGTCGACAAGCTCGAGCGCACCTCCGACCAGTCCCCGGAGAGCGGCTGGATCCGCACCTGGCTGGACACGGTCCTCGACATCCCGTGGAACGAGCGCACCGAGGACTCCTACGACATCGCCGCCGCGCGGGCCGTGCTGGACGCCGACCACACCGGCCTCGACGACGTCAAGGAGCGCATCGTCGAGTACCTCGCGGTGCGCAAGCGGCGCGCCGACCAGGGGCTCGGCGTGGTGGGCGGGCGCCGCAGCGGCGCCGTCCTGGCGCTGGCCGGCCCTCCCGGAGTGGGCAAGACCTCCCTCGGCGAGTCGGTGGCGCGCGCCATGGGCCGCAAGTTCGTCCGGGTCGCCCTCGGCGGCGTCCGGGACGAGGCCGAGATCCGCGGCCACCGGCGCACCTACGTCGGCGCGCTGCCGGGCCGCATCGTGCGCGCCATCCGCGAGGCCGGGAGCATGAACCCGGTCGTCCTGCTCGACGAGGTCGACAAGGTGGGCGCCGACTACCGCGGCGACCCGACGGCGGCGCTGCTGGAGGTCCTGGACCCGGCGCAGAACCACACCTTCCGCGACCACTACCTGGAGGTGGAGCTCGACCTGTCGGACGTGCTCTTCCTGGCGACCGCGAACGTCCTGGAGGCCGTTCCCAGCCCGCTGCTCGACCGCATGGAGATCGTGACGCTCGACGGGTACACCGAGGACGAGAAGGTCGCGATCGCCCGCGACCACCTGCTGCCGCGCCAGCTCGACAAGGCGGGCCTGACCTCCGCCGAGGTCACGGTGGACGACGAGGCGCTGCGCAGGCTCGCCGGGGAGTACACCCGGGAGGCGGGCGTCCGTTCGCTGGAGAGGTCGATCGCGCGGGTGCTCCGCAAGGTGACGGCGAAGGCCGCCATGGAGGAGTCGGCGCTGCCGGTGCACGTCGGAGCCGGTGACCTGGTCGATTACCTCGGCAGGCCGCGGCACGTCCCGGAGTCCTCGCTGCCGGAGTCGGCGCAGCGTACGGTCGTGCCGGGGGTCGCGACGGGGCTGGCGGTGACCGGCGCGGGCGGTGACGTCCTGTACGTCGAGGCGTCGCTGGCCGACCCGGAGACCGGCTCCACGGCGGTCACGCTCACCGGGCAGCTCGGCGACGTGATGAAGGAGTCGGCGCAGATCGCGCTGTCCTACCTGCGCTCGCGCGGGGCGGAGCTGGAGCTGCCGGTCGGGTCGCTCAAGGACAGGTCCGTGCACATCCACGTCCCGGCGGGCGCGATCCCGAAGGACGGCCCCTCGGCGGGTGTCACGATGACCACAGCCCTGGCCTCGCTGCTCTCGGGCCGCCCGGTGCGGTCGGACGTGGCGATGACCGGCGAGGTCTCGCTCACCGGACGGGTGCTGCCGATCGGCGGGGTCAAGCAGAAGCTGCTCGCCGCCCACCGGGCCGGCATCACCACGGTGCTCATCCCGGCGCGCAACGAGCCCGACCTCGACGACGTGCCCGCGGAGGTGCGCGCCGAGCTGACCGTGCACGCGGTGAGCGACGTGCGCGAGGTGCTGGAGATCGCGCTGACCCCGGCCACGGTGGTGGAGACCGCCGCCGCCTGACGGGACGGCGCATCGGCCCGGGCCGCCTGACCTGGGCATCGGTGCCGGGCCGGCTCCGGCCGGACCGGTAGGCGCACAAATATGGACGAATCATCCGGTTGCTTGATCGGATGATTCGTCCATGCTGTTATGAGGCCATGCTGTACGGAACGCCGGAGCTGGAACCGGCCGACAAGGCGGTCCTCGATGAGATCGAGGACATGCGGCGCGACCTCAAATACCGCCTTGCCGAGCCGCATCGCTGGGACGGCCAGCTCAGGCGGCAGCTCCAGGCGCGGGCGATCCAGGGGTCCAACTCCATCGAGGGATACCGCGCCAGCGTGGAGGACATCGAGTCCATCATGCTGGGCGAGGAGCCGCTGGAGACCTCCTCGGCGGTGGCGCGCGAGATCGCCGGATGCCGGCGGGCGCTCACCTATGTCCGGCATCTGTCCACGGCGCGCGCGTTCCGCTTCGACGCGGGATCGCTGAACGCGCTGAACTTCATGATGATCGGCCATCACCACGACAAGAGCCCGGGCACCGTGCGGCCGGGCGGCATCTACGTCCGCAACTCCGCGACCGGTGAGGTCGTCTACGAGGGCCCGGACGCGGAAGAGGTCCCGGGTCTGCTCGACGAGCTGATCGAGTGGCTCAATGGAGGAGACCTCGACGTGCCGAGGTACGTCCGGGCCGCGATGGCACATTTCAATCTTGTCGCGATCCACCCCTGGCGCGACGGCAACGGACGCATGTCCAGGGCTCTGCAGACGCTGGTTCTCGGCAGGGAGCGGATCCTCACCCCCGAGTTCTGCTCAATCGAGGAATGGCTGGGCCTGGGCGAGAACACCGTCGACTATTACCGGGCTCTGCGTGAGGTCCAGCAGGGAGCCTGGAATCCGCATGATCACACGCTCTCCTGGGTCCGCTTCTGCCTGCGGGCGCATCACATGCAGGCCCAGCGGGTGCGGCGTCGCCTCGCCGAGGCGGGGGAGGTGTGGCTGCTGCTGGAGGAGCAGGTCGACAAGGAGGGCCTGCACACCCGGTGCGTGCCGGCCCTCTACCAGGTCTTCGTGAGCAGGCGGCTCCGGCGCGGCACCTACCAGGCGAAGGAGTCGCTGAGCCAGGGGCAGGCGGCGCGCGACCTGCGGGAACTGGCCGCCCGTGACTGGCTCACCCCTTACGGCGAGACCAAGGGCCGCTTCTACGCTCCGGGGCCGAAGATGGAGCGGGTGAAGGCCGAGTTCGCCGCGCGTGTGGAGCCGCTTCGCGATCCCTACCGGACCGGCGTATGAGCGAGGCCGCGGCCCGGAAACGGCCGGGAGCGATCAGGTGAGAGCTTCCGCGCGCGGTGAGCGGGCACGGCGGATCCTGAGGCCGCGGGGCTCGATCGAGAGTGCCGGGACGCCCGGTAAGTGGGTGCTTTTCACGGGGCAGGCAACCGAGTAGCGTTCGGTTTTATGCATCCGGGAGCAGTCGCAGCCAAGACGCCCGACAAGCCGGCCGTGATCATGGCCGCTTCCGGGCGTGTGGTCACCTATCGCGAGCTGGACGAGGAGTCCAACCGGCTCGCGCGGGTCTTCCGCTCCGCCGGGCTCCGGCCGGGGCAGCACGTCGCCTTCATGCTGGAGAACCACCCGCTGTTCCTGGTCGTCGCTTGGGCCGCGCACCGCTCCGGGCTGTACTACACGGCGATCAGCTCCCGGCTCCAGCCGGACGAGCTCGCCTACATCGTCGACAACTGCGGGGCCGAGGTCTTCATCTCCTCGGCGGCGCTTGCCGGGGTGGCGACCTCGATCACCGAGCGGACCCCGCACGTGCGGCTCAGGCTGATGATCGACGGTGTCGCCCCGGGCTTCGAGTCCTACGAGGAGGCGGTGGCGGCGCAGCCGCCGGTCCCCGTCGAGGACGAGTGCCAGGGCTCGGACATGCTGTACTCCTCCGGCACCACCGGGCGCCCGAAGGGGGTCAAGCCGCCGCTGGGCAACGCGCCGCTCGACACGCCGGGCGCGCTGCTGCAGCTCGTGCAGTTCCTGTTCGCCCCGTCGGCCGATTCGGTGTACCTCTCGCCGGCCCCGCTGTACCACGCCGCGCCGCTGCGTTACTGCATGACGTTCCAGCGCGTCGGCGCGACCGTCGTGGTGATGGAGAGGTTCGACCCCGAGCAGGCGCTCGCGCTGATCGAGAAGTACCGCGTCACGCACTCCCAGTGGGTCCCGACGATGTTCATCAAGATGCTGAAGCTGCCGGAGGCCGTGCGGAACAAGTACGACCTGTCCTCGCTGACCTGCGCCATCCACGCCGCCGCGCCGTGCCCGGTCCCGGTCAAGGAACAGATGATGGACTGGTGGGGCCCGATCGTGCACGAGTACTACGCCGGCACCGAGGGCAACGGCTTCCTCTACGCCGGACCGCAGGACTGGCTCGCCCACAAGGGCACGGTCGGGCGCCCGCTGCTCGGCGTCACGCACGTGTGCGACGAGAACGGCGACGAGCTGCCGCCCGGCGAGCACGGCACGGTCTACTTCTCCGACGGCCCGCGGTTCGAGTACCACGGTGACCCGGAGAAGACCCGGGCGTCGCAGGACCCGCGCGGGCGGGGCTGGACGACGCTGGGGGACGTCGGCTACCTGGACCAGGACGGGTTCCTGTACCTCACCGACCGCCGCTCGTACATGATCATCTCGGGCGGGGTGAACATCTACCCGCAGGAGGCGGAGAACGTCCTGTCGGTCCACCCCAAGGTGGCGGACGTGGCCGTCTTCGGCGTGCCGGACGAGGAGATGGGGGAGGCGGTCAAGGCCGTCGTCCAGCCCGTCGACCCTGCTGAGGCGGGGCCGGCGCTGGAGGCGGAGCTGATCGAGTACTGCCGGTCCCGCCTGGCCCACTACAAGTGCCCGAAATCGGTCGACTTCCGGGCGGAGCTTCCCCGTCATCCGACGGGGAAGCTCTACAAGCGCCTGCTGAGGGACGAGTACTGGCGCGCCGCCTTCTGAGGCGGGGTCCGCGCCGGCGCTACGCGCAGCCGTACAGCGTGCGGACGGCGGCCAGGTCCGCCGGGCTGAAACCGTCTCGCTGGCCGATCTGCGCCGGGACGTTGGGCACGAGCGTGTCCAGCCCGTTGGCGCTGAAGAAATTGCGCCCGTACAGCATCACGGAACCGTAGTCGAGGGTGCCGAAGAGGCGGTTCTGCGGGGGCGAGAGCTTCTGGAACTGGGGCTCGTAACCCTTCATCACGTTCTCCAGGTGAACGGTCACCGCGCCGTCCCGATCGGCACGGGAATGCTCGTGATAGAAGCCGATGGCGTGCAGGAGTTCGTGAATGGCGATGCCCTTCCGCTCGCAGCCGTTGCCGATCGAGACGTCCTGCGGCCGATAACCCACCCGTCCGACATAGGAGTAACAGCCCCTGCCGGAGATGATGTTCAGATACCCCGTCTCGCCGGTGCGGGGGATGAAACGCACGCAGGTGTTGTCGTGGAAGTCCTTCATCGCCTGCGTGACCGCGTCTCGGGCCGCCGTGGAAAGGGTGGGGGACAGGACGTAGGGCACCTTCTTGTCCGGCCACAGGGCTCCGGCCTGCGTCGTGGCCACGCCGGCCGAGGATCTCGGGCAGTCCGCCGAGCGGGCCGGCCGGTCGGCGAGCGTCGAGTCCGGGAACGCCGCTGCGGAGCGGAGGTCCGGGTCGGCCTCGGGGAATATGCCCGGCATCAGGATCTTCCCGGCGAAGGCGTCGGCGGGGGTGCCGATGACGATGTCCCCCTCGGTCACGGCGTGCCCGTCGATGTCGACGAAGCCGATCGTGTGGGGATGGCCGGTGATGTCGGGAGTCGTGATGGAAAGGGAGGGACGCTCGGTCTGCTGCAGCCAGAGCGAGTCGAGAGGATCGTCCTCGGCGGCGGCCGGCGAGGCACCCATCGTCAGTCCCGCCAGCGTGGCCACCAATATAGCTATATGTCTCATATTTAATACCCCCCGAAGCGCCCGTAACGGTGGACGGGCTTGTGCCTGGAGAAACCTACCCCGGCGATCATCCGGCACTCTCTGGAATGGCCACCGGAGGTCGCGGGCATGCTCCTTCGCCATGCGCCCGGCACCGGTATTTCCGAAGGCTTTCCTCCTTATCCCGGCTTTACATTTCCGGCCGGCCCGCGCACGGGGTCGTGCCTGTTGCGAGGCCTGTGGCGCCCGCTGATCAGCCCGTCCGCGGTACCGTCCATGGATGTTCCACTCTGTCCGCCGGAGGCGCGCGGGACGTTCAGGTAACGTCCAGTCAGGGCTTAGGCAGCTCTTATCGCCCGTGCGCCATCATTGATTTACCGGTCCTCAACCGGCCGCCGCACAATAGCGGCGAGTGCGGACGAGCTTGGGGGAAGAGATGAGCACCGAAGACCCGCGTGAGCAGGCGACAGAAAACACCACTCCGGCCGAGGCGCCGAAGTCGCGGGGGTGGACCCAGTTCGGCCGGACCCCGCCCGAGACGGGAGGCTTCCGGAGCCACTGGAGCGCCGCCGGCCCTTCCGCCGGCGACACCGACCGCATGCCCACCCTGCGGGAAGGCGCCGTGCCGGCCGGCGCGGCGCCCGGATGGTGGACGACCGGCCGCAAGGCGGTGGCGGGCCTCGCGCTCGCGGCCGTGGCGGTAGGAGGCGGAGCCGCGGGGGCCTTCGTCGCCACGGCCGCCGCCGGGACCCGGACCGTGATCTCCAGCCCGATCGTCCGGCCCGCGTCCGACGCCGCCGTGACGACGGTCGCCGACGTGGCCCGGGCCGTGCAGCCCTCGGTGGTGTCCATCACCGTGAGCAGCGCCGCCGGCCAGGGCGAGGGGTCAGGCGTGGTCCTGTCGCAGGACGGCCTGATCCTCACCAACAACCATGTGGTCTCGGGCGTCGGGCAGGACGCCAAGGTCCAGGTGAAGTTCAGTGACGGCAAGACCGCCTCGGCCACCGTCGTCGGCACCGACCCCGCCACCGACCTCGCGGTCGTGCGCGCGCAGGGCGTGTCCGGGCTGACCGCGGCGACGCTCGGCGACAGCGACAAGCTGAGCGTCGGCGACGCGGTGCTGGCCATCGGCAGCCCGCTGGGGCTGGAGGGCTCGGTCACCGCCGGCATCGTAAGCGCGCTCGACCGCACGCTGACCGTCGGCGACCAGTCTCAGCAGCAGCGCCAGCAGCAGTTGCCGCCCGGCTGGGGCGACGGCGGTTTCGGCCAGGGCCAGACGCAGCCGCAGAGCACCGGCACGACCATCGGCGGCGCCATCCAGACCGACGCGGCCATCAACCCCGGCAACTCGGGCGGCGCCCTGGTCAACGCCTCGGGCGAGGTCGTGGGCATCAACAGCGCCATCGCGACCAACGGCGGCGACGGCAACATCGGCGTGGGCTTCGCGATCCCGATCAACACCGCCCACCAGGTGGCCGACCAGCTGATCAAGTCGGGCAAGGTCACCCACGCCTTCCTCGGCGTCAGCGTGGCGGACGCCACCGGCGACGTCCAGGGGGCCGTCGTCGGCTCCGTGCAGAGCGGCAGCCCGGCCGAGCAGGCGGGGCTCAAGGCGGGCGACCTGATCACCCAGATCGACGGCAAGCCCGTGTCCGGCGCCGAGACGGTGGTGGGCGCCGTCCGCGGCTACCAGCCGGGCACCAAGGTCGCGCTGACGTACGTGCGCGGCGGCGCCACCTCGACGGTCACCGTCACCCTGACGCAGAAGACGACCACGAGCTGAGCACCTCATGACGGGATGCGCCGCCGGGTACGCTGCGGGCCCGGCGGCGCATCCGCTTCTCTGATGGTCAGGAGAACCTGCGGCCCTCGTCGCGGCGGTAGGCCCATGCGGCGAGCGCGCCGGCGACGACGGTCCAGACGGCGAGCATGACCAGCGAGACCACGTGCGGCGTGAAGTCTCCCGTGGCCGCCCAGACCAGCTCGACCGAGCCGCGGGTCGGCAGGAACGGCGCGATGGTCTCGATGAACGACGGCGCGTTGCCCGGGGCGCTCAGCAGCCCACCGCCGAAGGCCAGCGGGAAGAACAGGATCTGCGCGACCGCGATCGCCGCCTTCGACGGCAGGGCGTACCCGATGAGCAGGCCGAGCAAGGTGAACGGGAGCGAGGCGATGGCCAGCGCCCCAAGCCCAAGCAGCGCTCCGAGCGGGCTGACGGTCGCCTTGGTGAGGAACGCCGCGATCAGGACGACGGGCACCAGCGCGATGCCCATGAACGCCATGCCGGTCACCAGCCGCCCGGCGAACCTCGGCCAGGGGCCGGCGGGCAGCGTGCGCAGATAGGGATCCCACGGTTGCGCCCGGTCCTCCGAGACGCCGATGCCGTAGGTGAACAGGCAGGTGGACATCACCGCGAACGTCATCATCGACCCGGTCGCGTACGTCGCGGCCACCGGGTCGTCGCCCGCGAACGGGACGACGAAGAACAGCATCGACGCGGCGGGGAAGAACATGTTGCCGATCACCGCGATGGGGATGCGGATGGTCTCCAGGAACTGGTACTTCACGTGCGTGACGACGAGTGACATCGGGCTCTCCCTGAGGGCGTGGTCGGGGGGTGTCGGAGCGGCGGCGCCGGTACGGGCCCTGGGCGGAGGGCGTGGGTCCAGAGCGCCGGGCCGATGTGCCGGACGGGGGCTCAGACCGCCGTGGGGTGGGCGTCCTGGGCGGTGATCGCCAGGAACGCCTCCTCCAGGGTGGTGGCCCGGATCTCCAGCCCGGAGAAGGGGACGTCGGCCAGGACCAGCTCGCGGACCAGCCGGTCGGCGTCGGAGGTCAGCAGGTGCGTCCTTGCCCCGTCGGTCTCGACGCCGAGCACGCCCGGCAGCTCGGGCAGGCCGGCGGCGGTCAGGGTGACCCGGCGGACGCCGACCATGCCGCGCACCGACGCGAGGCTGTCGTCGGCGAGGACGCGGCCCTCGCCGAGGACGACCACCCGTTCGGCCAGTGCCTCGATCTCCTCCAGGTAGTGGCTGGTCAGCAACACCGTGCCGCCGCCGGCGTGGAAGTCGCGGATGGCGTCCCACAGCGCGCGGCGGGCCTCCACGTCCAGGCCGGTGGTCGGCTCGTCGAGCAGGACGAGCCGGGGACGCCCGGCGAACGCCAGGGCGACCGCGATCCGCCGCTTCTGGCCGCCGGACAGGCCGCCGATCTGCCGGTCGCGCAGCTCGGCGAGCCCGAAGCGCTCGAGCAACTCGTCGCGGTCGGCCCGCGAGGGATAGTGCGCGGAGACGAAGTCGACGCACTCGCGGACCTTCAGGGTCGGCGGCAGCCCGGTCTCCTGGGGGGTCGTGCCGAGCGAGCGGCGGTGGACCGGGTCGCCGGGCGATCCGCCGAACAGGCTGATCGAGCCGGAGGTGGGCCGACGCAGCCCGGCGAGGAGGTTGACCAGCGTCGACTTGCCCGCGCCGTTCGGGCCGAGCAGGCCGATGAGCTCGCCGGCGCGGATGTCCAGGGAGGTCGGGTGGAGCGCCGTCACGTCGCCGTACCGGCGGCTGACCTCCACCGCGCGGGCGAGTGTCTCGGTCATGGTTTCTGCCCCGTCTCTTTCGGATTCGTGTCGGATGTCGGCCGCCCCTGCGCCGGGTGGGTGCCGGCCATGTCGAGCAGCGCGCGGATGGCGGTGGTGTAGTCGTCGAAGGCCAGGCGGCCCCGCCGGGTGAGCGCCACGTAGGTCACGGGGGTCCGTCCCCGGTGGGTCTTGCCGATCTCGACGTATCCCGCGTCCTCGAGCTTGCTGAGGTGGACCGACAGGTTGCCCGCCGTCATGCCGAGGAGGTCCTTCAGCCCCGGGAAGCTGATCTGGTCTCCCTCCGGCAACGTGGACAGCGCGGTGACGACGCGCAGGCGTGCCTGGGCATGGATGACCGGGTCAAGCTCGGGGAGCGCGCCGGCGGGGCTCATGCCTTCCCCGGGCGCAGCCGCACGCGCAGGACCGCGCCGATGGCGATGAAGCCGCCGCCGACCCCGGCCGACACGAGCAGCGCGTGCCAGCCCGGCCCGGCCGGCACCCCGACCATGTTGACGGCGGCGATCCACACGCCGACGAAGAACATCGCCGGCTGGCGCCACACCGCCGCCCCCGCCATGAACAGGATGCTGACGATCCAGACCGACAGGGACGCCCAGAGCAGGCCCGACTCGGCCGGCGGCAGCACCTTGTCGAAGTGGCTGCCGATGATGCCCATACCGAAGAACGCGAAGAACCATGACAGGCCGTACATCGTTGCGCGGTCCTGCGACACCCCGCGCACCTGGCTGTTCTGCTTCCACCCCACGTAGGAGGTGATGGCGATGGCCAGTGCCATCGCCGCGAAGAGGATCGCCGTGGCCGAGCCGACGGAGATGGGCGCGTACGACCGGCCGGAGAGGCCGTAGTGCAGGAAGAACGCGCCGAACCCGACCAGCCACGCCAGCCCCCAGACGACGTAGAACACCGGAGGGTCGCCCCCGAGCCGGCGCGCCGTCACGGCGCGCTGGCTCTCGATGATCCGGAGCATCTCCTCCGGGCTCAGCGCCCGCTCGTCCTCGGCGTCCTCAGCGTCGCCAGGCCGCATGACCACTCCTCGATAGGAACCGTAAACTGGTTTGAACTATAAACCAGAGTGGTTTGCGTTGTAAACCAGTGTGCGGCGCAGAGTGGGAAGGCGGTTCGCCGGGGACGGCGGCGGGCGAGCGCGAAGAGCCGCCGGTGTACGGGGGCGAGGTGTCAGTACGGGGGCGAGGTGTCAGTGCGGGTGCGGGGACGTCAGGAGGCCGGCGCGGTGAGGGCCTCGGACTCCCACAGGTCCCGGTAGTAGCCCGGTACGGCCACCAGCTCGTCGTGGTGGCCGCGCTGTGTCACCCGGCCGCCCGAAAGGACGATGATCTCGTCCACGCTTTCCAGGCCGTGCAGGCGGTGGGTCACCAGCAGCGTCGTGCGCCCGTGGGTGACGTCGAGCAGGTCGGCCATCAGCGCGTCGGCCGTGGCCCCGTCCAGAGACTCCGCCGGCTCGTCGAGCAGGAGGATCTCGGGATCGTGCAGCAGCGCGCGGGCCAGGGCGAGCCGCTGGAGCTGGCCTCCCGACACCGTGCGGCCGTCCTCGCCGAGCGTCACGTCCCAGCCGATCCGCTCGACCCAGGTGGAAAGGCGCGCCCGGTGCACGGCCCGCGCGAGCTCTTCCTCGTCCGCCTCCGGACCGGCCAGCCGCAGGTTGTCGCGCAGGGTCGCGCGGAAGACGTACGGGTCCTGCGTCAGGCCGGTGATCATGGCGCGGACGTCGTCGGGGGAGAGCTCGCGGACGTCGGTGTCGTTGATCAGGATCCGGCCCGCCTCGAAATCGACGGTGCGCATGAGCGCGGACAGCAGGGTGCTCTTGCCGGCCCCGCTCGGCCCGACCACGGCCACCCGCCTGCCGGGGGTCAAGGTCAGGGAGACCCCGTCGAGGGCGGGTGCCCTGCCCGCGGCGTGGCGCACCACCAGGTCCGCGACCCGCACGGTCAGCGGCGCGTCCGGCGGGGGCGCGGGCGCCGCCGGCTCCGGTACGGCGGCCGGCGTGGCCTGGACCTCCCGCAGCCTGCGCAGCGCCGCCGTCACCCCGGCGAACCGCTCGCCCGCCGCCGCCAGCGGCAGCACCGGCTCGAACGACACCAGCGCGGTCAGCGCCAGCACGGCGGTCGGCACCTGCCCGATTCCGGCGCGGTGGGCGACGAGCACGATCGCCGCCACGGTGAGGCCCTGGACCAGCGTGCCGAGCGCGAGAGCGGCGGCGTTCGCCCTGCTCTGCCGCCGCTCCAGCGCCGCCAGCTTCGCGTCGGACTCGGCGGAGGCGGCCAGCGCCCGCTCGCCGGCCCCGTACGCGGCGAGGTCGGCGCTCCCGTGCACCAGGTCGGCGACCCGTGCCGCCAGCTCCGCCCGCGCCGGGGCGACACGGGCCGACCAGCGCCGGGCGGCGGCGGCCGCGCCGGCGGGCAGCAGCAACCCCGCGACGAGCAGCCCCGCCAGAAGGACCAGGGCGGCGGCGGGCAGCAGGAACGCGCCGAGCGTCACCGCGGCGACGGCGGTCACCGCGGCGGCGAGCGCGGGCTGCAGGCAGCGGACCAGCAGGTCCTGGACAGCGTCGGTGTCGTCCACCATCCGGCTCAGCAGGTCGGCGCCCCGGTGGCCGAGCGGCCCCGACGGGATGAGCGCCGCGTACAGCCGCTCGCGCGTCGTGGCCTGCGCGCGCAGCGCGACGTCGTGCCCGGCGAGGCGCTCGCCGTACCGGAAGAGGCCACGGCTGGTCGCGAAGGCCCGCACGGCGACGATCGCGACGCTGAGGGCGGCGAGCGGCGGCTGCTCCGCCGCCCGGGTGATCAGCCACGCCGCCGCCCCGATGAGCCCGAGGGCGGCCAGCTCGGCGGCTGCGCCCGCGGCGACGGCGGCCAGCATCCGGCCGCCCATCCCCGCTAGCAGCCCCCGGCCGTTCGGGGAGGCCGCGCGCTCGCTCGCCGTGGTGCCGGGCAGGGTTCCTGTGCTCATCGCGAACCTCCGACCTGCGCGCCGCCCGAAGTTCTCGGTTCCTGGGCGGGTTCCGCGCCGTCTGGGGTTCTCGGTTCCCGGACGGGTTCCGCGCCGCCGGAGGGCCGGGGTACCAGGTGGTCGGACACGACCTTCCCCGCCTCCACGCGGACGACCCGGTCGGCCAGATCGATCATGGCGGGGCGGTGTGCGACGATCACGGCGGTGCGTCCTTCGGCGAGCGTCCGGGTGGCCTCGACGATGGCGGCCTCGCTCCTGCCGTCCAGGCGCGCGGTCGGCTCGTCCAGCAGCAGCATCTCGGCGTCCGGCCGGCAGAAGGCCCGGGCGAGGGCGATGCGCTGCCGCTGGCCCGCCGACAGCCCGGCCCCGCGCTCGCCGATCACGGTGGCGTACCCCTCGGGCAGGGCCGCCACGAACTCGCCGGCCCGGGCGGCCTCCGCCGCCGCGCGGACCTCCTCGGGGGAGGCGGACGAGCCGAGCCGGATGTTGTCGGCCACGGAGGTGGCGAACAGGTGGGGCCGTTGCGGCACGAACGCCAGCCGCCGGCGCCACAGATCGACGTCCAGGGCCGAAAGGTCGACCCCGCCGACCAGCACGCGGCCCTCGGACGGGGTCACGAAGCCGAGCAGCAGGTGCAGCAGGGTGCTCTTGCCCGCGCCGCTCTCGCCCACCAGGGCCAGGCGCTCGCCGGGGGCGACGACCAGCGAGACGTCGTCGAGCGCGGCGTCCTCGCGGCCCGGGTAGCGGACCGTGACGTTCTCCAGCCGGATCTCCGGCACGCCCTGCGGCGGCAGGACCGCCGGATCCCCGCCGGTCGCGGCCTCGTCCGTGGCGGGCGCCGGTCGCGGCGCCCGTCGCGATCCAGGAGCCGATTCCGGCTCCGGCTCGGGCTCAGGAGCCGGCTCCGGGTCCGGTTCCAGGACGGCGAAGGTGTCGTCCGCGGCGGCGACGCCCTCCATGGCGGCGTGGAACTTCGTGCCCATCGCCCGCAGCGGGATGTACGCCTCCGGGGCGAGCAGCAGGACCAGCAGGGCCGTGCGCAGGTCCAGCGAGCCCGACAGCAGCCGCAGGCCGACCGGTACGGCGACGAGCGCCAGGGACAGCGAGGCGACCAGTTCCAGCACCAGCGAGGACAGGAACGCCACACGGAGCGTGCGCATGGTGGCCGAACGGTGCGCGTCGGCCACCTGCCGGATCACCGTGGCCTGGTAGCGCGCCCGCCCGAACGCGCGCAGCGTCGGAAGGCCGCGGACGACGTCCAGGAAGTGGCCGCCGAGGCGCGAGAGCGCCCGCCACTGCCGCTCGGTGACCGCCTTGGTCTGCCAGCCGACCAGCGCGCCGAAGACCGGGATCAGGGGAAGCGTCAGCAGGACGATCACGGCGGTGCCGAGGTCGGCGACGAAGAGCCGGACCAGCACGGCGAGGGGCACCACACCGGCCACCGCGACCGCCGGAAGGTAGCCGGTGATGTAGGGATCGAGCGCGTCCAGGCCGCGCCCCGCCAGCGTGACGAGCTCGCCCGAACGGTGCGCGGTGAGCCGGGCGGGCCCGAGATCGCGCAGACGGGAGAGCAGCCGGCCCCGCAGCACCGACTTCAGCGCCGTGGCCGTGCGGCCCGCGGCGACCCCCTGCAGGCCGCCGAAAAGCGCCCGCACCACCACCACGGCCGCCAGCGGGAGCAGTGCCGCCGTGGTGAACGCGCCCGACAGCACACCCGACAGCAGCTCGGCCTGCGCCAGCACGAGCAGCCCCGCGAGGACGGCCGCCACGGCGCACACCAGCAGATGGAGGCGGACCGCCCGCTCGCTGCGCGCGAGGCGCAGGAGATCCTTGTGCATCGGCTCCTCAGAAGAACGACGGGATGGCCGTGGTGGCGCCGGCGGACCGGATGGGACCGAACGTGCGCCACACCCATACTTGCGCCGCCACCATGATGGGAGTGACGGGCAGGACGATGAGATTGAGCACATTCAGTGTCGCCGACGGGGCCGCGTGATCGAGCAGCGCCGGCGCCAGCAGGACCAGCGGCACCGCGACGGGCAGCGCCGCGACGGCGGCCGAGAGCCGCAGGCGCCGGCCGGTGCCGCGCGCCTCGCTCGGGCCCGACAGCCGCCACACCGTGAAGGCGCGGCCGTGGAAGGCGAACGCGGCGGCCACCACGGCGCCGTACAACAGGCCGATCAGGTCGAACGGGCGGTCAGGCAGTCCCCGCACCACGGAGGCGAGGGCCACTCCCCAGCTCAGGGCGAGGCCCCAGGAGGCGGCGCACAGGATCGCGTCCCAGAACGCGCCCCAGGCGGCGCCGTCGAGCCTGCGCCGGAACCACAGCCCCGCGTCGCGCAGGATCCAGGACACCAGCAGGGCCACCACGACCGGGTACAGGCCGTTGACCACCGTGCCCTCGAGCGAGGGGAACGCGCCGAACAGCGTGCCCGCGGCGGCGATGAGCCAGATCTCGTTGGCGAGCACGAAGGGGGCCATCGCGGCCACGAGGCGGTCCCGGTGCCGGCGGCGGGGGCCCGGCTCCCCGGCGCGCTCCCGGGCCCGGCTGAGCACGGGGAGCATCATCCCCACGCCGATGTCGAAGCCTTCCAGGGCGAAGTAGCCGATCAGCAGCACGCCGAGGATCGCAAGCCAGATGATCTCCATGGGGGGAGCTCCTCAAAGGGGGTACGGGGGAGGGAACGGCGGTCAGAGGACGAGGGCCGGCTCGGGTGAGGGCTCGGCGGGCTCGGCGGCGCCGAGATCGACCTGCGTGGGGCCGCGCCGCACCACCCGGGCGATCAGCAGGTAGTCGGCGAGGGCGAGCAGCCCCAGCACGCCCGCGAAGGCGGCGAAGGACAGGGTCACCATCTCCTTGGTGAGGCCGGGAGACATGGCGTCGGCCACGGTGAGCCGGCCGTACACGAGCCACGGCTGTCGGCCGACCTCGCGGGTGAGCCAGCCCAGGATCGCGGCGACGAACGGCAGCGGCGTCATGAGCATGAGCACCGGGTGCATCCACCGAGCGCGGGCGAGCAGGTTGCGGAACAGCAGTGGCAGCAGCACGAACATCACGATGGTGTGGACGAGCTGCCCGATGAGGATCATGTTGCCGAGCGCGGCTCCGGGCAGCGCGCCCTTGAACTTGTCGGGCTGGATGTCGCCGACGAACGCGAACTGGGCGTATCCGAAGCCGACGGCGAGGTTGGTGCCGACGAACGCCCAGACCACGCCCGTGCGCAGCGATCTGCGGAAGAACTCCTGCTCGGGGGTCCGGCGGAAGAGCTGGTAGGCGCTGGCGCCGATGATGACGAAGCTGCCGGCGAACAGTCCCGCGCCGATGACGTGCGGGAAGGCCATCAGCAGGCTGGGGTTGGTGAGCAGCGCGGAGAAGTCGGTCAGGACCAGGTGGTCGCCCCGCCGGACGCTGCCGGCCGGGTGCTGCAGGAAGGAGTTGGCCACCATGATCCAGAACGCGCTGGCGTAGGCCGTGAGCGTGACCAGCCAGATGCACGCCAGATGGAGTCTCTTCGGCAGGCGGTTCCAGCCGAAGATCCACAGGCCGAGGAAGGTGGACTCCAGGAAGAAGGCCACGAGGGACTCGATCGCGAGCGGCGCCCCGAACACGTCGCCGGCGAAGTGGGTCAGGCCGCCCCAGCTCAGCCCGAACTGGAACTCCATCACCAGGCCGGTGAACACGCCGAGCGCGTAGTTGATCACGTAGATCTGACCCCAGAACCGGGTCATGCGCTCGAAGACCGGCTTGCCGCTGATGGCGTGGCGGGTCTGCATGATCGCGACGAGGGGGGCCATGCCCAGTGTGAGCACGACGAACAGGAAGTGCAGGCTTCCCGTCACCGCGAACTGCAGCCGGGCCAGGTCGAGCACGTCCATGGCTCCTCTTCCCTAGTTGTGTCTGCCTACATGTAGAGAGCCTACCTATAGACTGGGTCGCATGACGCACCTGGATAGGCTTTAGCGGTGAATCCCGACGCGCTTCGCGGCCACATGGACGCTCTGCTGCTCTCCGTCCTGGAACACGAGCCGCTGCACGGATACGCGATCATCGAGGCGTTGCAGGAGCGCAGCGGAGGCGCGCTCAGCGTGCCGACCGGCACGGTCTATCCCGCGCTGCGCAGGCTGGAGCGCCTGGGCCACCTGACGAGCGAGTGGGCGACGGTGGCGGGCCGCAAGCGCCGCACCTACCGGCTCACCCAGAGCGGGCGTGCCGCACTGGCCGGCGAGCGGTCGTCATGGCGGCAGTTCACCGACGCGATCGGCAGCGTGCTCGCGCCCCGACCGCAAGAGTGACACCGCCAGGAGTCAGGCCCGCAAGAGTGACCTGCCCGCGTCCGCCTCTGAGCCGCCGCCTCAGCCGAGCACTCGCTGCCGCCGGACTGTGGGCGCCATGGGCAGGGGGCGGGAGGCGATCAGGCAGCGGGTCGCGCTGTACAGCAGCCAGCCCGCCACCAGATAGCTGAGGGTGCTCGCCACCGCCCCCGGGGGGTAGTCGGAGAAGCCTCTCAGCGCGGCGGCGTTGCCCGCCGACAGCGCCGCCGACATCAGCAGGACCGCCGGCACCTGGATCCACACCAGGATGCCCAGCGCCCGGGTGACCAGGCCGGGGTGCCGCATGCGCCGCGGCGGCCGTCCGAGGGTCAACAGGGCCAAGGCGCCGACGACGCCCATGCAGAGCTGGAACCAGTCGAGAAAGTGCGAGAGCGGCGTGAACCAGGCGGGCTTCGCGGCCATGGCGGCCGGCGGGGGCTCGGGGAAGATCTTCCAGATGCCGCTCCACATGACGGTCAGGAGCGGCACGGTGATGAACAGCACCGCGGCGGTCCGGCGGCCCTGGTGCGCGGCGAGTTCCTCCTGGTAGCCGGGGGCGATCACCCTGACCGGCCCGAACTCGGCCACCGCCATCCGTTCGGCCTCGGCCCGGTCCACGCCCTCCGCGAGGTAGGCGTCGGCGGTGTCGGCGAGGCTGTCGCGCGCTTCGGTCACCATGTCGCGCCTGACCCGCGCCGGCCCGCGCAGCGTCCGGTCGAGCGTGGCCACGTAATCGTCGATGACACTCGCGCTCGCCATGTTCTCCCCAGGTTCCGCCCGTGATGCGCGTCAGGTCCCCATTGTGTCGTCGGGTAGGGGAGGTGGGTAATCGGGGGAATCCCTGACACACCCCTGGTGCACAGGTAGGAAAAAACACTGGACCAACCGGTCCGGCCGTGGGGCCGGTCCACTCGGGGTCAGTTCACGCCCGCCGGGGAAGCGTGCGCGGCGGGCGCCGGGGTGGGGGAGCGGTGGCTGATGGGGCGTCTGGCCGGGTGGGCGCCGGCCGACCAGAACAGGGCCGCCGCGGTGACCGCCGTGACCAGGGTCAGCCAGCAGAGCGTGCGTCCCATGCGCAGGCCGTACCCGCAGGCCAGCCAGTACGCCGCGAGGGCGATCCTGACCCGGCGCCTGCGCGTCGCCAGGCGGCGCATCTCCATGGCGCCGAAGGCGAAGTCCGCGGAGGTCTTCTTGTCGTCGACCGCGCGCCGGAGCCGCTCGTACAGCCCGGCCAGGCGGCCGGGGTCCAGCGGCTGGTCCGCCCAGGAGGACCAGCCGCGCCAGGCGTGCTCGTCGGCCACGACGCGGCGGCTGGTCCACCACAGGACCGGGGGCCAGCGCAGCCCGACGCGTACGCCTTTCGGCGTGGCGGCGAAGGTGCAGGCCGACAGCCGCAGCGCCTCCGGCCGCCGCACCTGGGCCAGCCGGCAGCCACTGAGATCGGCGCCGGTCAGCGTGAGCGCGCAGGCGTCCAGGCGGTCCAGGGACACCACCCGCAGCCTTCCGGTGCGGGTGAAGACGGCCGCCGTCGCGGTCAGGAGGGCCTCGCGCAGGTCGAGGTCGGCGTCCGACAGCCGCGCGGTGAGCCGGCCGGAGATCCTGGCGCCCGCCAGGTCGACGGGGCAGCCCGTGACCTCCAGCTCCAGCGGGCCCGAGGCGTGGATGCCGGAGAGCGCCAGCCGGCGGCCGACGCGGATCTGGGTGAGGAAGACGCCGCTGTGGAAGCCCGCCCCCTCGAACCCGGCGGTGCCGGCGAAGACCGCCTTGCGATAGGACACCGCCCGGCGGAAGCGCGCCGCGCGGAAGATCGCGTCACCGTCGAACATCGCGTGGTCGAAGGCCGTGAAACCGTGGAACTCGGCGCCGTGGAAGGAGGCGTCCCTGCCGAACCTGGCCTCGCCGAAGAGCGCGTCGCTGCCGATGCGCACGCGGTCGAACGCGCCGTGCCCCCGGACGCGGGCTCCGTGCATGGAGAACTCGCGGGAGAAGCGGGCCTCGCGGAAGGAGGCGTTGCGGGTGAAGCGCGTGCCGAAGAAGGAGGCGAGGCGGTCGAACCGCGCGTGGTCGAAGGTCGCGTCCCCGGCGAAGACCACCTCGGCGAAGCGCGCCGGGCCGGTGAAGTGGGCGCGGTCGAACCTGGCCCGGCCGAGGTGGCGTCCCACCGCGTCGAGGACCCGGGTGAGCAGGTCCTCGGTGACGACGGTGCCACGCAGGTCGACGCCGTGGCCGGGAGCCAGCCCGACAAGGAACACCTCCAGCTCGGCCGGCGTCAGGTGGGCCGTGCAGCGGTCGTGCGGCCTGCACGGGATGCCCGCGCAGTCGGCGGAGGCGTCACACGTCTTCCAGCCGGCGTCGAGAGAGAGAATCTTCAGCGGGGGCGTCATGCCAAAGTCATACCCAATGTCGGGTAACAGGTCGCTAAATCGTGACGGAAAGCTGACAGAGTGTATCCGGGGCGTCTGATTCCTCAAGCCCGCTAGATCTAAGGACGCCAAGCCTACGGCCGTTAGTCGACATGAAGTGTCAAGATTCCGCTATTTCATCTTCTATCTAGTTCTAGTACGAGATCGCGGGGTTTCCCGGCTCTACGCTCCCGGTCATGCGTGCTCTATCCCGGGCGCTCGCCGCCCTCATGGCCGCCGGCATATCCATCGCCGGCGTCGCCGCCCTCTCATCGTCCCCGGCCTCCGCTGAACCGGGGACCGCCGTGATCAGCCAGGTGTACGGCGGCGGTGGCAACACCGGCGCCCCGTTCACCAACGACTTCGTGGAACTGTTCAACCGCGGCGGCACCGAGGTCTCCCTCGACGGATGGTCCCTCCAGTACGCCAGCGCGACCGGCACCGGCAACTTCGCCGCCAACAAGCTCGACCTGTCCGGCAGCCTCGCCCCTGGGCGCTACCACCTGATCCAGCTGGCCGCCGGAGCGACCCCCAGCACCTCGCTGCCCGCCCCCGACAGCACGGGCGGCCTCAGCCTCAGCGGCACCGCCGGCAAGGTGGCCCTGGTCCGGTCGGCCGACGGCCTCGCCTGCAACGGAGGCTCGGCGCCCTGTACGGCCGAGCAGCTCGCGCTCCTGGCCGACCTGGTGGGATACGGCACGGCCAACTTCTCCGAGGGCGCGGCGGCCCCCGCCCTGACCAACGCCACCGCCGCGATCCGCGCGGAACACGGCTGCGCGGACACCGACGCGAACGCGGCGGACTTCGCCGCCGGGGCGCCCGCGCCGCGCAACTCGGCGACGCCCGCCGCTCCCTGCGGCACGGAGGGCACCCCGACCCCGACGCCCACCGATCCGACGCCGACCCCCACCGAAACCCCGACCCCCACCGACACGCCCACGCCCACCGAGACGCCGACGGTGAGCCCCACGCCGACCCGTACGGTCGAGCCGTGCGAGCTCCCGGCGACCCACCAGATCGCCCAGGTCCAGGGGAGTGGTGCGGCCAGCCCGCTCGCGGGCCAGACCGTGCGCGTCGAAGGCGTCGTCACCGGCGACTACCAGGCGACGGGCGGACTCGGCGGCTTCTACATCCAGGACCCGACGCCGGACGCCGACCCGGCCACCTCCGACGCGGTCTTCGTGTTCTCCTCCAGGCCCGCCGCCACCGGCGACCGGGTGCTGGTGAGCGGCACCGTGACCGAGTTCAGCGGCCTGACCGAGCTGACCTCGGTCTCCGCCGTCGACGTCTGCGGCACCGGGACGGTCGAGCCGGCCAAGGTGAATCTGCCGTCGGCCGCGGGCGCGAGCTTCGAGCCGCTCGAGGGCGTGCTCGTCACCTTCCCTGAGAAGCTCACCGTCTCCGAGGTGTTCAACCTGGGCCGCTTCGGTGAGATCACCCTCTCCTCGGAAGGACGGCTCTTCCAGCCGACCGACCGCGACCACGTCGACCCGGCGCTGAACGCGCGGCGCCAGATCCTGCTGGACGACGCCTCCAACGTGCAGAACCCGCCCGGCCTGCCCTACCACACGACCGGCTCCAACACCGTGCGGGTGGGTGACGGCACCTCCGGGCTCACCGGCGTGCTGACCTACGGCTTCGGCGTCTACCGGGTGGAGCCGACGCTGCCGGTCGTCTTCAAGGCCGACAACCCCCGCCCGGCCAAGCCGGCCAAGGTCGGCGGCGACGTCAGGGTGGCGAGCCTCAACACCCTCAACTGGTTCACCACGCTGAACGAGCGGGGCGCCAACACCGCCGAGGAGCGCGACCGTCAGCTCGCCAAGCTCGTCGCCACGCTGAAGGGCCTCGACCCCGACGTCGCCGGGCTCATGGAGGTCGAGAACAACGGCGCCACCGCCCTGAACGCCGTGGTCGACGCGCTCAACGCCGCCGTCGGTGCGGGCACCTACAAGGGCGTCACCTCGCCCGTCCCGGGCACCGACGCGATCCAGGTCGCGGTGATCTACAAGCCCGCGGTGGTCAAGCCGGTCGGCACCGCCCGCTCCTCCAGCGACCCGGTGTTCCGCCGGCCGCCGCTCATCCAGGAGTTCCAGCGCGTCAAGGGCGACGGGACGTCGTTCACGATGATCGTCAACCACTTCAAGTCGAAGGGCTGCGACGGCGCCACCGGAGCCGACCTCGACCAGGGCGACGGGCAGAGCTGCTTCAACGCGGAGCGCGTCCGCCAGGCCGAGGCCATCCTCGGGCTGATCGACACGCTCGCGCTGCCCAACCCGGTCGTGCTCGGCGACCTCAACGCCTACGGCGAGGAGGACCCGATCCACACCCTTGAGGCCGGCAAGCTGACCAGCGTCAGCAAGGAGTTCCTCGACAAGAAGGACCGCTACAGCTACGTCTTCGGCGGGCTCTCCGGCGAGCTGGACCACGTGCTCGTCGGCGAGCGCCTCCTCAAGCTGGTGACCGGCGCGACGATCTGGCACATCAACGCGGACGAGGGCAGGTTCATGGACTACAACACCGAGTTCAACCCGCCCGCGCTGTACTCACCGCAGGCCTTCCGGTCCTCCGACCACGACCCGCTGCTCCTCGGCCTCCGCCTCCCCGCCGGCCGTCAGTAGCCCCTGCGGGGCAGGCGGTCCGGCAGGGCGTGGAGGTGCGGAATTCGGGAACCGGGTAGATGGTTATGCCGATCGAAAACGACGAGACACGAGACGAGGAACCACCTGTGGCGACCATCGCGGTGACCGAGACGAACTTCAACGACATCGCCGACGAGGGCATCGTCCTCCTCGACTTCTGGGCGGCGTGGTGCGGTCCCTGCCGGACCTTCGGGCCGATCTTCGAGAAGGCCTCCCAGAAGCACGAGGACATCAAGTTCGGCAAGATCGACACGGAGGCCGAGCGCGGTCTGGCGGAGGGGTTCGACATCACCTCGATTCCCACCGTCATGGCCATCCGTGACGGCATCGTCGTCTTCGCCCAGCCGGGCGCGCTGCCCGAGCCCGCCCTGGAGGACCTGATCAAGCAGGTCCGCGCGCTCGACATGGACGCGATCCGCAAGGAGATCGCGGCCGACATCGACGCCGGGGCCGAAGGCCCCGACGACGGCCGCCGTCCCTGAAGCACCGCAGGGAACACCGAGAGCCGGTTGCGGCGCCCCCAGGGGGGGGGCCACCAGCGG